>CAVVNL010000007.1:0-57450 GCA_963749565.1 uncultured Acidobacteriota bacterium | reverse complement strand
TCGGCGAGCGCCACGGCGATCGCGACCACCATCGTCTGCAGGCGCTGCTGAGCGCGCGCGCTGCAGGCAGTTGATCGCCACGGCCGCGCGTGGTCGCCTTCGAAATGATCCCGAGCGACCGGCAGTTCGCGCTGGTGGAGGGCCTGCAGGCCCGGCCCGGCGATGCCGCCGGCTGGCCGCGGTCGGCTGGGCGGAGCTCGGCTGGCCGGACTCGCATTTCTACCGGCCGATCGCCGAGGCCGCGCTCGCGCAGGGTGCTCACGTCGTCGCGGCGGACCTGTCCCGACGCGCAAAAGATGCCGTGTTCCGCCGCCGGCCCGGCGTGCTGCAGATGGCGATGGTGCGCCGCACCGGGCTCGACCGGCGGCTGCCCGATGCGCTCGCGGCGGGGCTCGCGCAGGAGCTGCGCGAGGCGCATTGCGGCGGTGCGCCCGAGCCGGTGGTCGCGGGCCTGTACCGCGTGCAGCGGGCGCGCGACGCGATGATGGCCGATCGTCTCGCGACGGTCGCGGGGCGCGCGGGCGGCGTGCTGATCGCCGGCAACGGCCACGTCCGCAAGGATCGCGGCGTGCCCTGGTACCTGGCGCGGCTGCGGCCCGCTGCCAGGATCGTCAGCATCGGGCTGATCGAGGTCGAGGACGATCTCGATGACGCCGGGGACGACCTGCCCTACGACTACGTCTGGTTCACGCCGCGCGTCGACGACGCGCCGACCCGTGCGCCGCCGGGACGGCGGCGGCAAGGTTCAGCCCGCGGCCGCTTTGGCCTCGCGCCGGCGCTGGTGGAGGATCGGCTCGGTGTAGCCGGTCGGCTGCTCGCGCCCTCGAACACCAGATCGCAGGCCGCCTGGAACGCGATGCTGCTCGCGAAGTCGGGCGCCATCGGCCGGTACGAGGGGTCCCCGGCGTTCTGGCCGTCGACCACCGCCGCCATGCGCTCGAGGGTCGCCCGCACCTGCGCCTCGCTGCACACGCCGTGGTGCAGCCAGTTGGCGATGTGCTGGCTCGAGATGCGCAGCGTCGCGCGGTCCTCCATCAGGCCGACGTCGTTGATGTCGGGCACTTTCGAGCAGCCGACGCCCTGGTCGACCCAGCGCACGACGTAGCCGAGGATGCCCTGCGCGTTGTTGTCGAGCTCCTGCTGGATCGCGTCCGCCGGCCAGTTCGGGCGCTCGGCGACCGGGAGCGACAGGATGTCGTCGAGGCTCGCGCGCTGCCGCGACTTCAAGCTCTTCTGGCGCGCCGCGACGTCGACCTCGTGATAGTGGATCGCGTGCAGCGTCGCCGCGGTCGGCGAGGGCACCCAGGCGGTGCTGGCGCCGGCCTCGGGTGGCTGATCTTGGCCTCGAGCATCGCGGCCATCCGGTCCGGCATCGCCCACATGCCCTTGCCGATCTGGGCGCGCCCGGCGAGGCCGCAGGCGAGGCCGACGTCGACGTTCCAGTCCTCGTAGGCCTGGATCCAGACGGCGCCCTTCATGTCGCCCTTGCGGATCATCGGCCCGGCTTCCATCGAGGTGTGGATCTCGTCGCCGGTGCGGTCGAGGAAGCCCGTGTTGATGAACGCGACGCGGTCGCGGGCCGCGCGGATGCACGCCTTCGAGGTTGACCGTGGTGCGCCGCTCCTCGTCCATGATGCCCATCTTGATCGTGTAGCGCTCGAGGCCGAGCGCGTCCTCGATGCGCGCGAACAGCTCGTCGGTGAAGGCGACCTCGGCGGGCCCGTGCATCTTCGGCTTGACGATGTAGATCGAGCCCGCCCGCGAGTTGCGATAGCGGCCGCGGCCCTTGAGGTCGTGGAGCGCGATCAGGCTCGTGATCATGCCGTCGAGGATGCCCTCGGGCACGGGCTCGCCGTCACGGTCGAGCACAGCGTCGCTCATCATCAGGTGGCCGACGTTGCGCACCAGCATGAGCTCCAGCAGGCGGCCGCAATTGGCGCTGGTTCTGTTCCTCTTCTTCATTTCTCGTATTGCTGACGAACAAACACGGCGCGCACCCGTACACACGCTTGTGACATAAGCCCGCTCACGAATTCTTTGAGGATGAGATGGCGACGATGATTGTATCGGATCGGGGTCCCGTCACCGTTACAAAGTTATGGGCGCGCCGTGCAATTGCAGGCGCGCACGTGCAGTATGGGGACAGCTGAGCCATACGCGACATCGGGGAGAGGGGGGAGGGGAGGGGGGCGGTCGAATCCTGGGGTCCGGGCCGGCGCTAAGAATCAGCCGGCCTGCATCAACTCGTCGACCGTCTCCGGGTCGTCGAGCGAACGGCCCACGCTGAGCCGCGCGCACATCCGACGATACAGCTCGCTCGACGCGAGCAACTCGCCATGGCTGCCCTGGGCGACGATGCGGCCCTGGTCGAGGACCAGAATGCGGTTTGCGTCACGGATCGTCGATAGCCGATGCGCGATCACAATCGTCGTGCGTCCGCTCTTCAGCTTTTTCAACGCGGCGAAGACGGCGCCTTCCGAAAGCGCGTCCAGCGAGGAGGTCGGCTCATCGAGGATCAAGATCGGCGCGTTCTTGAGCAGTGCGCGCGCGATGCTCAGGCGCTGGCGCTCCCCACCCGACAGGCTGGCGCCCGCCTCGGCGATCGGCGTCTGGTAGCCCTGACGCAGACGAATGATGAATTCGTGGATATGCGCGGCCCTGGCTGCCTGCTCGACGTCCGCGTCGCTGGCGTCGAGACGCCCGTAGCGGATGTTGTCGGCGATCGTTCCACCGAACAGCACTGCCTCCTGAAGAACGATCGCGATTCGCTCCCGCAGCGATTGCAGCCGATACTGCCCCGCGTCGATCCCGTCGATCAGCACGCGCCCGCGGGTCGGCTCGAAGAAGCGCGGGATGAGGCTGACCATCGTGGACTTCCCCGCGCCGGTCAGGCCGACGAGCGCCACCATCTCCCCAGGCCGCGCCACGAAGCTGACGTCGCCGAGGATCGCCCGATCCGCGCTGTACGAGAAGCTGACATGCTCGAAACGGATCTCGGCGGCGTGCGCGGGCGCCTCCACGGCGCCCGGAGTGTCGTGGCTCTCCGGTACCAGGGCGAAAATCTCGCGGACGCGCCGGGCGCTGGCGATCGCGTTCTGCAGCAGCCCGGTCGTGTGCGCGATCGACGACAGCGGTCCATACACCGACCCCAGATAGGCCATCGCCACCAGCAGCTCGCCGACCGTGATCGCGCCGCTGAGGACGAGCGATCCGCCGACCCCCAGCACGAGCGCCGTGCCGGTCATGGTGATCGCCGATATCAGCAGCGTGAAGAGGGACTCCTGCCACGTATAGCTGAGGCGCGCGGTCATCGTGTCAGCGCCCGACTGCGAAAACCGTTCGAGCTCGTGCGGCTCGCGCGCGAAGCTCTTGACGACTTTGATCGACGAGAGAATCTCGTAGAGCCGCTCGATCAGCTTCGACTCGAGCTCCTTCACGCGCTCGGCCCGATCGATCATGCGGCGCGAATAGTACCGAAGGCTGACGAAGAGAAACGGCACGACCGCCAGCGACAGAAGTGCCAGGGATACATTCAGCTTCAGCAGGACGCCGAACATCGCGCCCAGGGTCAGCACGGCGACGAATAGCGGCAGCACGCCGCTCATCACCAGGTCGTGCACGCAGTACGCGTCGGCCTCGAGGCGGTACACCGAATCGGCCGTGCGCGTCGCGATGTGGTGACGAAGGGCCAGCGCCTGCAGGTGCGCGAGCAGCTTCGCGCGCAGCGAATAGACCATCCGCTGCCCGGTGTCGACCTGCACCTGCGTGTCCGCCATCGATACGACCTGAGAGACGAGCTGCAACAGCAGGCCGGCCGCGACGATCACGATCAGCAGCCCCACGGAGCCGTCGCCCGCCAGCGCATGGATCGGTTCGGACAGGCCAGGAGGAAGCGGCTCCCCGCCGAGCACGTTGTCCACCACCAGCTTCAGCGGCCACGGGCTCAAGACGCCGAGTACGATCTGCGCGAGCGCGAGGACCGCGAGGACAATCATGCGGCCCCGATACGGGCGCATGCGCGAGAGTATCCAGGAGATCAAATCCATCACGTCTGCTTCCGCGGCCGTCCGGTGACCGCTGCAACACTATCGAAGCTGCCGGCTGCAACCTCCTGTTGAGTCTGGATTTTGAACGGTGCTGCCAAAATCTACCCTACTGCTGTTCCCGAGGGCAGGATGGGACTCGCCATCGTGGGGAGTGCCCGCGTGTCACGGCCGCGCGACTACCGAGTCGACGGTTCGGCGTGTGCAAATGACGGTCCCGATGTCGCGGTCGCGGTGAAACGTTCTCGCGGACAGTATTGGTGCGGTGTGATTCTGCATTGGTGCGATGTGATTCTGCCGTTTACGAGGACGGCACGCAGGTGGGACAGGTCTTTACGAGAGGGGGCGCGCCGGCCGACGGCCTGCGCGCCCGCGCCAGAAGGCGCCGCTGTCTGAGTAGCGAGTCGATCGTCTTACTTCTTCGCCGGCGCCGTCACGGACACCGTCAACGCCTCCGTCCAGGTGATGTCCACGCGATCGCCGACCTTGACTTTCGCCAGGGCCGCCTTGTCTTCGACGCGCGACGAGTACGTCCAATTCACCTTCTCGCCCTTGAACGCGATCGACGGCACCTTGCTGTCGATGGCGACAATCGTCGCGGTGATCGTTCGCTGCATCGCGGCCGTGGCGACGGGGGCGGCGCCGCTGCCCTTGGTCACGTTCGCCGTCGTGGTGTCGACGGCTGCTTCGCCCGCCGGCTTCACGCGAAGAACGATGTTGTCGTAATAGCGAGCGGCGATCGTATCTCCCACCTTGATTTCAGAGAATCGCTCCACCGACTTGGGAACCATGATCGGTACGAAGTTCCCTTGCGAGTTCTTGACGGTCAGCGTGCGCGTGGTCGCGTCAATGGCCTCGACCGTCGCCGTGATCGTCACGATCTCGCCGGGAATCGTCTTGGACTGCGCGCTCAGCGCCGAGCTCGTCCCCGCCACGAGGGACATGGTCAGCAGCACACTCGATAACGTCACCTTCATATCGCCCTCCTGCTACGTGTCGAATCCGTGCGCGCCGGTCGGTCCGGAGGCCATCACCGGCGGCCGGCTCGTTCTTCAACAGCTTCGGCGATGCCGTTTCCAGACTTCTCTGCTGTTGAGCCGGCTTCGCCTTTGGATTCAGTGTTTCGGTCGCTGCAGCCTGCAATCCGTGAGCCGCGCGGCGGCGTATGGATTGTGCCGCCATCGCGCGAACGAGTCTGCATCGACATCCGAAATATCGGAGCCCTCGGTGCGGTTGCCGCCGCGAACGCCACGGCATGTTGCGGAAATGCATCACTCTGTGCTCGGATCGGCCGAGGTGAAGCCGACGCGGTGGGCACACTGCGTGGCCGCCGCCGCCCACGGTATCCCGGACGCCCTCCGTCAGGCCGGATGAGGTCGCCGACGGTTGTGCGCAAACCAGCGACAACCTCTTGAAATGCTCAGTGAACATGGATATTCTCGGTCTCCCAGTTCTGGCACGCGGGGTGCTCCAGAGTGCGGTGTTCGGTTGAATGTACCTGTGAGCCTTGAGTGCAGGGCGCTTCAGAGGGTCGCCTATGGAAGGACGACGTCGCCGGCTTCTACGACTCGCTGAGAGGACGAGCTGGACACTGGGCCTTGTCGGCCTGGTGGGGTGGGGCGCGTTTCACATCTGGGTTGCCGCCTCAACGCAGCACGATCTCGAGCAGTTCGCGGCCATCGGGGTGGTCGGGTCGCACGCCGACACGCCGGACCAGTCGCTCTGGTCCCCCAACCGCATCATCGCCTGGCGTAACGCAGTGAGTGGACCGGCGGGTGCTCCGCTCGCCGTGCTCCGAATCCCGAAGATTCGACTTGAAGTGGCGGTGCTGCCTGGCACCGACGACCGCACGCTCGACCGCGCAGTCGGTCACATCGAGGACACCGCACAACCGGGAACGAACGGGAACTCGGGCATCGCCGGACACCGCGACGGCTTCTTCCGGGGGCTGAAGGACATCGCCCCGGGTGACACAATCGAGCTCGAGACGCCCGAGGGCAACGACGTCTATCGCGTCGAACGCACCTGGGTCGTCGACCCGGAGGAGGTGTCAGGTACTGGATCCAACGACGACACGGTCTCTGACGCTGGTCACCTGCTATCCCTTCTACTTCATCGGCTCGGCCCCACAGCGGTTCATCGTACGTGCCGTGCGAGTAAGCGATCAGCAGGGATCCTCGCCGTCAGCCGCTAACCACGCCTCGATCCCCGGTCCGGAAGCCCAGAGTTCGCCGCGGCGTTCTGATCTCGTCTCTTGAAAGTTCGGGCAAACATTCAGAAATGGAGTGACTGCTATGACACGTGCAATGAGTCAGATCATGATGGCCGCCGCGCTCGTATGTTTGACGGCGGTAGTATCGCTGGCGCAGCAAACGACGACCGCCAGCGAAACCAAGGCCTTCGAAGTGCTCGCGGTTGATGGGACCCAGCTGGTCGTCAGGCTGCCGGAAGGCACCAGGGAGCTGACGGTCCCGGACGACTTTCGCTTCATGGTCAACGGCAAGCCGTTGTCCGTGCGCGAATTGACGGTGGGCATGAAAGGCACGGCGACCATTACGACGCGAACGACGGTCACGCCGGTAACCGTGACCGAGGTGAAGAACGGCACCGTCGTGGTGCGTTCAAGTTCGGGGATCATCGTGCGCACCCCACAGGGGGTGGTGCAAAGTTTCTCACAAGGAGAAGTGGACAAGCGAGGCGTGAAGATCATGCGCGCTGGGAAGCCCGCGCAAGTGTCGGAATTCCGTGAAGGCGATCAGTTGACCGCGACCTTCATCACGTCAGCGCCGCCGCGGGTCTTGACCGAGAAGGAAGTGCAGGCGACTCTCGCGAACGCCGGCACGGCGGCTGGCGGCGGGGCCGCGGCTGCGCGGCGGGGCCAAACCAGCCGCTGCACCAAGCCAGTCGACAGCCAACACGGCAGCACCAGCGGGTCAGACAGCGGCGGCTCCCCAGGCCGCCCGAACGCTGCCGAGGACCGCCAGCTCGTGGCCGCTCCTCGGGTTCGCGAGCCTCATGTCGCTTGCGATCGGACTCGCCCTGACTCTCAGGCGGCGCTTGGTCCGCTAAGCGACGCACCTCGCGAGGCCCGCGCACTGAGCGGGCCCCGCGAGATCCCGTTGATCAGGCTTTCTCACCCAGCTGCTAGTCGACGGCCCGATAGGCCACGATCCGCCACTCGCCTGCGACCCGGCGCCACACGAACACGATGGCTCCGCCCTGATGCCCCTCCGTGACAACCTGCAGCAAGGCGCCGTAGTACGTCCCGTACTGCAGCGCGCCCGTCGGCTTGAACCCTTTCGGCACGGTGACGCCGCACTCGTACTGGGCGCCGATCTCCGTGGGAGCGTCGACGATCGTGAAGTCCCGGTCGAACGCGTGCGCAAGCACCCGCACGCTGGGCGCCCAGGGGAAGACCGGGTTCATCGCCTCGGACAGCTCGCGCGGACGTCCCCAGGTGTTTGCGGTCTGCTCGAGCAACTGGAGGCTGGCCTGGCGGAGACGGTCCGGCGAAGTCTTCGGATTCATCTCGAGAGAGTCGGCAATGCACGGCAGCACGTCGGGAGCAAGGAACGCCTCGGCATCGCGGTAATTGCGGCGGATCAGCCAGTCGGCGAGGAACTCCTGCACGGCGTCAGCCAACTCGGGAATCGAGGCATTCGCCGGCCGGTCGGGCGGGAGCGGCGTGGGCGCCCTCGCCAGCGCGGTACCGAACGCCCCCGCGGCTTCCTCTGCACGATCCGGGAACTTGACGCCGCCGAACATGTCCGACCACCAGTTGACGAACCCGGTCCAGCGCCGATCGTGTCGCCGCGCGTTATCGCCGGCACGCACGTCCGAATTCGACGAGGTCAGGTGCCCGTTGAAAAGCGATCGCGGCGCTCTGCTCGTGCGATAGTCGACGTCGACGTCCGCGCTCAGACCATCCTCCGACAACGACAGCTGGATGCTCGGCACGTTCGCGCCCAGCCGGTAAGAGTGCGGATAGCCCGCGTGATAGATCGCGTTCTCGTGGCCCCGGTCGAACTCCCGCGATCGGTCCAGCCTGTCGCGCGCGTCCGGCCTCAGAGTCACGTAGAGGCGGAACTGCTGATCGGCGCCCTTGCCCGCCTGCTGGCCTGCGATTCGCTCGACCCCCGTCACGAGGTCCAACGCCAGGCCCAACGAACGTCCGTCCTGGTCGGTGAGTGACGAGCGCATGAGCGCGTGGGTGATCCCGTCGAACGTCGTCTGCTCAGAGGGACTGAGGGCCCGAAACCGCTCCTCGGGCGTCAGGATTTGACCGCTCTTGGTGTTCAACGTCTGGGCGTAGCCGTCGAACAACTTCTGACGCTCGGGATCGAGTTCCGCGTAACGGTTCCGGACCGGCCGCTCCACGACGCGGGGGTTCACCAGCTTCCGCCGCGGCCATTCGCGATCGATACCAACGATGCGAAGGCCGCCCGGCTCGCTCCTCAGGTACACCGCGACCGCTTTCCCCAACGCTGCCCCTTCGGCCACCAAGCGCACCATGACGTAACTGCCCGCAGGCGCGGCGGTCGCACCAGGCGGAACGCGCCGCTCCAGCGTCGGCGGTCCGATTGGAGACGACGGCTTGCCGGCCCGGTTGTCGAACAGCCACCAGTCCACACGGTAGGCGCGCGGCTCGACGAACCGATACTGCACTGCCAGATCCCTGAACGTCAGCTCGTCGCCGCGCACGGCGAAGTCATCCAGCGGGAGCACACCCTCGAAGTAGGTCCGGCCGATCCGGTCGCGGCGATCGATGAGGCGATCGGCAATCCACCGTTCGGCCTTCGGGTCGGAGTACTTTGCGACCTCGACGATGGCCCTGATGTCCTCGTCGCTGAACGCCATCACCTGCTTGGCGGCCCAGAACACATCATCCGGCAGCCGGTTGGCGAACGGCGCTGCCTCGTACAGCGGAGTCCACTTCTCAGGCTCGAACGTTTCGGACTCGAATCGACCGACCGACGCCAGATCAGGATAGGTCGCCCTCATCCAGGAAGGCGTGTAGAGGCCCAGGCTGGCGATGTTGCGGAGCGTCGTGCCCTGTCCGTAGATGCTCTCGCGTCCCTCCCACACCGGCTTGGCGCGTGTAAGGCCGCTGCCGAGCGTCGCCATGAAGTCGAAGAGGTAGTGGCGGACGTGCGGGGGCTGCCCTTCCGGCGCGACGAGGATGTCCATCGTGTGGAGCGGATCGATCCGCGAGTGGTTCAGCCAGGCCGAGAAGACGTGCAGCCCCCTCAGATCGCGCCGGTGCTCGTGCGGCACGATGTCGTTCGGATCGTCGTTGCGCGTGCCGAAGAACTGGAACGGACCGATTAGCGACTCGTCCTCCGATGGCACGCGGAGCGCGACGGCCCGGTAGCGCCCATCGGATCGCCGCGCGACGGAGGCCATCAGGCGGTCGATGTCCTCGGGCACCATGGTGCGGAGCGTTCCAAACGACGTGACGTCGCTCGCGTTGGTCTCCACGACCAACTGCTCGCGATCGAAGACGACCAGGTACGTCTCCGGCACGTCAGTACCCCAGCGCGTGGAAGAAGCGCGAGGAGATCATCTCGGCGCCCGTGGCCAGTTCGGGAGCCTCTGGCGGATCGAACCTGAGCAGGTACATCTGGTTGCCGGCGTCGCGAAAGATGATGGTGGGCCGCGAGCTGGAGCTCCGCATCAGCAGGACCCGCCACGGTCCCGCCGAAGGTTCAAGGGCTTCCCCAGCTCCCCGCCGCAGTTGGTCGAGACTCAGCCTCGCACGTCCGTGGCGGTTGACGAACCACGCACCGTCGAGCGACTCGCCGAGCGTATTGACGCCCTGGGCGCCAATCTGGCCATCGCGCGGTTGGCGCTCGCCGGGGGTACCAAGGGTGGCGGACATAGCCTCGAGGAGGAAGCTGAGGTTGCGCGTGCCCGGGTCGACTGCCGGAAGGGGCGTCGGTTCGCTCTCCAGCGGATCGTCCGGAAAGAACTTCTGCGCCACGACCGGACCGGGGCGGATAGCCGTCGCCAGGATGAGCAGCCCGAGCACTCGTCTCATCGTCGCCGTCCCTGAGTGAACGGCCGACATCAGAACCGCCTCCGCGAGACGTCGCTGATGCTCCAGATCCACCGGAGGCCTTCGCGGCTCTTCGCGATGTCGAAGCGCAGCACGACGGCGTCCTCGAGGCGGAAGCGGAACCCGATGCCGCCGCTGTAGTTCAGCCCGGAGAAGTCCACCTCGCCTTTGTTCGAGACGGTCTTGCCGGCGTCCATGAAGGCCGCCATCTCGAGGCCGGTAAACGCGTACCACCGATGTTCGATCGCGGCGATGAACGCGTTGTTGTCGTGGAACCGGTACTGGTTGAAGCCGCGGAGCTCGAAGTTGCCGCCGAGCTTTGGCAGAATGTAGAAGGGCACCACGCGGTCGTCATCCCCTGCGTAAGCGAACCTGGCGCTCGCGAAGAGCGCGAGGACTCGCGTCTCGTTGAAGTACGGAAGAAAGTGCTGGCCTTCGAGTTCCAGCTCGCGATGGCTGTAGGTGCCCGGCTCCGACAGGTCTATGTACCGCGTGAAGTTGACACCGTAGAAGCCACCGCGCCTGGGGCCTCGCAGGAGGTCGCGCGTGTCGTAGCCGACAAAGCCCCCGTACCCGATGAACGTGGTGTCGTCGAAGAGCCCGGGGGCTGTCGTTGCATCGAAGACGGCCTCGATTGAGGGGACGTCGTCGCTGCTCGTCGGGCCGTTGTGCGCGTATCCTCCGTTGATTTCGACGCCGGCGTTGATGTTCCGGGTGAAACGGTAGCCGGCCCTCAGTTCCTCGGTGACGGTTTCCAGCAGGTAGCGGGTCCGGTCTTCGATTCTCGAATCGCGGCCAATGCCGTAGAACTCCATCTGCGGCGACCGCTCGTACTTCGAATAGAAGGTCAGGAATGTGTCGGGCGATCGCCGCAGGTTATTGATCTCCACCTCGCCGTCCACGAGCAACGCCCCCGCGAGGCTGCCGCGGACCGTCGCGCGCACGTCCAGCGCATCGTGAAACAGGTCTGAACGTCGGTAGCCGATGCCGAACGTCTGGCCCTGCGCCGAACGCGTTCCGGTGAAGAGCAACTGCCAACCGTTGTTCCCTAAACCGTTCCGGATGCCTTCGAGCAGTCCGCGCTCGAGGAGGCGGTTGGCTGGCCCCACAAGCAGACCCTCACGCTCGGGCCACAAGGTGGCATGCTTCTGACGCCGGGCCAGCTCGATCTCTTCGGCGCGCGTGGCAACGTCCTGAGCCTGGGCCACCTGGCTCGTGGTCAGCAAAGCCGCGAAGACCGTGGCGCACAGCCAACGGAACGCGCATCGACGCATCGTTCGGGAGATGCTCCCGCCCCGTGGGCAAGCATGGCCGCCCTGATCCGATCGCGCTCGTGAACCGGTTCCTGCTGGATCCACTCGTTGTAGCGCACTCAATATGTGATGCGTACCGCTTTCCGTCCGCCGGAGCACTTGTCGTGCCACGGAATGGGCCCGAAGAAGCCACGCCAAACGCTTGTTTCCGCTGGTCTGGATGGTGCGTCCCTGACGGCCCATGGTGGGAAGGTGCCGCGCCGCCGTTGGCCCTCCGGAATATCGGAGGCAATCGCGATTCGTCCCTGGCTCTCGCGCCGCGCGGTCGAAGTATGCGGGCAGTCCTCGAGGTGACGCAGCCTGAGCGCCATGGCCCAAGCTAGCACGAAGGGCACGTATCCAGCACGCAGAAAGGCGAGCTCAGATTAAGTGTTTTATTTCCAGCGTTTAAGTGTTGGCGGAGAGGGTGGGATTCGAACCAGACACGACCCTATAGATTCTGTAAGTTGCAGAATCCACAATGCCGACGTTGCCAGGAATGCCATGGTCGCCGTGGCGCCTTGCACGCTGTCGCACGCTAACGCTCTCGTCGCGTCGCGCTCCTCCGCAGTCGCTTACGCCTTCTTGGCGAGCTTCATGCCGCGTCGTCGAACCATCGCCGCCTTCAGGTCGACATTGGCCTGCATGTACATCCAGAACTGCGGTGTCGTCTTGAAGAGCTGCGCGAGCCGTAGCGCTGTGTCGGCGGTCACTCCACGCTTGCCCCGCACGAGCTCGTTCAGGCGTACGGTGGACATCCCGAGCTTCTGCGCCGCGGCAGCCTGCGTCATCTCGAGCGGCTTCAGAAACTCCTCGAGGAGGATCTCACCAGGGTGCACCGCCGGCCCCAAGCTCGCGGCATCACGGGGGATGCTCTCAGTGGTAGTCCTCGCAACAGACGTCGTGCGCATCGTGCCTCTCCCACCGGAATGTGATCCGGTACTGTTGGTTCACGCGAATGCTGTGCTGCCCCTTCCGGTCCCCAGCCAACGCCTCCAGGCGATTGCCGGGAGCAGCCGCCAGATCATCCAGTCGTTGCGCGCTGTCAAGCATCGTCAACTTCCGATGCACAATCGGCCAGATGTCGCGGGGCACACGCCGCGCGGCCTTGCTGTTTCGCTCTTCCCATAGGTCCGCGGTTGTGGCGTCCGCGAACGACTGGATCATGACATTACGATATACGGATACCGTGTATCCGTCAAGTCTTCGCGTACACGCGGCTTCTCACAGACGCCGCGTGCCCATTCGTTGGCGCATGTCGGAGCGTACCCTGACTTGCCGGTCGCCCTGCTCTCGAAGCGCCTGGGGTACACGTCCGCGCGGCCTCGGAACAGGGGCCTGGAGAGCGCGATCTTCTCGGTCGATGAGGAGTTCTTGTTGACCGGTGCGACCGTCCGGAGGATCGGACCGCCCACGTGCATCCGCACCTGTACGCGCGCCTACATACGCTCGACGCGCGCGCAGTACCGCGGCGATGACGTCGTGCTCGACCGGCGCGAGCAAACCTCGCCTGGCGTACACCCCGTCTGCCGCGTCGAGCCACTTGTTGCGATCGTCATGTCCGCCCACCCGGGCCTCCTCCTGCCGCCGGCCGCGCAGCCGAGGCTCGGAGCAACTGCGCCATCCCCGCGAACAGCGCTGCCAGCGTCGACGCGGTTTCGGGCGGCGCCTCGATCACCAGCCCGCCACCGGCGGTGTGCTGAACACGCAGACCGGAAACGAGCCGCTGGATTTCACCGTTCGATGGGACCAAGTCCTGCCCTGCGGCGGCGGCGCCTGGCGGGTCACGCGACTCGTCCCCCGCCGCCACGACCGCCTCGATCTGGCGCTCCGCGCCATCATCCTCTGGAACGCTGACATCCCCGGCGCGGGCCGGTGCGGGCGAGATCGCCGGCGCAACGACGCGCTCGATGCGGGAGAGAAAACTTCCGGAGCGCTCGAAGGCGACCTCGTCGCTCGTCCCGTCGAACAGTCCGGTGAAGAATGCCTGCTTGGAGCCGACGAGGTCGGCGATCCGCGACTCGATCCCCGGCTCGCTCACCAGGTTGTAGACGTCGATCGGGCGGCGCTGGCCGAGGCGGTGGATCCGCCCGATCCGCTGCTCGAGCACGGCGGGATTCCAGGGAAGCTCGATGTTGATGCAGGCGCTCGCGGCTCGCTGCAGGTTGAGGCCGACGCCGCCGGCGTCGGTGGCGAAGAGGACGCGGCAGGCGGGGTCGTCGTGGAAGTCGACGATGTTCTGCGTGCGCCGCTTCTGGCCCTCCGCGCCGGTGAAGAACGCCGGACCGGACGTCCTCGCGCGCAAGCAGGTCGCGCGTCGCCCAGTGCGCCAGCCGGAGCATCCGCCGCCACTGGCTGAACACCACCACCTTGCGCCCTTCGACCAAGGCAAGCTGGCCGATCAGCTCGCGCAGCTCCACCAGCTTCGGGCTCGCCAGCCCCCGCAGCGTGGAGTCCGTCGGCCGCTCGATCCGTGACAGGTCGGGCCAGATCTGCTCGAAGCGCAGCTGGGCCAGGCCGTTGGCGATGATGCGCTGCGTGGTGAGCAGCGTCATCAGCCGCAGGAACTCCGCCTGCGTGAGCGGCCGCCGCTTCGCGCGGCCGAGGATCTGCGCGATCGGCAGGTTGAGCGCGTCGTGCTCGTCGATCTGCTCGGCCGTCATCTCGACGGGAATGCGCGTGTCGGTCCGCGCTGGCAGCTGCGACAGCACCTCGTGCCGCACGCGTCGGACCATGCAGGCAGCCAGACGCGTCCGCAGCGTGTCGAGGTTCCGGGCGCCGCCGATCTCCGTCTTTCCATCCACCGGCGTGGTGTGCCACGCAGCCAGGCGCCACTTTCGGCTCCAGCGCGATGTCGTCGACCCACTCGACGATCGACGCCAGCTCCTCGAGCCGGTTCTCCATCGGCGTGCCGGTCAGCACCAGACGGATACGGGGGGTCCAGGCGCTTCACGGACAGCGCGGTCTTGGTCGCCCAGTTCTTGATCCGCTGGGCCTCGTCGAGCACGACGATGTCCGGCGCCCACTCGCGAACGACGTCGAGGTCGCGAATGAGCTGCTCGTAATTGACCAGGAGGAATCCGCGCCGGCAGGCCTCGAACGCGACGCGGCGCTCGCCGGGCGTTCCCTCGACGACGGCGGCTGGAGCGTCGGTGAAGGCCTGCCACTCACGAACCCACTGCGGCTTGAGCGCGGCGGGGACCACGAGAAGGCCGCGGCGGACACGGCCGGTGTGCCAGAGGACGTGGCAGGCGGCGATCGCCTGCGCGGTCTTGCCGAGACCCATGTCGTCGGCCAGGAGCAGGCGACCCCGCGCGAAGAACCGCTCCACGCCTTCGCGTTGATAGGCGTAGAGCGATTGTTTGAGGGTCCGCAGTGCCCGGTGCAGCTGCTTCCGCACGTCCGGGGTCTGGATCCTGGCGCGCGAGTCGCGCGCGCTCTTCCTTCAGCAGCACGTGCAGTGCGGGCTCGCCGTCGCCGGCGCGAAGCGCGGCGAGCAAGCGGTCCACCAGAGCCAGCCGCCGCGGCGTCGCGTCGGGAACCGCGACCGTCCAACCGTGTCCGTTTGCTGGACGCAACCAGTCCCGCAGACCGCGGCCCGGTGCGCCGCCGACCCAGCGGACGCGCGCCAACCAGTCGCCAGGGCCGGTCAGCGGACGAACCGGATCCCAGCGCAAGGCGTGCCCGAGTCGTCTCGCGTCTCAGTGTCGACGCGATGCCGCTTCGAGACCACGTCCTCGAGGACGGCGACGAGGTGCTTGCACAACCCGAGCGAGTTCCGGAGAAAATCGGCGCACTCGCAACTGCCGTCGAGCGGCTCGACGCGCCGGAGCAGCGTGCGGTAGGGACGTGCGCGCGACCCGCGGCGCCGGGTCGCGTACAGACCCAACACCCGGCCGCGTGGCCGTCCGACGATCCGAATCTCGTCCGCGCGGGCGGACGCGCAGCGGCGAAGCACCGCCTCGAGCGCGTCGCGCTGGACCGGCCAGTCGCCTCCCTTGGTGACCGACAGGACGTGGCGCACGATCTTCTCGGGCGGCACGCCGCCAGTCCGCCGCTGTGCGCGCGCGAGCAACGTCTGATGGGTCTCGCTCTCGGTGGTCGTGGTCACGTTGGGCTGCGATGACCGGCGCTGCATATCAACTCTTCCCCGTCTTCCGCTGTCGAACATAGCTGGTGTACGGAACCTATTCTTTCACACGCCGCGCCGAACGAATGGAGCGGTAGAGTGTTCTGATCGCCAGACCATTGCACACATGTCCCTGCGACGCTATATTGCCGGCATGCAATTCGAGAAGGTGTGGATCGAGCAGTGCAGAGCCACCAGGGCAATCAAGCGACGCTTCGGGGCGAAGAGTGCGCTCGACTACTTGATTGGCGAAAAGCTGATGATGTTCGCCGATGCAGCGAAGGCCGACCCCAGCTTCGCCGAGGAACTCCCCAGGTTTCTTGCGGCAATCTGGCAGCTGTTCAATCAGTACGAGATCATCGGCTACGTCACGAGCCGAAAACCAGCGACGCGAAGGACTCTTCGACAGCTTCTCTATCTGCGATGAAGACGCTCGCCCCGTGACAACCAGCCTTTTCGCCCCCGACAAGACGTGAGCTCGGAGTGTATGGGCCACGCTGTCGCGTAGCCAGCAGGCAGACCAGTTAGCGGCGAGATCCTCTGGCCGACGCGACTCTCAGGCGACCATCACGCGGGCACGTCCCCGTGGCCGTGTGCGTGGCCTGACGACAATCGCCACGTCGCTTCCTGGCAGCACCAGGAATCGCACGAGCCGGTCCCAGCGAAAACACGCCAAGCCGCCCGCGCGTGAGCGCGGAGATCTTGGAGAGGGTTCTCATCATTTATTCAAGAACCCACGTGGCCAGAACAGGCCTAATCTTGCGACTCATGACGCTGATTCGAGGCGAAGAAACAGTTCGCATCGCACGCTAACGCACGCACAGAATCCACTACTCCAGGCAAATCATTGAAAAGAAAGCATTGGAAATTGGCGGAGAGGGTGGGATTCGAACCCACGTGCCGGTTACCCGACAACACGCTTTCGAGGCGCGCCCGTTACGACCACTTCGGTACCTCTCCGTATGTCGCGATCGCGTTAGACGGACCCTCGATTATAGCGCGCCGGACGGCCCGGCTGAAGCGTCAGGTCCGCCGCTCGCGGAAGAACGCCTGCATCAGCTCGCGGCATTCCGCTTCCCGCACGCCGGACACTACCTCAAAGCGGTGATTGAGGCCCGGAAGCTCGGCCGCCTCGAACGGCCGACGTCACGGCCCCCGACCTGGGCTCCGCTGCGCCGTAGACCAGCGTCCCGACGCGCGCGTGGACGAGGGCCCCGACGCACATCAGGCACGGCTCGATGGTCACGCAGAGCGTCGCGCCCGTCAGGCGATAGTTGCCGACACGCTGCGCCGCATCGCGCAGCGCGACGATCTCGGCGTGCGCGGTCGGATCGCCGGCTCGAATCGGCTGGTTGAAACCACGCCCCACGATCGCGCCGTCGAGGGCGACGACGGCGCCGATCGGCACCTCGCCGGCATCTCTCGCCAGCGCGGCCAGCGCGAGCGCAGCATCCATCAGCTCCTTCAGCAAGTCTTCAGCGAGGGGAACGGTCACTTGACGTTGAGACGCTGCGAAGAATAGTCCGACGGCGGACGACCGGGAATCGGGTCCGCTGGATCGGGCCAGTACATCCGCGAGAGGTAATGAAGCGCGATGCCGACGCCCCAGCGATTCGGCGCGGTCCAGACCAGCGCCGCGCCCAGCGCAGCCAGCATCGCCAGGCCGAGCACCCGGTGCGTCCGGACGACGCCGAAGTAAATGAGCGCGATGACCGCCGCGATCGGCAGGCGATCGCCGATCACCGTGAACGCCCACGTATCACCCGGATTGCGTTCGTAGACAAGGCCGCAGACCGGGCAACGGTCGAGGTGATGTGACCACCCGGAGAAAAGCCGGCCCTGGCCACAATGCGGGCAGCGCTTGGCCAACCCGCGCCGCAGAGCCCTCAGTATTGTTGAGGCACCCATCAAATTGTGAACCATTCCCTGTGACGTGTCTCATACCGAGGCACCATCGCGACCTGTCGCCCCTCGGCTCAGTTGTGTTTTCGTCCACCCAGATCGTCGCAGATGCAACTCTTCACTCGCAAAGAACAAGCTGATCCACTCGGCTATTTGACGAGTTTCCTCTAAACGTCCATTTCGAAAAACTCATCGGCGGACGGCACGCTCTCCGAGCGACGGCCAGCTGGCCCATCAATTGCCGGGGACCTCGGCACACCCCAGCCTATTTCAACCCCGGCCATTTCTAACGCGTTTCCAGAGTGAGCTCAACAAGACTCGTTCTGATGTGGGTGTGCCTATGGTCTGCGTCCGTCTGTACAAGCTTCGACGAGTTTCCGTTCAGCTCCTCGGTTTTATCCTGATGTCACTGCTCTCCGCGTCGCCGGTCGCCGCACAGTCGCTGCCGATGGGCGTGCCGGATCTGTGCGCGGTCAGCCCGGGGTCCACGTACATCGCGGCCGGCCAGACCGTCACCTATAGCGGAAGCAGGTCGGCCACGTGCCTCGGCGTGCACGGCACGCTCGTCCTCGCCTCGAACACCACGCTGACCGTCGAGACGCTGCTGGTCTATCCGGATGGCAGGCTGCTCGTGGGTAGCACGGCTGCGCCCGCAGTCAACGTGCAGATCGTGTTCACAGACTCGCCGATCAACACGACCGTGGACCCTGAACAGTACGGCCATGGTCTCGTGGCGTTTGGCGAAGTCACGATGGCCGGCCAGCCACGCACGCCCACGTTCTCACGCCTGGCGGGCGAACTGTCCGCCGGCGCCACGACCATGACGATGTCGGATGATCTGAGCGGCTGGGTGGCCGGCGACCGCGTGATCGTGCCCGACTCGCACCAAATGGCCGACCCCAACTGGACGAATCCCCAGGGGTGGCAGCCGCAGTGGGAAGAGCGGACGGTGCAATCGGTGAGCGGCCGCGTGGTTACGCTGACGAGCCCGCTCACCTACAGCCACCCCGGCGCGCGCGACGCCAGCGGCGTGATGCGCTTCCTGCCGCACGTGGGCAACCTGGGCCGCAGCATCGTCGTGCGCTCGGCGAATCCCGCCGGCGTCCGCGGCCACACGATCTTCATGCATCGGGCCAACGTCAATCTCCGGTACGTGCTGTTCAAGGATCTCGGCCGAACGACGATCGCCCCGCTCGACTCCGCCGAGCTCACGGCGCCAGGGAGCGAGGCGCTCGGCGAGCACTCGCATATGAGTCCCGAGGCGCTGACGCCAGGGACCAACCAGATCGGCCGGTACGCGCTGCACGTGCACCACACGTTCGGCCCCGCTGCGTCGTCGGGCTATCAGTTCCAGTTGATCGGCAACGCCGTCGACGGCGCGCCCAAGTGGGGCATCGCCGTGCACAACAGCTCGTTCGGGCTCGTCCAGGACAACGTCGTCTACAACGCCAACGGCGCCGCGTTCATGTTCGAGGACGGGCAGGAAACCTCGAACGATGTCGTGCATAACTTCGCGGTGCGCTCGTATGGCACGGGCGGACGCGATGCCGGAGGGCGGGAAGGCGCCGGCTTCTACTTCCGCGGGCCGCTCAACCGCGTGCGCGACAACGTCGCCGCCAACATCTTCAGCGACGGCCCGGATGCGAGCTACGGCTTCAAGTTCTTCTTCGTGTATCTCGGCACGCTCCGTGTCCCGGTGAAGCCAGGAGCGGATACGACGGTGGCGGGCAATTACACGGAAGTGGATGGCAATGCGACGGCGATTGCGGAATTTCGCAACAACGAGGTTTACGGCAGTGAATCGGGACTCACGTTCTGGTGGGTCGGCACGTTCGGCATCACCCCGAACCTGTCCACGCCGCTCAGTGTCTTCAACAACCTCAAGGTTTGGAACGTCTTCGGGAAAGGCATCTTTTCGTACGAGAACTATCGCGTCACCGTCAAGGACTTCGTGGCGCTCAACAGCGGGGCCAACTACGCCATGGGGCTCTTGGGGGGCGACTACTTCGCGCATACGTTCCGTATCGAGAACCCGCAGGTGGAAGGCTTCGCGACGGGGCTCAGTCCCTCCTTCGTCACCGGAGGCACGTCGTACCGGGTTGTCGGAGGGCTGTTGAAAAACACCGTCGGCATCGAGGTGCCAACGCTGACGACGTCCAGCTTCACCGCGGAGGGGATGGAAGCGACGGACCTCGTGGTCGATGGGACGCGGTTCGAGGCGCTCCCGGGACAAAGCCTTCAAACGATCGAGATGAAATATAACGCCACGCCAGTCCGGAACCTGATCCAGCGCCATACGGTCACCGTGCACAATTACAACGGACATCCGGGCGACGATTTCAGCGTCTTCTATACGCAGCAGGCGCCGACGTTCGTCGTGCCGCAGACGATCATGCAGAATGGATCGGCCATCCTGGTGGGGGCGCCCGTTGCGGGTCTGACGAACGCCCAGACCTGGGCGCAGTACGGGATCGCGATCGCGGGTGCGGTCGCGCCCTGCGCCCAGACGCGGAGCGAGATCGCCGGCTTCGTTTGCGACGCCGGCAGCCCTCCGGGCATGCCAAGCCTCTCGATCGGGCCCGTATCGGTGACCGAGGGCCAGAGCGGCACGACGGTGGCCACCTTCACGGCGACGCTGTCGCCGATCAGCGCGCAGACCGTCACGGTCAATTACTCGACCGCCAACGGCACGGCGACGGCCGGGAGTGATTACGTGGCGAAGAGCGGCACCCTGACATTCGCGCCTGGCGTCAGCACGCGCCCGATCAGCGTCACCGTCAACGGCGACACGACGGTGGAGCCGAACGAAACCTTCAGCGTCACCTTGAGCAGTCCGACCAACGCCGTTCTCGGCACCGCAACCGGGACCGGCACCATCCTGACGGACGATACCGCACCGGGCCTGCCCAGCCTCGCGCTCGACAATGTGTCGGTGACCGAGGGCCAGAGCGGCACGACGGTTGCGACATTCACGGTAACCCTGTCGCCGACCAGCACGCAGACCGTGACGGTCAACTACGCGACAGCGGACGGCACGGCGACGGCCGACAGCGATTACGTGGCGAAGAGCGGCACGCTCGACATTCGCGGCTGGTGTCAGCACGCGCCCGATCAGCGTCACCGTCAACGGCGACACGACGGTGGAGTCGGACGAAACCTTCAGCGTCACCTTGAGCAGTCCGACCAACGCGGTCCTCGGCACGGCAACAGGCGCCGGCACCATCCTTACCGACGACACGGCGCCCAGCCTGCCGAGCCTCGCCATCGGGAGTCTTTCTCTGACGGAGGGCCAGAGCGGCACCTCGGCAGCCACTTTCACGGTGACGCTGTCGCCGACCAGCACACAGACCGTGACGGTCGCCTACGCAACCGCGGACGGCACGGCGGCCGCCGGCAGCGACTACGTGGCGAAGAGTGGAACGCTGTTCTTCCCGGCCGGTGTCAGCACGCGGCCGATCAGCGTTACCGTCAACGGCGACACGACGGTGGAATCGAACGAAACCTTCAGCGTTACCTTGAGCAGTCCGACCAATGCTGTCCTCGGCACGGCGACCGGCACCGGCACCATCGCGAACGACGATACCGCGCCGGGCCTACCCAGCCTTGCAGTCGGCAACGTGTCGCTGATCGAGGGCCACAGCGGCACGGCGGTGGCCACCTTCACGGTGACCCTGTCGCCGACCAGCACGCAGGCCGTGACGGTCGCCTACGCGACAGCGAACGGCACGGCGACGGCCGGGAGTGACTATCTGGCGGCGAGCGGCACGCTGATTTTCCCGGCCGGTGTCAGCACGCGGCCGATCAGCGTCACCGTCAATGGCGACACGACCGTGGAGCTGAACGAGACGTTCAGCGTCACCTTGAGCAACCCGGCGAACGCCGTGCTCGGCACGGCGACCGGCACCGGCACCATTGAGAACGACGACCGAGGGGGCGGGCGACCGTAAGCAGGAAACGCGGCCCGCCGACCGCGCTCGCTCACGTTTCAGGCGAGCGACGGTTGGCGGGGCCGGGCGGGGGTTGAACCTCGGGCAGCGAGTGACGCTGTCGCTACTTCAATCGGCCGAGTTGGGTCGTCAAGCGGGACTTCTGCCGGCATCGGGACCGTTGATGTGCCCGAACAGCAGCAGCGATACCGCCTCCTGCAGTCCCTTGAGGCTGACCGGCTTTTCAACGAACGCCTCGTTTTTCCACAGCACCGCGCGCTCAGCAAAGAGGTGATCGCTGTAGCCGGTGAAAAACAGCACTTTGACATCGAGGTTTCGTTGACGAAGCTGTCGCGCCAACTCGTCACCTCGCATCTGCGGCATCTGCACATCGAGCACGAACAGGTCGAACCGCGCGGCGGTGTCGACGAGTCGAAGGACGTCAGGACCATTCGACGCGACCACGACCTCGTAACCGGCGCCACGAAGGGCTCGTTCCGCAAATTTGCGAATCGATTCTTCGTCGTCTACGACGAGCACGCGAGAGGTGTCAGCGACCGGCGAACTCATCTGAGGCATGTATCGTCCAGTCTATTATTGGATTATGCGCATCGCCGAGCGCCTCAACGCTAGAAGCGCAATGTTCGCGCCCTATCAGCCCTACTGAAAACATCCAACAAATCCGCTACCGTCGGTTAGATTCTCGGTCTTGCACACAACAAAAGTGAGCCGTTTCGGTGCATCGCATTACCACTTCAGGTATGCGCCGACGAAAGCAGACTCAGCGCTCGAGGGTTCGCCGCTGAGTGAGGAAGTGTGCAATGCAGGACAGCGACATGCCATACGGCCTTCTAGAATCGCATTCATGGCCATTGGCAATACTGCTGACTTGAACCGCGTTGTCCTGCAAATCGAACGAGCCGCCGTTGCGCGGGCGCACCTGAGTCGGTTATTGAAGCATGCAGACACGGCCCTCGCGGCCTACCACGTCGAGCTGCGACTGGCCAAAGCTCGGATGAAGCGCTCATTTCATCGCGCTGCGCTGTAGCTCACACGCGTCGGTCGTGTTCACTTCGGAACAGCCAGATCTGAGGATCGTGCGTTATCGTCACGATTCACGGTCGAGCGGTGATCGCTGGCCGGATTTGGGAGTGCGCGATGAATGTCATTGTTCTGCTGGTAATCCTTCTGTTGCTGTTCGGCGGAGGCGGATTCTACGCAGGTGGCCCGTTAGTGGGGGGGAGCCTTGGCGGGCTCATTCTCCTCGTGCTGATTGTTTTGTTACTGACGGGCAAACTGGGTACCCGGGCATAGCCGCCCCACCTAGTCGGCAAATGATCGCACTGCTGTACCTCGCCGTGCCCGAATTCCGTCTACTCGACGCGCGGCGTGGGTCGGGAGCTAATCCGACGAACCCATGAGGCCGCTGGTCTCTACACCGCAAGATCAAACGTTCCCGGCGTCCAGTTACATCGATCACGGCGGCGCCGTCGCGTTGAACGGACAAGCCGTATACGTGGCTGGCCGGAGCGGCTTCAGCACGAGCCCGAGTTCGACCTTCTTCGAAATCGCGGTTTGACGCGGTGACCGGTACGCTCCTGTGGGACGACTACTCGCATGGTTCCGTCAGCACGGACGCCCATGGTGTGGAGCTGGGGACCAATCTATTCGTGCTCGGCTATGCGGCTGATGGCGGATCGAAGGAGGACTTTGTGATTCGGGCCTATGGCATCCGCGATGACCTAACGGCTCCGCGACTCGAACGCATCAGTCGATAGCATCTTTTTCGGTGGGCCCTGCCGCACGCGTTTCGCAGCGACGGACCGACGCAGAGATCGAAGCAGACTGAGCACACATCAGCGCGGCGGGGCCATTTTCCGATATCGGCGTTCCGCAAGAAACTGCTCGAACAGCGCAGTCGTAGACAGAAGGTCCATCGGGCTCCCTGGGCCGCTGTTTTTTTGCTTTTCTCTTTTATGTCTTTGCGAAGCAAAGACTTGGTGGGCCCAGCAGGACTCGAACCTGCGACCTCCTGGTTCGTAGCCAGACGCTCTATCCAACTGAGCTATGGGCCCTTCTCGAGGTCGAGACGGAATCTGGAATATATCACGAGCCGTTCGGTGAACAACTCCTCGTCCGCGAGCAGCGCGGCGAGTTGCACCCGCAACGCGCGCGGCGATGCCGCGTCGTGCGGATCGAGCCGCGTTGCGTCAACGCCGCGGCCCGCGAGCCACGAGAACACGATCGGCGCGAGGCCGCCGGGCAGCGAACGACGCGGAACGTCGCGCTCCTTGAAGAACGTCGTCAACAGCACGGTGTGCTCGTCGAGGTCCGCGCCATTCCGGCGCGTGCGCTGCAACAGGCAGCCGCCATCGGCGCGCGCGGCGACGAGCTCGGCCGAGTCCTCCTGAACCGACGGCACGAGGACGAGCGCATCCCGCACGAGCGCCGGCGGCACCTCCCGCATCGCCTGATCCGGCGGACCGACCTGAACATTCACCGGCGGCTGCAGTTCCTGTATCAGGACGGCCTCGCGAAGCAGCGCTTCGATTTCAGAACCCACCAGAATCCAGTCCGCGCCAGCCGCCCGCGCCAGTCCCGGCTTGATGGCGCGCCAACGTCGCTCCACGAAGTGCGCGCGCAGCCGCCGCCGCAGGTTGACCGCTTTTCCGACGTAGAGCGCACGTCCATCCTCGTCGCGGATGACATACACGCCCGGGGCCGCAGGCGCCGCACGGCAGATTCGTTCACCGGCCCGGCGCCACGCCTCGCGCCGATCCTCGACGACGAGCGCCTGGGCCACCAACCGGTGGGCCAACTCTTCCGACGCCCCTCGAATGCCCAGCACTTCGGCGGCAAGACGCCGATAGTCCGGCGGGTCGCCCATTTCGCGCAGGCGCGCAAGCAGTCTGTCTCTCAGCACGGGTGGTCCTGGTCAGGCCACGGGGCGCACGCGCGCCTCTTCCCGTACAATCTTCGCCATGAGCGTCGTCGAGCACAAGGCCAGCGCTCCAGATTCCGTCCGGTGCTTCGTCGTCACCGTCAGTGACACGCGGACGCTGGAGAACGACGCCAGCGGCCGCGCGATTGCCGACCTGCTGACCGCCTCGGGTCACGTCCTCACCGGCCGCACGCTCGTCAGGGACGACCCGGCGGAGGTACACGCCACGATCGAGCGGCACCTCGCGGACCGCGGCGTCCAGGTGATCATCACGACCGGCGGAACCGGCATCACGTCCCGCGACAGCACCTACGAAGCGGTCGACGGGCTGCTGGAGAAACGGCTCGACGGATTCGGCGAGCTGTTTCGCATGCTCAGTTACCAGCAGATCGGCCCGGCTGCGATGCTCAGCCGCGCCTGCGCAGGCCTCGTCAGGGGGTGCATCGTCATCGCGTTGCCGGGCTCCACGGCGGCGGTCACGCTGGCCATGGAGAAGCTGGTGATTCCCGAGCTCGGGCATCTCGTCCAGCAGGCGTCAAAATAACGTCGATTCCACGACCATCACCGCAGAGACCGCTGAGAGCGCAGAGATCTAATAAACTCTCTGCGAGCTCCGCGTGCTCTCTGCGGTTCCCGTTATGCGCCCTTTCACATCCACAATCTCCCTCGACGAAGCGCGCAGCCGGCTCACGGCCGCGGTCCGGCCGATTACGAGGACCGAGCCGGTCGGCCTCGCCGATGCCGCGGGGCGCGTCGTCGCCCTCGACATCGCGTCACCGATCGACGTACCGGCGTTCGCACGCGCCTTGATGGACGGCTATGCCGTGATCGCAGTCGACACGGCCACCGCCACACCTGCCGCACCCGCAAGGCTGCGGCTCGTCGACCGCATTCACACGGGAGAGATATCGGCGGTCACCGTGGAACCGGGTACGTGCGCCGAAATCGCGACCGGCGCGCCCATGCCCGCCGGCGCCGACGCCGTCGTGATGGTCGAGGAAACCGCCGCCGCTGGAGATCACATTCAGATGCGGGTGCCTGCGGCGCCCGGCAGGAACATTGGCCGCCGCGGTGCCGACATCATGACCGGCGACCTTGTTGTCCGCGCGGGCGACGTGCTGACGCCGAGCCGCATCGGCGCCCTGGCGGCCATCGGCCGCGCGGATGTGACCGTCTACGCCAAGCCGCGCGTGGCGATTCTCTCGACCGGTAACGAAGTTGTCGAGCCGGGACGGCCGCTCGAGGCCGGCCACGTCTACGACGTCAACCGCTTCACGCTCGCCGCCATCGTCGCTGCGCATGGCGGCGTGCCGCAGCCGCACCAGGCGGCAAGGGACACGATCGACGCGCTCGCGGAAGCGCATCGAGGCCTGCGGCGACGCAGATCTCATCGTGTTCTCGGGGGGCAGTTCGGTCGGGGAGCGCGATCTGGTGGTCGATCTCATTGCCGCACGCGGAAAGATGATCTTTCACGGCATCGCGGTCAGGCCCGGTAAGCCGACCGCATTCGCCCTGGTCGGCGACGACACCGTTTTTCGGCATGCCCGGCAACCCGACGTCGTGTCTGTCGAATGCGTACATCCTGCTCATCCCGTTCCTGCGGGCGATCGCGCGCCTTCCTCCTCACACTCCGCGCACGCTCCGCGTGCCGATCGGCCACCGCATCGCCTCGGCCGCCGGGCGGCATCAGTTCTATACGGTACGGCTGCGCGACGGCGCGGCGTACCCCGCGTTCAAGGGATCGGGCGACATCACCAGCCTCTCGCAAGCCGACGGTTACATCGAAATACCGGCGGACCAGAGCGTGGTAGAGGAGGGAGCGGAGGTGGAGGTGATCCTGTTCTGAATTGGGTAATCGGGTAATTGGGTAATCGGGTAATTGATTGGGAGATTGAGGAATTGATTGGGGATTGAGAATTGATTGGAGGATTGAGAATTGATTAGAAGAATGCGCGATTAATTGGGGATTGTCACACACACGGTCAACGGCCATTTCTCTGCTTGTATCGGGCGGTGCCGGCTGACGCCGAGAAAATCGCCGCCAATTCGCCCGATTCCCCCACTAAGCGGGTAAGGTCGTTCGAAACGATCAGCTTCGCGGCCTCGATGAACTCCAACCAGCCCTGGCTTTCGTCAGCCTCTTCCGCCACGATGCCAATCTTCGCCGTGAACTCGGCGTGCGATCGCGCACGGCAGGAAGCGCGATAGTTGAACGCGACAGAGGTTGCAGCTTTTGCCAGCTGCCGGCGCACGGTGGGACCGGGCTCGGCCGGGGACAAGCCCTTGATCAACTCGCAAACATCGAGCGCAAATCGCATCGTTCGTTCTTTGAGCCGTTCGGCCACTTCACTCATCGCGAAGCGCACACGCACGAGAGGTGCCGGAAGGTCCCCTCCGTATGATCCCTCGTGCAATCCCCAATCAATTCGTGCAATCCCCCAATCAATTTGTCCAATTCTTCAATCAATTTGTGCCAATTCTTCAATCAATTACCCGATTACCCGATTATCCAATTACCCGATTCACCTTCTCCCGATCCGCCTCTCGTACTCCTGCTCGAGGACGTCCGCGGTGTGCAGGTCGAACGCCCGCGCCGTCTGCGGATACACGCCTCGGAATTCGGTGTGGCACCGGTAGCAGACCGTCAAGTCCTTCAGCCGGCCGTAGACGACGAGATCGATCAACGCGGCGCCGGCAAGAATGCTGTACGCGATGAAATCGCGCCCAAACCAGTAGAACACCCCGCTGACCACCGCGCCGGCGATCACCACGGTCAGCCCGATTGTGGGATCGAAGTCCTTGCGGCCGTAAAAGTCGGCGCCGTCACACACCGGACAGCGGTCCACGGCGCGATCGAGCCGGAGCGCCTCGCTGATCTTGATCGGGATGTCGCGACCGCAGGCTCCGCACTGGATCGCCACCGCCTCTTCGTCGCCGCGGATCGGCAGGCCCGCGTCGCACGCCGGACATTTGGCGAGGATCTGCAACTTGAAGGTAATTATCGGCCCGGGAAGAAAGAGGGCAGCGGGAGATCGCGCATCGTGTGCAACCCGGGCGCGGCGGTCAGCACTTTGGGAATCGAGTTGATCACGATGGAAGTCGTGGCGATATCGCCGTGGATGCCGCCCGCAACCCTGACGTGCAGCCGCGGCGAGCCGTCGATCTCGATCGAGTCGTACGTCTCTGGCGCCCCGAGATACGCCTCCATGTGCAGGCGGATGGCCGCCTCCCCTTTCCGGTACCCGACGCCATCCTGGATGATCCCGCTGACGTAGCCCGGATCGACGGCCAGGAACTCGCTCGATGTCGTGACCGACGCCAGCTTCGGCTCGACCTGATCCGTAATCCGATCCAGCGTCCATCCGAGCGCATCGGCGATCATCGCGATCGATTCCGTGAAGCCGACGTGCCGCACGGTGCCTTCGGCCACCTGTTTCTGGAACTGCTCGGTTGTCAGGCCAGCGCCGATTTTCTGCTGGAACGGCAGACGGCGAATCCGCGCGTCCTGAATGCGGTTGACGACGACGCGATCGACGCGAGCGCACACCGCCGTGAGGGCAATCGGCAAGGCGTCCATCACGAACCCGGGATTCACTCCGGTACTGAGCACGGCGACCTTCGCCTTCTTCGCCCACTTGTCGATCTGCCGCGCCTGACGGATGTGCGTGTAACCGGGATACGCCAGTTCTTCGGTCGTCGTGACGATCGGCGTTTTCGACTTCAGGATCGTCTCGATCTGCGGCAGGACTTTTTTGATCGAGGAACTGGTGCACAGCACCACCACGTCCGGCTTGCTCGCCTTGAGCGCCTTCGCGGCGTCGGCGGACACCTTGATGCCGAGCCGGCGCGGCAGGCCCGCCACGTCGCCGAGATCGCGTCCGACCATCGCCTGATCGATGTCGACGCCGGCGACAATCTTGAATCCCGACCGCCTGGAGATCTGCTCGAGGATGGCTGAGCCGATCGGACCCAGGCCAAAGTGCATCACGCGGATGTTCGACATCGACATTATACCCGTCGCGTTCTTACGCGGCCGAGGCCATGATCGCCTTGATGCCGTCGGCGTCGAGCGATTCGACCTCCAGCAGCTCTTCAGCCATCGCGCGGACGGCGCCTCGATGCTTGGCCACGAGCTGGCGTGCCGTTTCGTAGCCGCGCATGACGAGCTCGCGCACGGCCTCGTCCACGAGTTGCGCGGTGGCCTCGCTGATGCCGACGCCGCGGTCAGTCTCCCACGGATTGCCGGGCGTCCGATACGCGAGAGGTCCGAGCGCGGACATTCCGAATTCGCAGACCATGCGGCGCGCGATCTCGGTCGCCCGCTCGATATCGTTGCCGGCGCCGCTGGTCATCTGCCGGAGGAACAGCTCCTCGGCGACGCGTCCGCCCATCAGGATCGCAATCTGGGCCTCGAGGTACTCGCGGCTGTGCGTATGACGATCGCCTTCGGGCAATTGCATCGTCACGCCCAGGGCACGCCCGCGCGGAATGATCGTCACCTTGTGCAGCGGATCCGCGTTCGGCAGCAGCGCGGCGACGACGGCGTGGCCCGACTCGTGGTACGCGCAGGTGATGCGCTCGCGGTCGGTCATCACCAGCGAACGCCGCTCCACACCCATCAGCGCCTTGTCGCGCGCTTCGTCGAGATCGGCGTCGGTGACCGCCGCCCGCCCACCCTTGACCGCGAACAGCGCGGCCTCGTTCATCAGGTTCGCCAGGTCGGCCCCTGAGAAGCCCGGCGTGCCGCGCGCGATCTGCCGCAGGTCGACTTCCGGAGCGAGCGCCACCTTCCGGCCGTGGATGCGGAGAATCTGCTCGCGACCTTTCACGTCGGGCGCGCCGACGGTCACCTGACGGTCGAAGCGGCCCGGACGCAGGAGCGCCGGATCCAGAATGTCCGGCCGATTGGTCGCGGCGACGACGACGATGCCCTTGTTGGGCGCAAAGCCGTCCATCTCCACCAGCAACTGGTTCAGCGTCTGCTCGCGCTCTTCGTGGCTGAGCGAGTTGCTCCCGCGGCTCCGTCCGACCGCGTCGATTTCGTCGATGAAAATGATGCACGAGTCGTGGCGCCGCGCGTCCTTGAACAGCCTCCGGATTCTCGAGGCGCCGACGCCCGCGTACATCTCGACGAAATCCGAGCCGCTGGCAAACAGAAACGGGACCTTCGCTTCCCCGGCCATCGAGCGCGCCAGCAGGGTCTTGCCGGTTCCCGGCGGTCCCACGAGCAGAACGCCTTTCGGAATGCGTCCGCCGATCGCCGAAAAGCGCGACGGGTCGCGCAGGAAATCGACAATCTCCTTCACTTCCTCTTTCGCTTCGTCAACGCCCGCCACGTCGGCAAACGTCACCGTCGTCTCGACGGGATTCGCCGTGTGTGTCTTGCTTTCGAGAGCCGGGATGCGCCCGGTGGTGACGCGATACAAGGCGACGCCGAGCATGCCGATGAAGCCGATCCCCAGGATGAGTGCGCCGTAGCCGAACGCGTTCTGTTCGGACGCGGTGCGAACGTCGATGCGGACGTTGTTCCTCGCCAGATCGGTGATGAAGCCGGGATTCAGCGTGACGTAGCTGGCCGGCGCATTGGTCCGGGCCGTCCGCCCCGCGGTACTCTTGAAAGTCAGCGTGTCGCCTGTGACGACGACTTCCGCAACCAGGCCGGCATCCAGATCGCGAAGCAAATCCGAGAACGGGACCTCGGTCGCCTCCGCCGCCGAGCGGCTGCGGACGACGAGACCTGCGGTGATCATGGCAAGGACTACAGCGAGCGCGGCAATCCACACCGGTCGGGGGCGGGACCACTTGCCAGCAAACACGGGAGACTCCATTCTGACGGTTCGGCGAATTCCTGGGTCAACGGTTCCGCCAACAGGCGGGCACTATGGACTCTTACAGTGAGCTGTACATAGTGTCGGCTGCTACAGGGAGCCAGCACAGCCTTGCCCGAACTTCATCGAAAATTGTTAGGGAATCTCCGCCTGGGTGAAGCGGAAATGTCTCGATATCCTACAACGACGCGGAACCAATGTAAATCCCGCCGCAGCAGTAATTTAGCTCGGCCGTTTCACCGGGGCGCGGCCACAGATGCCACCGTGCGCACCGCATCCATGATGTGCCGCTGCGGAGATGCCGAACCGGTCGAGCAGTTCGTCCGGCTTCCCGCTGCGTGGAATTTCCCGGACCGCAAGCCGGTGGACGGTGTAGCCGGCGCCAGCCACGGCTTCGGCCACTGCGTCGCCGATCCCGCCGGCGGCGTAATGATCCTCGACCGTGATGAGGTGCCCGCCCGTCGCGCGCGCGGCGGCGACGAGCCCATCCTTATCCACCGGAGCGACCGAGTAGAGATCGATCACCCGGATCGCGGTGCCTGCCGCCTTGAGTCCGTCGTACGCCTTCAGCGCTTCGAACACCGTGACGCCGGCGCCGACGACGGTCGCCACGTCGTTTCCGCTCTGGCGCAGCACCTTCAAGCCGCCAATCGAAAACATCTCGTCGTTGCCGTACGTGACCGGGGTCTGCGGCCGGCTCGTGCGGATGTAAACCGGGCCGGGATGATAGGCGGCCAGCGCGACGAGCCGCTCGGCGCTGACCGCGTCGCACGGGTAGAGCACCGCGATGTTCGGCTGGGCCCGGCACATCGCGAGATCCTCGAGCGCCATCTGTGACGGACCGTCCTCGCCGATCGACACGCCCGCGTGCGATCCGGCCATCTTGATCCCGACCTGGCTTATCGCCGCCATGCGGATGAAGTCCGCCGCGCGCGCCAGAAAGCAGGCGAAGGTCGACGGGAACGGGATCGCGCCGCGCGCGGCCAGCCCCATGGCGGCACCCACCATCACCTGCTCGGCGATGAAGTTCTGGTAGAATCGATCGGGCAGCACCTTCTCGAACTTGTCGCTGAAGGTCGAGTTCTTCACGTCGGCGTCGAGCGCGACGACACGAGCATCGGCGACGCCGAGCTTCGCGATCGCGGTGCCGTACGCTTCGCGTGTCGCAACCTTGTCGCCGATCTTGTAGGACGGCGGCGCCACCGGTTCGGGTTTCGGGTCTGGCTCGTACGCGGTCGGCTTCGGGATCTGCGCCGCGAGGTCGACGCTGACGCCCGGCACGAACTGCGCTTCGAGCTCGGCCAGCGCACGATCGAGCTCCTCGCCCTTCTTGAACGCCTTGCCGTGCCACCCGTCCTTGCCTTCGGCGAACGAGACGCCCTTGCCCTTGATCGTGCGGGCCAGGATCATGGTCGGCTTGCCTTTCGTGCGCCGGGCCTCCTCGAGCGCGTCGAGAATGGCCGCCAGATCGTGACCGTCGACGACGATCGCGTGCCACCCGAACGCGCTGCCAGCGGCGCGCGAACTGATCCATGTCGTGGTTCCACATGGTGGCGCCGGCTCTGGCCGAGGCCGTTGACGTCGGTGATCCCGCACAGGTTGTCGAGCCCGTCCATGGAGGCGACGTTCGCCGCTTCCCACACCGAGCCTTCGGCCGATTCACCGTCGCCGAGCAGCACGTAGGTCCGATAGTCCGACTTGATCCGCCGCGCGTTCAGCGCGATGCCGATCGCCGCGCAGATGCCCTGGCCGAGCGAGCCGGTCGCCACGTCGACAAACGGCAACCGCGGCGTCGGGTGGCCTTCGAGGTCGGAGTCGATCCGCCTCAGCTTCAGCAGCTCCGCGCGGTCGAAGGCGCCGGCCTCGGCCCAGGCGGCGTAGAGAATCGGGGCCGCGTGGCCTTTCGACAGCACGAAGCGATCGCTGCCCGGGTGCCGCGGATCGCGCGGATCGAACCGCATCTCGGCGAAAAACAGCCGCCGCCATGATCTCGGCGGCCGAGCAACAGCTCGTCGGATGGCCGCTCCCGGCCTCGGAGGTCGCCTTCAGCGAGTCGATGCGCAGGCGCGTCGCGACGTTCTTCAGTGCGGGAATCAGCGTGGCGCGGTCAAGGGACATATGGTCGTGAATTGCAGATTGGATTCAGATTGCAGATTTATCGCAGATTGAGCCATTCGGCGAGTGCGAGACCGAAGGGCGCCGCTTCGACGCCCAGTTCGCTGCACTGAAGGCGCCAGCATCGTCCAGCGTTTGCGTCGCTTCGCGCACGTAGTCGGTGTCGACGGCCAGCACGGCCGTGCGACGGTACTCATCGTCGTGATGCAGCGCCGCCAGCCGGCAAAAGACCCGCGCGGCCTCGCAGGTCAGCGCAAACGGCGCGTCGCGTTCGCCTGAGGGCGCGTGGACGACCAGCTGCATCAACTCGTCGGCGAGCATCGCGTACGGCAGCCGGGCCGTCAGCATGTAGGCCGTCAGCAGAGTCGAAGCCGACCTGCACCTGATCGGTGAGTCCGCCTCGAACGAACGGCGACGCGCCAACCTGATGCGACATGCCCTCGCCCGGGCGGTAAGCCCCGGCGACGACTGCGCTCGAGGGCATCGATTGCCTCCGCTGCCAGCTCGCGCGCATCGGGGACATTCACCGACAGTAGACACGCTTCCATCGAGCGCATGATCTTGTCCACCTGGGCTGTGGGATCCGGCTTCAGCCGGATTGGTCCGCCTGAAGGCGGACCCCACGAGCGCGCACGCCCGCCAGAAGATCGGCGGCGGCCCGAGGCAGGCGGGGATCGTCGGAATGATCGCGGCTTCGCTGAAGAGAGCGAGCCAGTCGGCACGCTCGTCGCTCTCGAGGCGTCGCTCACGCCCTCATGCCGGGCCTGCAGGTCGAGCTCGCGGGCAAAGGCGGCGCCGAGCGGCGGGGCGATGTCGGGGCGCGCGGAGAAACGGCGCAGCAGAAACAGCAGCGCTGGCGGGCCGACGCGCTCGCCGCGCGCGAGCGCGTCAAGGATCCGATCAGTCAACCAGTCCAGCGTGGTCGCCAGCAATCCTGCAATTATAATGACCCGATGCTCGCGATACGGTACGTAACGCTGGCCGCGCTCGTTGTCTGGCTCGGCGGCCTGGTTGCGCTCGGGATGCTGATGATGCCGTCCACGGAGGATCTCCGGCGGCTTCAGCTGGTCGGATATGCCTGCGGCGCGATCATTTTCGTCGGCCTGCTCGTTCTCAAGTTCATCGGCCCGCCGCCGCACGACTTCTTCCGGCGCATCGGCGTGGTTGCGGCGATGATGTTCGTGGCGTTCTACGCCGGGATGCGCCCGCAGGACTGGCTGGCATCGCTGTCACCGGCCGTCAACATCGGCCTGGGTTTCGTGCTGCTTTTTTGGTACGTCCGTGAGTAACACCGATCACCGCAGAGCACGCCGAGATCGCAGAGTGTTGGCTGTATTGAATGACACACAGGATCACGCTCATACCAGGCGACGGCATCGGGCCCGAAGTCACCGAGGCGGTCCTGCGGATTCTCGCCGCCTCGGGCGTGTCGATCGAATGGGAGCGCTTTCAGGCGGGCGTCGTCTCGTTCGAGCGCACGGGACAGGCGCTGCCGGTGGAGCTCATCGACTCGATTCGCCGCAACAAGGTCGCGCTGAAAGGACCGGTCACGACGCCGATCGGGACGGGGTTCGCCAGCGTCAACGTGGGGCTCCGCAAGACGCTCGACCTGTACGCGAACCTGCGGCCCGTCCTCAACCTGCCCGGCGTCGCATCGCGGTTCCAGGGCGTGGATCTCGTCATCGTCCGCGAGAACACGGAGAGACCTGTACGCGGGACTCGAACACGAAGTCGTTCCAGGCGTGGTCGAAAGCCTGAAGATCATCACTGCGAAGGCGTCGACGCGCATCTCGGAGTTCGCCTTCCAGTATGCGCGGCGGCACGGACGCAAGAAAGTGACGGCGATCCACAAAGCGAACATCATGAAGCTCAGCGACGGGCTGTTCCTCGACTGCGCACGCGAGGTGTCGCGGCAGTACCCCGACATCCAGTACGACGAGAAGATCGTCGACGCGACGTGCATGCACCTCGTGCTCAACCCTTCGCTGTTCGACGTGCTGGTGATGGAGAACCTGTACGGCGACATCGTGTCCGATCTCTGCGCCGGGCTGGTCGGCGGGCTCGGCGTCGTCGGCGCGGCGAATCTCGGGTTGGAGATCGCGGTGTTCGAGGCTGTTCATGGCAGCGCGCCGGATATCGCCGGCAAGCTGCTCGCCAATCCCACCGCCCTCCTGTTGTCGGCGATCCTGATGCTGCGGCACATCGACGAGGACGCGGCCGCCGACCGCATCATGACGGTGGTCAATGCCGTGCTCGCCGACGGCCAGGTGCGCACGCGCGATCTCGGCGGCACGGCATCGACCTTCGAATACGCGGACGCGATCTGTCGCAGGTTAGGCGTGAGGCTCTTGGCTTCGGGCTCTGGACTTGCAGGCCTGAGCCTGAAGCCCAGAGCCCTGAGCGCCCTGACGCCCGTGCTATAGTCCGACGGTTCCATGTTGGATGAGATCTCCCAGGCCGTCCTCGAGCGCGAGGAGGTGCTCCGCTACCTCCGCGGCGACTACGAGGCGCACGGCGACCAGGCCCGCGAGCGCATCTACGCGTACCTCGAGGAGCTGCGGACCACGCAGCGTTATCCGATCTATCGCGCGCTGCAGCACCCGCTCTATCCCATTCTCAGGAAGATCGAACGCAAGCCCGAGAACCTCCACCACGTCCTGAACGCGATGCGCGGGCATCGAATCGTCTACGCGTCGAACCACAAGAGCCACACCGACTATCTGGTCGAGCCGCTCGTCCTCGACGACAACGGGGTGCGCCCGCCGCTCATCGCCGCGGGGATCAATCTGTTCGGCGGCCCGCTCGGCCTGCTCCATCGGCACGTGACCGGCGCGATTCCGATCCGCCGGCACACGAAGGATCCCGCGTACCTGATCACGCTGAAGGCGTACGTCGCCGAGATCCTGAAGAAGCACGACCTGTTCTTCTATCCGGAAGGCGGCAGGAGCTACAGCGGCGAGTTGAAGCCGGCCAAGACGGGGCTGATTCATGCCGCGCTCACCGCGGGCCGTGCCGACCTGGCGATCATCCCGGCCGCGATTGCCTACGACCTGGTGCTCGAAGATCACATCCTGGCGCGGCAGCGCATCAAGAAGCGGCAGCGGCCGTTCACGCGCGAGCTGGCGGAGATGGTCCGGTACGCCGTCGGCTACCGGTCGCGCGCGTTCGTCACGTTCGGCGCGCCGATTCCGGCCGGCGACTGCGACGCGCACTCGCGCAGCGACGTGCTCGAGCTGACGCGGCTGGTGCGGGCGCGCATCGGGGCGCTGTACAAGGTGCTGCCCACGGCGGTGTTCGCCGCGGCGATGCGGCCCTCGATCGCGAAGCGCGATCTCGAAACGCGCATCGACCGCCTGATCGAGGAGCTGGCGGCGCGGCGCGCGAACCTCGGCGTCACGAGCGGACGGCAGGCGATCGAAGAGGCGGCCGAGCCCCTCGAGACGCGCGGCATCATCGTGCTCGAACACGGCCGCTTCCGGGTCCGCGACCGCAGCGTCCTGCGCTACTACGCGCGGACGATCGAACACCTGCTGGTGACCACCGGCCGAACCCACTAATCAGCGGTTGATGCTCGACAGCGCCTCGAAGGCCTTCTTTCATCTCCTCGCCCAAAGCGCCACTCTGAAGAAGCTGGCCACCCGCTTCGCGATGCGGCGGCCGTCGAGCTTCGTCCACCGCTTCGTCCCCGGCGAATCGGTCGAGGACGCGATTCGCGCGGCCCGCGTGCTCGAAGCGCTACGGCCTGACCGAGACGTTCGATTACCTGGGCGAGAGCGTCACCACGCTCGACGAGGCGGCCGCCGCCACGCGCGACTACCTCGACGTCGCGAACGCGATCATGCGGGCCGGCGTCGAGCGCAACCTCTCGCTGAAGCTGACGCAGCTCGGGCTCGACGTCGATCGTGCGAGCGCCGTGGACAACCTGCGCAAGATTCTGGAGCTGGCCGAGCCGGCCGGCTTTTTCATCCGCATCGACATGGAGAGCTCGAAGTACACCGCAGGTGACGCTCGACATCTTCGAGACGCTCTGGCAGCAGGGATACCGGCAGATCGGCGTCGTGCTGCAGTCGGATCTGTATCGCAGCGAGGACGATCTGCGCCGGCTGATTGCGCTCGGCGCGCGCGTGCGGCTGGTGAAGGGCGCGTACCGCGAGCCGAAGTCGGTCGCCTATCAGAAGAAGGCCGACGTCGACGCCGCCTACGCCAGGATGCTGAAGGTGCTGATCACCGACGGCAACTATCCGGCGATCGCCACGCACGATCCCGCGATGATCGACCTGGCGCGACGGTGGGCGGCGGAACGCGGCGTCGGATCCGATCGATTCGAGTTCCAGATGTTGTACGGCATCCGCCGCGATCTGCAGGCGATGCTCGTGGCGGCCGGCTATCGGGTCCGTGTCTATGTACCGTTCGGCCGCGACTGGTTTCCCTACTTCATGCGCCGCCTGGGCGAACATCCGGCGAACGTCGCCTTCGTGCTCCGGGGGGTCTTCGGGGAGGATGGGTAACCGGTTGGCAGGCCCTGTGGCGTGGACTGCATCGTTCGACCTCGAGAAGTGAGTCCGCTGTTTGCCGCCTGACACTTCTCGCGTCCCGTTTTTCTCCTCCATTTAGGCAAACTGTGATCGGTCAAGACTTAGCCTGCGCAGCCTCCTCCCGGCACGTCTCTTGAAGTCATTTCGGCAGCAATGTCGTCCGTTGCCGGACAGTGACACGCCGGTCGTTGGCGACCAGCAAGATTCCGGCTACGGCAGGAGGAAAGTAGCGATGGGCGCGAACTCTACCGGTTTGGTTGGGGCACCTGACAAAATCATTTCGCCCCCCGAAGCGCCTCAAGGCTGAGGGCTTAGGCGAACGAGTGCTGGACCGGATCTGCGAGGCTTTCTGCGGGCTGTCACGGCCACGAGAGCATGCTGCAGTTCAGCAGGACCGGATGTTTCTGAAGTGTGTGTCGTGCGGCCACGAATCGCCCGGCTGGGCGCTCAACGAAACGCCTCTCCCACTCCGATCGGCCGTACTGGCGCCCCCCGGCGGGCGATGATAAGTTCGGAACTTGTTGGTGCGCGGAAGGTTGCGTAGCAAAGTGTGACACGCTGCCTCGGTCACCGCCCCTAAGCAATCCCAGGGCACGGTGCCCGGGGCGTCTCTCCCCCAAGTGCTATCCTGCGAGCGGGATGGCCCCACCCCCAATCGTCGCCATTACCGGAGCCTCGGCCGGCATCGGCCGGGCGACGGCGGTGCGGCTCGCCCGGGACGGCGCCTCTGTCGCGATTTGCGCGCGCCGCGGCGATCTGCTGGACCGCGTCGCAGCAGAAATCGAAGCCGCCGGCGGCAAAGCGATGCCGATGGTGGCCGATGTCACCAGCGAGCGAGATATGGACGAGCTGGTCCGTCTCACCTTGGATCGGTATCAGCGGCTGGACGTCATGATTTGCAACGCCGGGTTCGGCGTCGCGGGCGAAATCGAAGCCGTGTCCGCCGAACAGATGCGACACTCCTCGACGTCAACTACCTCGGCACCTATCTACGCCGCGCGTGCCGCGCTGCCGGTCTTCCGGCGGCAGGGCGCCGGCCATCTGATCGTCGTCTCTTCCATCGTCGGCAAGCGCGGCGTGCCCTACATGGGGGCCTATTCGGCGACGAAATTCGCGCAGGTGGGTCTCGCCGAGAGCCTTCGGGCCGAGCTGGCCGGCTCGGACATTCATGTAACCGTGGTTTTTCCGGTTTCGACCGAAACCGAGTTCGTCGACGTGATGTCTCGCGAAACCGGTGCGCCGGTGCAGCGCATCCCTGGTCCGCGCCAGAGCGCCGACCAGGTCGCCGACGCCATCGCGAGAGCGATCGACCGCCCGGTGCCCGAGGTGTATCCGTACGCGAAGTCGCGCGGCCTCGTCTGGCTGAACGCGCTCGCCCCGGGCCTCTGCGATCGCTTCGTCAAGAAGTACGGGCGTAAGCCCGTGACGGGGCATGAGCAGGTGACGGGTCATGAGTAGGCCGGGTCCTTTGGACCCGGCAGTCATGCCGGACCCAAAAGGGTCCGGCCTACTTCTCGATCGTGCGCGGCAGATCGCCGAGGCCGTCCGCGACGCGGGCGGCCGCGCGCTCATCGTCGGCGGCTGGGTGCGCGACCGGCTGATGGGCCGCGACAGCAAGGACGTCGACATCGAGGTCTTCGGCGTGCCGGCCGATCGCCTGCGCCGCATCCTCGACGTCACTCGGCCGCGTCGAAACCGTCGGCGAAAGCTTCCAGGTCTACAAGTCGGGCGACATCGATGTCTCGCTGCCGCGACGCGAGTCGAAGTCGGGCCGCGGCCACCGCGGCTTCGACATCACGGGCGATCCCGGCGATGGAGCTGGCCGAGGCCGTGCGGCGGCGCGACTTCACGGTCAACGCGATCGCGTGGGATCCGCTGACGGGCGAATACCTCGACCCCTGCGACGGCCGCGGGGACATCGAGCGGCGGCTTCTCCGCGTCGTCGATCCGGCGACGTTCGGCGACGACAGCCTGCGAGTGCTGCGCGCCGTGCAGTTCGCCGCGCGATTCGAGTTCGCGCTCGACGACGAGGCGCGCGCGCTGTGCCGCGACATTCCGCTCGACGATCTGCCCGCCGAGCGCATCTGGGGCGAAATCGAAAAGCTGCTGCTGGCGCCGCGGCCGTCGATCGGCCTGGCGCTCGCGATGGAGCTCGGCGTCGTCGGCGCGCTGTTTCCGGAACTGCAGGCGCTCGCCGGCTGTCCGCAGGAGCCCGAATGGCACCCCGAGGGCGACGTGTGGGTGCACACGCTGCAGGTGGTCGATCAGGCGCGCGCGGCGCATCGACGATCTCGATCGTCCGCAGCAGATCGCCGTCATGCTGGGCGCCGTCTGCCACGACCTCGGCAAGCCGGCGACGACGGCCGTCATCGACGGCCGCATCCGATCGATGGATCACGAGGAACAGGGCGTCGCGCCGACGCACGCGTTGCTCGATCGGCTCAACATGCACTCGCTCGACGGCTACGACGTGCGTCGGCAGGTCGTCGGGCTCGTGGCGCAGCACCTCAAACCGGGCGCCTGGTTCAAGGTCCGCGACGAGGTGGGCGACGGCGCGTTCCGGCGGCTCGCGCACAAAGTGGATCTCGAGCTGCTCGCCCGCGTCGCGAAGGCCGATTGCCTCGGCCGCGAGCCCGGCCGGTTCGACTGCACGGCGATGGACTGGTTCCTCGAGCGCGCGCGCGCGCTCGGCGTGGAGCACCGCCCGCCGGCGCCGATACTCCTCGGCCGCCACCTGCTCGCGCTCGGCGTCGCAGCCGGGTCCGCGCGTGGGCGAGATTCTGAAGGCGGTGTACGAGCAGCAGCTCGACGGCAAGGTCGACGACCTCGACGAGGCGCATTGCCGCGGCGGCCGCTAGGGCTAAGGCTCAGGTCAGGGCTGCCTCCTGCCCTGCCCTACCTGCCCGTACAATCTCCTGCATGGCCCGATACACCCTCGTCTACGGCTCCGTCTCGTCCCCGAAGGATCGGTCACCGGCGTCTCCGACGCGACGCTCACGCTCGCCGACGGCACCACCGCCGGCCTGACCCTTCACACCCTCGACGGCACCATTCCACAACTGCGCCGCTCGCTCGACCGCAGCCTCGACGCGTTCTTCGATCTGCTGCCGGGCGCGGAGGAAGAAGATCTGGAAGCGTTCGGGGACTGAAATCGGAAAACCTCCGATGAGCTTCCGACCGGTGCGATAATGACGCCATGGGTGAGTTGAGCGATCGCCTGATCGCCGAGCTCGTGGATGCCGTCCGCGCACAGCTGCGCAAGGAACAGGGCGAACGGCAGCGCGACGTCTATCTCATCGGCGATATCGAGAAGGATACCGCGCGCCTCTGCATCGAACGGCTGCGCGAGCTCGCCAACGACAACAACCGGCCGATCACCCTCTACATCAACAGCGCCGGCGGCAACGTCACCGACGGCCTCGCCATCCACGACGTGGTGCGCCACATCATCAGCCGCGGCATCGAGGTGACGGTCATCGTCCAGGGCATGGCGTACTCGATGGGATCGGTCGTCCTGCAGGCGGCCAGCGACGGCAGGCGGCTGACGTATCCCGCACTCGTGGATCATGATTCACGAGCCGGCGAAGTGGGCCGGCTGGCAGTCGACGACCGCCGCCGCGCAGCACCTCGAGCGGCTGAAGCAGATGCAGGATCAGATCTACAAGATCCTGTCGTTCCGCTCCGGCAAGCCGCTCCGCCAGATCATCCGGGACACCAAGCGCACCGACTTCTACCTCGACGCGCAGAACGCGCTCGACTACGGCCTCGTGGACGGGATTGTCGCCGGAGAGCTGCCGGAGCCGAAGCCGGTGGTCGCGGATGCGCAGGATGCCGTCGGCGATGCGACGCGCCGCAGACGCCGGCTGAAGCCTGCGCCGAACCGCGCGGCGAAAGAGCATCGTCGGCGGAACCGGCGGAAGCGACAGGAACCATCCTGCCCTCTAGGTTCCGCGACGCGCGCCATTCCTCCAGCAGCCGCGCGGCGTTGCCCGCGACCGAATGGAGCGTCGGCGTCCAGCCGAGCGCGCGGGCGCGGGGGCTGCGGACCACCTGATCGAGCGCCAGCGCGTCGGCGAAAGCCCCCATCTTGCTGCGGGCTTCCTCGATCGGCACGTGCCGCACGTCGGGGCGGACGGGCAGATACGGAGAGATCGCCGACACGATGTCGTTCACGCGCTCGTCCCCCTCGTCGTTGGCGTGGTAGATGCCGGCCGCGTCGTTGTCCGCTGCCAGCCGCGCGTACAGATCCGCGAGATCCCGGTCGTACACGAGCGGCCAGTGATTGTTGCCGTCGCCGATCGACGCGCACCAGGCCGTTGGAGGCCGACTTGAGAAGGTCGCCGACGATGCCGTGGCCGCCGCCGTACACGATGCCCGGTCGAACGACGATGGTGCGAAGACTGCCGCCGCCGGCCCGCGAGGACGAACTGCTCGTGGTCCGGCCGCCACGCCACCAGCGAGACAGGGTTGAGCCGGCGTCTCCTCGTCGGCCGGTTCCGGCGCGGACCCAGCACCCAGACGCCCGACGTGTAGATGATGAAGCGCTTGCCGGGCGACTTCGAGCCGGCGGTGCGGCGGCGCTTCGCCGCGGCGAGGATCGACTCGAGCGCCGCACGCTCGATCGCCGGGCCGCCGCTCGACGTCGAATCGTACGCCGTGTGGATGTAGCCGTCCTGCGCCTCGGCGGCCGCGCGGAACGACTCCGGATCCGCGAGATTGCCGACGATCGGATGGCCGCCGCGCGCGGCGATGCGCGCCGCCTTGCTGTTGTCGCGCACGAGCGCCGTCACGTCGTGACCGCCGCGCACGAGCGCGTCGAGCACGGCGGCGCCGATGTATCCGGTTGCGCCGGTCAGAAAGATCCGCATCGCGAGCCGTATATCATAGTTCAACAGTGCCCCGTGACACGCTCATCGACTTTTTCCGCGATCTCGCGCAGGCGCGCGGCGACTTTCTCGTCTACGACGACGGCTTCCGCAGCCGCTCGCACACCTACGAACGAGGTCGGGCGCGCCGCGCGCGGCTTTCGCCGCCAGCCTGCACGAGCTGGGGCTCCGCAAAGGCGACAAGGTTGTCTTCTGGAGCGAGAACCGTCCGGAGTGGATCGTCGCCTTCTGGGGCTGTCTGCTACGCGGCATCGTCGTCGTGCCGATCGACTATCGCGCGTCGCCGGACTTCCTGTCGCGCGTCAGCCGCATCGTCGCGGCGAAGCTCGTGCTGATCGGTCAGGACGTGCCGCCGATCACGGCGCGGCTATGCGTCGGGCATCCCCATCTGGAAGCTGCACGAGCTGGACTGGGCGGACGGGCCCACACGTTCTTCGCCCGGGCGTGCCTGACGTTCCGCTGTCGGCGCGACGACGTGGCGGAGATCATCTTCACGTCCGGCGCGACGGCCGAGCCCAAAGGCGTCGTCATCACCCACCGCAACGTCCTCGCGAACATCGTGCCGGTCGAACGCGAAGTCGTGAAGCACCGCAAGTGGAGCCGGCCATTTGCGCCTGTTCGCTTTCTGAACCTCCTGCCGCTCAGCCACATGTTCGGCCAGGCGATGGCCACCTTCATTCCCGCCGATGCTGCCGGGGGTCGTCGTCTTCATGCGCGGGTACAACCCGGGCGAGATCACCGCGCAGATCAAGAAGCGCCGCATCTCGGTGCTCGTCTCCGTGCCGAAGATTCTGGACGTGCTGCGCGAGCACGTCCTGCGTGTCGTACCCCATCCCGACGTTGCCCGGCCCGAGGCAGCATTTCCTCCGGCGCTGGTGGCGGTACCGCGCGATCCACCGGCTGTTCGGCTGGAAGTTCTGGGCGTTCGTCGTCGGCGCGGCGCCGCTCGACAGCGACCTCGAGGCGGTCTGGTCCGAGCTCGGCTTCGTCGTGATCCAGGGCTACGGCCTGACCGAGACCGCGCCGATCGTCAGCCTGAACCACCCGTTCAGCACGAAGAAGGGATCGGTCGGGAAGGCCATTGCCGGCGTGGAGGTGAAGATCGCGCCGGACGGCGAGATCCTCGTCCGCGGCGACAACGTGACCCGCGGCTACTTCAACGCGGACGAAGAAACGGCCCGCGCCTTCGAGGACGGCTGGTTTCACACCGGCGACATCGGCGAGATCGCCGACGACGGCCAGATTTACATCCGCGGCCGCAAGAAGGAGATGATCGTCACGCCGGAGGGTCTCAACGTCTTCCCGGAAGACGTCGAGCGGGTGCTGATGCGGGCGGCCGGCGTCCGCGATGCCGCCGTGGTCGGCGCGCGGATCGGCACGGAGGAGCGCGTGCACGCGGTCGCTCGTCCTCGACGAGGGCGCCGATCTCGACGCGATCGTCCGGCAGGCCAACGCCGAGCTCGAAGATCACCAGAAGATCCGCCGCGCGCTGGTGTGGCCGGAGCGCGAGCTGCCGCGCACCGAAGGAACGCGGAAGCTGAAGCGGGCCGTCGTGCGCGACTGGGTCGTTCAGGGCGGCACCGCCGCGCCTCGTCCAGCGAGGGCACCGATCGCCTGGCCGCGCTGATTGCGAAGTACGCCGGGCGCGACGATCTGCCGCCGGATACGACGATCGAAGAGCTCGGCCTGAGCTCGCTCGACCGCGTGGAGCTGATGGTCGCGCTCGAGGACGCCTTTCAGACGCCGATCGACGAAGGCAAGTTCGCGGAGGCGCGCGACATCGCCGCAGCTGCGCACCTTGCTCGAGCAGGCGCCGGCCGGGCAGACGCCGCCGGTCGAGCCGGTCGAGTTTCCGTCGTGGAATCGATCGTGGCCCGCCCGTGCCATTCGCCGCGCCAGCCTGCCGACCTGGATTCTTCCGCTCGCGCGCGTGTTCGCGTGGATGCGCGTCGAAGGCCGCGAGCACCTTCAGGGCCTCAAGGGTCCCGTCATCTTTGCCGCCAACCACCAGAGCCACATGGACGGCGCCGGTCATCATGGCCGCCTTGCCGGCGCGATGGCGCTACCGCGCTGGCGCCGGCGATGGCCAAGGAGTTCTTCAAGGCCCACTTTTTTCCCGGCCGAGCACGGACGGCTCGCCTGGTTCACGAGCTCGCTGAACTACTACCTCGCGGCGCTGTTCTTCAATGCCTTTCCGCTGCCGCAGCGGGAAGCGGGCGCGCGGCAGACGCTGCGCTACATCGGGGACGTCCTCGAAGACGGCTTCTCGGTCCTGATCTTTCCGGAGGGGAAGCGCACCGACACCGGCGAGATCGAGCGCTTTCGTCCCGGCATCGGCATGATCGCGTCGCGGCTGAACGTGCCGGTTGTGCCCGTCAGGATCGAGGGGCTCGATCGGGTCCTGCACCACACGTGGCGGATGGCCACCCCGGGCCGTGTCCGGATTGCCTTCGGGGCGCCGCTGCACCTGACCGGCGACGACTACGAATCGCTGGCGAAACAGGTGGAGGACGCGGTGAGGGCACTCTGAATTTGGTCATCTGGTCATCTGGTTATCTGGTCATTGATTGTGGAATTCATTCAATCAATGACCAGATGACCAGATAACTAGATAACCAAATTGATTATGTGGCACAATGTTTGTCTCGCGAGATGAAAGGATTCGCTAGCAGTTGAGCAAGGACGATCTGATTGACATGCAGGGCACCGTCGTAGCCGTGCATAGCGGAGGGCTTTACCGCGTGCAGTGTGACGCCGGCCACGAAGTGCTGGCCCAGCTCAGCGGCCGCATGCGCCGCTTCCGTATCAAAGTTGTTCCGGGCGATCGGGTCACCGTCGGCGTCTCGCCGTACGACCCCGTCCGAGGCATCATCACGTTCCGCGCGCGCTAGCCAGATAACAGCTTGAACTCGAACACAACCGATAGACGCCATCCACCGCGCGGGCGCCGGCCGGCCGGCCGGCCACCTTCGCGTGGCCGATCGCACACCCCGATCACATTCCGCCCCCACGACATCACCGGACGCCCGCACTCGAGGCGTTCGCGTGCGACACGAAGCCTGTTCCGTACGCATCCCTGAACCTCGATTCGCGGCTGTCGGAAGGATTGCGCGACCTCGCGTACACCGAGACCCGCCCGATTCAGACCGCCGTGATTCCGCTGGCGCTCGCGGGCCGCGATCTCATCGCGTGCGCCGAAACCGGAACCGGCAAGACCGCCGCGTTCGTCGTGCCGACGCTTCAGCGGCTGCTCACGGCCGGTCTAAAGACGGGCGCTACGCGGAGGCGTATAGCGCAGACCCGAGCTGTCGAACGAAACCGGTGCCAGGCACTCCGCTGGGCAGCGCAGGCTCCAGCCCGCGCTCCCTTTCTCCGAAATCCCGCGTGCTGGTGCTCGCGCCGACGCGCGAGCTGGCGGTGCAGATCGAGGACGAGATTCACGGGCTGGCCTATCACACGCCGATCACGAGCGCCGCGGTGTACGGCGGCGTCGACATGGGCATCCAGGAGCGCGCGCTTCGCGCCGGCGTCGACATCATCGTCGCGACGCCCGGACGGCTGATCGATCATCTGCGGCAGCAGAACGCCGATCTGAGCGGCGTCGAGCTGCTGGTGCTCGACGAGGCGGACCGCATGATGGACATGGGGTTCTGGCCGGACGTGCGGCGGATCATCGCGGCGATTCCCAACGCGCGCCAGACCCTGCTCTTCTCGGCGACGATGCCGGACGATGTGGTGCGGTTCGCGCTCGAGATCGTGCGCGACCCCACCTACATTCAGGTGGGTCAGCGCAGCGCACCGCCCAAATCGATCACGCATCGCGTCGGAGATCATGCCGTCGTCGGCCAAGCTCGACTGGCTGACCGCCTACCTGCGCCGCCCGGAGGGCCCGACGCTGGTGTTCATGCGCACGAAGATCGGCGCGGAGCGGCTGGCGCGAAAGCTCGCCTCGGCCGGGATCCGCGCCGCCGCGCTGCACGCCAACCGTACGCAGGAACAGCGGCGGGCGGCCGTCGAAGGATTCCGCGGCGGAAAATACACAGCGCTGATTGCGACCGACATCGCGGCCCGTGGCCTCGACATCGACGGCATCAGGACCGTCATCAACTACGAGGTGCCCGACTCGTCGGATGCCTATGTCCATCGCGTCGGCCGGACCGGACGCGCCGATGAGGTGGGTCAGGCGATTACGCTCGTCGCTCCAGAGGAACAGCGGGCGCTGGCGCAGCTGGAAAAGTCCGTTGGGGTTCGTCTAGAATTGAAGTCGGATGTCTGAGCCATTTCCCAGCCCATCTGCGTCGCGAAGCCCCGAAGCCTCGACCGCGCCGCCGGTCGAGGCACCGGCCCAGAGTGCGGCCGTGGCGAGGTTCAAGTCCTGCCGCTGGCGCCGTCCGCCCGACGAAGGCACGGAGTGCTGCGGCCATCGCGACGTGCTGCCGGTGGCGGGCACAACCGGATTCGATCCCGAGGCGTGGTGCCCGGATTGCGCGTTCTACAAGCTCCGCAGGACGCCGAAGAAGCGAAGCCCGGAAGACTATCAATCCGGACTAGCTAGGCCCTAGCCTACTCAGAGAACTCCTTCGCCAACTCCACCCACTCCCCGTGCGGCGCGAGCTCTCTGTACGCCTTCCAATGCGGCCTGGCCTCCTGCGACTGACCCATCTTCTCGAACGTGACGGCCAGATAGAAGTGCGCGTCGGCGTAAACGGGATTGAGCCGCAGCGCCTCGCCATAGCATGACTGCGCCTCGGCGAACCGGCCAAGGTCGTGGTAGATGTTGCCGAGATTGAAGTGCGCCTCGAAAAAATCGGGCTCGAGACCGATCGCGCGCTCGTACAGCGCCTGGGCTTCGACGAGCTCGTCGCGGCTGTAGTGAACGTTGGCCAGGTTGATCAGCGCGGCCACGAGGTACGGATCGCATTCGAGCGCTTTCCGGTAGGCGGCGGCAGCCTGCTCCAGATTAGACTCGTCCCCGTCGTCGAGCGCGGATGCCGGCGCGGAAGTATTCCTCGGCCAGCGCGTGTCGCGCTGGCCATCGACCGCGTGCGCCGGCGCCCGCACCGGCGGCCGGTCCACCGGACGTTGAAGCGTCAGGATCTTGGCGGGGGCCGCGTCGAGACGGAAATCGAACGCCAGCTGACCGAGCCGCGAGGCCATCAGGCTCCGGGCGACCGCGCGGAACGATGCGTTGCCGCAAGCTCGTCGTTGGCCTGCTTGATGACCGCCAGATCCGCGAACGCGAAAAACGTGTCGGCGTTGGTGCGGACGACCGGCCGGATGACGCCGCACTTCACCAGATAGCGCAAGTGATCCTCGCGAAGCAGCCGGTAGCGCGCCAGCAGATCGCGGGTCGAGTGATACTGCTGCCTCAGTGTTTGCGCAGTCGGCACGCCGACCAGCTTGCAGAACTCGTCCTCGGGGACGATCCGAATCGGGCGCGCCCCCGGCGTTCAGCTCCTCGGCGCGCTTCAGCTTGTTGCTCTTCTGGATGGCGGCCAGCGGCACTCGGCCGTCGGAAGCTCCGTGTCGGCCGCCGGACCAAACCCCTCGGCGCCAACCACGAGCATGGTCGTCTTCGCGTTCACATCGTCGGCGGTGTCGCCGCCGATGACGGACCACGAGCGCCGCGGCCTCCCGCCTGCCGAGCGAGCTGAGTTTTCCGGTGAAGACAACGACCTGGCCGGCGAGCGGCGTCCCTGGTCCATCTGTCGCGGTGGCGCCGGGAGGCTTGAGTGAACGCCGGCCAGGTACTTCAGACGAGGGTGAGGACAAACGGCCTCCGCTCAAGCTGAGACGCTCGGAGAAACGGCACTCAACATGAAGGAGAATACCGCGAATGTCAATGATCCTCGCGGGCGACATCGGCGGCACCAATCAGGTCGTGTCGGGCCGCGGCATGCATCTTCGTCGAAGCGGACGCGGGACTGCTTGGCGCCGCGGTTTTCGATGCCGATATGTGAAGCGGCTGCCTGACAGGAACAGCAGCGAGCGAACACGAGCGACGCGACACCTTTTGAGGCAATCCCGCGCAGTCGCTCTGCTGTATGCTCGATCTCGATGATCTGGTTCTTCGATCGTGACGGACTGCGGCTGCGATACGAGATCAGTCGCGATCAGACAGACGGACGTTATCGCGTCGTCATCACACTGCCCGACGGATCAGAATCCGTCGAGGAAGTCGAGGAGCCCGGCCAGCTGATCGAACGCTCCATCGAGCTGATGAACTCGCTCCGCCACGATGGCTGGCACGTCGCATAAGGCAGGACTAAAGTCCTGCGCTACATATGCGTGGTCGAGTAGCGCAGGTCTTTAGACCTGCCTACACATGCGGGAAGTCCTGCCCTTGCAGCAGATGATCCAGCCACATGCTCGCCAGCTTCTCCTGCACCGTGTTCTGGCGCAGCCGCGCGGCCAGGTTCGGGAAGTCGACGCGATCCAGCTCCTGGTCCTGGTTGAAGCACGAGAAGATGATCGTCTTCCTTGCCCGTCACCGGATCGACGTGCTTCTGCAGGCACTGCGCGCAGACTTCCTTCATCATGCACTGCATCGGCGAGTTGATGCTGCCGATGCCGACGTGCTCCTTCTTCAGATACGGCGCGAGCACGCCGTGGCGCGCCGCCTTGACCGCCGCCATCATGCGATCCGATCCGATCGCGATGATGCGATCGACGGTCGGCAGCGGGACGAGCGGCTTGCCGAGCTCGCCGCTGCTGGTACGCGAGCATCGCCTGCACGATGTTGCCGCGGAAGTGCGCGTCCTGCGGGCGCCCCGGCGCGATCGCCGCGCCGGTGTCGGTGCTCCAGATCACCTGATCGGTCGCCGCCTCGATTTCCTCGCGCTTGAAGAGGTCCTCGCCCTTCTTGTAGCCGGCGAAGTAGATCACCCGGTTGCCGGCGTCGCGCATCGCCTTGGCGATCGAGAACAGCACGGCGTTGCCGAGGCCGCCGCCGAGCAGCAGCACGTTCTGGCTCTTCGGGAATCTCGGTCGGCGTGCCGGTCGGTCCCATGACGACGACCGGCTCGCCCTTCTTCAGGTACGCGCACGAGCCGGCTGGATACGCCGAGCTCGAGCGCGATCAGCGAGAGCAGCCCGCGTTCCTTGTCGACCCACGCGCCGGTCAGCGCGATGCCTTCCATCAGCAGCGGGACGCTTCGTCCCCCGTCGGCCACGCGCCTGGTGACCGACTCGTAGTTCTGCAGCCGGTAGAACTGCCCCGGATGGAAATGCCGCGCCGCCGCCGGCGCCTTGACGATCACTTCGACGATCGTCGGCGTCAGGCGGACGACGTCTTCGACGACGGCCGTGAACTCGGCGTCGAGCCGCTGGCACAGCCGCTCCCACGCCGCGTCGCGCTGCGGCTGGGCCGCCGGATCGAGCGCCGCCAGCTCCTTCGCGAACAGCTTCAGCGATCTGCGGAAAGCCGTCCTTGGCCGACGCCATCGCCTTGACGACGTTGCCGGCGTAGCGCGGATGGTTGTCGCCGTAGTAGGTGACGAACCTGCCCTCGGCTCGTAGGAAGTGAAGAAGCCGTTCGCGTCGGGCTCGACGTGGAAGCGGCCGTCGCCGTTGCGCCGGCGACACGAGTGCGGCTGAAAGAACTTCTTCTTCGCGTCGAGCTGGAACGTCCCCGCGCATTCCTTCTCGTACGTGATGTTCGGCGTCGTCCCCGCGGCGACGAGCACCGTCCGCGCCGGCAGCGTGATCAGCGGATCCTGCCCGGCCGGCAGATCCTTCGACTCCCGCTTGAAGATCACCGCCTTCAGCGCGCCGCGCTCGTCGGGCACGGCTTCGATCGGATTGAGGTTCTCGGCGAAGACGATCCCTTCCTCGAGCGCCTTGATCACCTCCTCGTGATTCAGCCGGTAGGCCGGCGAATCGACCATCCGCTTGCGATAGGCGATCGTGACGCCGCCCCACGACCGCACCAGCGACATGAAATCGGCCGGCTCGCCTGCCGCGGCGGCGCGTGCGCGCTCGGCGCGGACCGCGCGGCCGTGCGCGCAGGTACTCGTCGAGCACCTCGAGCTCCTCGGCGTCGTACATCGCGCGGACACGCGCCTCGCCGAGCTCGCCGACGAGCGTCTCGTACTGCGTCAGCGTCTTCTCGACCTGCAGCGGGTAGTACGCCATCAGCTCGGTCGCCGTGTCGATCGCCGTCAGGCCGCCGCCGATGACGACCGCCGGCAGCCGCGCCTGCAGGTTCGGCAGCGCTTCGCGCTTGAACGCGCCGGTCAGCTGCAGCGCCATCAGGAAATCGCTGGCCTTCCTGATCCCGCGGATCAGGTTGTTCTTCATGTCGATGATCGTCGGCCGTCCGGCGCCGGTCGCGATCGCGACGTGGTCGAAGCCGTACTCCCACGCGTCCTCGATCGGCATCGTGCCGCCGAACCGGATGCCGCCGTACATCCGCAGGCCCTTGCGCCGCGCGAGCGTCAGGTGCAGCAGCGTCAGGAAGTTCTTGTCCCAGCGCACGGTGATGCCGTATTCCGACACGCCGCCGAACCCTTCGAGCACGCGCTCGTCGAGCGTCGCGGTAGATCTCGCTCCAGTCGCGGATCGGCCGCGGCGCCTGCGCGTCGGTGCCGACGATGTCCTCCGGCAGCGGCTCGATCTTCAGGCCGTCGATGCCGACGACGCCGAAGCCTTCGTTCACGAGGTAATGCGCCAGCGTGTACCCGGCCGGGCCGAGCCCGACGACGAGCACGTTCTTGCCGTTGTACGGCAGGGCGTACGGCCGGCGGACGTTCAGCGGATTCCAGCGCGTCAGCAGCCCGTAGATCTCGACGCCCCACGGCATCTGCAGCACGTCGGTCAGCACGCCGGTCTCGATCTGCGGAATGTTGACCGGCTCCTGCTTCTGGTAGATGCACGACTTCATGCAGTCGTTGCAGATCCGGTGGCCGGTGCCCGGGCACATCGGGTTGTCGATGATCGACGAGCGCCAGCGCGCCGACCGCGTCGCCCGCCTTCCGGAGCATGTGCATCTCGGAAATCTTCTCGTCGAGCGGACAGCCGTCGAGCTCGATGCCGAGCGGGTTGACGGCGACCTTCCCGATGTTCTGACTCCCGGGGCCCTTCCCGGGTTCGTACAGCCCCTTCGAGCAGGAATCCTTGTCGCGCTCGTGGCAGAGCACGCAGTAGTGAATCTCGCTCAGCACTTCCCGCACGTTCATGCGCGCGTCGGTCAGCTTGAAGCCGTCGCGGCGGCGCAGGCGCCAGTCGGGGCCGAGCATCGCTTCGGGCAGGGCGGGCTCGGGACGCTGGACGTCGACGAGATGCCAGTAGTCGAGCGTTTCGGGAAAGCGGAAGATGACCCAGGCGCGATAGGCGCGATCGTGCAGGCGCGCGGCGCACCAGCGCTTCAGGCTTTCGACGTCAGACTTGAGACTTTCGGACGTGTCGCCGGCCTTCTCGCGATCCATCAGCGCGCAGCCGGCGCGGGCGATCGCCAGCTCGAGGTCGCCAGGTGCGCCGTTGTCCGCGACGGATTCGCCGTCAGCCGCGCGACGACCGCATCGTCCTCGGGCGTCGACACCACGTGCGCGCCGCCCTTCAACAGCGGCAGCGCGCGGCGGCGGACGAAATCGACCTTGAAACGGAAGAGATCGTCCTGCGCGGCGGTGTTGCGACGGATCGCATCGAGATCGGAGCTCGACCTGGAACAGCCGCGTGAGAAACCGGCTGACGTGGGGCGCCATGCCGACCAGCAGGTTCGAGAGCGCGACCGGCGTGCGCGGCGCGTCGGGCGCCCTGCGGTACGCGTCCCACTCGGGCCCAGAAGTCGGGGTCGGCCGCCTCCACTTCCTCGCAGAAGCGCTCGTACAAGGACGCCAGACGCTCGGGGTCGTGCAGATCCGCGAACGTATAGCCGGGCACGCCGAGCTCAGCGGACGCACCGGTCGCAGGAAAACTGGAACTCTTGTTCATAGTTATGCGAATGGATAGGGGATGACGCGAAAGGAATTAAGGTACTCGGAACTTCCTCTGCGCGTCAACCTGACGCGCCGCTCAGTCGGCCCGGGCCAGCGTCAGCGCGAAGCGCGCTTCGGCGGCCACCCAGCGCTCGATCGGACGAAACCCCGTGCGCCCGAGGAGCGTCGCCAGTTCTTCGGGCTGATACTTGTAGGAGCTCTCCGTCCAGATCGTTTCCCCTTTTTCCATTTCCATGTCGATCCGCGCCGACGCGACGCGCACCCGCTGCCGGCGCCGGCTGACGAGGTGCATTTCCACGCGCGACTCGTCCGCGTTCCAGACCGCCCGGTGCGCGAAGGCCTGAAGTCGAAGTCGCCGCCGAGCTCCCGGTTGATGCGCACGAGCAGGTTCCGGTTGAACGCCGCCGTGACGCCGAGCGGATCGTCGTAGGCGAGCAGGAGATCGGCCTCGGGCTTGACGAGATCGGCGCCGAGGAGCAGGGCGTCGCCAGGCTGGAGCGCGGCGCGGATGGTGCGCAGGAACGCCTCGGCGCCAGGCCGATCGAAGTTGCCGATGTTGGATCCGAGAAACAGCACCAGCGTGCGGCCGCCGGCGCGGGGCTTGCCGGCCACTTCGCTCAATCCGCTTTCGTAGGTCGTCTCGTGCCGCACGACCTCGATATCCTCCAGCTCGTCGAGCGCGCGGCCCGCTGACGTCGAGCGCCTTGCCGGAGACATCGATCAGATGGACCTTGAGGCGCGACGCACGCGCCTCCCGGCGTCCGAGTGTCCGGCTTCAGCCGGACCGTCATGTCGCGTCTTGAGCAGCGTCAGCAGCTTCGTCCCGTTGCCGGGGCCGAGCTCGACGATCCTCGACAGCCCTGGCACTCCTGGAAACCCTGGAAACAACAGTCGCGTGCGCGAGGATCTCGCGGCCGTGCTGCTCGAGCAGCCCGACTTCGGCGCGCGTGATGCCGTACCACGGCAGCTCGCCAATCGCATCGAAGAGCGCCGACCCGAGCGGGTCGTAGAGATAGCGCGACGGCAGCTGGCGCGGCTCGAGCGCCAGGTAGTACTCGACGTCGCTCGCGAAGTCCTCAGCGGGCGCGGACGCGTTCGGCGACGCAGCGAAATGTCGCATAGACATAAGGGTACCGCGGACGAAACCAGTTCCGGAACGTCGGCCGCAGGAGCTCGGCCGCCGTGGCCGGCGAGGCGCCCTTCATCACCATGTGCTCGCCATCGAAGAAGTCCGCAGAATACTCCGGATACGAAGCCATCGCCCTGAACCCTGGAAACGGTGCAAAGACCGTGCTGGTCCATTCCCAGCCGTTACCGGCGAGGTCGTCCACGCCCCAGGCGCTCCTTCCTCTGGGATGGCTGCCGGCGGGCTCGGGATCCCAGCTCGAAAAATCGAACACGCCGTGCTCCGGCGACGGGCTGGCGTTTCCCCACGGGTACGGACGTTCGCCATCGGGCGAACCGGCCGGTGACCCCGTACGCCGCCCGCTGGTATTCGGCTTCCGTCATGAGGCGGGCGCCGCGCCACCGCGCATATGCCGCCGCCTCCGCATAGCTGACGTAGACCGGCCACGCCGGCGGCAGCGGAATGCGTTCGAACATCCCGCGCCAGTACCACTCCCGTTCGCGGCTCGTCCTGCCTGTCGCCTGCCCTCCCCGCCCTCCCAGAACAGGGGATGCGAGACGCTGTTCACTCTGAACCCACTTCCAGTCCTCTGCGCGCCACCACCGCGCGTCCCCATAGCCTCCGGCCTCGACGAACTCCAGGAACTGCGCGTTGGTCACGTTGTAGCGTTCGATCGAGAAGCCGTCCACATCGGCGCCATCGACGCGGCAACTCGTTGTCCCAGCCGAAGACCAGATCTTCGCGGTCGGCCCCCAGCGTGACGCGGCCAGCCGGGAACCTCCACCCATTCCTGCGGAGGCAGTCGTGGGGCGGACCTTATGAGGTCCGCCCTGCTGGCATAATCGGCGGGCCGGCGCTTGTCCTCGAACGGCAGGCGATGCCACATGTAGAGCAGCGTCTCGTGGTGCATCGCTTCGTGTTCGAGAATCGTGAACACCGCTTCCGCGCGATCGAGTAACGGATGCCCCGGCCGGTCCAGGTCCGCCCCGCACAACGCCTCGAGCACCCGCCGGTCGGCCTCGGCGGCGAACGCGTGCACTTCGTCGCGCGACGGCCAAGCCGCCGCCGGGTCCGAAAGGACCCGGCCTACACCTGTCTGCTAGGGCGGGTCCTTTTGGACCCGCCACTGCCTTTGGGTCCGCCTGCGATTCGTGCGGATCGATCCCGCGCGCGAAGATCGCCTCGAGCCGCGCATCGATGCTCAGGTCCGCCGAGCGCCTTCTTCACGAGCGTGTTGAAGCTGAAGGCCGGCAGGTGCCCTTCGTAGAACACAATCGGATGGCGCAGCTCAATCGGCTGCTTGTAGTAGACGTCGGCCTCGAGGAGATCGAACAGCGCCCGCGAGCGCGCGCGGTTGCGCCGGTACCAGGCGATGGCGGCCCCGCGATCCAGCATCTCCCTATCGTTTCCGATCCGGGCCCTCCTTGTCGATTGTGATCTAGAATTGCAGAATTGCAAGCCTGCAATATGACTATTACCCTGAACGGCGAGCGCTACGAGCTCAGCGGACCGTTGACGGTGACCGAGTTGCTCGGCCACCTCGAGATCGACGCGCGCCGCGTCGCGGTCGAGCACAACGTCGTCGTGCTGAAGCGCGCCGCGTTCGAAGAGACGATCGTCCGTGAAGGGCGACGAGATCGAGATCGTCAATTTCGTGGGTGGCGGGTGAAACGACGATCAACGCAGAGACCGCTGAGACCGCAGAGAAAACATTTCAGGATGTATGGATACCTTCACCATCGCTGACAAGACCTTCACGTCGCGCCTGATCGTCGGCACGGGCAAGTACGCGTCGCCGTCCGTCATGGTCAAGGCGCACGAGGCCTCCGGCGCGGAGATGATCACCGTCGCGGTCCGGCGGGTCAATATTTCGGACCGCGGCAAGGAAAGCCTCCTCGACTACATCGACACGTCGAAGTATTTCCTGCTCCCGAACACCGCCGGCTGCTACACCGCGGACGAAGCCGTCCGCACCGCGCGGCTCGGACGCGAGGCGGGCCTGTCGAACTGGGTGAAGCTCGAGGTGATTGGCGATGAGCGGACGCTGTTTCCGGACAACGAGCAGCTGCTCGCTGCGACGCGCACGCTCGTCGGCGAGGGCTTCGTCGTCCTGCCGTACACGACCGACGATCCGGTTGTCTGCCGGAAGCTCGAAGAGGCGGGCGCCGCCGCGGTGATGCCGCTCGGCGCGCCGATCGGATCGGGGCTGGGGATTCAGAACGCCAACAACATCCGGATCATCCGCGAGTTCGCGCGCGTGCCCGTCATCGTCGACGCGGGGGTGGGCACGGCCTCCGACGCGGCGCTCGCGATGGAGCTCGGCGCCGACGCGGTGCTGATGAACACCGCGATCGCAGGCGCGCAGGATCCGGTCGCGATGGCGGACGCGATGAAGCTGGCGGTCAGCGCGGGGCGGCTGGCGTATCTGGCGGGCAGAATTCCGCGAAAGATGTACGCCACCGCGAGCAGCCCGGTGGAAGGCCTTGTGGGGCGCTCCTAGGGAATTGCGCGAAGAAGCACGCCGAACAAACCCACGACGACGGCGACTTGTCCGACCCAGAAGAGGAAGGACCACTTGAGCTGGTCCGCGTGGTGTATGGCGATTTCCTCCCTGAGGGCCGAGAAGCCGTCGCGCATCTCCTGGCGCACACCGGCCACTTCGAGCTGCAGCGCCGTACTCGTTTCGACAAGGCGCCGCTCGAAGCGGTCGCCGCATGCCATCATGGCTGCTGTCACAGACTCATCTCGCGTCCGCTCGAGCGCTTCGAGCAGCCCGTTCGTGGCGTCGGTGCCCAGGCGCTCGCGGAGGCGCGCCGGCACTTCGCTGACCAGCATACAGACATCACCTTTCTGACCTCTGCGACGACGATGCCATCGTCGCCCGGTGCAAGCAAGATGTTTTTTGGGGGCGTAATCGTTCGAGTGCAAAGGTCGGCCGGTGGGCCGATGACCCCTTTCGGATCAACGCGGCTTCCAATAAGCTGGACGCCGACCCGCAACGTGTTTCGTAGGCGGCGTAATTGGAGGATGTGCCGATGCGGTCCATGGTGGCGGTCGCCGCGTTCACTTCGTTCGTGGTCTGCTGGGGCGTCGCCGACGTCGGCGCGCAGATCCGGCCGGAGTTTTATGTGACCGGGCTCGACCTGCCGGTCGCGATGGTTCAGGACCCCAGTCGGCCTCTGGTTCAATACGTCGTCGAGAAAACCGGCCAGGTCCGCGTGATCAGCGGCGGGGTCCTGCTCGCACAGAGCTTTTTGGACGTCTCGACGGCGATCACGATGGGGGGCGAACAAGGTCTCCTCGGCCTGGCGATTTCCCCGATCACGGATCGTGTTTTCATCAATTACACCGACCTTGCGGGAAACACGGTCATCGCACGATTCAGTCGGTCGACCGGCGACCCGCTTCGCGCCGACCCGGCATCGCAGTTCAACCTTCGATGGGCGAGTCTCTCCGGCTTGGCGTACATTCCTCAGCCGTTCGCCAATCACAACGGTGGCAATCTGATTGTCGGCCCAGACGGGTACCTGTATATCGCGCTGGGCGACGGCGGAAGCGGCGACGATCCAGAGAACAACGCGCAACGGACAGACACATTGTTGGGGAAGATGCTCCGAGTCGATGTGAACGTCGCGGATACCCACCCGAACGGGTACGTCATCCCGGCCGACAACCCGTTTCTGGATGGCGACCCGGTCGCAGCGCTGCCCGAGATCTGGGCGTTCGGCCTCAGAAATCCATGGAGGTACAGCTTTGACGACGGGCCGGGTGGGACCGGAGCGCTGATACTCGGCGACGTCGGGCAGGTAACCAGCGAAGAGATTGACTACGAACCGGCAAACACCGGAGGACGCAACTACGGCTGGCGGGTGCGCGAAGGCTCGACGGCGCACATCCCATCGCCTCCTCCTGCATACACGCCGCTGACCGACCCCGTCTATGACTATCCACGAACGCTCGGACAGGCGGTAACTGGGGGGTATGTTTACCGCGGCTCCGGGCTCGCCTCCTTCTTCAGGGGTCGATACTTTTTTGCCGATTTCGTCACCGGCAGGATCTGGTCTCTGCGTCTCACGCCGACGCCGTCCGGCGCTGTGGCCGATGATCTACGGGAGCACACCGCCGAGCTCGGTGGTGTCGCCGTCCTAGGCAGCCATCTCGTCGTTCGGCCGCGACGCTGCCGGCGAACTATACGTCGTGAGCTTTGCCGGAGCGATCGTCAGGATCGCCGACAACTCGCGCGGCCCTGATTCCGTCATCACCGGCGACTTCAACGGAGACAATCTCGACGACGTGCTCCTGTACGACCGGAACGGCACTGGAGCCTTCTCGATCAGGGTTTCGACTGGAGACGGAACGTTCATTGCGGGCCCATCGGGCGGTTGGGCGACAGGTTGGAACGTGACCAGGGCCGACTTCGACGGAAATGGCCTCGCTGACCTGTTCCTGCACAATCCGCTGACTGGCACCTGGGTGAAAGTCATCAACGACGGTGGCGGCGTCTTCTCGTATTTCGCTGGCGGCTGGCTGACCGAGTTCACCCCGTATGTCACCGATCTGAATGGCGACGGCAAGAGCGACGTGTTCCTCTATGGGCCAGCCACAGGGCGCTGGCTGAAGTGCCTGAGCGTTGGCGACGGGCGAGTCGGTTTCGACTATCTATCAGGCGGATGGCGCGCCGGTTGGAATCTGCAGCTCGCCGACTGGAACGGAGATGGTCTCGCCGATTTCTTCCTG
>CAVVNL010000006.1:0-129498 GCA_963749565.1 uncultured Acidobacteriota bacterium | reverse complement strand
GATCGTCGACGCGGATCTGCCGACGATTGGCGGTGAGGTTGGCGCGCTGCGCAGCGTCTGGAGCGGCGAGCAAAAGCGGTGCCTCGTCACCTGATTTTTTTCTACGAGAGAGAAAACGTGCGCGCGCGCGCACGCTTCTTACTGGAGGCGTAAAGCCCGCACGCAGCGGGTAACTCTTCTTTACTGTGAAGGGGAAATGAGCGTCGTCGGGAAGGCGGGACGATCGAGCCGCGGCGCAACGACGGGCTCTGGTTTCTCCGCCGGCGATCGCTTGCCCAGGTAGGGAATCAGCCGCTCGAGCACTTCCGGCAGCTCGTCACACGGCACGTCTTCCAGCATCTTCGTGCCGGGCTTCGCGTTCGGTCCGGATTTGCCGCCGACGAAGACGTCCACCGCGTCCACGATCTCGCCGTCGATCCGGGCGTTCTTTCCCAGCAGGCCGATATCCGCGGCGGCGTGATTGCCGCAGCCCGCCGGACAGCCGGACCAGTGCATCGTCAACCGCTTGCCGTGCGGCAGCCGCTGCTCGAGATGGCGCGCGGTCTTGAGCGCGAGCTCCTTCGTCTCGATCAGCGCGAAGTGGCAGTAGTCGATGCCGGTGCAGCTGACGAGCCCGCGGATCACGCCGGGAGGGTCGTGGCGGAAGCTCCCGCAGCAGCGGCTCGGCGACGAGCGCCGCCAGTTTCTCGTCCGGCACGTTCGGGATGATGACGTTCTGCTCGGTCGTCAGGCGGATCTCGCCGTTGCCGTACTCGTCGGCGATACGCGCGAGATCGAACAGCTGAGCGAGCGTGATGCGGCCCACCGGCACGGCGAGTCCCACGTAGTTCAAGCCCGCCTGCTTCTGCCTGACGATGCCGAGGTGATCGGCGTGAGCGGCGCCACGTTTGTCCTTGCCGGCGCGGAGCAGCGGCCGCCCGATCCGCCGCTGCAGCTCCGCGCGAAATTTCGCGACGCCCCACGCCTCGACCAGAAACGCCAGCCGGGCCCTCGTGCGCGACGCCCGGAATCCGTGGTCGCGGAAAATCAGCGTGACCTCGCGCGCAGAGCGCGGCCGCCTCTTCCGGCCGACGAACACGTCGAGCGGCGACGCGATCCGGTAGCCGCCGGATCCCATCTTGCCGCCGACCACGACGTTGAAGCCCTGCACCTCTATCGCCGTCGATGGTCTTCACCGCGGGCGTCAGCGCCGAGGTCCTGCGACTCGGCGTGCGTGCAGTGCTCGAGGCACGCGCTGATGCCGACGTTGAACTTGCGCGGCAGGTTCGTGAAGGCCTTGTTTCTCAGGAACGTGTCGGTGAACTCGCGCGCGACCGGCGAGGCATCGAACAGCTCGTGCCGCGTCAGCCCGGCCACCGGACAGCCGATCACGTTCCGGATGTTGTCCATGCCGGTCTGCAGCGAGACCAGACCCGACGTCCTCCAGCCGCTTCCAGATCTCCGGGACGTCGCCGATGTCGAAGCCGCGCAGCTGAATCTGCTGGCGCGTCGTGATGTCGACGAAGCCGGCGCCGACATCTCGCGAGATCTCCGCAATCGCGCGGAGCTGCGCGGCGTTGGTCTGCCCGTTGGACATCCGGATGCGCATCATGAAGCGGCCGGGCGTCTGCCGCCGGAAGAACACGCCGGCCCACTTCAGCCGCTCGCGGTCGCCTTCGTCGAGCGCCTGCCAGCCCTCCTGGGCCAGCCGCGGCACGTCGGCGATGATGTCGAGGCCGTCCTTCTCGCGCTTCAGCCGCTCGATCTTGTTCAGCGTGACGACGACGTCATCGATCTCCGGCAGGCACGCGAGCGTCCGGCGCGTCGTCGGCGCGATCGCCGGCCTCGAGCAGCTCGGGGATCGGCAAGCCCGCGGCACGCCAGCTCGACGATGGCCTGGACTTCGGGCCGGCACGAGCCGCATCCGGTCGTCGCCCGCGTCGCAGTCGCACACCGCCGTCATGCTGCGCGCGCCGCCCAGCACGGCTTCGATGATCTGCGCCTTGGAGACGCCGTTGCAGTTGCAGATCTGCGCCGTATCCGGAACTGCTTCGGTCGTCGTCGGCGCGGCAGTAGCCGGTTCGAAGCTGCGGAACAGCATCTCGGCGCGGTTCTCTGCAAGCAGCGTCGATTCCGCGAACGCGTGGAGCAGCGACGGGACGATGCCGCCGTCGCCCATCACGATAGCGCCGGCCAGCCGTCCGTTGCGCACGACCAGCTTCTTGTAGATGCCGCGGGAAGGCTCGGCGTAGCTGACGACCTCGTCGTCTTCCTCGGACGGCGTCCTTCTCCCCCATCACGGCGAGGTCGACGCCGGCGACCTTCAGCTTGGTCGAGAGTCGCGACCCGGTATAGACGGCGATCGGATTGCGGCCGGTCAGCCGTCGGCGAGCACCTGCGTCTGTTCCCACAGCGGCGCCACCAGCCCGTAGACCCGGCCGCGATGCTCGGCGCATTCGCCGACGGCGTACACACTCGGGCACGCCGCGACACGCGAGATCGTCGCCGACGACGATGCCTCGGGCGACCGCGAGCCCGGCTCTGCGCGCGAGATCGACATTGGGACGGATGCCGGCGGCGACGACCACCATGTCGCACTCGAGCGTCGTGCCATCGCGAAAGGAGAGGCCGGTCACCCGCTGTTCGCCGAGCACCGCCGTCGTCGCCGTCTCGAGACGAAAGACGCATGCCCATCTGTTCGAGCTGCCGCTGCAGCACCCGGGCCGCGGCGCGTCGAGCTGCGTCTCCATCAGGTGCGGCATCAGGTGGATGACATGGACCTCGAGGCCGGCGGCGTTCAGCAGACCTCTTGCCGCCTCGAGGCCCAGCAGGCCCCCGCCAATCACCGCGGCGCGCGTGGCTTGCCGCGCGTGCGCCAGGATGCGGTCGCAGTCCGCCAGCGTGCGAAAGACGAAGACGCCCGTCCTTGAACCCGCCGCGTGTCCGTGCGACAGGCCGTCGATCGGCGGGATCAGCGGGCGGCTGCCCGTGGCGATGACGAGCGCGTCGTACGCTTCGATGACGGCTTCGCGCCGGTCACGCCGCCCGCCCCTCGCACCTGTCTTGCGGCGACGTCGATCGCTTCCACGCGCACGCCCGCATGAAGCGTCACGCCATTGGCGCTGGTACCACGACAGCGGGTTCAGGAAGATGTCCTCGGACCTGTGGCTGCCGGCAAGCACGCCCGACAGCAGGATGCGGTTGTAGTTGCCGCAGGGCTCGTCGCCGAAGACGGCGATCGTCGAACCGATCGCCGCCGCCGCGCGCGAGCACGTCCTCGACGAGCCGCGCACCCGCCATGCCGTTGCCGATGACGACCAGGCGCGCTTGTCGTCATGTCGGCTGTGTCTCCTGCGGCGGTCGCGCTCCGTCGCGCGAACCGCGCAGACCTTGAACTCCGGCATCCCGCTGTCGGATCGAGGGCCGCGCTGGTCAGACGGTTTGCCGACTGCTCCCGCCCCAGTGAAAGGGCAGGAAGACGGTGTCCTCCCTGATCGTCGGCGTCAGCTTCAACATGAACGACGCCGGCGCCGCGCCGGGTCGTGAGCGTGACGCGCGTCGCCGTCGGCCAGGTGATGCCGTCGCGCGGTGGCGGGATGCATTTCCGCGAACGGCTCGGCGGCCATCTGTTGACAGCTCCGGCACTCGCCTCGTCTGCGTTCCCGACTGGTAATGCGCCAGCACGCGCCCGGTCGTGAGATACAGCGGATGATCGGCGTCCCGATCGTCCACCGGATTCTGGTGGAACACCGGATGGAAGCGCGCACGTCCGCTCGGCGTGGGGAACGATTCCGCGAACAGGCGCGGCGTGCCCGGATGATCGGCGCCCGGGCAGGGCCAGAACACGCCGTCGTCCTGCGTCGAGCCGGTCGTATGTGATGCCCGAATAGTCCGCAGGTCCGCCGGCGCTCGCCCGGCACAATTCGTCGAACACGTCGCGAGCGCCTCCGTATGAAAAGAATCGCCGCTTGCCAAGCGCGGCGGCGAGGCCACACAGAATCTCGATGTCCGTCCTGACGTCACCTGGCGGCGTCGCTGGCACGACGCCGGCGAATGACGCGTCCCTCGAGATTCGTCATCGTGCCCTCCTCCTCGGCCCATTGCGCCGACGGCAGGACGACGTCGGCGAGCGCCGCGGTTTCGGACAGAAAGAAGTCCGCCACGACGAGGCAGTCGAGCGCGCGCAGTCGCTCGTCCACACGGTTGCCGTTCGGCGCCGAGACCGCGATGTTCGAACCCATGACGACCATCGCGCGCACGCCGCCCGCGGTGCCGATCGAGTCAATCTGGCGCCACGCCGACTTGCCCGGCCCGGGAATCGACGCCGCCGGCACTCCCCACACGCCCGCGACGTGCTCGTCGCGCCGCGGCATCGTCGATCCGGCGGTAGCCGGGCAGCTGATCGGCTTTCTGCCCGTGCTCGCGGCCACCCTGGCCGTTCCCCTGACCGGTGATCGTGCCGAACCCGCTCGACGGCTTGCCGACGGCGCCCGAGCGCGAGCGCCAGGTTGATGTACGCGAGCGTGTTGTTCACGCCCTGCGCCTGCTGCTCGGGGCCGCGCGCGGTCAGGATCATCGCGCCGCCTGCCGTCCCGAGCAGCCGGGCGCTGTCGATCGAGGAGCCGCTTCGGGCACGCCGGTGATCCGCTCGACGCGCTCCGGCCAGTACGCAGCGGCCACGACGGCGCACTTCATCGAAGTCCTCCGTGCGGTCCCTGATGTAGTCGTGGTCGATCAGGTTGTCGCGCACGAGCACGTGCAGCAGGCCGTTGGCGAGCGCCGCGTCCGATCCCGGGCGGAGCGGCAGATGGATCGTCGCCCACTGCGGCGGTCGGCGTCCGCCGCGGGTCGGCACGACGATGCAGCTGTGCCGCCGTCGCGATCTGCTGCGCCTCGAAGTACCGCATGATCGGCGGCATCGTCTCGGCGACGTTGCTGCCGACGAGCAGGATGGCCTTCGCCGCGGGAATGTCGGCGAGCGGAAACGGCAGCCCGCGATCGATCCCGAACGCCATGGACTGGGCGGCGGCCGCCGACGACATGCAGAAGCGCCCGTTGTAGTCGATGTTCGCGGTGCCCAGTGCGACGCGGGCGAACTTGCCCAGCAGATACGCCTTCTCGTTCGTCAGCGAGCCGCCGCCGAAAACGGCGACGGCGTCGGGCCCGTATCGCTGCTGCACGTCGCCGAGCTTCGCCGCGACGTACTTCAGCGCAACGTCCCAGCTCGTCGGCTGCAGCTGCTCCGCTCGCGTCGCGGACGAGCGGCGAGGTCAGTCGCTCGGGATGGTCGAGCGTCGCGGCCGCCGACCAGCCCTTGACGCAGAGCCCGCCTTCGTTGACCGGAAACTTCGCGTTGCCGCTGACAACCATCCGACCGCCGGTATCGCCCACCGGCCGTGACGCGACATGCATGCCGCACTGCAGCGCGCAGTACGGACAATGCGTGGCCACGGTCGAAACAACCGCTGTCGAGGTACGCGTCATGCAGGAATCAACGACAGCAAGACGCGCTCCGCGAGAACGCGACGCAACATCGCGCGTTTTACTGAGTGTTTCATGGTGGTCGCGCGGAGGTGTTTTTTGAAAGACGACTCATTTGTCGCGCGTGCGATCGCACCACACACTCTTGTCGCTGCCGCCAGTTCGATCGCCCGTTGGATCACGCTTGCACAGTTTCGCGCGCCGGTTCGTGGCAATTGGTCCGCCGAAAGGCGGACCCCACGAATGGGTTCTCGACATATTTGACGGCTCGAAAATCGATGCATACACATTTGTGAAAGCGCAGGCGCGCATCCAGCGCGCGTTTTCGACCAAACTGCAAAGATATTGATGCCGCGCCCGCACCGACCGCCCGCCCGTCCGTGGCACAGCGGTTGCCCTTTCCACCGATCAGGAGATGCGATTGATGCGCTTACGACGATGTGGCGATGCTCGCGATGTTGTGTGGTATTGCTCCAGCGCTAGCAGAGGCGCAGGCCCCGGCCGACCCGCAACCTGTGCCTCTCGGCATCAACGGCCAGCTCACGCCGTGGCTGCAGGTACGCGGCGAGTTCCGCACCCGCATCGAGGGCTTTACCGGCGGCGGATTCGGGGAAACCAAGGATGCGTACTGGATGGATCGCTTCAGGCTGAACGCGACCGTGCGCCCCGCGAAGTCGCTGGCCTTCGTCGTTCAGGCGCAGGACGCGCGCGCGTTCTCCAAGACGGCCGGATCGCAGGCGGCGCCGTTCCGCGACACGCTCGATCTGCGGATGGCGTACGGCGAGATCGGCTCGACGCACACCGTCCGGATCGGGCGACAGGAGCTCGCGTTCGGCGAGCAGCGGCTGCATCGGCCATCTCGCCTGGGCCAACACCGCGCGATCGTTCGATGGAGCGCGGGCCACGATCAAAGGGAAGCTCGGGCAGATCGACGGTTTTGCCGCGTCGGTCGTGACGATCGATCCGAAGGGCTTCGACAAGAGCGGCAACGGCAACGTGATTGCCGGCACGTACGTCTCGCTCACCACCGTCGTTCCGAAGCAGACCCTCGAGCCGTATTTCTTCTGGCGGCAGTCGCGAAACGTCACCGCCGAACTGGGAGGCGTCGCCGCATCTCCATCAGGCGACGAGCGGCGTGCGCATGGCGGGAAAGGTGCCCTGGGCATTGGACTACTCCGGCGAGCTGGCCGTCCAGACAGGCTCGGTCGGACCCGACGATGTCATGGCCTGGGCAGGCCACGGCGTTGTCGGCAAAACGCTCAACGGCGCACCGGGGACACCCCGCGACTGTTCGGGGAATACAACTACGCTTCGGGCGACGCCGATCGCGACAGACGGCACGCGCGGCACGTTCGACCAGCTCTATCCGACCGGACACGACAAGCTCGGCCTGTCGGACCAGGTCGGCTGGAAGAACATCCACAACGCCAGGGCCGGCATAGAGATTCAGGCCGACGCCCAAATGGCTGGTGGCGGGCAGCTATCACTCGTGGTGGCTGGCGAGCGCGACCGACGGCCTCTACAGCGCGAGCGGCGCGCTCGTGGCGCGGTCCGCCGCCGGCACGGCGGGAAGCCACGTCGGCCAGGAAATCGACGCCCAGGTGTCGTTCGTCTACTCGCCGCAGCTTCAGATCGGCGGCGGATACGCGCATCTCGTTCCAGGCGAGTTTCTGAAAAACACCACGCCGGGGCGCTCGTACAAGGCGCCGTACGTGATGGTCACGTACGTGTTCCTCGGTGAGCAGCCGGCCATCGGCGGGAGAAGAGCTCAATGACGTCATCGCGACGAAAGTTTCTGCAGACACGCAGGCGGCTCGGTGGCAGCGGGCCTGATGCTCGGCCTGCCGAAAGGATGGGTCGGCAGCGCGTTCGCCGACGACTCGCCGGAAACGAAGACGATGCGGTTCGGCATCATCGCGCTGACCGATTGCTCGCCCATCGTCATGGCGCACGAGCTCGGCTTCTTCAAGAAGTTCGGGATCGAGTCGATCGTCTCGAAAGAAGCGTCGTGGGCGGTCATCCGCGACAAGCTGTCGATCGGCGACAACCAGGCGACGCACATGCTGATCGGCATGCCGCTGGCGTCGACGATGGGGCTGGCCGGATCGCCGGTGAAGCCGATGATCATCCCGTGGCTGCTGAACCGGAACGGCCAGGCGATCACGCTGAACAACAAGCTGAAAGCGGCCGGCGTGAGAACGCCGGCCGCGCTGAAGCCGATCGCCGACAAGGCGAAGGCCGCGGGCGAGCCGCTGACCTTCGCGATGACGTTCCCGCCGGGCACGCACGCGATGTGGACGCGCTACTGGCTGGCGTCGGGCGGCATTCACCCGGACAAGGACGTCAGCCTCATCACGATTCCGCCCGCGCAGATGGTCGCCAACATGAAGGTCGACAAGATGGACGGCTTCTGCGTCGGCGAGCCGTGGAACAACCGCGCCATCGTCGACGGCATCGGGTTCACGGCGGTCACCACGCAGCAGATGTGGCCCGACCATCCGGAGAAGGTGTGCGCGTTCACCGAGGAGTTCGCCGCGAAGAATCCGAAGACCGTCAAGGCGGTGCTCAAGGCGCTCCATCTGGCGAGCGTTCACCTCGACAACCTGACCAACCGCGCGAAGGCGGCGGAGGTGGTGGCGCGGCCGGCCTACATCAACTGCCCGCCGGAGATCATCCTGCAGCGGCTGCTCGGGAACTACGACTACGGCGACGGGCGGAAGGAACAGGACAAGTTCTACATGACCTTTTCCGACCGCGGCTGCAACTACCCGCAGCGCGCCTTCGCCGTCTGGTGGCTGACGCAGTTCCGGCGCTGGGGCATGGTGAAGCAGGCGCCGGACTATCAGGGCGTCGCCAACCGCGTGCTGCGGCCGGACATCTATCTGGAAGCGATGAAGGAGATCGACGTCACGCCGAAGGTCGCCGAGATCCAGAAGTTCGCGCTGTTTGACGGCATCCCGTTCGACGCCAAGGATCCCGAAAAATACGCGAAGGCGTTTCCGGTGCACAACATGTCATGACGTCTAAAGCCTTCGCCTCCGCTCAGGCCATGCGCATCGGCCACTTCCTGCTTCCGCTCACGGGCATCGTCATGGTCGGACTGATATGGCTCGCGGCCAGCCGGTCCGTCCCCGATCTCCCATCGCCGCTTCGCACATGGGAGGAGAGCAAGCTGTATCTGCTGGAGCCATTCGAAAAGCGCGGCGAGATGGATCAGGGCATCGCGCTCCTCGCCTCCTACAGTCTCGTCCGGGTGACGAAAGGGTTTCTCCTGGGCATCGCGCTCGCGACGCCGCTCGGATTCCTGATGGGCGTGTCGCCGACGATGCACCGGATGTTCGACCCGGTCATCCAGATCCTCCGGCCGATCTCGCCGCTGGCATGGCTGCCGCTCGGGCTCGTCGTGTTCCAGAAATCCGAGCCGGCCGCCATGTTCGCCATTGCCATCTGCTCGATGTGGCCGACGGTGATCAACAGCGCGGCCGGCGTGCGCGCCATCCCGCAGGACTACTGGAACGTCGCGAAAGTGCTGCGTCTGTCGCGGTTCACGACCTTCACGAAGATCGTCATCCCCGCCACGCTGCCCTATGTCTTCACGGGCTACCGGCTCAGCCTCGGCATCGCCTGGCTGGTGATCGTCGCGAGCGAAATGCTGACGGGCACGCCCGGCGTGGGCGGGTTCCTCTGGCAGGAGTACAACAGCCTCGTCTACGCGCACATCCTGCTCGCGATCCTGACGATTGGCCTCATCGGCTTCGTCCTCGATCGGTTGATGGGCATGGCCGAAGCCCGATTGAGAACGGCGTTAGTGGCATTCATCGAAATCACGGCTCTGTCGAAGACGTTCCCGACGGCGAAGACGGTCCGGCACGTGCTCGACCGCGCGAGCCTGTCGGTCGAATCGGGGCGAGTTCGTGTCGATCGTCGGCTTCATGGGCTGCGGCAAGTCCACGTTCCTCAACATCGTCGCCGGCCTCGTGGCGGCTGACAGCGGGGAGGTGCGATTCGACGGCGAACCGGCCCGCGGGATCCGCAACGACGCCGCGATTGTCTTTCAGAATTACTCGCTGCTGCCGTGGTTCTCGGCGCTCGAAAACGTGCGGCTTGCGGTCGCCGCCGCCTTCCCCGCGTGGCCGCGCGCGCGGCAGGCCGATCAGGCGCGGCAGTATCTCGACAAGGTCGGTCTGGGGAATGCGGTCGATCGGCGGCCGAGCCAGCTCTCCGGCGGCATGCGCCAGCGCGTCGCCATCGCGCGGGCGTTTTCCACCGAGCCCGAAGTCCTGTTCCTGGACGAGCCGTTCGGCGCGCTCGATGCCCTGACGCGGGGCAACCTGCAGCAGGAGCTGGCCAGGCTCTGCTCGGACCGCGAACGCCCGGTAACCACGATCATGATCACGAACAACGTCGAGGAAGCGCTGCTTCTCTCGGATCGCATCGTGCCGATGACGCGGGGGCCTCGGGCGACGCTCGGCACGTCCGATCGACGTGGCGATGCCGAAGCCGCGGACCGCCGCCCTTCTCGTCCACGACAAGGAAGCGATGGGCGTCCGTGCCCACGTCATCGAGTCGCTGACCGCGACCGTCCTGCCGCGAGCAACCGCACAACACAACGCGTGGGATCCGGCTTCAGCCGGATTGGTCCGCCTGAAGGCGGACCCCACCGAAGGGTTCAGGTGATGCCGGGCTTCATTCCGCTCGAGCTGACCGGCCTCACCAAGACTTTTCAGACGCCCGACGGCCCGTTCGTCGCCGTGGAGAACGTGAACCTGCTCGTCCGCGAGGGGGAGTTCGTCTGCATCCTGGGCCACTCCGGCTGCGGAAAGTCGACGGTGCTGTCGATCATCGCGGGGCTGCAGCAAGCCACTCTGGGTGGGGTCGTGATCGACGGCACTCAAGTGACCGACCCGGGCACCGATCGTGCGGTCGTGTTCCAGTCTCCATGCCTGCTGCCCTGGCTGACGGCACGGCAGAACGTGGCGCTCGCGATGAAGCAGGTCCGCATCAAGCCGGCAGCGACCGCACGTCCGGCACGCCCGCGTGCCACACCCGTTGATTACCTCGAGCTGGTCGGCGTCGCCGATTGCATCAATCAGCTGCCCGGCGAGCTCTCACTCGGCACACAACAGTGTGTATCGCTGGCGCGGGCGCTGTCGCTCGAGCCGCGTTTTCTGCTGCTCGACGAGCCGTTTTCGATGCTCGATTCGCTGACGCGCTTCGCCCTGCAGGACACGCTGCTCGAAGCCTGGGAGCGCACCCGCAAGACCGTCGTCATGGTCACGCACGACGTGGACGAAGCGCTCTATCTCGCGGATCGGCTCGTTCTCATGACCGATGGACCGGCGGCGACGGTCGGCGAGATCCTGACGGTCCCGTTCCCGCGCCCGCGGGGACGGGCCGCGGTGCTCGAGCACCCGGAGTATTACCGCTGCCACCAGCAGGTCATCGATTTTCTCGAGAACCACGCGCGGCAGTCGCGCGTCGCCTGAGCCGGTGAGAGCCGCTGCGAACTGCTACACTAGAAATCGTGATCCGCTTGACGCTGCTGCTGGCGCTCGCGTCTTCTGGCGCTGCGGCGCAGACGCCCGAGGCGCAGGTGCCATGCCCCGCGTGCCTCACCTACTATCACAATCCCGAGGGGAAGACGAACCTGCTCGAGGACGTCGGCCTTGACCGGGACGAAGGGACACGGACCATTCTCCTGAACACGGCGGAATACGATCAGCTCCACCTCGTGATCTTCTATACCTATTCCACCGCGACCCACGTGCTCGTGAGGCTCAGTTGCTCGGTCGACGACAAGGCGTTCACGGCTCGCGAAACGGAGACGTTGGAGACCGAGGGCAGGAACCAGCGGTATCTGCTTTCGTACGACGTCGCCGGCTGCAGGAGCACGAGAGTGCTGGTCAGCGGCAGCAAGGACGCCAACAGCGCGGACGTCGTCACCGTCCAGGCTGTCGGTCAGGCAACGGTGGTGAACGGAAAGCCGCGGGAGAATCTGCCCGTACAGTAAGACGGGCTCTGGTCTTGTGGCCCGTGAAAGCCCAAAGCCGAGAGCCCGAAGTCCAAAGCCCGACTAGCAGACTTCGACGACGCAGATCGAATCGACGGTGCGATTCGCCGGAGGCACGGGGAGCCCGCGGTCCGTCATCAGCTTGCGGATGAGGGCCGCCGTCTCGCGGTGCTCGACCGCCGACTGCACACCGAAGCGGACGAGCCCGTCGGCGTAGTCGAGCGGCTGCCAGGTGCGTCCTGCGATCTTCGATGCGGGGTTGCCGGTGTCGCGGCTGCCCTTGTCGCGCACGTCGAGCCTGGCGCCCCGATCGACGAGCATCTGAACCACTTCGTTGCGGCCCTTGTGGGCGGCGCCCATCAGCGCGGTGCGGCCGTCGTTGTTGGCCGCGTTCGGGTCGACGCCAAGGTCCAGCAGCATCCGGACCGCCTCGATGTTGTCTTTCGGCGATCGCTCGTAGACCACGCCATCGACCCAGCCGATTCCAGCCGAGACGGTGAGGCCGGTATCGTTATGGTCCGTCTTCGCCTTCGGATCGGCGCCGTGCGCCAGCAGCAGCTTCATCAGCTCGAGATCGCTCGACTGGGCCGCCCGGATGAACGGCGTCGCGCCGGATTCGAGGAACCACTGGTTGGTGAAGATCGTCCGCTGCAGCGTGTTTTCGTTCACCCGCGCGTTGACGTCGGCGCCCTTGGCCAGCAGGAGCTTGATGAACTCCAGGTGGTCCATGTCCGGCTTCGGCACCGGGTAGTCGCCACCTTCGATGTTGCGGTTGTCGGTGGCGAGGTACAGAGGCGTCCAGCCGCCCTTATTGGCAAGGCTCGCGTTGGCGCCGCGCTCGAGCAGATAGGCGCCCAGCTTGTAGTTGCGGTTGTTGGTGGCCGTGAGAAGCGCCGTCCAGCCGTACTCAGTGGTCTGATTGACGTCGGCGCCCGCGTCGAGCAGCAGCTTCGCCGATTCGAGGTCGCCTTCGCGAGCCGCGAAGATAAGCGGTGTCAGGCCGCCGCTGCCGCCGCCGACGAGGCCGGCCACGATGTCGTCCGCGGCATCCTGCCCCGCGTCCTGTCCCGCCTGCGCGGCAGCGGCAGCCCCGCGCCGCGGCCACGGCCCCGGCCAGCGGCCGCCGGCGCCGGCGCATCACCATCCGGCTGCCCGGCACCAAAACCGGCTCCGGCGCCTCGAAAGGTGCCGTTCACCTGTTCAAACTGTATTTGTTCCTCGATCGTCCGTCCGGCCTCCGCTGCCGCACGGCGACGTGCACCGGCAAGCGCCACGGCGTTGCCGTTGATCGGCCCGACCGTGCGGTTTCTGGGGAGGCCCGCGGGGCCCGACTTGGCGCTATGTTCGGCGCCGAGCTCGAGGAGCGCCTTGACCGCCTCGGGGTGCCGCTCGTGTCGCGGCCCACATCAGCGCCGTGGTCTGGCGCATGCCCTCTTTGGCGTTCACGTCGGCGCCGGCGGCCACGAGCACCTTGATGGCCTCGGGATTACCGTTGCGCGCGGCGAACATGACGGTCGTTTCCCCGTTGGTCCCGCGCGATTTGGCATCCGCCCCGCCTTTGATCAGCCGGTCGATCATCTTGGGGTTGCCGTAGAGCGACGCCATGAAAATCGGCTTGATGCCCTCGCGGTTGGCCGCGTTCACGTCGGCGCCTGCGCTCAGGAGGGCGTCGGCCATCTCGAGGTCGTCGCGGTACACGGCCCAGTGGAGCGCCGTCGCCCCGTCAACCTGGGGCGCGTTGACGTCTGCCTTCTGCTGGACGAGCCGCCGGAAGGCCTCGGCATCGCCCTTCATGACGGCGTCGGCGACGTCGCTCCCGGCGCCGCCGAGGAACGCCGTCGCACAAACCAGCAATACGCCGACAGTACCTGCGACCTGATGTCGATTCATAGCTGATCTCACTGCTTGAAATACGGTCCGGCTAAAGCCGGACACTACTCGCTTGATTACTTGCAGATTTCCACCACGCAAATCGATTCGACCGTGCGATTGGGCGGCGGCACCGGCATGCCGCGCTCGGTCATCAGCTTGCGGAGCAGCGTCGCGGTCTCCGGGCGCTCGACGGCAGCCTGCACGCCAGCGCGCACGAGGCCATCCGCGTAATCGAGCGCCTGCCAGGTACGGCCGGCGATCAGAGAAGAGGGGTCGCCGGTGTCGCGGCTGCCCCGGTCGCGGGTTTCCACTTTGGCGCCGCGGTCCACGAGCAGCAGAACGACGTCGTTGCGGCCCTTGGCGGCTGCGCCCATCAGCGCGGTGCGCCCGTCGTTATTGGCGGCGTTGGGGTCGAGACCCAGATCGAGCAGCATGCGCATCGCCTCGAGGTTTTCTTTCGGCGACCGCTCGAAGGTGACGCCCTCGACCCATCCGATCCCGCCGGCGGCCGTCAGCGCGGTATCCGCATGGTCGGTCGCAATCTTCGGATCGGCGCCGTGAGCGAGCAGCACTTTCATCAACTCGACATCGCTCGACTGCGCCGCCCGCACGAACGCGGTCGCGCCGGCTTCGAAGAACCACTGCATCGTGAAGATCGTGCGGCTCAGCGTGTTTTCCTTGATCCGCGCGTTCGGATCGGCGCCCTTGTTCAGGAGCAGCTTGATGTACTCCAGGTGATCGAGGTCCGCCTTCGGAACGGGATAGTCGCCGCCTTCGATGTTGCGGTTGTCCGTGGCCAGATAGAGCGGCGTCCAGCCGCCTTTGTTCGGCAGGTTCGGGTTCGCTCCGCGCTCGAGGAGCAGCGCGCCGAGCTGATAGTTCCGGTTGTTGCTCGCGACGAGCAGCGGCGTCCACCCGTATTCGGTCGTTTGGTTCACGTCCGCGCCGCCGTCGAGCAGAATCCGCGCCGATTCGATGTCGCCTTCGCGGGCCGCGAAGACCAGCGGGGTGAGGCCGCCGCTGCCGCCGCCCACGAGACCGGCGATGATGACGTCCTGCTGCGCATCCTGTTCGGCGCGCGCCGCAGCCGCTGCCGCGGCCGACTCGGGCGCCGCGGGCACCGCAGGCGTTGCGGGCGCTGCTCCCGCGGGCGTTGCGGCTTGCTGGCGCCCACGGCCAGCGCCGCCTCTAGCTGGCTGCGTGTCGTCCGGCTGCGCGAGGTCGTCAGTCGGCCGCGAACCTGGCGCGGCAACTCCGAGCAGGCTCGGGCCCCCCGCGACCGCCCGGGCACCACGCCCGCCGATCTTCAGGCCGTTGTCGACCTCCCAGTTCAGCTGCTCCTCGTAGGTTCTGCCCGCGGCGAGGGCGTCGCGGCGTCGCTGGGCCGCCGTCTCGACCGCGTTGACGTTGACCTTCTGCGCCATATAGTTTCGCGGGAGACCCGCCGGGCCGGACTTCGCGCTGACATCCGCTCCCAGCTCCACCAGGGCCTTGACAGCGGCGGGATGGCCTTCATTTGCCGCCCACATCAGGGCGCTCGTGCCACGAATGGCCTCTTTGGCGTTGATGTCGGCGCCGGCCGCGACCAGCACCTTGATGGCGTCGGGGCTGCCGTTGCGCGCAGCGAACATGACGGTCGTCTCGCCGTTCGGCCCGCGCTCGTTCGCATCCGCACCGCCCTGGATCAGCCGTTCGATCATCTTCGGATTCCCGTACAGGGAAGCCATGAAGATCGGCGTGGTCCCTTCGCGGTTGGCCGCCGCGACCTTGGCGCCGGCGCGCAGCAGCAGGTCCACGGTTTCCAGATCATCGCGATAGACGGCCCAGTGCAGCGCGGTGGCGCCGTCCACCTGGGTCGCGTTGACATCCGCCTTCTGTGTAAGCAGCTTGCGAACGGCCGCCTTATCGCCCTTCATCACGGCGTCGGCGACGTCGCTGCCGGCACCCCCGACGAACGCCGTCGCACATACCAGCAGGACTGCGATGGAGCCGATGACCTGGTGTCGATTCATTCAGGGTTCTCTCTTTTTACGGATGACAGATCTGGACGACACAGACCGACTCGACGTTGCGATCCCTCGGTGGAACCGGCAGCCCGTGGTCGGCCAGCAGCTTGCGAATCAGTTCGGCGGTCTCCGGGTGCGGAATCGCAGACTGCACGCCGACGCGCACGAGACCCTCGGAATAATCGAGCGCCCGGAACCTGAGCCCGGCGATCGACGAGGCCGCGTTGGCGGTGTCGCGGCTGCCGTTGTCCCGCGCGTCGAGCTTGGCGCCGCGCTCGACGAGCAGCTGAACGATCTCGTTCCGCCCCTTGTGCGCCGCTCCCATCAGAGCGGTGCGCCCCTCTTTATTGGCGTGGTTCGGATCGAGACCGAGGTCGAGGAGGAACCTGACGGTGTCCAGGTTGTTCTTGCGCGATGTCTCATGCGTGACGCCTTCCACCCAGCCGATGCCACCGGCGGCCGTCAGGGCCGTGTCGCCGTTGTCGGTCTCCAGCTTGGGATCGGCGCCGTTGGCGAGCAACAGTTTCAGGAGCTCGAGATCGCTCGACTGCCCGGCGCGCACGAACGCGGTGGCTCCGGATTCGTAGAACCACTGCATCGTGAAGATGGTGCGGCTCAGCGTGTTTTCCTTGACCCGCAGATTCGGATCCGCGCCCTTCGCCAGCAGGAGCTTGATGAACTCGAGGTGGTCCATGTCGGGCTTCGGGACCGGGTAGTCGCCACCCTCGATGTTGCGGTTGTCCGTCGCCAGGTACAGCGGGTGCCAGCCGCCCTTGTTGGCGAGGTTCGGATTGGCGCCGCGCTCGAGCAGCAGCGCACCGAGCTGATAGTTCCGATTGTTGGTGGCCACGAGCAGGGGCGTCCACCCGTATTCGGTGGCCTGGTTCACGTCCGCGCCGGCATCGAGCAACACCTTCGCGGTCTCGATGTCGCCTTCGCGAGCCGCGAACACCAGCGGTGTCAGACCGCCGCTTCCGCCTCCGACGAGGCCGGCGACAATGACATCCTGATTGGCATCCTGCGCCGCCTGATCGGCCGCCTGCGCCGCCCCTGCTGCCCCAGCGCCACGCGCCGCCCGCACCGCCACGCCCGCGTCCGGCGAATCCGGCCCCACCGCCCCCGGCCGTCGGTGCGGCCCCACCGGCCGCGGCTCCGGCGCCCGGCTGGCCGGCAGTCTTCGCAAGAGCCGCCGCCTCTGCCGCGCTCAGGCCAAGCGCTGCCGCCGCCTCCGCCGGTGTCGCGAAGCCGGAAGCCACGAAAGCAGCCGCCTGTGAGACGCGATCATCCTGCGGGGCCGCTCCATTCGCCTGTTCGAAAGCCAATTGTTCTTCGTAAGTCCGGCCCGCTTCGACCGCGGCACGACGGCGCGCGGCGTTCTTTTCCACCGCGCTCACGTTGACCGCCGGCGCCATGTAGTTGCGCGGAAGCCCCGCGGGACCGGATTTCGCTGCGACGTCGGCGCCGAGCTCGACCAGGGCCTTGGCGGCCGCGGCGTGGCCCTCCTGGGCCGCCCACATCAGCGCGGTCGTGGAGCGGATCCGCTCCTTGGCGTTCACGTCCGCTCCGCCAGCCACGAGCATCTTGATCGTGTCGGGGTTGCCGTTGCGCGCCGCGAACATGACGGTCGTTTCGCCGTTCGGCCCGAGCTCCTTTGCATCCGCGCCGCCCTGGAGCAGCCGCTCGATCATCTTCGCGTTCCCATAAAGGGAAGCCATGAACAGCGGCGTCGTGCCTTCGCGGTTGACAGCCTTCACGTTGGCGCCGGCGCGAATCAGCGCATCGGCCGTTTCCAAATCGTCCCGATAGACGGCCCAGTGCAGCGCCGTCGCGCCGTCCACCTGCGGCGGCGTTCACATCGGCTTTCTGCGCCAGCAGCCTGCGGACGGCGTCGCTGCTCGCCCTTCATCACGGCGTCGGCGACCTGGCTGCCCGAGCCGCCGGTGCCCTGCGCCTGCGTCTGCGCCGCCAGGCACACCAGCAGCGCCGCACAGCATACGACTTGACGTCGATCCATCAGTTGCGTCCCCTCTGTCCGTCAGCTGAAAGTGGCCGGCTTTCGCCGGCCACTCCCAGACATCTCAGGTTCGAACGTGACCGCTCAGACGAGCTTCGGCAGATTACCCGAGCTGTCGCCCTGCTTGTCCTTCTGGATCCCGTACATGTCCAGGATGCTCACGAGCAGGTTGCCGGTCGTGACGGTCTTGCGGTCGTAGGCCAGATGGCGCCCGCCCTTGAGCTTGCCGTTGGCGCCGCCAACCAGGATGTGGGCCACGTCGTAGTGCTGATGCTGATTCGAGTTGCCCATGTTGCTCCCGTAGAGCATCAGGGTGTGATCCAGCAGGGTGCCGTCGCCGTCCGGCGTCGCCTTCAGCTTTTCGGCGAAGTGCGCCATGGTCGACACGTGGTACCGGTTCATGTCGGCGAACCGCTTGATACCGTCCGCGGTGTCACCGTGGTGGGATGCACCGTGCCAGCTCGCGCTCACGCCGCCTTCCGGGAACAGCTCGCTCTTCGGATACGTGAACGTGCGGCCCGTCAGGTCGCGGCCGCCAAGCATCGTCATCACGCGCGTGATGTCGGCCTGGAAGGCGAGCGCCGTGAGGTCGAAGTGCAGCTTGATGTGCTCGTCGAACTGCTCCGGGATGCCGGACGGAAGCGCCATCTCCGGCAGGCTGGTGGACGCCTTCGCCGCAATCTGCAGCCGGCGTTCGATCTCGCGGATCTCGCTCGCGTACTGGTCCACGGTCCGGCGATCGCCCGCGCCGAGGGAGCCCTTGAGGCTCGCCAGTTCGTCGCGGACCGAGTCGAGGATGCTTCGGCTCTGGCTGAGGCGCGCGGCGCGCTGCTCGGGCGTCGAGCCGCTGCCGAACAGGCGCTCGAAGACCACCTGCGGGTTGAGCTCCATCGGCAGCGGGCTCGTCCGCGGAATCGTGTCGTCCGGACTTCCTGACGGCGGCAGGCCCACCCACGAGATCGAGTTCGTGTACGAGCAGCTGTATCCCTCGCCGCAGTTGCTCGAGCTCGAGTTCGGATCTTCGCAGGCCAGCTGCAGCGACGGCATCAGGTTGTCCTGGCCGATCTTCTGCGCGATCAGCTGGTCGATGGTCGCCTCGTACACCGTGGCGTCCGAACCGGCCGTCTTGCGCGGCTTGTTGGCGGTGAGGAACGCGGCCGCGACCCAGTGGTCCGAGCCCGTCGTGCCTTCCGGCGGTTCAGCCGACTTCGACCACAGGCCGCTCATGACGACCGTGTGATCCTTGACGTTCTTGAGCGACTCCAGGATGTACGGCATCTCTGTCAGAGCGCCCTCGGCCTTCGGCACCCAATGGCCGGGCCCCATGCCGTGCGGGAAGAAGATCCCCGCGAACCGGCTCTTGGCCGGCGCGGCGGCGGTCTGGGCCAGCAGCGTACGGGCCGGAACCATCGCTTCGAGCAACGGGAAGTGCTAACGCAGCGCCGGCGCCTTTGAGCATCGTCCGGCGGGGAATGTGTCGCTTTGTAATAAACATCTCTCACTCCTGTATGCGGTGTCTTATCTTGCTGATGTCTGCGATGGCAACACGGCAGCCTGCTTGGGCGCCGAGGTTTCGTCGACCTTCATGTTCATCCGGAATGCGTCACTATTCACGACCGCCAGAACGAGCGCCGAGAACCGATAGTTGGACTTGCCCGCCTCTCTGGCGACGGCGCGCACCAGAGGCATGTCCTTGTATTCCATCCCGCGTCCCAGCCCGTAGGTGAGCAGCTTCTCGGCCGCCACCTCGACGAACGCGTTGGTATAGCCGTTCACCAGCCAGTTGCGCAGCGCAACCGGACCGTCGACCTTCGTGCCGTCGAACACCTCGGCGACCGGATCGACCGGATTGCCTTCGTCTTCGGTGCGCCACTGCGCGATCCCGTCGAAGTTCTCGAGCGCGAACCCGATCGGGTCCATCATGCTGTGGCACTGGACGCAATCGGAGCGCACGCGGTGCGACATCATCTTCATCCGCATCGACGGCAGCTTCGCGGACGCACCGCCCTCGGTGATGGGGAGCGGCGGCACGTTTGGCGGCGGATCGGGCGGGCTCATCCCGAGGATGTTCGTCATGATCCACTTGCCGCGCGTGACCGGCGAGGTTCGTTCGGGTTTCGCGGTGGTCGTCAGGATGGCCGCCTTGCCCAGCAGCCCTTTCCGCACTTCCATGTCCGCCCCAAGGGTGATCCGCCGGAACTGGCTCCCGTAAATATTCGGGATACCGTAGTGTTTGGCCAGGCGCTCGTTGACGAACGTGTAGTCCGCGGTCAGCAGGTCGACGATGTTGCGGTCCTCGCGGACGATGCTGTCGAACAGCAGCTCGACTTCGCGGCGCATGGCGTAGCGAAGCGGGTCGTCGAAGTCAGGATAGACGCCCGGCAGCGGCGAATGCCCCTGCAGGCCGCGCAGGTTCAGCCACTGTCCCGCGAAATTGATCGTCAACGCCTCGGCGCGCGGATCCTGCAGCATGCGTTTGACCTGCGCTGCCAGCACCGCCGGATCCTTCAACCGCCCGGCGCTCGCGATCTTCAGCAGTTCTGCGTCGGGGCCGCGGCTCCAGAGGAAAAACGACAAGCGCGAGGCCAGGTCGAGGTCGCTGATCCGATAGGCCGGCGCCGCCTGCGCCGCCACCGTTCTGACCGTCGCCCCCTGCTCCGCCTCGATGCGATAGATGAATTTCGGCGACGCCAGGATGCGTGCGAGCGCGTGCTCGATCCCCGTGTCGAAATTCCCGCCCTTGCGGCCCTCCTGGTAGAACGCCATCAGCGGATCGACCTCGGCGGTCGTCGCCGGACGGCGGAAGGCCGTGGTCGCCAGGTTGGTGATGATGCGGCGCGCACACGCTGTTTCCTGGGCCGCGCTCGCCGGCTCGCAGATGAAGATGGCTTTCCGGCTCGGCGACTCTTTCGAAGGCACGGCGTTGAAGGGCCCTTCGATGCGGACCGTGCCGACGTGCGGGAAGAACGTGTAGCCGGGCGTCGGGCCCGTCTGGAGCGTCGTGCGCACGAACTGCTTGTCGAGGTCGAGCACTGGCGCGAAGTTGGTCTCGAGGAAGGTTGCCCCGAGCTTGTGCAGGCCGGCCGTCGTCTTGAACTTGACCTGCATCTTGCCCGCGCTGATCGACGCCGACTGGCCGCTGTTGACGGCCGCCGTCTTCTGGCCGCGGCACACCGCGGCGTCCTGACGACCGCCGCCTTTCCAGTCGAGCAGTTCGAGCCGCTCGCCGTCGAGGCTCACTTCGAGGCGCTCGCAGGGCACGGAGCCAAAACCGGTCGGCGTCATGTTGTCGCCGAAGATCGGCGTGATCGTGACCGTGTACTCGCCGTCGGACGGAAACACGTGCGACACGAGCATCCCACCGCGCGTCCCGAACGGCAGCCCCTCGATGTGATAGTTCTGCGACGTATCCTCGGGCGTCCGGTAGACGACCAGCGTCGGCGCCTCGGGCACCCCGATCGCCAGACGGCTGATCTTCTGGGCGGCCGCGACGTACGCCTCGACCAATGTCGACGAGATGCCGAGCGCGCCGGCGATGTTGTCGAAGCCGGCCGTCGAGTCGTCGGACGGCAGGTACTTGCCCGGGTCGATCTCGAGGTTCAGCAGATCGCGAACCGCGTTCTGGTATTCGGTGCGGTTCAGGCGATGGAGGCCCGGTGGCGGCATATAGGGCGTCGCCGAACGGTCGAGCTCGGTCTGGAGCCACGTGAGCAGGCCCCTGTAAGTGGCCGGATCCGGCCGGGGCATGCCGTGCGGCGGCATCATGCCGGCGCGGAGCTTGCGAATCACCCGCTCGAGAACCGGCGCGCTGTCCTGCACCTTGGTCAGGTCGACGTCGTCCAGCGTGAGGCGCAGGGAAGAATCCAGGCCGGCCGCCTTTGCCTTCGTGTTATGGCAGGCGACGCAGTATTTATCGAGAAGGGCGCGCTGAGACGCCGCATTTGGACCAGCTTGAGCTGAGCTTGTCTGCGGTACAGCCGCCTGCGCCCTGGGCTGAGCAGCGGGAACCGGCGACTGGGGAGCGCGCCTGCCCGTAGACCAGCGCCGCCGATATGACTGCGAGACACGCAACAACAAACACGTTTTTCTTCATGGAAGGTTCTGCCTCACAAGCGAACACACGTAGCCGGCATTGCACCGGTGTTTGACCCACAATTATACGCGACCCTCGACGTTCTTGTCCATCCGCGAGCCGCCATTTTCCGGCCGAAAAAGGGCCAACACGACCAAAATTTGGCAGCAATTGCCATGCCCTGACTACCGTGCGGCCAAACCCGCAAATCCAAGTGTCGATTCGGGAACTTTCCCGCTCATACGGGAATCCCGCGCATCACGACCGACTGGAGTCCTTCGACAGCCCGCCGAGCACCCAAAGCACCAGGCCGACAGCAGCCAACGCGAATTTCCAGCCGTTTTGACCACCAAACGTCACCGCCGCGAGGAGCACGGCGATGGCGCCGGCCGCAATTGCCCCAGCCACCAGATTTCGCATAGGGGCCCGTACGTTACTACGCCGTCACGGGGTGTATTTGTTACCTTTGAGTATTTGATGCGTCAGCGGTGGGTTCGCCTGTCGCAGGCTGCCGATCCCCGAACGCGTCGATCAGCACGGGTGTCAGGGTATGCATGGGCCCAAGCGACGGCCGAGCCGGCTCGAGCCCGTTCCGGAAGCCATAACCCAGCAATCGATCGAGCACGGGGCGGCGACTCGCGATCACGTGCATCGGGACGTCCCAAGAGGCGCCCTCCCCGCTGACGGCCGCAGCGGGCTGATGGTCGCCGATCAGGATCATCACGAACTCCCGTTGCCCTCGCAGGCGGAGATAACCGGCGAGCGACTGGTAGGTATACGACAGCGCGTCGGGGTAGCTGGAGCCCAGGTCCATCCAGTCGGGCTCCCGCAGGTAGGCGCTGGTTCAACTCCTGCTCGGTCGTACGGATCGTCGGTCAGCACGCGGGCCCAGTCCGGCTGGTACGGCGGGATCGGCGTAAACGGAACATGGGTGCTGATCGTCGGGAAAAAGACGAATAGCGGCGGGCGGGACGGGCGGCTCACCTCGAGGGCGTTCATCCGCGCCAGGACGAACTGATCCGTCATGTCCCACCACCCGAACGCAGGGCCGCGGTAGTCGAGGCGTGCGCCGCCGTAGATTTCGTCGAATCCGTAGAAGGCCCCCTCCGGCCAGCTCTGCCACGTCCCGGGCATGACGGCCACGGCTCGGTAGCCTTCCCGCTTGAACAGCGTCACGAGCGTGTCGCGCCGCTCGTTCATCAGCAGCGCGTTCGTGTCGTGATCGCGCACCTCCACGCCGGACAGCAGGCTGATGTGCGCCAGCCACGAGGAACCGCCAAAGGTGGGCGATTCGACGTACGCCGAAACAACGCCCGCGCCCGCTTCGTGAATCGCCTCTTCGAGCTGCGCCCGATCCGCCGCAAGGCGAGCGGCGAACTCGGGACGCTCGTAGCTGACGGCGCCGTACGCCTCGATGAAGATCAGGAACACGTCCGCCCCGCCAAGATTGGAGAGGTTGGCATTCATCGCCGGACTCGGCGCGATCGTCGTCGTCCGGCCAAGGGTGGCAGCCATGAGCCTCGCCTGCCGGACGTACGTGTGCGATGACGGGCGGCGGGAAACAGCGTCCGGGGAAGGTCGGCGCCGGCGCGCTGGCCCACGAACAAAGCCAGGATCGCCACGGCCAGCATTCCGACGGCGCGACGCTCGCGCGGGCGGGCCATTCCCTCGCCGAGCCGGACAACCGCCCATGCGAGAAGCCGATACAGCAGGACGAGAAACAGGAGAGCGGCGACCGGGGCGAGCGCGACGACCCACAGCCGCTCGGGGCGAGCCAGCAGCGCCACGACGTCTGGAACGAACCGCAGATCCCAGAACAGGTTGATGTCGCGGCCGTACAGCGCGGCTGCGGTAACTTCCGCATACCGGCCGATCACGAGCACGAGCCACAACGCCGCGACCCACCGCATCACGGTCCGGCTAAAGCCGGACGCTACGTCAAGCCGGAAGTCGTGTCCGGCTTCAGCCGGACCGGGAGGACGCGAAGGCGCCCCGAGCCACGGCCTGGCAGCCATCAGCAACAGGACGAAGGCGACAAGCTCGATCGACAACGCACCGCGCCAGCGAATGCCCGGTGTCGGCCAGGCGCTCTCGAAGGTCAGCGACGCATTCAAAAGGAAGAGAGCGGCAGCGAGGCCCGCAAAGCGGAGCCGGCTGGGCCAGGGCTTGCCTGTCTGCACGGTCGATTATCGCGTACCCGCCTGGGCGCGACGCCGGGCAAGGCCGCGTGCCCTCAGCGCGCGACGCGCAGGTCGGGTCAGTCCGCATCACGCCACAGCCTGAGCGTATCGATGAGAAACGAGTAGCAGAGGGCCGCCAACCCCAGGGCTGCCACCACCGCGCTCGCGGGCGGCTCGATCGGCGGCAGAATGGCGACGACGAGCGCGCCGATCTGCACGACGCAGATCAGCCGTCCGCGCAGGGTCGGCGTCAGCGGGCGGCCGCATCCAGGGCAACACCCACGCCGAGGCCAGGAAAACGTACCGCAGCAACCCGGACGCGACGATCCATGGCCCGGCCTTGCCGTGCTGCCACACGAGGACCGCCAGCACCAGGATCAGCGCGGCGTCGGTCTCGGTATCGAACCGCGCACCAAACGCGCTCTCCGTCGCCGTGCGACGCGCCACCCAGCCGTCGACGCCGTCGAGCAGGACGACGCCGATGGCGATGACGGCGATGAGCCACGCCACGGCAGGCGTCGCGGGCCGGAGCGCGAGGCTTGCGAGCGCCGCAACCAGCAGGGCGCGCACGAGTGTGATCTGATTGGCGGGACCGAATCTCATCTACGAGGAAGGCCGCCGCGGTATGCGCCTTCGGCCATCGTTTGCCAAGCCCAATCAGTCAATCCAAAACCAATCAGTCAATCGATGACAATCAGTCAATCAATGACCAGATAACCAGATGACCAAATAACCAGATCCTGTTACGCGGTCCGCGCCAGGGATTGTATCGTGCGGCGCGAAGCCGCAGAATGGGCCGGATGGCCGACGCCGCGCGGGCGTTCTGGATCGCCGCTCCGGGACGGGGGGAGATCCGGGAGGAGTCGCTTCCCACGGCGTCCGATGAGGATGTCCTGGTCCGCACGTCTGTACAGCGGGATCAGCCGTGGAACCGAAGCGCTGGTGTTTCAGGGCCGCGTCCCGGCGAGCGAGTACCAGCGCATGCGGGCGCCGTTCCAGGCCGGGAATTTTCCGGCGCCGATCAAGTACGGTTACTCGAGCGTCGGGCGGATCGAGCACGGTCCGCGCGACCTGCAGGGCCGCACGGTGTTCGTGCTGTATCCGCATCAGACCCGGTATGTCGTACCGGCGCAGGCCGTCCACGTGCTGCCCGACGACGTGCCGCCCGAGCGCGCTGTACTGACGGCCAACCTCGAAACGGCGATCAACGGATTGTGGGACGCGCGGCCGCACGTCGGGGATCGGATCGTGGTCGTCGGCGGCGGGACGGTCGGCTGTCTCGTCGCGTGGCTGGCGGGCCGGATGCCGGGTTGCGACGTGGAGCTCGTCGATGTCAACCCGCAGCGCGAGGCCATCGCTCATGTGTTCGGCGTTCGCTTCGCCACGCCGGACACCATCTGGGAAGGCGCGGACGTGGTGATTCACGCGAGCGGCTCGCCCGCGGGGCTCGAGCTGGCGCTCAAGGTGGCCGGGTTCGAAGCGCAGCGTCGTCGAGATGAGCTGGTACGGCGATCAGTCCGTGGCGGTGCCCCTTGGCGAGGCGTTTCATGCACGGCGCCTGACGCTGCAATCCTCGCAGGTGGGCAGCGTCGCGGCGTCGCAGCGCGCGCGGTGGGACACGCGCCGGCGGATGCAGCTGGCGCTCACCATGCTGACAGACTCCGCGCTCGACGTGCTGATTACGGGCGAGAGCGAATTCGAAGAATTGCCGAACACGATGGCCGAGCTCGCCAACGGATCGCGCGATGCGCTCTGCCACCGCATTCGGTATGAATAGACGAAGACGACGTTCAACGCAGAAACCGCAGAGCACGCAGAGAATGATTTCTCTGCGATTTCTGCGGGCTCTGCGTTCAATGTCCTAAGCAGGGCGAGTCCTTTCGGACCCGCCGGAGTGCTTGCAATGTACAGCGTCTCGGTCCGCGACCACATGATGATCGCGCACAGCTTCAAAGGCGACGTGTTCGGGCCCGCACAGCGGCTGCACGGCGCCACCATGGTCGTGGACGTCGAATTTCGCAGACCCGATCTCGACGCCGACGGCATCGTCGTCGACATCGGCCGCGCGACGGAAGTACTGCATGCCATCCTCGCCGACTTGAACTTCCGGAACCTGGATGAAGATCCGGCGTTCAAGGGACGCAACACGACCACGGAATTCCTGGCGCGCGTCGTGTTCGATCGGATGATCGCCGCGATCCGGCGAAACGATCTCGGAGCCGCAGCCAGCGGAATCGAGAGCCTGCGGGTGACGCTGCACGAGTCGCACGTGGCGTGGGCGGCCTTCGAGGGCTCCGTGCCACGAGTCGCACCGGCCCCCACGCGCAGCGCGTGACGGATCGGATTTATTGCAGCTTGGCGTATTCCGCCCGAGCTTGCTCGAAGATCGGAATGTCGGGGTCGGCGTCTTTCCACAGCGCGAGGAAGTCCTCGTAGGCAGCCTTTGCCTTTGTCTTGTCTCCCGACAAAGCGAACGCTCTGCCAAGTTGCAGCCGCGCCACCGCGCCCACCGGATCGCCGAGAACGATGCCATGGTGATCGAGAATTTTCTGGAACTCGGCGGCGGCTTCCCCACCTTGGTGTAGGGCCAGATACGCCTGGCCGCGCACATAGGCCGGGTAGAAATTTCCAAAGAATCCAGTGAAGGCGATGCCCGTCATAGCCACTTCACGGGGCACGGCGATTTGCAGCAGTTCGATGGCCTTTGAAGGCTCCCTGGCGTTCAGCGCGCTCAGTGCGCGAAGCGTTGGCAGGTAGTTGAATCGAACGGAAGTGTCCTCAGGGAAGCGCCTGTCGAGATCGTCCGCCAGAGCCCGCGACCGGGCGGATTCCCCCGCAAGTGCCAGCGCGAAGGCCGCGCCGTATTCCGCATCCCGGCCCGTTGAAAGCTCGAGCGCTTCCATTGCACTTCGCCTGGCCGCGGTCGCATTCCCGACGAGGCCCTCCCACGCCGCGACCGCGGCTTCGAACATGGCCGCCCGTTCCAGCTGACCCGCTTGACGCGCCAAATCGCTCGCCCGACGTGACATCTTCCTGGCCAGTTGAAGCTGGCCGGACCGAGCCAGGACCAGCGCCTCTAAGTGGGACATCCAGTTTTCCATCCCGGGCTTGGTTCTTGCCAGAGCCGTTTCCCGATTCATTCCCGCGCTGTCGCCCTTCAAGAATGAGATGTGGTAGCGCAGGACCGATGCGTCAGGAGGGTCGATTTTGCGTTCGGAGGCTCGACGAATGGCGTTCTCGGCTTCCGTCAGGCGGTTGAGGTGCAGATTGCTGAACGCCATGTTGAGGTAGGCGAAGGTGTGGTCGGGATCCAGGCCCATCGTCGTTTGGGCGGCGTCGATCGACTGCTCGAACTTGCCGGTGCCTGCCGTGGAGAATCCTCCGAGCAATCCGTGGGCGTCCGCGTCGCGAGGGTACGTTTGCGTCCACAGCTCCAGGGTTTGTCGGGCCTTCTCCAGGTTTCCCGTCACCTGCCGATCGTACATGGCTGTGATGAAGAACTTTTCCCGATCACTGGCGCGATCCCGCAACTGATACGCCTTGCTCGTGCTCTCCGTGGAGAGAACAGACTCCCCCAAACTGCTGTACATGAGACCCAGGAACGCATGTGCCATCGCGAACTCGGGATCGATCTCAACGGCGCGCTTTAGAAGAGGTACGGCGGCGGCGCCAGTTGAGAAGATGACCTTCATCGCGGCGCTATAGGCTTTCAAGGCTTCGAGCGACGACGTCGTAGCCTCCTCGAGCGGGACAGAGTGCTTCTCGACGGTGGCTAGCGATTCGCCGACCCGGCTTCTGAATGTTCTAGCGATTTGACTGAGGGCGTTCAGCACGTCTTCTTTTCGCGCTGCTTGCACCTGCTCCTCGTCGAGGACCTCGCCGGTGCGGCAGTTCTCGGCCCGCAGCCCCACGACGTACTCGTCTCCGAGCCTGGCAATCGAGCCCTCGAGAACAGCCGCACTCCCGGTCCGCTCGCAGATTTCCTGAGCGTGTTCGGGCGTCAGTCGCGCGTCCGCTGGCTGGCCCATCAGACCCAGCGTCTTTCGGATGCGCTCGTCGGAGACGAGGCTGAGGAAGGGCGACTGTCCAAGCTGCACCGCCATCCCCTGGCGCAAGGTCTCGTCAAACACGGCGTCGCCCGTGGTGTTCCTGAAATCGCCCAGGACAATCGTGTCCCTGTCCGTCAGTCTCGGTGTGCCGGGAGAATAGAAGTACCCTGCGGCGAGCAACGCCACTACAGCCGCCGCGGCCGTAACCATCACCTTCCCGCGTTTGACGATGCCTCCGGTGGCTCCGGGACTGGCGGTGGTTGCCAGCCGCGCCACACGCCGGAGGTCGACGACCAGCTCACGTGCGGTCTGATAGCGCTCGTCGGGATCTTTTTCGAGGGCCTTTTCGACCAAATTCCGCAGGCCGATGGGCACGTCCGGCGACGATTCCGCTAATGGCGGCGCGGGCCGGTTGATCAGTGCCTGCAGCCTTTCCAAATCTGTCGCGCCTTCAAAAGGCCGCCGGCCCGCGAGCAATTCGTACAGGACGACGCCGAACGAGAAGATGTCACTGCGCGCGTCCACTGGCTGGCCCGCCGCCTGCTCCGGAGACATGTAGGCGATGGTCCCAACGATTAGGCCGGGTCGAGTATGTTCTGCCAAGAGCGTTCGGGTCACCGCCTGGCTTCCGGTGTTCTCCCAGAGTTTGGCAAGGCCAAAATCAGCGACCTTGGCGTAGCCATTCTTCGCCACCAGGATGTTGTCAGGCTTGATGTCTCGATGCACGATGCCAGCCGCATGAGCTGCGGCAAGGCCGTCGGCCACGCCCGTCAGGAGCTCGATAATCTGCTGCCACGTGCGCTTCGTGCCCTCAGCCCAGTCCTTCAACGTGCCGCCGTCGACGAACTCGGTCACCAGATACTGCCGGCCATCGACCTCGCCGACGTCGTGAACCGTTACGATGTGGGGGTGGTTCAACGAGGACGCGGTCTGCGCTTCGCGCTGAAAGCGGCGGCGAGCAGCAGCGTCGGCCAGGTCGTCGGAAAGAAACTTGATGGCGACCGGCCGATTCAGCTTCGTATCGAGCGCGCGGTAGACGACGCCCATGCCGCCTTGGCCAAGCGAGGACTCGATGCGATACATCCCCAGCTGCGTCCCCGTGGCGAGCGGTACGGACGCCAAGAGACTCCATTCCGGCTGACTCAACAGATCGTCGCCGCTTGGCTGCTCAGGCTTCATTGTTGCCTAGGAATATCGCGACTATACACGAGCCACGCTTTGTCGGCCGACAGGGACTGAGACAACATTGTGCTCACGTCCCGCACAGCAAGCGTAGCCTACGATATGCCGACAAGCTCCGGGCGCCACGTCGCTACTGCAAAATGCCTCAGCTGGTTCTGATCGTTCCGGGTCGTCTCGAAACCAGGACTGGCGGCTATGAGTACGACCGTCGCATCGTGGCGGGCCTGCGCGCGCGTGGCTGGCGGATCGACGTGCAGGAGCTCGATTCGAGCTTCCCCAGGCCGACCGTGGCAGCGCTGGCGCAGGCGGCTCGCGCGCTCGCGGCAATTCCAGACCACGCGACGGTGCTCATCGACGGCCTTGCGCTCGGCGCCATGCCCGCGGAAGTCGAGCGCGAGGCGTCGCGTCTGCGGATCGTCGCCCTCGTGCACCTCCCGCTCGCGGCCGAAGTCGGCCTCGATCGCGAAACGGCTGCCGCGCTCGAAGCCAGCGAGCGCCGTGCGCTTGCGGCCGCGGCGCACGTCGTCGTCACGGGCAGGCAGACCGTCGAGACGTTGACGGCATATGGCGTCGGCCTCGATCGAATGACGCTCGTGGAGCCGGGCACGAACCGCGCGCCGCTCTCCCGGGGTTCGACCGGAGCGCCGCTCGAACTGCTCTGCGTCGCGACGCTCAACGCGGGGAAGGGACACGAGATATTGATTGGCGCGCTGGCGTCGATTCGAGATCGGAACTGGCACCTGACGTGCGCCGGCAGCCTGGAACGCGATCCGGCCACCGTGGAGCGCGTCCGCGCCTCCGTGAGGCGTGAGGGCCTCGAAGATCGCGTGTCGCTCGCCGGCGAGCTCGGTGCCGATGCCCTTGAAGCGTGCTACGACCGCGCCGACGTCTTCGTGCTGGCGACGCTCCACGAGACCTACGGGATGTCGGTCGCCGAGGCGCTGGCCCACGGGCTTCCCGTCGTCAGCACGAGTACCGGGGCGATTCCGGGCCTCGTCAGCGACGGCGCCGCCGTGAACGCCGTGAACAACGTCGCGTGCCTCGCTGGCGTTATCGTCCCGCCGGCCGATCAACAGGCGCTGGCCGACGCACTGTCGCTGGTGCTCGGCGACGCGGGCGTCCGTGAAAAACTGGCTGGCGGGGCCCGGCGCGTGCGCGAGCGCCTGCCGACCTGGGAGGACGCATCCGGCAAAATGTCCGCGGCGCTCGGCCGCATCGTCCCCGCGACTGAGTGGCCACTCAGTGGGTGAGTCGCTCTCTGCCTGGCTGGCACTCCGCGAGCCCGCCGACTTTGCGGCGCGATCGTCGGCCCTGACCGACGCCATCGCCGGTGTCCTGCCGCGAAGGCGCTCCGTTCCGTGTCCTCGATCTGGGAAGTGGCACAGGATCGAACGTCCGCTATCTGTCGCCGCGACTGCCGGACGGCCAGGAGTGGCTCCTTGTTGATCGGGATCCACGCCTCCTCTCGGAAGCGCCCCGTGGGACAGCGACTTGCCGGATCGAGACGCTTTCCCGCGATCTCGGCGCGCTCGACGATGGGGAGATTTTCGCCGGACGCGATCTGGTGACCGCCTCTGCGCTGCTCGACCTCGTGTCGACACGATGGCTCGATGCGCTGGCGACGCGCTGTCGCGCAAGCGGCGCGGCCGTGCTGTTCGCCCTCACTTACAACGGCGAGTCGCGCTGCCTGCCCGTCGAGCCGGAGGACGACATCATCCGGGACCTGATGAACCGGCATCAGAAAACGGACAAAGGGCTCGGCGGCCCGGCGGCCGGACCGGACGCCGTCGAGTGCGCCGAGCGAAGTTTCGGGGCTGCCGGCTATCAGGTCCGGCGTGACGCGAGCAATTGGGTCCTGTCGGCCAGCCAGCGCGAGCTGCAAAAACAACTGATCGAAGGCTGGGCGTACGCTGCCCGTGAGATGGCCCCGGAGCGTACTTCGATGATCGACGCGTGGCTCGAGCGGCGGCTCGCGCATCTCGAGGCGGAACGCTCGGAAGTCGTCGTCGGCCACGACGATCTCGCCGCCTGGCTGCCATAGAAAAGGGGTCGGGAGCTCCGACCCCTTTTCTTACTGCGCGCGGGCCGTGAACTGGACTTCGATCCCGACGTCGTCGGCGACGGTGAGGATGTCGTGGAACGTGATCGGGCCGATGCCGAAATCGCGCAGCTGGAATCGGCTGGTGCCAACGCCTGTCAGCGTATCGCCCGTCAGCTGCGCTTTCACGTCGAAGGTCATCGGTCTGGTGATCTCGCGCACGGTGAGGTCGCCCGACAGCTTCAAGACCAGCTCGCGGCCGCCGGCATTCGGATTCGAAACGCCATCGATCGCCGTCGCTTTGAAGGCAGCGACCGGATACGCATCGAAGCTGGGACCCCCGTCGTCACGGATCTCGCGGATGTATTCGTCGCGTTTGGTCTGGTTGCTGGTCAGGGTATTCAGTCGCACGGTGAAGCGGTTGTCGCCGAGAGGCGCCGTTGGCCGCTCGGGATCGAGCTGGAACTGCCCTTCAATCGCCTGAGTGCTGCCGACGACGCCCACCTTGCCCGGCCCAATCCCCAGCAGGTTCAAAGCGCCAGCGAAGAACTCCTCGTTCGCGAGGTACGAGGCTTTCGATTGCCCGGGCACGATCGCGAACGTCCGCTGTCCCGTCACCGACGCCGGCAGCGCGGCCGCCGGTTGAGAAGCGGCGTCTGCCGCCGCGGCTGCGGGCCGTTCCGGGGGTTCGCCGGCACTGCACCCGTTCAGCAACAGAGCCAGGGACAGGACGATCGTGTGTCTGCGACGGACGCCGCGAAAGATGAGGCTCGTCTCCACGGGCGTTTCAGAGCACCCGCGTCACCGGGGACCGCAGGCCGGACGGCGACAAAGGCCCGGGATCAGCGTCAGGAACTCCAGGCTGAGGACTGAATTCGCAGTCGAACAGCACGTCGCCGCCCATGCAGAACACGCGGTGCCGCGGACGCAGGCCGTCTCCGAGAACGATTGGAGGCGGCAGCCGGATGGCGGGCCGCCCATCACCGATGATGAGGGGGGCAATCGCCACCTGCAGACGATCGAGAAGATTCGCGGCGAGAAACATCGAAACCGTCACGCCGCCACCTTCGACGAACACGCGTGCACAGCCGCGCCCGCGAAGCAGCCGGACGAGCCCGGCCACGTCGACGTCGTCTTCGTTGCCCTCTACGCCGACGACCACCGCGCGGCCAAAAGAGCGCTCGCCCGCATGCGTCAGCGATCGCGCGCACACGTAGAGCGTGTCGGCCGCATCGTCAGTGAAGACGCGGTAGTGGCCGCCGAGACGCCGGCCGGGATCGATCACGACACGCAACGGGTTCGGGCCGGCGACGAGCCGGGTGGTGAGCTGCGGATCGTCGGCCGCAACCGTGCCGGCGCCGACCACGACCGCATCGCACAACGCACGGAGGCGATGCATGTGAATGATGTTCTGCTCGCCGGTGATCCAATGGGATTCGCCGGCATGCGTGGCGATGAATCCGTCCAGGCTCTGGCCCAGATGTCCCACCGTGATCGGCCGGGCCGTGGTCGCGCTGCAAATCGGGAGATAGAGATCGATGAAGGCGCGGCGCGGATCGTCGAGCGGCAGCAGCCCTTCCCAGCCGGCGCCGGGGCGCCACGCAATCAGCCCGTCGGGATCGCCGGCGGGCCACCGGGCGCAGTTGCCCGTCTGCCGCGAGCGCAAAGCTTTGACACGTGTCTCCGCCGGCCAACCCTTCCGCGGCGCGCGCGGCCGCCTGAACGAGGCTCCAGCCGGGGTCGGCGTCAGCGTCGTGGTCGTGATGGTGTACGGCGGCGGTGCCGATCGGATGACCCATCGAATGCGCCGATTATAGTGGGTAGGCCAGCATTCTGAGTGCGGGCGGCGGGCGAAACGTGATCTTCGGATGCGGCTGAATCGATTCCTGATCCGACCAACCTCAACCGCCATCGCTGCGCAAATGTCGCAAGCAACACCACACCTTCCATCCATGCAAATCCTTCACCGATGCACGACCGGGGTCCGGCCCCAAACGGGATGTAGGCCATCTTCGGCCTGCCCTCCTGGCGGCGGTCGAGCCATCGCTCGGGCTCGAACGCCACCGGATTCGAGTAGAACCGCTCGTCACGATGCATCAAGTACTGACTGATCAGCACAATCGCACCCGCCGGAACATGAATACCGCCGAGCTCGAGGTCTTCCGTCGAACTCCGCGCGACGACCCACGCCGGCGGGCGCAGCCGCAGCGACTCGGACAGGACCGCTCGCGTGAAGACGAGCTCGGGCACATCGGCGGCTGTTGCCATTCGGCTGCCAAGAACAGCGCGCACCTCGTTTTCCATCTGGCCGGCTGCGTCAGGCTGCTGTGACAGGAGAATCCACGTCCACACCAGGGCGGTGGCGATCGTGTCGTGACCGGCAAGCAGGATGGTCAGCGCGGCGTCGCGCACCTGGTCGGTGATGGTGTCGGGGCCGGTCTCCTGGCTGGCGAGCAGCAGCGAAATCAGATTCTCTCGATCGCCTCCGGCCCGCTGGTGGCGCACGATCAGATCGTCGATGATCCCGGCGAGCCGCTCTCGCTGTGGCCGGACGCGGCGCGCCGGCGCGAGCAGCGAAATGAGAGGGTCGAGCGCATCGCTCGCCGCCATCACCGCCCGCCGGACCTCGACCGACAGCGATTCGACGTCGGCGCCAAACAGCGTCTCGCCCACGATCGCGAGCGTCAGCGCACCCGCTTCCGCGAAGACGTCGATGGTCTGGTGCGGCTGCCAGCGATCGCGAGCCCGCACGGCGTGCGACGCCATGATCGCCGCATATCGTTCGAGCTGCGATCGGTGGAACGCCGGCTGCGCCGCGTTGCGCTGCCGCCGATGTTGCTCGCCTTCCGCCGTCAGCAGCCCGTTGCCCAACAGCCGCCGGGCGCGCTGCAATCCGTACGCCTTGACGAACTTGTGATGCTGCGACACGAGCACCGCCTCCACGAGGTCCGGATGCTTCAAGAGAAATGCAGGGCGGCCGGCGAGCGAGAACGGAACGATGTCGCCCGCGGGAGGACGCGCGAGATCGTCGAGGAAAGCGAGGGGATCGCTCTTGATGCGACGCCGCAGGCTCCACAGGGAGCGTCGGAAATCCGGGGGATAGATCGCGATCACGCGGGCGCCGACATGTTATCTCTTGCGCGGTTCATCAGGGATATCACGTGAGCAGGATGGGCCAACGCGGCAGGGGCCGGCAAGCGAAACCGGCCCCTGCCCATTCAAGAAGAACTGACGAGAGGAGTGACTACCGCGCGTGGACGTGACGACGACCCGTCACGCGGTCCCACGCATCGCGAACAGCGTCCTTCATCTGCTCCCATGTCGAGTTGCCTTTGTGCTCCCACTTGTTCCACGACTTGGCCAGGTCCGACTCGACGTCCTTCCACTCGTGCTGCTGATACCGGTTCGCCGCTTCGTAACCGTATTGATAACCCGGCCGGTAGTAGTCGTAGTCGAAGGAGCTCGACGAGGCGTACGGCCGCGTGCGGTAATTCGAGCGCCAATACTTGTCGTCGTCGTCCCAGTTGAACTGATCGTTTCGTTCCGCCATGAGATGCCTCCTTGGTCAGCTGTTTATTCGCCTTTCAAGGAAGGAAACTGCAACAAGTACGCCGAAACGGAATTGTTGTGATCCGTTTCACACAGTTATTGCTGCGCTCGCGCCGCCCTCTCTCTGTCACGAAGCCCAGCCGTAAAACAGTAAACGCCAGCCGCTCGGCCGCGTATATGATCCGCAGGCGACACACACTCGGTTCGGAGTTCAAACGAAGTCTGGAGGAAGAGCCATGCTGCTCAGAATACTTGCGGTTACCGCACTACTCGTGACCGTCCTGCCGATAAGCCCGTCCGCACAAAACGCCAATGCAGTCGTGGCCGCGGCATCGAAGGCGATGGGCCTGGACAAACTGAACGCGATTACCTACTCGGGTACCGCGCGAAATGGGGCCTTCGGCCAGAGCAAGAGCATCGGGGACCCGATGGGCGCGCTCAACGTCACGCAGATTACCCAGTACTCACGCGCGATCAACTTCGGACAGACAACCGACCCGACGGCGCTCGTCTCGCGGGCGACGGGGCCGACACAACCGCCGACGGTGCCGGGAGTGCCGGCGCCAATGCCCGGCGTGCTCAACCAGAACATCACCGGGCTGCAGGCCACCACGAACTGGGGCCAGGCCCTGAACATCTGGACAACCCCGTGGGGCTTCCTGAAAGGCGCGGCGGCCAATAGCGCCACCGTGCGCCAGGAGGGCGGTCAGCAAGTTGTCTCGTTTTCTCCATCGTTCGTCAAGTCCCCGTCGGGCCAGCAGTACACGGTGACCGGCTACATCAATAACCAGAACCTGGTGACCAAGGTTGAAACGCGCGTCGAGCACGCCGTTGTCGGCGACCTGCTGGTCGAATTCGAGTACTCCAATTACCAGAACATGAACGGCGTGCAGGTCCCGGGCCGGATCGTCCAGCGCCAGGCCGGCCTGCCGACGTTCGACGCCACCATCACCGCGGCCACGCCCAACCCCACGAACCTGGCCGCGCTGCTCACGCCCCCGGCTCCCCAGGGCGGTGGCGCCGCTCCGGCAGCTGCCGGCGGCGCGCCGGCCGGCACCGCCGGCTGCACCGCCCGTGGAAAAGCTCGGCGACGGCGTCTTCAAGATCGGCGGGAACTACACCGCCCTCGCCGTCGACATGGGCGACCACATCCTGGTCGTCGAGAGCGGGCAGAGCGACGCGCGCGGCATGGCGGTGATGGCGGCGGCCAAACAGGCCATCCCGAACAAGCCGGTCCGCTTCGTGGCCAACTCGCATCCGCACTTCGATCACGCGAGCGGCCTCGCGGCGGCGGTGGCGGAAGGCGCGACGATCCTGACGCACCGCAACAACGAGGAAGTCCTCGAGCGGCTTCTGTCGGGCCCGCGCACGCTACCCGGCGACAGCCTCTCGAAGGTGGCGAAGCGCCGCACGAACGTCGTCGAGGGTGTCGGCGACCGCGACGTGCGAAAAGGGACGAACGGCAAGATCGTCGAGCTGGTCCATATCCCGAACGACCACAGCGACGGGATGCTTGCCATATATCTGCCCGCCGAAAAGGCGATGTATACGGCGGATATGACCGTTGTCGGTCCCAACCCCGCTCAGCTCGCCGTTGTCAAATCGGCCGTCCAGGTCTTCAACACCCTGAAGCTGGATTACAACGCCTGGATTCCGGCGCACCCGCCGAACCCGGATAAGCCGTTGACCAGGGCCGATGTCATGGCCGCTGCCGGCACGGGCGGCAACTGAACCCGGCGGGAACCTGGAACGGCGCTTTTCAATTCGATGTAGGCCGTATGCGACAACGTACATCAGTGTCCGCCTTCAGGCGGACCAGCACGGACCGCTAAAGCCGGACACTACGTACTACGGACACATGGAAACCGCTGCTCAGGGCTTCCACTTCAGCGCCGGGTCGATCGTCGTGACGGCGACGGAGTGATACGTCGGCCGCGCGCGGCGGTAGATGTCCATCGCCATGGCCCGTCCCCAATCGGTTTTCGCAAGGTCGGCGTAGAGGGGCGCAACGAATTTGCGCCGGCCCTGAGCCGTGAGGAACTGTTCGAGCGCGGCAAACGCGGGCTCGTACCGATTCCTGATCGCAATCTTCAGCCACGCGAACAGAACTTCGCTGTTGCCGCTCGATGAGAGCTTGAACGTCTTGTCCAGCTCGGCGAGGCGCGCAGCAGGAATGCTGTCGGGCAGCGCGCGCAGGAAGTGCAGCCACTCGTGGGTCGACCACTTCGATGTATTCAGGGCCGAGGTCGCCCCGCCGTCCTTCCACAAGGCAATCTGAGCATCGACGGCCTCGAACGCCTCGGATTTCACCGGTGCAATATTGGCGGGAATGCCGGGCTCGAAGACCCACGCCCGAACGTCGACGCGCTCGGCCTCATCGTCCTTGAAAAGCCTCTCCGTCATGTACGCCACCATGCGCTCGGAGCTCATCGGCTGGAACGCGAAATGGTCGAAGTAGTCGCGCAGGAATGCGTCCAGCCGCTCGCGCCCGACGACCGATTCCACGGTCTGCAGAAATGCGGATCCCTTTTCGTATGCAATGCCTGTCATGCCGGCATCGGGATCCCTTCCAGCAAGATCGAGATGCAGGCGGGTGTCTGGCGCTTGCGCACCCGCGTCCGCAACCGCGGCCTGCATATCCTGACGACCGATCTGCCGCAGCATGTCCGCGTAAGGTTTGCCGCGCAGCTCCTCCATGAGGCGCACCTCGATGTAGGTCGTGAAGCCCTCGTTCAGCCAGAAGTCGTCCCAGGTCGCATTCGTGACGAGGTTGCCGGACCATGAGTGTGCGAGCTCGTGCGCCACGAGACTGACGAGTGACCGATCGCCGGCAAGAATGGTGGGGGTCGCGAAGGTCAGCGTCGGGTTCTCCATTCCACCAAATGGGAAGGACGGGGGAAGAACCAGAATGTCGTATCGGCCCCATCGATAGGGCCCATACAACATCTCGGCGGCCGCCACCATCCTGTCCACTTCAGCGAATTCATCCGCCGCGCGATCGAGTACCGATGGCTCGGCGTACACACCCGTGTTCGTGCCGATCGGCTTGAAGGCGATATCGCCAATGGCGAGGGCGACAAGGTAGGGTGGAATCGGCTTGTCCATCCTGAATCGGAACACCGCGCGGCCGAGCGAATCCTTCTCTCCTTCCGGCTGTACGTGATCCGCGCTCATGACGGCGCGCATTCCAGCGGGAACACGAATCGTCGCGTCGTAGGTCTGCCGGATGCCCGGACTGTCCTGGGTCGGCACCCAGGAACGCGTCAGAATCGCCTGGCCCTGCGTGAAGAGGAAGGGGAGCTTCTTGCCGGCGGTCTGTTCGGGCGAGAGCCACTGCACGGCGCTGGCGGTGGGAGACGTTTCGTACTCGATCACGATCGTGTCGCCCTGGGTGGGCAGCATGACGGTGAGCGGAGAGCCGAGCAACTCCTTCGCGGTACCCGTGTTGAAGACGAGCGGGGCGCCGGCGCCATCGCTGACGCGCTTGATCGTCAGGTTGCCCGAGTCGAGGACAATGCTGTCGGCTCCCTGAGCGCGCGCGATGGAGAGCGTGGCCGTCCCGGCGAGTTTGTGCGCAGTGAAGTCGGGCGCGAGATCCAGCGATACGTGCGTGACTCGCGCCTTTTCCGGCTGGGCATACGAGTGCACGTCGCGCGGCAGGAGTGATGATTCACTGGTCTGCCTGTCCGCACAGGCCGCAGTCAGGGCGGCCAAAGCAACGACGACAATCCTTTGTCGGAAATGGATTCGCGACATGACAAAAGGATACCGCGGATGGCTGATATGATCGCGTCGATTCTCCCTTGATGAACCGCGCAGGTGGCACGAGCAGCGAATCCGACCGGCGATGGGAGGCGTTCGCCGCGCGCGAGCCGTACTTCGCCGTGCTGACGGCCCCGCAGTACCTGCGCGCGAACATGACGCCGGATCGCGAGCGGGAGTTCTTCTCGGGCGGCGAGGTGTACGTCGAGTGGCTGCTGCGCCTCGTGGGCCTGCGCCTCGTTCCTGAATTCGCGCCCATGTCCACGCTGGAGTACGGCTGCGGCATCGGCCGCCTCGCCATCCCGTTCGCGCGGCGGCCGGGACGAGTCACCGCCGTCGATCGGTCGCCCACCATGCTCGCGACCGCCCGGCGCGAGGCCGATCGCCAGGGAACCTCCCACATCGAATTCCAGACGCCGGCCGAGCTCTTCGTTGATCACACGAGCGCCGGCCGCAAGTTCGATCTCGTCAACTGCTATGGCGTCCTTCAACGGATGGCACCGGCCGATGGCCTTGCGCTTCTCCGTCAGCTGATTGGCCTTGTCGGATCGGGTGGCGTTGGCGTCTTCCATGTTCCGTACCGCACGACGACGTCTCCGCTCGTGGAAGCGTCGCGCCGAATCCGCGCCCGCGTGCCGGCGCTCAACGGCGTCGTCAACACGCTGCGTGGCAAACCGTTCGACGAGCCGTTCGTCGCCAGCCATTCGTACGACCTGGACGATGTCTTCCAGGCGCTCGACGATGCGTTTCGCGCGCGGTTCGGTGCTCCCATCGCCGCCAGCTATCTGACGTTCGAGCATCAGCAGGGCTTCTCCGCCGCGGTCGTCTTCGTACAGGCGCCGCTCGAGTACGGCCGCCAGGCTGTGCGCACGCGGGGACGCCCGGAGCAGACGGTCGACGTCCCTGTCGATGTCGGGGAGTTGATTGCGCGAACCTCCCTCGAGGACCTGAATCGAACCGCCGAGGAATATTTCTCGACGCTGTCCAGCTGGGAGCATCACCTCGCCAAGCCGTTCAATCCCGCCGACGATACGCCGACGCTGTTGACGGGCGTTGCGACGATGCTTCAGGGGCTGCGCCTGACGGCGGGGATGACGGTCCTCGAGTTCGGCGCGGGCAGCGGCTGGCTCTCCCGGTTCCTGACGCAGCTCGGCTGCCGCGTGATCCTGCTCGACGTCTCGCCGAGCGCGCTCGCCATCGCGCGCGAGGTGTACGAGCGGCTGCCGATCATCGGCGAACGGCCGCAGCCGCAGTTCCTGACCTTCGACGGGCGGACGATCGAGCTGCGCCGACGGCAGCGTGGACCGGATCGTCAGCTTCCACGCCTTCCACCACGTGCCGAATCCCGACGCCGTGCTGCGCGAGTTCGGCCGGCTTCTCAAGCCGGGCGGTATCGCGGGCTTCGTCGAGCCGGGCTCGAGGCATTCCCACGATCCGCAGTCCCAATTCGAGATGCGTGCCTACCGCGTCGTCGAAAACGACGTGGACGTCCACGCGATCGCGCGGACGGCGCGGACGTGCGGCTTCCGGGAGATGAAGCTGGCGATCTTCCACGCGCCGCCGTTCCACGTGTCGCTCGACGAGTTCGAAGACTTCCTGGCCGACAGCCGCGCCGGCGAGGCATGGACGAACTCCACGCGGGCGTTCCTGCGTCACGTCCGGACCTTCTTCCTTTTCAGGGAAGGGACGGAGCGAGTGGACAGCCGTTCGGGGGACTCGCTCGCGTGCCGGATTGACGCCACGCTCGCGGACGCTCCCGACGGGACCTTTCTGGAGGGTCAGCCGCTGGTCGTGGACGTGGCGGTCAGAAACGACGGCGCCGCCGTGTGGCTGAAGCCCGACGAGGAATACGGTGGCGTCGAACTGGGCGTGCACTTGTACGATGCGGCGGGAAAGCTCCTCGATTTCCATTTTCACAAACAGCGGCTCGCCGAGCGACGCGCGGGAAATCGCGCCCGGCGAAACGGTCCGCTGTCGCGTCACGATGCCGCCGCAGCACGCCGGGCCGGTACCTCCTGGAGATCGACTGCGTGGCCTCCAGGGTGACGTGGTTTGCGCAGGTCGGATCGCAGCCAGCCAGGCTGGCAGTCGAGGTGGCACCAGTTTGACCGCGCCCGGGAACTCAGCTACCGTGCATGCGGCTTTCGCCTTATTCGATCCCCTATTCAGGAGTGTTCATGAAACGCGCCCTTGTACTCGTGGCCATCGTCGGCGCCGGCGCAACGGCGGTCGGTATCGCGGCGTGCGCCCAGCAGGCGCCCACCGAACAGGCACCGCCGGCGGCCCAGCAACCCCCCGCGGCAGGCCAGGCCGCTGCCGGCCGTGGCGCGGGTACACCGGCGCCGATCAACCTCCAGCTCGAGAAGATCAGGACCAACCTGTACCAGCTCCCGATCTTCAACCAGAGCACCGCGCCGGGCGCGACGACTACGATCTTCGTATCGGAGAACAACGGCGTCGTGCTCGTGGACACCAAAAACCCCGGCTCCGGAAAGGCGATCATCGAGGGCGTCAAGAAGATCACCGACAAGCCGATTACCACGATCATCAACACGCATATGCACGACGATCATCTCGGCGGCAATCTCGAATTCGAGCCGCAAGTAGAAGTCGTCGTGCAGGAGAACACCGCCGGCTACATGAAAGGCCTGGCGCAATACAAGGACGGCCAGAACGCCGACCGCATGCCCAAGAAAACGTTCAAGGACAAGATGACCCTGTTCAGCGGGAACGATGCCATCGACCTCTACCACTTTGGACCAGCCCATACCGGCGGCGACGCGCTGGTCGTGTTCCGCAACCTCCGCGTGATGGCGACGGGGGACATGACCGCGGCGACCGGCACGCCGGTCATGGACCTCCCCAACGGCGGGAGCGCTCTTCAGTGGGGTCAGACCATCGCGAAGGCGGCGGCCGGCATCAAGGGCGTTGATCTAATCACCCGCGGGCACACGAGCCAGACGTGCGACTGGGCCTGCTTCGTGGAGTACGGCGAGTTCATGACCGCGTACGCCAACGCCGCGCGCGCGGCACACAAGGCCGGCAAGACCATCGAGCAGGCGACCGAAGAAATTCCAGGCGCGATGGGACCGAAGTGGAAGGACTATTTCGCGGGTCTGTCCGGCCGGAACCCGGGCACCAAGGCCAATGTCACGGCGTTCTACGAGGAACTGAATCGGAAATAGAACGACGCCGGGCCGCGCGGCAGATCCCCTGTGAGCTGCCGCGCGACTCGCCGCTCAGCGCCCGGATCCTCCATCCGCGCTGAACTTCCCGCATGATCCAGCCTCATCTCCTCAAACTGCTGACGCCCAACGGCCCTTTACACAAGCGAACCGAGCGTGACGTGTTTACAAGCCGGGATGCCGAGCTCCGGGCGAAGTCGGCAGGCGCTCTCCGTGAATTGGCCATTCGCCCTGGCATCCAGACACCCAGCCTCATCTCATCCTGTTCCGGGTCGATCGATGCGGTGCTGTTTTCGTTTCCGAGATACGGCGTCACCGACCGGAATCTTGCCGCCGGGTACCAATCGGTTATTCGAGCCCTGCGGCAGGGAACAGAGTTCGTGGTCGTTGTTGCGAAGTCGTCGCGGACGACAGTCGAACGGTGGTTCACCAAGGCAGGTCACGGTCTGGAGCAGGTGACGTTCGTGCCCCTGCCCGATTACGTCAGCTTCACCGACTGGGCGGAGGATGGCTATGTCTCGCTCGTCGACGCGAGCGACGAAAGCCGTTACCTGCTGGAACCGTGGGAGTTTCCTCGCGCCGCCGATTCCCTGATCGCCGAATCCGTCCAGGAATACACAGCCACCCGGGCCGCCCAGGCGCCGCTCATCTTCCAGGGCGGCAACTGTCTCGTCGGCAGCGATTTCTGGTTGCTCGGCAAAGACTACTTTGCCGACAGCGTCGAGCTGATCACTCAGTCACGCGCGCCCGTACAGATTCCTGGCGGTACGACGGCCGAACGATTCGCCCGTCAGCTCTTCAGCGACTACGTCGACAGCACACGACGACTTGTCGTGGTGGGCACCGGGAGACCGATTCCGATTCGCCCCTTTTATGGCACGCGCAGCGATGACGAGTACTTCCTCGATATTGCGGCAGAGGGCGCTGGCACGTTTCAGCCTATCTTCCATATCGATATGTTCGTGACGCTGATAGGCGAAGGCCGTTCAGGAGGCTTCGAGGTATTCGTGGGCAGCCCGGCGCTCGGAGATGTCCTGACAGGACGTGTTGCACCGTTCAGCCTGGACGACGTCTATGACACGATCGCGAGGAGCCTGTCCGCCGCCGGGTTTACCGTGCACCGCAACCCGCTGGTGCATCGCCCGGCCTCAGGACAGCAACTCACGCTGGCCGTCCTCCGGGAGGCGGCGGCGAGTGCGGAAAATGCCGATCTCGGCCCGGCTGTCGACGAGCTCGTCGCCGCCGGGGCCACCGACAGCACCCTGGTCACCGTCCGATCGTGGCATCACGTCACCTGGAACAACTGTCTCGTCGAGAACAGCGCCGTCCTGGGAAAGCATGTCTATCTGCCAACCTACGGTCACGGGAGCAACGCCGACCTGAGGCCCATCGATGAGGAAATGAAGAGACTCTGGGAGCAGCAGGAATTCACGGTTCACTCCCTGGGGGACTTCAACAGATTCGCCGAGCGCCAGGGCGCAGTGCACTGCATCAAGAAATACCTGCGCAGAGGCCGCTAGTGTGCGAGTCTCGCCCGGCGAAGCGCGAGCAAGGCGGCGAGATACATGGCCGCGCCGACGAAGAGGGTGGCCCGATAACCGATCGCGTGCGCGAAGATGATCGCAAGAATCGACCCGAGCACTGAACAGAATCCGTTGATGCCCCACGCCCAAAGCACCAGTTCCGGGCTTCGTTGACGGAGCAGCATCACCCCCAGCGGCAGCGGCATTCCCATCATCACACCCAGAGGCGCAATCAGCGCAGCGGCGACCAGCACCCGCGAGGAAAGTGGCAGGCCCATGGTGCTCGACAGCAGCGAGGGCAGGATCAGCCCGTATGCGGCCGCGAGAAACGCGACTCCCAACAGCGGTGCGACCAACCGGTTACGCCCGGTTTCCGCGTTCGCTCCGCTCGAAAGGAGGGCACCGACGCCCGAGAACAGGAGCAGCGAGAACAGGGTGACGGTGAGAGAACGCGTCGGGTGCCCGAGAAAGAAGGTGAACTGCACCAGCAACACCATTTCCACGATGATGTATCCGAGGCCGATCATCCCGAAGTAGCTAAGCGTGGACGCGGACTTCCAGGCGACGCCAGGTGCAACGCGGGTGAGCGGAAGGACGATGGCGACGATCCCGAACAGGAGCGAGACGGCGAGGATCAGCAGCAGGTTGCCCTGCCCACCCGTGTAGGTCCCGAGCAGCTGGCTCCACTTCGAGTGCCGGAAATAGAAGGGCGCATCGTCACTCTCGGGCGCGAGGTCCCTTCCCAGCTGCGACGCCAGCGCGGCGCGGTCGCTGCTCGTCAGGAAGGCATTCACCTCCGGAAGCGCCTCCTCCATTTGACCAGGGGCGTAGACCAGCTCCATTCCGTTCCGCTCGACGAACGCGAGCGCCTTTGCGATCTCTTCAGGAGTGAACGGCGATCGCTTGAAGAGCAGCACCAGGCCGTGAAGCGCCCGGGCCCTGGCGATGAACACGTGCTCTTCGAGCCGCAAGCCGCGGCCGCGGGTGGCGGCGTCAATCAGCGAGAGCAGGCTCAATGACTCCTCCCGGGTGCGGCCGAGCACGAGGATGCCATCAGGGGCCAGGTGGTCGATGTAGGCCTCAAAGGCCTCAGTCGTGTACAGGAAGTCTTCCGCGAGCGCCAGCGCGCCGGACGAGATCGCCGCGAACGTGTCCACCAACGTCAGCTGTATGACGTCGAATTTCTCAGAGGAGCGTTCGACATAGGTTCGGCCGTCGCTGTGGACAATCTCCACTGCCGGATGGCGGTAGATGCCGCCGGACCATTCGAGAAACCTCTGATCGAGAAGATCGATGATCTGCCGGTTGATTTCCACGCCCACCACGCGCGCGGCGCCGCGATTGACCGCATTGGCGACGTCCATGCCGCCTCCCACGCCGATGATCAGCACAGAGCGCGGATTCGCCACGAGATACGGCAGCGATGCCGGCATGTAGTCGGTGAATTCCCAGGACGACTCCGGATCGAGGCGCGTGATGGTCGTCAGCGCATCCCCGTCGATTCGGATCGCCAGTTGCGGCGGGAACGATCCCTGATAGAGATGCGAGAGGCCCCAGGCGAATCGGGCGAGCACCCCGTCGACCACGTCTACGCGCCCATTCATTCCCGGCGCGCTGGCGACGATCTTCCCTCCCCTCGCCAGGTCCCCGGCGAGCCCCTTGGTGAGTGTGATCTGCGAGCCCCACGTCTGGGGGCCCAGCATGCCTACCCCGGCGCACAGCACGAGGCCCGCCGCTGAAGGAGCCCACCACCCCGACGTTCGCGCAAATCCCGGCCCGAAGACCACGGCAGCGATAAAGGCGAGCCCGGCTGCAAGGGCGATGCACTGCTCGGTGAACAAGGAGGACAGCCCCAGCACGGCCAGCAGGCATCCGAGGCCGGCTCCCGCCAGATCGGTCGCGTACAAACGCGAGATTTGGGAGCTATGGCGTTGAATCGCCCATGAGACCACGACTCCCGAAAAGAAAAAGGGTGGGAACAGTGCGAGCCAACACCCCGCCACCGCGACGAATTCAATCCAATCTCCTCCACCCAACGGGAACAGGAGATCGCCCTGGGCCGTCAGCGCTCCGAGCGCGGCCAACGTGGACGCGCCAAACAACGCCGCGCCGAGGTGAAGAACGCGTGCGGTCGGAAGCTTCAGCAATCGATGCTCGAAGAGCGCCAGCACCGCGCTCGCCGCACTCAGTCCGAGCATGGTGATGCTGATGATCATGAACGCGTAGTGATACCAGAGGCGAAAGGAGAAGAACTTGGTCAGCGCGATTTGGAGGAAGAGCGTCGCGGCGGTTATGGTGAGGACGCCGAGAAGCACGGAACCGGTCAGCGGCTCAGCTGCTGCCTGCGACGTGCCGTCGCCGTCGATGTCGATAGTTTTCAGAATCCCACTCTACCTGCCGGCGGCGCAGTGGCCTGTGCAAAACGGCACAGGTGGGATTACTGCACCGTGAACAAGCGCAGATCGAGCGTCCGCGTGTCTCCCGGCGACAGCGAGAACGAAGAGGCCTGGCGGCTGAGGCCTTCGAGGAATTCCGGATCCTGCGACTGCGCCGGATCGACCCGGTCCAGCGCGATCGCGTAGTAGTCGCCCGGCGGCAGCGCTCCGATCCTGAAGCGACCGTCGTCCCCCGGCCTGCCCGTACCGAAGTAGCGGTTGAAGGGCGCTGCCCAGCGGGCGCGGTCCTGCGCAAATACGATCACGGAGTAGTCCTTGACCGGTCCGCTTCCCGCGTCGCTAACAGCGCCGGAAATCTCCTGCCGGCGATTCGTCAGCTCGATCTCGATACCGCTCGGCGCCACGGGCGTCGACTTCGATGCCGCTGTCGGTGACATCGGTTCCGTTCACGCGAACCGCTTTCACCTGCCAGCCAGTCGATGCGGTTGGCGCCGATTGCACCATCGCGCGCAGCGCCACACGGCCCGGGGGGATTTTCAACTCGAACGTGAAGTCATCCGCCAGCGTGCCAGGACCCCCTGCGGCGCCGCCAAAGCTGAGGCCGAAGTCGTCCACATTGAGCGCCTGCGTCATCACACGGACGGCAGAAGGATTCACCGCCTGCGCGGCAGCGGGATCGTCGAAAGAAACCTTGCCGCGGACCGCGACCGGCTGGACAGGCATGAGCCGCAGGTCCGTGACGTCCTCGCCAGCGACGACCACGACGGCAACGGAGATTTCAGGCGGCGGCGCGCCCGGGGCCGGCGGCATCCCGGGAGTGTTCGCCCGCAGCGTGTAAAGTCCAGGGGCAACATTGGGGACCCTGAACGTTCCATCCGGACTCAACGGTCCCCCACTGATACCTCCGATGAATACCCCGCGCGGCAACATCTGGACGAACCCTCCGCCAAGGGGTTGTCCCTGCGAATCGACCGCCACGCCGCTGACGGTGGCGAGGCGCGTCGGGAGAAGGACAATATTCATCTCGCTGATCGTCTGGCCGAGTCCGACCGTTATCTTCTGGGCGCCGCTGACATCGGCCGTACCCGGATAGAACGTCCGCGCATATCCGTTCCGCGCTTCCTGTCCCTCGACCTGGCCATTCGAAGGATTGAAGATCGGCGAAAATGACTGCTGCTGCGGTTGCGCGGCGACGTAGTACTGGCCCGGCGGCAGGCCAAACATGCGGTACTCGCCGATATCGTTGGTCGAGGGGAAGTTGGCGGCACCCGCTGGCGCCAGGCGCTGCTGGCCCTGGACGAACTGGGGTCTCAACAGGCTCACTGAAGCATTTGGTACGGGCTCGCCGAGTTCGTCGGTGATGGTTCCCGTGATGACCGCGCCCCGCGGCATCGCGATGTTGATGCCGTCCGCGGTCTGATTGTCCGCGAGCACGAGGGGTTTGCCCGGGCTGCCCGGCTGCGTCTGCCCGTAAGACCAACCGACAAACGGCGTCTTGGACGCGTTGATCGAATATCGGCCCGCAGGCAGCTCGCGGAACTCGTAGCGTCCGTCGGCATCGGTCAGCATCGTTCGCGGGACGCGCAGCTCGGTCGCGCGGATGCCGACGGTCGCCCTGCGGAGCGGTTGCCCGCTTTCGGCGGCAATGACGCGGCCGCGAACGACCGATCGGCCGATGACCGGCTTGGCGTCCCTGGGCGGCGGGACGTTTGGTCCCAGTTGGGTGATCGCGCCTTGGACGACGTTGACTTGTTGCGCCGACGTCGAGGACGAGACTGACAGGCTGGAGACAACGACCAGGGCCATGAGACAAACACGCGCTCGCGGCATTGTGTTCCTCTGATCTTGCTAAGACGCCGGTTTTCCGAACATAGCCTTCCGCTTACCGAATAGTCGCTCCCGGACGCGCTACGGGATCGTCGTCGCCTGCACGTCCTTTCGAACCAAGTCGGTGTATTCCTGCAGGAACCAGCCGGCGGTGACCAATTCGCGAAGCCGCGCGTCGATCTTGCTCTCGTACTCGGCCTTGTTGCGATAGAGCTTCTTGAGCGTCGCCTCTGGTAGCGGCACCTCGGTGCCCGCCAGCAGGCATAGCCGATCCTGCGCCGGTCGTCTTTCCCTTGCCGAACACGCCGTAGCTGGCGATCGGCACGTCCACCCAGACGTTCCTGACGCCGCCCTTCGCGTTGCCGAGCTCGTCGAGCGCCAGATGGGAGCCGTCGTTGGCGGTGTTCTGGTCCACCTCGATGTAGGGCGCATGGGGCGGTGTCTTGCCGCCCGCGATCCACTCAATGAGATGGTTCAGGCCGAGCGCGGTGAAGGCGCCGGCCGGAAAATCGGTCACCGGCAGCGTGCAGGGATCCCCGGCAAATCCGCGGCTGTCGCGCGAGTTGTTGTGCGGCATGCCGGCGACTTCGTACAGCCGGAACCTGTTGCCCGGCGCATCGCTGTCGGGGCGGCGGTACGCGATCCCCGCTTCGGCGTGCGTGTGCACCTCGGTCTGCGTCGGCATCTGCACCATCGGCACGTCCACAATCGGAAGCGGCGTGTTGCCATTGGTGCTCGTCAGGAGGAAGCCGTCGAAGATCGGTCCGCCATTGGCCATCCGCAGCTCGGCGTGGGCAGGAAGGTAGTTCCGCACGGTGCCGCTCGAGGCCGACGTCCCCATCAAGGTGATCTGGCGGACGGGTACTCCGCCAGCACGCCAGGACGGCTTTTGATGAGCATCCCGACCTGCGCGAGGATCTCGTTGGTTTGCCCCTGCGCGATGTTCAACGACGTGTATCGCGCGGCGTTGAACGTCTTGAGCAGGTTGATGTTCCCGGGGCTGTGGACGATCTCCACGAAGACATGATTGCGCGTGAGGATCGAAACGCGAGACCACTCGAAAATCAGCGAACGGCCGCCGGCGTGGAGCGCCTCTGCCACGACCGTTCCGCTGGCCTGCTTCGGATCGCGCGGCCGCCTGACGATGACGCGCGTGGTATAGGACGCCGAATTGGCCGTCCCCGACACGAAGAACTCCTCGGTGATGTATGGAAACGCCTCCACCTGCACGGCGCCGGCAACAACGGCGATCGGCGGGTCGGGATACATCAGCCCTGGCCCGGCAACGGCGCCGGACATGACTGGAAGGGGCGGCGTCGCGGCGACCGCCGGTTGGGCAAGCGCGAGGGTCAGCAGCGGGACGACGAGAAGCAGGTGCGCGGTCATGGCATCAGGGATTGTGCCACGGTCCGGTTGCGGCGGGGCAGGCCTACGGATGGGTTACGGACACGCTGCAGAAAGACTGGTACGGCCTGTGTATCAGGAACGCCGGAGGGCATCCAGTGACCCGACTAGTAGTAATGATCGCAAGCGTCGTGCTGATGTGGGCGCTCCCGGGCTCAACCGTGGGCGTGGCGCAGCAAGGCACTGTCAACCCTGACGCAAAACGGCTCGTCGAGTTCAACGAACGCATTGAACAGTACCTCGCGATGCGCAACAAAGCTGACGACGGCGCCCCCAAGTTGAAGGAAACGGAGAAGCCCGCCGAGATTCAGACCGCACAGCTGTCGCTGGCCACGCGGATTCGCGCCATGCGCACTGGCGCCAAGCAGGGCGACATTTTTACTACCGCCACGGCGGCACACTTCCGCCGGATCCTGCGCCCCGAGCTCGACAAGACGACGAAGGACGTAATCAAGGACGACAACCCCGGGAACTTCCCTTTCAAGGTGAACGACACGTACCCGGAGAAGGAACCTCGCTCCACAGTGCCGCCGAACGTCCTCGCGACGCTTCCCGAGCTGCCGAAGGATCAGGGGATCGAGTATCGCTTCATCAACAAACACTTGATTCTGCTCGACTCGCGGGCAAATTTGATTATCGATTACCTTCCGAACGCCATTCCATGACACGCGAAAGGTCCGCCATGCACACGCGTCCACATTTCCGATTCATCGCGTCACTGGCTCTCGTCGTCGCCAGCCTGGGCGTCCTGACCGCTCAGGACATCCCGCTGACCGTGCCCAATCAGCCGGATTCGTTGAAGTTCGCGGTCATCGGCGACAGCGGCACCGGCTCGTCGTCGCAATACCGCGTCGGCGAGAAGCTCGCTGCCTCTCGCGCGAAGTTTCCTTTCGAGTTCGTGCTGATGCTCGGCGACAACCTGTACGGCAGCGAATCCGAAAGGGACTATCAGAAGAAGTTCGAGGAACCGTACAAGCCGATTCTGGACGCGAAGGTCAAGTTCTACGCGGCGCTCGGCAACCACGACGACGCGAACCAGCGCTTCTACAAGCACTTCAACATGAACGGGGAAAAGTACTACAGCTTCAAACCCAAGGACGGCGTCAGAGTTTTCGCGCTCGACACCAACTACATGGACAAGGCGCAGCTGCCTGGCTGGAGAAGGAGCTGGCCGCCAGCGGGTCGGACTGGAAGATCGCCTTCTTCCACCATCCGATCTACTCGTCAGGCGGGCGGCACGGGTCCGATCTGGAGCTGCGCGCCCTGCTCGAGCCGATCTTTCTGAAGTACGGCGTCGACGCGGTGTTCGAGGGTCACGATCATTTTTACGAACGCATCAAGCCTCAGAAAGGCATCTACTACTTTCTTTCCGGCGGCGCGGCAAAGCTTCGCGACCGGCGACGTGGCAACGAGCGAGCTCACCGCAAAGAGCTTCGATACCGGCTACCACTTCATGCTCATCGAGCTCGCCAAGGACGCCCTGCATTTCCAGACCATCAGCGACCAGGGGAAAACCGTGGATTCGGGTGCGCTGCCCCGGCTGAACGACGCGGACAAGAAGAAGCTGGCCGGGCTTATAGAGCTCAGGTGTCGAGATCGCTGAACACCGACTGAAGGACGACCTGCAGGATCGCCGCGGTGGGAATGGCGAGGATCGCCCCGAGCACGCCGAAAAGCGCACTGCCGATCAGCAGTGCGACGATGACAACCACCGCGCTGACGCCAACCTGGCGCTCCATGATTTTGGGAACGAGCAGGTGGTTCTCGGCCTGTTGCTGGACGACGAAGAAAAGGGTCACCCACAACGCGGTCCGTGGTGACACGGTGAACGCGACCCCGATCGCCGGGACGGCCGCGAGCATCGGTCCGACCACCGGAATCAGCTCGCCGACGGCCGAGACGAGCGCCAGCACGTAGAAATACGGCACGCCCAGCAGGTACAACCCGAGCGCCGACGTCGCGCCGATGGTTCCGCCCAGGATCAGCTGACCGGTCATCCAGGCGCTCACTTTGGTGGAGATCTCGCGCCCGCCGCGGATGATTTCCGCCCGGCGCTCACGCGGAAACAGCCGCGCGAACCCGGCAAACATCGTGTCGCCCTCGATCAGCAGATAGAAGGCGAGGATGAGGATGGTGACGAACCCGACGATGCTCTCGGCGAGCGTGCCGAGGGCGGTCGCCACTGTCCCGACGGCGGAGGTTGCGGCGGACGTCGTGTCGCCTGGCGCGCTCTGGACCGCTTCCTCGAACGTGATACGGCGGGAGATCAGTCCCCGATCGATCAGAAACCTCTGCGCGCGATCGATCGTCGACGGCAGATCGCGCCAGAGCTGTTGGGCCTGATCGACCAGTGGCGGGACGATCATCGCCGCGACCGCCGCCACCACGCCGATGATCGCGACATACACCATCAGGATGGCCAGCCAGCGCGGCATCCGCTTGCTGCCAACGGGGACGAGGCGCTGATGTTCGATCGCGCGAACGACCGGCCCGAACCCGATCGCGACCAGCGCGGAAATGTAGATGACGATCAGGGCGTTGCGCGCGAAGTACAGCGCCGCCATGATCGTGACGGCCAGCGCCGTCATCACGATGGTCCACGCGATCAGTTGACGCGGGCTGTCGGTCATCGCGGATCTGGCACTGGCTGAACCGGAACGGGTCAATCGCGCGCCATCGCGCGCTGCACGCCGGCGAGCGCGTCGTCTTCCGACGGGAACCCGTTCGAGTCCTTCTGCGCCACCACCTGGTCGCCGACCCAGACGGTAAACTCGCCGCGTCCGCCCTCGGCGAGCTCCGGCTCGACCCCAAGCGCCGCCTTGATCACCGCGGCCACACGGACCGCGCGCGGACGATAGTTTCAGACCTTGCAATATCGGATGCGGATGGTTTTCATGAAGTGGGCGGTTCAGTCGTCAGGATGCCGCTTCGGTCTCGGCCGCATCCATCCGGTGCTCGTCGTGTTCCTTGAGCGCCGACTGATACTCTTCGTACTCCCGGCCTTTGTGAACGGGCTGCCACCGCTTCCGTTCGGCCCGTGCGAGCTCCAGGCTGTGCTCCTTGGTCGAGACCCCAGCCGGCACCGAGAGGAGCCGTGCGAGATCCTGCCCCTTGCAGGAGGGACAGGCGGGCGTATCCCCGGTCCGGACCAGCGCCTCGAACTCGTGCTTGCAAGCGCGACATTGATACTCGTAAAGGGGCATGGCGCTCCGAGTTTACCAGATCGTCCTTTACATGGGGACACCCCAAGTGTACCGTTCCGATCGTCTGTCTTGAAAGGACATCTCATGAAGAACTATACCCGGAGGCGTTCGTGTTCGCCCTGTTGGTGGTCATCGTGCCGGCGGCGGCGCACGCCCATTTCAAGCTCATGGAACCGGCTTCGTGGATCATCGAGAACGAGCGCGGCGATCCGCAGAAGGCCGGTCCGTGCGGGGGCACCAATACCGACTACGGCAAGCCAAGCTTCATCATCACCAAGGTTCAGGGTGGCTCGATGCTGCATCTGAAGATTCAGGAAACCATCTACCATCCCGGCCATTACCGGGTGGCGCTGGCGGTGAACTCGCCTCTGGAACTGCCGGTCGATGCCGCGGTCGAGACCATCGCCACCGAGAAGGGTCCGCGCTCGGTGTCGGCCGCCATCATGAACCCGGTCAAGATGCCGCTGCTCGCCGACGGATTGTTTGCCCACACCGCCAAGCCGGAGGCGCCCTTCGAGGCGGACATTCAGCTGCCGAACATCAACTGCAAGAAGTGCACGCTTCAGGTCGCGCAGTTCATGGCGGATCACGCCCTCAACAACCCGGGCGGGTACTCGTATCACCACTGCGCCGAGCTGCAGATTACCGCCGACCCGTCGAAGCCGATCGACAAGGAGTGGCCGGCCGAGCGGATCGTGCCGTAGGGAACGCTGAGGGCAGGCCGGGCCCTATCGGGCCCGGCATGGACGTGGATGCTGATTCGGACCGGACCTGATAAGGTCCGCCCTACGCGAGAACGGTCAGCCCGCCGCGCAGTCGCCCAGGTACTTCGACGCCGACAGCCATTCCGGATCCGGATAGTACCCGAACACCAGACCGCCGCCCTTGACGAGGTCGATCACGTCGCGCGCCACGGCGTCGCGCAGGGCGGGGCATCCCCAGCTGCGGCCGAGACGGCCCTGCGCCCGCGCGAACGCCACGTCTGACGTAGGGCGCGCCGTGCATGACGATCGCCCGGTCGCGGGCGCGATCGTTGAAGCCGCGGTCCAGCCCGTCGAGGCGAAGCGAGTAGCCGTTCTTGCCCACATAGGTGTCGGCCGTCACGAACAGACCCAGGCTGGTGGCGTGCGTTTCGGGCTCGTTCGAAAACCGGGTAGCCATGTTGCCGCCGCTCCCCTGTCCGTGCGCGACCAGCTTCCTCATAGACCAGCTCGCGCGAACGCAGGTCGAAGACCCAGAGCCGCTTGTCGGTCGACGGCCTCGAGTAGTCGATGACCGTCAGGGTCGATGGGTGCGTGACGGCGCCCGAACGGACCGCGCAACCCGCAGCGTTGAGCGCCAGCTCGAACACGTCCGCATCGATCGTTCCCACCGAGGACATATTCCAGGCCGCAGCTGCGGCGTTCGCTTTCGCGACAACCGATGACGGAACCGGCATTGGCCGAACGTCGGATGCCTCACGCGCGCCAAGAGCCCCGCTCGGCACGGCCGCAAGCGACAGACGCGATCAGCAAGCAGGCGTACGGAGGGCAGACGCATGCGGATGCTCGACCTCACTTGGAATTTCGAGAACAGTTGTGGGAGAACCGGCAGACCAGCGTCGACCGGCCAGCTTGAGTTATTTTAACGTCGATGGAGGGAGATCGCTAGGCGAACTTGCGCCTGAGCTCGGCGAGCCTGAGCCGTACGCGACAGCTGAACAGGAATGCAGGTAGCTTTACGGAGTTGCGGCAGCCGCCTGGCGGGCGTCGTATCCGTAGACGTCCGGCTGGAAATGCAGGCCGCCCTTCTCGTCCACCCACGCTGTGAAGTACACGATATGCACAGGGATGGTTTCCCTCAGCTTCACGTGCTTCTCCACGCCTGAGTGCATCGCCTCGAGAATCCGCTCATCGTCCCACTCCGAATAGCCGCTCAGGATGTACTTGGCGAGCGCTTCGGGTTCCTCGACGCGGACGCACCCGTGGCTGAACGCACGGCCCGGCCGCGCGAAGAGTGTGTCGGCCGGCGTGTCGTGGAGGTACACGTCGAACTCGTTGGGAAACAGAAACTTCACGTGGCCGAGCGCGTTGCCGGGACCAGGCCGCTGTCTGAACGCGAGGTGCTTCAGTTGATCGGCGTCGTCCCAGTCGACGCTCGAGTGATCGACCGGCGTCCCCGAGTTCGACACGTCCAGGATCTCGATGTTGTTCTTCGCGAGATAGGCCGGGTCGCGCGCGACGGCCGGCGCTGTTTCCCCTTCCACGATGCTGTCGGGAATGTTCCAGTACGGGCTGAACACGACCGTCGACATCTCCGAGCTGAAGATCGGGGTCTTGTTGGTCGTCTTTCCGACGACGACGCGAATGTCCTTGACCGCCTTGCCGTTCTCGCGCGCGATCAGATGGTAGTACGGGATATTGACGAGCAGATGCCGTGCGCCGAGATCGTCGGGCATCCAGCGCCACCGCTCCAGATTCAGCTCCACCTGCCGGATCCGATCGTCGATCGGCACGTTCATCGCCGCCAGCGTCGCGGCGATCCGCGATGCCGGTGGCGGGCAGGGCGTGCAGATCCTGGAATGCCTGCACGGCCTTTTCCTCATCGCTCGAGTACTCGGGCGAGGTCCTGGACGCGGCGGCCTCGCTCAGGTGCCCGCCGGCCGCCAACCGTTGCCGCAGCGGGATGACCGAGGGGCTGGAACGTCCCGCAGTGAACTTGGCAGCTGGAACCGCCGCCCAGCCGCCTTTGTCGCGCTGTCCCTGCAGCTTGACCAGCGCGTCCTGCAGCGCCGCGTACTCGGGATGTTGCGGGCGGATCGGCGTCGAGCCATTTGTCGAGATCGTCACCGGCGGCCCGAGCGAGCGTGCCAGCAAGGTCGGGCGCCGTGCGACGGCTCTTCCACCGCCAATCAATCGACAGCGGCGGCGTGCGGCCCACGGCGACATCGCGCCCGAGCGCAAGGAGCGCGGTCGTCAGATGCGCATCGAGCTCGGCGAGCTGCTGCGCGCCCTCTGGCGTGTCCTCCTTCAATTCCCTCACAGCCGTGGATTCGGCTGGGCGATCTGACGCTCGTCATAGTCCTCCGGGGCGAAGCCATGTCGCGTCGCCGTCCGCAAGACGTCCAATGCCCTGAGGACCTTCGCCGTGTCCTTGCCGTCCACCCATGCCGGCAGGCCCTGTCGCTGCTCGTAAAACGCACGCACGTCCTTCCAGACCGCATCCTCGGCGGACAACGGCGCGCCAGTCGTAATCTGACGAAGGCTGGTGACGAGCGGGGATGTGGGTTCGACGCCGCGGCATCCGCCAACGGCCGACGCCACGGTGACGATCAGGGTAAAGGACCAGGTGCGCACGTGCATGCGCCGTGAAAGAGCAAGGTCTGTGCCGCGATTAGTCGAGGATGAGCGGCGGCTTGCCGTAGCGGACGCGGAGGTTGTTGATGGCTACCCAGGATCCGGGGACGGCTGACCAGCCGACGTTCCCACTCCCGCTTCCGGGGAAAGTCGAGCAGCATGATGCCGATCAACACCATCAGGAGTCCCGGACCGGGAATGCCGGGCAGCGTCAGGATCACGCCGACCACGACCGCCAGCGCCCCGAGAAGGTTCTTCACCAGGAGCCCCGTCCAGCGAATCAGCGGATGCCTGCCGCTCCAGAAATTGCGAGGACGTGAGTGGCAGAAGTAATTCGACGGCAGCCTCACGAGCAGGAAGCCCACGACGGCCAATCCGCCGACGGAGATGATCAACGAGCCGAGCAGACCCGCGAGTAGCAGGATCCAGGAGGACGAATCCATCTACGGGCGGTTCTTCTTTCCTCGTGGCCCGTACTTCCTGGCGAACCCGGTCCGATCGTTGACGACCTCGAAGCTGCCGTCTTCCTTCGCGGTCAGTTTGATCCAGTAGGCGGTCGTTCCCTCGTCAAGGTTGGCAATGAAGGACTCCGGCGCATTCCGGGAACCGGTGTTCAGAGACGCGTGCAGCTGCCAGAGATCCATGTCCGGCTGTCCCAGCAAGGTCGCAAACGAGTCCGGCGCGCCGCCCTTGAAGGCGCCGTTGTTCATGATCGCCACCTGCGGGCGAAGCGCCGTCAGCAGCGCCGGAACGTTCGAGTCGTAATTTCCGTGGTGCGCGACCAGATAGGCCGAAGCCTCGCCGAGAAGGTTCACCGGACAGGCGATCTTGCCGAGCGTGTTGCCGCTCAAGTCTCCGAGACCGATGAACCGGAATTGGCCGAACTCGAGCCGCAACCCAATCGATCGGAAATTCTCCGTCCCATCTTCGACGTGATGCTCGAGCGAATCACACGCCGGATTGGCCTCGCCCGCGCCCGCGAGCGGCGACGACAACAGCTCGCCGGCGGCGCTGACGACATGAACGTCCAGGCCCTTCAGCGGCAGGCGGTCGCCCGGTTTCGGCGCGAAGTGGTCGTGTGCGTCACGGACCGGTTCGTAAGCGCGGAAGCCGTTCGTCGCCATCCGATCGGTCCCGAGCGGCGAGCCGTAGTCGATGAAGGTACCGATCGGAATCTTTGCTGCGAGGTCGGCGACGCCGCCCACGTGATCGTTGTGGAAATGCGTGATCAAAAGATAGTCGATGCGGGAGATGCCCGCCGCGCGCGCGGCGGCCAGGATCCGATCGGGGTCGCGTCCAACGATGTCCGGCCCCCCGGCCCGGCCTGCCCGTGGACCGTATCCGGCGTCGATGAGGAGCGTCTGGCCAGCCGGGGTCACGATAAGGGTGGCCTGCCCTCCTTCCACATCGATGAAGAAGATCTCGAGGTCCCTGGCGGACGCCGGGCCCGCCAGCACGAGCATCACCAGGGAGAGGAGGGCTACGCGCGCCATGCCGTGCGCTTCACCCCCTGACAATACACTCCTAACGGCTGAGCCGCCAAGCGGTGTCGCCGCCGACCTGCCAACCTGTCCGTCTGCTTACTTACTTACAGCTAGCCTGGACATCCTTGACCGTGATCACCGAGAACCGTTCCGTCTTCTTCTCGACCGGCTTGGTCGGATCCGGGGCCACGGTAGGCGCGCCTCCCGCCGTTTGCGGAGCGGAGGGCGCGGTTTCCTCAACCGGCCTCACTGTGACCTCCACCTGGTGACCGACAAATGCCTTCATGTCCACCGGTGCGACACTGGAGGTGTCCAGGCGAGCTTCGGTTTTCAGCTCGTACTCGCCGACGCTTCCGGACGTCCCCACTGACTTGGAACTCGAACCGAGGGCGCTGACCTCCGAAGCCCGCGTCAGCATGAACGTCGAGGCGTCAGGTCCGGCCACCAGGCAGCCGTTCAACAACATCGTTTTGTGGGCCGGTTCTTCGGCCGCCTTCTTTGCTTTGTCAGGCTCCTGTGCCTGTGAGCTGGCGACCAACAGACCGCCTGCGGCCAACAGCGAGAACGAGAAGTTCGTTATGGTTGAGTGCACGGTGCGCATCAGTCCTCCTCAATGTCCGGCTCCGGCTAAACAGCCGGACGAGACGAAGAGAAGATATGCACGAGGCGAGCCGAAAAGCGGATGAGCTCTTAACGGTCGAGTCGTGCCACGGCCCTCGACCGGAGGACGATCACTCGGGCGCTCGCCCCTTACTCGTGGAAGTTCCGCGCGAGGTACGTCAGCAGCACGGGAATGGCATCGTCGGACAGCGGCGCGCCTTCGAAAATCATGGCGTCGAGCAGTTCATGCCAGCCCTCGACGGTGGAGCGGTGCGACCTCACCCGCTGCAGATCGTGGCAGAGCGTGCAGATGTTCAACATGATGGCCTTGCCGTCGCCCTCCGGCAGCGGGCCATGGTAGCGGACCAGATAATCGGTGAGAATCGGGACGTCGTCGGGCGCGACCTTGGCGCCTTTTTCAACCATCGCCGCGATCGTTTTTGTCCAGCCCGCTGCGTCCATCGCCGAGGTCTGAATCGGGCGGATGGTGTGGCAGGCGGCATCGCTGCAGCTCAGGTTCATCACGCGCTCGCCACGCTGGATACGCTCGAACGCAAGTTGCTGCGGCGATTTCGCGCCGGGCGCGGGGGTCGCGGGCGCAGGTGGCTGCTGGCCGCCGACGCCGATGGCGAGGACTGCCACCCAGGCCGATACCAATCCCACGACCCTTCGCGTTGAGGGTTTCATCGACACCGATTCTCCCAGCTATTTTTGGGGCGGCTCGCCGATTGGAACCGCTTTGAGCGCCGCCGGGTCGGTTGCCAGTTCGGTCGGACCAGCCGGCCATTTACCCGACGCTCAGCATGTACGCGATCACGTCCGAAACCTGCTCCGGCTTCATCGTGCCCGGCGCGGTCATCGGCATGGTTACATGGATCTTCTCGAACAGATCGCCGAGGGTCTTGCCTTTCCACGCGGCGACGAAGTCGTTGCCCGTCAACGCCGGACCGATACCACCGACGAGTGCGGGGTCGTGGCAGGCGGCGCACTGGTCCGTGTAGACGGCCTGGCCTCGTTTGGCTTGCGCGTCTGCATACAGCCCAGCGCCCGGCGCGGCAGCGGCGCCGGGTGCACCGGCGGCGGCGTGCGCCGGCGGAGGCGGCGCCCGGCGCGGCAAACTTCACCGCTTTGAGCGGTGCGGGATCGGCCGGCAGTTCGGTTGTGCCGGCAGGAAACTTATTGAAGCTCAGGATGTACGCCACGGCGTCGGCCGTCTGCGCCGGCGTCAGCGTGCCCGGCGCCGTCAGCGGCATCGTATTCTTGATGGTCTCGAACAACTCGCCGACGGTTTTGTCTTTCCATCCTGCGATGAATTCCATGCCCGCGAGCGCCGGACCGACACCGCCGAGCGAGCGTCGCATCGTGGCAGGCGGCACAGCTTTCGGTGTACAGGCTTTCGCCGCGCTTTGCCTGCTCCGCGGCATAAACGCCGTCGAGAACCGTGCGATTCGCCGGCTGTTGCGCGCGAACCGAGGAAAACGCCGCAGCGGCCAGCGCCGTGCCGAGAACGATCGACAGAACCGTGGTGCGCCTCATAAAGACATTGTAACCGACTCCTCGCCTCCCTCAAATACGGAGCCGCCCCGGTCACACTCGTAAACGCTGAGCCCGACGAAGGCGTAGTCCGTAGAAACAGAAGAAGTGTGCCCGGGCGGCTGTCAAGAGGTGGATGAGTGCGGGTGCCTGATGTTGCGCTCTGGATCTCATCGGGCGCCGTCACCAGGCGCGCGGCGAATGCCGCGCTCATCGCGGTCTGCAGCTGGCTGGCGCCCGCATCGGCGTTTGCCCAGAACGAGGCCGGAGCATCGGGGCTGACGCGGCAGGGCTCACAGGGCACGCAGGGCCCACAGGGGGCGGGACGCGGGGCGGCTGCGCAAGGCGGCGCGCTCGGCGGACGTCCAACGCTGACCGCCGTGCGGGCGCCGCAGGCACCCACCATCGACGGCCAACTGGATGATGCGATCTGGCGCGACGCGGCGCTCATCGACACGTTCGTCCAGGAAGAGCCTCAGGAAGGCCAGCCGGCAACCGAGAAAACAGAGATTCGTGTCGCGTACGACAGCGACCGGCTGTACTTCGGCATCTACGCGCATTACTCCGACATCAGTCAGAGGCGCGCCAACCGTTCCGATCGCGACAAGCTGGACGACGACGACTCGGTCACGATCTATCTCGAACCGTTCCTCGATTACCTCCGCGGCTATTCCTTCTCCGTGAACGGCTACGGCGTGCAGCGCGATTCGATGATCGTGGTGCCGAACGCGCAGGACAATCCCGAGGGCGACATCTCGTACAACGCCCTGTACTTACTCGGGCGGTCAGCTCGTCGACGACGGCTGGACCGCCGAGATGGCGATTCCGATCAAGAGCCTCCGGTATCCAGGCCGCAAGGAAGGCGAGGCGCACCGCTGGGGATTTCAGATCCGGCGGAAGATCACGAGCAAGGACGAGCGGGTGGTGTGGGCGCCGGTGTCGCGCAACGTGATGTCGTTCCTCGCGCAAATTGGAATCCTCGATGGCATCACGAACCTGTCGACGGAACGCAACTTCGAAGTGCTGCCGACCTTCACCGCGATTGGAAGCGGGCGGCTCGATACGACGACCGGTGAGTTTGAAAGCGATCATGTGGAGGAGGGCGGCGTCGGGCTGAAGTACGGGCTCAGCTCGAATCTGACGCTCGACTTCACGTATAACCCCGATTTCTCGCAGATCGAGTCGGACAACCAGCAGATCCAGGTCAACAATCGCTTCCCGATCAATTTTCCCGAGCTGCGTCCGTTCTTCCTCGAGGGCCGTGAGATCTTTGAATTCCCGGGACAGCCCAAAATTGTCGAAACCCGCCGAATCGTCGATCCGCGCTACGCGGCGAAGCTCTCAGGCAAGGTCGGCAGCCGGACGTCGATCGGCGTGCTCGTGGCCGACGACGAAGCGCCCGGCAAGGTGGATAGCGTCACCGACCCGGCGTACGGCAAGAGCTCGACGTCTGTCGTTCGGCCGCGTCAAGTACGATCTCTACCGCAATTCGCATGTCGGCATGATTTTCACCGATCGCGAGTTCATGAACGATTACAGCCGGCTCGTCGGCGCCGACCTGGGGCTCCGCCTCGGCCAGACGCGGAGCTTCGGTTACCGGTTCTTCAGGGCGGACCGGGAAGAAAATGGCGTCGCGAAGACCGGGTGGACGTCGACCGTGGCCGTCAGACAGGAAGACCGGAACTGGCGATGGCAGGTACTTCACGGAGGCCATCTCGCCGGATTTCGGGAACGAGCTCAGCTTCGTCCAGCGGGCCAATCGAAATCCGGATCGATGCCGGGAATTTCCTATCGCTTCTGGCCGGAGAGCTGGATTCTCAACTGGGGGCCGAGCTTCCAGGCTCCGAACACGTTTGGAATTTCGACGGCGTCCTGCAGGAGGCCAGCTTACAACCCGGGCGTCAGCTTCTCGTTTGCGAAGAACATCAGCTTCAGTGCGGGTCTATCAGCGCCAGATGGAGCGATACCGCGAGGTCGATTACGACAAGAACACCTGGAATCGGTCTCGGCCACAGTCAACTCGAGCCGCAAGATCTCCTTCTCGGCCAACTACGCCGACGGCGACGAGATCCGTTTCACCACGAATCCGTTTCTCGGCAGGGGCCGGGATTACGGCGCGACCGTATCTGTCCGGCCGTCCGCGCGGCTCCAGTCCGCGTTCCGGCTGAGCACGAGCCGGTTCCTCGACGAGCGCGCCGATGATCGCTGCGAAGGAGTTCGACGTGAAGATCGTCCGGTCGACGACGACCTACCAGTTCACGGCCCGCCTGCTCCTGCGAAGCATCACGGAGTTCAACGTGGGCGCCGGCTCCGATCACACGGTCTTCCAGAACCTCCTGGTCACCTATCGTGTGAACTCCGGCACAGTGCTCTACGTGGGCTACGACGATCGCTTCAGGCAGGGAAACGCGATCAACGACGACGTGTTCACCGGCACGGGCTATCAGCGGACCAACCGGGCGGTCTTCACGAAGCTCCAGTATCTGTTCCGGAACGGCGGAGAGAATTAGCTCGGCCGCGGGGAACGTCAACCCAGGGACACCATGGACACCATCAGCGGGCGAAGCCCGCGACCTTCACCAAAGCCCGATTTCTGTCCCGGAACAGCAGCCACACTGAGTAGAATCCCGTCGTGATCGTCTCGTTGGTGTCCTTCGTGTTTTTGGTGTTCTTGACCAGCGCGACGGCGCATGCCCAGGGCGCGGCGCCGGCCGGCGGCCCGGGGGCCGAGGGCACTCTGACGTTGCAGGGCGTGCAGGGCGGAACGTCATCTCCGGTGCCCCCGGCGGCCGCGCCCCGCGCCGATGGCATCGCCGGGCGCCCGACGCTGACCGCCGTCCGTGCCGCGCAGGCGCCGGCCCTCGACGGACGGCTGGACGATGCCATCTGGCGGACGGCGGCGCTCATCGACACCTTCGTGCAGGAAGAGCCGGTCGAAGGCGCGCCGGCGACGGAACGAACCGAAGTGCGCGTCGCCTACGACAGCGAGCGGCTCTACGTCGGGATCGCGGTGCACTATGCCGACGTCAGCCTTCGGCGCGCCAACCGATCGGACCGCGACCGGACGGACGAGGACGACACCGTCACCGTCTTCCTCGAGCCCTTCCTCGATTACCTCCGGGGCTATTCGTTCTCGGTCAATGGCTACGGCGTGCAGCGCGATTCGATGATCGTGGTGCAGAACGCGACCAGCGATCCGGGCGGCAACACGTCGTTCAACGCGCTGTATGCGTCCGCGGGCCAGCTCGCGGAGGACGGATGGACCGCGGAGATGGCCATTCCGTACAAGAGCCTGCGGTATCCCGGCCGTAAAGCAGGGCGAAGTGCACCGCTGGGGCTTTCAGGTGCGGCGCACGATCAAGAGCAAGGACGAGAGCGTCGTCTGGTCGCCTGTGTCGCGCGCAGACGCGAATTTCCTCGCGCAGATCGGCCTGCTCACCGGGATGACCGACTTTTCGACCGAGCGCAACTTCGAGGTGCTGCCGACGTTTACCGCGATCCAGACCGGCGTCCTGAACACGGCAACCGGCGAGTTCGGCGACGACGACGTCGAAGAGGGCGGCGTCGACCTGAAGTACGGCATCAACTCGAACCTGACGTTCGATTTCACCTATAACCCCGACTTCTCGCAGATCGAGTCCGACAACCAGCAGATCGAGGTCAACCGGCGATTCGCGATCAACTTTCCCGAGCTGCGGCCGTTCTTTCTCGAGGGCCGGGAAATCTACGAGATCGCGGGCGGGTTCAGAGCCGTGCAGACCCGGCAGATCGTGGACCCGCGCTATGCCGCGAAGCTGTCGGGCAAGCTCGGTAGCCGGACGTCGCTCGGCCTGATGTTCGCCGACGACGAAGCGCCCGGGAAAGTGGCGATCGACGACCCGGCGTACGGCCAGAAGGCGCGGAACATGCTCGGCCGCGTCAAGTACGACCTGTATCGCAACGCGCACATCGGCATGGTCGTCACCGATCGGGAGTTCATGAGCGATTACAGCCGGCTGATCGGCTTCGATACGGCGCTGCCGATTGGCGTGACCAAGAACATCGGCTACCGGTTCTACAAATCGGACCAGGAAGAAGGCGGCGCGCGCAGGAGCGGCTGGGCCACGGAGAACAGCATCAGACACAACGGCCGGAATCTCGGCTGGGGGCTGATCCACGGCGCCATCTCGCCGGGCTTCGGGAGCCGGCTCAGTTTCATCGAGCGCACCGATCAAATAGAGTCGATGCCGTCGATCAGCTACCGCTGGTATCCCGAGAGCTGGATCCGCAACTGGGGACCGAGCTTCAACAACAACCGGCTCTGGGATTTCGAGGGCGAGTTGCAGAACGAAGACTACAGCCCGAGGGTCAGCTTCTCGTTCGCGAGGAACATCACGCTCAACACGGGGTTCACCCGTTCCATGGAGCGGTATCGCGAGATCGACTTCCACAAGAAAGACTGGTCGATCTCGAGCAACATCAACACCAGCCGGAAGATCGCCCTCTCGGTCAACTATAGCAACGGCGACGAAATCCGCTTCGTGGCCAACCCGTATCTCGGGAAAAACCGCCAGTATGGCGCCACGATCACCGCACGGCCGACCTCGCGCCTGCAGTCGGTGCTGCGGATCAGCGCCAGCCGGTTCCTCGACCAGCGCAGCGGCACCGACGTCACCGCGTTCGACGTGAAGATTCTCCGCTCCACCACGACCTACCAGTTCACGCCGCGACTGCTCGTCCGGAACATCTGGGAGCTCAACACGGGCCTGGGATCCAGGCACACGATGTTTGAAAACATCCTGGTGACCTACCGGGTGAACTCCGGCACGGTCGTCTATGTGGGCTATGACGACCGGTTCCGGGAGGGCGATGCCATCAACCCGACCCTGTTCCCCGGGGACGACGGCACCGACTACCAGCGGACGAACCGCGCGGTCTTCACGAAAATTTCGTATCTATTCAGAAGCGGCGGGGGCACCTAACCGGCCCAGCCGGTCAGGCCAGGGGGCCTTGGGACCGGCCCGAGGCTATGGTAGAATTCCAACCTCCCTGCCAAGCGCTGGTACGGGTTTCAAGAGTCGTCGGCCCCTTCTATTTCTCCTTCGAAGAGAACATTGAACGATATGAAGCTTGCGAAGCTCTGTGTACTCTTGACTTCGATGATCGGCGCCTTCGGCTGGGCGGCGCCGGTGGCTGCACAGGGTCAGGCCGCGCCAGCCGCCGGAAAACCACCGGCCGAAGGCACGTTACAGCTTCAGGGCGCGCAGCGCGGCGGGCAGGGGCCCGCGCCACGAGGTATAGCCGGGCGGCCGACGCTCACAGCGGTACGGGCGGTCCAGCCGCCGATCATCGACGGCCGGCTCGACGACGCCGTCTGGCGCACGGCTGCACTGATCGACACGTTCGTACAGGAAGAGCCGGTCGAGGGCGCTCCGGCGACCGAGAAAACCGAAGTGCGAGTCGCGTACGACAGCGAGCGCCTCTACTTCAGCATCTACGCCCACTATTCCGATCCCGGCCTGGTGCGCGTCAACCGATCCGATCGTGACAAGCTGGACAACGACGATACGGTCGCGATCTTCATCGAGCCGTTTCTCGACTACCTCCGCGGCTACTCCTTTTCCGTCAATGGCTACGGCGTGCAACGCGACTCGATGGTCGTCGTGCAGAACGCGCAAAGCAATTCGGGAGGGGAAACGTCCTTCAACGTCCTGTTTTCTTCCGGCGGTCAGATCGTGGAGGATGGCTGGACGGCGGAGATATCGGTCCCCTACAAGAGCCTTCGATACCCTGGCCGTGGCGCCGGTGAAACCCACCGTTGGGGCTTCCAGGTCCGGCGGGAAATCAAGAGCAAGAGCGAAAGCGCCGTCTGGTCGCCGGTGTCGCGCAACAATCCCAATTTCCTCAGTCAGATCGGCGTACTTACGGGGATGACCGACCTGTCGGCCCAGCGTAATTTCGAGCTGCTGCCGACGTTCACCGCCGTATCAAGCGGCAGATTGAACGCGATCACGGGCGAATACGGAACCGATCACGTGGAAGAGGGAGGCATCGGGCTGAAGTACGGCATCAACTCGAACCTCACCTTCGACTTCACCTACAACCCCGACTTCTCGAACATCGAGTCCGAAACGCAGCAGATCGAAATCAACCAGCGCTTTCCAATCAACTATCCCGAACTGCGCCCGTTCTTCCTCGAGGGCCGTGAAATCTACGAGATTCCCGGGCGGCCGCAGCCGGTTCAGACGCGCCGGATCGTGGATCCGCGGTACGGGGCCAAACTGACGGGCAAACTCGGCACCCGGTCATCGATCGGCGTGTTCGTGGCCGACGATGAAGCGCCGGGAAAGGTGGAGAACGTCAGCGACCCGGCATTCGGGCAGCGCGCTCAGAATGTGCTCGGACGCTACAAGTACGAGCTCTATCGCAATTCCCACGTCGGCGTCATCTTCACCGACCGGGAGTTTCTCAGCGACTACAGCCGGATGGTCATGCTCGACACGGCCCTGCGTATGGGGGAGTCCGGGAACTTCGGCTGGCGATACTACAAGTCGAACCGGGAGGAGAGCGCCATTCAGAAGACCGGCTGGGCGACGGAAATGAGCATCAGGCGAAACACACGGAACATCAACTGGGCCGTGATCGCCAACGCCATCTCGCCCGAGTTCGGAAACCAGCTCAGTTTCGTCCAGCGAACCGACCAGATACAAATCATGGCGCCGCAGTTCTCCTACCGGTGGTACCCGGAAAGCTGGATCCTCAGCTGGGGACCCGGCTACAACATGCCGCGGCTCTACGATTTCGACGACCACACGCTGCAGAACGCCGACTATCAGCCGAATGTCAGCTTCCAGTTCGCCAAGAACGTCAGCCTGAACGCGAACGTCAATCGCTCGATGGAGCGGTATCGCGACGTCGATTTCTGGAAGACGCGGTGGAGCCTCTCGAGCAACATCAACACGAACCGTAAGGTTCTCCTGTCGGTGAACGTCAGCAACGGCGACCAGATCCGTTTCGTGCCCAACCCGTTCCTCGGCCGTCTCCTCGACTACGGCGTGAGCGCGACCTTCCGGCCGTTCTCGCGCCTGGACTCGAAACTTCAACTGGACGGCAACCGGTTCAGCGATCCGATCGACCATCGTCAGGAATTCAACGTCAAGATCATGCGCTCCACGACGACCTATCAGTTCACGCCGCGGCTGCTGGTCCGGAACATCACGGAGCTCAACACCGGGGCGGGGTCCAACCACACGCTGTTCCAGAACATCCTGGTCACCTACCGCGTGAACTCCGGGACGGTGTTCTACGTGGGCTACGACGACCGGTTCAAGGAGGGCAACGCCGTCAACGCGCAGGTCTTCCAGGATCCGTCGTACACGCGCACGAACCGCGCGATCTTCACGAAGCTTCAGTATCTGTTCAGGAGCGGCGGCAGCGCCGACTGACGCGCGGCGTCGGTGTTTTTCGAGCACAGAGGTTTTTCACCACAAAGGACACTATGGAGACAAAGGATAGAACCAGGTTTTCCTTTGTGCCCTATGTGTCTTTCATGACCTCTCCTTGTGTCCTTTGTGTTCTTGACGTCGCTGGCGCACGCCCAGACAGAGCCGGGGCGGCCGACGCTGACCGCCATCCGAGCCGCGCAACCTCCCACGATCGACGGACGGCTGGACGATCCCGTCTGGCGCAACGCCGCGCTGATCGACACCTTCGTGCAGGAGGAGCCGATCGAAGGCGCGCCGGCGACCGAAAAGACCGAAGTGCGCGTGACCTACGACAGCCAGAAGGTGTACTTCGGCATCTACGCGCACTACGCCGATGTCGGCTTGAGACGTGCCAACCGGTCCGATCGCGACAGGCTGGACAACGACGACACCGTGACCATCATCATCGAGCCCTTCCTCGATTACCTGCGCGGCTATACCTTCGCGGTCAACGGCTACGGCGTGCAGCGCGATTCGATGATCGTGGTGCAGAACGCGACGAGCGACGCCGGCGGCAATACGTCGTTCAACGCGCTCTACGATTCGGGCGGCCAGCTCGTCGAAGACGGCTGGACGGCCGAGATCGCCATTCCGATCAGGAGCCTGCGGTATCCGAGCCGGAAAGCCGGCGAGCCGCACCGCTGGGGATTCCAGGTCCGCCGGGAGATCAAGGGCAAGGACGAGTCCAACGTCTGGTCGCCGGTCTCGCGCAACAACCCGAATTTCCTGGGCCAGATTGGCACGCTCACCGGGATGACCGACTTCTCCACGCAGCGCAACTTCGAGCTGCTGCCGACGTTCACCGCGGTGTCGAGTGGCCGGCTGAATTCGACCAACGGCGAGTTCGTGACCGACCACGGGGAGGAAGGGGGCGTCGGGCTGAAGTACGGCGTCACCTCGAACCTGACGCTCGATTTCACCTACAACCCCGACTTCTCGCAGATCGAATCGGAAACCCAGCAGATCGACATCAATCAGCGCTTTCCGCTTCAGTACCCGGAGCTGCGCCCGTTCTTTCTCGAGGGCCAGGAAATCTTCAACCTCGTCGGCATGCCGCGCGCGGTCGAGACGCGCCGGATCGTGGATCCGCGGTACGGCGCCAAGCTGAGCGGAAAGGTCGGCAACCGCACGTCGCTCGGATTCCTGTTCGCCGAGGATGAAGCGCCGGGAAGGACCGACAGCGTCACCGACGCCGCGTTCGGAGAAAAGGCGCAGAACGCGATCGCCCGGGTGAAGTACGACCTCTATCGCAACGCGCACGTCGGCGCGCTGTTCACCGATCGCGAGTTCATGAAAGATTACAGCCGGCTGGTGGCCTTCGACACGGCGCTGCCGTTTGCGTCGACCAGGAACATCGGCTATCGGTTCTACAAATCGGAGCAGGACGCAGGCGGAGTCCACAAGAGCGGCTGGGCCACGGAAGGCACCGTCAGGCAGAACTCCCGCAATCTCAATTGGGGCGCGGTCACCACGTGGATGTCGCCGGAGTTCGCCAGCCAGCTCAGTTTCGTCCGCCGGGTCAACACCATCGAGAACCGCTACAACGTCTCGTACCGCTGGTGGCCCGAAACCTGGATCCGCAACTGGGGGCCCGCCTACAACTTCGGCTGGCTGCACGATTACGACAAGGTGCTGCAGAACCGCACCGACTGGAACCCGAGCGTCAGCTTCACGTTTGCGAAGAACATCAACGTGACGACCGGCGTCGCGCGGACGATGGAGCGGTATCGGGACATCGAGTTCCACAAGACCACCTGGTCGGCATCGGGCAGCGTCAACACCAGCCAGAAGATCCTGCTCTCGGCCAGCGTCAACAACGGGGACGAGATCCGGTTCGTGGAGAACCCGTTTCTCGGGCGGTTGATGGACTACAGCGTCACGGCGACGTTCCGGCCGTTTTCGCGGCTGCAATCGGCGTTGAAGCTGGACGGGAACCGCTTCCGCGATCCGGTCAACGAGGCGCAGGAGTTCCACGTGAGGATCATGCGCTCCACGACGACCTACCAGTTCACGCCTCGACTGCTGATCCGCAATATCACGGAGCTGAACACCGGTGACGGTTCGAACCACACGCTGTTCGAGAACATCCTCGTGACCTACCGCGTGAACTCCGGCACGGTGTTCTACGTCGGGTACGACGACCGCTACAAGGAAGGCAACGCCGTCAACGGGCAGATCTTCTACGACCCGACCTATCAGCGGACCAACCGCGCGATCTTCACGAAGCTGCAGTACCTGTTCAGAACCGGCGGCAGCGGCTAACGCACAGGTGCACCGCAGAGACCGGCTGTAGTCCGCAGGACTTAAAGTCCAGCTCTGGCCGGACGGTGCTGGCCGGTCTGAAGACCTGCGCTACACGTGAAATGGTGGGGCTGGCTTACGGGCGAGGCTCGCGGTACGGCGCCATGATTTTCAGGCCGACGCCGCTGAGGCTCAGGGCGAGGTCGAAGTCGTCCGGGCCCGCCAGGAGGGCGAGGTCCTGCACCTCGCTCACCCAGCCCTCCGGAAGCGCGGCGCGAACTTTAACGGTCAGCTCTTCCAATGATGACGGGAAGACACATTCGTACTCGGCGCCCGTCTTCTGCGCCGAATCGGCCGCCGTCACCTTGCAGGCGTCGGCGCCGGCGGGCTTCAGCGTGCCCGCGAACACGTCCTTGAACGGCTCGATGCTGCGCGGACCTTTCAGATCCTTGAAGCCGTTGTCGCGGGAGATGAGGAGCGTCCGCACGACCGCGCAGAAGTCGTCCTCGCACGGCGGGCTCAGGAGCGCCAGCCTCGCCTGCCCTCGCCCATCACCCTGCTCGGCGGCCCTCGCATACCAGACGGCCGCCTGCTTCGGATCGCGCGCCGTGCCGAGGCCGAACAACGTGAAGTCGGCGATGTAACGGCTGGCTTGTGCGTGGCCGCGCTCGGCGGCGCGCCGGTACCAGGACAACGCCTCGCCGTAATCCATCGCGACGCCGAGGCCGTCGTAATAGAAGTCGCCGACCCAGGTTTCCGCCAGTGCGATCCCCTGTTGCGCCGCCAGCTTGTCCCAGCGAAGAGCCTCCGTCAGGTCTTTGGGCAGTCCGGCAAACGCGTATTCGTATGCCAGCCCCAGGAGAAACTGCGCGCGGGCGTCGCCCGCCTCGGCGCGCGACCGGAGCGCAGGCAGTTCCGCCGGGGTCAGGGCCTTGGCCGCCCCCGCGAGCTCGTTGATGTTCCAGGACACGGGAGGCGTCTGTCCGGCGACAATCGCGGACATCAGCAGCATCGGGGCGAGGAATCGCGCGAACAAGCACATCCAGAGAGCCACTCTACTACGGGATGGCGCCCGGAGGCGCGACATGATATCAATCGTTGCCACATGGTTCGCGAAGTTGGAGGGAGCATGAGGAAACAGACGACCCGCCGTGACGTCCTTAGGGGAAGCCTCGCTGTTGCGGGCCTCGGGGTCCTGGGCACACCGTACTGGGCGCTTCCTGCGCTCGCGCAGGGCGAAACGCTGGTGCCTTTCACCGATCTGCCGCCGAACGCCAACTTCGTGCCCGCACCCGACCGGCGGCTGCTCGACGTTCGCACCATCTACTGGCCCCTTCACGCCCAAGGACCAGTTCTTCACCACCCAGCATTACGGTCACCCCGAAATCGATCCGGCGGCCTTCCGGCTGGGCGTCTCGGGATTGGTGGACCGGCCAACGTCGCTCTCGCTCGACGACCTCCGGCGGCTGGGCGGCGCCGAACTGGTGGCCGGCTTCGAGTGCTCGGGCAACCGTCGTCCCCTGCAGGGTCTCTGCGGCAACGGGCGGTGGACCGGGGTCCCGCTGCGCGCCGTGCTGGATCGGGCAGGCGTGAAGGCGGAAGCGCGCGAGTTCGTCTTCTTCGGCGCCGATCACGGGCAGGAGGAAGTGGAGTTCCGGACGCAGAAGTTCACCGTGGACCAGCAGTTCGGCCGGAGCCTGTCGCGCGAGAAGGCCTTGTCGCCCGAACCGTTCCTCGCGTACGCGTTGAACGGCGAGCCGCTGACGCGTCACCAGGGCTCTCCGCTGCGGCTCGTCGTTCCCGGCTGGTACGGGGTGTCCAACGTCAAATGGCTCTCCCAGATCCACCTCCAGGACGATCAGTATCTGGGCAAGTACCAGGCGCGGTGGTATCGCACGCTGCGGGGCGAGACGATCAACGGGGAGACGAAGTGGACGGAGGCCGCCGTCACCCACCTGCAGCTGAAGTCGTTCATCGCACGCGTCGCGAGCGCCGGCGGCCGGCACAACGTGCTCGGCGTCGTGCTGAACGACGGAACCCCGTTGAAAACCGTCGAGGTCAAGGTGGACGAGGGCCCCTGGCAGCGGGCAACGATGGATCCCGCCACGAACGGCAAATATTCCTGGAAGCTGTTCTCCTTCGTCTGGTCCGGCGCCACGCCCGGCGAGCACACGCTCGTCTCCCGCGTCACCGACGTCAACGGCACCGTTCAGCCGACCGAACAGGAACTGGAGAACAAGAAGACGTTCCTCGAAGACAACTCGCAGTTTCCGCGCAAGGTGATGATCTCATAGCGATGACTCGAGGAGCGACAGGCCAGCGGGAGTCGTCAACTGCGCGGCCTACGCGCAAGGGCGACGGCTTGCGGATCTTCCCCTGTCCGATGTCAGCGAAACGCTGCAGGCATCCGATCGGTTCGTCTGGATCGGTCTCTACGAGCCGGACGCGGAGATTCTTCGCCAGGTCCAGGCAGGAGTTCGGCCTGCACGATCTCGCGGTCGAAGACGCGCTCGGCGCGCATCAGCGCCCCAAGCTCGAGCAGTACGAGGGGTCGCTGTTCGTCGTCCTGCGAACCGCGCAGCTCGGCGCCGACGGGCAGCTGGAGTTCGGCGAAACCCACCTGTTTGTCGGACCCCGCTATCTGATCTCGGTCCGGCACGGATCGGCCAAGTCCCACGTGGCGCTCCGCGCCCGCTGCGAATCCACCCCGGACCTCCTCAGCAAAGGCCCGGGCTTCGTGCTGTACGCGCTGATGGACTTCATCGTCGATCAGTACTTCCCGGTCGTCGAAGGGCTCGAAGAGCGGCTCGACGAGCTGGAGGAGCAGATCTTCGGGAAGCGCTTCACACGCGACACGACCGCGCACATCTATCGCTTGAAGCGCGACCTGCTCGCACTGAAGCGCGCGGTGTCGCCGCTGGTCGACGTCTGTAACCGGCTGATGCGTTTCGACTTCGCGGTCATCCCTGATGACACGCGCCTGTATTTCCGCGACATTTACGACCACGTCCTGCGCGTCAACGAGATGATCGACACGCTTCGAGAGCTCCTGACGACGGCGCTCGAAGCGAACCTTTCGCTGATCTCGGTCTCGCAGAACGAGGATACGAAGCGGCTGGCCGCGTGGGCCGCGATCATCGCGGTGCCGACGATGATCGCGGGCATTTACGGCATGAACTTCGACCAGCATGCCGGAGCTGCAATGGACCTACGGCTATCCGATCGTGATGGGCCTGATGGTGGCCGCGTGCGCGGGGCTGTTCGTCGGGTTCAAGCGATCTGGCTGGCTCTGAACGCTGTCGGCGGGTCCGAAAGGACCCGCCCTACTGAACTTGGTGGCGTAGGCCGGGTCCTTTTGGACCCGGCCGCTTTCGGTTGGCACCGGGCCATCGGGAGGGCTATCATGCAGCCGATGCGAAGGCCGTGCGTGCTTCGCCTGTTCGGTGCGCTGTTGCTGGGAAGCACCCTGACGGCAACGTCGGCGACGTCGTCCGCGCAGGCGCCGCAGTCCGGCGCGACCTTTCACACCGAGACGGCGATCGTCTCGCTGAATGTCACCGTCCGCGATCAAGCGAACCGGCCGGTTGGCGATCTGACTCCCCAGGACTTCGTCGTATTCGAGGATGGGCGTCCGCAGAAGATCGCGATGATTTCAGCCGAACGGATTCCCCTTTCGCTCTCGTTGCTGCTCGACTCGAGTGCCAGCATGGACCGCCAGCTCGCGCTCGCCCAGGCGGCCGTGATTGGATTCGTTCAACGTCTCCAGCCCCGCGACTTCGCCAGCATCATCGACTTCGACAGCCAGGTCCGCATCCTGCAGCCGTTCACCAACGACCAGGCCCTGCTGGAGCGCGCCGTCAAACAGGCGAGCGCCTCTGGAGCGACCACTCTTTTCAATGCGCTGTACGTGGCCCTCAAGGATCTCGCTCGCGCGCACACCAGCTCCCCGGCAGAGGTCCGCCGGCAGGCAATCATCGTCGTCTCCGACGGCGAGGATACGCAGAGCATCGTGAACTTCGAGGATGTGCTCGACGCCGCCAAACGATCGCAGACTGTGATTTATACGATCGGACTCGGCTCGCACGCCGGCGGGAAACGGCGCCGGACGGCGCCGAATGGGTTCGTGCTGCGGCGACTGGCGCTCGGAAACCGGCGGCGAGGCGTTCTTCCCCGAGAGCGCGGACGAACTGACGCCGATTTATCAGAAGGTGGCCGGCGAGCTTGCCACCCAGTACCTGGTGGCATACGCCCCGACCAACGTGGTGCGCGATGGCCGCTGGCGAAGCATCGCCGTTCGCGTCAATCGGGTCAACTGCGTGGCGCGGACCCGCACGGGCTACTACGCGCCGAGCCCCACCATCGCGCGAACGGCCCGGTAGCTCCACTTCGCGGGATTGCCCCAGGCCATTCGTCCGGGGCTGTTCCCAGGCAAACTGTCGACCAACCGCCGTCCGGTCCGACCGGCCGTGCCGGCGGTTTTTGCCAGCGCCTCGATGACATGCGGCATCGGATCCTTCAGCGCGTGCGGGAAGACGGTGTCGGTGAATGCGAATCCCGCGCGCCGACCGTGGGTCCCCCTCTGAAGCCACAGCCTGAGAGCGGTTCCGCCTGCGACGTAGCGGGTTCTCTGAACAGCCGTGGCTGGCGAGGGCAACCCGAGAGACGCGAGGCATGCCAGGTGGGGAAAGTTGATTCCTGCGTGCAGCGAGCCGAGGAGACTCCCCCAGAATCGCGGGTTGATCTCGATGATTGCGACGTCGCCGGTTCTCGCATCACACCGCAGATCGACGTGCGCCACGCCGCTCCACTCGAGCGCGGCCATGAGTCGTCTGACGATACCGATGACGCCTTCGTGCGGAATGAACTCTATTCCGCCCGATGGACGGAACTGCACCGAGTCGTTCGAAAAGTCCGTCTGAATCGTGTAAGCGAGGACCTTCCCCCGTTCGCACAACACGCTGCAGTCGACGTCGTAGCCGCGGATCTCGGTCTGAACAATGCTGCGCCCGATCTCCTGTGGATGCGCCTCGAGGTAATTCGACAGCTCCGACGGATGTTCGAATCGCCTGATGCCGGCGCCGTTACCGCCGTGGCGCGGCTTGATCAGCGCCGGAAACTGCATCACCCGGATTCGATCCTCGAATGCCTGCGTTGCAGAACACAGCACCGTCGCCGGATGCGGGAGCTCGCGCTGCTTGACGAAACACGCGAGCCGCCATTTGTCGTCGGCGATGTCGAAGCTGGATGCGGGAGGAATGGGCGCCAGCGGCAGCCCGCACATTCTAGGGTCACGGCCGATCCGCCGAATCGCCGGAGAGCCGACCGCCACGCACACGTCGGCCTCGATATCTCCGACGCTCTCGAGGACCTGATCCACGAGCGTCCAATCACGAGTCGCAGACCACGTCTTGACGGACGCCACGTATCGGGAGGCGCTGGCGGGGGCCCACCGATCCTGCGCCAACAGGTGCACGCGGAGCCCGGGGACCTGTGCGAGGCACCACACGACCGGCAGGGCGAAGTCGCTTTCGCCGTCAACGACGAGGACGTTCAGGCTTGCCACAGCATCACCGGGGGCAACAGGTGTGCCGCAAGTCCGCGGGCCGGGGGTGAAAAGTCGGCGCGTTTGGTCCGGTTTCCCGATTAGTCAACCCAAAACCAGGGACAAAGACGGTGGCTTGCGTACAAAAGGCTGCCTGGCCGCCGACTTCCCGGCTGGGCGCGAGTCACGGGATTCCGGACTCCCGCGTAGAATGGCGCCATCAATCTTCCCGAATCAAGGAGCGAGGTAGTGATGGGATCACGAACGCTGCAAATCCGAGGCAATCTGGGTGAGGCATACAAGGACGTGTTCACGCAGGAGGCCGTCGAGGCTCTCGGCGCTCTGGCCAGCCTCGACGCCGACCGAAAGGCGCTGATGGCCGCCCGGATGGAGCGGCGCATGGCGCGGGCCCGAAACAGGCAGCGGATTGCCTTTCTCGATCCGGAGGCTCGCATCCCGCGGACCCAGATCAAGGTTGGCGGACGCCCGAAGCGGGGCGTTCACCGGCAGCGAGATTCCGCCAGACCTTCGGCGCCAGTGGATTCAGGGCACCGGCCCCGCCGCAAGGCCCAACGCCCCCGTGGAAAAGAGCATCCGCAACGTCGCGTACGCCCTGCTGTCTGGCGCGGACGGCTGGATGTTCGATGGCGAAGACGCGCTGGGGCAGCTCTCCACGATGTCGCTGGACAACCAGCGGAACCTCACCCTGGCCATCCATCGCGACCCGAGGTTCATGAAGGCCGCCGAAGAAGTGGCCGCCGAAATGAACCAGTGGGCCCGGGATTTTTTCGGACGGCCGATCATCGACGACTGGATCGAAGCAGCTCGACTTCACGACGAAGATCTTTCGCGCGCGCGGGCTCCATCTCGACGACCGGCAGGTGCGCCATGCCGGCGGCGCCGGCTTTTCCGCATCGATCGTCGACACGACGCTCTACATCGTCAACAACCACCGGCAGCTGCGACGGTCCGGCGCGTCATTGGTCTTGTACCTGCCGAAGATCCAGACCGCCGAAGAAGCCGCGTTCTGGAGCGACGTGCTGGAGGCGCTCGAACAGCACGTTGGTCTTCCAGCCGGCACCATCAAGGCCTACGTGCTCGTCGAGCAGATCGAGGCGTGTTTCCAGCTGATGGAGATCCGCGCTGCCCTCGGCACGCACTTCGTCGGCTTCAATACCGGCCGCTGGGACTACATCAACAGCGTCTCCGATGCGATGGCCTGGGACGAGCAGTTCGTCAATCCGAACATCGACGCCATCACGATGACGTACGGCTACATGCGGAACTACGAGGACCGCGTGCGGCGCGCCGTGAACACGCCGGACCGGCTGGGGCAGTACGCCCTCTGGCAGGGCGGAATGGAGCCGAACATTCCGGTCGGATCGGAAGCCGGCGTGACGAGCGGGATGAAGAGGGCCATCAGCGGCGCCGAACGCGAGCAGCGCGAGGGCGCGAGCGGCAAATGGGTCGCCCACTGGAAGATGGTGCACATCGTCAGGCCGGTGTGGGAAAAGGTCGGAGAGGCCAACCAGCTCGGACGGAAATTCCCGCCGCTCACCTACACGCAGGCCGACGCCGACGGTCTCACCCTGATCGAACCGGCGCCGCGAACCGTTCGAGGCGCCCGGGATCTCCTGAGCGTGGCACTGCAGTACGGCAACGCCTTTCTACAGGGACTTCAGGCGGCGGCGCTGAAGCCAGCCGATTTTTTCGGCAACGACGACGTCTTGTACTTGATGGAGGACATGGCGACTGGCGAGATTCGCCTCAGCATTCTTTGGGAATGGCTTCATAAGAACGCGTCGCTGACCTCCGACGATGAGATCGGTGTCAAGGAGGGCGACCGGGTCACCGTCGAGCTGTTTGCGAAGCTTCTCGTCGAAGAGTACGAGAAGCTGCGCGAGGCCAGCAACCGCGACGTCCATGACAACTCGAAGAACACCACGCTGCCGATCGCCCGTGAAATCGTCGAGACCTACGTCTTGGACGAGGCCAAGCTGCCGTGGTACATCGACCTGCTCAACGTCAACCTTGGCACCGAAGACCTGACGGAAGCCAGGAGAAGGATACGCCTGCTGACGGAGGCGTTTCGCAAGGACGGAACGCGGATCACTGAGAACCTGGATTTCGCGGAAGCGAGCAACAGGTACGAGACGGTGCGCTAGCGGCCAGCGGTCCGGCTAAGCCGGACACCACTATGCAGGATACACGCGCTAGTTGGCGAGCCCGATCAGGTACTTGTCGCCTGTGGGCGACGGCACGCCGCCCTGGGGCTCGAGCGTCATCGCTACCGCGACCGGCGGCGACGGAAGAACAGGTGGCATGAAGAGGGCGTCCACGGTGCCGTCGGCATCCGGCGTGATCAGCCCGGCGCTGATCGGCGCGTTCGCGGTGACGAGCCAAAGCTGATACGTCCTGGCTGGCGGTAACGCGGGAACGCCCGACGCCGTCAACACCAATCCGCGTGTGGGACTCCAGAAGGCGCGACCCGACGCCTGCGGCGCGACAGGCGGCTGGCCCGCGAGCACAACCCGCGTCATGTCGGGGGCGGAGAGGACCGCCAGCCTGGAGTCGGCGACAGCCGATGCCTGGACCACGCCGGCCATCTTCCGTTCGCTCTCGGCCACGCGAAGCTGCGCCTCCTCCAGCTGCGCTTCGAGGACGCCGACGCGGCTGCGAAGCGACAGCGCATATGCGCCCAACGCGACGGCCACGGCCATCGACGCCGCCATCGCCAGCCACGGGCCAATAGAGCGGGAAGGAGTTCGAACGTCGGGCCGCTGCGGAGCGGGCGCCTGCGCCGGGCCCCCGACCCGGGCGTGTGCGACCACCCCGGACTGCCGAGCGGCTGCGGAAAGAATCCTCTCGCGCAGTTGAGGCGACGGCGTTTGCGGCGGGAGAGCCTCGGCCATCGCGCTCGTCACTTCGCCGTGCACCGCCACCTCGGCCGCGCATTCCGCACACGTGCGCAGATGTTCGACGAAGGCCTCCCGTTCTCCCTCGTCGAGGGCTCCGACGACGAACAATGCGGCCTGCTCTCGAAAGTCGTGGGACACCGTGATACATCCTAATACGGCAAAGTGGCGCCAACGGATGACGGGTCAGATAAAGTCGCGCCTCCACCCTTGGTAGCGGCACCCGTCTGTGCCATGATGCGGGCCCGGAATTCATGGACCGCGACCTGTTACGGCGCATTGCGGAGCGGGACGCCTCGGCGCTCGCCGACTTGTACGACCGCCATGCCCAGCTGCTCTTCGCCCTGATCGTTCGCATTCTGCGAAACCGCTCCGAAGCCGAGGACGCCCTCCAGGACGTCTTCCTGCGGGTGTGGCAGCGTGCCGAGACGTACGATCCCGCGTTCGGGTCGCCGGTTGCCTGGCTGGTCCGCATTGCGCGGAACCGCGCGATCGATCGCCTCCGCCTCCGGCGATCGCATCCCGATCAGGAACCACAACCTCTGACGAGCGAACCTGCCGAACCGGCATTCCGCGCGCCCGACGAGACGGCGATCGTCGGCCAGCAGCGGAGCGCCATCGACGGCGCGCTCTCGGCGCTGTCGCCGGACGATCGGACGTTGATCGAGGCGGCGTTCTTCGAGGGCTACACCCAGTCGGAGCTCGCCGCAAAGTTCGGGCTTCCGCTCGGGACCGTGAAGACCCGGCTGCGGCGCGGCATGCAGCAGATGCGCGAACAGCTCCAGCACCTGGAGAGATGACGATCATGTCCGATCTCGAGGAGCTCGCCGCGCTCGACGCGCTCGGGGCGCTCGACGAAGACGGAACGCCTGAGCGTACGTGGCACGGCTCGCGCATGCGTCCGACGACGAGCGCGCCGTCGTTGCCGAGATCTACGACGCGGCCGCGGCAGTGGCGGCGGCGATGGTCAGAGCCGAGGCTCCATCGCCGCGGGTGAAGGACGCGCTGCTGGCGCGCGCTTCCGAGCCGCGTCCCCTTCTTCTCGATCAGGGCGGCCGAGGGCGAATGGCTGCCGGTGATGGACGGCAGTTTCCGCCAGGCTCCTCACCCTCGACACCGTCCGTGATACCGCGATGGTCGTCGTCCGGCTCGGGGCGGGAGTCACGTACCCGGCTCACCAGCACTCCGGCGCCGAGGAGTGTTACGTGCTCGCCGGAGACGTCACAATCGAGGGCCAGTCGTATGGAGCCGGCGACTTCCATCATGCCGATGCCGGCAGCCATCACGGACCCGTTTCATCGCAACACGGAGCCGAATTCCTCCTCGTTGTCACTGCCAGCGACTACCTCGGTCCCCTCCAGAGGGCGCGCGGACGGCAGCCGGGCACCGCTTCTGGATAGTCGCCATCGAGGCTCGCACCACACCGCACATCTCATGGCGTGGGGCAGCAACTGATTCGGCCGGCGCGCGCGTCAGCCACGCATGAGCGCGAGGATCTCCGCCGCTCCTGCGTGCTGCACCGCTTCCCGCGCACGCGCCACGAAGCCGCTGGCATTGGCCACGGCGAAGCTGATCCCCTTGAGGTTCGCCTCCATCGGCACGCCGGGGATTGGCCGCGCGAACCCTGATGTCGCCACGCCCTCGCCGCTCGGGGAGCGATCGACCCGAAAGCTCTCGCGCGCGCAGGGATGTGGATGCCGATCGGAGAACAAGCAGTGTACGGCCGCGCCCGCCGCGTCTGCTACGATGCGAGAATGAGAAGAGCCGCACCTCTCTTTCTTCTGCTCGCGACGGCGTCGCTGACGGCACAGGGGCCGGCGCAACCCGACTGGGCCAGGGCCGAAGACGAGACCATGCGTCATTTCCAGGCGCTGCTGCGGTTCGACACGAGCGACCCGCCGGCCACGCCGCCAGGCGGCGAGAAGCCGGCGGCCGACTACCTCAAGCAGGTGCTCGACCAGGAAGGCATTCCGGCCGAAGTGTTTGCGCTCGAAGCCAACCGCCCGAACTCGTCGCGCGCCTCAAAGGCAACGGCAGCAAGCGTCCGCTGCTGCTGATGGCGCACACCGACGTCGTCAACGTCGACCCGAGGAAGTGGACGCACCCGCCGTTTTCGCGCCACACGCGAGGGCGGCTATGTCTACGGCCGCGGCACGGTCGACGACAAAGACAACGTCACGGCCGTGCTGATGACGCTGCTGACGCTCAAGCGGCTGAATGTGCCGCTCGAACGCGACGTCATCGCGCTCTTCGAAGCTGGCGAGGAGGGCACGACGCGCCTCGGCATCCAGTTCATGGTCAATCAGCACTTCTCCGCCATCGATGCCGAGTACTGCTTTGCGGAGGGCGGCGGCGTCACGCGGCAGGACGGTAAGGTGAAGTTCGCGTCGGTGCAGTCGCTCGAGAAGATCCCGTACGCCATCGAGCTGAGGGCACGAGGCGTGGCCGGTCACGGATCGGTCCCGTTGGAGTCGAATTCGATTGTGCGGCTCTCGGAGGCCGTGGCCAAGGTCGGCAGGTGGTCGCCCCCGATTCGCCCGAACGAGACGACGGCCGCGTACTTCAGGCGGCTCGCAAGCATCTCCACGCCGGAGGAAGCGGCGCGCTACCGGGACGTGTTGAGCCCCGACCCGACAGTGGCCAGCCCGGCCGACGAGTACCTGCGCGCCAACGAGCCGCGCCACGCGTCGATGCTTCGCACGTCGGTGTCGCCGAACATTTTCAGCGCAGGCTACCGCGTCAACGTCATTCCCTCGGAGGCCGTGGCCACCCTCGACGTGCGCGTGCTGCCCGACGAAGACCCGAAGGCCTTCCTGGAAGAGGTGAAGGCCATCGTCAATGATCCGTCGATCGACGTGGCATTTGCCGTCCGCGACACGCGGCCCGGTGGCACGACGGGCCTGAACACGGAAGCGTTCGAGGTGCTCGAGGCCAATATCACGCGGCACTACCAGGCGATTACGCTCCCAACGATGAGCACGGGCGCAACCGACATGGCGTACGTGCGCGCGAAGGGCATCCAGTGCTACGGCGTGGGACCCGCCACCGACGCCGAGGACGCCCCGAAAGGCTTCGGGCGCGCACAGCGACCAGGAGCGCATCCTCGAAAGCGAACTCCACCGCTTCGTCCGCTTCCACTACGACGCCGTCGCGGACATGGTGCGGAAGAAATAGCGTCGGATTCTTCCGCCGATTCAGCTGCAATCGAGGCTTGCGCCGCGCCACACATATTGCTACTCTCGGACGGCATTCATAGCCCCAACCGCACGGGGCCGCCTCGCGCGCGCGAGGCTGTGCGGGGCGACCGTCCCTCATGGGCTATGAGAACCGCCAGCGACTCCCTTCGATAAACGCCAACGCGATTGCGTCCGGCCTTCTTTTCCTTGGCCCGCGAGGTCTGCTCCATGACCGAGAGTTTCGGCGCCCGACTGCGCCAGCAACGTGAACGCCAACAGATCGCCCTCGCTGCGATTGCCGACCAGACGAAGATCAGCTTGTCGCTGCTGGAAGGTCTGGAACGGGACGACGTGTCGCATTGGCCGGCCGGTATTTTCCGCCGATCCTTCGTCCGCGCCTACGCGCAGCTCATCCACCTCGAGCCCGACGCCGTCGTCCGCGAGTTCCTCGACCTCTACCCGGAGCCGATAGACGCCGGCGCGGATGTGGCGCCGGGCATCGAACGCGAGTCTCCGGGTCAACGGCCGCCGACGAGGTTGGAGTGTCTGGTCGCTTCGACCATACGTAATCTTCCCCGCCTTCGCCAGGTCGTACAGGAGCAGGGCGTGCGGATGGTTCAGGAACTGGTCGCTGAGCAGCAGGTGGTTCAGGAGCAGGTGGTTCAGGAGCAGGTCGTTCGGCCGCACGCGGTTCAGGAGCAGGTTGATCGAGTGGTTGAGGAGCGGGTCGTGCACGCTGTGCAGGAGAGCAAAACCCCCGCTGCACCCGCGGCGGAAGCCTGCATCGTCAGCCCCGAGCCGGCGAGAGCGCCAACTCAGCCGGAGATCGAGCTGTCGGCGATTGCGCATCTGTGTACCGAGCTCGCCCGGGTACTGGAGATACGCGAGGTGGCGCCTCTGCTCGAGCGCGCCGGCAGGATCCTCGGTGCCGTCGGGCTGGTCGTGTGGGTCTGGGATCCTGAGACGACCGCATTGAAACCCGCGCTCGCCTATGGGTATCCCGACGACGTGCTCGCGAGGCTGCCCGAGGTAGGGCGCGATACGGACAACGCGACCGCCGAGTCGTTTCGATCGGGCGAGACGCGCATCGTCAACAGCAGCGATCTGGCGAGCGGCGCCGTGGTCGTACCGCTGCTGACGCCGGCGGGTTGCGGGGGTGTGCTCGCGGTCGAGTTGCGGCAGGGCGGCGAGCAGCGGGAATCGGTACGTGCGCTGGCGACCATCTTCGCTGCGCAGCTGGCAACATTTGTCGGGTCGGTGCCGCTGGCCCAGGCTGCGAATGCCTGAAGAGGAACCATGATTCGCCGTCTCCTCACCGGCTTTCTCGCGGTGCTCTGGATGACCGCCCCGCTCGCCGCCCAATCCCGCGAGGTGAAATCCGATCAGCAAATCCTGGAGCAGATCGAGCGCGACTGGGATGCGGCTTTTCGCGGACGCAACCCCGAGTTCATCGCGACGATCCTGGCCGACGAGTTCATCGCCATCTACAGTGACGGCACGCGCGGCGACAAAACCCACGAGCTTTCGCTGGCCGCCGGGTTCGACAGCCAGATCGAATCGTCCACGCTCGACGATTTCCTGGTGAAGATCTACGGCAACACGGCCGTCGTCTGGATGTCGCAGCACGTCGTCGGCATCAGCCAGGGAAGCAGGGTCGCGCTGACGTTCAGGTACGTGGACGTCTTCGTGCTGCGCGACGGCCGATGGCAATGCGTGTCCAGCCAGAGCACGAAGGTCGCCGTGCCGTAAGCCTCGGCCTCCGGCCCCGGGGGCGAGTGTATGCTACTGAACCTTGGCCGATCAGCACGACCATCAGCATCAGGAGCTCATCGCCACCCTGTTCGAGCTCGGGCGCGAAGTCACGTCCGTTCTCGATCTTGACGAGCTGCTCCGCCAGATTCCCCGATTGATCGCGCGGCTCACGGATTTTACCGTGTTCGCCGTCTACCTCCTCGACCACAAGTCCGAGACGCTCCACATTGCCTACGCAGAGGGATATCCCGACGAGGTCGTCCGGACGTTTCGACTGAAGGTCGGCGAGGGCATCGTCGGGACCGCCGTCTCGGAACAGCGTCCCATACTGGTCAACGACGTGCACGACGACGCGCGGTATCGGGGGCCCGTCGCCGGCGTCAAGGGGCAGCTGGTCGTTCCGCTCCGCAACAAGAATCGCGTCATCGGCGCTCTCAACCTCCTGAGCGACCGCGCGGGCGCCTTCACCAAACGCGACGAGGACATCCTGGCGCAGTTTGGCGTTCACGTCGCGCAGGCCATCGTCAACGCACGGTTGTTCGAGCGCGAGCGCGATCACACCGCCCTGCTCGAAACGCTGACCGAGATCGCCCGCGAGGTAGCCGGCGATTCTGGATCTGGAAGAGCTGCTGAGCCGCATCGCGATCCTCACCAAGCGCGTCATCGATTACCGGACGTTCGGCATCCTGCTCGTCAACGAAGCGACCAATCAGCTCGAGCCGAAAGTGGCGCTTCAGTACGGGGAACGAACGACGATGCTGACCATCGACGTCGGCAGCGGATTGGTCGGCTATGCCGCGCAGCACAAGGAAATCGTGCTCGTCGACGACGTGTCGGCCGATCCGCGATACATCGCCGTGGTCGACGACGTGCGATCGGAGCTGGTCATCCCGTTGCTGCTCAAGGATCGGTGCATCGGCGTCTTCGACCTGGAAAGCCCGGAACTGGCGGCCTTCACCACCGAGCACGCGGACATGCTGCGCATCCTCGCCAGCCAGGCCGCTGTCGCCATCGACAACGCGCGGCTGTACGAAACCGTCAGGGACGCGCGAGCACAGGCTGGCACGGGAGATCCAGTTCGCGAGCCGTGTCCAGATGGCGTTGCTGCCCGCGGAGGTTCCCAGGCAGCACCAGGGCGTCGAAGTCGCGGCCAGATTCCAGCCCGCCAGTCACATCGGCGGCGATCTCTACGATTTCCTGACGCCGGATCCGAACACGCTGGTCGTTGCAGTCGGCGACGTCTCGGGCAAGGGCGTGCCAGCCGCCCTGTACGGCGCCTTTGTCGGTGAACTGGTGCGCGCGCGCACCTTCCGGCGCCGGTACACGACGGTTCGATCCAAGCCGGCCGACGTGCTGGCGGCGATGAACACGATCCTGCACGACCGTCAGCTGGAGGGATACTTCTGCACGCTCTGCTACGCCGCGTTCGATTTCAAGCGACGGCTGCTCACGATCGCCAACTCGGGCCTGCCGTATCCGATCAAGTGGAGCGACGGCACCGCGGCCGCGATCGAACTGCCTGGCGTGCCGCTCGGCCTGGTACCACAGACGGTTTACGAAGAGCGCACCATCGACCTGGTTCGAGGGGATCTCTACGTGTTCTGTACGGATGGTATATCCGAGGCGAACGACTTCACGGGCCAGGAATTCGGCGCTGCGCGCATCATCGAGACGATCCAGCGGCTCCACGCCGAACCTGCCCAGGCGATTGTCGATGGCATCTTCGAGGCCGTCGCGGCGTTCCGGCGGGACGGCCCGCCGGGCGACGACATGACCGCCGTAGTCGTTCGCATCACAAAGTAGGCCGGGTCCAGAAGGACCCGCCCTACGGCATCACCCGGCTCAGGGCATCACCCGGCATGGCGCATCGGAAGGCCGGCGGCACTCCCGGAAGAAAGCGTGCGTCGTCATCACGTGAGCGAGGCCTTCCGCGATTGAGCCCCAGCCAGGCACGCGGGTAACCTTGGACTCGTGCTGCTTGTAACGCTGGAAATACGCGGCGACCTCCTGACGATCGCGTTCGGTCAGCTGATCGATCGGACGCCCGTCTGGTCCCAACCTCGAGAGCACGACCTTCGCGTCCAGCACCCCGGTGTCTTCCATGAACATCAACCCGACAATAGCCCCCCGAACGAACTGCCCGCCAGGAATCGCCGGACCGAGCACCAGCGCATCGAACGGGTCGCCGTCATACGACACCGTCTGCGGCACGAACCCGTAGTTGATCGGATAGCCCCCGACGTCCTCGGGGATGATGCGATCGATGGCGAGCGTGTTCGCGCCCATGTTGAATTCCCACTTCCGCCGATCCCCTCGCGCGATTTCGATATACGCGTTGACGGTGCCGTCCTCGTTGCGCGGCCCCGTATCGCGCCATACGTGTTTCGCATGCGCTGTGGATTCGGCCAGGCTCTTTGCCAGCCGCGTCGTGGCAGCGGCGGGTAACTCGTTGGGCGCCCCCTGCGGCCCCTGGGCGATCAGCATTGCCGGCAGAGTCGCCAGGCAGGCCCAACCGAGCAAGGCCCTGCGGCATGAACCAGACGTCGTCTGGCGCGATGTGCGCTGTCGTGCCCACCGCCTTGTGTGAAGCAGGTTGTGGCTCATTGGGTGGCTCGCAGCAACAGACAGGCCAGTTGAGGGCTCAGCGTCCGATTCTAGCATCGGCCGTCGGGCCGTGCCCTCGGCTCCCGACTGCGTCCCCGCCCACCGTTACTTGACGATCACCTGGCCCTGCGCCAGCCACTTGCCCCCGGGGCTCCGCACTTCCAGCCACAGGGTCTGGCGTCCCCGCGGCGCCTCGTATTCGAAGTCGTACGTCTCACCCACCCCGATTACCTGAGCGGCAGGAATCGGCGATCGAGCGGCGGGGAACTCCGCCCCGTCCTTCGCGAGCGGACGCCACTCGACGGGCGCGGCGTTGGTGCGAAGCGCGATCGCCAGCACATCGTTGGGTGTGATGTTGATCAGCCGGATGCGGTGACGCGTGCCGGCTGTCCAGACCATCTGCGGCGCGGGCTGACCGTTGATCACGGCCGGTGCGTCGAGCGCGGGACCACCTCGCCCCATCACCAACACGTGGTCGACGGTGTCGTCGAACGCGGCGTCCGGCTCGACGACCAGCATCGCGCCGTAGAGGCCTGAAGTGAGCTGCCGATTGTCGTGCAGGTGAGTGTGATAGATGAATGTGCCTGCACGAGGCGGCGTGAAGCGCACAACGAAGGTTCCTCCCGGCGCGATCAGCGGCGTCAGGTGTCGCCCCGACCCGCTCCATCCGTGAACCCCGTCGTAGTAGCTCTCGAGCTCCATGCCGTGCCAGTGGATCGAGGTGCTTTCCGTCAGGCGGTTCACGACCATGATTTCGACGGGCTCTCCGCGTTTCAGCACGAGCGTCGGACCTGGGATTGGCACGGGCCCCGGCACCGGATCCTCCGCCAGCCGGAAGCCCAGGGCCGGCGCCTCGCCGAACCGTCGCGGCTCGCTCTCCATGAGCAATGTCAGCCGGCGGGTGGTGCCCGTCGGCGCGGCTGACGGTTCCAGACGATCGTCGGGTCCGCGGACGGTGATGCCCAGGACCAACCCGGTCATGCCCGCTCCGAGGTGATCGTCGTGCCCGCTCCCCTCCTGCGATCGCGGTGAGCCGTCGACGTGCAGGGTCGGTGAGACGTGGACCATGGTGTGACAGTGAAACAGCCAGTTGCCCGCGCGCTCCGGTGTCCACGACATGCTCATCGTCGCCGCGGGCGCGAGGAGCTGTGTCACGACGAGCGGCCGCCGGTCCGCGGGAATGGCCTCGTCCCGCATCCCGTCACCCAGCCGCTCGGCCTCGAAGTAGAAGCCGTGGAGATGCATGGGATGCACCTGCGAGCTCAGATTCACGACGCGCCAGCGCACGCGCACGCCCAGGTCGTAGGTGAGGCGCTCGGTGTATGGCCACGCGCGTCCGTTAATCGTGAAGAGGACCGTGGGCTTGAGCTTCAGAAACGCGGCGCCCGGATCCGCCTGCGCCGCCACGTCCTGCAGTTGCTCAGGCGTCAGATTTGTCCATTCCGAGATCACCAGCACGCGGTCGTCGTCCACCGCGCCGTCCGCGGGGTCGACGACCAGCGCCCCGGACAACTGGCTGTCGATCGACGCCCGAAACGCGAGCGGCATGCCAGTGGTCGTGGCCCAGTAGTAGTACGTGCCTACCGTCCCGGTGTCGAACCGGACCTCCCGCGCCTCGCCCGGTGGCACGGCAATCGGAAGGCAGGGTGAACCGTCGCGCGCGCAGAGTCCGTGGACTTGCAGCGGCCTGTCGAGGTCGTTGCGGACGGTGGCGACGACCGTGGTGCCCTGACGGACCCGGATGAGCGGGGCGGGTACCTGAAGTGGACCACCGACCTCACCGAAGGCCTCGACCTCCCAACTCGGGGCGTGATCGCCCTGGGGCTGCCAGCGTCCGCGCCCGGCGCGGAGGGCGATTCGCAGCGTGCCGCCATTCCGCTTCCCGGCCGATTGCCGGTTGTCGTGGGTGTCGACGAGCGGGAGGTCAGCGCCGTGCGCATGCGACGGCGCCGCGGCGACCGATCGGCCAGCGAAGAGTCCGATGCCGGTCACTACCGACAGGATGGCTGCGGCGGCGGGTGTGAGAACCGACATGATCAGAGCCTTTCCCGGAGCGTTCCGGCTCCGCACATTCTGGTCTGCTGCGACACCGATTTATGTGTGTAAACACATATATGGCCTGCGACGATCACGGCGTCTCCCCGTAGACCCGCTCGCAGAGCCGGCTGACCTGCCGCCATTCGGCTTCCGAGAGCCGGGCCGCGAGCTGCGCGCGGTGTTCGACGTTGGCCGCCCCGGCGCGCTCCAGCAGCTCGACGCCCTTCGCCGTAATCCGGGTCAGCGACACACGTCGGTCGCTGCGCGCGCGCGTCCGCCGGACCAGCCGCCGCCGCACCAGCCGATCGATCAGTCGTGTGACATCCGGCGACGGGTTGACCATCCGCTGCCCGATCTCCCCGCGAGGCAGTCCTTCGGGCGAGCCACGCAGGATGCGCAGCACGTTGTATCCACTCGAGGTGAGGCCGAACCTGCCGAACAACGTTTCGGATTGCTGGTTCAGGGCCGCGCCGGTCACCAGCAGGTTCAGCATGCCTTCGATGACAGGATCGGCGACGGGCCGCATCTTGAGTCGACGTTCGAGGGCCGCGCCCATGATCCGGAGGCTACCACACCGCAATATGTGTTTCAACACACATATCGCCTGGCGGGTGCGCGGGCACGTCCGGGGTCCCGGGAACTTCGCCTCTCGATCGAGGACGAGGGTTTGCGGGCCTCGCCGAGACCATGAATCTGCTTGACAACGGGGATCTCCTCCTCAACGATACGATCGCTCGCCGAGGACCACTTTCCATTGACAACACTCCACAACCTGTTCGAGTGGCTGGAAGCGCTGCCAACCGCGACCGCCCTTCGCGAATCGGACTACGGCTACCCTTACCTGCTCGCCGGGCATGTCGTCGGCATGCTGTTCTTCGCGGGTTTGATTCTCATGATGGATCTGCGCCTGGCCGGGCTGGCGCATGTGGAGACGCGTGTCTCCCAGATTCAGAAGCGCCTGTTCCCCTGGCAGATGCTCAGCCTGGTGCTGTCCTTTGTCACGGGCGGTCTGCTGTTCTACATGCAGCCCCTGCAGTACTGGGGCAAGGTCTTCTTCTGGACGAAGTTCGTGATGATGGGCCTGGCGGGCGTGAATGCGGTGGCGTTTCATCTCACCACCTACCGCTCGGTGGCCAGGTGGGATAACGATCCCGTGCCGCCGTTCCGGGCCCGACTGGCCGGCATCCTGTCGATCGTCCTGTGGGCGGCGGTCGTGGTGTTCGGACGGTTGACCGCCTACGATTGGCTGACCTACCAGTAGGAGCCGAGCCCGATGTCTCTCGAGCCGATCTTTCTGTGGATGAACCGCCTTCCGCTCAGCGAATACATTCGCGAGAGCGCGTACGTCAGTCCGGTGAACAACCTGGTGCACCTGCTATCGATGGTCACCTTCATCGGGGCCCTCGCGCTTGTCGATCTGCGGCTGCTGAACACGGGCATGAGACAACAGCCATTGAAGCAGGTGGCAAAAGCCGCGCTGCCGTGGCTCGTCGGCGGCTTCATGGGGCTGCTCGTCACAGGATTCATTGCGCTCACAGGGACGGCCATGGCGCAGTACACCAATCGCGTCTTCTGGCTGAAAATGTACATCCTGCTTGCGGCGATGATCTTCACCGCGACCGTTCGCCACAAAGTGACGATGGCCGACGAGGCGCGCGTCGGGCCCTTCTGGAGCATGCTCGTGGGTGTCATCTCGCTCGCGCTCTGGACGAGCGTGGCGGTGGCCGCACGAATGATCATGTTTCTCAGGTAGAAGGTCCGAAGGTCCGTCCCGCGATCTACCAGATATCAGGTAGTCGCGCGCAGCGTGCGGCAATTACCGCGAACTCACCTTGACAGTCCGCGATTCCTGAATCACATTAGCGCCCCAAGGAGTGATGCGATGGGACGACTGATCCTGAAGCTTGGCGTGTTCGTGGTGTTGGCTGTCGCAGCCAGCGTCCCGTTGTCCGGTCAGATCGGCGCAGCGACGACGAGCAGCCAGCCGTTCAAGCTGGGCACGTTCGAGATCGAAGGCGAACAGAAGATCGGGATGGTGCTGCAGGACAAGATGATCGTGGAGCTCGAAGCCGCGAACCGGCAGCTCGAGCGCAATCCGCTCTATCCGCGGGTCCCGATGCCCGACACCATGCTGGATCTGATCGGCCAGTACGAATACGGGCTGAAGTTCCGGCTCTACGAAATCGCCAACGACATCGCGGCGAACAAGCGGCTGGCGGCGAGCCCGCGTCCGCGTTACATCCACGACGTGGCCCAGGTCCGGATCCTCACGCCGATTCAGTACCCGCGCAAGATCCTCAACACCGCCGTGAATTTCTTCAGCCACGTCGGCGAAGGCGGCGGCGGCGCGGAAGCCCAGGCCAAGGCGGTCGCGGCACGGCGGGCGAACCGCGGCGTGCCGTACATGTTCCTCAAGCCGACCGACGGCGTGATTATCGGCGACGGCGATCCGATCATGCTGCCGTACGGACGCGACCGCATCGACTGGGAAGTGGAGCTCGCGACGGTCATCGGCCGCTCGGCGAAATACGTCCCGGCGGGCAAGGCGGCCGATCACATCTTCGGCTACATGGTGATGCTCGACATCTCGGATCGCGGCGGCCGGCCGCCCGGGGGCTTCTCCTCCGGTTCCGACTGGTTCGTCGGTAAAGGCCACGATACGTTCGGGCCGATGGGACCGTGGATTGTCCCGAAGGAGTTCTACGGCGATCCGATGAAGAACCTTCGCCAGACACTCAGCGTCGGCACGACCCAGATGCAGGAAGGCACCGCGGGCGACATGATTCACTCGCTGTACGAAGTGATCGAATACGCCTCCTCGATCGTCACGCTCTTTCCCGGCGACGTGATTGGCGCGGGCACGTCGGGGGGCGTCGGCATGGGGACGACGGTGCGCGGCAAGCAGGTGTTCCTGAAGGCGGGCGACAAGATCGTGGCGACCATCGACGGCATCGGCACCCTCACGCACCCGGTGGTGCAGGAGGCGGCGCCGGCGCCCGGTACGGGTTCGTACCTGCCGCCCGACAGCAGCTATCGCAAGCAGTAGCGCGAACGCGCTCGGGCGCTCCCTGCGTCGACCTGCTCACACATGCTGGTCGACCAGGATCGGATTGCCATCGGGGTCCACGGCGACGAAGCTGGCGGGCCCCGTTGTGCTTTCGTCCGCCTCCTGCAGCTCCACTTCGAAAACGCGCCGAGTTCCACGCTTGGCTCCTTTCCGATTTTCCATGAACATGCTCGATCCGAGTCCGCTCAACTAATAGTAGGCTGACCAGCATATCCCGTTGACCGGATGGAGGACATCATGAGAACCCGCATCGTGGTTGCTGCGCTCGGCGCTCTGCTGTTGCCCACGGCCGTCCACGCCGCTGAGATCAAGGTCCTGTCGACGCAGGCGGTCGAGGGAGCGTATCGGGAGCTGGTGCAGCAGTTCGAAAAAGCGTCAGGGCACAAGGTCACCACGACTTTCACGGGGACGCTCGACGCGCAGAAGCGCATTGCCGCGGGCGAATCCTACGACCTGCTGATCATGGCGGGCCCGGCGATCGACGACCTCATCAAGTCCGGCAAGGTCGCGCCAGGCAGCCGGGTCGATCTCGCCAGATCGGGCGTCGGGGTGGCCGTGCGCGCCGGCGCCCCGAAACCCGACATTCACTCGACCGAGGCCCTGAAGAAGACGTTGCTCGCGGCCAAATCGATCGGCTACTCGACCGGCCCGAGCGGCGTTTATCTCGCCGACCTGTTCCGTCGGCTGGGCATCGCGGACCAGATTCAGTCGAAGCTGAAGCAGACGCCGACCGGCGTGTTCGTTGGCGGCATTATCGCCAGTGGTGAAGTCGAGATCGGCTTCCAGCAGGTCAGCGAGCTGGCTCATTTTCCGGGCATCGACTACGTGGGCCCGCTACCGGCCGACATCCAGAACGTGACGGTCTTCTCGAGCGGGATGCAGGTTGGGGCGAAGTCGGTTGATGCCGCCAGGGCGTGGATCACGTTCCTGAGATCCCCGGCGGCGGCGGCGGTGTTCAGGAGCAAGAGCATGGAGCCGGCGTAGACGTGGCCGGAGGGAGAGGTCAGGAAGGGCTCGTGCACACAACCAATGCGGCGCCGGCGCTGACGCGCCTGTTCTCCGAGCTCGTCGACGGCACCCACGGCCAGAAGGATGCGTTCGTTCTCAATACTGGCGACGTGGGGCTACTGCGATCGCTCGACAAGCTGTCGGCGGTGGACGCATCCCGCTCGGTCAACGGAGGGGCGACCATTGCGGCGCATGCGCAGCACGTGCGTTACGGGCTTTCGCTGATGAACCGATGGGCGGTCGAAGGCGGCGATCCATTCGCAGATGCCACGTGGGACGAGGCATGGAAGACGTCCGGCGTCGACCTCCCCGCCTGGCAGGAGATCCGAGACGGATTACGTGACGAGGCGCATCGGTGGCTGCAGGTCCTGAAGTCCGGCCGCGAGGTGACCGATGTCGAGTTCACCGGCATGATCGCGAGCATCGCTCATTTCGCCTATCACCTCGGCGCGATCAGGCAGATCGGCAAGGACACCCGCGGGCCGACGGAAGGGACGTTCTCTGAGCGGTTTTATGACGATCTAGTGTACGTGGGGTCCGCCTTCAGGCGAGACCAGTGCACGGTCCGGCTGAAGCCGGACCCCACGTACGTGCCGTGAGACACTGGTCTCGGACGCATACCGTCGTCTCGTAAAGCCCGTGACGCCGGACAGTTGACTGACAGACACAGCATGGCCATTCGGTTTGAAGAGTTTGAGAACCAGAATCGCGGTCGTGCGCAAGAACAGGCCCACCACCACGCCCAACAACAGCGCGGCTCCCCCGTAGGCAATCACATAGGGAGGTGCTTCAGCCGGCCGCGTCACAATTCCTGGCGCAAGGTACAGGAGCGCCAGCATCAAGCCGCACGCTCCAGCCTCCGCCACTCCCGTCCAACCTCGATCCTCCCGGTCGCACCAACGTCGTGCATAGACCCATGTCCGCCAACCGGCGAGCAATGCGAAAGGCAACAACACCAAGGTCGTACGCATCAGAATCGGAATCATTGTCTCAATGCGTGGAGACCCAGGCACATTGGCGGTGACCGAAGCGTCGCTACTATCGAGGTCGATACGGCTTCCGGCCACCAGGGCCGCAAGCGGTAACAACACGACGAGCAGCCCGTTCACCACTGCAGCCACGCTCTCGGAACGTCCCGGCACTGGAGTTCCCACGGGCTCGCAGTTTAACGCCAACCGCCGCTCCCGGGAGATTCGCCAGCGGCCCTGCATCAGAACCGGTGGTCAGAAGCATCGCGCTCATCGTTGGAGCGTTGGTTCGGGGGAGAAGCCCGGCTCGAAGCCGTGCGCGCGCTCACGACGCTGCAGTGGATCGGCTGTGGGAGCGGGAGGCAGGATGCCGAGCCTGACGAGCTGCGGACGGAACTCGTAGCGGATGTTGACCGTCTGCGCGGGTGCGTCTTCGAGGTCCAGCCACACCTCCGTGACGGCGTGGTTGGTCCGGCGGCCCATACCGGTGGCGGCGAACTCGTCGTCGGCCCTCTTGGCCGCGCCAGCGCCCGAGGCAGCCTCTTGCTGCCGCTGCGCCGATGGCGGCGCGGCTGGCATCCCGCGGCCCCTGTCGTCGTTCAGGTTGTCGCGCATGATAGTTGCCATGCGCTCCTTGAAGAAGACAACGGAGATCACACCCAGGTTGGCGGTCTTGCCGAGCGCCTGACCGTACGAGCGCGCCTCGGTTGTGAATTCGAAGCGGCGCGCCTCGAGCTGGCTCGTCTGCCACCCGCTGATGGTGACTGTCTCGTACGGGCCGAGCACCCATTTGCGGGCGTGAGCCGCGGTCGTCACGCGCGCATCGATTGTGTTGAGCCCGTCGACCGACAGCGCCACGGCCACACGGACAGCGTAGGGATTGCGAAGCCGAATGGCGTATTCTCGCCCCTTCCGCGCTTCGACGTACCAGCGCCGGTCATGCGCGTAACGTGGTTAGACGAGCGCCGCCCACAATGATATCGACGATGTCGATGATGTCGACCTCCCCAACCGCAACCGAATGAGGTTCCGGTGAAGCTGGAGATCGCGGCGTGCGGACCGGTGGCGAGCGCGAGGCCCGCAGCCATCAGATAGGCGAAGCGTTGGTTCATAAGTCCTCCTCCCTTAGAACGAGGGAGGTCGCAGGTATGCTTGCAGGCCAGCCCGTATCCTCCGGGCGGTCGTCCGGTAATAGTCAACGAGCCACGTGACCGACGCTGAGTTCCAGGCCATCTTCGAGCAGCACAAGGATGCCGTCTACCGGTTCGCCTGGCGCATGTCCCGCTCGCCGGCCGCGGCGGAGGACATCACTCAGGACGTATTCGTGGGGTTTCTGCGACATCCCGGGCGGTTCGATCCTGCGCGCGGGACGCTGCGCGCCTTCCTGCTCGGGATTGCCCGGAACCTCGCGCTCAAGCACTGGAGGGCAGAACATCGCTTCGAGCCGCTCGACGACGACGCCGTTGTTGCGGAGCCCTTCGACCTCGAGCGCGGCGACGTCGGCGACATGGTCGGCCGGGCCGTGCGCGCGCTGCCGCCGCTGCAATGCGAGGTGGTGATCCTCGCCGAGTACGAAGGCCTGACGCTCGCCGAGATCGCGCGAGCCGTCGACGCGGATGTCGGCACGGTCAAGTCGCGGCTGCACCGCGGACGCGAGAACCTGCGCCGCATGCTGGCGCCGCTGCGGAGCCATCAACCGATCACCACGTGAGGACCGTATGGACGACCGAGAGCTGAATCGACTGCTGCGCGAATGGAAGGCGCCGGATGCACCGCCGCATCTGCGTCCCCGCCGCGCGCCTGGGTCGTGGCTGGGCTGGTTGGTCACCGGCTCGATTCGCGTGCCCGTGCCCGTCGCGCTCGTCGCGCTCGTCGCGCTCTTCCTGGCGGCATTCTGGACCGCCTCGACGCGGCCGGAACCGATGTCGACGCCCGAAACGTCCGCGCCTCGGCCGTCTGGCGAGGTGGCGAGATACGCGCTAACGGGTTCTCTCGATGGGTTCGACGCAGTGCTCGTCGAGCTGAACTTCCGGCCCGGCGTGTCAGCCCCGGAGCATCGTCATCCCGGCTTCATCCTCGGGTATGTCGTGGACGGGCAGATGCGGTCCGCCATCGACCACGAGCCGGACCAGATCGTGCCGGCGGGCGGCACGTTCTTCGAACCGTCTGGCGCTCTTCACACGACGTTCGGCTCTGCGAGCCCCGATGCGCCCGTGCGCATCCTGGCCTTCATGGTGATCCCCACCGGCAGCCCGCTGACAAGCCCCAGATGAAGCGATGGTGGCGTGGCCCAACGGAAGCTGGCTCACGACGGGCGCCTGACGCGAACTCGACGCGAGGGAAAAGGAGAAGACCATGAAGTGGTGGATCGACGGTGTCCTGATGCTCGTGCTCGTAATGGAATTGCGATACCGGCCCTTGCTCAGACCCCACCGGGGCCGATGCCCTACACGGCCATCCACCACCCGGAATTCGTAGCGGCATCGGAGGCCACGTTTCTTCAGGACGATGACATCCTGCTCGGCATCGCCAGTGGCAAGGTGGCCAAGGCGTTCCCGGCGGGCGACCTCGCGCAGCATGGCGCGGTGTTCGACCAGTTACCAGAGGGGCCGATCTCGGTGACATGGTGCGGAGTCTGTAATACGGGTGCGGTCTTTCGCGCCGAGGTGAACGGTCGAACGCTGCACTTCCAATACGACCGCATGGTTGGCGCCAACGAGGTGCAAAAGGATCTGGAAACCGGTACCAGCTGGCAGCAGGCCAGCGGTGAAGCGATCGACGGTCCCCTCAAGGGCACGCGCCTGAAGCTCTATCCGGCCGTTCGCACAACATGGGCGGAGTGGCGCAAACGGTATCCGCACACGACGGTGCTCAAGCCCTTGCCCGGATACGCGGAGCGCATGGCCAATCGGAGCAGGCGCATCAAGGACGTCACGCGCGTGGGCCCCGAAGGCACGCCAGATGGCGCGCTCGCTCTCGACCCGCGATTGCCGGCGCGGGAAACGGTGGCCGGACTCGAAGTCGGTCGCGAGACCGTGGTGTACGCGTTCTCGCAGCTGCGCATCGCACGGGTCGTCAACGACCGCGTCGGCGGACTGCCAATTGTCATCGTCCATCAGCCCTCGTCCGATACGACGACGGCATACGAAGCGCGCGCCAAAGGCAAGGTGCTCACGTTTCAGGCGGCGAATGACGACGCCAGCTCCGTGATCGATCGCGAAACCCGCTCGACATGGAACGCGTATGGGCTGTGCCTCGAAGGGCCGCTGAAGGGCACGCAACTGAAACAAGTGATTCTCGTGCCGCAATTCTGGTTCGCCTGGTCGCAGTTCCGGCCGGGGACCAGGGTTTTCACCGCGCATTGAAAGGACAAATCATGACCATGCAGAATCGTCGGACATTCCTCGGAATCGCGGCGGCATCGCTGCTGCCCATTCGCATCGATGCCCAAGCACCCGCGCCACGTCCCCCCGCCGAACTGGCGAGACACGCGTTGACCGGTCCTCTCGAAGGGTTCGAGGCGGTGCTCGTAGAACTGAACATCCCGCCAGGCCAGCGCAGTTCAGGCCCGGGGCACCGTCATCCGGGACCCGTCCTCGGGTACATCGCGGAGGGGCAGATGCGTTTCGCCATCAACCACGAGCCGGAGCAGGTCCTGCCTGCGGGCAGCACGTTCTTCGAGCCGTCTGGCGCCGTTCACACCACCGCCGGTTCTGCGAGGCCTGATGGGCCGACGCGTGCGCTGGTGTTCATGGTGGTCCCCAAGGGCAGCCCGCTCTCGGCGCCTGCCTGACGCGTCGAGTACGTAGTGTCCGGCTTTAGCCGGACCGTGGTGGTCCGCCTGAAGGCGGACACTACGTACGGCGAGCGGGTCATTCTCTCAACGGGTGTTGCGAGAAGAATTTCCAGATCGCAGCCGTCGTATCGATTTCCTCTCTCGTCCAGGAGTGGCCAAGGCCATCGATGCGGATCATGCGGACTTCGGCGTTGCGGTTGCAGCCTTCGTAGCGCATGGTCGACAGCGGGCCCGGGGGATCTTCCAGAACGACCTCGAGGTCGCAGCCATCGTGTCGCGCCCAACCTGCGAGGGCGTCCGGGACGCTCTCCAGCCACTCGGCGCCTCGGCCTGGAGCCTTCCCGTCGTACGGGTTCTGGGTGTCGGCCAGGCCGTGGAACGTCAGTACCGGCACCGGACGCCCTGCGCAGGGCGCCGGCCACCGCAGTCCCGATACCGGCGCGATCGCCGCGATGCGCCCATTGAGCCTGCACCCGAGGAGCGACGACATGCGCCCGCCGCCGGAGAATCCTGTCGCATACACACGTGCGGCGTCGATGCACACGCGCGCGGCCACGTCATCGATGACGTCGGAAACGTAGGCGACGTCGTCGGGCCGCTCGTTGGCGACCGGCACGTTCCAGCGGGCGTTGACGGCTTCCAGCGTCGCGACCGCGAAGCTCTCGCGCGCGGCGACGATCTCGAAGCCGCTGTTTCCCGCTTGACCCGCCGAGGATCCGCCGCTGCCGTGCAGATCGAGCACGAGCGGCAGCCGCGTGCGACCGTCATAGCCGGGCGGCACGAACAGCCTGTAGGCACGCTGACGCTGACCGGATACGAGTTGCTGCTGGGCGACGCCGGACGCGTGAGACAGATTGCATGCCGGGCGAGTCGCCGGGCCGCCTTGCGCCTGCGCGGTCGACGCGATCCCCGCCGCCAGAAAGGCGGCCACGAAGACATATGACGTGTGCATTCTCATATCTTCATCTCGTGCTCGCGTCCTCAGCGGATCCGGCCCCGAAAGCACGCAGCGCCACCTTGCGAAAGAAGTCGCGTCGAGCGCCGGTCACGAACGTCCACATCAGAATGCCGATCGGGCGCGGCAGGCGCGATTGTTCGCCCTGGTCTGCCGCCGGGAACCACTGTCGCAACGTGGCCTCGGGGTTCTGACGCAGCTCGTCTACCTGCGCGACGCGATGCACGCAGCCGACTGTACACAGCGGCGCGCATGCCTTCTCGACGTAGGTACTCACGACGCAGATCGTCCTGGCCATATCGCTCGAGAGGAATGCCAGGATGGCCGCGCTGCTGCGAGCACCAGTGCACCAGGCCATCCTCGCAGACGTACAGATAGCGAGAGCCGGCGCGGCAATGCCACTGGTTCGGCTCGCCGTTCGCGAGTTTCTTCTGGAACCGATTGTAGTTTGCGAAATCGAACAGCGACTTGCCGAGACGGGCGACTTCCTCCAGGATCGCCCGGTGTCGATCGTCGAGCGGCGACAGGCGGCCGTGCTGATCGTGGATGATTCCGACGGTGGTTGAGAAGCCAAGGGCCTGGGCGCGTCGGGCGATCACGACGGCGTCGGACGGCTCACGAACGCCGCTACCGACAACGGCGTTGATCGTCACGTCGAACTCGGCGTATTGGGCGAGCCACTTGAGCCTGTGATCGAGGACCCGCAAGCTCTTCTTCGACACTTCGTCGGGCAGCACGTTGTCGATGCTGATTTGAAGATGGTCGAGCCCTGCACGATTCAGACGCTGGATGCGAGCGGCGGTGAGGAGATAGCCGTTGGTAATCACCGTCGCGATCATGCCGCGGGCGCGAACGTGCCGGAGGATCTGGTCGAGGTCCGGATGAAGCAGAGGTTCGCCACCGCTCATCGTGACGATGCCGGTGCCGAGAGCAGCGAGCAAATCGATGCGCCGGAGAATGTCCCCCGTCGGCACCGGGCTCGAGTGGTCGTCGTACTCGTTGCAATACGTGCACGACAGATTGCAGCGGCGAACGGGAATCAGGTGCGCGGCCACCGGCTGGTGCTGATGGCTGAACGCCCTGACGAGCATCCGCGCCTGACGGAATCGCCTCGCCGTTCCGCGAGCGCGCCGTCTGAGTGGAGCAAGATTCATCGACGTCACCTCAGCTCGAACCGGCTATAGCGTTTTTCGCATCGATGTAGCGCAGGACTTTAGTCCTGCCCACCCTGGGCATTCGGCCGCAGGTCTAAAGACCTGCGCTACACGGTATCGGAAACCGGTCTAAACGGATCAGCTGCTGGTTATGTAAGACTTTCCAGAGAGTGCCTGATTCCGCGTCAGTCTGTCCCCACAAGATCGGGATCTTCGGTCAACCTTGTCGATTGTAGGTCAGCACGGCACCGTTATTGCTCCGTCGGACCAGATGATGCAGAAGTTCTTTTTGCCGGCGGCCACGGGCGTCGCCGTCCTCGTCATCATCGCCCCGCTGCTGGCTCAGGCGCCCGCGCCAGCGAAGCCTCCCGCCCAGACGCGGCTCGAGCTCCGGCTCCCCGTCCGCGCGCGACGCCGCCAACCCAGGTGATCGTTCGCACCAACAGCGGTGACGCTGTGGAGGGTGTTCGCGTCACTGTCTCCGGCGGGACAGGCCTGCAGGCACAAACGGACGCGAAGGGGATGTCGGCCATCACGGTGCCCGCTGGCTCTTACCGTTTTCGATTCGAGCACGAAGGCTTCATCACCCTCGAGCGTGACGTGACGGTCCGCGCCGGTCAGCCAACCGAGGTGGTCGTGGCGCTCGACATGGCGCTCGCGCCTCCGCCTCCCCCGCCCGCTCCGGAGCCGCCTCCTCCGCCACCGGCGCCTGAACCCGTCGTCGCCAGCGGACCGCCCGCGAACCTGTCGATTCCGCAGTTCCTCGAAAAGAACTACATCGGCCGTGATCCGTTGAAGGAATCCGTGGTCGGATGCACCGCCGCCGCCACGACGAGGATTCTGCAGCTGCGGGATTCGCTGGCCGCGCATACCCACGACGATCTGGATGAGATGCTCTATGTCGTCGCCGGCGAAGGTGTGATTCGGGTCAACGAGGAGATGTTGACGATTTCCCCGGGATCGCTGACCGTGATTCCCAGGGGGCAGCCGCATTCAACCGAGCAGCGTGGCAGGAACCCGCTGATTCTTCTTTCGACGTTGTCCGGCGCCCCGTGCCTGAGCGCGGCGAACGGACCCTGAAGGCCGGCGCCCGGCCCTCGGAGCGTCGCGCGTCAGCTGCCGAAGTATCCGCTCCGCGATTTCACCGTCGCGGACGGGTGTTTGACGTGCACTTCCAGCCGCCGCCACTCACGCTCCGGCGCAGCCTCGATCGCCAGGACGTACTGCTGTCGAAGCTCCTGCACGATGCTGGTCGCGAGCGTCACCGACTCGGTAAATGTGGACGCGAACACCAGGCGTCCTCCGGTCCATTCCGCGAGATCGCGCAAATCGGCGGCATCAGACGCGACCGGCCGCCGCACCGCATCGAGCATCTGCCTCTGATCCAGCGCCGCGACCGTGGCCACGATGTACACGGGCACGTCGATCGCGCTCGCGAGCCCGGACACTTCTCCCGCGGTAAGGCTGCTGCTGGTATCGATGCCGTCGGTCAGCACGACGATCGCCCGGTGTGTCGAGGTGCGCGCCGTGACGTGCCGTGCGGTCCCGGCGACGGCGTCATACAGCGATGTCGACCCGAACGGCTGAAAATCCGCCAGCGCTGATTTCAGGGTCTTGATGTCGTCGGTGAAACCAATCCGCTCGTGGAGCGACGAGTCGAAGGTGAACACCGCCGCTTCGTCGCGCCCGCTGGCCAGCTGCACCAGCACTGAGTCGTAGGCCTGGCGGACCATGTCGATCTTCCCCGACATCCGCATGCTGCCGCTCATGTCGACGAGGATCGCCACGCTCAGCGGCGATTCCTGATCGGAGCGGAGCTCGAGGATCGGCCGCCGCTGGCCGTTGTCGAGTACCTCGAAGTCCGCCGCGGTGAGGCCGTGCACCATGCGGCCGCGCGAATCGCGGACCGTGGCCTGAATCGACACGACGTCGATGGCGCTCCGGAACGTCTGCGGCGCTTCGCTCTCCTGGCTCTGCGCGCCCAGGGGCGCCAGCATGACCAGCAGTGCACTCACGACTCCGCATGTGGTCGGTCGAAGCATGGGTTTCACGTTATCCCTTATCGGCAGAGATGGCCACCTCAACCAGAGGCGCGGCGCCGCACGTAAAACGGGACGTCGTTCCGGGCACATTCGAGCAGATTTGATGCGCTGGGTCCGATGCACGACCTCTGTCGAGGGGGCGAAGGACGCTACGATCGGCCGCAGATGGTGCTTGCCACGCCTGCCTACCGTTGGAGCCTCGTTCCCGTTCTCACCGGTGCGGGATTTGTTTCGGGCGTCTACGCAGAGGCCGTTGCGCCAAGTCGGACCGACTTGTGTCATGCCTGAGGCAGGTCCAGCGACTGCAAACCGCGGGACTCATCAATCGAGCCGTCGGAACGGCCGAACGCTCACGTGGGACATCTAACTGAAGGGACATGAAATCCGCCGCATTGGCGCTGTGCCTGGCCCTCATCGCTCCGGCCGCGGCGGCTGGCCAGTCGGCAGTTCCTCTGCGCGAGGTGCGCTTTTCCGGCCCCTCGGCGGTGGACGAGTTGTGCGCGTGCCTGCTCGACCTGCGGCGGAGCGCCGAGGCGCAAGGCCGCCTCGATTTCACTGCCGAAGTGGAGTCCGCTGGTACGGGCGGGCCGCTGGACCTGACCGCGCGCATCTGGGTGGGATCCGCTCATGCGGTCGGGCGCATCAACTTCACCGGCCACTCCGGGATCAACGACTCCACGCTCCGCCGCGCCCTGACGATCTACGAGCGCGACCTGCTCGACGTCGGACAGCTGCGGCGCAGTCTCGCGCGAATCAACGACATCGGCGTCTTCGAGCCGCTCACGCTGGCGGACATCAGCGTCGCGCGCCGGGACGATGGCGTCACGGCGGACCTGACGATTCCACTGCGTGAACGGAAGCGGCGGTGGTGGTCGGTATCGGGTCCGATGTTCCCAGGCATCGGCACGTTGCGGGCCTCACTCTCGTCGCGCCTTCCACCATGGGGACGCGGCGTCTTTGAAGCGACGACGTATTTCGTCTCGCTCAACGTGGCCGGATTCGCGAAGCCGTTCCTGGCGCTCCAGCGGCCCGTGATTCCAGGACAGGAGCTGCTCTCGGGCTTCGCGGTCTCACCGGCGCTGTCGCCGCGGGCGATGCTAATGCACTACGGACGCACGCACCTCGCGCACGGTATTGGCACCATGCTCGATGGCGAGTCGATCGATCCGCTGGCGGTGCCAGTCACGTCGGCCGGGCCGCTGGAGGCCGAGCCGCTCATCTGCGTGCCGCCCAAGCCACGCCTCTGGTGGCTGCGCCGCGGCGCAGCAGCAGTCGGCAACGTAGCGCTTGCGGCGCTGATCCCCTGAGCCGCCAAAGCAACTCGGCGTCGTGCCAAGAGTCATTCGCAGGGCGGTCCACGTCGCCGGCTCAGAACCGCGCTGCGCGCGCCGAACTTGGATGGGAGCCGCGACCGCTCCAGCAGACCCTCGAGGACACTATTCAGTGATTGCGGAAACAACCTGAAGTGTGAGGTCCTATGACGAAGTGGATTGCGGTGACTCTTGTGCTGCTGGCCGGCGGGATCTGGTGGATCGCGGCGGCCCCCAGGCCCGAAATCGCGGTCGCCGAATCGGTCGTTCTCGACCCATCCACCGAGAAGGCGATTGCGGCGGTCGACGACTCCGCCGGCTTTGCCGCCGGGCTGGAGAGTTTTCCGTCCAGCCTGCCTCACTTTGACGATGTCGTGTACCTCGAGGGCGGGACCACGGCGCTGGTCACGGCGATCGACGGGAAGATCTGGACCGTGAATCTCGCCACGCACGCCGCCCAGCCCCTGGTGGATCCACCACTCATGGCGTATGGCATACACGAAGCGCCCGGCGATCCAAATCACGTCTACTTCTGCGCGTCGCGCTCCTACAGCGCAGCATCTCCGGGCGAAGCAGTGGGGCTGTACCGTCTCGCGCTCGACGACCGCTCGATCGAGCCGATCGTGATTGAAGTGCCGGCCACCGATCTCGACAACGAACGCCCCGTCGTGTACGGCGACAGCGATCCCAAGGCACCCGAATTGCGACCGGGCGCGAGCGGTGTGGCCCGGCGCGCCCTCGTGGTCTGCGACAACCTGGAAGTCAGCGAGGACGGCCGGCGGATCTATTTCTCCGAACCGTTCGACTACACAGGCGCCTCGGTGGATGATGCCGTGGACGAGGCCATCGCGCTCGCGCCCAACGGACGCCTGTGGCGTCACGATCTGGACAGCGAAGCGACCCGCCTCGTTGCCGAAGGGTTTCACTTCATCAACGGCGTGCTCTACGACCTGCATCCGGGCCAGGAGAGGGAGGACTCCGTTCTGGTGACCCAGACGTCGCTGTTCCGTCTCACGCGTTTCAACCTCCGTGGCCCTAAAGCGGGAAGCGCCGAAGTGGTGCTCGACGGCATTTCAGGCATGAACGATGGCATGGACCGCGACGCGGCGGGGCGCATCTGGCTCGCGCTTTTCACTGAGAGAGGGTCGCTCCTGACCTGGGTCCATGCGCACGCCTGGCTCAAGCCGCTCTTCATGCGGTTGCCGGCCAGACTGCTGCTGGGCCGCCAGCGGCCTACCGGCGTGCTGGTCGTGAGCCCAGACGGGAGAATGCCACTCTATGCGGCCATGTATGAAGGCCCGATGCTGGCCTCGATCGCTTCCGCCGTGCCCGGGCAGGCGGGCATTTATCTGGCGAACGAGTCTCTGAACAGCGCCGATCGCGAGCAGACCGGAGTCGTGCGTCTCAAGTGGCCGAAACAATTGCAGTGAGAGGAGTTATAAACCCTGACCTGGACACCAAGACGATCCTGACTGTCATCGCGGCATCCCTCGTGTAGTCCCCCCAATCAGGATTACTTCAGTCTACCGGTGCGATCATGCCGGTCCTCCGCCCTATTCTGCGCCCTGATTCTGATCTCCGGCGCCGTGACTGCCGCCGCACAGTGGGCAGATGGTCGGTGGAAGGCTGTTGTCCACGCGGTGCCTGACCGGCTTGACCGTCTGCAGGTATGCGAACATCGCCCTGAGGTCCCCGTCGGTCTGCTTGCCGTACACACTCCACGGCATCGCGTCGTGAATCTTCCGTGCCTTGGCCTGGCCGGTGCGCATCACCTCGAGAAAAAAGCCCGCGTCGTAATACGGAATGCCGCTCGGGTCCGGAGTGAGATTGCTGGACGCGACCTGCCCGTACGGACCCGTCAGAACGAAGCCGCCCGCAAACTCCATCGAGGCGATCGGTGCTCCTTGGGCATTGGCGGGCGTGTGGCAATCGCGGCACGCGCCCATGCGCACCAGATAGTCTCCGTACGCCACCGGGTCGTGTCTGTCCGGCTCCGGCACCGGCTGCGTGACCGGTTCGGGCACCGCGTTGATGAAGCGGTTCACCGGGAACGGAACGTTGGTCGGGGACAGCGCGCGGCTCAGCGGAGCCAGCGACCGGATGTAGACGACGACGGAAGCCAGGTCCTCGTCCGACATGAAGCGGTACTGCGCGTAGGGCATGACTGGAAACAGCGCGCGTCCGTCATGGCTGATGCCCTCCCGAATCGCGCGCGCCAGCATGTCGTCGGTCCACGCGCCGGCGCCGGTCTCGCGATTCGGCGTGATGTTTGGCGCCGTCAGCCACGGGAGACCCTTCATCGGCCCAACTGCGGCCTCCTCCCTCCGTCCCGGGCTTCACCGGGAAACCGGCGGCCTGCCAGTCGAGCTCCGCGTGGCACGCCACGCAGCCGTTCACCGCTGTCGCGAGATACCGGCCGCGCTCGAGCCGCTGCGGCGTCGCGTCGAAGTGGCGATCGGTCAGCTGTCTTGCCTTTGGCCCGACGATCGGCCGGATGCCGATCGTCAACGGGACGGCAACGGCGACAACGACGAGCAGCACGAGGAGGACAAGGCCTCCAATCTTCAACAGCGGGCGCATCACCAGCCTCCAATTGTGTGTACGCCCGGATAGCGATTTCCAATATCAGCGCGGCGTATTGCCCGCTCCCCGTGGTCGATGAGATTGGCGGGCGGCAAGGACCGAGCAGCTTAGCACGCCACCTGCCTACCGGCTGAGGAACCAAGGCAATGAGAAACCGACTGCCGGCCGTATCATGGCTCGAATCGTCGACCGGGAAACAGTCACGCGGTGCGCATGGAAACACCACATGAGCCTTCTACGACGCCGCTCCCGCCTGTCCGGCTAACTCCTGGCGCCGGCACCCTCCGGGATTGCGCCACGATCGTGGCCGTTGCGCTGGCCGTGGCTGGCGTTCTCCGGCCATTCCAGGACACGCCATTCATCGACGACTGGGTCTACAGCTGGTCCGTGCAGCATCTGCTCGAAACCCGCGAGTTTCTCTTTCCTGAGCTCGTGGGGAATCCGATCGCGGCCCAGGTGCTTTGGGGAGCGCTGTTCTGCCTGCCATTCGGATTCTCGCTTGCCGCCCTGCGCGTATCGACGTGGGTGCTCGCCGTCCTGGCCGTGTGTGCGTTGTACCTGCTGGTCCGCGAGTGCGGCGGCACGCGGCGCGCCGCGCTGATGGCAGCTGCGGTCCTCGGGTTCTATCCGGTCTTCTTCATCCTGTCGCCCACCTTCATGACCGATGTCCCGTTCCTGGCGGCCATGCTCTGGTCGGTGCTGCTGTTCGTTCGGGCCCTCCACCGCAGGCGCGTCGCGCTCGTCTGGCTTGCGGCTGCCGTCTGCGCCGCATCGGTGGGCAGCCGGGCGATCGGCGTGGGTGTCGCGGGCGCGATGATCGCCACGCTGCTCTTCCACACGGGCCACTGGGGCAGGCGCATCCACGTGTGGCTGGCGCCGGCGCTCGTCGGCCCGGTCGCGGTGTGGTTGCTGGTGTGGACCCGCGCGCGCGTCTTCACTTCGGCGGACATCACGTCGCTGCCGAATGGCCCGCAGCAACGGCTGGCCAATCTCCGTTACGCATTCAATGCGGACATCTTCCCGCCGCTGCTCGTCGTGACGGTGCTGTCCGCGCTGGTGCTGGTGGGCATCGCCCTGCTGCCGCTTGCCGTGGGGATGGCGCGCCGGGCGATCGTGCGGCGGATGACGTATGCCCTGGCGTTGTTTGCTGCCGCATGGGTTATCGCCAGGCGTGCCGGCCTCAACGCCTGGATTCCGTTCGAGGCGGGATCCATCTGGGCCTTGCGGGAAATCGGCGCCGGGGCGTCATTCGTGCCGGGCTGGCAGGCCGACCCGCTTCCGTGGTGGGTAGCCGCGTCCGGCGTGGCGGTGGCACTCACTTCAGCCGCGATCCTCGTGGCTGCCTGGCCCCCGGGCTCGCTGCGCGAGGCCGAGAAGTTCCTTGTATGGAACATCGCCGCGCAGGCGTTGCTCGTCGCGGTGCTGTGGCTGACGGACGATCGGTATGCGCTCGTGTTCGTGCCGCCGGCGGCGGCGCTCGTTCTCGCGCGCCGGCCGCCCCTGCGCACCGGTCCGGCCGTTGCCTGCATCGCCGCGTACGCGGCGATCGCGCTGGCAGGCACGCACGATCACCTCGACTACAACCGTGCGGTGTGGGCCGCCGTCGCCGATCTGCGTGCCGCGGGTGTCCCGCCGCGGGAGATCGACGGCGGCTATGTTGTCAACGGCTGGCTGCAATATCTGCATCCAGACGAGGCGTACCGCGATCCGTCGGGACGAATCATCGTGCCGATGGTGAACGATTTCGCGGAGCTCACCTATCGGGTTGCCGACCGGCCGGCGCCGAATCGGGTGGTGGTGCGGACGTACCCGTACAGCGGATGGCTCCGGCCGGACGGTCACATTTATGTCGAGCGCCGGGCGCCTGGTTCACCGTTCAAATGACTCGACGCGGGCGGCGCGGGAGAGGCGCACGAGATACTTCCCTGGATCCGACCGGAACTTGTCGCGAAGGTCGCCGAGGCTCTCGGCTCCGCCATAGCTGATCGACGAGCACAGGTGCTTCAGCATGTCGTGAATCACCAGCCGCACGGACCCACGGGCCGGCACGCTCACCTCGAGGCCCTCCGCGCCGAGCGCCTCGACCTCGTGCCGATCGGCCTCTTCGAGATCGAGCCGGTCACGCACCGCGGCAATCGACGCCATGCCGCGGAAGACTTTGAACGGCACGTTGGCGATCTTCTGGGATTCCGGCATCACGACCGGCTTGAGCACGATCTCGCCCGGCGCTTCTTCGGTGCCCGAAAAGGCGCTCCCGAGCATCACCGTGTCGCCGCCGAAGAGCAGCGCCTGCGCGATGGCGCCGTCGCGGCGGACGCCGCCGTCGGCGATGAGCGGCACACGGCCGCCGACCGCCGCACGACATTGCACCAGCGCTTCGACCTGTGGGACTCCGAAGTTCGTGGTCAGCCGCGTCGTGCAGCCGCCCCCCGGACCGATGCCCACCTTGATGCCGTTGACGCCGCGCTCGAGCAGGAACGTCGCGCCCTCGCCCGTCGCCACGTTCCCTGCGATCAACTCCACGCCGCCGTGATGCTTTCGCAGTTGCTCGATCGCCCCCTCCATCACCTTCGAGTGGCCGTGCGCGACGTCGATCACGAGGACGTCCGCGCCCGCACGAAGCACTTCCGCTGCGCGCTCGAGGTAGTCGCCGGTCGCCCCCACCGCCGCCGCCACGCGCAGCCGGCTGTGCTCGTCACGGGTGGCAAAAGGATGCCGCCGATGGTTGAGCAGGTCCCTGGCGGTGATCAACCCCAGGACGGTGTCGTCGGCGTTGGTGAGCGGAAGCTTCTTGATCTTGTGGGTGGTCATCACCTGCTCGGCATCCGCGAGCGAGATCGGGCCGACGCGGACGATCAGCTTGTCCCGCGGCGTCATGCGATCGGCGACGCGAAGCTGTCCGCTGACAAAACGCACGTCGCGTTGCGTGAGCAGGCCTTGCAGCCGCCGCTGCTCGTCGACGACGACCAGCGTGCCGACGCCGGTATCCTCCATGCGACGGACCGCCTCGGATACGGTGCGATCGTCGCGGATGGTGTGCGGGTCGGCGATGATTCCGTGCTGCGTCCGCTTGACGGCGGCGATCTCGCCAACCTGCGGCGCGATGTCGCCGGCCCGAAACCCGCGATCGATCACGCCGATGCCGCCCTCCTCCGCGAGCACGACCGCCATCGCGGCCCGCGTGACGGTATCCATGTTGGCCGAGACCAGCGGGCGCTTCAACGTCACGTGCTCCGAGAAGGCCGTCGTCAAATCGATGACGGCCGGGTCGCGACTCGGAACGATGCCAAGCTGAGGAGTCAGCAGAAAATCATCGAACGTGCAGCCGCGCACGAACTCGAGCAGGTCCATGGAGCTATCTTACCGGGGACGTACTTGCCGAGATTGGGCGGGGCCCAGCTCGGCTCGTCTCGCGAGATGGCTCGGTGGTTAGCCGCCGCCGGGTTGATCCGCGCAGCTCGGCGATCTCATAGGAGGCGAAACGGTGCGAGCGATCGTATGATCGCCAATCCGCCGTAACGATGGTCTCAACGCTCCTGTCCGCTTGGTGTCTTCTGGGCCTGACGGTGACGATTCATGCCGCGGGGCTGTCGTCCATGTTGCCCGGCGTGCGGTCGGTGTTGCCCGACAGGCGGTTCTGGCCAGTGACGTGGGTACTCCTGGGGGTCGCGTGGAGGCTGATCCTCCTGCATCTCGCGGAGATTGCCGTATGGGCACTGTTCTACTGGTGGCAGAAGTGCCTGCCGGATGCGGAGTCATCGTTCTATTTCTCCGGGGTCACCTACACCACGCTGGGTTACGGTGATTTGGTGCTGCCGCAAGAGTGGCGACTGCTCGGTCCAGTGGAGGGATTGACCGGCATCCTGATGTGCGGACTGTCCACCGGGTTTTTCTTCGCTGTCGTCAGCAGATTTCTCGCTGCCAAATCCGCAGCCGACAGGACTGACTCATGAAGCCACTGCTCAAAGAAATTCAGCACAAAGCTGCTCTGACTGCTGGCCTTCGTGCTCGAGGCCCTGTTACAGCATCAGCGTCAGCATGCCGGTCGCCACCAGCGCGGCCGACCAGATCAGATCGAGGTTGAACCACGCGCGGCGCAGGATGCCGACGCCAAGCTTCTCGAACACCAGCACCGCGACAAACGCGGTCACCGCCAGGTAGCCCACGGCGTGCAGGCCGGTTGCGAGGAACGCAGCTCCTGCGCCTGCCCCTGCGGCGGGCATGTGGTGTGCGTGTTCCCCCGCTCCGGACCTCGACATGCCCACGAACACCGGCACCACCATCAGCCCGGCGCCGTGGGCCGTGGCCATCAGGAACGACCACACCATCAGCCCGCCCATGCTCACGCGCATGCCCGCCCAGCGCGGATGCCGGTGACGAAAGAATCGAAGGACGCCAAGCGAGGCGAGAACGCCTGCCAACGGCCAACGCAGCCAGCCTGGAGGGATCGCGGCTCCGATGACCAGCGCGAGGCCGACCGCGGCGGCCACGGCCAGCGCATGCCCCGCGCCGAGCGGTACGAGCGCCCGGAGCACCGCACCGCGGCGGCGCTCCTGCATCCCGAGCGCCACCGCAAACAGCCATCCCATTCCAGGATTGATGCCGTGAAAGGCCCCGAGCGCCATCAGCATCGCCCACGAAGTCGTCACCTCCGTCGTCATGACGCACCTCTCACGCGAAGCAGTAGGAATCGGAGCTCGCATCTCCGCCCTCGAGGTGGACCTGGTGGGGACGCATGTTGTCGAAATCCACGAATCCGGCGGTATCGAGCTCGATGCCGCCGTTCGGGCGCACGTCCACTTTGGCGCACCAGCCCTTCACGCCGTCCGGATAGAACTGGTCGTCCCACGTGCGATACAACGAATTGGTCACGTAGAGGCGCTTGCCGTCACGGCTGATCTCGACCATCTGCGGTGCGCCGTTCAGCGGTTGCTCCGGACGCGCCGGGTGCGGCTGGCGGCGAACCATGCCCCCGAGCTTCAGGGATCCGGTCTCGACCGGGTTGAAGGGGTCCGATACGTCGAATTGCTTCAGCTCGCCTGTGCCAAAGCACGAGACATACAGGAATCGATCGTCGAGCGACAGATTGATGTCGGTGACGAGCGGCGGCGCCGCGCCGAAGCCCTTGAAGATCGGTGGCAGATCGTCGGCCGCCGCTGACTCGGCGGGAATCTCGATCACCTTGTTGATGCGCCAGCTCCCGCTGCGGTTGCTGCCTTCGCGGTGCCACATCCAGACCGATGCCGACAGATCTTTCAGGCTGGTGACAACGCCGACGAACCCGTAGGTCTCGTTGGGATTGTGCGCGGGACGCAGCTCGAGCACCATTTGCTGCTCGGGGCCGAGATCCAGCTTCTGCACGTGACGCCGCGAGTTGAGATCCCACACGTGCAGGGCGTTGCCGTACTTGCCGGCCAGGAGCAGCTCCGGATTCACGCCGCGCTCAACCATATTCGGCGTGCCCCACTCGCTGGTGATCATCGTGTCGTGACCGAGGTGCCACCAGAAGTCGTACGCCAGTTGCTGCGGTCCACGATCTTTCTCCCACCGTCCTTTGATCTCGAAATTTTCGGGGTCGAGCACGAAGATGCCGCCAGGGCCGTCGCCGTCAGCGTTGCCCAGCGCGTTGACATAGATGCCATCCGGCCCGCAGTGCGCGGTGTGCGGGCGGCTGTAGCCGGTCTTCCGGATGATTTCTTCGCCTTCGATGACCTTGACGAGGCGCGGCCGCCGCGGGTCGGGCGCGGTGTCGAGAATGTAGATTCGCGACGATCGCATGCCAGGCACGACAAGATAGCGCCGCTGCATATGCGGATGCGGCGAGCTCGGGCACAGGCACGAGCTGCACGCGTTCCACCCGAAGTGGTGCAACTCGTCGCCGGCGCCGGGCATTTCGACATACGCGATCCGGGCACCGTAGCCTGGCGATGCGGGATCGACGTCCAGCACCGCAACAGCGTCGTTGGCGGCCGGGTCGGGATTGAGCAGCGCCACATAGGCGACGGTTTCCGCCGGGGCCTGCATGGCCATCGTCGGCGACGGGTAGAAGCTCTGGTCGGGAAGCAGTTTCGGCATTGTCCTGGCCCTCCTCGCGGTTTCGGTCCGCGCGGTCCAGAGACTAAAATCGAGCGGGCGCCGGCGTCCTTTAAGATGGCTGGCATATTTCTGAAACTTTTCTGAGGTGCGACTGGTGGCCGACATCGTGGCCCGAGGCGCGTATCGGTTCGGGCCGTTTACTCTCGACGTCCGTGAGCGCCGGCTCTCGCGCGGAGGCGAGGTGATCCCGCTGCGTGGGAAGGTGTTCGACACCCTCCTGGTGCTGGTCGAGAATGCCGGGCGGCTGGTCACGAAGCAGGAGCTGCTCGACGCAGTGTGGCCAGAGACGACGGTCGAGGAAAACAACCTGAATCACAACGTGTCGGTGCTGCGGAAGGCGCTGGGAGAGAGAGCGACGGGCCAGCACTACGTCGAGACCGTGCCGCGCGTCGGCTATCGCTTCGCCGCACCGGTCGACGCTGCCGTCCCGCAGACCCGAGCCTCCGCTGCTTCAATCGCGAAGGCGCGGCAGGACATCCGGTACTGCACGACGAGCGACGGTGTCCGGCTCGCCTATGCCACTACCGGCAACGGACCGCCGCTCGTGAAGGCGTCGAACTGGCTGACGCATCTCGACTTCGAATGGGGCAGCCCGATCTGGCGGCATTGGTACACCGCGCTCTCGCTTCATCACCGGCTGGTCCGCTACGACGAGCGTGGCAATGGGATGTCCGAGCGTGACGTGTCCGATGTGAGCTTCGACACGTGGGTCCGCGATCTCGAAACGGTCGTTGACGCGGCCGGGCTCGATCGATTTCCGCTCCTCGGAATCTCTCGTGGCGGCGCCATCGCGATCGCGTACGCGGTGAAGCATCCCGAGCGCGTCACGCACTTGGTGCTCTACGGCGCATTCGCGGTAGGACTGAAACACGTCGGCACCGCCGAGCAGCTCGAGGCGCGGCACGCTCTCACGAGTCTGATGCGGCTTGGGTGGGGACTCCACAACCCGGCGTTCTGCAGGACGTTCACCTGCCGGTTCATCCCCGAGGCCACGCCGCAGCACGAGCAGTGGTTCGACGAACTTCAGCGGGTGTCCACGTCGCCGGAAAACGCGGCGCGACTCATGGAGCGCGACGACGAGATGGACGTTCGACCGCTCCTGTCGCAGGTGAAGACGCCGACGCTCGTCATCCACTGCGATCGGGATCACGCAGTGCCTCCAGAGGAGGGTCGCCTGCTGGCGGCGGAGATCCCGGGTGCGCGGTACGTCTCACTGCCGAGCGCGAATCACCTGATGCTCGAGGAGGAGCCCGCCTGGTCTCTATTCCTCGAGGAGCTCGGTTTGTTCCTGAACTGGTAACGCCGTGGAATCGACGTCGCTCGGTACGTAGCGTCCGCCTTCAGGCGGACCTCGCAGTCCGGCTAAAGCCGGACACGTACCGTATTTCGGGGCGTGCAATGCGAAGGACGCGCCCTGCGGGTCCATCGCGTTCACGATCCAGTCACCGCCCGGCACCTCCATCGGGCCGTTGAGGATCTTGCCGCCATTCGCCTTGATGCGCTCGGTGGCGGCATTGATGTCAGGCACGCGGAAGTAGATCGCCCAATGCGGAGGCGCCTGCGCCATCTCGGGCGGCTTGTTCATCATGCCGCCGATCATGCGATCTCCGCGATTGAACATCTGGTACTTGCCCATCGCTCCCATATCCATCGCCTCGCTGGGCTGCCAGCCGAAGAAGTCGTGGTAGAACGTCATGGCGGCTGACGCGTCGGTCGTCATCAGCTCGAGCCATGACGCCTCGCCCATTTCTGGCGCCACGTCGGGGGCGGGGCCGCGGGGCTCGGGCTGGATGACGTAGAAGGCGGCGCCTTGCGGGTCCTTCAGCATCTGCATGCGCCCGACGGTGGGTACGTCGATGACTCCCGACAGCTCGCTGCCGCCGAGGCGTTTGACGTCCGCCACCGCGTCCTCGAGCTTCGGCACGCTCACATACATCGCCCAGAAGGGCGGCATGTTCATGCCCTCGGGCCTCTCCATCAGGCCGGCGACCGCCACGCCGCCACTGCGCTTGAACTGCGTGTAGGGGTTGGGCGAGGCGGCGAATGGCTCCGACGTCCAGCCGACCACCTTGTCGTAAAACGATTCGGCGGCCTTGGTGTCGGTCGTCATCAATTCGAACCACACGGGACGGCCGAGAACGGGTGAAAGTGTCGTTGCAGTTGTCATCGTGCCTCCAGCCTTGATTGACGCGGCCAAAAATATCAGTAACGCGATCGCTTTCCAGTGTCAAGGTCATGGGGACTCTGCGCGGGTGTCACCCTCTGTTTGCAATTTCCGCCTGCTGCACGATAATCACGCCAGAACCGGTTTGACCACCTGCCCTGTGCACCGATGAGACGAACGCTCGTTGTCACCGCACTACTCTTGTGCGCGGCTGTCCCGGCCGCTGCACAGACTGAAGGGCGCGTCAGTGTGGGGGCCTCGGTTAGTTGGGTGCATCCAACCGACAGCGAAGTCCAAACGCTTCTCGGCTGGGGGCCCCTCGTCCGTCTGAATCCAAAGAAAGGCTGGGGCATTGCAGGAGGGCTCAGCTGGTTTCGGACAGATATTGACGACCCAGCTGGCACCAGTGGCGACTTCGTCAACCTGCGCGTGCGTCCACTCATGGGGGGCGTCGCGTATACCGCCGGAGAGCAACCCGTCCTCGTCAGTTTCTCAATCGTCGCGGGACCTTCTTTCAACACGCTCGAGTTCGACGACAACTTCCTGCAGTCGTTGCCGCCGGGCTCGGTACAACCCGAACTTGACGCGGACACCAGCTTTGCCGTGAGGCCTGGCGTGGGCCTGACATGGACGCTTGCCCCACGCGTCGCCGCCGTCGGGTTCGGCGGCTACACGATCAATCGTCCGGGCGTGTTCTACCGGTCACCTTCGGGCGAAGAGTTCCGTAACCGCTGGCAGGCGGACGCGTTCTCGTTCAGTGTCGGATTGGTCTATTCGCTATTCTGAACGTGACGCCATCCTGCAGGCATTTCCCTTCTTGATCTCCTCCGGATCATCAAGTCAACCGCACTATACTCCGCTCGCGGACGCTCGCCGCGGAAGGAGACAATAGCGACGTGGAGAGCACGGAACTCAACTCGAAGGCCCTTCGACAGGCGGCGCTTCGAAGCGACCGGATTCGCATCATCGCAATCCTGATCGTCCTGTGCCTGCTGTTCGTGTTCACCGTGGCCCGAAGGCTCCTGCTCGAGGGCATCGACGCCGCGCCGGGTCTGGCGATCTTCGCATCCTTTTTCGCCGCGATGATCGCTTACGAAGCGGCGACCCTCAGGCGCGTGACCCGGGCCTTGGTAGAGGGAACGGAACCGGACCCTGCCCGTTGGATCAGCAACGTCGTCGTCGAGGCGCTCTTTCCGACCATCGGCCTCGGCGTGCTCATCGCAATGGGCATGGCCCGCCCGTACGCCGCCCTGGTGGCGCCGATCGTCCTGACCTATTTTCTCTTCATTTCGCTGTCGACGCTGCGGTTGAGTCCGACCCTGGCACGCCTCTCGGGCCTGTGCTCGGCCGCCGGTTATTCGGCCGCCGCGATCTACGTGTTCGCCCGCTATCCAACGCCGGACCTGGGGGCGGACATGTATCCGATCGAATTCCCTGTCGGCAACGTCATCGTCATCCTCGTTGCAGGGTTCGTCGCCGGCGAGGTGGCACGTCAGATACGAGGCCACGTGAGCGCCGCGTTGCGCGAAGCGCGCGAGGTGGAGCGGGTGCGGGGCGAGCTCGAAACCGCGCGCACCATCCAGCAGGCGCTGCTGCCGAGAGAGGCACTGCGGCTCGCCGGCTACGACGTGGCCGGCTGGAATCAGCCGGCGGACGAGACCGGCGGCGATTTTTTCGGGTGGCAGAGCCTTCCCGATGGACGCGTCGCGTTCACGGTCGCGGACGTCACTGGGCACGGCATCGGCGCGGCCCTCGTGGCGGCGACCTGTCATGCTTACACTCGCGCCGGCATGGCCGAGCAGTCAGATCTGGGCGCGATTCTGGGCCAGATGAACCGACTCCTCTGTGACGATCTACCGCCCGGCAAGCTGGTGACATTCGTGACGGCCGCACTGGAGCCCGCGGAGGGCCGGCTCGAGCTCCTCTCCGCCGGTCATGGTCCGCTGCTGCTGTACACAGCATCGGACGATCACGTCCAGGGCTTCGACGCGCATGGCATCCCGTTCGGCATCTTCCCCACAGCGCCCTATGGGCCAACACAGAAGATCCGTCTGGCGGCTGGCGATCTGCTGGTGCTCCTCACCGACGGGTTCTTTGAGTGGAAGAATGCGGCGCAGGAGGACTTCGGCATCCCACGGCTGCAAGAGGCCATCCGCGCCGCGCGCAACTTGCCAGCCTCACAGATCATCTCCAGCCTTCACGAGGCGGTCGTCCGCTTTGCCGGCGGAACGAAGCAACTGGACGACCTCACGGCGGTGGTCGTGAAGCGCCTCGCGTAAGGCGCGGGGAGCCAGGCGCGAGGGACGCGTGCGCGGTGATGAACCGCGTCTCGAGGTGGGGTTCGCCGGACCGGAAGGACGCCAGACGTGAAACAGATCATGCTGAGGCTCGTCCTGGGATTGCTCGTGTCGTGCGGCTGCGGGAAGATTCCTGGACAGGACGTTCGCTACGAGCCGACGCCGATGCCCGTCGTGCGCGCACTGCTGGAGCTGGCGGAGGTGGGCCCGCAGGACCTCGTCTACGATCTCGGGTCCGGAGACGGGCGCATCCTGATTGCCGCGGCAGACGAGTTTGGAGCGCGTGGCGTGGGAATTGAGATCGATCCCGCGCTGGTGGCCCAGGCGCAGGCGAAGGCGCTTGAGGCAGGTGTCGCGGACAAAGTGGAGTTCAGGCTCGGCGACATGTATGCGGCGGACGTCCGGCCGGCTACGGTCGTGACCCTCTTCCTGCACCCGGGACCAAACCTGAAGCTACGGGAGAAGCTGCGCTCGGACCTGCAGGCGGGTTCGCGGGTCGTTTCTTACGTTTGGGACATGGGTGGTTGGAAGCCGGCGGAGGTTCGCCAGGTCAACGAGTATCGGATTTTCCTCTGGCGGATCCCGTCCGGTGCGGGCCTGATCACCGGCCCTACCGTCGCAACAACGTCGGCACGTTGAGGTGGTGGCGGCTGCGGTGCTTGTAATTGCCCACCGCGGGCCGGAACGTCACGGCGAGACGGTTCCATGCGTTGATCGCGATAACGGCCACGGTCAAGTCGACTAGTTCCTTGTCGGTGAATTGCGCACGCGCGCACAGCCTTTACGCCTCCTGATGCCACTTCGTGGTAATCCAGTCTTGTCATCTGCCGTCTCCTTAATGCTGGGCCGGTTAAGTTGCAGCGGGAGCTTCGGAATCGGTCCCCCGACGTGCTTCATCCACTTCTTGAGTTGATTCTTCGAAGGTGCGCTGACACATTCTCGAACCGATGCCAACGTTCGCACCCACCATGTGCTCGATCGCCTGTTGAACCAGGCTGTTCACCGTCTCCCTCTTCCAAGGTTCGCGTCGATTACATCGGAAGCATGAAGATGGATCTATTGGACGATGGTATGGGTCCCCGCCGGAATGACCAGGCAGAGGATCACTGCTCGACGACCGATACCATCGTGCAATGGCCCTGGGATGACACACATGCTCCAATCGCGTGTGCGCGAGATCAATCGCGCAATCGAGGACCAGCACAATGGAATCGCGATCAAACCGATCCTCGAAGTCGCCGTCACATGACTGGGCATACATCACCCGACGTGATCGGACTCGACTCGCCGGGCGAACACTGTTTTAGGCGTAGCGGTGGTCGCGTGATCGAGCGGAGAGAAATGGAGACAGCAAAATGATCACGCGCGGCTTTCAAGGCAGACGGTCCCAATCCGAGTCGAAACGGCTCCCGCCGGGACAACACCTGACCGGGGACTTTCCCGTGTTGTCCGCTGGGCCCACGCCGCACACCCCACTGGCCGACTGGACCTTCGCGCTCGAAGCGGAGGATGGTACGCAGATCGTGTCGTGGAGCTGGGAGGAGTTTCGTGCGCTTGGTCCGACGGAAGTCACGGTGGATATTCACTGTGTGACGCGCTGGTCGAAGTTCGACACTGACTGGCGCGGCATCTCCGTGGATCGGATCTTCGCAGCGGCCGGGCTCGAGGAGCCACCTTCCCCTTTCGTGATGGCGTTTTGCGATGGTGGCTATACGACCAACCTGCCGGTGGAGGATCTGCTGGAAGGAAAGGCGCTGGTCGTCTGGGAGTACGACGGCGAGCCGCTCGAGCCCGAACACGGGGGGCCGGCGCGCCTCCTGGTGCCGCACCTGTATTTCTGGAAGTCCGCCAAGTGGGTACGGGGCCTGCGCTTCATGGAGGACAACGAGCCAGGGTTCTGGGAGGTGAACGGGTACCACAGCTATGGTGACCCGTCGCGGGAACAGCGGTACGACGGTGATTAAAGTTCCCAAGGCATCCGCCTGGCAGCCCGCGACCGTCGTCTCCATCCGTGAAGAGACGCGTCGCGTGAAGACCATTCGGTTTGCGGTCAGCAACTGGCCCGGGCACCTAGCGGGCCAGCACGCCGACGTACGCCTGACGGCCGAGGACGGCTACCGTGCGGAACGCAGTTACTCCATTGCCTCGCCGCCCGAGGTGTCCGCGCTGGAGCTCACCGTCGAGCGCCTGGATGACGGCGAGGTGTCTCCGTTCCTTACCGGCCAACTGGAACCCGACGACACGATTCAACTGCGCGGGCCGATCGGAGGGCATTTCGTTTGGTCCGCTTTGGAACGGCGGCGTCCTCTGCTGCTGGTCGGCGGCGGGAGTGGGATTGTGCCGCTCATGTGCATGCTGCGGCACCGGAGATTGTCAGGCAGCGCTGTGCCCGCAGCACTCCTGTACTCGGTCCGCACACGCGAGGATCTGATCTACCACGAGGAGCTCACGGATCTCGCACGCAACGATCCCCGGTTCACGCTTCGGACGACGCTGACGCGGGATTCTGCACCGGGCTGGTCCGGTCGTGTCGGGCGTATCGACCTGCCAGCCGTCCAGGCGCTGCTGGAAGGCCTCGGCGGAGTGGCTGACAGCTTCGTCTGCGGTAGCGCCGGATTCGTGGAGGCGGCATCTACCCTGCTGTTACAGGCAGGACAACCGGGCGACGCGATCCGCACCGAGCGGTTTGGGCCAACAGGAACGTAGCGCAGCAGGACGTCGATCTGGCACCGGATTCGACACGTGCTGATCGTCTCGTGGTGAGTGTCCGATGTCTTGCTCTGTAGTGTGGACGTCATTGAGACCCGTCTACGGTCAGAACGATCTTTCCGCGCTTGTGCGGCTTGCCTGCGAGCATTTCGTGGGCGAGGCGGGCAGAAGAAAGCGGCAGCACATCGCCCACGCTCGTGGTCAGTTCGCCGGCTTCGATCAGGGCCGCAATTTGTTCGAGGCGCTGCGATGAGACCTCGACGAGGAAGAATAGGGCCCGTACGCCGTGGCGAGCAGCTTTCTCCTGATCCGGCGCGGTTACGGCCGAGACCAGAACGCCACCGGGCTTCAGGACGGCGAAGGATCGGTCCTGCGTGTCGCCGCCGATCGTGTCGAGCACGACATCAACGTCGGTCAGCACTTCCTCGAACCGCGACGTCTGAACGTCAATGACGCGGTTCGCACCGAGTGTCTGGACGTACGCGACATCGTCCGAAAACGCGGTGGCGACCACTTCATGCGCAACCCGCCTGGCCAGCTGCACGGCGTAGGCGCCGACGTTCCCGGCTGCGCCATGGACGAGGACTCGCTTCGTCGCGTCTACCGCTCCGTACTCAAAGACCATCTGCCATGCGGTGCATGCGACGACTGGCACTGAAGCCGCTTCTATGAATCCCATTCGCTGGGACATCTTCGCGAGCGTCGTCGCCGATGCCACCGCGTACTCGGCGTATCCACCGGTGAAACGGGCGTTCGTTGCGCCGAACACCGCATCGCCAGTCCTGAACTGCGAAACCCCTGCACCGACGTGCTCGACAAGCCCGGCCACGTCGGACCCCAGCGTCAACGGAAGTGGCTGAGGAAGGACGCTCTGCCCGGACCTCACCAATGCATCCCACGGGCCGACGCCTGCTGCTTTCACGCGCAGCAACACCTCGCCGTCGCCAGGAGCCGGCCGAGGCACGTCTTCCGCCACGAGAGAGTCGAGACCGCCGAAGTGGTGTACGCGGATCGCCTGCATGATGCACCTCAGGGTAATGACGTCGTGTCCCTTTCGGAGACTGTCATCGCCTATCAGACCAGACGCAGGGGCATGGAGCTATCAGACCAAAGTGTCGGCGACACCTTGGTATCAGTCCGTCCGGCGTGCGGCGACGAATGACAACGTGAATGGTGGATGAAGACAGCCGTCAAGGTTGACGAGTTCGGGCACCGCCGCTCTCCGCGCTGGACACACGCTACAACCGATACCAAGGTCCGATGGACTACTCGGACTGTAACGAGCATCCTGTGCATGCGGTCACGGGGAGGATCAACCAAGGAGGCAAAGGTGGGAACAACGCAACAATCGAGGTGGTTGTCGCTGCCACGCCGTGGTCATCAGAATCCCTGAATCGGAATCAACGAGAGGCATCGAAATCCACATGCCCAGCCGCAGACAACTCCTTTTCATGGCCGGGGCCGCGCTCGGGTTGAGTCCCGCGCTTGGCTGCCTGGGCAACCCCGGCGCCAGAGCGAACCAGATGAAAACCGACACACAATTCCCCGTCCAGAAGACCGACGACCAGTGGCGCGACACGCTGTCGCCAGAGCAGTACAAGGTGCTGCGCGAGCATGGCACCGAGCGGGCATTCACCAGCCCCCTGAACAACGAGAAGCGTCCGGGCACGTTCGTGTGCGCGGGCTGCAGGCAGCTGCTGTTCAGCTCGGATACCAAGTACGAGAGCGGCACCGGATGGCCGAGTTTCTACAAGCCGCTCGAGGGCGCCGTCGGCACCACCATCGATCGGAGCTTGTTCGCGGTGCGCACCGAAGTGCACTGCGCGCGCTGCGGCGGACATCTGGGGCACGTGTTCCCCGATGGTCCGCCTCCAACCGGCGAGCGCTACTGCATGAACGGGGTGGCAATGAAGTTCGAGCCGAAAAAATGAATTCAATCCCGCTCGCATCACCCAGCCCGGAGGTCTTCAATGCCTGACACTCATCTCCCGCTGCATGACGCGCGCACCACCACGGAACGGCTGTTCCCGACGCTACCCGCTGCGCACATCTGGCGGATCTCGACGCATGGGTACGAGCGATCGGATCTCATCAGTTCGCAATCCGAGTCTGCATATGCCCACGAGTGCTGATCAAGTCTGGGCTGCCCTGGCGTGGGGCGCCGTGCCCTCCGTCGGGCTGCTGGTCGGCGCGATCGCCGGATCATTCTCGCGAATGCCGCACCAACGCATTGCGATGGCGATGTCGGTCGGGGCGGGACTGCTGCTCGCCGGTGTGTCCCTCAAAGTGGCTGCAGATGCGATCCGGGTCGCTGGGCCCATGGCAGCGGCGCTGTCACTGCTGCTTGGAGCAGCCGTGTTCAGCGCGAGCAACGCGCTTCTCGCGCGGTTCGGTGCCGCTCACCGCAAGCGATGCGGAGAGTGCATTCAACAGCCGACCGAGTCGCAGCAGCCGGGCAGCGGAGTAGCCATCGCGCTCGGCAACGCGCTTGACGCGGTCCCGGAGGCGATGGTGTTGGGAATCGCTCTGCGGGATCCGGTCGTCCCCCTCGCGCTGGTGTTCGCGTTCTCATTGGGCAACCTTCCCGTGGCTCTATCGAGCACAGCGGGGATGCGGGCAGCCGGCCGCCGTTACCCCTACATCTTTCTGCTCTGGAGTGCGATCGCCATCGGGGCAGCGGTAGCAATCGTGGCAGGGTATGTTGGGTTCGGTTCGCTCAGTCAGGCGTGGCCACCGCGGCTGCAGGCATTTGGAGCCGGAGCACTGCTCGCGATGGCTGCGGAAACGATGATTCCCGAGGCCTTCCACAACAGTCCGCGTTTCTCCGGCTTGCTCGCCGCCTTCGGTTTCGGCCTCCTGCTGCTTGTAGACGCTACGACACGTTAGAGACTCTATTCTCCTGTTGGCCCAGATCGTCAATCGGTGCGGAACGCCGCGTCGCTGAACGGAATTCCGGCGCCCGTCCCCGACTTCCTCTACGGCCCGAAAGTGAATGCGAACGCCCGCACGCCGGGATCGCTCGTCACCAAGGTCAACACGTGCTGTCGTCGCGCCGCTCCGGCGACCAGGCGAATCATGCGGGCCCCATCGAAGCGCGCCACTCCGTCTGAGCCGACGTCTGCACCCCGGACATCGCCCACCGGCTTGTCGTCCAGCAGCACGGTGACCGCGGCACTACCCGAGGGTCCCGGCTGCATGACCAGGTTCACCTCACCGGCAGTGAACGGGAGCACGATCTTGCCGGTGCCTTTCCGGAGCTCGACGTACTGACGTTCGCGTCGCCAGTCGCCCTCCACGGTCACCGTCCCGCTCTGCCGTCGCTCAGCCCCGAGGTATGTCTCGCCGGTGATCCCAGCGTAGGAGGGCTGCCCGGTCCTCGCGAACACTGTCGCCTCGTGGCTCACAGCTGGCAGCCGAACCCCCGGGTCGGCCGCCGCCAGCAGCCGCCGGATCTCGGATTCGATCTCGTCGTAGCTCCCCTCACCAACCCATCGCTTGACCAGCTGTCCCTGGCCGTCGAAGAGGTACTTCGCTGGCCACGCGTCGTTGTCCAGGGTCCGCCAGATCGCGAATTCGTTGTCGATCGCGATCGGATAGGTCAGTCCATGGTCGCGAATGCCACGGTCGACGTTCTCGGCGCGCTTGCTAAACTCGAACTCTGGCGAGTGAACCCCGACCACGACCAGGCCGAGCGAGGCGTAATCGCGATTCCAGGCCCTGATATACGGCAAGGTACGAATCCAGTTGATGCAGGTGTACTCCCAGACGTCGACGAGCACCACCTTGCCACGTAGCCCTTCGGGAGTGAGTGGCGCCGAATTCACCCACCGCTGCGCTTTGAGTGCGGGCAGCCGACTCGCTGCGCCGGCCAGGCACGAACCGGCGACGATGCTGGCGACGAGGAGCGGCAGGATGGTTCTCATAAAGAGCACTCCAAGCATTGCGACACTACGCGATCAAAGGGCGTCCACGTCGATGACGGCGGCGGCGAACGCCTGCGGGGCTTCTTGCGGCAGGTTGTGCCCGATTCCGCCCGTCAGGTTGCGGTGAACGTATTTGCCTGAAAACTTCGCAGCATAGGCAGCCGGAGCCGGATGCGGCGCGCCGTTGGCATCCCCTCTGTCACCGCGCCGCCGCTTCGAGCAATGACACGATCTTCAGGTCGAGCTCCCGGGCAACGGCGAGAGCTGGCTCACTCCCGTGCGGAGCGATGAGACTCGCCATGGAGTCGTACGACAGGTGCACGCCATCAGCGCGCTCGTCGACGAGGATCGTGATTGGTGCGTATGACGCTGCGTCGGGAACGGTCTTGGCCATCTCCGTCATGATGAGCGGATTACCGACGACGAGTCTGATGATCTGAGGTCCGCGTCCACCTCGCTGACTCTTCGGACTGAGACTTCCGATCGTGGGCATTTCCTCTCGTCTCCGACTTCTACGGTTCAAGCAACCGTGGTGAGAGAGATCCTCCGCGCATTGCTCGAGCGGCTGAGTTGGGGTGCACAACGCGTTCGTGAACGTGCGCGGCAGGGGTGCGGTCGATCAGGAGACTCAGTAGTTCGGGCCGGCTGTAGTGGCCGCGCGAGTCCATCAGCTGCTTGCGCTTGTCGATCAGCGTGAAGTCGAGGTCGGCGATGACCACGCCTTCGCCCGTGCGGAGCGGCTCGCCGATCAGGGTTCCATCGGGTGCCACGATGGCGGTAAAGCAACCGCCAGAGATCGGGCCGATGCTGCCGCCAGCATCCTTGACGATCTGCGCCTGCTGATCGGCATCCAGCCAGGCCGTCGCGCAGACCACGAAGCACGCAGACTCCAGCGCATGCTGCCGGATGTTGATCTCCGTCTGCTCCGCAAACAGGCTGCCGAAGATCGAACCCGGATACATCGCCGAGTGGATCTGCTCGCCGTCCGCCATCATCGCGTAGCGCGCCAGAGGGTTGTAATGCTCCCAGCACGCCAGCTGACCGATGCGGCCGACCTGGCTGTCAACGGCGCGCAGGCCTGAACCGTCGCCCTGGCCCCAGACCATGCGCTCGTGATACGTGGGGGTGATCTTGCGGCGCCGCTGAATCAAGGTGCCGTCGGCATCGAACAGCAGTTGCGTGTTGTAGAGCGTTCCACCGTCACGTTCGTTGATGCCGATGGACGCGACAATTCCCGCCTGTTTGCAGGCTTCGCTGATGGCATTGGTGGCAGGAGACGGCACCGTCACCGCCTGATCGAGCAACTTGAGGTGCTCACGTCCGCCAACGATCTGGTAGGCGGGCTGGACGAACGAAAAGTACGGGTAGTACGGCACCACGGTTTCCGGGAACGTGGCGAACTGCACGCCCTCTTGCCCAAGGTCGTGGATCTGTCGCACGACCTTGTCGACCGTTCCCTCGCGGCTATAGAGGACGGGACTCAGTTGGACCGCTGCGGCCTTGACGGTTCTCATCGCACTCTCCTGGCTGGTGACCGCTGCCATGAAGTGAGGCAGCCGCTCTGCTTACTTGGCGAGCACGACGAGCGGCTTGCCTTTTTCGACGATGTACGTCGCGAGTTCCGCCGCGTTGCCGGTGCCGACGTTCTTCGCCGCGTGAATCGTTCCGGCCGGGATGAACAAGGCCTCCCCGGCCTTGAGCGTCACCGGCGGCTCGCCCTCGAGCTGATACTCCAGCGTGCCTTCGAGGACGTAGGCGACCTCTGCGCCCGGATGCGAGTGCTTACCGAACGCCACTCCCGGGGTCGAAATCGACACGCACCTGGATGACCTCGCGTCCGGGGACGCCCAGATCGTGCCGTAGCGCATCGGTGCGCTTGATTCCCGGTTGCTGCGCGTGCGTCACGTGCAGCGCCAAACCGCTTCCGGCAATCAGCACCGCGACCATCATTCGAGTCGTGTTCATGCGGACTCCTTTAATCCTCAACTGCAATCAGCGATCAGTTCGCCGACCTGAGTGATCTGAAGGCGGCACGGAGTTCGCGGCAAAGAGCTCGGGCTGCTCCCACGCGGCGAAGTGGCCGCCCTTGTCGACTTCGTTGAAGTAGATCAGGTTGCGATAGGCGCGCCGCGCCCATGTCTCCGGGGCTCGATAGACCTCCTCCGGAAACACCGTGATGGCCACCGGCAGCGAGATCTCGGAGGTCTTCTGCGCGGCCGCGAGAAGAACGCTTTGGCCGCCGGTCTCCCAGTACAGCCGCGCCGACGAGGTGGCGGTGTTCGTCAGCCAGTACAGCGTGACGTTGTCCAGGAAGTCGTCTTTGGTGAGCAAGCGCTCGGGCTCGCCGTCGTTGTAGTCATACATGAAGGCCGCAAGCCCCGCTGGAGAGTCCGTCAAGGCCTGGCCTATCACCTGCGGCCGTGTGCCCATCATTGCGCCGTAGGCCCTGCGCATTCTTGTAGAACGTGTCGAGCGAGTCGAACGCCGCCCGTTCCTTCTCGGACAGTCCCGCCGGCGCAGGCCCGCCGCTGGCGAGCGCCGCGGCGACCTCGGGCGGTACCGTCGCCGGTAAATTGATGTGGATGCCGAGCAATCCTGGCGGCGCCTGGCGCGCCATCGCGCTCGAGACCGGGGATCCCCAGTCGCCTCCTTGGGCGACGTAGCGGGTGTACCCGACACGCTTCATTAGCTCCGCCCAGGCTCGCGCGATGCGATCCGGGTTCCAGCCCGTGGCTGTCGGCTTGCCGGAGAAGCCGTAACCGGGCATCGAGGGTATGACGACGTCAAAGGCGTCCTGCGCGCGTCCGCCGTGTGCGGTGGGGTCCGTGAGCGGACCAATGATCTTGAGCTGCTCCGTGATGGACCCCGGCCAGCCATGGGTGATGATGACTGGCAGGGCATTCGGATGACGGGAGCGGACGTGGATGAAGTGAATGTCGAGCCCGTCGATCGTCGTGATGAACTGCGGCAGCGCATTAAGCTTCGCCTCCACCTTCCGCCAGTCGTAGTCCGTGCCCCAGTAGCGAACGAGCTCCTGGAGCTTGGCCAGCTGCACGCCCTGGGATCGATCGTTGACGGTCTCCTTGTCGGGCCACCGCGTCGCCAACACGCGTTTGCGAAGGTCGGCAAGCGCTTCGTCGGGAACGTTGACGCGGAACGGCCGGATCGCGGTGTCGTTAGTTTCGGCAGCGCGGGCGTCGCTGACGCCCCGCCGATAGCGGTTGCCGCGAGCACCGGAAGCGCCATGCGGCGTGCCGACGTTGACGACAGTGCGAGACACATCATCGCGCCAAGGACGATGATTCGGGTTCGGAAGCTAGCGCGGTGGGTCAGTCGTTCGAGTGGCTTCATGCTGTTTTCCTCGAACACATGAAACCAGATGCGCGGGGTCCGATCTATCAGACGAAGGTATCGACGACACCTTCGTATCGGCCCGAAGCCATGACTCGCGCTCATCAGCTTCCCAACTGATGCCGCACTCGGCCTGCAAGTGCGCGGTGCACTCGAATGCGATCGTGACGTCGCGATTGCGTGATATTGCCGGCCGGGCCGGCGTCGGATTGTGCGTGCCGAGTGAGACACTGTCGCGAGTGTGACGGCCTCGTCAGAAGAAGCAGGTGTTCTGGCCGCTTCGTCGACCGAGGCCGTCGTTGAATTCGTGCTCACTTGGGAAGCATCACTAGATCGGCTGCTCGACGATTCAGCGCAGCGGTCTGAAGCCCGCGCGCACTTCGTTTGAAAAGAGTCGCGGCTGTTCCCAGGCCGCAAAGTGCCCGCCTTTGTCGACCTTGTTGTAGTAGAGGAGCTTGGGATAGGCGCGCTCGGTCCAACTCCGCGGGGCTTCATATTGCTCGCCGGGAAAGACGCTCACGGCAACCGGGATGGAGACGCCTTTGGCGTTGAAGAATCCACCCTTGTATTCCCAGTAGAGACGAGACGTCAGAGACCCCCGTGTTCGTCAGCCAGTACAGCGTGATGTTGTCGAGGATCTCGTCACGCGTCAGTTCGCCCGTGGCGCTCGCGGTGCGTTTCAGAGCCGAGGCGACTGCCGCAGCCGGCTGGCCGTCCGCATCGTTGTGGTCCAGCAGCCAGGCCGCCAAGCCGACGGGTGAATCCGCGATCCCGTACAAGGTTTGCGGACGCGACCCCATCAGCCTTGCGTAGTCGACTTGCTTGAAAGTCCTGACCAGCTGCTCATAGGCGCGCCGTTCCTCGGCGGAAAGACCGGATGGCGGCGGATCGCCGGCCAGGAGCGCCTTGTCGACATCAGCGGGAACGGTCGCCGGCATGTTGGTGTGGATGGCGAGCAATCCCGCAGGTGCCTGCAAGCCCATCTGGTCGACCACGAACGCACCCCAGTCGCCGCCTTGCGCAACGTAGCGCGTGTAGCCGAGACGCTTCATCAGTTCTGCCCAGGCTCGGCCCATGCGCTCGGGCCCCCAGCCGGTGCTCGTCGGCTTGCCTGAGAATCCGTAGCCCGGCATCGACGGAATCACGACATGGAACGCGTCCGAGGCGCTCGCCCCATGTGCGGTGGGATTGGTCAGGGGATCGATGATCTTCAGCTGCTCGATGATCGAGCCGGGCCATCCGTGCGTGACGATGAGTGGCAACGCATTGTCATGTTTCGATCGGACGTGAATGAAATGGATGTCCAGGCCATCGATTTCGGTGATGAATTGCGGCAGGGCGTTCAGGCTTCGCCTCGCACCTTGCGCCAGTCGTATTCTGTCGGCCCAGTAGCGCGCGAGTTCCTGAATCGTCGCGAGCTGCACGCCCTGCGATGCATCCGCGACCGTTTCCCGCTCAGGCCACTGCGTCGCGGCGATCCGCGTACGGAGATCGACGAAGGCCGCTTCAGGGACGCTCACCCGAAACGGTCGGATGGCGCTGCCGTTGTCTTCGGCCGCCGCAGCGACGGTCGCCGTCGCCACAGCGGCGACATTCGTGGCGTAGGCGGCAGTATCTGCGCGCCGCACAGACGTCGATGCGAGGACGAGAACCACCAGCGCGACGGCGACGATTGCGGCTGTGAGTGTGATGGGATGGGGCTGTCGTTCGAATGGCTTCATGCTGTTCTCCTCGAACGCATGAAACCAGACGCGCGAGGTCGGGATCTATCGAGACGAAGGTATCGACGACACCTTCGTATCGACTTGAAGCAAGCTCACGGTACCGCCGCGCGTGAGCCGAAACCGATACCAAGGTCTGATAGACGACTGCGCTTCGCGCGAGCATTCTTCGTAGCGCATGCCGCCGTCGCTGGTGGTCACGGAGGTACGGACTTGACGCAGGAATTTGACGTCGTGTGTCTCGGTGGTGGCGTCGCTGGAGAAGCGATCGCGGTGGGCCTTCAGGACAGCGGGCTGACGCTCGCGGTGGTCGAACGAGAGCTGGTCGGGGGTGAGTGCCCGTACTGGGGCTGCGTGCCTTCCAAGACCCTGCTTCGCTCCGGCGAAACCTTGAGCGAGGCCGATCGCGCTCGCCTCCTCGCCGCTTCACGCGTCGACTGGACGGTCGACTTTCCCAAGGTCTCCAAACGCGTGCTGTGGATGGCACGCGACCTCGATGACAGCAGGCCTGCTGCCGCGATGGAGGCGACGGGCGCCAGGCTCTTTCGAGGCGAAGGAAGACTGACGGACCTACGCACGGTCACGGTTGGACGCGAGCAGCTCATCGCGCGTCGCGCCGTCGTGATCGCCAACGGCAGCACCGCGGCGATCCCGCCGATCCCCGGCCTGGACACCGTTGACTTCTGGACCAATCGCCAGGCAGCGATTCCGAGTGAGCTGCCGGCGTCGCTGGCGATACTCGGCGCGGGTGCCATTGGCGTGGAGCTGGGGCAGGCCTTCGCACGCCTCGGCTCCAAGGTGACCTTGATCGAAGCCGGACCCACGTTCCTTGGCCTCGAGGAGCCAGAGGCCGGAGCCGCGCTCCGGCCACATCTGGAGGCGGACGGCATCACGCTGATGATCGGTGACCCATGTGTCGCCGTCGAACGGCAATTCGCGGAGCCATCGCCCCGCCGCTCGGCGGTGGTCCTCCATCTCAAGTCCGGAGCTGTGGTCTCGGCCGACCGGTTGCTGGTTGCCACCGGCCGCCGGCCGAACGTGGAGGCATGGCGCGCCACCGGGCTCGCCCAGACGGAGCGCGGCTGGTTGAAGGTGGACCCCTCGACGCTCGAAGCGCACCCCGGCGTCTTCGGAGCCGGTGACGTCACGGGACTCGGCGGGTTCACCCATCTGGCGCACTACCACGGTCAAGTGATCGCGCGGCGGTTGCGGGGCATCGACGCGACGGCCGACCACACCGCCGTGCCTCGCGTGACGTACACCGATCCGGAAATCGCGTCGGTCGGACTGTCGGAGGCTGCCGCGCGCGCCAAAGGCATCGACGTCGTCGTCGCCCGCGCCGATCCGGCTGAGACCGCGCGAGGCTACATTCACGACTTCCACGGGGGCGCGGTGAAGCTGGTCGCCGACCGCGAGCGCGGCGTGCTCATCGGCGCGACCCTGGTCACTCCGCGTGCCGGCGAGATCGTGGGCGAGCTCGTGCTCGCGATCAAGCTGCGGACGCCGCTGAAGGCGCTCGCCGACGTCATTCATCCGTTCCCAGCCTTCAACCGGGTGCTTGGCGCAACGCTCGAAGAGCTCGCCGCGAAAACGGCCATGCAACACGTGGCGTGATCCTGATCCATTCACCACCAAACACGGAGGTCACAATGAGCACTCAGACAATCCATGAAGACGCCACCCACATCCGCACCGCCGCCACGACCGATCTGAAGCTCGAGGTCGTCGTCATTCCAGTGTCCGACGTCGATCGCGCCAGGCGCTTCTACGAGAGCCTGGGTTGGCGGCTGGACGCCGATTTCGCGAACGGTGACGATTGGCGGCTCGTGCAGATGACACCTCCCGGCTCGCCGTGCTCCGTCATGTTCGGCAAGGGGTTCACGTCCGCCGCGCCGGGATCGGTTCAGGGAACGTTCCTCGTGGTCGATGACCTCGAGGCAGCACGCGCCACACTCATTGGACAGGGCGTCGATGTGAGCGAGGTGTTCCATTTCGACGGCAGCCTCCTTCGTGTCGCCGGGACGAAGGGACGCGTGCCGGGTCCGGACCCGGAAGGTCGTTCCTATTTCTCATTCGCCTCATTCAGTGATCCGGACGGCAACGGCTGGCTGCTTCAGCAGGTCACGACGCGGCTTCCCGGACGAGGACTCAGCTCGGACGTCGTGACGCTGACCGAGCTTCTGCGCGAAACAGAAGAGCGCCACGGCGGGTACGAGCCGACCGCTCCGAAGCACCACTGGTCGGAGTGGTACGCCGCATACATCGTTGCGCGCGAGCGCGGGAGAATCCCGACGATGCGGCGACAGATGCCGCGCTCAACGTGGAACGTAGCCGCGACCGCGTCCCGGGATAGAGGTTCGCATGCGATCCGATATCGTTCCGGTGTAGTGTCTCGACTGACGCGCCTGCGTAGTCACGGAGTCTAGCAGGATTATCGGTGCTCTGCCGCGGACGTCCGCAGGAGGTGGCCCCGACCAACGGAGGTGCCGTAACGAAGCGTCTCATTGCGAAGTCGAGGAGGAATGATCGGAGACGGCGGACGCATGGCGATGCGCTACCCTGTGCGGAGACGCTCGACGCAGCGAACACGCATGGGAGGTCTGACGTGGAGCCGCCGCTCGAATCCCCGGCCGAGGAAGTCACGCGACTGCGTGACTCTCTGAACGATCTGCGCGGCATCATGGCCCTGCCTGCCGTATGGACGGGCGGCGAGCCGCCTCGAATTGTGAGCACGTCGCTGGACGCGCTGCTTGGCATCGCCAACGAACTCGAGGAACGCCTCGCGCAGCGCACGCGCGAACTCGCCATAGCCAATGAAACATTGCGCGAAAGCGAGCGCAGTTCGCGCTTAGTCATCGACAGCATCCCAGGCCCGGTCGCACTCTTGACCGCGGCCGGCGAGGTCGAATTCGCCAATCGCCAGATCCTCGAGTACACCGGGCAGACCGCTGGAGGAGCTGAAACAATGGGGAACGAACGACACCGTTCACCCTGAGGACCTCCCTCACGTCATTCAGGTCTTCACGCAATCGATTGGCTCGGGCAGCCCATACTCGATCGCGCAGCGGCTTCGAGGTTCGGACGGCGCCTATCGCTGGTTCCAGAACAACGGCTTTCCGCTTCGCGATACAAGCGGTCACATCGTTCGCTGGTGCGTGCTGTTGACGGACATCGACGAGCGGAAGCGCGCCGAGGACGCGCTGCGCGAAAGCGAACGTGAGTCGCGCCTGATCGTGGACAGCATTCCGGGGCTGGTCGCGACCTTTACGCCCGCCGGCGAGGTCGAATTTGTCAACCGGCAGGTCCTTGAGTACTACGGCAAGACGTTGGAGGAGCTGAAGCGCTGGGAAACGACCGATGCCACGCATCCTGAGGATCGTCCACGCGCCGTCGAGCACTTCACCCATTCGATCGCGTCAGGTGACCCCTTCGTGTTCGAAGTACGGTACTCGGCGTTTCGATGGCGTCTACCGGTGGTTCCAGTCTCGCGGATTTCCGCTTCGCGATACCAATGGGCATATCGTCCGCTGGTACAACCTGCTCATCGACATCGACGAGCGCAAACGCGCCGAGGAGGCCCTCGCAGCGAGCGAGCGTAATCTCAAGCTCCTCGTCGACACGATTCCAGCGCCGGCATGGTCGGCGCGTCCGGATGGATCCGCCGAGTTCTTCAATCAGCAATATCTGGACTTCATGGGCCTTTCCGCGGAGCAGGCGAGCGATTGGGGCTGGACGGCTGCGGTCCACCCTGAGGACATGGACGGCTTGGCAGCCGCGTGGCAGCGCATCATGGCTTCGGAAGCACCAGGAGAGGCGGAAGCGCGACTGCGCCGGCAGGATGGAGCGTATCGCTGGTTTCTGTTCCGTGCGAACCCGCTGCGCGATGAATCCGGCACCATCGTCAAATGGTACGGAGTCAACACCGACATCGAAGACCGGA
>CAVVNL010000005.1:0-181568 GCA_963749565.1 uncultured Acidobacteriota bacterium | reverse complement strand
TCGGCGCTCCATGAGCGAACACAAGATTGCTGTCATTGGCGGCACCGGCGACCTCGGTTTCGGGCTGGCGCTGCGATGGTCGCTGGCAGGGGCGCAGATCTTCATCGGCTCCCGCGATGAGAAGAAGGCCCAGGACGCAGCCGAACGGCTGAAGGAAATGGTGAACGCCGGCGGATCGCCGCGAGCGCACAACCTGCTCGTCAGCGGATGCGAGAACTCACAGGCTGCCGCACAGGCGTCGGTTGTGGTGATGGCTGTACCGTTTCCCGCACAGGCCGCCATATTGAAGAGCATTCGCGGCTCTCTGAAGGATGCCATTCTGGTGGACACGACCGTTCCCCTCGCCGCCACGATCGGAGGCAAGCCGACCCGGATGCTGGGCGTTTGGCAGGGATCCGCCGCCGAGCAAGTTCGCGAGTTGACGCCGGCCGGCACGCCGGTGTTGGCGGCTTTCCACAGTCTTTCGGCCGAAGCGCTGCACGATCTGTCCCAAACGCCCGACTGCGACATCCTCGTGTGTGGCGACGACGAGGCGGCCAAGAAAACTCTTTTCTCCCTGGTGAAGTTGATCCCTGGGTTGCGCCCGATCGATGCCGGTCCGCTGGAAATGGCTCGTATTGTGGAAAGCATCACGGCCCTGCTGATCTCGGTGAACCGCCGCTACCGCGTTCACCACAGCGGCATCCGCATCACGGGGCTGCCGGCCGAGTAGAACCGGTAGGGTACGGAGAGACGGCGAGGATGCCTCAGAGTCAAGATTGTCAATTGACACCGGTAGTGACGGGGTCTAGATTGCTCTTTGGCTCACGTGGCTCACGTCGGCTGGATCAGTCGGATTCCCTTGGGCGCATCGTCAGGTTCAAGACGTCCTGTAAACCTAACGGAGGTTTTGGAGTATGAGCCTCAAATGCATTCTTGTCGGCAGCGCGGCGGTGCTGGTTCTGGCAATATTCGCGGGCCCCAGACTGATCGCGGCCGACGCAGCGGTGGCCGACTCCGCCATGGTCGGCGACACCGCGGCCATCCGGGCGCTGCTGGCGCAGCATGCGGACATCAATGCTCCTCAGGCGGACGGGGCGACGGCACTCCATTGGTCCGTCTACCGGAACGATTTTGCCCTTGCGAAGCTACTGATTGAGGCCGGCGCGAACGTCCGCGCGGCCAATCGGGACGGCGCAACGCCGCTGTCGCTCGCGGCGACGACCGGTAACGCCGAGATGATTGCGACCCTGCTCGGCGCAGGCGCCAGTCCGAATGAGAAGCTCCCGTTCGGTCAGACAGCGCTCATGTTGGCAGCTCGGAACGGGAATCCAGCCGCCCTTAAGGCGCTTCTCGATCACGGCGCCGATGTGAACGCGAAGGAAGACCTCCGCGGGACGACACCGCTCATGTGGGCGGCCGACGAAGCACATCCCGACGCTGTGAAGCTCCTTATCGATCACGGTGCCGATGTCAAAGCTCGATCGGCAGCCGCAGCGCGTGGCCGTGGACCTGCGCTTGGCAAGGCCGGCGACCCGCGGAAACAACAGGCCCGGGGGGCCGTCCAGGCGGATGCCGCGGCCGGCGGGCAGGGACAGGCCGCAGCAGCACAAACGCAGTTTGACCGCGAGGGTCCGGCCGACGGTGGACAGTTGACCGCCCTCGTGTATGCGGCCCGCACCAACGACCTGGAGTCGGTGAAGATCCTTCTGGCTGCAGGGGCTGACGTCAATCAGACGACCGGTTACGGCTGGAGCCCTCTTCTCGTCGCAACGCAGAATCGGCATTACAAGTTAGCCGCCTACCTTCTGGATCACGGCGCCAATCCCGATCTGGCGAACAACGGGGGGTGGACACCTCTGTACCTGGCAACTGACAACCGCAATATCGAGAACGGTGATTACCCGGTCCGTAAGGCCGACATGGATCATCTCGATTTCATCAAGCTCTTGCTCGACAAAGGCGTCGACGTGAATAACCGCGTCAAGGATAGTACCTGAGACGCGAACGGTCTTCACCAACCAGTGGCTCGACGAGAGCGGCGCCACGGCGTTTCTCCGCGCATCGCAGTCAGGCGATCTCGTCCTGATGAAAGCTCTCCTCGCGCACGGTGCCGATCCAAGAATTCCTACTGAATTGAACGTGACGGCGCTGCAGGTCGCTGCCGGTATTGGTTGGGTGGAAGGCGTCACGACCGAGTGGTCGGAGGCTGCGAACCTGGAGGCGGTCAAGCTGCTCCTCGACCTCGGCGTCGACCCAAACGTTCAGGCCGAGACGGGCCGGACGGCGCTGCACGGGGCGGCGCACAAGGGCCGAACAGCGGTCATTCAGTTGCTCGTCGATGCTGGAGCCCGGCTGGATACCAAGGACTACGGAATGGTCGGCAATGACGCCGGTGGCCGCCTCAAAGCGCACACGTGGCAACCGGTAGATTACGCCGACGGCCTGGTGCGAGTCGGAGTGCAGTCAGCCATTGCACACCCTGCGGCCGGTCTGCTCCTCCGTAAGCTGATGACGGAACGCGGCCTCGAAGCGCCGCCGGTCGGTCGCACGCTGGAAAGTGTCTGCATCGTCGGTGAGCTCTGCGATGACGTCCAGTAGCGTCGACCCGGTGTTCTGGTCGTCGGGTTTAGATTGGAAGCGAGCTCATTTCCACCGGCATTGATGACACAGGGAATCCGTTCACTATCGGAAAACGGTTGCGGTTGCTCCCCTCTTGAAGTCGGATGTTGCCCCGTTACGATGGGTCCCACCACCCATAGTCCCTGTATCCCTACGTGGAGACAGGCGAGCCCAGCCCTGCTGATCTCGGTGAACCGCCGCTATCCCGTTCACCACAGCGGCATCCGCATCACGGGGCTGCGGCCAAGGCCGGTCGCTGTAGCCGGACACTACGTACGAGGGGTACGTAGTGTCTCGCTTTAGCCAGACCGTAAAATCGACGAAGTCAGGATGACCCGATGATCGTCGCCAACGAACGCGAGCTGACCGAGCAAGTCCTCGCCGTGATGGAGCGGACCAGGGATCCGCGGCTTCGCGAGATCATGATCTCGCTCGTGCGCCATCTGCACGATTTCGTCCGCGACGTCAGGCTTACGGAGGAGGAGTTCCGCTCCGCGACAGGCCTGATTGCGAGAATCGGTCAGCTGACGACCGACACGCACAACGAAGTCGTGCTGATGGCCGGCTCCCTCGGCCTGTCGTCGCTCGTCTGCCTGCTCAACAACGGGGGACGCGGCGCCACGGAAACTTCAGCGGCCATCCTCGGTCCGTTCTGGCGGATGCACTCTCCGAGGACCGAGAATGGCGGCTCGCTGGTTCGCTCGCCGACGCCCGGCGCGCCGTTTTTCTTCATCGGGCACGTCCGCGATCGAACGAATCAGCCCATCGTCGGCGCCGAAGTGGATGTGTGGCATTCGTCGACGTCCGGACTCTACGAGAGCCAGGATTCCGAACAGGCGGACATGAACCTGCGCGGCAAGTTCACCACCGACGAGACCGGGACGTTCAGCTTCAGGAGCATCAAACCCGCCGGCTACCCGATTCCAACCAACGGCAACGTCGTCGGGCAGCTGCTGGATGCTCAGGGCCGCCACCCCTTCCGGCCGGCGCACGTGCATTTCCTGATGGTCAAGCCCGGATTCAAGGTGCTGATTTCGCAGGTCTTCATGCCCGACGATGAGCACCTACAAGATGATGTCCAGTTCGGTGTGACCCGAAATCTGATTGGCAACCTGGTCCGCCACGACGAGCCACGGTCAGACCATCCGGATCTCGAGCCGCCGTGGTATTCGCTCGAGTACACATTCACGATGGAAGAAGGCGAAGCCAGGCTGCCACCGGCGCCGATTCGGTAACTTTCTACTTTCCGAACGTCGGCGGCAGCTCGAGTACGTCGTGTCCTCCGGTAGCGCCCACCCAGTCGGGGCCGAAGCCCCTTCCCGGGACTATCGACCCACTCGCGAGATATATGCGATTGCCGACGAGAGCGACGCCGCCACCGTGCTTGGCCTGAGGCATGGACGGCAGGATCATCCATGTGTCGGTCGCAGGATCGTATGCTTCCACGGCGCGGAAGGTCCCCGAGAACTTACTCGTCGTCAGTTCGCCCGCGGCGGCGATAATCCTGCCGTTATACACCACCGCGCTCCCGCCGCTCCGGGGGGTAGGCATCGGGGCCTTGAGCGTCCAGACATTCGTCGCCGGGTCGTATTCCTCGTTCAGATCGCTGGGGCTGGCGGCTCCGACGCCGCCCGCACCGAGCCGACCGCCAATCATGTAGATCTTGCCGTTGACGACCGCGGAGTAGTGATGGTTCCGGGCCGTTGGCATCGGCGTCCGTTGCTCCCACGTGTTGGTCTTCGGGTCGTACACCTGGTTCATGCCGGTGACGCGCGTGCCGGTGCCGCTGTCGAAGGTCGTCAGCCCGCCGACCACGTGAATCTTGCCATTCAACTCTTCGGCCTCTGCTGCGCACATCTTGACGGGGAGGGGCGCCAGCGCCTTCCACGAATCGGCGGCGGGATCGTATTCCCACGAGTTGTCCACGGCTGCCGGGCCGGCGAGCTGCATCGTGCAGCCGCCAAACGTGTAGATCCTGTTCTGAAAGGCGGCCTGCGCCTGGTGATGCACCGGCTTGGGCATCGATTTCTTCTTGGTCCACCGGTCTGCTGCGGGGTCGTATTCGTACATGAGCCCCTGCGGATCGCCCGTCTTGCCGAATCCTCCAACGATGTACACCTTTCCGCTCACGGTGAGCGCGTAGAGCTCTTCCTGCGGTTCGGGAAACGGCGCGGCGGTTGACCAGCGATATCCGCCAGGGAGCTCTCGTGCCTGTGAGAGCAGGCGGGGAGCCACGACCAGAATCACCGCTGCAACCGTTGCCGCTGCCGAGACACGTCGGATTGTCAGGCGCATAACATCACTCCTCCTGCAGATCACCTGCTTCATCGATGCCGACCCACATCCTGAGCGGCATTGTAAGCCCGCTGGACTTTGGAGCGCGCTGATTGGACTGTCGTGAGGGGGAGGGGCTGAACTCGGGACGGAATTGATGCTTCACCTCCACGCATTTGGGGGTTAAGCTTCGAGCTACACCAACTATCGGTTTTGCTGAGGAGGACGAAGTGCGGAATTCTTTGGTTCATTGCGTCTGCGGCCTTCTGGGCGCCCTGGGTTTGATATTTGTTCCGGCCGAAGCCGGAGCTCAAACCGCGAGTGGCGGGACTCCGGTTCCAACGGCGGTCGGCCCGATTCCGGTCACTGCGGACTCCTATCCGCAAATGACGGTCAAGCGGATCCAGCAAGTCGTGGATCTTGACGGGGCCGGTTATGTCGAAGAGGAATTTTTCGTCAGCGGAACGGGCAACGCCTATGACTGGGCGCAGGACGGAAGTCTGAGCGTCCTCGCCTCGGGTCTGCCCTATACGACGCGCATCATGGTGCGGCGTCCTGTCAACGCGTCCCGCTTCAGCGGGAACGTGGTCGTTGAGCTGATCAACAATTCCCGGACTTACGATTGGCCGATGGCATGGAGCGTCGTGTACCCGTACATCCTGGAGAACGGACATGCCTACGTCGGCATCTCGATCCGCCCTCGCGGCATCGACAGCATGAAGAAGTTCAACCCGGCCCGGTACGAGGCGCTCTCCTTCGGTGCTCCCCAACAGGCGTGCCCGGGAAAGGCCGCCGCTGAGGACCGGAGGGAGGACGTCCACTGGGACATCATCAGTCAGGTGGGCGCCCTGCTGAAGACTCCCCGGTCTTCGGGGCCGCTGGCCGGCTTCAACGTCCAACGCATGTACGTGACGGCCGATGACGGTGACGTAGCCACTTATGTCAACGCGATTCACGCACACGCCAAAATGGCTGACGGGCGCTCCATCTATGATGGATATCTGCACAAGGGTAACGCTTACCCGGTGCGCATCAATGCTTGCGCCCAGGCGCCGGGCGCCAACGATCCGCGGCGCAAGGACCGTGGCGCCAACGTGCCCGTGGTTCGACTCCTCACGGAAGGCGATGTCCTCACGTCCTTCAACATGCGGCGCGACGACAGCGATGCTGCCGGCGATCTGTACCGTCTTTATGAAGTCGCCGGATCGTCCCATATGGACGCGTCCTACTACCGGCATCTGCCGCTTGTCGAGGATCAGACCAAGATGGGACAGCCGGCCTTTACCTCGAACTGGCCGGTCGCCTACAAGTGCGACATCGATATCGCGATAACGGACGCCCCGCTGTACCGGTACGCGATGAATGCCGCGCTGCGACAACATCGACCGCTGGGTGCGCGAAGGCACGCCCGCCCCGCGCGCCGAACGCGTCGGCGTTCGCAACGGCGGCACGCCCCAGGCCGCATTCGTCTTCGATGAATTCGGAAACGCCGTCGGCGGCGTGCGCAGCCCCTATCTGGATGTCCCCGCGGCGACCTACCATGCCAAAACGCCAGGACAGGCTGTCTGCGGTAACCTGCTCAACATCGAGCCATTCGACTGGGCTCGCCTGGAAAAGCTCTACGGATCGCACCAGGAGTATGCCGCCAAAGTCGGGCAGGCGGTGGACCGGCTGGTGCAGCAGCGATGGCTGACGCGGGCCGACGGAGACAAGATCAAGCGAGACAGTGTGGACCCAGGTACTGGCAGCAACCGCTGAACTGAAACTTAAGGATTAACTGGAAAACTCACAACATCGCCTGGATAGGAGCCCGAACTCGCCGAGAGTCTCGGGCTCTTTGTTTTGACATGTCGTGCGTCCGCTTGGATCAAAGAACTAACAACTAGCAACTAACAACCGAGAAGGCTGTTCCCTCGGAGACAACACATGGCCACGCTTGGCTTGATTGAGTACGACGCGGCATCTCCCGAAGTTCGAGCCGTGTACGACGACATCATGGCGACACGAAAAACCGACTGGATCAATAACTTCTGGAAGGCGATTGCCCACGATCCGGTGACGCTGCGCCGGACCTGGCTGAGCGTGAAAGAAGTCATGGCGCCTGGGGCTCTCGACGCACGAACGAAAGAGATGCTCTACCTGGCCGTCAGCAGCAGCAACCAATGCGGCTACTGCATCGCGTCGCATACGGCCGCAGCCCGCAAAGCAGGCATGACGGACGCGATGTTGGCCGAACTGATGGCGGTCGTCGGGATGGCGAACGAAACGAACAGACTCGCGAGCGGGTATCAGGTCGAGATTGACGGGAGGTTTAAGACGAACAACTAGCAACTCGCAGCTGACAACCAATGCGGCTTTCGACCCGGGCTCCTCGTAGTGAAGATCGCCCTCTGCGACGACTTCGGCTATCGCGTCTATCGCACGTCCACAAGCCGACGCGTGAGGGATTTCGACCTTGGCTGCGTCTAAGGACACTTGAAGAAAATTGTCAGGGCGCCAGCGACACCCGACGGCTCCAATACTCCCAGAATCGCGCGGCGCCCTGCCCACGGCCCGAACCGGTCGGTACGACCGACGACGGCAGCGTGTCGCCGTCCTGCCCTTCCAAGTAGGTGATGTCTCCGCCGAGCAGGATGGCCTTCTGTTGGATGATTGCGTTCATGCGGAAGTCGTACACGCGCTTGACGAGCCCATAGAGCGACGAATCGGCGAAGGCGATGCCGTGGCCGGTGAGCAGCACCGCGGGCTTGCGGCCGAGCTCGCGGGCGAGCGCTTCGCCGAGTGCCGGCGTGGCGACGAGCGACTGGGTCGGATCGTACTTGCCGACCACCCACAGCGGGAGCCCATCGCCGATGAAGCTGCCACCGATCGACACCGGGCGCAGCCTGACCGAGGTTTGACCAAAGGCCACGAGTTCGGGCGTGTGGGAGTGAAGGACTGCCATGACGTCGGGCCGCGCCTTGTAGATCTGCCCGTGGATATGCACCTCGAGGAACTGATCCTTGCGAGGCCCGGCCACGGCGCGGCTGTCAAGATCGTTTTCGATCAGCGCGTCGACCGTGGCGCTGCCAGGCGCCATGGCGCGGGTAATGAAGTAGCGGTTGGGATTGTTCGGGTGACGGACGGTCACGTGACCCGCGGTGTCGAGGACGCCGATCTCGGGTCCCGATAAGATCCGGCTCGCGATCACGAGATCTTGCTTGAGCGCCTCGAGCGGATCAGCCGGGCGCGCCGCGGCCCGAGGCACGCCGGCCGCGACCATTCGTGCGCCGACCCGTCGCCAGTGATCCCACGCGCGATCCACGCCGTTGTTGACCGTGTCGAGGACGTCCTCGCCGTCGGACTGCGGCGCCGGAACCGGCGCGGCAGCGGGCGCCGCCTGGACGGGCGGCTGGGCGATGCCACGCGGGTTCGGCGTGATCGAGCCGCCCATCGCGATCATCTGCCCCTGAAGCTGCGCGCCGCGCACCAACCCGTTTGCGGCGCTGACCGCCGCGCGGACCGAATTGCCGACCACGACAGCGCCGTGGCCGAGCAGGAGGATGGCATTGCTGCGGCCCAGAGCCTCGGCGAGCGTGCGCGCGAGTTGCGGCGTCGTGATCTCGGCCAGCCGGCCGTTGTTGAACTTGCGCAAGTCGTAAATCGGCACGCGCCCCCCGCCGGCCGGCAACGCGACGGAACTGATCGAAAAAGCGATCAGGTCGGGCGCATGGGTGTGCACGATAGCCATCACATCGGGCCGCGTGCTGTAGATCGCCGCGTCGATGAAGCGCTCCTCGTACTGATCAGATCGCGCCGCCCCAATCGGCTGGCCCGCGAGGTCGTTCTCGATGACATCGGCGGCGAGTACGAAGGCGGGCGGCACGTCACGGGCGACGTAGAAGCGTTCAGAGTTGCGGCGGCTCCGGGCGCTGACGTGGCCGTACGCATCAAGAACGTTCATATGCTCGGACGCGAGTACGCGGTTCGCGATGACGAGGTCGTTGATCAGCGACGTCTCGGGCTGCGGGTTGGTCTGTCCGACCAAGTCAGCGACGGCCAGCAGACACACGGTCCCGATCAAGAGGGGTCGTTTCATGATGACGATCCTTAGAGCTGATCGTGGGCCAGGCAATGTCTGTCGGGCCTGACTCCCGGCGACCAAGATTTACGCTGGCTACAACCCGTATCGAAGCGACATCAGCCAAGGTGGGCCCAGCACGCGACCTCGACTGCGCTGCCATAACGAGGGATAGCCCTCAAGAGCTCCAAAGAGCACACTTGCAACGCCCGACGACCGTCGATCTCGGAACGTAGTGGTAGGATCACGCCCTCGTCCCGGTCAGCTGGCAGGAGGTGTCGATGGAGTACCTTTTTTTGCTTGGCCGCGTCCTGTTCGCCGGAATCTGGTTCGTCAACGCGCTGAACCATTTTCAGAACGCGTCGATGATGGCCGGCTATGTGGCCTCCAAGGGCGTTCCCGCCCCGAAGCTGGCGGTGCTGGGCTCGGGCGCGATGATGCTGTTCGGCGGCTTGAGCATGCTCCTGGGGTTGTATCCCACGTGGGGCAGCGTCTGCCTGACGGTGTTTCTGGTCCCCGCGACGCTGATCATGCACAACTTCTGGGCCGACCGCGATCCCTCCGCGCGTTTGCACAACTTCATCAACTTTCAGAAGAACGCGGCGCTCCTGGGAGCGCTCTGGATGATCAACATGGTGCCGCAGCCCTGGCCGCTGAGCCTGGGCTAAGCAGGGTTTGCCAGATCTCTTCCATGTGAAGAAGCTAAGCCGACCCGAAAGGCCGCGAGTTGTTAGTTCTAAGTTGTAAGTTCGAAGTTGTTCATCGCCAGATGTCCTTCGTCCATCCATCCAGGTCGTAATCGGCCAGACACTGGTCCACCAGCCCGGCACACTGATCGAGAACGCCGGTGCGGCGGGCGAAACTCACGGCGTCGACGCGAATCTGCTCGTGATTGCCGGCGTAGTTCCGCTCGTAGAGCTCGTGACGCCCCCCGAACTCGGTCCCGATCGCGTCCCATACGATCTTGAAAAGTTTGATCCGTTCGAGCGCCGTGGCGCCCGTCCCGCGGTAGTAACGGTCGATGAGGGATCGCAGGTCGGGATTGGCGAGATCCTCGCGTCCGGATGGCACCACGAGCGGAGCGCCCCCCAGAACGTTCTCGAAGATCTCCTTGACCGCCGGCCATGCGGTCGTGGCGAAGATGCGCGTCGTGGCGGCGTACTCGCTGCGCGGGATGACGGAACCGCCAGGGCCAGGCTGCGGGTCGGCGGCCATCGCGGTGGTCATCGCCCAGATCAACGTGCGCCAGGCGACGACGTCGCCAAGGGCGGCCTGCACCCCGCGGAAGCCATCAGTGCCGTTATAGGCCAGGCCGCGCGCGAGCAACCCGGTCATGAAATCGAGTTTCACCGCCAGTCGCGTGCCCGCCTGTAGATTGTATCGATTGAAGAACCCGGATGCTGGATAGAACGAATTCGCTCGCTCGACATTCCGGTAGACGAGAAAGTTCTCCCAGGGGATCAGCGCCTCGTCGAAAATCAGCACCGCGTCGTTCTCGTCGAATCGGCTGGAGAGCGGATGATCGAACGGACTATGGGCATTTTGCTCGTACGACGGCCGGCACAGCAGGCGCGTGCCCGGCGTGTCCATCGGGGCGATGAAAACCAGTGCATAGTCTTCGGCCTTGCCGGCCTCCAACGTCACCGCGCTGTTCTGCGCGACAAACGTGGCGTGCGTCAACGCGGAGCCGGTGGCGAGCATCTTCGCCCCCGATACAACGGCGCCGGCATCCGTTTCCCGCACGACGTGGAGGAATACGTCAGCAACCTCGTGTACCGGCCGACTGCGGTCCACCGGCGGGTTGATGAGAACGTGATTCAAGTACAGCGCTTTGGTTGCGTAGCGTCGATACCAGTCGCGGGCGTTCTGCTCGTACGGCGCGTAGAACTCCGGATTCGCGCCCAGCGTGGCCATGAACGACGCCTTGTAGTCCGGCGTGCGGCCCATGAAGCCGTAGGTCAAGCGGGCCCAGCGCGCGATCGCATCGCGCGCGGAGCACAACTCGGCGGCCGAATAGCTCGGCGTGAAAAAACGATGTGTTCGAATGCCGTATCGATCGACCGTCGTCAACGCCTCGCGCTGGTCGGGATCCCGCAGCGCGTCGTACAGCCGTGCCACCGAGGCGGCCGAGTTGCGAAAGGCCCGATGCGTCGTGACATCGGCCACGCGTTCCCCATAGAGATACACGGCCCGGTCGTCGCGCAGGCTGGCCAGGAATTCTGCGCCCGACATCAGGTCGTCAGTCACGGACACTGGCTGAGGATTGGACATCACCGAACCACGGTGGGAGAGTCTATCGCATCGACCGCGATTCAGTCTCCCGAAGCGGTTCTCAGGTGTAGCGCAGGTCTTTAGACCTGCAGCGCCACACGGCAGGACTAAAGTCCTGCGCTACAAATTCACCTCCTCCAAAGTCTTCACATCCTCCAAAGTCAGGATCAGCACCCTCCGTTTCATAATTGATTCACTTTTTCGTTGAGTCACTGCCCGCCAGCGGCCCGCCACGTCGATTCCTTAGTAGACTCAATCGAGACAGATGGCTGAAGTGACGAAGGACGGAAGCGTTACTTCAGATATTGCCGTTGTCGGCATGGCCGGGCGTTTCCCGGGTGCTCTGACGCCGGATTTGTTCTGGACCAACCTCCGCGACGGCGTCGAGTCCGTTCGCCGGTTGAGCGACAACGATCTGCACGCCGCCGGCGTCGATCCCTCGACGCGGTCCCTGCCCAACTACGTCAAGGCGGCAGCTGTCCTTGACGGCATCGAGCTGTTCGACGCCGGTTTCTTCGGTTTCAGCGTCAGGGACGCGGCCATCCTCGATCCTCAGCACAGGCAGTTTCTGGAAGTGGCGTGGGAAGCCCTGGAAGACGCGGGCCATGTGCCGGAGCGGTTTGCCGGCTCGATCGGCATGTTCGGCGGGTGTGGCATGAACGCCTATTTCATGTTCAACCTGCTCACCAACCCCGCGCTCGTCAAGTCGGTGGGCCTGTTCCTGCTGCGGCACACCGGGAACGACAAGGACTTCCTGACCACGCGCGTCTCGTACCTGTCTGAACTTGACGGGCCCCAGCATCGGTGTGCAAACGGCGTGTTCGACGTCTCTGGTGGCGGTGCACACGGCGTGTCAGTCGCTCCTGTCGGGCGAGTGCGACATGGCACTGGCGGGCGGCGTGACGATCGACATTCCGCACGGGCAGGGGTATCTGTACCAAGAGGGCGAGATTCTCTCGCCCGACGGCCACTGCCGGGCGTTCGACGCCGAGTCGAAAGGCACCCTCTTCGGCAGCGGAGCGGGCGTCGTCGTGCTGCGGCGGCTCGCCGACGCAATCAGCGACGGCGATCGCATTCGCGCGGTCATCAAGGGCTCTGCCGTCAACAACGATGGCTCCGCCAAGGTTGGCTACCTCGCGCCAAGCGTCGACGGCCAGGCGAAAGCCATTCGAGAGGCGCTGTCAGTGGCCCAGGTGCCCGCCCGCTCGGTCACGTACGTGGAGACCCACGGCACCGGCACACCGGTGGGCGACCCGATCGAGATCGCGGCGCTGACTCAGGCGTTTCGCGCGGAAACCGACGCCCGGGGGTTCTGCGCCATCGGGTCCGTGAAGACCAACATCGGGCATCTCGACACTGCCGCCGGCGTCGCGAGCCTGATCAAAGTGGTCCTCGCGCTGGAGCATCGAGCGCTCCCCCCGTCACTCAACTTCCGGAGCCCCAACCCCGCGATTGACTTCGCGGCCACGCCGTTCTTCGTCAACGCGGCGTTGAAGGATTGGACGGTCCAGGGCCATCCCCGACGCGCCGGTGTGAGTGCCCTGGGCGTCGGCGGGACCAACGCGCACGTCGTCGTCGAAGAGGCGCCGTCAGCGCTGCCGTCACCGACCGGCAAGAGCCGAACGCTGCTCCTGCTTTCTGCACGCAGCCAGTCGGCGCTCGACGCGGCAACCGATCGACTGGCCGACTACGTGGCCCGCCACCCCGACATCAATCTGGCGGACGTGTCGTTCACGCTGCAACAGGGGCGTCGCGGATTCACGCAGCGTCGCGCGGCGGTGTGCGGCGGAACGCAGGATGCGGTGGAAGTACTTCGGCGCCGCGACCCGCGTCGTGTCGTCTCGAGGGAACGGGCCGGTACCGTGCCGACGGTCGTGTTCCTGTTCTCAGGCGGCGGCTCTCAGTATCCGAACATGGGTCGCGACCTCTATCGCGAAGAGCCGGTGTACCGCGCCGAGGTCGATCGCGGTTTGGCCTGGGTTCAGCGCAACACCGGGCGGGATCTGGCCGCGTTGATGTTTCCCGCGACCGGGAACGAGTCGGCCGCTGCCCGGGCGCTCGAGATCGCGTCGAATTCTGTTCTGGCCATTTTCATCACCGAGTACGCCCTGGCGCGCCTGTGGATGTCATGGGGCGTCAGCCCGTCGGCGATGACCGGACATAGCCTCGGCGAGTACACCGCGGCCTGCCTGGCCGGTGTCTTTTCCTTCGAGGACGCGCTGGCTGTCGTTGCGATCCGGGGAGACATCTTCGACCGACTGCCCGCCGGCGCGATGCTGAGCGTGCCGCTGGCCGAGGACGCGCTCCATCGGCTGCTGCCCCCGGGTGTCTCGCTCGCCGCCGTGAACGGACCCGAACTGTGTGTGGTGTCGGGCCCGGTGGCCGACATCGACGCCTTTGCCAAGACGCTGGCGGCCCGCGATTTGGAGCCGCGGCGGCTGCACATCGCCGTCGCCGCGCACTCGACCATGCTCGAGCCGTTCCTCGACGAGTTCGCGCGCCGGCTGTCGTCGATTCGCATGAACGCGCCAACGGTGCCGTTGATCTCGAATCGCACCGGCGACTGGGTGCAGCCGGCCGACATCGTCCGGCCCGAGTACTGGGTTCGGCACCTCCGCGAGACAGTTCGGTTCTCACGGGGACTGCGTACCATGCACGAGCGGACGGCAGACGCTGTGTTCCTCGAGGTTGGGCCCGGTCAGGTGCTGACTACGCTCGCGCGTCTGCATCTGCCTGCTGGCGCTCAGCAGTCCGCGCTGGCTTCGATGCGCCACCCCGACGACTCAACCTCCGACCTGGACGCCTTGTACCTGGCCGCCGGCCGCTTGTGGACGTTCGGCTTGGACCTCGATTGGGGATCGTTTCACGGGGAGCCGCGCCGCCGCGTGTCGTTGCCGGCTTATCCGTTCGAACACCAGCCCTACTGGATTGCCCCGGGCCAGGTGACGATGGTGGACGGTGTGTCGCCGAAGGCGGATCTTTCGCCGCGCAAGATCGCGGATCCGGATGCCTGGTTCTGGCAGTCCGCGTGGCGCGTGTCCTCGCGGCCCGTCGCCGCGGCGGGGTCGGCCGGGGCCGGGCGCGTGCTGGCGTTCGTCGACGACGATCCCTGGGCGAGTGACGTCGTCACGCGGCTCACGGTGCGCGGGTTCGACGTCGTGAGTGTCCGTGCCGGCGATCGATTCGCCCAGCTCGAGTCCGGCGGCTTCACTATCAGGCCGGGGGACCTCGCGGACATGCAGGCGCTCGTCTGCGAACTTCAGGCGGCAGGCCGGCTCCCAAATCGTGTGCTCCACATGTGGCTGTCGCGTCCGCCGTGCGCGGACGTCGATGTTTCTGATCCGGCGTCGACCGCCGACGCGCGAGGATTTCGCTGCCTGCTGGCGTTGGCGCAGGCGCTTGGCGCCGAGGCGATCGACGAGCCGATCGGCATCGATGTCGTGACCGGAGGTCTGGAGCGGGTCGTCCCGACCGATGTCGTGACCTGGCCGGAACGTGCCACGTCATGGGGCCCGGTTCTCGTCGCCCCCAACGAGCTTCCGAATCTTCGTTGCCGGATGATCGACCTGCCCCCACCCGTCAGCCCCGACGCCCTGGAGTGGCTCGCGCTGTCGGAGTCGGTGATCGAAGAGCTGATTGCCGACGGCCGCGACCCGCGGGTAGCGTTCCGCGACGGTAAGCGATGGACCGAAGAACTGCAGCCGGTGCGCGTGCCGCCAGCTGAACCCGATGCGTGGGTACTCGACGGCGGGGTTTACCTCATCACCGGCGGGTTGAGCGGCATCGGCCTCGAGATGGCCACGCGCATGACCCGTGCGGCCCGCGTGACGCTGCTTTTGCTGAGCCGCCGCGGACTGCCGCCTCGCGAAACCTGGCACGCCCTCCCTGCATCGATCGATGCGAGCACGCGACGGGCCGTCGCGGCCGTGCTCGAGATGGAGGCGCTCGGATCGACGGTGGTGCCTCTCGCCGTGGATGTGACGGATGCCGACTCGACTGAACGACGCGATCGCGACCGCCCGCCACCAGTGTGGCCGCATCGTCGGCGTTCTTCATGCCGCCGGCACCGTCGAGGATGCGCCGCTGCAACTGAAGGAAACAGAATCGGTGCGGCGCGTCATGGGGCCCAAACTGCAAGGCGTCGCCGCGCTCGACGCCGTGCTTGCCGACGATCCCCCGGACTGGCTCGTGCTGTTCTCGTCGACCAGCGCGTTCCTCGGGCTGCCGGGTCAGGTCGACTATACCGGGGCGAATGCTTTCCTCGCCGCCTTCGCCCGGGCGCGCGCGGGCGGATCCCGGCCCCGGACGGTCGCGATTCAGTGGGGTCTGTGGCGCGATGCGGGCATCGCGGCCCGAGCGGTCGGCGCAGAGCTGGTGCCGCGACGGTGTGAGCCGGCTCGCACCGCAAGCTCGGAGGTCGTGCACCCGCTGCTCGGCCACGTGGTTCAACGCACCGAGGACCTCGTGATCTTCGAGGCCACGTACTTGGTGGCCACACACTGGATCCTGGACGAACATCGCCTCGGGACTGGCCAGGCTCTCGTCCCGGGCACCGGTTTCGTCGAGATGGCTCGTGCGGCGTTCGAGTTCGTCGAAGGCCCGGGCCCGATGGAGATTCAGGACCTGTTCTTCATGTCGTCGCTCGAAGTCGGCGACGCCGACCCGAGGCGGGTCCGTGTGACCATGCGCCGTCAGGACCAGCGTTGGATCTTCTCCGTGGCTGGCGAGACCAGCTACGACTGGATCGAGCACGCCCGCGCCACTGTGGTGCGACTGGCCACGCCCCCATCTGGTCCCGTGTGCATCGATGCGCTGTTGGCCTCCGCCTCGAAAGTCGTGCACTTCCATGATCAGGGCATCGAGACTCGCCAGGAGCGACACCTCCGGTTTGGCCCGCGGTGGAAGACGCTGAATGCCGTGCACTACGGCACTGACAGCGCTGTGGCCCGCGTCGAGCTGCCCGCGGCGTTCTCGCAGGATCTGGCGACCTGGGCCGCACATCCGGCGCTCCTGGACATGGCCACGGCCGCGGGGCTGCCCCTGGTCGAGGGCTACGACGACCACGGCGACCTGTACGTGCCGTTGTCCTATACGCGCATTCGCATTTACGGGCCGCTCCCTCGGGCCCTTTGGAGCGTGGTTCGACTTGCGGAAGGCCACTCTGACTCCGCCGAGTTCGATATCGCCCTGGCCGATGACGATGGTCACGTCCGCCTCGAGGCGGACGGGTTTCTCATGCGCCGTGCTTCGACGGCCGACGTCGCGGCCAGGATCGTCGCGACGAGGCCGGGCGCGTCGCCCAGGGAGGGGAGCTCCGAAGCGCGGCTTGCCGCGCTGGTTAGCGAAGGCATCACGCCCGACGAGGGATGGGCCGCCCTCGGCCGCGTGCTTCAGTACCCCGAACTGTCCGAGGTCGTCGTGTCTTCGATCGACCCATCGGCGCTCCGCCCGAAACCGACGGTATCGGGTCGTGCGGCCTCGAGATTGGCGCCCTCAGCACGCCGGGCGGCCGAGTCCTCCCTCGACGAGGTGGAACGCGTGATCGCCGAGATGTGGCGCGACCTGCTCGGGGTCGATGACGTCGGACCCGACGATGACTTCTTCGAGCTCGGAGGGCATTCGCTCATCGCGGTTCGTTTGATCGCGCGCATGGAGAAGGCATTTCCCAAGAAGCTACGGCTCGCGACGCTCTTCGAGGCGCGGACGGTGCGCCAACTGGCCGAGATTGTCGGCGAGCGGCGGGCGATGTCGGAGTGGGTGTCGCTCGTGCCCATTCAAACCAAGGGGGACAAACCCCCGTTTTTCTGCGTCCATGGCGTTGGCGGCGAGGTGCTGGCCTACGCCTCCCTGGCGAGCCGCCTTGCGCCGAACCAGCCGTTCGTGGCGTTCCGCGCACCCGGGCACGACGGCAAGACCGAGCCCCTCCACAGCGTCGAAGAGCAGGCGGCCTTCTACGTGAAGGAGCTACTGGCCTATCGACCGGTTGGCCCCTACTACATCGGCGGCTACTCGCACGGCGGGAGAGTGGCGCTCGAGATGGCTCAACAGCTCAAAACCCAGGGCAAACAGGTGGCCTTCCTCGGCATCATCGATATCCCGCCCTGTGAGTTGCCCAAGGGAACGGCGATCGATGCGGTCCGGTGGTTACGCAATCTACCCCTGTGGCTCTGGTACGACGGGACCCAGACGAGCTTGAGTGGCAACGTGGATCGGCTCCGCAGGGGTTGGCGAATCTTCTCCAGGCGGGCGGCCCGCGGGACCTCGGGGCCGAAACAGGTCGAGGACACGATGAACATCGCCGGGATGCCCGAGAGCATCCAACGGATCTACCAGCTCGACTTCGCCGCGTTCAAGGCGTACCGGCCGAGGCCGTATGACGGCCCCATCACACTCTTCCGCTCGCTCGGGCAGCCGATCTTCGGCCGGCACGATCCCGACCTGGGCTGGCGGCACGCGACCACGGGTGATGTCACGATTCGTCGCATTCCTGGAAACCATCTCAGCATCCTGCTCGAGCCAGAGGTCGGCCGCCTGGCTAAGGAAGTCCTCGCGGCGCTCGAAAAAGCCCAGGCACAGTCATGACCAACGAGCGCTCGTTCACCTGCTACCTTGCCGGCACCGAGTCGCTCCTCGTGCAGTGTGCCGAGATCCTGCTCGCCAACGGCCATCGCATCCTGGGCGTCATTTCGTCCGACCCTGCCACCAGGAAGTGGACCACGGAGAAGGGCCTGCGCGCGCTCGACCTGGACGCGTCGCTTCCGGCGGTCCTCGAGGCCGAGCCGTTCGACTTCTTCTTCAGCATCACCAACCTTCGCGTGCTGCCGAAGGAGATTGTCACGCTGCCGCGGCGAATGGCGATCAACTTCCACGACGGCCCTCTGCCGCGTTACGCGGGTCTGTACGCGACGACATGGGCGCTGCTCGCCGGCGAAACCGAATACGCGATTACGTGGCACCGCATCACGACCGCCGGCATCGACAAAGGCGACATCCTGCTACAGGAGCCGGTCGCGATCGGAGAGGGCGAGACGGCGCTGACGCTCAACGCGAAATGCTACGAGGCCGGCATGGCCTCGTTTGCCGTGCTTGTCGAGCGACTGGCGGCCGACACCGTGGACCAGCGGCCGCAGGATCTTTCACGTCGAACGTACTTCGGTATGGTGAAGCGACCCGCCGGCTGCGGGGCGATTCGATGGGAGGAGTCTGCGACACGGGTTGCGGCGCACGTCGCCGCGCTCGACTTCGGCCCGTACCCGAACCCGCTGACGTTGCCGAAGGTGTGGCACGGCGATCGCGTGTACGTCGTCGGTGATGCGAGTGTCACGAACACGGCGTCCGGTAAGCCGCCGGGGGTCGTCGTCGATTCGTCTCCGGGCCGTCTGGTCGTGGCGACAGGCCAGGGCGACGTGATGTTCGGCCGCATTTCGGATGCGGCCGGCCTGCCTTTCTCGGACACCTCGCCCGCGACGGCAGCCACGGCCGTGCATCCGCCTTATGGCGCGCAACTGCGCCGCTTCGCGCCTGAGGATCTCGCACGATGGACAGGCATCCACGAGGGCGTTGCGCGCTTCGAATCGTTCTGGGCGGCGCGGTTGGCCCACGCCCAGCCGACGGCGTTACCGATCGGAGCGGTGGATCGGTCCGGTTCGGCAGAGTCCCCGGATCACGGTCGGCTGTCGTCCGCGATCGATCCGGCCGATGTTGCTGTAATTCAACAGCGTCTCGGTGCGGGCAGCCGGCATCAGGTGGTGTTGGCGACGGTCGCGGCGTTCGTCGCGCGCGCCGCATCCGCGACTTCGCTGGAGGTGGCGTACTCCGATCCGGAGATCCAGGCGACGGTGACCGATGCCGACGCGCTCTTCCCGGCCTGGGTGCCGCTTCACGTGCCGATCGCGTCAGACGCCTCGTTCACTACCGTCGCGCGCGCCGTTCTCGACGACCTGGCGGCGGTGAGCGAGCGTCGGACGTTCGCCCGTGACGTGGTCGGTCGGACACCCGCGCTTCGTGCGATCGGCGCGCGGGCGCTTCCGGAAAACTGGCCGATTCGTCTCGCCGTCGGAGCCATCCCGCCGGGTTCGCCCGCCGCTGCCTTCGGCATCACTGTTGCCGACGATGGTCAACGCATCGAATGGCAAGCCAACAACGGCGCGGTGTCGCCGTGGGCGCTCGAGGCGCTGGCGCATCAGTTCCAGGTGTTTCTGCATGCGGTCGTGGCGGACGGGAACCAGCCGCTCGATCGGTATCCGCTCGTCGACGCGGTCGATCGCGAGCGCTTGCTCGTCGAATGGAACTCCACCGCGCGCGATTACCCGCGCGAGGCCTGCATCCATCAGCTGTTCGAAGCGGAAGCCAGGCGTTCGCCTGATGCCCGGGCCTTGATCTTCGAAGGCACGTCGATCACGTACGCCGAGCTCAACGCCCGCGCCAACCGGATCGCGCGCAGGCTGGTGGGCCTGGGCGTCCGCCCCGGTACCATCGTGGGGCTGGCGGTGCCTCGGTCGGTGGACATGGTGGCCAGTGCGCTCGCCGTGCTCAAGGCCGGTGGTGCGTATCTGCCGCTCGACCCGGAGTATCCGGCCGACCGCCTCCGCTTCATGATCGAGGACTCAGAGGCGCCTGTCGTCATCGCGTCGACACGAGCCGATGTCCAGGGGGGTGACCTGTCCGTGCAGGTTCTGGCCCTGGACGAGGCGGCCGAGCGCGAGGCAATCGATCAACTGCCGGCTTCGGACCTGTGCGTTGCCGCGGCGTCTGGCGACCTGGCCTATCTGATCTACACCTCCGGATCGACCGGCCGGCCGAAGGGCGTCATGGTCGAGCACCGCCAGGTCGTCGCCTTTTTTGCCGGAATGGACCCGCTGATCGCGCACGACCCGCCTGGCGTCTGGCTGTCGGTCACGAGCCTTTCGTTCGACATCTCCGTCCTCGAAATCTTCTGGACGCTCACGCGCGGCTTCACAGTTGTGGTGCAGGGTGAGGCGCGCAACACGACCATCGGTCGAGCCGACTCGCTCGCCTCCAGGCGTCCGATTGACCTCAGCCTGTTCTATTTCGCCAGCGACGAGGGCGACCGTGGCGCCGCCAAGTACCGGCTGCTGATGGAGGGAGCGAAGTTTGCGGACGCAAACGGCTTCCACGCCGTCTGGACGCCGGAGCGGCACTTTCATGCGTTTGGCGGCCTCTACCCCAATCCCTCAGTGATGGGCGCCGCGATTGCCGCTGTCACGTCGCGCGTCGGGATCCGGGCCGGCAGCGTCGTGCTCCCGCTTCATCACCCGATTCGCGTGGCCGAGGAGTGGTCCCTCGTCGACAACTTGTCGGGCGGGCGCGTCGGCGTCTCGTTCGCGTCGGGTTGGCACCCGGACGACTTCGTCCTGAGGCCGGAAGCGTTCGCGAACGCGAAGCACGGCATGATGGTGGATGTCGAGACGGTCCGGCGCCTCTGGCGCGGAGAGCGCGTCGGCTTTCCGGGACCACTGGGCAAGGACGTGCTCGTCTCGACCCTGCCGCGCCCGGTGCAGGCCGAGTTGCCGGTGTGGATCACGGCCGCCGGCAATCCCGAGACGTTTCGGCTGGCGGGCGAGGCCGGGTGCTTCGTCCTCACGCACCTGCTGGGACAGACCCTCGACGAGCTCGTCGAGAAGGTCGAGGTCTACCGGCGCGCGTGGCGTGCGGGCGGCCACGGCGAGAGCGGCGGCCGGGTCACACTCATGCTTCACACGTTCGTGGGCGAGTCGGACGATGCAGCCAGAGAGACCGTGCGCGAACCGATGAAGCGCTATCTCGGCAGCGCGCTGAACCTCATCAAACAGTACGCGTGGTCGTTCCCGGCGTTCCGCAAACGCACCGAGGCAGCTGGTGCGTCCACCGACGAGATTTTCAAGCAGCTTTCCGCGGAAGATCTCGACGGCCTGCTCGAGCACGCCTTCGAGCGCTACTACGAAACGAGCGGCTTGTTCGGGACGCCGGAGACCTGCGTGGCGATGATCAACCGCGTCAAGGCGGCCGGGATCGAGGAGGTGGCCTGCCTCATCGACTTCGGCGTGCCACACGATGAGGTCGTCGGCAGCTTCGAACGGATGGCGGCGTTGCGCGATCTGGTGGCCGAGGCTCGGCCCGTCGATGCGGATGACCACTCGATTCCGATGACCATCGAACGGCACCGGGTGACGCACCTGCAGTGCACGCCGTCGCTCGCCGGCGTCCTCGCCCGCGATCCGGATGGCCGGCTTGCGCTCGGGCGCCTGCGGCACTTGCTCGTCGGCGGCGAGGCGTTTCCACCCAGGCTCGCCACGTCGCTCGCTGGCGCCGTTCACGGGCGCATCACCAACATGTACGGCCCGACCGAGACGACCATCTGGTCCGCGTGCTACGGCGTGATGGGCGACGAGGATCCGGTGCCGATCGGCCGGCCGATCGCCAACACGCAGATCTACGTGCTCGACGCGCATCAGCAGCCCGTCCCGGTGGGCGTCGGCGGCGAGCTCTACATCGGCGGCGACGGCGTCGCGCGCGGCTACCACCGGCGACCCGACCTGACGCACGAACGATTCGTGCGAGATCCCTTCCGGTCGGAGCCCGGCGCCCGCCTCTACCGCACGGGCGACCTCGCGCGGTATCGGTGCGACGGACAGATCGAATTCCTCGGCCGCGTCGATCACCAGGTGAAAATGCGCGGGTTCCGGATCGAGCTGGGCGAGATCGAATCGTGCCTGGCCGAACACACGGATGTGCAGGACGTTATCGTGGTCGCGCGCGAGGACGCCAATCGCGACGCCGTTCTTGTCGCCTACGTCGTTCTCAAACCCGGGCGCTCACAGGTGAGGGCCGACGAGATCCGCGCGCTCGCCCGGACGCGTTTGCCTGAGCACATGGTCCCCTCGCGCGTCGTCACCCTCGCGAGCTATCCGCTCACGCCGAACGGCAAGGTCGATCGCAAACGTCTGCCCGTACCCGAGGTCGAGATGGCGGCGCAAAGCGTCGCCGCGGTTCCGGAGAACGACCTCGAGCGGACCATTGCGAAAATCTGGGAGGACGTGCTGCAGGTGCCGCAGGTTGGGATCGATCAGAATTTCTTCGACCTTGGGGGGCATTCACTGCTCACGATCCGGGTCCTCGGCCGGCTGCGCGAGGCCACAGGGCGCACCTTGCCGATTACCGACATGTTCAGGTTCCCTACGGTGCGTACCCTGGCGCACCACATGGCCGGAGGCGATACCAGCGCGCTGGCGCTGGCCGCGAGCGACGGACGAGCCGCCTCCAGGCGAGAGATGATGGCCAGGCGCCGCCGGGATCGTTAGAGCATTTTTCACAACGATGTAGTGTCCGCCTTCAGGCGGACCGTCGGGAGTCCGGCTGAAGCCGGACACATGAGACTTGAGACTTGAACCTTGAGACTTGGAAGTCACGCGCGACTTCGTGAACTCGAGCAGCCGCGACGCCGCGCGCGAGAGCTTCTCCCTCCGTCTCCAGAGAACGCCGGAATGAATCGGTCGAATCGATCCGTCCAGCGGACGCACGTGGACACCGCGGCCCCGGGTGACCGCTCCGCTCGGCAGCAACGGGACGATGGAGATGCCCAGACCTGCCTCCACCATGCTGACGATGGTCTCCGTGCTGGTTGCTTCGAGCGCGACACGTGGCGACAGGCCCCGCTCGTGGAACGCGTCGATCACATGTTGACGGCCGGTCGAGCCTCGCTCGTACAGGATGATCAGCTGATCGTGCAGGTCGTCCGGCGTCACCCTCCGCTTCGCGGCAAGCCGGTGCCCAGGCGGAACGATCAGGCTCCAGGTCATCGCGAACAGCTCGAGGTATTCAAGATCTGTTGAGGGCTCGTAGGGCGCGGCCAGCCCCATGGCCACTTCGGAATCGGTCAGGAGCACGTTCTCGACCTCCCGCTCGGTCATCGTGCTGACGCGCACGTGGATGGCGGGCTCCTCCTTCGCGAACTCCTTCAACACGTCGATCAGCACGTAGCGAATCAGGTACTGGCTCGCCGCGATCCTGATTTCCTGCTGCCCGGTCTCGATCTCGAACGCCCCACACAGCTCTCGGGCGCGCTCCAGAAACGCGAGGGCGTGGGGCACGAAGCGCCGTCCCGCATCCGTGAGCACGGCCGAACGGCGCGGGCCGCGGGCCTTGCGATAGAGCTCGACGCCGAGCTGCGCTTCGAGCGCGAGGAGCCGGTTCCGTAACCCCTGCTCGGTGATCCCCAGGACGGCGGCCGCGGCGCGGATCTGGCCGTGGCGCGACACCTCGACCAAGGCGGCGACCTGATCGGTGCTGAGGTGGGGGAGGGCGTCTTTCATACAACGATTAGGATGATGATGTTGATTATTAACAACTATTTGTTTCAGACCGAATCGTACCACCATGTCGTGAAGGAGGATCACCATGGCTTTACGATCGATTCCGTTCCTCGGCTGTTGGGGCGTTCTTCTGGTGCTCGCGTCGGCTGCCCTCGATGCCGGCGGGTGGGCGGTGATTACGGTGAAGGACCTGCCCGACCACGTCGTCGTGGGAAGGCCGGTCACGCTGACGTACGCCGTGCGCCAGCATGGCCGGGAGCTTCTCGGCGGCCTCGACGGCCGGCTGGAAATCCGCGCCGGCGCCCATCTTGTCCGGACGGCCGCGACGGCGGCCCCCGAGAACGGCCACTACTCGTCGACGTTCACCCTGCCTTACGCCGGTAACTGGACGATTGATATCGTCAGCGGCTGGGCCAGTGGAACCAGTGGCTCACGACTCGCGATTCAAGCGATCGAACCGGAAGCACGGGTGCCGGTCGTGACCGAAACCGAACGTGGACAGCGGCTCTTCACGGCAAAGGGCTGCGTCACGTGCCACATCCACGGCGCCGTCGAGGGCCTTAACATTTCGAGCGGCGCACCGGAGCTCACGTCGAAACGGTATCCGCCGGAGTACCTGAAACGATTCCTCGCACATCCACCGCAACCCCAACGCGGCCAGCCTGGATCGGCGATGCCGGACTTGAAGCTTCGCGATACCGAGATCGCCTCGCTGGTGGCGTTCCTCAACGCAGGAGGAAAGTCATGAAGCTTCAGCGGCTGCTCATCGCACTTACTCTTGCCAATCTCGTTCTGCTCATGTTCGTGCTGGCCCAGATCCAGTCGGGAGTGCCATCAGCGCTCCGCAGCAGTAGGTTGGAGATTGTGGATGCGCAGGCGGTGTGCGCGCCGGCATTTCCGTCGCCCCGAATGTCATCGAGGCTTCTCCGGCTCGCACCGAATGGGTGCAGCTGCGTCACCAGAACGGCCGGACAATCGGCGATGACCAACGCGGTTTGTCCTTGATGCTCCTGCCGTCTTGCTCGGACACGGAACAAGCCGCCTAGCGCAGCGCCGTGGCGAGCTGACTGGACAAATACCCTAGGGTTACGATGATGGTCACCGAGAATCTTGCCCCATGAGTCATACTATGGTATTACCGTGGTATGAAGATTGCGCTCTCCATTCCAGACGAGCTGTTTGATTCCGCTGAGACGCTCAGCAAACGACTCGGCTTGTCCCGCAGTCGTCTCTATGCGACAGCCCTCGAGGATTTTGTCGCGAAACACCAGGCAAAGAAGGTCACCGAGCGCCTGAACGCCGTGTATGCCTCGGAGGATAGTCGCGTCGATCGAGCCACACGTCGCCTTCAAGCGCGTTCCCTTCAAAAGAATCCAGTGGTAGTTGAGCGCGGCGATCTCTGGTGGGCCGATCTTGGTGAACCCAACGGCTCTGAACCGGGATTCCGCCGGCCTGTCCTGATTGTCCAGGCCGATGCCTTCAACCGAAGTCGGCTGCAAACCGTGATCGCTGTTGTGCTGACCTCCAACCTTCGCCTGTTGGACGCGCCCGGCAATGTGTTGATGCCAGCCAAGGCGACGGGATTGCCAAAGGATTCTGTCGCGAATGTGTCGCAATTGATCACGGTAGACCGAGACTTCTTGACGGAAAAGGCCGGTCGCCTTCGAGGTCAGCTGCTCAAGGATGTCGATAACGGTCTGCGGTTGGTTCTCGCGTTGTAGCCGTCGAGCGCGCGGCCACTCACCGCTCAAATTCGAAGCAGCTTGACGAGATTCCCACTCAGGATCGCTTCTTTGTCGGTGTTGCTGAGGAACGGCGCGTCGAGCACCAGGTCCACCGTTACGGGCCAGTTGAATGGCACGTCGGTGCCGTAGACGATTTGCCCGACGCCCATTTCGGCCACCAGATGCCGCAGCCCCTCCGGCGAGAAGACCATCGTGTCAACGAGGATCTGCGACTTCAGATACTCGCTCGGTTTTCTCTTGTTGGCGCAGTTCGCATTGGCCCGCACCTCGCACGCCGCTTCGGTGCGTCCGAAATAGGACGGCAGGTAGCCGCCGGCATGCGCCCCGCAGACGCGGAGGCCAGGAAACTTGTCCAGTGTTCCGTCGAAAATCAGGCGCGACAGGAAATAGGTTGTCTCGAGCGGATTGCCGATGATGTTGCCGAGATCGCCGCGTCCGCGGAATGCGCCTTCCTTGACGATGTTTTCCGCGCCGCCGGGATGCATGAAGACCAGCGCCCCGAGCTCCGCTGCCTTCGCCCAGAACGGGTCGTATTTCGGGAGCGAGAGGTCTTCGCCGTTCACGTGCCCGCCGATCGAGGCGCCGCGCAGCCCCAGCCGCTTCACTCCGTCCTCGAGCTGCTCGGCCGCCAGGTCGGGATGCTGCAACGCCACTGACGCCAGCGCGACAAAACGATCGGGGTGTGTCGTCACCCACCTGGCGAGCCCCTCGTTCTGGGCCTGGACGATCCGGCGTGCGAGGTCGCGATCGGCCGCGTACCACCAGTAGCCGTTGATACTGAGCGCCTGGATATCGACGCCCTGCTGATCCATGAGCTGCAGACGTTGCGGGCCGAGGATGTTATTCCCGCCGCCGCCTCCCTGCGTGGCGAGCGGCGTGCCCTTGACGATGTCCTCCACAGGGATGACGCAATGCGCGTGCACGTCGATTACCCTGACGCGGCGCCCACCGATCATCACCTCCCGTCGTGCGCGCCCGGCCTGTAGCAGGGCGGCTGCGGCGCTGGCATCGCCGCGGCCCATCACATATGCGCCCGCCGCTACGGCCACGGCCCTCCTGAGGAAGCCCCTGCGACTTGTCATATTGGCCACAGGAACGACTCGCTCGAAATTCGACATGGTGTTGTCCTTTCTGTCGATCAGGTCCCTCCGTTAGCCAGCACCCTGGCGATCGCGGTGACGGTATTCCAGTTGCGCGTGGTGACCGGGACCCCAAAGAGCCGATCGAGAGCACCGAGGTAGCCGATGGCCTTCATCTGGCGCCGGTACACGCCGAAGACGAACCGGTTGTCCCTCGCGAGGATCTTCAGCAGCCACTTGCCGGTGGAAGGAAAGCTCATGGGCGTCGGCGGCGCCGAGCGGGGGCGTTTGGACAGGACGCTCACGAAGCGGACGATATCGGGTCGCACGGGCTGGTCCGCGAAATGTTTCTGATCCATCAGCCGGGTAATTTCTCGGCCCTGGCAGATCATGATCTCGGCATCAAAGGGAAGCGTGCGTGCCAGTTCGGCACGGAGCTGCGCCCGGGTGACTGGCCGCCGGATCACGAAGGTGCCCGCCGCGCCGATATTGAGGACATCGAGGTGCTTCAGTTGTTCGACCAGCGCGGTAGGTCGGAAGGTCCGATGACCGCCGACGTTGACCCCTCTCAGAAGAACCACGAGTGCCACGCGTTCCTCCTGTCGCCGAGCACGCAGAGGAAATGCAACCACGAAGACACGAAGACACGAAGAAACCCATGAAGTAGGGGCATGGAGTTGATCCGTGGTGGAGCTTGTCTTCTCTGCGATTTCTGCGGTCTCCGCGTTGTACGTTGTCCTTGATACGGGTACTGATTCAGCAAGGACACGGCATTAGTGCTTTCGGCCGATGGCAATCAGGCTGCGCGACGTGCGCACGTACATGACGCCGTCCGACAGCGCGGGCGTCGCCATCAACGGTTCGCCGATGCGGTTCGTCGCGATGTGCCTGAACTCCCTGCCGGCGGCGACGACCACGATCTCGCCGTCCTCGTTCGAGAGGTAGATCTTGCCGTCGGCGGCCACCGGGGAAGCGCTGAAGCCGCTGCCGATTTGCGGAAGCCGCCGGCGGTAAATCGCCTCTCCCGTCAGCAGGTCATAGGCATCGAAGATGCCGTTGTTGGCCACGACGTAAAGCAGGCCGTCGTAGATCAGCGGCGTCGGCATGTACGGCCCACGGTTCCCGAGGCTCCAGACGATGGCGCGGTTGCTCGTGCTGCCAGCCGGGCAACGTCACATCGCCGCGGGCGCCGGGCCGCACGGCGAAGATCGGCGCTTCGGGCGCCCGGCCGCTCGCCACGACGAAGAGGCCTCCGCCGAAGATAGGCGTCGGCGCGGTGATCTTCGAGCTCCCTCCGAGCCGCCACAGCTCCTTCCCGCTGCGCGGGTCGTACCCCCGAATGAAATTGGCGGCGTTGGTCACCAGCTCCGGTCCCGCCGGCGTCATGGCAACGGTCGGTGTACCCCACGACGGAAGTTCGTCGCGTTCGGTCTTCCACACCGTCTCGCCGGTTTCGGCGTTCAGGGCCAGGAGGAAGGAATCGGCCTGTGTGTCGCATTGGAGGATGACCAGGCCGTTCCAGATGATCGGCGAGCTCGCGGGACCCCATTCGAACGTCGGAATGTCGTAGGCGCCGAGGTCGAGGCGGCCAAGGTCGACCCGCCAGAGAAAGCGGCCATCGACGTCGTAGGCGTGGACGCCCTGCGATCCGAACGATGCGACGACGACGCGGCCGTCCGTGGCGGGCGTCGAGCTGGCGTATGTGGACTTGATATGCCGCTTGTCGACCGGCTCGCCCTCGTGCGCCACACGCTCCCAGAGAATCTTTCCGTTGCGTTTGTCGATGGCATAGACCATCCACTTGTGGCGCGACAGGTCGTTCGACGCGTCGCCGTCGCCGTACTGTCCCCGCCGGAAGCCCGCTTTCGTGTCGGTGCTGATGGCGCTTGTGAGGAAGATGCGGTGATCCCAGACGATGGGACTGGAATGCGCGAGACCCGGAATGGGTGTCCGCCAGAGAGTATTCTCGCCGTTCCTCGCGTCCCACTGGTCCGGGAGATTCTGGCCTTCGACCACGCCCGACGCCTGCGGTCCCCGGAACGAGGGCCAGCTGCCTCTTGAAGTCGTTGCGTCCTGGACAACAACCGGGGACGCGGCGGCGGTTCGCACAATGCGCCGCTCGGGAATGGCCTCGGCCTCGCTCGTGGGACGCCAGCTGCTCCGATCGAAGATCATCCGCCGCGGCACGCAGTCGTCGAACACGAGATCGAAACTCAGTCGGGAACGCTCGACCTGGAACCGATACCGGCCCGGCTCGTCGCAGCCCGCTGTCCGGTCCGAGATGCCCAGGTCGATCTGCGAGCCCCTGGTCCTCCAGGTGCCCGGCATGGACGGCCAGCCCTGGCCTTCCAGCATGAACGTGCCGTCGGTGCTGAAGCGGACCACGAACGCGCCAAAGGTCATTGGAGAGGACGGAAGCTGCGGAGCCGCTGTCTGCCCCATGGCTGATGGACGGAGGGCGCCGGAGGCGAGGACACACGCCGCCACGAGCACAACCGCCAGTCGAGGGATCATGCTGTTCATACGAAAAAGGGGTCGGGAGTTACCCCTTTTTCACTGTTTTCGAAGATCCAGGCACACCAGCGTGTTCTCGTTGCGAAGGTAGACGAAGCCGTTGTCGATGGCAGGAAGGGCGCGCAGGGTCCCGCGCAGAACCTGCGCTTTGGCAAGCGGCCGGAACGCTTCCGGCGATGCCGCGGCGAGGACGAGCTCGCCGGTTTCCCGCGCGATCAGCAGCCTGTCGCCGGCGAGCGTCACCGAACCGGCGCGGTATCTGTCGACACTCCATTTCACCGCGCCCGTCTTCAGCTCCACGGCCCGAAAGCTCGGGTTGAATTCCTGGCGGCCGTGATAGCCATACAGGTAACCGCCGGAGTAGACGCTCGTCGCGTAGTGATTCGACATCACCTCGTCTGACGACCAGAGCTCGGTGAGTGTGCTCCCGTTGACGCGCAAGGCGAGGGCGCCTGTCTCGTACGTCGCCGACGCGAAGATCACGTCGCCGACGATGAGCGGCGTCGCGGCGTTGACGGAAGAGGCCGATCGCGACCGCCACGGCCGCTGAAACAGGACGGCTCCCGTCGCCGGATCGAGCCCCACCAGGCCGCCACGCGTGAAGAATACGGCGTGGCGCTTTCCGCCGAAGGTGGCGCCGACGGGTGACGAATAGCTCGCCTGATGATCGGTTGCCGTCCAGAGCACCGCGCCCGTGTCGGCGTTGAACGCGACGATGCCTGCGCCCTTCGTGCCGTCCGTCCCACCGACGTTGGCGATGACGCGGCCGTCTTCCACCAGCGGCGAGCCGGCGGCGCCGAAAAATCCCTTGCGGACGCCGAACCGGCGCATCGTATCGACGTTCCAGATGGCTTTGCCGGTCGCCGCGTCGATCGCGTGCAGCTGTCCTTCCGCGCCGAACGTGTAGATCCGTCCGTTCGCCACGACAGGGACGGCGCGGGGCCCTTCGTCGAACCCGAAGTCGTCGCGGTAGGCGGTCTTGTACGCGAAGCGCCAGATCTCTTTGCCAGTGCCTGCCTCGAACGCTTCCACGACCTCTTCGTAACCCCGCCGATGGAACAGGATGACCCGATCGCCGACGACGACCGGACCGGCGAAGCCTTCCCCAACGGATTTCTGCCACACCTTGCGGGGACCCGAGGCCGGCCACGTCTCCGCCAGCGGCGGTCCGCTGTAGACGCCGTTTCGATCCGGTCCGAGATACTGCGGCCAGTCGGGCGCCGCGCCGTTCAGGGCACGATGCTCGACAGCCAGCACGGCCACGAGTGTGGATGCGGCGACGAGTATCACCGGTGTCTGACGCATAGGGCGAAGATACCACGGCCTATACTGTATTGATGGTGAAGAAAGCTGCGCTCTTCGCGTTGGCGGTCGCGATCGGCGCCGCGGGTGTCTACGGACTCGGGGGACGACGGATCGCGTTCGACGGAACCGCGTGGCCTCGACTGGTCTCGAGCGAGGCGAACTACGACGCGCTCGAGGCCGATCGGTCGCGGCAGCGTCAGCAGGCCGGGCCCACTCAAGTAGGGCGGACCTTATCAGGTCCGCCGTCCGCAACTGGAGCCGCGGATGCCGGGTCCGAAAGGACCCGGCCTACTGAAACCGATCAACCCCGGCCGGCGGCAGCTGGCGACGGCGCCGGGCTCGATAATGCCCGGCCTACCGGAGTCGGGGAGACCGTGCCTGAAGTGGGGCGCACCTTATCCGGTCCGCCGCGGGCGTCCTGGCCCGATTTCCGCGGGCGGAATCGCGACGGCCGTTACGACGAGACCGCCATTCGGACGGACTGGCCGCGCGAGGGATTACCTCCGATGTGGAAGCAGCCAATCGGGCTTGGCTACGCGTCGTTTGTGGCGGCCGATGGCCGCGCCTTCACCATCGAGCAGCGCCGTCGCGAGGAAGTCGTCTCCGCCTACGACATCGCCACCGGCCGCGAGCTCTGGACCCACGGCTGGGAGGGGGAGTTCGTCGAATACCAGGGAGGCGACGGCCCGCGCTCCACGCCGACCTACCACGAGGGCCGCCTCTATGCGCTCGGTGCGCTGGGAGAGCTTCGATGCCTCGACGCCAGAACAGGAGCCCTCGTCTGGCGCCGGAATATCCTCGCCGACAACGGCGCATCGAACCTGGAATGGGGCATGACCGCCTCTCCGCTCATCGTCGACGACACCGTGATTGTTCTGCCGGGCGGACCGCGCGGCAAATCGGTCGCGGCGTACAACAGGTTGAGCGGCGAAGCGGTGTGGACGTCGCTCGACGATCCGCAGGCCTACACATCCCCGATGCTCGTCACGCTTGCCGGCGTGCGACAGATCCTGATCGTCAGCGCGACACGCGCGGCCGGTCTCTCCGTCGACGAAGGCCGCCTCCTGTGGGAGTATCCATGGGTGACTTCGTATGGGATCAATGTCGCGCAACCGCTGCTGCTCGGCGACGATCGCGTGTTCCTTTCCGCGGGCTACGGCCACGGCGCGGCCGTGTTCGAGGTCGCCCGCACGGGCGATGATCTCTCGACGCGCGCCATCTGGCAGAACACGCGCATGAAGAACAAGTTCACCAGCTCGGTGCTCCACGACGGTTACATCTACGGGCTGGATGAAGCGATCCTGGCGTGCGTCGACGCGGCGACCGGCGAGCTGAAGTGGAAGGGCGGCCGCTACGGCTACGGCCAGATCCTGCTCGCCGGCGATCACGTGGTCGTGCTGACCGAGGACGGCGACCTCGCGCTCGTCCGGGCGACTCCCGAACGGCACGACGAGGTCGCGAGGTTTCCGGCGATCGAAGGGAGGAGCTGGAACCATCCGATCATTGCCGGAGGCTACCTGGTCGTCCGTAATCTGCGGGAGATGGCCGCGTTCGACCTGCGGCCGTAACCGTTCAGTCCGTAGGGCGGGTCCGCGTTCAGTACGTAGGGCGGGTCTTATTAGACCCGCCGGATGACCTCGTTACTTCCCGCCCTTCAGGATCCCCAGATGGACTCGCGCCACCGCGTGCATGTAGCCTCCGACCGGCGCAAACCGGTCCGCGGCTGCGGTGGTGATGTGCTCGAGGGCACGAGCTTTGTTCCCGAGCGCTTCGAAATACAACCCCAGATAGAGATGCGCGAAGAACAGCGCTTCCGGCTGATCACCCGCAGCCGCCAGAACAGCTTCGGGCCTGAGCTGGTCGCGCAGCAGGGCGTAGATCTGGCTCATCGGCACGCGCGGATCGGGACCGACAGGCAGCAGCGCGTTCCTCGCCTCCGCGGGGCTTTCAGAGCGGGCGACGCACAGGAAATGCCACGCGGCGTTTTCCACGTCGTTGGCGTTGACGAGCCGATGCGCTTCGAACTGCTCGCGGCAGTCCCGGTACCGGCGTGCATAGTAGAGCGCGATGCCGCGTTGCCAGAGTTGAGGCGCGGAGCGGGGCGCCAGCTTGGCGACGTTGTCGAATCCGGTCACGGATTCGGCAATGCGGCCGTTCACGAAATCCGAGACGGCGCGATCGAAGATCGTCTGGACATCCGTTGCGGGCTGTTGCGCCGCGCCGGCTGCCAGGCTCCCGATCCGGTACAAGTGGGTGCCGGTGCGGATGAAGATCGAGCGGTCCGATACCGCCATTGAGGCGAGCGTCGCGCCATCGAGGACGTTGGTCGCCAGTTTCTGGAATGCGGTGCCCGGCGCGATCACCGTCGCCACGCCTTCCTCGCTGAGGAAGTAGATTCGACCATCAACAAGAACCGGGGACGCGGAGTAGTTGCCACCCAGGCGCTGCTGCCAAAGCGCCATTCCTGTTTTGGCATCGAGGGCTGTGGCGATGCCGATGTCGCTGACGATGTACAGCAGGTCGCCGACGAGCAGGGGCGAAGGCGTCAGCGGTGCGCCCCGGCTCAGCGTCCAGGCCACATGCGTCCGGGTGACGTCGCCTTTGCCGTCGACCCGCACCGCCAGCAGCGATGGGTCGTTGAATCCGGTGGCAATGAAAGCGAGCCCGTGGCCGTACACGGGACGGGGGACGTTCGAAAACCCGTCTTCATAGCTCACGCGCCAGATCTCCTCGCCGGACAGCGGATCGTACGCGGCCGCGCGAAACGCTCCCACGCTGATCACCTGATCCCGATCGCCGACTCGAATCACCAGCGGGGTCGAATACGCCTGACTCCAGGGCCGGCGGCGTGACGTTCGCCATCGCACCTTCCCCGTCTGCTTGTCGAGCGCGACGACGAATGCCTGGTCGAAGCCGTCGCAGCTGAAAATCAGCAGATCGCCGTACAGGACCGGCGATCCGCCGTTGCCGTGCTGCGACTCGTACAGAAACTCCTTCTTCCACACGATCTCGCCGGAAGTGGTGAGCGCCGCGGTGCCGTCGGCGCCGTAGTGCACGTAGACGCGGTCGCCGTCGACGATGGGCGTCGGTGAGGCGCGGCTGTTCTTGAAGTTGATGAATCCGGCGTCCCTGATTCGGAACACCTCGACGTTGACCACCTCACGCCCGGTTTCGGCATCGAAGGCGAGCACGCGGAGCAAGACGCGAGACGTCGCCTCGGGCCCCTGGTCGGCCGCCGTCACCCAGACACGACCTCCCGCGACGACCGGGGACGACCAACCCGAGCCGGGAACGCGCGTTTTCCACAGCACGTTCTGCGTCTCGCTCCACTCGAACGGGACGCCTGTTTCGGCCGAGTGCCCCTGGCCTGTTAGACCGCGGAATTGCGGCCAGTCTTCGGCGCCGGCCGTACTCGCGGCCAGCACGCTTGCGGTGAGTATGGCGAGAAGCGTGAGGACGTATCGTCTGGTCAAGACAGGGTACCGGGGATAGTTTATCCGACCTGCGGCGGTGTGAACTGCGCGCGCACGATTTCCTCCAGCCGCGTCAGTTGCACCGGAAACCGCGTCAGTGTGTCGGTCATGTCGAGCGTCTGATCGGCGGTATCCATGTGCACGCCGGCCGCAATTTGCCGGCCGAGCGCCGGGTTGAACGGACGCATGAGAACCGCCATTACTCGCATCACCGGCAGCGGCACGTGACTCTTCTTGCCGGTCCGGCCCGTGACGCGCTCGAAAATCGCGGCCACCTGGACCAGCGACAGGTTTTCAGGTCCGCCAACCTCAATCACCTGATTTCGGGCCGCCGGATTGTCGAGAGCGATCAGGACGAATTGTGCGACGTCGGCGACCGAGACGAAGTTCACCGGATTGGTTCCGCGCCCGAAAATCGTCGTCCGCCCTTTCTCCACGATTGGCTGTCCCAGGAGCGCAGCCCAGAACTCCATGAAGGCGCTCGGGCGCAGGATGCCATAGCTCAGCCCGCTGGTGCGCAGATATTCTTCGACGCGGAACTTGATCCGAAAGAAGTCCAGCGGGTGATCCGGGCGCGCGCCGTGAACCGATGTGAAGACGAAATGTTCGACGCCCGCGTTCCGGCATGCGTCGATCAGATGCCGGTTTCCGGCATCGTCGACGCTGACGGGATTGTTGTCGCCCGTGCCGGTGAAGGCGTGTGCGGCAGCAACGACCTTCTCGACGTTTTCGCAGGCACGCGCGAGCGACGCCGGGTCCCGCAGGTCGGCGGCCACGGGCTCGGCGCCAAGCCTGGTGAGCTCGGCCAGCCTGGAGACATCGCGGCTGATCGCGCGAACAGGCGTGCCGCGCGCGAGCAGCAGTCGGGCAACCCTGTTTCCCAGACGACCGCTCGCGCCGGCGACGAGGATCATGGCGGCCCCGGCTGGGCTTACGGCTCCGCGATGCTGTACAGGTGTTTGTATCCGCGCAGGTAGATCTCGTTGTCGACCAGCACCGGCGACGCATCGAAGCCATCGTCGAGCGTATTCGTCGCCAGCACCTCGAAGGTCGGTCCGGAACGAATCACGAGCGTGCTGCCTTCACGGCCCGTGAAGTAGACGCGCCCGCGCGAGGCGACCGGCGACGAGAAGACGTTCGGCAGCCCCTCGAGACGCTGGTTCTGGTAGTGAGGCTTGCCCGTCCTGGCGTCGAACGCCGACAGGATGCCCGAGTTGGTCTTGAGGAAATACAGGACGCCGTCGCTCAGGATCGGCGACGGCACGTACGGCGTGTCGCGGTCGAACGACCAGGCGACCGCGTTCGTCCCGTCGATGTTGCCGCGCGCCTCCGCGATGCGAACCGCCCGCAGGTCGTTGCCCTGGAATCCGCTCATCAGGTAGACCATTTCCTCGTCGTACACCGGCGACGGGATCGAGTTCATGGTCAGCCCGTCCCCATCCCAGACCACGGCGCCGGTTTCGAGATCGTAGGCGCGGATCCGGCGCATGGCCGGGACGATGGCCTGCGGCCGTCCGTTCACTTCGAGGACGAGCGGCGTGGCCCACGTATCGATTTCCTCCCTGGGCACCCGCCACAGTTCCCGGCCGTCCCGCTTGTCGAGCGCGGCGATGAACGACTCGCCGTTCAAGTGATCCCAGACGACGACGAGGGTGTTCCCGTGCAGCGCCGGCGTCGATCCCTCGCCGAACTGGTTCCTCATCCGCTTGTCGCCGAGGTCCTTCTGCCAGAGCAGCTTGCCGTTCATGTCATACGCGTACAGGCCGAACGACTCGAAATAGGCGAAGACGCTCTGGCCGTCGGTCGTGGCGGAGCTCGACGCCCAGGTGCTGTTCTCGAAGTGGCCCGCTTCGTGCGGCTCCTGTTCGACGGCGAGCCTGTTCCCAGATCGTTTTTCCAGTCTTGCGATCGATCGCCATGACGACGAAGCGATGCACGCCTCGCGGCTTCAGACCGCCTCGCGGGGCGTGCTGGGCATCGCCGGTGACGCCGGCCGGAACCGCGGTCGTGACGAAGAGCCGGTCGCCCCAGACCACCGGCGTCGACGAGCCGCGGCCGGGGATCTCCACTTTCCAGCGGATGTTTTTCGTCTCGCTCCACTCGAGCGGAGGGTTGGCCGTGAGTGATACGCCGTTGGCGTGAGGTCCGCGCCACTGGGGCCAGTAGCGCGTGGCCTCAGAATTCTGGGCCGCCCGAAGAGCCGGAAACAACGTCAGCGGCAGCACGGCGATGAGGGCCGTGAGGCCTGTCATGAGAACTCGCGTTGGTGTCACGGGCGTCCCTTCCTGCGTCAGTATACGGCAGCCCCACTCGCGCCATTGCGATCCGGGCCTAAGGAGCGGACGGCTTCCAGTTGAGGATGATGGTGATCGGCGACGCCGCGGAAACCGTCGTGCTGATCAGAAACCGTTGACCGTCCGGCGAAGGCTCGTAGGGAGAAGCTGTCGGCAACGTGAACAGGGCGTGAGGAGGCCCCGCCTCGAGACCCGACCCGCTCTGCACGACAGACACGGCCATCAGGCGGTTGTCGGGAGCCACGTAGAACAGCTCGCGTCCGTCGCGCCGCCAGCGCGGAGTTCTGCCTCCCCCAACCGAAATCTGGGATTTGGGCCCGGCGCCGGGGAACGGCTGCGCGTAAATCTCGGTCTGTCCCGTTTCGGTCGAGTCGAACGTCACCCAGCGCCCGTTCGGCGAGATCCTGGCGTCATGTTCGACGTACGGCGTCAAAGCAATCGGAAGCGGCTTGCGCTCGCCGTCGAGCGGCAACGCCCATAGGTCGTAGTCCGTCTGCGGATTCTGAGTCGAGTAGAGGATGTAGCGGCCATCCGATGACCATGCGAGGGCCTGCTTGTTCTCGTCGGATTCGAGCAACAGCGTTTCGCCTCCGGTGCCATCCGAACGTCGTTCGAAGATGTCCCACACGTCGGCCTTTCTGTCGGACACATACGCGAGACGACCGCCGTCCGGCGAGAAGATCGGAGTGGCATCGCTCCTCGGATCGAACGTCAGGCGGCGAGGCGCGCCGCGTTGGCTATCGAGGATCCAAACGTCTGTATTGCCATTGACCGTGCGGACCATGGCCACTGTGCGTCCATCGGAGGACAGGGAGGCTAACTCCGGTTGGGCATCGTCAGGCTGGGCTACCGCTTCGACGGCGTTGCCGGCACGATCGAGCCAGACGAGTCGTGTCTCTCCAGCGGACGCGCGGTACGCGATGGCCCCAATCGAAGAGGCGGAGAATGCACCAAAGCCGGTGGTTGATGGAGACACCAGCACTCGCGGGGCAACGGGCATAAGCTCGCCGTCAATGGACGCATCCGCGGCGTTGAATGTCCGAGCCCACAACGCCCCCTGCCGAACGATCAGCACGTGAGCTGCGGGCATGAACGCGTATCCTGAATCGCGGTCGAATACTCGGCGTACGCTGGTGTCCGCCAACGAGCCGAGATACACACCGCGAACGTCCGGCGTTCCCAAGCGTAAGGAGCAGAAACCGCCGGCCATCTGACAGAAACTGCGGCATCCGATGGTTGGTCTGGCCGGGCAGCAAGCTCGTGGCTTCCTTCACGGCGCCGCCCTCCGCCGACACGCTGGACAGTGGTCCGACAGACGCACCGAACAGGATCGTGCCATCGAGGTTCCAAGCCCCGCGGCGCGGGTTGGGGGCGCTCGCGAGTGTGCGCACAAACCCGCCCGCGAGGTCGATCCGTTTCAAATTGCCACCTGCGAAGAATCCGATCGACCCGCTGTCCGGCGACCAAAACGGACTGCGCCCATCCTCGGTACCCATCAAGGGCTGTGGTTCCTCTGACTGAAGCGGCCGAAGCCAGAGCTGGGACCGACCGTTCTGTCGGGCCTCGAAGACCACACTGCGGCCGTCAGGAGCGATCGCGAACGAAAAAGGATCGTTGGTTGGAGGGGTTACGAGCTGCAGGCGCGTTTCGGGCGCCCCAGCAGGGGCCCGGCCCACGGATGGGAGGATCGCGATGGCCGCGGTAATCGTCGCGAGCGCGGCGACAATCCAGCCCGCGTATCCGGCGCGTGTGAGGCCGCGAGCGACGGGTTGAGCCGATGGAACCGGTACGGCGAGCGCGTCTTCGAGCTGCAACCGGACATCCGCGATGTCGCGCAGCCGCAGGTTCGGATCCTTCTGCAGGCAACGCTTCAGCACCGCCACCACGGCGACCGGAACCGTGCCTGGCAGCGTGTGCCAATGGGGCTCGAGGCGCACGACTGCTCCCAACACTTCGGTCATGTCGTTGCCGTCAAATGCCCGAGTGCCGGTGAGCATCTCGTAGAGCACGCAGCCGAACGCCCAGATGTCGCTGCGCTTGTCGGCCGGGCGCCCCTTCGCGACCTCGGGGCTCATGTACGCGGCCGTGCCCAGCAAGACTCCCACATGCGTCATTGCCGGTGTCGTGATGGTCGGTGATTGCGACAGGTCGGAGTTACCGCCCGGTGGCTCCAACGCCTTGGCCAGCCCGAAGTCCAATACTTTGACCGTATCGTCGCCTTTGACCTTGATGTTGGCTGGTTTGAGGTCGCGGTGAATGATCCCTTGATCGTGCGCCGCTTCAAGCGCCTGGGCGATCTGGCGCGCGATGGGCCAGGCGTCATCCACGGGAACCGGCCCCTGCGCGATCCGGTCGGCCAGGGTCGGGCCTTCGACGAGCTCCAGGACCAGCGCCGAAATGACGCCGGTGTCCTCAAATCCATAGATTGACGCGATGTATTGATGATTGAGCGAGGCGAGGACCTGGGCCTCACGCCGAAAGCGGGCGAGCCGCTCAGGGTTGCTTGCGAAGGAATCCGGGAGAACTTTCAGCGCAACGCTGCGCCCGAGTTTCGTATCACGTGCGCGGTAGACTTCTCCCATCCCGCCCGCGCCGAGAACGGCAACGACTTCGTATGGGCCGACCTTGGTTCCGGACGCCAGGGCCATGTCAATGCTTGCAATTAGTCCGGCAGATCGGCCTGCTTCGGCTCGGGCAGCCAGAAGCTCGCGATGAAACCGAAGAGAAACGCGGCGGTGCCGACCATCGCCGACGCGTAGGCCAGCTTGATCGGCACCGAGGCGCCCGGCATGGAGGGCACGAGCGAGCGTCGTCACCAGCGCGGCGCACGTGCCGATCATCCGGCCGCCGACGTTGGCCGCGAAGCTTTCGCCGGTGCCGCGCAGATGGGTCGGGTACACGCGCGGCAGATAGTTCCCCCAGAAGCTGAACTGAGCGATCGTCGACAGCCCCGTGAAGAAGATGCCCGCTTGCTGGACCAGCGTGAGGCCGGTGGTCGGAATGAGAGCGAAGACGAGCGGCAACAGAATCAGTCCCGGCACCTGGAACAGATGGAGGAGGCGGCGCCGGCTGACGATGACGGCCGCGAGGACGGCGAGCAGGATCCGTCCGGCCAGACCGCCGAACTCCTGAAACGACTGGACGCCGCTGATCGCCTGCTCCTGCGCCGTGCGTTCGAGCCCTTGCAGCTCCGGCAGCCCGGGGACGATGCGCGGCATCTGCTGAATCGCGCCGAACGCGGCCGCGTAGGCGCACGCCATCATGATCGTCGTCACGATCGTCGTCCGGCGGAACTCCGGCTGGAAGAGCGCGGCAAAGCTCGGGCGCTTGAGCGTGCCCGCGCGCTTCTTCTCGGCCCAGACAGGGGATTCCGGAAGGAACGGCCGGATGACGATGAGCGGGATTGCCGGAATCACGCCCGACATCAGCGTATAGCGCCAGGGCTCGTGCGCCCCGCGGACTTCGGGAAGCGAGTCGCTGTACGTGACGATCAGATAGTAGGCGCCGGTCACCATGAGGCCGCCGAACGATCCGAACGCCTGCGTGTAGCCGACGACGCGCTCCCGCTGCTTCGGGTCGGCGAGAAGAGCTCCGACAGCCACGCGACGGCCGCGACGAACTCGACGCACACGCCCACGAACGTGCAGCAGCGCCAGAAAAGCAGCGCCTCGACCGAAGTGGCGAATCCGGCAGCAGAATGCCGAGAACGCGTACAGCAGGATGCTCCACACCAGCACGCGGCGGCGGCCGAACAGGTCGGTGAGGTAGCCGCCGAGGAGCCCGAAGATGCCGCCCGCGACCGCGGGCACATACAGCAGGGTGCCGACCCATTCGTTGACGGCCAGGCTGTTGGGGGCGACGCCAAGCAGTTCCGCAAGCGCGGGCCGCACGATGAGCGGCAGCATCAGCAGCTCGTAGGAGTCGAACGCGAAGCCGAGGGCGGCGACCGCGCAGATCAGCCATTGCAGCGGCGTCAGAGCGAGCCGAGACCGGTTCCGATCGCGTGGTCATCATGAGGTCCTCACACCGCTAGCCAGCGGGAAAATACTTCGCCATCGTGGCGCCTCGCCGGCCTCGAGCCGGGCGTGAGCACCGACACAACAGCCATGAACATCGCCGAGATGATGGTCATGGGGACGACCGGCAGAAAACCGAGGACCATCATACCGGCCGCGGCCCTCGTGACGATATCGATTCCGCCGATCGAGAAAACCGGCACGGCGGCTCCCCGGCGGCGGCGCCGGTATCGTGGTCTGGACGACCGCCACGGTCAGCACGCCGGCCACCGTCCAGAGCGTGGCGGCGAGCGCGCCCCACTTCGTGCTGCGCTTCCAGAACAGCGCCGCGACGAGCAGCGGCGAAAGCGCCGCGTAGCCGGCAAAGGCGTACTGCGTGGCGACGTCGAAGATCGACTGCGGCATCTGCAGCGCGATCAAATACGCCGACCATCGTGAGGAGCACGACGAACGCGCGTCCGGTCTGCACCTGCACCGCCTCGCCGAATCGCCGCTTGCCTCCATAGAACGTGAACACGTCCTCCGTGAACATCGTCGACAGCGCCAGAATCTGCGAGTCGCTGGCCATCACGGCGGCCATGACGGCGGCGCCGAGCAGCGCCGCGAGCCAGAGCGGCGCGTAGCCCTTCCACCAGCCGCAGCACCACATCGTCTCCGGCGGCCTGCGCGCGGAGCCGATCGCGCTCGTCGATCGAGAGCGCTGGCGACGCGTCCCCGGGGCGGCCAGCGCCGCGCGCGCCTCGAGCTTGGTCGCGATGGCGGGCACGTCGCGTCGCCTGATTGGCGACGACGCCGAGAAAGACCGATGGCAGCCAGATGGCGAGCATGCAGATCGGGTACAGGACGATGGTCTTCCGGAAGTGTCCGAGGCGCCGCGCCGTCAGGCAGAAGATGCCGATATGCGGAAACGCGATCGACGACAGCGGGATGAACGTGTAGCTGAGGAAGAACAACGGCGAGATCCGCTCCCGCGTCAGGAGCGGAGCGGTCGACGGCGACGCGAGCATCGCCTCCATCGCCGCGCCGAAGCCGCCCATGCCGGCGCCGACCACCGTGACGGCGATCGCGCCGAACAGCAGAAACAGGACGGTTTGAAAGGTGTTGACCCACGCGGTGCCGCGCATGCCGCCGAGGAACACATAGCCCATCACGACGAGCGAGACGATCGCGCCGCCGAGCCAGAACGGCACCAGCCCGTTGCTGACGGTCTGCAGCGTGGTGCCGCCGCCCATGACGGCGATGATGATGTAGGGGACGAGCAGCACCGCCTGCACGGCGAAGATCACGGTGCCGATGTGGCCGCACTCCCAGCGGTCGCGAAACATCTGGACGGGCGTCATGAAGCCGTGCCGTTTGCCGAGCGCCCAGAGGCGCGTGCCGATCACCAGCAGGGTCAGCGGAATGACAGCGCCGAGGAGGACGCCATCAGTCCGTAGGTGACGATGCCGTTGGCGAAGGCATGGCCGGATGCGCCGAGGATCGAGAACGCCGTCATGTTCGCGCCGAACAGCGACAGCAGGAAGACGGCAGGTCCGAGCGACCGGCCGGCCAGAAAGAACTCTTCGGCATCGGCGCCGCGGCCCCGCGTGCGGAACGCGAAGATGCCGATGGACAGCACGAACGCCAGGTAGACGAACACGACGCAGCGGGAATCATTCGTCCGGGCGCCGTTCTGGGTCGAGATGCGACGGCCACAGCAGCTGCGACGAGCACCACAGGAGCAAGTGAGGTCGCCAGCGTGTACGCGACATGATAGAAGAGTCCGATCGGCAGGACGCCGAAGACGAGCGGGCGCGCCTCGCGCCAGAACCAGAGGTCCTGGTGCAGCACGTAGAGCGCTGCCACGAGCAGGGCGGCGACGGTCGTCTTCATGGTGGTTGCGACGGTATAACTTATACTTCGGCTTTGATGACTACTCAATCGCTTCGCCAGTCCATCACCGACCGAGCTGCAGGCGGCCCGCGAGGCCCTCGACGCGCAGGTCCGCGAAATGGTCGCCTGGCATTTCGACCCTGCGACGGGCTGCCCGTTCTGGCTCGATTACGCGAAGAAGCTGGGGTGGGATCCCAGGAACGAGATCAAGGCGTTCGCCGATCTGAATCGGCTGGGCCTGTTCGAGGACGACTGGCTGCGCGGTGGTCCGGTGCAGCGGTGGGTGCCCCGGGGCCTGGCCGGCAAGCCGGTGTTCGTGTTCGAAACCGGCGGGACGACGGGCACTCCCAAAACGCGCATCGCGTGCGACGATTTCCGCACCGACTACGAGCTGTTCAGCGAGACGCTTCCGGACGAACACTTCCCCAGGGGCGGCAACTGGCTGATGCTCGGACCGTCGGGACCGAGACGGCTGCGGCTGGCGGTCGAGCACCTCGCGCAGTATCGCGGCGGCATCTGCTTCTGCGTCGATCTCGATCCCCGCTGGGTCATCAAGCTGATCAAGAAGGGCTGGAGCGAGCACCTGCAGGCCTACAAGGACCACGTCATCGACCAGGCGGTGACGATCCTGCAGGCGAACCACGACATCCGCTGCCTGTTCACGACGCCGAAGCTGCTCGAAGCGCTGGCGCTGCGGCTCGAGTCGATGGGCACGACGATTCGACAGGCGGGCATCACCGGGATCTTTTCCGGCGGCACGGAGTTCACGCCGCAGTGGAACCGCTTCGCGCACGAAGAGCTGCTCGACGGGGCGTACATGACGCCCACCTACGGCAACACGCTGATGGGGCTGGCCGCCAGCGCGCCGAGCGGGCCGCACAACAGTTACAAGATCGCCTACTACGCGCCGCAGCCGCGCGCGGCGATCGAAGTCGTGGACTTCGACGATCCCGACCGGGTGGTGGAGTACGGGCCAGACCGGCCGCGTGAGGCTGACGACGCTGACCAAGGAGTTCTTCGTGCCCGGTTTCCTGGAGCGCGACGAAGGCGAGCGCGAGCCGCCGCACGAGCGCTACCCGTGGGACGGCATCAGCGGCGTCCGCCCGTATCGCGGCGTCGCGGCGACCACGACCGTCGGAGTGTATTAGGAAATGCAGCCACGAAGACACGAGGACACGAGACTCAGAGTTAGGTCTGTCTTCGTGTCTCGATGCTTCGTGGCTGTATGTGAGAGACATGCTGAATATTCCTGTTCTCCGCTGGGGGCAGCCCTACACCAGCATCGACGTCGACCAGGTCGTGCACTTCGCGACCGGCGAGCCGATTGCCGCTGTCAGCCGCGCCAACGGCGGGCTGATCCAGCGCGACATGCGGCATGCGCAGCGTGCCCGCGACGCGCTGCGCCAGATCCCCATCGACGAGCTGATCGCGCGGGCCGGCCGCGCCGGCGAGCTCTACATGAACGGCACGCTGCCGATGGGCGACGGCACGCAGACGCCCGACGAGTTCGTCCACGCGCAGTCGGCCAGCACCGGGCTGCCCGAGCGGATGTGCCGGGCGAACATGAAGAAGAACGCGTTCGTGCTGTCGCAGATGCAGAACATCCTGACGTCGCTGACGCGCGGGCTGTCGTTCGACGTCCTCACCACCGGCCGCGGCGAGGAGCGGCAGGTGCCGATCAGCTACCAGGCGCAGAGCCCGGTGCTCGGTCTGGTCCTGCCGTCGAATTCCCCCGGCGTGCACACGCTCTGGCTGCCGATCATCCCGATGCAGATCGGGCTGGTGCTCAAGCCGGGCCCCCAGGAGCCATGGACGCCGTACCGGATGGCGGAGGCGTTCTTTGCCGCCGGCATTCCTCGCGAGGCGATTTCGATCTATCCGGGACAGGGGGACGTCGGCGCCGCGGTGCTGGAGAGCTGCTCGCGCAGCCTGATCTTCGGCGGCACGCCGACCGTCGATCGGTACCGCGGCGATCCCAGGGTGCAGGCGCACGGCCCGGGCTTTTCGAAGATCCTGCTCGGCGACGATCAGGTCGATCAGTGGGAGCAGCACCTCGACGTCATGGTCGACAGCGTGTTCGTCAACAGCGGCCGGAGCTGCATCAACTGCTCCGGCATCTGGGCGAGCCGGCACACGCGCGAGATCGCCGACGCGATCGGCGCAGCGTCTTGCCGCGGTACGGCCGCTCGCACCCGAGCATCCGGACGCGGGCCTCGCGGCGTTCACGGTGCCCGGAGTGGCGGAGGCCATCGATCAGTCGATCGACGCCGATCTCCAGGCGCCGGGCGTCACGGACGTGACAGCCCGGTATCGCGACGGAGAGCGCGTCGTCAAGCAAGGCCGCGCCGACTACCTGCTGCCGACCGTCATCCACTGCGACTCTCCGGACGCGGCGGTCGCGAAGAAGGAATACATGTTCCCGTTCGTCACCGTCGTCGAGTGTCCCGAGTCGCGGATGCTCGAGGCCATCGGGCCGACCCTCGTGTGCAGCGCGATTACCTGCAACGAGACGTTCCGGAAGCAGCTGCTCGACGCGGTTCACATCGACCGCCTGAACCTCGGCCCGGTGCCGACGACCCAGCTCAACTGGCTCCAGCCTCACGAAGGCAACATCGTCGAGTTCCTGTTCCGCGCGCGGGCGTTTCAGACGGCGGATCTGGGCCATGAAGATCCTCTCGATCACCGCCGGCGCCGCAGGGATGTATTGCGGCAGCTGCTTCCGCGACAACGCGCTCGCGACGGAGCTGATGGCGCGCGGCCACGACGTGACGCTTCTGCCGGTCTACACGCCGACGCGGACCGACGAGCCGAACGTCAGCCGCCACCGCGTGCTGTTTGGCGGCATCAGCGTCTACCTGCAGCAGCATGCGGCGCTGTTCCGGAAGACGCCGCGCTTCCTCGATCGGCTGTGGGATTCACCGGGCGTCATCCGGGCGTTCGCGAGCCGCGGCGTTTCCACCGATGCGCGGCTGCTCGGCGACATGACGATTTCGATGCTGCAGGGCACCCGGGGCGTGCTTCGCAAGGAGTTCGACAAGCTGGTCGAGTGGACCCGCGACGAGCCGCTGCCCGACGTCATCAACCTGCCGAACTCGCTGCTCGTCGCCATGGCCGCGCCGCTGCGCGATGCGCTGAAGCGGCCGGTGTGCTGCACGCTGCAGGGCGAGGAGCTCTTTCTGAACGGCCTCGCGGCGCCCTACCGGGAACAGGCGATCGCCCTGATCCGGCAGCACGTGCGCACCGTGGACCGCTTCATCGCGGTCAGCGAGTACTGCGCCACCTTCATGTCCGAGCTGCTGGCGATTCCGGCCGCCCGCATCGACGTCGTTCCGCTCGGGATCAGCATGAAGGGCTACGAGCGGCGGGACGACGACGGCGACGCGTTCCGGGTGGGGTATTTCGCGCGCGTGGCCCCGGAGAAGGGACTGCACGTGCTGGCCGACGCCTACGTACGCTTCCGCCGCCGCATCGGGGCGGCGCCGGTACGGCTCGAAGCGGCCGGCTATATGGCGCCGGGCCACGGCGGCTATCTGAACGACGTGCGCCGTGCGCTCCAGCAGGCCGGCCTTGCCGACGAGTTTTCGTATCGGGGCGCGCTCGATCGCGCCGGGCAAGCTCGCGTTTCTTCGCGGGCTGGACGTCCTGTCCGTGCCGGCGACCTACGACGAGCCGAAAGGGATGTTTCTGCTCGAGGCGATGGCGAGCGGCGTGCCCGTCGTGCAGCCGCGGCGCGGCGGATTCGTCGAGATCGTCGAGAAGACCGGCGGCGGCCTGCTCGTCGATTCCCGGCCTTCCGGTCCCGGCCCCGACAATCCCGAGGGCCTGGCCGACGCGCTGTACCGGCTGTGGAGCGATCGCGGCTTGGCTGCGCACCTTGTCGGCGCGCGCATTCGAGGGCGTGCGCGCCCACTACACGATCGAGCAGTCGGCGAGCCGTCTGCTCGACGTCTACGAGGCCGTGCTCAAGAGCGAATCGCCATTACGCTCGTCCGTGGCCTGATCCTCGTGCTGCAGGTTTCGAACGTCAGCAAGGACTATCCGACGCCGCGCGGTCCGCTGACCGTGCTGTCCGACGTCACGTTCTCGCTGTGCGCCTGGAGAAGCCGCGGCGATCACCGGGCCGTCGGGCAGCGGCAAGAGCTCGCTGCTCTACGTGCTCGGCGCGCTCGAGCCTCCGTCGGCGGGCAGCGTCACGCTGGGCGGCCGCAATCCGTTCACGCTCGGGCCTTCGGATCTGGCGGACTTCCGCAACGCGGAGATCGGCTTCGTGTTTCAGGACCACTGCCTGCTGCCGCAGTGCTCGGTGCTCGAGAACGTCCTGGTGCCGACGCTGGTCGCCGCGCGAGCAGGCGGCAGCGGCGGACGGAGGGGCTGAGCGGACGATGACCCGGGGCGCCTGGCCCGAACGCTCATCGACCAGGTCGGCCTCGGCGACCGGATCGATCACCGGCCCGGCGAGCTTCAGGGGGGAGAAGCAGCGCGTCGCCATCGCGCGCGCGCTGATTCGGCAGCCGCGCCTCGTGCTCTGCGACGAGCCGACCGGCAATCTCGACCAGGCGTCGGCGTCCACGGTGGCCGCGCTGCTGCTGGATCTCCATCGGCGGCAGCAGAACATCCTGATCGTCGTCACCCACAGCGCGCGCCTTGCGGCGGAGTTTCCGATCCGCTTCGAGCTCGCGGACAGGACCCTGACTCGCGCGTCACAGACATCCTAGTGAGCTATATACGGTGATTCAGGTAGCGGGTCGACGACGATCAACGCTGAGCTCGCAGAGCGCGCAGAGACGCTCGACGCGGCGCCGCAACGCGGCGTGGCCGGCACGTCCGATCGCGAACGAACGAGAGCCGATCCTGCCGAATCGTTCGTTCGCGATTCGACGTGCCGCACCAGTCGGCCTGCGCGGCAGGCCGAGCGCATCGAGCGTATGGTGACACGGTCCGTACCGATGGCATCACCCGTCCTGTCTCTGCGATCTCTGCGGTCTCTGCGCTTGGTGTACGTCGTCCTTTGCACGGTACTGATTCAGCAAGGACAGCTCACCTAGCTATACGTGGTGTCCGGCTTTAGCCGGACCGTGGTGGTCCGCCTGAAGGCGGACACTACGTACGTTGTCGCATACCGCGCTACACCGATGTGAAAACCGCTATAGGTGTCTCGATAACCCCAGCCGTCGTCAGAGGTTTTCACCCAGGTGGAAGCGGCGAGTCCAACGCATCCCATTTGTATTCCTGCTGACTCAGGTGACGGATCTGCCGGAAACCGTGACGGGGCAATCAGGCCTCGTCGGTGGGGCCAGCACCCTTGAAAACCGTGGTGGATGGGGACGGTTACAAACTCGAAAGGCGTCTGTTATTGCGCGCCCTTGCGGACGTAGATGTTCCCGCTGAAGGTGCGGAACTCGAACTCCGGTCCGCCGCCGTTTACCGAGCCTTCGATTGAACGGTTGACGGCGATGCGGACCCGACCGTTACCATCGCGCGCACTCTGCGCCGCCGCCGTGTTCGCGCGAATCTGGACGTCGAAGTCCGTGAAGATCTCGCCGCGGTCGCTCCGCATCTTCAGGTTCGCCTTGGCGGACGCCGGTAACGTCACGTCGACCGGACCGTTGAACGCGGTGAACGCCATCGCCTTGTCGGCGGTGAGCCGCGTCACGATCACTTTGACTCTGCCGTTATGCGCGTTGGCCATGACGGTGCCTGCGATGTTGGTCAGCGTGATCGATTCGTTCTGGTTGTGGACTTCGATCTCTCCCTCGACGTTCTCGACCACGATCGGCCCGGCGTTCAGCGCCGACAGCTTGAGATTTGTTCTCGTCGGCACCTGGATCGTGAAGTCGGTGCGGGAGCTCCTCCCGCCGGATATCACCAGTACCTGGTTGTTGTTTTCATCGATCACGAAGCCGCCGGCCGGCGTCAGCCGCCGGAGCCCGGCGCTGTCACTGTCGCTGCCGCCGCGGCTGCGCCTGGAATCGCGCGTCTGCTCAGAGGACAGCGCCTCGATCAGCACGTCCTTGCGGCCCGTGCCGCGGATCGTCACGCCACCCAGCAGGAGATTCATGGTCAGTGTTCCCGGACGCGATGGGTCGCTGAGGGGAACGGTCACCTGCTGGGGATTCACTTGCGCCTGCGCGACGCCAATCGCGTCGGTGCACAGGGCCGACAGGGTCAGCAGGAGAAGTACGGTTCGCATCACGTGCATAGGGTCCTCTTTCGGCGCGTGCACGACGCACGCGCACGCTTCGTCATCCGATCTGCTGTAGTGCCTCTGTGGCTCGTCCACGAACGGCCTGGTCGACCATGGGGTCGCTCGACAGGCGCCGCAGCGTGTCGGCCGCGTCACGGCCGTTGGTGTCGACGAGGAAGTCGATCAGGGCGATTTGGACGAGCGGTGACGTTTGGCGGGCAAGCGCCTCGATCATGCCGAGACGCACGTTGTCGCGCGCCGCGAATCGCTTGAGGGCGTCGATCGTGGCCAGCCGCACGCTCACGTTCGGGTCGTGGATCAGCGTATCGAGCAGGGCCAGCGTCACTTCGCTGCCGGGCTGCTCGATCTGGGTCGTGAAGCTCACGCCCTTCAGCCGCTCGCTCGCCGACTGCTGCTGGAGCAGCGACAGCGTGACCATCTGCCGCATGTCGCGAAGCTCCTCGCGAAGCATCGCCAGCTGCGGATCGACGGCGGGCGGCGGCGCCGTCTGCCGTCCGATGATGACGCCGAGCACGAGCACGGCCGCCGCCGCGGCGAACCGCATACCGTTGTCGTGATTTGGGCGAAGCGGGCAGGTCGCGCGCTCTCGACCCGGAGGCCGTGCTGATAGCCGACGAGCGCCGCGTCGAGCCGGGCCCGCATCGCACCTGAATTCGGCCGATCGGCAGGCACTGTGCCGAGCATCTGCCACGTCTCGTCCAGACCCTCGGCCTCGACGCCGCACGTGCGGCACGTCCGCAGGTGCTCCGCGACTTCACCCGACACGTCCGGCGCCAGCGTACCGGCTAGATGATCTGCAAGGTGCGCGTGGATCTCTTCGCATCGCATGATGGGTCCCCGTCTGATAACTGCAGAAAGGCGTCGCGAAGCTCCCGGAGCGCCCGGTGGATTCGGACCTTGACGGCGCCCGTTTCGATTCCGAGCAGCTCCGCAATCTGCTCGTGCTTCATGCCGCGATAGCGGGCGAGGACGATCAGTTCCCGTTTGTCCTCCCGCAGCTGTAAGAGCGCCTGCTTCAGGCGCGCCCGTTCACAATCAGCCTCGAGCCGGCGCATGGGTTCAGGGCCAAGATCCGGCCGGTCCAGCGCCTCGGCCGCCAGCGCCTCCAGGGGTTGTCGAGTCCGGAAATGGTCCGCCCGAGTGTTCCGCGCGATCCGGAAGAGCCATGTCTCGAAGCTCCCGCCGTCGCGGTAAGTCGCCCGGTACTTCAGGATGCGGACGAAGATGTCCTGGACGAGGTCCTCGGCGGCCGTCCGGTCGCCGGTCATCCGACTCAGAAAATCGAACAGCGCGACGTGGTAGCGCTCGAAAAGTGGGCCCAGCTTGGCCACGTCTCCATCGCGGACTGCGGTCATCAGGGCCTCGTCGGTCACGGTCACCCTTGAAAACTGCCTTGGGGCGGAAAGGTTACAGCGGCGGCCCTTTTGGTGGCGGCCGAGCAATTCGTCCGCCTCGGCGTAACCGGACGGAAACCGCACGCCGTCCACGGACGCCCCCGCGTTCAGGAGGGCGGCGATCGACTCCGCAGATCGGCGGGAGGTCCAGAACGAATTGACGCTGGCCTCGACCGCCAGCATGAGCGGCGTTCGTCCCGCGCCGTCCTTCGCGTCGACTGGCGCGCCGCGCGCAGCAGCAGCGTGACGGTGGCATGGCGCAGGAACCATGCGGCGGTGTGCAGCGCCGTGCTGCCGCGCGGAATGCCGAAGTAGGTCGTGCCGTTGTCGTAGAGCGACGCCACCGGCACGCCGAGATCGAGCAGGTGGCGGACCCCTTCGGTGTTCCCGATGCCGGCAAACTGCGCGAGACGGTCGGCGCCTTCGGCAACGAGCGCCGGGACGAGATGCGGCTCGCCGCGTGCGATGTCGCGAACGGCGTCCGCATCGTTTCTCGCGCAGGCCGCGATCAGGCGCTCGACGCCTTTCAGCTCGACCGGCAATCCGCGGCGCTCGAAGGCGTCGAGCAGGTCGCCGCGTCCGCGCCGTGCGGCCAGCGCGGCCGCCGACTGGCCGTCTTCCGGCAGCATCGGGTCGGCGCCGCGATCGAGCAACAGCTCGACGAGCGGCGCGGCGTTGTCGCGTGAGATCGCATGGTGGAGGGGGCGCCGCCCGCGGTCCCGTTTTCGATTCACGTCGATGCCCCGTTCGAGCAGCCACTTCACGCCGTCGTAGTCGTGCCAGTCGTGCTTGCGAATCAGCATCAGCGCGAGATTCTCGTCCGTCAGCCTGCCCGTCTCGACCAGCAGTTGCATCGCCCGGTTGTCGTAGGTCTCGGGAGAGTGATAGACCGCCTCTTCGTCGTTGGGATCGGCGCCGCGCTCGAGCAGCAGACGCGTCAGCTCCGCGTGATGAGCCACGCCGGCCGCGCCGTAGAGCACGCTCTCCCATTCAGGCGCCGGTTGATGCCCCGCGTCAAAAAATCCGGTCGAGGCGCTCGCGCCGGCGTCGAGCAGCGCCCTGGCCGCGCGCAGGAACGCATCCGATCGTGCCGGATCGAGACGCAGGTACTTCGAGAAGCAGAGATGGGTGAGGGCATCCCATCCGTGCGGTCCGCCCTTGGCCGTCGCACTCGACGGATCATCAGCAACGAAATGCCGGACGCCGTGCTCGTCGCCGAGGATCGAGGCAACGTGGATGTCCGCCGCGGCGATCTCCGGATGCGCCGCCAGAATCGCAGCAGACTCGTCCAGCGTACCGTGCCAGACACTCGCCTTGATGAAATCGGACACCGCCGGTTCCATCACATTCCTGCCTCCCGCTCCCGAAACTTCGTCAGCCATGTCTTCCGCCGTCTCTCGGCCGATCGGGCTGTCCACATTTCTACGAGTCTTGACACGGGCAGGATGGCCCCTTGACCCGTCACGCGCGACGCACTAGGTTACTTGTTCGAAGGTTGATGTAGTCGTCGAAGAATCGCGCCATGGCAAGGATCTTCAACCCGTTCCCCTGGCGACGCCGCCCGATGGAAGAGGATCTCGACTCTGAGCTGCGGCACCACATGGACCTCCGGGTCGAAGACCTGAGGCGGTCCGGCCTGAATGAGGCCGAAGCCCGCCGGCGGGCGGCTCTGGAGCTCGGCGGCATTGCCCAGGCGCAGGACGAAGTGCGCGACGTCTGGCGATGGCGCTGGCTCGACGACCGGTATCGCGACCTCCGGTATGCTGGCCGCATGCTGGTGCGCAGCCCAGGCTTCACGGCCGCCGCCATGCTCTCGCTCGCTTTGGGAATCGGTGCGAACGCCGGCATCTTTTCGCTGTTCGATCAGGTCCTGCTGCGCCCGCTGCCCGTCGCCGAACCCGAACGTCTCGTGCATCTGGACTGGGTGGGCGCCTCCGCTCGCCACCGCGTGGGGTAACGGCAATCTGATGTCCTATCCCCTGTGCCGCGACCTCCAGGAACAGGAGCAGTTCTTCGACGGCGTCTTCTGCCGCCACCCGACGACCGTGACCTTCTCGACGGGGCAGCAGCACGATCCCGTTCGTGCCGACATCGTGTCGGGTTCGTACTTTTCGGTGCTCGGCGTGCGCCCGGAGCTGGGGCGGCTGATCGACCGGTCGGACGATCTTCAGCCGGGCGCCCATCCGGTGGTGGTGCTCTCGTACAGCTACTGGCAGAAACAATTTCGGCGGCGACGAGGACGTCGTCGGGCGCAACGTTCTCGTCAACAACTATCCGATGACGGTCGATCGGGATCGCACCGGCGAGCTTCCGCGGCGTCGATCTCCTCTGCCGTCGCCGGCGCTGTGGATCCCGGCCATGATGACCGAGCAGGCGGCGCGGCTCGAGCCGCAGCTGGGACCGCCTGCTCGATCGACGCACTGCGTGGATGCATGTGTTCGGGCGCCTCAAGCCCGGTACGACCGCGGAACAGACAAAGGACGCGCTCCAGCCATGGTTCAAGTCGATGCTCGAGGCCGATGACGCATCGTGAAGGCTTTCCGAGCGTGACGGCGGAGCAGCGCCGCAACTTTCTCGCGTCGACCATCGACGTGCTCCCGCGCCGCGCGGGGCTTGTCGAACGTGCGCGGCGCGCTGGAGCGGCCGCTCTGGGTGCTGATGGGTGGGACCACGCTCCTGCTCCTGCTGGCCTCGCTGAACGTCGCCGGCCTTCTTCTGGCGCGAGGGGCGGCGCGAAGCCGGGAATTGGCCACGCGCATGGCTCTGGGAGCCTCGCAGGGCCGCATCGCGGGGCAGTTGCTGGTCGAGACGATGCTCATCACGCTGGGAGGAGGCTTGCTCGGTCTCGCTGCTTGCGCCTGCCGTGTCTCAGCTCCTGCTCTTGCTTCTGTCTCAGGGCGATCTCGCCGTTCAGATCGACCGCCGTGTCTTTCTGTTCGCCTTCGTGGCCAGCATGGTGACGGCTGGTGTGTGCGGCCTCGCGCCGGTCTTGCAAATTGGCCGGATTCCGCTGTTCGCGTCGCTCAAAGAGAAGTCCCGTATCACGGCGGCCGGCGGAGTCCCGGTCCGGAAGGTGCTGGTGGCCGGCCAGATGGCCCTCACGCTGATCCTGCTGATTGGCGCGGGTCTGTTTCTTCAAACGTTGGCGCGCCTGCACGAAAAAGTTGAAGTGGCCAGCAGCAATCTGCTCATGTTCGGCGTCAATCCGCCCTCGAGCGGGTATTCGGAACCGGACGCCGAGCGGGCCATGCGCGAGCTGTTTCGAAGGTTGCAGGATGTGCCGGGTGTCGAAAGCGTCGCGGTTGCGAACACTCGCCTGTTAACCGGGGGAGCGACGACGGCCGTCATGACGATTCAGGCCGACGAGCGCATCGTCTCCGACCGCCCCGTGTCGTACATGCGCGTCGGCCCGGGCTTCTTTTCGACGCTCGGAATGCAGATGGTTGCGGGCCGTGATTTCGACGAGCGCGATATTCGAGCTCCGGGAAGCGAACCGACCCCCTGGCGATCGGTCGTCGTCAACGAGAGCTTCGCGCGGCGATACTTCAAGGGCCGCAGCCCGGTCGGTGCTCGCCTCGGTAGGGGCAACCGGCCCGACACGGAGACCGATATCGAGATCATCGGGGTGGTCAGGGACTTCAGCCGTCGCAGCCTTCGCGATCAGGAGCTCGAACAGGCGTTCTTCTCGTTCTGGGACAACCAGTCGGGCGATGGTGCGTTCTATCTGAAGACGCGAGGAAGGCCGGAATCCGCGTTCGCCCCGATTCGCGCGATGGTCGCGCAGGTAGACCCGATCCTGCCGGTCTTCAGCATGACGACGTTCGAGGATCAGATTGACCGGTCGTTGTCGAGGGAGCGGATGCTGGCGACGTTGTCGACCGCGTTCGGATTGATAGCCCTTCTCCTTTCGGTCGTCGGTCTGTACGGCGTGATGTCGTTCGTGGTCACGCATCGAACGCAGGAGATCGGCGTGCGGATGGCGCTCGGCGCCACGCGCCCCGCCGTGGTCTGGCTCATCGTTCGCGACGCGTTGGTCGTGATCGGCGCCGGAATCGCCGTCGCGCTTCCTTGCGCGTGGGTGCTTCGCCGTCTGGTCGAGTCGCAGATCTTCGGCGTAGGAGTCGTCGATGGACCGACAATCCTGGCTGCGAGCGGCCTCCTGGCGCTCGTGGCGCTCGTGGCGGCGATGCTCCCCGCGTGGCGCGCCGCGTCGGTCAGTCCGACAGAGGCGCTGCGCTTTGAATGACAGGGCGCGAATGATGCGCTTTGCGTGAGACAGTAATAGTGCCGTGTCCTTGCTGAATCAGTACAGTATCAAGGACAACGTTACAACGCGGAGACCGCAGAGATCGCAGAGCAGGTAAGCTCCACCACGGAGGTAACGAAGACAAACCGAGGTCACGAATTCAAGGGTTGTTTAACCTCTGTTTTCCGTTTCGGCCCGTGTCGTTCGGTGGTGCTGATCTGTGTGTAATGCCAGCGGGACGGGTTCGTGTCAGCGTCTCAGCGTGCTCAGCGAGCTCTGCGTTGATCGTCGTTGTCGGTAGTGAACCATCGTATACAGGGCACTAGCTGAAGCGAAGGACGACGAGCGTCATGTCGTCATGCTGCGGCGCATCGGCAACGTGGGCGTCGGCCTCGGCCATGATCCGACGAATCAGCTCCCGCGCGGCCAGGGCTCGGTTGGATTGGATCGCAGCGGTCAGCCGCTCTTCGCCCCATTCCAGATCGGCGGCGTTCATCGCCTCGCTGACGCCGTCGGTGAAAGCGACCAGCACGTCGCCGGCTTCAAGACTCACCTTGCCTTGCTCGTACGAACAGACGGGCAGCAAGCCGATGACGGGACCTCCAGTCTCCAGACCGAAGGACGCGGGCGTCACCATCGGCGCCTCTGAACAGCAGCGGTGGGTTGTGACCGCCATTCACGTACTTCAGTTCCCCGGTCGATGAATCGTACCGGCCGTAGAAGAACGTCGCGTAGCGCTCGGTTGCGGAGCTCTCGCCGACGAAGGTGTTCAGATTCGACATCAATCTGCAGAGATCGGCTTCTCCGAGGGCCGTCTGGCCTCGCAAGTACGCCCGAAGCGTCGCCATCAGCAGGGAAGCCGCGATTCCCTTTCCGGACACGTCTCCGATCGCGATGCCGAGCTCGGTCTCGGAAAAGCGTATGAAGTCGTAGTAGTCGCCGCCGACTTCGTAGGCCGGCCGGCATGCGCCCGCATACTCGAGGCCGGCCACGGCCGGATAGTCCTGCGGAAACAGGCGCTGTTGGACCTCGCGGGCGATCTCGAGCTCGCGCTTCTGCTTGTCGTGCTCGCGCAGGAGCGTGTGCACGATCGACGACGTGCGATCCCACTCGGCTTTCTCGGCGGCGAGCTGGTGTCCGCCAGCGGCCGTGATCGCGTAAAACCGTGCCTTGCGGTTGGTGTCGGTGACATCCCATCTGGCACGCACCAGGCCGCGTTGTTCCAGCCGCCTCAGCCCGGGATAGAGCGTACCCAGATTGACGCGGAGCGTGCCGCCGGAGAACTGTTCGAGGCGAGCCGCGATCGAGTAGCCATGCTGCGGCCCGAGCGTGTCGAGCGTCTGCAGCACCATGAGATCGAGCGCGCGCTCCGTCTGGCCGCGCTTCGAGAGGTTCTTCCACAACGCCGACAGCCGTGTGATGGCAGACACGAGACGCGCGCAGTGTACTCCTGCCGGGCGCTAGCGGCCTCCAGGGTCGACCGAAACGCCTTCCTCAGACCCGCCCTTGCGTAGAAGGGCAACTTGTCCTCCTGCCCACCCTGGTTCACTGACTAGGCGGTGGAGTGCCCTTGCTGAATCAGTACCCGTACGAGGGACGACGTACAACGCGGAGACCGCAGAGATCGCAGAGACGGGACGGGTGATGCCATCGGTACGGACCATTGCGCATACGCTCGACGCCGGCCACGCCGCCTTGCGGCGTCGCGTCGAGCGTCTCTGCGCGCTCAGCGGGCTCTGCGTTGATCGTCGTTGCCCGTTACTGAATCACCGTGTAGATGCCCGACTAGCTACACGTCCGCGCGCAAGGCGACCATCGGATCGACGCGCGAGGCGCGGCGGGCGGGAAGTACGTCGCCAGAAGTGCCACGGCCGCCAGGCTTGCCGAGACCGCGGCATAGGTCACGGGATCCATCGGGCCAACACCGAACAGCAACGTGGACATCACGCGGGTGAGCACGAGCGCTGACGCCGATGCCGAGCGCGATGCCGGTCAGCCGTCAGCCAGAGCCCCTGGCGCAGAAACATCCTGCGCACATCTCCGATCTGTGCGCCGAGCGCCATGCGGATGCCGATCTCGCGCGTCCGCTCGCGTCGCGATGTACGCAATCACGCCGTAGATCCCCACGAGGCCGATGCAGCAACGCCACGCTCGCGGCAATGGCCAGCATCACCATGGCGAACGATGTCTGTGCCATGGAAAGCGCCTGAATCTCCTCGAGCGTCTGCACCGCGGCGAGTGGCAGATTCGGATTGACCGACCAGACGGCCTGTTGGAGCTCGCGCAGGAAGCCCGGCGTGCCTACGCGGCTCGAGCGCACGGCGTAGGCCATCGTGCGCCACCGATAGCTCTCATTCAGCATCGGCCAGTACACAATCGCGGTCGGCGGCTGATTCAGGCCATCGTCACGCTCATCGCCGACCACGCCTACGATCTCGCGCCATGGCGCTCGCGGCGCCGTAGCCGCGCACACGTTTGCCGAGCGCTCTGCGCGGGATCTTGCCAGTACTCGCGCGCGAGCGGCTCGGAAATGACGATGACGGGCCGCTGCTCGTAGATGTCAGCTCCACGTGATGGAGCGCCCTGCCACCAGCCGGTTGCCCATCGTCTCGAAGTATCCGGGCGCGAAGCTCTTGAAGCGGCGGAGCGGTGCGCAGCGTGCCCTCGGGCACGGGAACGTCCTCCACGTAGAGCGAGTTGCCGTTGTCCTCGCCGTCCATCGTGATCGAAGAGGAGAGACCGACGGAGGTCACGCCGGGCACTTGCGCCAGTCGTTCCGCGATGCTCTCGTGCGTGCGCGCCGCCTGTTGTGGATCGCCGATGAGGCCTGCTGGTATCGCGATTGCGAAAGTCTGGACCTCCTCCGGGCGCGTGAAGCCCGGTTCGACCTGGCGCATGGCGACGAACGTGCGAATCATCAGCCCCGAGACGATCAGCAGCATCAGGGCGAGCGCGACCTGCGGCACGACCAGCGCGTTGCGCGTGCGGTGTCGCCCGGGGGCATCGCTGGCCGATCGGCCTCCTTCCTTGAGCGCCGTGGTGTTCGGTGTCCCGAATCTCAGGACGGCAATGCAGGCCGAACAGAGCGCCGCTCAGCACGGAGATGGCCAGTGCGAAGAGCAGCACCATCGGGTCGAGGCCGATCTCGTCCACACGCGGCAGCTCGGCGGGCGCGATCGCTTCGCAGCAGGCCAATCGCCGGCCTGGGCGAGCACCAGGCCGAGCGCGCCGCCCGCGAGTCCCAGCAGCACGCTCTCCGACAGCAGCCCGCGCGCGATGCGGCCACGACTCGCCCCAAGCGCCGCGCGCATGGCGAGCTCCTGCTGGCGTCCCTCCGCGCGGACGAGAAACAGGTTCGCTACGTTCCCGCAGGCGATGAGCAGCACGACGCCGACCGCCGCCAGGAGAATCCAGAGGATCTCGCCCGACGTCGCCGATCACGTCATCGGCCAGCGGGCGCACGTTCGGCTGCAGCTCTAATCTCGCGAAGACCGGCGGCAGGAGCGAGATCATGCGCGCCACGTCGGCGTTGGCCTGGGCCAGCGTGACGCCCGGCTTCAGCCGCGCCAGCGCCTGAAAGTCGAATTCGATGTCAAGTGGCGTTCGCGCGATCGAGTTGCATCGGCAGCAACACGGCGGCATCGATGCCCAGGAATCTTGAACGACGAGGGCAGCACGCCGATGATTTCCGCGGGCGTGCCATCGATCTCGAGCAGTTGACCGATGACGTTCTCGGCGCCACCGAACCGGCGCTGCCAATAGCCATAGGTCAAGACCACCCGCGACGGACCGCCCGGCTCATCGTCTTCTTCGTTGAAGAACCGGCCGCGCACGGGTTGCACCCTCAAGCAGCGGCAACGTGCTGTCGCTGACCGATAGTGCCTCGAGGTGCTCCGGATCGCCCCGGCCCGGTGATCGAGACCTCGTTGGATTCCCAGGCACCGATCTCCTCGAACACCTGCTGGTTGTCGCGATAGGTGAAATAGGTGGCAGGCCCGTGATTCCGTGATCCCCCGTCCGGCGTGGCGTGCATCAGGCTCACGAGGTGCTCGGGTTCGTCGAAGGGGAGGGGCTTCAACAGCACGCCGTAGACAACGCTGAAGATGGCCGTCGTAGCGCCGATACCGAGCGCCAGCGTCAGGACCGCCGCGGCGGCGAAGCCGGGATGCTTTCGCAGCGAACGGGCGGCATAGCGAAAATCGCGAAGCACCGAATCCAAAAGGAACCCCGCCTTGGCATAACGGATCTGTTCCTTGACCTGTTCGACCCCGCCCAGTTCGATGGAGGCGGCGCGACGCGCGGCGTCGAGCGTCAGGCCGGCCTGGATCTTCTCCGCGACGATCAGGTCGAACGTGGCGCGAATCTCCTCGTCGAGGTCGGACTCACGCTGACGACGTTCGGTCAGGTTCTTCCACAGCGCAGAGAGCCACGCGGCGAACTGCATGGTCCTGCCTCCCTTCACTTCTCTCAGTACTTGAGCCTCTCGTGTCCCCTACTCGGTGCGAAGCGCGTGAACCGGGTTGACGCGCGCGGCACGCATGGCGGGGATGAGGCTCGCCAGCGCGACGATGGCGATGAGGAGGGCGCCCACCGTTGCGAACGTCATGCGATCCAGCGGGGTTACGCCGAAGAGCAATGCGTCGAGGACTTGCGTCAAGGCGATCGCACCCGCCGTGCCCAGCGCGGCGCCGACGATCCCAAGCACCAATCCCTCGCGAAGGAACGCGCGCAGCACGCGTCCTGCCGTAGCGCCGAGCGCCATGCGGATGCCCACTTCCCGTGTTCGGAGCGTGACCGAGTAAGCGACGACGCCATAGAGCCCGACGGCGGCGAGCGCGATCGCGATCGCGGCGAATTGTCCCCACCAGGGTCGCGATGAACCGCGGAAGGTCCAGGTCGCGCGCGATCACGGTGTCCATCGTCTCGAACCGGATGAAGGGGAGTAATGGGTTGATCGCGCGGACGGCGTCCTGCAGTTCCTGGGCAATCCGGCCATCGGCCTCTTCCACCCGGACGACCCAGCTCATGGGAAAGAATCGGTGAGCTGACTGAAGCAGGCCGGCGGGAGTCTGACCGATGGGGACGTAAACGGTCGGTGCGGCCGGCGCTCCGAGGGCGTTCATGCCCCTCGTCCAACCAGAGCTGGAGCGTGCCTTCACGTCCGCGACGACGCCGACAATTTCACGAGGTGGGGCCTGCCCGGTCGCCGCCTGAGACATTTCTCCCACGACGTCCGCTCGACCGAAGTACGCGCGGGCAAAGGCCTCGTTGACGATGGCGACAGGCCGTCCCTCTGCACGATCGCGATCGTCGAAGGCTCGGCCCGCACGAAGAGGCACACGAAGCACGGTGAAGTAATCCGGCGTCACGTACCGGAAGTCGACCGCGCGGCTCTCCCGGACGAGCGACCCCGCGGGCGGTGTCAGCGGGAGGTTGAGGCCCCACTCCACCGGCACGTTGTTCGTGGCCGCCGCGGCGACGACACCGGGCACGGCGCGGACGCGCCCGAGCGCGCGCTCGAAGAGCGCTTCGAACTGAGATGCGGGGATCGGGGTGTTGGACTGCAGCGACATCTTCGCCACGATGACCCCGGACGGGTCGAACCCGAGATCGGTGCGGTTGAGATTCACGAAGGTCCGCACGAGCAGTCCGGCACCGACCAGCAGCACCATCGCCAACGCAACCTCGGCGATCGCGAAGCCTCGTCGCAACGCGATCGCGCCCCGGCTCATCGTGGCGCGTTCCCCTGCGTTCAGGGACGTGCGGCGTCCCACGCGCGACGAGGCCATCGCCGGAACGATGCCGAAGAGCAATCCCGAACCGAGGGCCACGGTCAGCGTGGCGGAGAGCACGCGCCAGTCGAGGCCTGGTGTCTCGCCTGAGAGGAGCGACCTGGCGATGTCGTCGGACAGCAGCACCGGCAGAGCCTGTGTGACGCCGGCTGCCATCGCGATGCCGCCGGCGGCTCCGAGGATGGCCAGGACGGCCGACTCGGCGAGCGCCGGGCGAATCAGGTTCGCCCATCCCGCGCCCAGCGCTGCTCTGATGACCACCTCGCGCTGGCGCGCTGCGGACCGGGACAACTGCAGGGCGGCGACGTTCACGCACGCGATGAGCAACAGGAAGCCCACGGCTCCGACGAGAATGAACAGCGTCGACCTGTATCCGACGCCCAGGTAATCCCGATATGGCATCCAGAACGACGCGTCGATCCACGCCGGGTCGAAGCTCGGGAACTGGCTGTGCAGCTCTGCACGCAAGGTCACCGTCTCGGCGGCGAGCTGGTCCAGGGACGCATCGCGGCGTAGTTTCCCGATGACGCGGTAATTCCGGGTGTTGTCCCGCGGCGTCGTGCGCAGCGGCGTCCAGACGTCGGCGTTCGGGACGCTGCGGAATCCCCGAGGCATGATCCCGACGACAGTGTGCGGAACACCTCCGAGTTGTACGACGTCGCCGAGGACGTCTCCTCTGCTCTGAAAGACCCGGTGCCAGAGGTCTTCACTGATCACCACCGCGTCTGGACCGCCAAATTGGGCTTCCGCTCGCGAAAAGCCGCGGCCACGGATAGGGCCTACCCCGTGAACGTCAAAGAAGGCGTCCGATACCGGGAGTCCTTCGACATACACGGCCATGTCGCGCGTGGCGAGATTCCAGCCATTGGCGCCCGTCTGGGCCGCGATGCCCTCGAAGAGCCTGGCGCTCTCACGCACATGGAGAAAGATCTGCCCGGTCTGCACGCCTCCCTCGGGCCGAGCGAGCACCACCATGCGGTCTGCGTCCGGATAGGGGAGAGGTTTGAGGAGCGCTGCGTCGACCACGGCGAAGATGGCCGTCGTGGCTCCAATCCCGAGTGTGAGCGTGAGAACGGCCGCGACCGTAAAGCCCGGCGTCCTTCGTAGCGAACGAGCAGCGTAGCGAAGGTCCCGAAGCACCAAATCCAGGAGGAAGCCCGCCTTGGCATAGCGGACTTGTTCCTTGACCTGCTCCACGCCGCCGAGCTCAATCGACGCGGCCCGGCGTGCGGCTTCCGGCCTCAGCCCTGCCTGGATCTTCTCCGCCACGATCAGCTCGAACGCGGCGCGAATCTCCTCGTCAAGGTCGCGTTCGAGGAGACCACGGCGGGTCAGGTTCTTCCATAGCGCCGAGAGCCACGCGACCAGCTGCATGGTCAGCCTCCTTCACGCCTTCAGTGCCTGAGAAATCGCAAGGGAGATTCGGTTCCACTGCGTCGTTTCATCCGCCAGCTGCCGCTGTCCCGATTTCGTCAGCCGGTAGTACTTGGCGCGACGGTTGTTTTCCGAGGGCTTCCAGGTGGACGCGAGCCACCTCGCTTCCTCGAGCCGGTGGAGAGCGGGAAAGAGCGAGCCGGGCTGGACGTCGAAGGTGCCGTTGGTGATCTGATGGATGCGCCGGGAGACGCCGAGGCCGTGCAGCTCGCTCGACGAGAGCGCCTTGAGAATGAGCAGGTCGAGCGTCCCCTGGAGCAGTGTCGTGGCTGGCGGCATGGACTCCCTATAGACGACCGATACGAACGATAAGATCGTTCCTATCGAATGTCAATAGGTCGCGTGATCGTTGACCTTGATCCGGCTACACAGGCCCGCTAGAGTTACGGCATGCACCCCTGGCACGATTGCTACCTCGACGAGCGGTCCGTCGAGAGCGCCTTTCCGGTCGTGATCGAAGTGCCGAAAGGCAGCAAGAACAAGTACGAGATGGACAAGGAAACCGGCCTGATGCGGCTCGACCGCGTCCTGTTCAGCGCCGTGCACTATCCCGCCAACTACGGATTCATCCCCCGCACGTTTTGCGACGATGGCGATCCGCTCGACGCGCTGGTGCTCTGCCAGGAGCCGGTGCATCCGCTGACCCTGATGGATGCGCGGGCGATCGGCGTGATGCGGATGCGCGACGAAAAAGGGATCGACGACAAGATCGTCGCGGTCAGCGTCCACGATCCCGCCTTCATGGACTACACCGACAAGTCACAGCTGCCCCACCACGTCCTGCGCGAGATCCGCCGCTTCTTCGAGGACTACAAGACGCTCGAGCACAAGCAGGTGGTGGTCGAGGACATGCTCGGTCCCGCCGATGCGCTGCGCATCATCCACGAAGCGCTCGATTTGTATCGGCAGCTGCGACGCGGCGAGCTGAAAGCGGCGTCCGCGACAAGCTAATGCCGGGTCCTTGCTGAATCAGTACCTGTATCAAGGACAACGTACAACGCGGAGACCGCAGAGATCGCAGAGAAGACAAGCTCCACCACGAAGGTAACGGAGACAAACGGAGGTCACGGATTCAAGGTTGTTTTCCCTGTGCCCCTACTTCATGGGTTTCTTCGTGTCTTCGTGTCTTCGTGGGTTGCATTTCCTCTGCGTGCTCAGCGAGCTCTGCGACCCTCGTATACAGGGCACTAACCGGGGGGCGCTATTTCCAGCCGCTCGGTTTGCGCGTGAACCGTGCGGGCAGCGCCGGTTTGCGCTCGGGTGCGGGTTCTTCCTCTCCCGACGCGAGGCTGATCTCCCGTTCGAGATCTTCCTCGTTGGGCAGCCCCGCGAGCTGGTCCACGAACATCAGGGAGTGTTGCGAGGGGATTTCGAATTTCTTGCCGCAGGTCTTGCACGTGACCTCGTCGTCGAGGCGGAGCAGGTAGTCGCGCACCTTGGCGAACTTGGCCCGGTCGCCCTCGTCGCCCCCGGGCGGCAGCCGGTCTTTCTTCGAGCGGCGCACCCATCGAATACTGTATTCCCCGGTCCGCCGGCACTTCGGACACGTATACCGTCCGGGCCGCGTTTCCGATTTTTCCGTGAAAAACGCGCGTTCGTCGAGCGACATTCCCCTATGGTAGCGCGTTGCGCGACCGCCTTCACCCATCGCTGCAAAAGAGTGTTGAAATCGGGAGCGGGGCCGTAGATCATCCAGCCGTCAGGAGCGACCCATGGCAAACAGACGAGCGGGCGTCCTTCTTTTCGTGGTGATGGCCGGCGTAGGCGCGTCTCCGGCAGCGCAACTGCAGCCCGGCTATTTGGATCCCCGGCCCGTCCTGGATGCGGCGCGCAAGGCGATCGGCGCCGACAACCTGCGGTGCGTCACCGTCGCGGGCACCGGCTATGCGGGGATGGTTGGCCAGCAGCGGCTGAACGACAAGAACGTGGACTGGCCGCGCGGCGAGCCGCTGGCCAACTACACGCGGACGATGAACTGGGCGGCGGGTACGCTCAAGGAGGAGTTCGACCGCAAGCCGGGCCTCAATCCCGCGTCCTGGAAATACGGCCCGGGCTGGCTGGATGGAACGCCGACTCAGCGGAATCCGCACCAGACATTCATGGCCAACGGCGTCCATGCGTGGCACATGGACGGCACCGGAAGCACTCCGGTTCCGTTGCCGCCGCTCGATGCGGAGCGGGCGCAGCTGGAGTTGTGGCTGAACCCGCACGGCTTCCTCAAGGCAGCCATGATGCCCGGCGCCAACCCGAAGGCCACCTGGCGGTGGGAGCTCGGCGAGATGGGCCGCGACGGACCGACCACGGCGCCGGAAAAAGTGACCGTCGTCTCGATCACCGTGATGGGGAAGTACCGGGTGGACGCGACGATCAACAAGGAGAACATGCTGCAGCGCATCCACACGTGGGTGCCCGATCCCGTGCTCGGCGACATGAACTACGAACACGAGTTCACCAATGCCAGCTACGTGGACGTCGGCGGCGGCGTGAGGTTTCCCACCGAGCTGGCACAGCCATCACGGATGGGACGACAACTACCAGGCCCAGAGCATCAACAGCGGCCACAACGGCTTTGGCGGCGCCTTCAAGGACATCAAGCCGAATGCGTGCGCCGACCCGGTGACCGTTCCCGACGCGGTGCGGCAGGCGACCTTTCCGGTCCGCGTGGACGTCGAGAAGCTGGCGGACGGGGTGTACCTGCTGGGAGGCGCCTCGCACAACAGCGTCGCCGTCGAGTTCCGCGATTTCGTGGCCGTCGTGGAAGCGCCGCTCGACGAGCCGCGGAACCTGGCGGTCATCGAGGAAATCGTGCAGGCTCATCCCCAACAAGCGGATCCGGTTCCTGGTGAACACGCATCAGCATCACGATCACATCGGCGGCCTCCGCACCTACATGCACATCGGCGCGACCATCATCACGCACTGGAAGAATTTCGCGTTCTACACGCGGGACGTCCTGAACTACGCGCCGCGGACGCTGCAGCCCGACATGGTGTCGCTCTGGCCGCCGACCGAGCTGGCCGAAGGGCTACTACTACGAGCAGGTGACGGAGAACTACGTGCTGAGCGATGGCACGAGAAACATGAACATCTATTACGTCCAGCCGCTCCCGCACGCCGAGGGGATGTTGATGGCGTATCTGCCGGCGGAGAAGCTGGTGATCGAAGCGGACCTTCTCGACACGCACGAACCGCTCCCGACCGCTCCCACCGCCGGCCAACCGGACCTTGTACAACGAGGTCCGCCAGCTGCGGCTGGACGTCTCACGAATCGTGCCGATCCACGGGAAGCCGGTTGCGTGGTCCGATTTCCTGAAGGTCATGGGCCCTGAGGCGAAGACACCCTGACACACCATTTCGCGCCTTGCGTGCAGGTCTGAAGACCTGCGCTACAACGGGTAAAAACGCGTTGGCGTGTGCCTAAGGGGAGGGAGGTGTGTACGCCGTTGAAGTGTCCACGGTGAACTTGCGGTAGTCGGAGAACTCCGACACGCCCCGGAGACGCAGGCGCCTGACCAGGAACACTCGCGCGCTGGCCGTCCACGTCACCTGTTTCGGCAACCAGCTCTCGTCAACCTTGCGACGCTCGTACGTGGCGACGGTGCCTTTGTGCACGCGCGCCAGCAGGCCAAGGCCGAACGACAGATCGTCGATCGCTTCAATCTCCACGCGCACCAATTCGTAATCCGACTCGCTGATCCAGGCGCGAGCCTTGAAGTGGCGCATGACCTTGCCGTCATCGGTCTGCGGCCGCGCGTCCGGCTTGGGCGTGAGCGTCGCGAAGATCGTGTCATGACCGTCGACGGCTTCGCGGCGCACCATGCGGATCTCATAGATCCTGAACACATCGTCCACGGCAGCGGCGTACTCCCGGCGCTCCTTTTCCAGCTCTTCCTTCGCTTTGCGGACTTGCGTGCCGCTCGAAAGCATCCGTGAATAGGCCTGCACATCCTGCTCACGCTCGCGGTCCTGCTTTGCCAGCTTGTCAGCCGGCAATGGCTTGCCGTTCTCCTCGACCAGGCGGCGATACCGATCGTCACCAGGCAGGCCGGGATAGACCTCGAAGACCTTGACCCCTTCGTCCTTTATCCGTCCCGACCCGTCGAGCTTCTGCTCGACACGCCGTTCGAGAAACATGTAGCCGCTTTGACGTTCCTCATCCGTCGCGAGCCGCATCTTCACCTGCGCCGCGAACGTGTCGTAATCCGGGAGCGCTCGGTCCTGTGGGACCAGGGCTGCAACGAGGGTGAGCGCAAGTAGAAGGCGCACATTGCATTATCCCTCCGAGGCAGCGGAGGCGCTGAACGTCCGCGGATCTACTGACGGGCGAGCGCCAGGCGTGCCCCGAACCCCATCAGCACTGCCCCGCACAGGCCCTCTAGCCCGCGACGGACCGCCGGCTTCAGCAGGAACCGCCGGATGTGATCGAGCAGGATCGACAAGGCGACCAGCCATACGATGGCCTCGACGAAGTGAATCCCGGCCAGCAGCAAGGACTTTGTGAGTGCGGGCTCCGTCGGACCGATGAACTGTGGCAGGAACGCGAGATAAAACACCGCCGTGTTCGGATTCAGCACGTTCGACAGCCAGCCTTCCAGGAAGCAGTGCTGCGGAGATTTCCGTTGTGAAGGACCATTGGTCTCAAGGCTGTCGGGCAGAGGCGGCAGGAATACGACACGGCGCAGCGACTGCAGACCCAACCAGACGAGATATCCCGCGCCAGCCAGCTTGAGCAGGTGAAAGGCGGTGGCGGAGTGCATCAGCAGCAGCGACACCCCCAACGCCGAGAGCGTCGCATGGACGAAGAGGCCCGTACAGATACCGAAGGTCGTGACAACTCCGTCACGCCGGCCGCCCCGCAGGACGTTCCGGATCACGAGCATCGTGTCTGCACCAGGGGCGATCGTCAGAGCCGCGGCCGCCAGGGTGAAAGCGATGAGCTGCGAATCCACGCCGCAGTCTAGCGTGGCCGGGGCGCAGGAAGGGAGTTGAAAACAAGAGCATGGCAGTGGATCATCGAGCCTCTGACTCGGGCATCCAAGGACAGCAGATGAGATGGCCAATATTCCAACGGGCGGACGTAACCCGGCCGATCGCGCGATCCGCGAGCTGCGTCAGGCGATTGCGCGCATTCAGGCAGAACCAGGCTCGTCCGAACGGCTGCTCCGGAAGCGCGCCGAGACGTTGATCGCCCGCCTGGGTGACGTGCCTGTGGCCATGCTCGTCGCCGACAATCGCGGACGGTATGTCGACGTGAATGCGGCGGCCGTGTTCCTCACCGGTTACAGCCGGGCGGAATTGCTGCGCCGATCCGTGTGGGACCTGACGCCGGTTTCGCAGCAGCCGCGAGGACTGGCGTTATGGAAAGCTTTCCTCGCGCGCGGGAAAATGTCAGGCACCTACCCGTTGCGGCGAAAGAGCGGCCGCGTCGTCAAGGCGCGCTATTTCGCCGCCACGAACGTGCTGCCGGGCCTGCATGTCTCCGCACTGGCCACTGCTCCACTGGTCATACGCCTCAAGGCGCTAGAAGGTCGTACTTCTTGAGCATCTCGCGCAGTCACAAAAGAAACGTTGAAATCAGGCGCCGGGCCGGGGATCATCGAGCCGTCAGGAGCGACCAATGGCAAACAGTCGATGGCGTGTCCTTCTTGCGCGCTCTTCCTCTCGGGGCATTTCTTGCCGCGTCGTCGCTCGCCCAGGCACCTGGCGGCGGCTCTGAAATCCGGCTGAAGCCGGATCCCACGAGCTCGGTCGCGCTGATCGGTGCTCGCCTGATCGACGGCACGGGGCGGGCGCCGATCGAGGCCGCGACGCTTGTCGTGCGCGATGGCCGGGTCGAAGCCGCCGGTCCAACGGCCGCCGTCACGGTTCCAGCCGGCGCGACCCGCGTCGATCTCTCTGGCAGGACCATCGTTCCGGGTCTCATCAACGCTCACGCGCACGTGAATGCCTCCGATGAGTCCACCCAGCCGGTTCGCGACCAGTTGCTCGCGCAGCTGCGGCTGTACGCCGACTACGGCGTCACCACCGCGTTCGTGCTGGGGTCGTCGCAGGCCGACCTTCAGGATGCGATACGGCTGCGCGACGAGCAGGAGCGGAGTGTCCTGGATCGCGCCCGGATCTATGTCTCGTCGCCGAGCGTGAGAGACGCGAAAACGCCGGAGGAAGCGCGGCAGAGAGCGAATCGCGATGCCGACCTGAAGGTTGACGCCGTCAAGATGCACATCAACGGCAACGCCGCCGACATGACGCCGGAGGTGTATGGCGCCCTCATCGATCAGGCGCACAAGCGGGGGCTGCGGGCGGCGGCGCATCTGTATTACACCAACGACGCGTGGGGGCTGCTGAAGGCGGGAATCGACGTGTTCGCGCACAGCGTGCGCGACAAGGACATCGATCCGGCGATGGCCGCCGAGCTCAAGCGCCGGAACGTCGGGTATATCCCGACCTTGACGCGCGATCTGTCGGTGTTCGTGTACGAAACGACGCCGCCGTTCTTCAAGGACCCGTTCTTCCTGCGGCACGCCGCCGACTATCGCGCGGAGATGACGAGGCTCGTCGACCCGGCGCTCCAGGAGAGGACGCGCAACAGCAAACAGGCGCAGTCGATCAAGCAGGCGCTCGAGCAGGCGAGCCGGAACGTGAAGATTCTCGCCGATGCGGGCGCCATGATTGCCATGGGGACCGACAGCGGCGCCGGGCGAAGGCCGATGGCAGGGGTACTTCGAGCACGTGGAGCTCGAGCTGATGGTCAAGGCGGGGTTGACGCCGATGCAGGCGCTCGTGGCCGCGACAGGCGGGGCGGCACGCGTCATGAGGCTCGATGCGCAGCTCGGGACGCTGCAGCCGGGAAGATGGGCCGACCTGCTCGTGTTGAGCGCGAATCCGCTTGCCGATATCCGGAACACGCGGCAAATCGACTCGGTCTGGATCGCGGGCCGCCGGGTCGCAAGCCAGAACTAGTCGGTGTCCTTGCTGAATCAGTACCGTACGAGGGATGACGTACAACGCGGAGACCGCAGAGATCGCAGAGACAGGACGGGTGATGCCATCGTACGGATCGTGTTGCATACGCTCGACGCGTTCGGCCTGCCGCGCAGGCCGACTGTACGGCACGTCGGATCGCGAAACGAACGATCCTCGGGTTCGGCTATCGTTCGTTTCGCGATCGGACGTGTCGACCGCGCCGCAATGCGGCGCCGCGTCGAGCGTCTCTGCGCGCTCTGCGGGCTCTGCGTTGATCGTCGTTGCCAGTTACTGAACAGGGTATACGGGCCATTAGTGTCGAGATGGTCCGGCTAAAGCCGGACACTACGAACGAGACGGTTCGGCTAACCGCCTTCGCCGGCTACGGCGCGGCGAGAAGCTGGACACGACGCGACAAGGAGAGGTGTCATGCGTGCACGGGTTCTCATCCTTCTGTTGGCTGTCGGCGTCGCCGGTGCGCTTCTCACCGCCCAGGCGAGGAGCACGCTGGACATCTACGTCGTCGACGTGGAGGGTGGCAATGCCACGCTCTTCGTCGCCCCGTCCGGCCAGTCCGTGCTCATCGACACCGGTAACGGCGGAGCGGCCGCGGCGCGGGACGCAGGGCGCATCATGGACGCGGCCAAAGACGCGCGGCTGACCGCACATCGATCACCTCATCACCACACACTGGCACGGCGATCACTTCGGCGCGATGGCCGAGCTCGCGAAGCAGATCCCGATCCGCGCGTACTACGACCACGGTCCGACGGTCCAGTCACAGCCGGCCGCCGACGAATTTCTCAAGAATGTCTACCCGGCGCTGTTCGGAAAGGCGAAGCATACGGTCGTCAAGCCGGGCGACAGCATCGCGACTGTCCGGACTCGACTGGCGGATCGTGGCGTCCGCGGGCCAGGTTCTGCAGTCGCCGCTGCCGGGTGCCGGCCAGCCCAACCCCTATTGCGCCGGTTTCAAGCCCCAGGCTCCCGACCCGAGTGAGAACGCGCAGTCGGTCGGCAGCCACATCACGTTCGGCAGGTTCCGGGCCGTTCACATGGGCGACCTGACCTGGAACAAGGAAGCCGAGTTGATGTGCCCGGGTAATCGGCTCGGGACGACCGATCTGCTCGTGGTCGGCCATCACGGGCAGCCGGTTTCGAACGCGGAAGTGATGGTGCATGCGCTTCGGCCGCGCGTGTCGATCATCAACAACGGCACGCGCAAAGGCGGACAGCCTGAAGCGATGCGGATCATCCTGAACTCCCCTGGCCTCGAGGATGTCTGGCAGATGCATTTCTCGCTCCTCGGCGGCCAGGAGTACACGGTCCCGGGAATGTTCATCGCCAATACCATCGACGAACAGCCCGACGCCATGCCGATTGGCGCCTGGGTGGCGCCGCCGCAGGGCCAGCAGGCGCCTCCGGCGCCGGTGCACAACGGCAAGGCGTTCTGGTTCAAGGTGACGGCGCAGCAGGACGGCACGTTCAGCGTCACCAATACACGGAACAACCTCACGAAGACTTACGCGGCGGGCCCGAAGTAGGGCGGCGTCAGCTTTCGGACCCGCCTTCAGGCGGATTGCGGTGATGGAGTTGCCATGAGCCGGAACATCGTGCTGTTTATGGCCCTGGTCCTGGCAGGCTGCCAATCAGGACCAGCGGCGGATAATCCTCCCGCTGCTGCTGCCGCTGCCGATCCGCTCGCCGAAGCCGCGCAGAACGTACGCCTTGTCGGGCACAACGACCTGCAGGGACGCACGGCGCTCGTCGTGACGACGAAGTCCGACGCGGCGAATGGCAACTGGGTGTACGTGGGACATCATGAGAGCTTCGCCGAGGAGAAGCCGCTGCTCAACCCCATCACGGGAAAAATGGAGTGGAACGGCACGTCGATTCTCGAGATCACCGATCCGGCCAAGCCGAGGCTCGTGTGGCACATCCCGAACGAGACGAACAGGAATTCGCGCGGCGTGTCGGTGGTCTACGACTACAAGTTCGACTCGTCGGGCCGCGACTACCTGATTCGCAACTCCGAAGCGCTGACCCAGGGCGAAACCGGGACCGATCTCAAGTACCAGATCTTCGACATCACCTCGAGGGACAGCGACCCCTCGAAGATTGCGCTGGTGTCGGAGATCACCGGGACGCCGCCCGATTCGTGCGGCCGCGGGTGCGGCGGCAAGTTCATCATGCGCGCGCACAAGGGCTGGTGGTCCGAGGAGACCGGCTACTTTTACGCCGCGTCCGGAGAACCGGGCTTCCGTAATGTCATTGTTCAGATCTTCGACCTCCGGAATCCCGAAGGAGCCGAAGCTCGTCGGCCGTGCCTGGCTCCCGGGGCTGAAGGATGGAGAGGCGGGATACGAGGGCCAGTACTCGCACCACCCGGTCGTGGACGAGGAGAACGACCGGCTCTACGTCGGGTACCGCAACGCCGGCGGCCAGGCCGCGTCGTTCGACATTTCCAACCCGGCGCAGCCGAAGCTGGTCTGGTCGATCGACATGAACCCGCCGCATCGCGGGCCACATACGGTCTCGCCGATTGTTTATGAAGACGTCCCGAACTTCGGCAAGAGTGCCTTGCCGCGGACCTACGCCTTCATCGTCGACGAGGCAGGTGGCGAGCCCGACATGGCGCCGTGCCCGAACGGTGTGCGCCCGGGGTCCTACATGCTCGACATCACGACGGAGACCAGGCCGTTCCCTGTCTCGGTGTGGCAGGTGCCCGTCGGCAACTTCTGCGAGAAGGGCGGGCGCTTCGGGCCGCACCAGTCAGCGGACACCGTGAACGGCAAGATCAACCGGTTCGAGGACAAGATCGCGTGGATCGCATACTTCAATGCCGGCGTCAGGGTTGTCGATTTGAGCAATCCGTACAAGCTGGAAGAGCTGGGGTATTACATCCCGAAGCCGAATCAGCACTCGTATCCCATCGCGGAAGGACAACCGGTCGTGATTCAGATGAACGACGTCGACATCGACCATCGTGGGCTGGCATATGCCTCGGACCGCGTCGGCACGGGACTGTTCGTTCTCGAATATACGGGAGGGAAGGGGCGATGAGTCATAGCCGAGGTGTTCCGATGTGCCAGGCGAACAGCCGGGGGTGCGCGCGGCCGATAGACAGAGAACGTGAAAAGCGAATTGAGGCGTGTGCTTCTGATCGGGGAGGATCCGGCTGATGCCTTCAGCGGTGCAGGGGGCGCTCGCCGACGAACGGGACGGTGTCTTCGTACTTGAATGCACGACGTTGCTCTCGGAAGGCCTCGAGCGGCTGAGTAGGAATGGAGTTGCAGCCGTTCTACTCGACCTGAACCTGCCAGACAGCCAGGGTCTCGCGACCTTCGAACAGGTCTGGCGGGCGGCGTCCCACGTCCCGATCCTGGTCATCACTTCGCCAGACGATCAGGATATCGCCAGGCAGGCCGTCAAGCGCGGCGCCCAGGATTGTCTCCTCAAGGCTCACCTCGTCAGCCCGTCGTTGCCGCGGGCCCTCCGGCACGTCATCGAGCGCAAGGCGGCTGACGAAGCGCTGTTCCTCGAACAGCAGCGCGCGGAAGCGACCCTCAACTCGATCGGCGACGCCGTGCTCAGCACCGATGTCCACGGTATCGTGACCTACCTCAATCTCGTGGCCGAACGCATGACCGGCTGGTCGCGTCAGCACGCGCTGGGCCGGCCGCTCGCGGAAGTCTTCCCGATCCTCGACGCGACGACCCGCGAACCGGCGCGGAACTCGTCGGACCGGGCGATGGAGCTCGATAGAACCATCGATCTGGCACCGACCTGCCTGCTCGTCCGGCGTGACGGGTTCGAGACCGCGATCGAAAACTCCGCGTCGCCCATCCACGATCGGCGAGGGCAGGTGATCGGCGCGGTGATCGTGTTCAAGGACGTGAGCGAGGTGCGGGCGATGTCGCTGCGGGCCGTCTATCTGGCCCAGCACGACTTTCTCACCGACCTGCCCAACCGCATGCTGCTCAACGACCGGCTCACCCAGGCCATGGCCCTGGCCCGCCGCCATGGCCATCGCCTGGCCGTGCTGTTCCTCGATCTGGATCGGTTCAAGCACGTGAACGACAGCCTGGGCCATGTGATTGGCGACGGCCTGCTGCAGGCCGTGGCGCGGCGCCTGCTGACCTGCGTCCGGAGCTCGGATACCGTCAGCCGTCTCGGCGGTGATGAATTCGTCGTGGTGCTGTCGGAAATCGAGCACGCGAACGATGCGGCCGCCAGCGCGCAGAAGATCATCGCCGCCCTCGCCGCGCCGCACGAGATCGCGAACCATCAGCTGCATGTCACCGCCACCATCGGCATCAGCATCTACCCCGAGGACGGTCCGGATGCGGAAAAATTGATCAAGTCCGCCGATACCGCGATGTACCACGCCAGGCAGAGTGGCCGGAACTGTTACCACTTCTTCGAGGCGGAGATGAACGCCCAGGCCGTCGAGCGGCAATGGATCGAAGCCAGCCTGCATCAGGCGCTTGCCCGCGGGGAGTTCCTCCTCCACTATCAGCCGAAGGTCCATCTCGAAACGGGGGCGATGACCGGCGCCGAGGCGTTGATCCGGTGGGCGCATCCGGTGCGCGGCCTGATCTACCCCACCGACTTCGTGCCGATCGCCGAAGACTGCGGCCTGATGGTGCCGATTGGCCAGTGGGTGCTGCGTGAAGCCTGCCGGCAGGCCCGCGCCTGGATCGACGAAGGCCGGCCGCCGATGGCGGTGGCCGTCAATATCTCGGCCGGCGAGTTCCGCCATCCGCGCTTCCTGGAGTACGTTCGCGAAGTCCTGCGCGACACGCGGCTGGATGCGCGCTGCCTGGAGCTCGAGCTGACGGAGAGCTCTCTCATCCAGCATGCCGAGTCCACCGCCCTCATGCTCCAGTCGCTGAAAGAACTGGGCGTGCAGGTGGCGATCGACGACTTCGGCACGGGGTACTCGAGCCTGAGCTATCTGCGGAAGTTTCCGATCAACGTGCTGAAGGTCGATCAGTCGTTCGTCCAGGAGATCAGCGCGGATTCGGCGGGCAATTCCATTGTCTGCGCCGTGATCAGCATGGGCCGGAGCCTCGGGCACCGTGTGGTCGCCGAAGGCGTGGAAACGGAGGAGCAGCTCGCGTTCCTCCGGGCGCAGCAATGTCGCGAGGGCCAGGGCTACTACTTCAGCCGGCCGCTCGGCCCCGAGCAGTTCGTCAAGCTGGTCGAAACCGGCCTCCCGGGACTTCTTCTTCAGTAATCGAACGCGCTCCTGCCGGGTCGGCTGCCACGAGAAGTGGAACAAATCATGCGTCCCTTTGTGTGTCAAAGCGATGCATGTTCTGCTGATCGGACAGGATCCTGCGGATGCCGGTGCCGTGCGCGAAGCGCTCGCTGGCGCAGAGGACGACCCCTTCACGGTCGAATGCGTGACGCGGCTCTCCGAAGGTCTCGATCGGCTGAGCAGGAGCGGGATCGCGGCGGTCCTCCTCGACCTGAATCTGCCCGACAGCCGGGGCCTCGCGACCTTCGAACAGGTCTGGCGGGCGGCGCCCCACGTTCCGATCCTGGTCATCGCGTCGCCTGACGAGCAGGACATCGCCGCCGCCGGGCGCGGTGCCCAGGACTATTTTCAGAAAGCTCGTCTCGCCAGCTCTTCGTTACCGCAGGCTCTCCGGCACATCATCGAGCGCAAAGCGGCGGACGAAGCGCTGTTCCTCGAACAGCAGCGCGCGGAAGCGACCCTCAACTCGATCGGCGACGCCGTGCTCAGCACCGATGTCCACGGCAACGTGACGTATCTCAACCGGGTGGCCGAACGCATGACGGGCTGGCCGCGTCAGGAGGCGTTGGGCCGGCCGCTCGCGGAGGTGTTCCCGATCCTCGACGCGACGACCCGCGAACCGGCGCGGAATCCGTTGGGCCGGGCGATCGAGCTCGATACAACCATCGATTTGGCTCCGACCTGCCTGCTCATCCGGCGCGACGGGTTCGAGACGGCGATCGAAAACTCCGCCTCGCCCATCCACGATCGCAGCGGACAGGTGATCGGCGCGGTGATCGTGTTCAAAGACGTGAGCGAAGCGCGGGCGATGTCGCTGCGGGCCGTCTATCTGGCCCAGCACGACTTTCTGACCGACCTGCCCAACCGCATGCTGCTGAACGATCGGCTCACCCAGGCGATTGCCCTCGCCCGCCGCCATGGCCATCGCCTGGCCGTGCTGTTCCTCGATCTGGATCGGTTCAAGCACGTGAACGACAGCCTGGGACATGTAGTTGGCGACGGGCTGCTGCAGTCCGTGGCGCGGCGCCTCGTGACGTGCGTCCGGAGCTCGGACACGGTCAGCCGCCAGGGCGGGGATGAATTCGTGGTGCTGCTGTCCGAGATCCAGCACGCCGACGATGCGGCCGCCAGCGCGCAGAAAATCATCGCCGCGCTCGTCGCGCCGCACGAGATCGCGAACCACCAGCTGCATGTCACCGCCACCATCGGGATCAGCATCTATCCCGACGACGGTCCGGATGCGGAAAAACTGATCGAGGCCGCCGACACCGCGATGTACCACGCCAAGGAAAGTGGCCGGAACAACTATCGGTTCTTCGAGGCGGAGATGAACGCCCGGGCCGTCGAGCGGCAATGGATCGAAGCCGGCCTGCATCGCGCACTTGCCCGCGGGGAGTTCGTCCTCCACTACCAGCCGAAGATCCATCTCGAAACCGGGGCGATGACCGGCGCCGAGGCGTTGATCCGCTGGGCGCATCCGGAGCGCGGCCTCATCTATCCGACCGCCTTCGTGCCGATCGCCGAAGACTCGCGGCCTGATGGTGCCGATTGGCCAGTGGGTCCTGCGCGAAGCCTGCCGGCAGGCCCGGGCCTGGATCGACGAAGGGCGGCGGCCGATGGCCGTGGCCGTCAACATCTCGGCCGTCGAGTTCCGGGATCCGCGCTTCCTGGAGCACGTGCGCGGAGCCCTGCACGACAACCGGCTGGAGGCCCGCTATCTCGAGCTCGAGCTGACGGAGAGCTCTCTCATCCAGCATGCCGAGTCCACCGCCCTCGTGCTCCAGGCGCTGAAAGACCTGGGCGTGCAGGTGGCGATCGACGACTTCGGCACGGGGTATTCGAGCCTGAGCTATCTGCGGAAGTTTCCGATCAATGTGCTGAAGGTCGATCAGTCGTTCGTCCACGAGATCAGCGCGGATCCGGCGGGCAATTCCATTGTCTGCGCGGTGATCAGCATGGGCAGGAGCCTCGGGCACCGCGTCGTCGCCGAAGGCGTGGAAACGCAGGAGCAGCTCGCGTTTCTCCGCTCGCAGCAGTGCGGCGAGGGCCAGGGCTACTACTTCAGCCGGCCGCTCGGCCCCGAGCAGTTCGTCAAGCTGGTGGAAACCGGCCTTCCGGTGGCCGTCAAGTAATCAGCCGCAGCCCATCGAAGAAATGGGTGGGGATTCCCGGATAACGGTTGCCGCCGACATCAGATTGGATAGTGCCGATGCCCGGTCTGGATTGTGATCCAGCGCAGCTCGGTGAACTCGGCGATGCCCGCCTTCCCGCCAAAGCGGCCGAAGCCGGATTGCTTGACGCCTCCGAATGGCATTTGCGGCTCGTCCGCCACCGTCGGCCCGTTGATGTGGCAGATGCCGCTCTCGATGCGCGTCGCCACGGCATAGGCGCGGTCGAGATCGTGGCCGAAGACGGCGGCCGCAAGCCCGTATTCCGTGTCGTTCGCGGCACGGATCGCGCCTTCGTCGTCATTCACCGGCACGACGATCACGACCGGTCCGAACGACTCCTCGCGATAAATCCGCATCTGCGGCGTGACGCGGTCCAGCACGGTCGGCTGGAGCAGCGTGCCATGCGCCTCGCCGCCGCAAAGCACGCGCGCGCCGCGATCGACGGCGTCCTTGATCAAGTCCTGCACGCGCTGCGCCGCGCGCTCGCTCACCATCGAGCCGATCTGGGTGTCCGGCGCGGCCGGATCGCCGACCTTGAGAGCCTTGGCTTTCGCGACGAGCTTGTCGACGAACGGCTGCGACCACCGGCTCCTGCACGACGAGCCGCTCGGTCGACATGCAGATCTGGCCCTGATGCATGAAGGCCCCGAAGTTGGCGGCCGCCGCCGCCTCGTCGAGATCGGCGTCGTCGAGCACGACGAGCGGCGCCTTGCCCCCGAGCTCGAGCAGGACCGGCTTGAGGTGCTTCGCCGCCTTCTCGGCGATAATCCGGCCGACGTTGGTCGAGCCGGTGAAGTTGATCCGCCGCACGCGGGGGTCGGCGATCAGGGCGTCCACGGTTGCGGCGGCGCCCTCGCGCGAGGTGGTCAACACGTTGATGGCGCCGGCGGGCAGTCCCGCCTCCTCGAGCACGTCGCCGATGACGCGGTGGGTCTGCGGACATTCTTCTGACGCCTTCAGGACGACGGTGTTGCCGCACGCGAGCGGCATCGCCACCGCGCGCACGCCCAGAATCATCGGCGCGTTCCACGGGGCAATGCCGAGCACGACACCCACCGGCTGCCGCACGGACAACGCGATGCTGCCGGGGATGTCCGATGGAATCACCTCGCCGGTGATCTGCGTCGTCGCCGCGGCCGCCTCGCGCATCATGCTGGCCGCGAACGCGGTGTTGAACATCCCCCACCCGAAGGTGGCGCCGGTCTCGGCGGTGATCGTCTTCGCCACGTCCGCGGCGCGCGCCTCGAGCAGGTCGGCGGCCTTCCACAGAATCGCGCGCCGCTTCGACGGCGGCGTCTTCGACCATTCCACGAAGGCAGCAGCGGCGGCCGCGGCGGCCGCTGCCGCGTCGAGCGGCCCGGCATCAGGCACCCGCGCGACCAGCTCGCCCGTGAATGGATTGCGTTTCTCGTAGTAGCGGCCGTCGCCCGCTGCGGCGTCGCGGCCTCCGATCCGCATCGCGACAGTCTGCATTGACGTCTCCCGTCCTCAGAGTGCGTTGCGCCTCTCGCGCCCAGGACTTCAACCATGTAGTGCAGGACTTTAGTCCTGCCTCAATTCGGCCGACCCGTCTCCACGAAGCTTTTCAGCCGCAACAACTGCCCGCGGAGGACCGAATCGACCGGCGAGGCGATGCCGCGAAGACCTCCAGGGCGATAACCGCCGACGCTATAGGTCAGTTCAACTCTCGTGCTGCCGCCCGCCTCCGACAACCTCCAGGTCATGCTCCCGGCAAGACCGTCCTCTTGAAGCGGGCCAAGCGCGCCGGTCAGTCGCAGCTCCTTACCTGGAGACAGGAAGACGACCGTGAGGTGTTGAACCCCGCCATTGTCGGGGAGCCGCTCGCAGAAACACCCTCCGGGCTTCGGGTCGATTGAGAGGTTGCGGGCGTCGCCCGAAAATGTGTGGGCGGGATCCCACCAGCCGCTGATTCGTTCTATCAGGGCGCTGTACACCTTGAGAGGGGGAGCGTTGATCGATGCCTCATTTTTTACAAGGAAACCTGCCTCGGAGGTCTCGACCACTTCCGCGTGCGCGGGTCCGGCTGCCGCCGCAGCGACCATGGCGATCATCACCAGGCGGGTGCAATGCGTGCTCATAACGACCGTATCGTAACTCAGCCGCTGGCGTGAGCAGCCCTTACGTCGGCCGCGCGAGCGTCCTCTCGATGCGGCGGTCGGGTACGAGCCAGATGACGGCCACCAGGACGAACAGGCCACAGGACAGCCGGGGACTGACAAAGGCCAGTGGGATGGCCGCGATCCAGATCACGACCGATACGATGCCCTTGAAGTCCCGGCCGATTGCCGTCGCCAGCACCGAATCCCTGCCGTGGAGAGCAATCAGGGCGTGGGCAAGAATGAAGTAGGCGGCCGCCGCGAACGTCATGACCGTCGCATATAGCGCAACGGGCCAGGCTGCAAAATTGGTCTCGCCCATCCAGCCGGTGACAAATGGGATGAGCGACAACCAGAACAGCAGATGCAGGTTGGCCCACAAGACCCGGCCATCCACATGCTTGATGGCCTGGAGCAGGTGATGGTGATTGTTCCAGTAGATGCCGACAAAGATGAAACTCAGCGCATAGCTGAGCAGGGTTGGGATGAGCAGGCGCAGCGCCGCCAGCGTGGCTTCATGAGGCGGGGTCAATTCCAGCACCATGATGGTGATGATGATGGCCAGCACGCCGTCGCTGAAGGCTTCCATTCGGGTCTTACCCATTGTCACGCGCTTCCTTGTAAAGGGCTTCCAGTACGCAGCGGCCCCGCGGTGAAAGACGGTATCCGACGTCGAGGCTTTCGGTCAGGCCGATATTTTTCAGTTTCCGCACGTTGATCTTGAACGGCTCCTTTTCCTGCCCGACACGAGCGGCCAGGTCGGCGGCCCGGATCCCCTCGTGACTCGCAACAAGCCGAAGCATCGCGACCGTCCATGAGCCTTCCGGGCCCGCTCGATCGAGCCGATCCAGGCGCTTGCGGATTCCAGCCAGATCGGTGGCTGTCAACGTGTCTTCGTTCCGCAACGCTATTCGGGGATCCGCGCCGGCATAACCCACCTCGATTCTGTAGACCCTGCCCTCCGGTCTCGCATCAAGCTCCGCGCGCAGTGCGCCCGCCGATTCGTAGCCGGCGGCGCGCGCTTCGTCCGGGGTGATGGAGGAATCAGGCACCTCAGAGATCGTTCCGATCTTTACCACGCCCACCGCCGTTCTGAGCGTGCCACCAGCGCGAACGGACGGCCGTTTCCACCGCCGGAAGGCGAGTGTGATGTCACCTTGCTGGATGCGCTCAAGAGAGTCCCGGCGAAAAAGCATTGAGCCGCGCCAGCGTCCTATGGCGCTGCATTCAGCCGCAGATTCATCGTCCTCGTCTCGCCTTCCATCAGCGTGAACGACGAGGCGGCTGTGCGCACGCGCTCGATGAACTCCGGATCGCGCGAGTCCGCATCGTCGAGGCTATCGAGCGCGATGACGCCATACTCTCCCGGTGGTAGCCCGCTCACCCTGAAGCGCCCGTTTTGATCCGGCCGACCTGACTGAATGTACCGTAAGCCGGGCGCCCATCGATCGCGGTCCTGCGGAAAGACCAGAACCCAGTAGTCTGTCACGGGCTGGCCGCCGCCATTCGTCACCTGTCCGACGACGTTGGTCACCTTATCCGTCAGCTCAATCTCGAGGTCGGTGATGTTTTCGCCGGGCTTGAACTCGATCCCGCTGTCGGTCACGTCGACGCTTCGATAGCGAACCGATCGCATGGTCCAGCCTGCCGGTGTGTTCGTCCGCGATCAGCCGTATCCTGCCTGGCCACGCTTTGAGCTCGAACGTCAAATCCTCGTTGAGACGCACCGGTCTCGCCACCCCGCCGAACCTGATGCCGGCTGGTTCGGTCGTGCGCGGCGACCACTTCGATCGTACCTGGTCGCATCAACGGCGCCGCCACCGAGTCGACGATGACACGACCGGTTGCGGTCACTGCCTTCGTTCCAATCAACCTGGATGCCCTCGAGATTCCCGTCTCCCACCATGATCTCGGTACTGGCCCGTTCCTCGACTCGGCCCATTTACCTCCAGCGTCGTACGTTCCCGCTGTCACACGCTCTATCGTGAAGGAACCGTCCGGTCCTATCGGACTCCCTGGCGAACCCCGCGAAGCCGATAAAACTGCCACTACGCGGCAGCAGAAGGACCCGACCTGCCATCGGCCGGCCCTGCGAATCGACGGCCGTTCCCGCTGATCCGCGCCTTGCGTGTGGGCACCAAAACGACGATCACATCGCTGATCGTCTCGCCGATATCGATCGACAGGCGCTGCGCCTCGGCCGGGTCGCTGGTGCCTGGGAAAGTACGTCGTCGCGTAAGTCGGCGGCTCGCCGGTGTCAGGCGGCGGGCCGACAACCCGATTGCCCGCGTCAGCCGACAGGTAGTACTCGCCTGGTGAAATGCCGAAAAGCCGGAATTCGCCGCGGTCGTCGCTCATCACGGTGTTCCCAACCGGCACCAATTGAAGGGCTCCATCGATATTCCGGGGACGGAGGATCGCCACCACGCGCCTCCTCCGCCGGATTGCCGAGCTCGTCGACGACGCGACCCGTGATCACCGCGCCACGGAGGCAACGCGAAGTCGATGTCCTCGACGATCCGGCCGTCGAGAATCTCCACCGGCTTTCCGGCTCCCAAGGATCGTGTCTGGCCATATGACAGCTGAACGTAACCGCCTTTGCTCGCCATGACGGTGTAGCGAGCCCCTGGCAGATCGGCAAATTCGTATCGCCCGCTCGCGTCGGTGGTGGTCATCCGGGTGAAGCGATCCTCCATCGCCATGATCTGGATCTGTGCCCGTCGCAGCGGTTGTCCTGAAGCGGCGGCGACGACGCGACCGCGCAGCCGATGGCCGTAGCGGCGGCCTTTGTCGAGGGCTCCGCCGTTTGCGCCGCGCCCGTAGCGCCGGCGAACAGCGAGGCGAGGCAGCGCAAAGAGTGCGATCAGATGCCGAGACATTCTCACGTCGCCAAACACATCCATCACGGGGCCAGATTCAGGTCGAGGACTTTTCGACTCGCCTTCATCAATCGACAAGGGCGAGTGCGCGATCGCGCAGCGTCGTCAGGAACTCCGGGGTGTTCCACTCGTTCTGATCCACGTCGGCGAGCGCGATGGCGTAGTAGCGGCCCGGTATGACCCGCACTCGGTAATTGACCGTCGCGATCGACCGCCGCCTGCGCGACGTGGCGCGAAGGAAATCCCCACAGGCTTCGGATCCTGTGCGAACAGGATCACGGAGTTTCTGGGCCGCCCGTCGCCGGTCGTTGCGATCTTGCCGGAGAGCTGCGTGACCGATATTCGTCACTTCCACGTCCAGGTTGTGACAGGATCCCGCCTGCAGGCACATCGAAGCCGTGTTCGGTGACATCGATGCCGTTCAACCGGGCGCGCTTGATGCGCCACTCCGGTGTTCCGGTCAGGCGGATGACGGCGTGGCCTTGCGGCAGCTTGATCTCGAAGGTGGAATCGTCCTTCACGGTGGCGAAGGCCTGTCCGCCGTCCACCATCCACGTGAGGCCCTGTTCGCCCTCCACCAGGAAGGCCGTCATGCCGATCTGTCGACGGCCGCGCTACGGCGCTCGGTCGTCGAAGTCATGCACGAGCCGTCCTCGTAGCAGTGACGGCGGCAGCCGCGATAAGCTCCACACCCGCGATGTCGTCGCCGGTGACGGTGAGGTTCAGCGTCGCAGAGTCGCCCTCTGCGAGCGCGAAAGCTGAGACCGGCGCGCAGCCGTGTAGTCGCCGGGTGGAACGCCCCCGATGACGAACGAGCCGTCGGAACCGGCCCGCGTTTGGCCCAGGCTGAGCCGTTGGCCAAAACGCTGTGTCGCGATGACGTCCGCGTTTGCGATGGGCAAACCTTGCGAATCGAGCACGACACCACTGATGCGGGCGGCGCGCACCGGCCGGAGCGTCATGGCGAGGCCGCTCAGCACCTGCCCCGGCACGATCGTCAATTTTTGCGCCTCGACCGGATTACTCGTGCCTGGAAAGTACGTCTCCAGGTAAACGGATCGATCGTTCGTAGTAAGCCACTGGCATGTTGTGTGAGGCCGACAGATACCACTCGCCAGGCAGCAGGCCGAACAGCCGGAATTCGCCGATGTCGTTGGTCATCGTCGAGCGGCCGGGCGTAAGGCGGCGCTGGCCCTGCGACACTCTGAAAGCGCACCACAGAGACACGCGCACCCACGACCGGCTCGTTGAGCTCGTCGACGAATTCGCCCGGTACGACGCCGGCGCGCTGGAGCTGAGATCGAGACCCTCGATGGCCTGACCGTCGGCCACGCGGATCGGCGCCCCGATCCCCATCGTCCTGTCCGACCCGCGCGCGACCCAGGTGTAATTGACCTTGGTCGCGGACACGGCATATTGGCCGGCGGGCAGGTTGTTCATTTCGTACCGGCCGTCTGCGTTCGTGAGCGTGGCCCAGGTCAGACGAAGCGTGTCTGAAAAGGCGATGACCGTGGCGTTGCGGAGCGGCTGATTGCTGTCAGCGGCGACGACGCGCCCGCGGAAGACGCTGGTGCCCTGTGGGCTTGGACTGTCCAGGAGGGGGTTGCGGCCATTGCGCGTGCGCGAGGTCGACGCCGGAGACGAGACAAGCGGCCAGCAGGCACGCAGTCCTTTGAGACATATGCATCCCGACGAGCTCAGATACTTAACCTAGCACGCCGTGTCTCTGCCCGTTGGACTTACTTCAATCGCCGCGCAAGTTCCCTTTCGAAATCGGCATACCCGAATCCAAGCCGCGTCAGCGCCACCGAGAGCTCGTTGCCGCTATCGAGATCGTGAAGCAGAAGGGCAACGTTCGGACCGAGGCGCTCCATCAACACACTCGCGGCGACCAGGCTCTGATCGTAGGCGATTCGCGCCTCCCGTTCGTCGAACCGGTCGAAACCGTCCTCCAGCAGGTCCATCGGGATGAGCGTCCGTGAAGCCTTCCAGCGCTGTTGGGCGCGAGACACATCACCGGGTTCAAAGTAGGTGGCGAGGCCTTCGTGCAGCCATGCCGGAACGCCACGCCCGGCCACGCCTGCAATCATCGCGTGAGCGAGCTCGTGCGTGAGCACGCGATCGAAGCTTCGCGGGTTGGCGAGCGCGCCCTGGACGGGAATTCGAATCCGGGTGTCGAACGACCCGGCCGCCCATTCGGGCGCACCGGTCATGTCGCGAAACTGCTTCAACGTGTAGAAAATCACCTCGACCGGCTGGGACGGGTAAGCGCCGAGCGCCTTGGCGATTCGCCAATACGCCGCGTCCAGAACGGCGTTCGCGTGCGTCGCCAATCGAGCCTCGGCCGGACCGTCGAACGCGATGCTGAACGGTCCGTCGACCAGCCGCTCCTTCGCCGCGTCGTCACGCCAGGCCTTCAACCGGCTCCGCAGGGGAGCGTTTGTCGGCGCATGTTTCAACGCCCGTTCGTAGATCTCTATTGCGGAATCGACGTCGCCCTGTTCGTAGGCAATCTCGCCGAGAAGGGCCGATGCCGCCGTGAAGCGCGGGTCAAGCTTCAGCGCGCCCGCCAGAAATGTTCGAGCCTCGTCGTCTCGCCCTCGCAGGTGCGCGGCGACGCCGGCGCCCATGTGAAGGATCGGGTCCCGGGGATTGCGCCGTAACGCATCGGCGAAGATGGACGCCGCCTTGTCGAAATCGCCGGCCTGCAGCGCCAGTACGCCTGCTTCCTCGGGGGCGACGGACTGCCCGGTGGCCGGCGCAATGAGTGCCAGGCAGATCGCAAGAGCCAGTGAGATGCGTTTGGAAATTATCGTGCCAGACATGTCACTCGATCGCGGAGCAACGCATATGCCGGGCCGGATGCGGGCACGTACGTGATTGAAGGCGACGGTCGCGGTGACGCTTTTACGTCGGGGACTGACGCGATCGTAAGCCGCGCTCAGCTGGTGCCGTCTGCGGCCCCGCCCCGGATCGTTCTCTTTACATCCCACATGAGAGCGGTATAGACTCCTCTAAGCAACCAACATGAGAACGCGAACGGCGGACAGCAAGTCGGACATTCTTCAAGGCACCCTCGATCTGATGGTGCTGCAAACGCTGGACGCGATGGGGTCGATGCACGGATACGGCATCGCGCGCCGGATCGAGCAGCTCGCCGAGGAAGCGCTTCAGGTCAACCAGGGGACGATCTATCTGTGCCTCGTCCGCCTCGTGCAAAAGGGTTGGATCAAAACCGAGTGGGGCACGTCGGAGAACAACCGCAAGGCCAAGTTCTACTCCATATCGAGGGCTGGCCGTAAGCAGCTCGCGGCCGAAACCGAGAACTGGGAGCGGGTTTCAGGGGTCATCGGACGCATGCTGCAGCTCGCCACCCGGAGGTGATGGATGGTGACCGGACTGAAGGAACTGGCCGGGCGTTTGGGCGCGTTCTTCCGGACCCGCGATCTCGATCGCGACTTCGAGCAGGAACTGGAATCGCACCTGGCCATGCTGACGGAGGACCACGTCCGCCGCGGCATGAGCCCGGAACAGGCGCGCCGTGAGGCGCTGATCCGGGTGGGGGGCATCGCCTCCATCAGAGAGCAGCATCGGGAGGCCCGCGGGCTGCCGGCTCTCGACAGCATCCTGCAGGATCTGCGGTTTGCCTTCCGGCTGATCGCCAGGGAACGCTGGTTTTCCGCCGCCGCCGTCGTGGCGCTCGCGCTGGGTATCGGCGTCAACGCGATCGGTTTCACTATCGTGAATGCCGCGTTCTTCCGGGGGCTGCCGTTCAAGGACTCGGACCGCCTCTACATGCTGTCCTGGCAGACGCGCGAAGGTTTTCGCTCCAACGTCTCGGAGGCCGAACTTCAGGACTGGCGCGCCAGTAGCCGCGCCTTCGCCGGCCTCGCGGCGTTCGCCAGCGCCCCGATGAATATCAGCGACGGTCGCTCATGGCCGGAGGAGGTGCGCGGCGCCCAGCTGACGGCCAACGCCTTCGACGTGCTCGAAGAGCGGCCGCTCCTTGGCCGTGCTTTCGCATCCGGTGATGAGCGCAAGGGGGCAGAACCGGTCGTCATCATCGGCTACAACATCTGGAAGAACCGGTACGCCGCCGATCCGGACGTCGTCGGCCAGTCTCTGCGCGTGAACGGACAGCCGGCGGCGATCATCGGGGTCATGCCCGAGAGCATGAAATTTCCCAGCAATACCGAGGCCTGGGTTCCATTCATTCCGACGGCAGCCCAGGAACAGCGGAATGCCCGTCCCCTCAGCGTGTTCGGCCGGCTCGAGGGACGCGGGGACCGCCGCGCCGCGCAGGCGGAGCTGAACGGCATCGCACAGCAGCTTGCGGCCGCATACCCGGACACGAACAAAGACCTCGTCGGCGTCCGCGTGGAAACCTTCACCGAACGCTTCGTCGCCGGCCCCGCCCGCGTCATGTTCCTCGCGATGATGGGCGCCGTCAGCCTGGTGCTGCTCCTCGCCTGCGCGAACGTGGCCAACCTGCTGCTCTCGCGCTCGGCGCATCGGGCCCGGGAAATTGCCGTGCGCATGGCCCTCGGCGCCACGCGCCTGCGCATCGTCCGTCAGCTTCTCCTCGAGAGCGTGGTGCTCGGCTTCATGGGCGGCAGTATCGGCCTGCTCCTCGCGCTTGCCGGCGTGCCGATATTCGACGCCGCCATGCAGGACCCGGGGAAGCCGTATTGGATCGTCTTCACGGCGGACTACGCCGTGTTCGGATATGTCGCCGCGATCTGCGTGCTGACCGCCCTCGTCTTCGGCCTCGCGCCGGCGCTGCACGTCTCGAAGTACGAGCCACCACGACGTGTTGAAGGACGGCGGGCGAGGCAGCGTCGGCAACCGTCGCGCGCGACGGTTCAGCGGCAGCATCGTCGTCGCGGAGCTGGCACTCTCGCTCGTGTTGCTTGCGGGCGCCGGATTGATGATCCGGAGCTTCATGAAGCTCTACACCCTGGACGTCGGCTTTCCCACCGGGTCTCTGATGACGATGCGCATGCAGTTGCCGGAGTCGAAATACGGGAACCCGGAAGCCCGCCTCGCATTCTTCGAGCGGCTCGAGCCCAGGCTCGCCGCAATCCCCGGCATCGAGGCGGTGGCCATGACGACGGGTGTTCCGCCGCTCGACGGTGGCGAACGGCCGCTCGAAATCGACGGGCGAACGCCTGACGAACAACCACGGTTCGTCTCGATCGTGACGATCAGCCCGCGATTCTTCGACGTGGTCCGTGTGCCGCCGCTCCGGGGACGGACCTTTCACGACAGCGACGGCGCGCCCGGCGCCGAGACGGTCCTCATCAACGAGCAGACTGGCGTCGCAGTTCTTCCCTGGAGAGGATCCGATCGGAAGGCGGCTCCGCTTCACGCAACGAGAACCCGCCCCGGACCAGCCCGCGCCCGTCTGGCGCACGATCGTCGGCATCACCCCGTCGATCCGGCACGGGGATCCGCAGGATGCCTACTTGAACGCGGTCGTCTACCTCCCATACCGCCAGGAGTCCCCGGCTGCCGCGTCGCTGCTGGTGCGCAGCGGTCTGCCCCCGAGCTCGGTCATGGACGCGGTGCGCCGCGAGGTGCAGGCGATCGATCGAGACCAGCCGGTCTTCACCATCCAGACCATGGACCAGACGTTAGCGGAGAGCCGTTGGCCGTACCGCGTCTTCGGAAGCTTGTTTGCGATCGTCGCCTTCATCGCGCTCGTGCTGTCGTCGGTGGGTCTCTACGCCGTGATGGCGTACTCGGTGACGCAGCGGACGCAGGAGATCGGCGTGCGCATGGCGCTTGGCGCCCAGGCGCGACAGGTGTCCTGGCTGATCCTCAGGCGGGGACTCGATGCAGCTCGCGATAGGACTGACGCTCGGTCTCGCGGGGGCATTGGCCCTGAGCAATGTGCTTCGGGGCGTGCTGGTCGAGATCACGCCGAGCGATCCCATCACGTTCGCGGCCGTCACGATTCTCCTGACGATCGTGTCGATTGCGGCGTGCCTGCTGCCGGCGCGCCGCGCGACACGGGTCGATCCGCTCGTCGCGCTCCGCGCGGATTGAAGACGTCGGGTCGTTTCAGCGTGCGACAGTAGCGCCTTGACCCCTCGGGCCAGAAACACAGCTAATATGTGGCGCGCAGTATGCCGCTGCTGTTCAAGGCCTTTCTGAGCCATCGCTATCAGGCGCCGTCGGTGAACACCTATTTCTACGAGGTGTTCGCCGAAACAGCGGAACTGCAGTTCGACGTCGATCGCGGAACGGGCTCGACCAACGTGACACGGCTCGAACGGATGATTCGCGACACGGATGCGTTCGTCGGCATTTATCCCTTCGAGCGCGAGGGCGGCGAGCCGCCGACGCGGCAACAGCTGCTCGAGTCGAGCGTGTACTTCCGCCTCGAGGTCGGTCTGGCCGTCCGGGCGAAGACCCCGGCAATCGTGTTCGTCGATCGGCGCTTCGGCGCGATCCTCGACGCGCCCTCGACCTTCTCGTGCGCCTTCGACCATCAGGAAGTCACGGGAAAAGGAGGATCGCCGAATCGGCCCAGGTTCCAGGAAGCGTTCGAGCGTTTTGCCAACGGCGTGGAAGTGTCGATGCGATACGAGCGCACCCGTTCACTGCCGCAAAGCTCGGTCGTGGGCTTCCTGCTGCCGCCGGACGCGTACGATGCACCGCTCGTCAGCCAGCTCGAATCGCTCATGTCGGACGCGAACATCGAGATCGAGCGCCTGCCCTGGCCGCCAAGGCTGGATGGCCGCCTGATCAGCCGCCTCCAATCGTTCGATTGGGTGGTGAGCGACGTGGGCATCGCCTCCGCCAATACGGGGCTCGCCGGTTATCTCCACGGGCAGTTCATCCCCACGTTGCGCCTGGCTCGGCAGACTGAGAGCGGCGACGTCCTGACCCGGAGCTCTGTACGCTCCGCGAGCCTCTATGGCGGCCACGAGGTCGGTTATCCCAAGGACGTCGTGACCTGGACGACACTCGACGACCTGCTCCCGGCTTTCAAGAAGCGGCTCGCGCGCATTATCGAGGAGAGCCGCCGCATCGGCTCCGTCGCGGACGCTCGCGAGTACTTTCAAGAGGCCGCGCTCCGCAAGGAAGCGGTGTTCGTCAGCTACACCGGCACCGACGAAGAACGGGTCGTCCCGCTTACGACCGCCTTGCGCAAGCGCTTCCAGACGGTGTTCGACTACCGGGATGGCGGCCAGTCGATCGAGCCCGGCCGATCCTGGATGGAAGAAATCTTCGTCAAGCTCGATCGCAGCGCCGTTGGCATCCTGATGCTCTCCCAGGCGTACTTGAAATCGGGCAATTGCGCCCACGAGGCGCGGAGCGTCATCGCGGCCCGGGACGGGGGAAAGATGCTGGTGGTTCCAATCAAGCTCGGGCGCGAGGACATGGTTTCTCCACCGTGGCTGACCGACATTCAGTATCTCCGCGCCTGGGAACATTCAGGCCCTGACGCCATCGTCGACCAGATCGTCAAGTTGGTGTCCGCGCGGGGCGCCGGTTAACCCTGACTACGGAATATCGAGCTCGACCGCGATATCGGTGATCCGCGGCTGGATGCCCACTTTCTTCCACGCCGCCTTCGCCGGGTTCACCGCGGGATCGCACTCGGGCGGGTTCACGCAGTCCATCTGCAGCACACGGCCGCTGGTCTTCTCCGTCAACCGCTTGAAGAGGTTTTTCGCCGGCATCTTCCAGCCGTTTGCTTTCGCGATGTTCGGGTCCTTCTTGTGGACCGGGATCAGCGCGACCAGTTCCGGGGTGCCCACCTTCTCGAACGCCGCGACGAGCGTCGCGTTGTGGCTCGCGTGGTGACCGACCTTGTAGAGCACCGTTCGCGCCAGCAGATCGTCGGTGCTGACGCCGGGATCGTCCCACTTCACGTTCGCCCAGCTCGACCAGTTGCCGGTTTGCGCGTCGGCGGCGAAGAGCAGCACCTTGCCCGACGCCACCAGCTCGATGGCCAGCACCAGGCTCGAGTTGTTCGTAAACGTATCGAGGAACAACGCCAACGCCTCCGCCTGCTGCAGCCAGTCGTCGTCTATCGTTCGCCACCCGTCCGCGCGGACGTTGTATCGCTTCAGCAGCGCCTTCAGCGCGGGTGAACGGCTGCCGGCCGTCGTCCGCTTGTACCGCTGATTGAAGGGATAGTCCTCTTCGTCTCGAGACGCCTTCTTGGAGGAACCGGCGGCTCCTGGAGGCATCGAGGAACCGGGACGCGAGCAGATTGGCCGACGCCAGCGCATGGTCGTAGCTCTCGCCCTTCCTGGGATCCTTGCGGTACAGGTCTTCGTCTTTGCGGGGCGGACCGAGCACATGGACGCGCACGCTGCCTGGCGGCACACCAGGCATGTCGAGAGTGCGCCCCGGCTCGAGGTACTCCGGCTTTTTGGTGCCGATGGCCTTGAGGATCTTCACGGCGTCCGCGGGAACCTCCGGCGGCGCGCCGCCGCTCGCCCCGTAAAACCCCAGCACGTCGTCAAGCACTTCGAACGAGCGCGCCGCCAGCGGGCGCGATGCGCGCGAGCGCTTCAACGACGAGGCGAGCGCGGCGCGGGCGGCATGGAGCTGGAGCGTCAGATTGTGGTGGTCTTTGCCGATCTTCTGCGCCTTCTTGTCGAGCGGGTTGTCGAGCCACGAGAGCCAGACCTGCTCGACGCCGATCGTCCGGAACGCCTGTTCGCAGTGCACGAACCCGCTGAGATGATCGTTGTGCTGATGGGTGCCGACCACCACGTCGATCGGCGCGCCGGCCAGCTCCTTGGCGATGGCCGTCGCGATTTTGTCGAGGCGGGCCGTGGAGACCGCCGCTGTTCCTGAAGGACCCGCAGTCGATCAGCATCCGGCTCGACTGCTCCCGGGCCCCCGGGGCGCCGGCCGTGAACGTCACCATGAAGCAGTCGCCCAGCTCGTGCAGGCGATACATGCAAATCTTCGCGGAGACGTTGACGCTCATGATCCGTGCCTGTGCAGCAGGTTGAAGTGCAGCCGCCACTCGCGGTCGTCGCCCGCATAGAGCGATTGCGAGGGCGCCGCGCCCTCGGGATCCTCGCCGTTCACGTACGCCGCCTGGCGGCAAAAGCGGTCGTAGCTCTTGATGTTCTTGAGGATCACGTATTCGACCGTGTTCAGATCGCCGAGGCTGAGGACGAGCGAGCAGCCGCCGCGGAACACCATCCGCTTCCGCTGGCCGGGCCCGCCGATGTCGACCGTGACGCGCTGCGTCAGGGTGACGACCACCTGCTCGATCTGCCGGCCTTCGCGTCCGGCACGAAAGGCCGGGCGGATCGTGTGGACCTCGATGCGCGGGACGTACCGGTTGTCCGGCGTGTCGTCGCGAAGGAACCGGACGTTGGCCGAGTCCTTCCCGAACAGCTCCGACACGGGCCGCGACGTGAGACCCAGATCGTTGAGAAACTGCTCCCAGTCGTCGCCTGGGTAGAGGTGCTCCTTGCCCACGAGCAGCGCGTTCAGCTTCGCCTGCGCCGCCCGGGATCGCTTGTACAGCTCCGCCCTGTCCGTGGTTTCGACCAGCGCCGTGATGAGCGGCTTGAGGCGCTTGGCGATGTAGTGAACGGTGTCCCGCTGCTTCTCCGTGAAGTCCGGACGATTCCAGCACAGGCTTTCGATCGACAGCGTGTTGACGCCCCGCGGGAAGATGCCGCGCGCGCGGAACGCTTCGATGAGCGCGACGCGGTACCCGTTCTCGTCTTCCGGCGCGATGTCGAGATCGGCCGTGATGAGCGCCCGCAGGTAGCTGCCGAACGAGATGTCGTTTGGCGGGCAGTAGTCGAGGGCGCGAATACAGATGTGGAGCAGGTGCTCGGCGATCTCGGCGGCTTCTCGCGCCAGGCGGCGGACCAGATCCGGGCTGATGCTCCCTTCGGGCAGGACGCCCGTGCCGCTCGTGGCGATCCGGAGAAGGTCGCGCGTGCGGTGCCGGTAGATCCGCTGGAAGGCGTCGAAGACGGTGGCGACGAGAACGGCGCCGCGGTCGTGCGCCTCGACGTTGTCGATGTAGTCGGAGGGGCTGGGCTCGAGCGGCACCCACTGGTTCTTCTCGTTCCACTTGCCGATCATGCTGCGCAGCGCGCCGCGATTCCCCTCGAGCGCTTCGCCGAACTGCGTCGCGAGCTCGCCGAACACCGTATAGCCGTCAATCCTGCCCCGGCTCGCCGCGAGCTGGTGCTCGACGAGCTCGCCGAACGTGAAGCGCTGCAGCAGCGCGACGATATCGGCAAAGCCCTCGTGGAACGCGGCGACGTCGGGATTGGTGTCCTCGAGGTAACGGTGATGGATCGAGTCCAGAATCGCGTGCGTCATCTCGTGCGCGACGATGTCCGGGCTCAGGCACGTGAAGACGAGGCCGCCGGGATAGTTTGCGCCCTGCGCGCGATCGGCCGCCGCGAAGTAGCCGAAGAGCAGCGACGTCTTGTCGGGATCGTAGTAGGCGTTGGCATCGCGGATCGCGTGCGGGTAGATGCGCAGCCGCTGCACGTACTCGCGCGGCCAGCGCACGTCCTTCACGTCGTTCGCCTTGCCCTTGGGCTTCAACACCCGCGGATACCAGACAATCTTCCTGCCGAGCGCGCGCTCGAAATGGCGAATCGTCTTCATCGCCACGGCGTAGACGAACTGCTGATGGAACTGCGGGTTGCCTTCGCTTGGCGCCAGGCCGTGCTGTGATGCGATCTGCTCGTCGCCGAGGTCGACCGGCTCGTACCACGTATTGCTGGCCGGGTCGAAGTCCATCACTTCGATGTACTCCCCGACGGGCCCCGGTTCGAGGGCCTCGAACGGGACGCGGTACACGACCTCGTTGATGCCGGCGGTGTCCAGACGGGTGGAAAAGCCCGGATCGAGCGAATAGCCGCGCAGGTGCCGGTAGGGTGGAGCGCTCGACGGCAAGCCGCAGATGATAACCTACGCATGACATTCATGACCGGGGCGGATGCGCGTATCTGGCCGGCGCTTCGCGTGCGGCCGCGGTTGTATTACGGCTGGGTCGTGCTGGGCGTGGCGGCGCTCGCCATGGTCGGCACGCTCCCCGGGCGGACGCAGGGCCTGGGACTCATCACCGAGCCGCTGCTTCGCGACCTCGGGATCGGCCGCGTCGCCTTCGCGCAGATCAACCTCGTCGCCACGCTGACGGGCGCGCTCTTCTGCGCCGGCATCGGGCAGCTGATCGATCGCCGCGGCAGCCGGATCGTGCTGACCGCCACCGTCCTGCTGCTCGGCGCCGTCGTCCTTCTGATGAGCCGGGCGACCAGTTTGATCGCGCTGCTCGTGTTCGTGACGCTGACGCGCGGCTTCGGACAGAGCGCGCTTTCGGTCGTGAGCCTCGCGATGGTGGGCAAGTGGTTCCGTCGCCGCCTCACATGGGCGATGGCGGTCTATGCCCTGGTGATGAGCGTCGGGTTCATGGCGGCGTTTCCAGCGGTCGGCGCGCTCGTGCTCGCGAGCGGCTGGCGCGCCGCATGGGCCGCGATTGGGGCGTGCCTGATTTTCGGTCTCGCGCCGCTTGCCTGGGTGTTCGATCGCTCAACGCCGGAAACGATTGGCCTCCCGGTAGACGGTATCGACGGTATCGACGGTGTCGACGGTGTCGACGGTCGCTGGCGCGGCCTTGCTGGCGTCGATCGAGGGCGACCCGTCGGCGACCCACTCGACATCCCGACGGCGCAGGCCACGCTGGCCGAGGCGCTCCGTTCGCCCGCCTTCTGGGTGTTCGCGCTGGCGAGCTCGGTGTACGGGCTGGTCGCCTCGGGAATTGGCCTGTTCAACGAATCGATTCTTGCCGCGCGCGGATTCGCTCCGGAGGTGTATCACACCGCCCTGGCCGTCACCGCCATCACCGGCCTCGTCGGCAACTTCGCGGCGGGCGCGTTCGCCGATCGCGGCTCGCTCCGCCACGTGCTGGTGGCGGCGCTCCTGATTCTCACCGCGGCGCTGGCGGCGCTGGCACACGTCACGACCGTCGGGCACGTCATGGCGCAGGCCGTGGCGATGGGCATCGCGGGCGGCTTCGTCATGGTCGTCTTTTTCAGCTTCTGGGGAAGAGCCTACGGGCGCGCGCATCTCGGGCGCATCCAGGGCGCCGCGCAGGCGATGACCGTCGTCGCCTCCGCCGTCGGCCCGTTGTTCCTGGCGCTGACGGTCGACGCCACCGGCTCGTACGCGGCCGCGTTCTACATGCTCGCCGGGATTGTCGTGGCGCTTGCGGCAGCAGCCGCGCTCGTGCGCATCCCGGCCGGCGCCGAATCGCTGCGCGCCGCGGCAGGATGAAGCGGTGCGGTCGCTGCATGTACGTCAGTGTCCGCCTTCAGGCGGACCTCACAAAGTCCGGCTAAAGCCGGACACTACGTGCTACAAGGATGCCGAAACGGCTCTAAGCATGACCGCATCGGATTTGCTCGCCCGGATCTCGGCAGGCACAGCCCCCACCATCCTCGACGTGCGGTCGCGGGAAGAGTTCACGCACGGACACGTCCCTGGAGCGCTGCACGTCCCCTTCTGGAAGGTGCCGGGATGGACACCCCTCCCGATATCGTTCGACGATCCGCTGGTGGTGTACTGCGGGCACGGTCCGCGAGCGTGGCTGGCCGGAGCCGCTCTTCGCGGGCGCGGGTTTCGGCATGTGGAGTACCTCGAGGGCCACATGTCCAGTGGGAGCAAGCAGGCCTGCGTGTGGAGACGTGACCAAGCGTAGCTACCTGCTGTCGGACGCCGGGTCTGTGTGGTCTCTAATCAGACCAGAATAGAGGTCCGTTTATGGTATTGTAGTGGACATGAAACAGATTTCTATTCAGGACCTCAAGGCCCAGTTATCGGCGGCCGTTGCGGAGGCCGAGTCCGGCAGCACCATCGTCGTGACGCGACACAACGAGCCCGTGGCCCAGCTGGGCCCGGCGCGCCCCTCCCAGGTTCACCGAGGCGCGCGTGTGGGCACCGGGCGCCTGGAACCGGCGGTGAAACGTGGAACGAAGGGCCGATATCTGACCATCCTGATGGAAGACCGGGGCAGCCGGTGAGTGCTGGCCTGGCCGGACCGGCGCGACGCCGACGGGTGTACCTGGATACCTCCGCCTATCTGTGCATCCTCCTGGCCGAAGAAGGGTGGGAGCGCTTGTCCGAAGAACTTGCCGGGGTTGACCTGCTGTCGAGTGTCCTTCTCGTGCTCGAGGCCAGGCGAAATCTGATCCGGTTGGCAAGGGAAGGGACACTGAAACCGGAACAGTACAAGGCCTGCATGGACCGCGTGGAGACTGACATCCGCGCGTTCGTGCTGCGCGATCTCACGCTGGAGCTCTGCGAGTCCAACATCCTGCCGGCCCTCGCCACCCCGCGGTCCCTCGATCTCGCGCATCTTCGAACGGCACTCTGGTTCCATGCCGCCGAACGCATCGAGCGCTTCGTGACGATGGACGGCTCGCAGCAACAGGCGGCGAAGGAACTTGGCCTGCCTGCCTGAGACGCGCAGGGTCGCAATGAACCTTGCGACGGGCGCCGCGTCCGAGGCCTAATGAATCGATGCGGCCGAACCGGCTCGTCCTTCGCGGCCTGACGTATTACTGGCGCACCAACGTGGCGGTCGTCCTCGGCGTCGCCACGGCCGTGGCCGTGCTGGCCGGCGCGCTGCTCGTCGGCGACTCCGTGCGCGGCAGCCTGCGCGATCTCGTGCTGCAGCGGCTCGGCCGGACCGATCTGGTCGTCGCTTCCGCGACGTTCTTCCGCGCGCAGCTTGCCGACGACATTCGAACGCATCCGGCGTTCGACGTCCACATTCAGCGGTGTGGCTCCGCTGATCGTCGCGCAGGGTTTCGTCACCGGGCAGGAAAGCGGACGCCGGGCCGGCCAGGTCCGCGTCTATGGCATCGACGATCGGTTCTGGCAGTTTCACGGCGTGAGCGGGATCGCGGGTCCGCTCGAGCGCGACGCGCTCGTCAGTCCCGCTCTTGCCCGCGACATCGATGCCCGGGCCGGCAGCGCGATGCTCGTACGCGTCCAGCGCCCGTCGGAGATTCCGCTGGAGTCGCTGCACGGCCGCAAAGAGGACCTGGGCAGCACACTCCGCCTGACGGTTCGCGCAGTGATTCCTGCCTCGGCGCTTGGCGAGTTCTCGCTGGAAGCGCAGCAGGGCGAGGTCCGCGCCGTGTTCGTGCCCTTGTCGCGTCTTCAGGACGAGCTCGATCTCGGCGACCGCGTGAACACGCTGCTGGTTGCCACGCTGCCGGACCGCCCTGCCGGAACGCCTGCCGCAGCTGGTGGGCTTATCGAGCTCGAGCAGCTGGTGAGAAGCGAGGCGACGCTCGAAGACATCGGCCTCACGGTGAAGGCGCTCGACGCGCGGCGGACGATCATCGTCGGCTCGAATGCAGGACTGCTGGACGACGCACAGGCGGCGGTCGTTCAGGAAGGAACTGGCGGGCCAGCCGGTCTTCACCTATCTCGCGAACACCTTGCGCCGCGGCGACCGCGAGATCCCGTATTCGCTCGTCACCGCGACCGATCTACGCGCGATTGCGCCTGCGGTCCCCTCGAGGGCAACGGCGGAGGGCCCGCCGTTTCCGATCGCGTTGAACGAGTGGGCGGCGCGCGAGCTCCAGGCGGCCGTCGGCGATCCGATCACGATGGAATATTACGTCTGGGAAGAGCCGGGCCAGCTTGCGACCCGGACCAGCGAGTTCCGCGTCGCGGCCGTCGTGCCGATCGATGCCGGCGATCGCGACCTGGCGCCGGTGTACCCCGGCATCAGCGATTCACCCTCGCTGGCCGATTGGGATCCGCCGTTTCCGATCGATCTTCGCCGGATTCGGCCGGCGGACGAGGCGTACTGGAACGACGTATCGGACAACCCCGAAGGCCTTCGTTCCGCTGGAGGTGGGCCAGGGTCTGTGGCGTTCACGATACGGCGCGCTCACGTCCATACGGACGACGCCGCCCGAGGGCGAGCCCGTCGCGGCGCTTCAGGAAGTCCGGGATCAGGTCGAGCAGCGTCTGCGCGCCCGCATCGATCCGCTGGCGGGCGCCGGCCTGGTTGTAAGAGATGTCCGCGCCGAAGGCCTGTCGGCATCGCAGGGCGCCACCGATTTCGGAGAGTACTTCGTCTACTTCAGCTTCTTCCTGGTCGTGTCCGCGCTGCTGCTGGTCGTCCTGTTCTTCAAGCTCGGCGTGGAGCAGCGCGCGCGCGAGGTTGGACTGCTGCGGGCGGTCGGCTTCAAGCCGGCGGCGGTCCGACGGCTGTTCCTCTACGAAGGGCTGCTGCTCTCGATCGTCGGCAGCGGCGCCGGGGTTCTCGGCGCGCTGGGGTACGCCTACCTGATCATGACCGCGCTCGGCACGTGGTGGGTGGACGCTGTGGGAACCAGCGCCTTGACGCTGCACGTGTCGTGGACCTCGCTCGTCGCGGGCGCCGGCGGGGGAGTGGCGGCGGCGGTTGCCTGCATCTGGTGGACGCTGCGAAGCCTCGCCCGCATTTCGGAGCGGAGTCTGCTGGCGGGACAGATCGAGTTGGCATCCACGGGTCGTAGGGCGGGTCCTTTTGGACCCGCCGGTGAAGCCGGGTCCAAAGGACCCGGCCTACTCGTCACCATTGCTTGGCGCGATTGCGCTGTCGTCGATCGGCGCCGCGCTGATCGCGGCCGCGCTTGGCGGCCTGCTCGATCGGACCGGCGCCTTTTTCGGTGCGGGCACGGCGCTGCTCGCGGCATCGCTCTGTCTCTTCGCCTTTGCGCTCAGGCGGCCACCCGGCCATCCGCTGGCGGGCCACGGGTGGTGGCCGGTATCGCGGCTCGGCCTTCGCAACGCCACGTATCGGCCCGGGCGCAGCGTTCTTTCGGTGGCGGTCATCGCCGTCGGCCACGTTCATTCTCATTTCCGTCGATGCGTTCCGCCGCGACGGCTCGTCTGCGACCGACGACCCGCGCTCGGGCGTTGGCGGATACCAGCTCCTCGTCGAGTCGCTGCTGCCCATCGTTCACGATCCCAACTCGCGCGAGGGACGCGAGGCGCTGAACCTCTCGGATCTCGACGAATCGGTGACGATCGAGCCCTTCCGGCTGCTGCCGGGAGACGATGCGAGCTGCTTGAATCTGTACGAGCCGAGGAATCCGCGGATTCTGGCGCCGCGGGATTCATTTCTCGCGGAGGGACGCTTCGCGTTTCAGGACTCGCTCGCCTCGACGGAGGCCGAGCGCGCCAATCCCTGGCTGCTCCTGAATCGCGACTTTCCTGACGGCCCCGACGGCGCCACTCCGGTCATCCCTGTCATCGCTGACGCCAATTCGATGACCTACGTGCTGCACCGCCGGCTCGGCGAGGACATCGTCATCACGCGCGGGACACGGGAGATCCGCCTGCGGCTCGTGGCGGCTCTGCGCGACAGCATCTTCCAGCGGGAGCTGCTGATGTCGCAGGCGCATTTCCTGACGCTGTTTCCCGAGCAGGCAGGGGTATCAGCTGCTGCTCGTCGAGACGCCGGCCGAGCCGGGCGCCGGCCGTGTGCCGCGGAGATCGAGGACGCGCCTGAGCGACCTCGGCGCCGACGCCACGGGCACCGCGGAACGGCTCGCGGAGTTTCACAGGGTGGAGAACACCTACCTGTCCACGTTCCAGACGCTTGGCGGCCTCGGCCTCCTGCTTGGAACCGTCGGCCTGGCCACGGTTGCTGCTTCGCAACGTGCTCGAGCGGCGGCGCGAGCTGGCGCTGCTTGGCGCCGTGGGCTATCGCCGCGCGCCACTTTCTGCTGATGGTGATGGCCGAGAACGCGCTGCTGCTCGCCGCAGGGCTGGCGGCGGGCGCCGTGTGCGCGGGGCTCGCGATCGCTCCGGCCATTGCCGAGCGGGGCGGCCGGATTCCGCTGACGAGCGGCGGCGCCCTGCTGTTGTTCGCCGTGTTCGTGACGGGTCTGCTATCCTCGATAATCGCGACGAGAGCGGCCATTCGCGGACCGCTGCTCGAGTCGCTGCGATCGGAATAGATACGGATGACTGGATGCGCGTCCTGATAGGCCAGACCGCTCGAGGCCCGCACTCGTGGCCGCAGGACGTAGGCCGGACCTCGGTCCCGGCACAGGCAGGTCTGAAGACCTGCGCTACGGCGACCCTGATTCCGCCGTTCGCTTCTCGTGCTCGCGCTGCTGGCGTTCGGCGCCGTGCCGCTGGACGCGGAGAACTGGCCGCAGTGGCGGGGCCCTCTGCTGAACGGCGTCAGCGCCGAGACGAACCTGCCCGTTCGCTGGTCGCAAGACCGAGAACATCGCCTGGAAGCTGGCGCTGCCCGAGTGGTCGGGATCCACGCCGATCGTCTGGGGCGACCGCATCTTTCTCAACGTGGCGGAGGGCCGCAATCTGTGGCTGTGGTCGGTCGATCGCGCGCGAGGCGCGGTCCTCTGGAAACGGCAGCTTGGCGGCGGCAACACGCGGAGGCAGAAGCAGAACATGTCGTCGCCCTCTCCGGTGACCGACGGCCGGCACGTATGGTCGATGACCGGCACCGGCGTGATCAAGGCGTTCGACTTCGAGGGAACGGAAGTCTGGTCGCGCGATCATTCAGAAGGACTACGGCGAATTCGGGCTGCATGTGGGGCTACGGGTCGTCGCCGCTGCTGTTCGAGGATTCGCTGTACGTGCAGGTGCTGCACGGCTACTACACCGACGAACCGTCCTACGTCCTGCGCATCAGCAAAGCGAACGGCAGGACCATCTGGCGCGTCGAGCGGCCGACGCCGCGCGCGGCGCGAATCGCCCGATGCCTACACCACTCCCGCGCTCCTGCGCTACGGCACAACCGTCGAGATCGTCATCACCGGCGGCGACGTCGTGACCGGCCACGATACGAACAACGGCCGGGAGTTGTGGCGGGCCAACGGCCTCAATCCAGACAACGATGGCAGCCAGCGCATCGTCGCCTCACCCGTGGTCCATGGCGACATGATCTTCGCGCCGTCGCGCGAGCGGCCGATGCTGGCGCTCAAGCCGGGCGGCCGCGGCGACATCTCCAGGTCGCATGTCCTCTGGACGTTCATGAACGGACCGGACGTGCCAACCCCGGTCACCGACGGCCGATACCTGTACTCGATCAACGACCGCGGCATCATGTGGTGCCTGGACGCGAAGACCGGCGAGCAGATCTACGGCCGACAGCGGGTTCGCCCGGCCACCTACAGCGGCTCTCCAGTGCTGGCCGACGGCAAGATCTACATTACCGACGAGGACGGCGTCACCAGCGTGGTGCAGGCCGGCCCGAAGTTCGCGCTGCTCGCGGAGAACGACCTCGGCGAATATACGCTCAGCTCGCCCGCGGTTTCCGACGGCCAGATCTTCATCCGCACCGAATCGTTTCTCTACGCCATCGGGCAACGAAAACAATGAGCGAAGTGATTAACAACTCTCCACCACGGAGGACACAGAGGACACGGAGTATCAAACTCGTTCAGTGTGGGTTTGTTCCTCTGTGTCCTCAGTGTCCTCCGTAGTGGCGAGCTTGCTGATGCGCAGGCCCCCGTCGCGGCGCCCACGCCTGCCGTCAGCATGGTGGCGGACGAGGGCGAAGCCGCACGGTATTGGCCGCGCTGGCGCGGGCCGTCGGGCCAGGGGCTCGTGACCGACAGCGGCTATCCGGATCGCTGGTCGGCGACCGAGAACGTCCTCTGGAAGACGCCGGTGCCGGGCGACGGCAATTCGTCGCCCATCGTGTGGCGCGATCGCATTCTGCTCACGACCGCGTACGAGGGAGGGCGGCGGCTGTCGGTCCTCGCGTTTCGACGTTCCGACGGCATGCGGCTCTGGGAGACGTTTGCGCCCGAAGGCCGGCGCGACGGCGGCACGCATTTCAAGAACGGGCACGCGTCGGCGACGCCGGCCACCGACGGCGAGCGCGTCTACGTGTCGTTCGGCACCCGTGGGCTGCTGGCTCTCGACTTGAACGGCAAGATCGTGTGGCAACAGGATCTCGGCCAGATGGACGCGTACCATGGGACGGCCGGTTCCCCGCTGCTGTACAAGGACCGGCTGATCCTCTATCAGGATCAGTACGCGGGCTCGTTCATCGCCGCGTTCGACACGCGGACCGGCAAGCAGCTGTGGCGGACCAGCCGCGACGCATCGGTTGGATGGGGGACGCCGATCGCGGTACGCGTGGGCGATCACGACGAGATCATCGTGAACAGCCAGAATCGCGTGCACGCGTACGACCCCGCGACCGGGCGCGAGCTGTGGCGCTGCGGCGGAACCACCTACGAAGTGATCCCGACGCCCGTCGTCGGCTACGGGATGGTGTTCTGCTCGTCGGGGCGTGCCGGCCCGACGCTGGCGATTCGTCCGGGAGGGCGGGGCGATGTCACGCGCACCCACGTCACGTGGTCGAGCCCGAGAGGCTCGCCGTTCGTGCCCTCGCCGATTCTGTACGGCGAGTCCCTCTACATGGTGAACGACATGGCGAGCATCGTCACCTCGCTCGACGCGAGGACCGGACGCCTCCTGTGGCAGGGCCGGCTCGGCGTCGCGCAGCGGGAGGGATTCTCGGCGTCACCGGTCGCGGTGGACGGCAAGGTCTTCTTCACGAACGACGATGGCGAGACGTTCGTGCTGCGCGCCGGCCCGACGTTCGAGATCCTTCACGTCAACCGGATGAACGAACCGATCCTCGCGTCGCCCGCCCTCGTGGAGGGCCGCTGGTACTTCAGAACCGGCTCGCGTCTCGTCGCGATCGGGCGGCCGAACTGAACGTAATGCCAGTCTCGTCGCGTTGTCTTGCCCACGGATGCTACTTGTAGCACAATGGCTTCATGAAGCAGGCTGGCGTTCGGGAGGCTCGGCAGAACCTCTCGGCTCTCATCGACGAGGTTCGTAAGGGACACGAAATCACGATCACGGATCGGGGCCGGCCCGTCGCCCGGCTGGTTCCTCCACTTCCGCCTGCCGCAAAGCCCTTTGCGGGCCGGTCCGCTTTCCGGCGAAGGATGCCGAGACTCAAGGCGTCCCTATCCCAGGCAGTCATTGATGGTCGAGAAGAGCGAATCTGAGAGATTGTCGATCCAGTCCTCCAAGGCGGCAACCGGCGTCTACCTCGATTCGAGCGCCCTGGCAAAACTCTACGTGCCCGAACCGGGAAGCGAGCCGCTCGATCGTTTCCTTCGCGGCCGGCGTGACCTGATGATCTCGGAGCTGTCGGTCACAGAGGTCATTTCGGCGGTGGCACGCAGGAAGCGGGAGGGCGGCCTTGTTGCGGAGCAGGCCACTCGCATCCGCGACGCCTTACTATCCGATGCCGCCTCGGGATCCTTCCGGCTGCTGGATTTGAATCCTGCCGTCCACCGTGAGGCCGAGCGAATGCTGCTCACGACCGAGTCGGTTCCGCTTCGAACCCTTGACGCTCTGCACATCGCGCTGGCGCTCTCCGGCGGAGCGAAGCGCGTCATCACGTTCGACAGCCGCCTGGCGGAAGCCGCCGCGCTGCATGGGCTACAGGCCGGCCAGATCTAATCGTCGACCGCTACGCCGGTCGCGCTATAGTTGGCTGCCTAGGATGCGCGTGCAGGTTTCATCTGAATGATTGGTACAAGGCTCGCACACTACGAAATCACGGCTCACCTGGGCTCAGGTGGAATGGGAGAGGTGTATCAAGCCACAGACGCCAAGCTTGGCCGGAGTGTGGCGATCAAAATCCTTCCTGAAGCGTTCGCGAGTGATGGGGATCGAGTCGCACGATTCGATCGCGAAGCGCGAGTGCTGGCATCGCTGAATCATCCGCATATTGCCGCGATCTACGGGCTGGAGGGGCAGGACGGGCGGGATCGGCAGGATGGTCAGACTGCAACGTTTCTCGTCATGGAGCTCGTCGACGGCGAGACGCTCGCCCAGCGGATCGCGCGAGGCCCGGTTCCCATCGACGAGGCCCTGCCCATTGCGATGCAAATCGCGGAGGCCGTCGAGGCCGCACACGAGAAAGGAGTCGTCCATCGCGATCTGAAGCCCGCCAACATCAAGATCACACCGGATGGCACGGTGAAGGTTCTGGACTTCGGCCTGGCAAAGTTTCGCGAGGCGGAAGGCGGCGGCCGCGGAGCTCTCGAACTCGCCGACGATGATGAACGCAGCGTCGACTCCCGGGATGATTCTCGGAACGGCCGCCTACATGTCACCGGAGCAGGCGAAAGGGAAAGAGACGGATCGGGCCGCGGACGCGTGGGCCTTCGGCTGCGTGCTCTATGAGATGCTCACTGGACGCGCCCTCTTCGAAGGCGAAACAATGGGCGAGATTCTCGGCGGCATCTTCAAGACCGAGCCGGATTGGAATCGTCTGCCCGCGGGGACGCCGGAAGCGATCCGGCGCCTGCTGAGGCGCTGCCTGCGGAAAGAGGAGAAGCTTCGTCTTCGCGACTTCCGCGATGCGCGCATTGAAATCGAAGAGGCGCAGAGCGGGCGAGAACTCGCTCCGCAGCCTAAGGGGCCGCCCCGCGTGGAGCGCCTTGCCTGGATTTCCGCGCTCGCGCTCGTCACGGTGATTGCGGTCGTCTCCAGCGTATTGGCCTTCCGCCCAACCGCTCCCGCCGCCGAGGCGCGTCTGGAAATCACGACACCGCCGCCTTCGTCTGCACGCTCCCTCGCGATTTCGCCGGATGGACAGAAGATCGTCTTCGAGGCGGTGTCCGAGGGCCGGTCCCAATTGTGGGTCCGTGCGGTGGATTCGGTTTCCGCGCAACCGCTGGCCGGAACCGACAGAGCGCAAGATCCGTTCTGGTCGCCGGACAACCGCTCCATCGGGTTCTTTGCGGATGGAAACCTCAAGCGGATCGACATCGATGGCGGATCGGCGAAGACGTTGACTGAAGCCTTCGCGGCCGGCGGATCGTGGAACTCCGACGGCACGATCCTCTTCACGACGGGCGCCGGCACTGAGATCTTCCGTATCCCAGCCACCGGCGGTGAAGCAGCCATGGTTACCTCCAGAAAAGCCCTACCGGGAAGCCACCGCTTTCCACAGATTCCTTCCGGATGGCCGTCATTTCCTGTTTACACATCCTGGCGACGGGTATCTACATCAGCCAACTGGATGGATCGGAGACGCGGCGCCTGCTCGATTGCGGCTACTGTCTACGCCTACGCCTCCACGGGGCATTTGCTCTTCGTACGGCAAGGAACGCTGTTCGCGCAAAACTTCGATCCGGTTCGACTCGAATTGACTGGGAATCCGTTTCAGGTGACCGAATCGACCTCGAACGCGTCCGGTTGTGGCGGTGTCGGCGTCGGCTGCAGGCCCCGTCGTCTACCGCACAACCATGGGAGGCGGCGTAAGGCAATTCGTCTGGTTCGATCGCTCTGGCAAGGAAATTTCCAGGGTGGGGGAACCTGCGACTGGCGCACTCGACAATCCATCGTTTTCACCGGACGGCCGCCGTGTTGCCGTCCAACGTGGGGGCAATCAAGTCTGGATACTTGATCTTGGGACAGGCGTCTTCAGCAGGTTCGTATTCGGCAGGAGCGCCATTCAGCCGCGATGGTCTCCGGATGGCCGCCGCATCGTGTTCAGCTCGACCGGTAAGGAGGCTACGTGGGACCTTTGGCAGAAATCGGCCAATGGATCTGGCGGTGAGGAGCCACTGCTGGCGACACCCCAAATAAATGGGTCGAAGACTGGTCGCCCGACGGGCGATTCCTGCTGTATCGCAGCCTGGATCCAAACACCAGCAACGACATCGGGGCGCTGCCGATGACCGGCGACGGCAAACCATTCCCAGTCGTCCAGACGAGCTTCGATGAGCGCGACTCACAATTCTCTCCGGACGGAAAGTGGATCGCCTACCAGTCGAATGAATCCGGCCGCTTTGAAATTTACGTCCAGCCATTTCCCATCACCGGAGGAAAGTGGCTCATCTCGGCGAACGGCGGCGCGTCAAGTGCGCTGGCGTCGCGACGGCAAGGAACTGTTCTACATCGCGCTCGATGGCCGGCTCATGGCGGTTCCCATCCAGGTTGCGAACACCCAGACGATCGAGGCCGGCTCCCCGGTTCCGCTCTTTGCCACGCGCGTCGGCGGCGCGCTGCCATTCCCCTACGCTCAAAAATACCTCGTCTCTCCGGACGGCCAACGATTCCTGATGAGCACTGTGAGCGATGAAGTCCCCTCGCCGATCACCGTCCTCCTGAACTGGAAACCCAGTCCTAACTGACCAGCCTCATTGTCGCAAGAGATCACCGCAGGTCGCGTTTGGTCGCCATCGGGCGGCGAACTGACGGTGTGGTGCCTGGTGCCGCGTGCTACGTGCTTGGTGCCGTGCCAAGGGTGCCGAGTGCCAGGTGCCCGCGCCAGGCGCCTCGGACTCGTGCCTGGCGCGTAGCGCACGGTTGCGAGCGACCAGGCACTTCGCGCACCCTGCACCTCGCGCACCCTGCACGGCACCTGGCACCCAGCACCTGACACCAGGCACCGCGAGAGCGCCCTCGGGCCGGCCGAATTGAACCGCCCGGTACGCGCGTAGAAGCTCACGGCAGCGCGAACGCCACGAGCGTGTCGGTTGCCACGACCGCGACGTACTGCTTCCCGCTCCTCCCTCGATAGGTCATGGGATTGGCGTTCACCTGACCATCGAGGCGCGTCATCCACAGCTCTTTTCCGGTCTTCGCATCGAACGCGCGGAACCGTCGATCGCCTGTCGCGCCCACGAACACGAGGCCGCCAGCCGTTACGGTTGGCCCCGCGCTTCCGCTTCCCCCCGTGAGCTGCCTGCCCTCGGGCAGCGCTTCGGTCAGGCCCAGCGTGCTCTGCCAGGCGATCTCGCCCGTGTTCGCGTCCACCGCGACGAGGCGCGCCCATGGCGGACGCTGACACGGCAGGTTCGCGATGGTGCGGCCGCTCGCGTCTTTGAGTGGAGCCGTGAAACTGGAATAGGGGCCGGGCCCGTTCACGCTGGCGCGATCGTACGGCTGCGTAGTGCCGTCCGCACCGCGCCCGTAATTCAGTCCGGGCTTTCTCTTCTCGATCCAACCGACCAGCGAGGTGTCGTGCGCGTTGACGAATACATACCCGGTGTTCGGATCCGCGGCTGGACCGCCCCAGTTCACGCCGCCGGTGCCGCCCGGAAACTGGATGGTGCTCGCCGGCGGCGTACCGTCCTCGTGAAACAGGAACGGCGTGAACGGGCCCGCGTTGTAGAAGCCGCCGCTCCTGTCCCAGAGCGCCTGACACTCGGCGACGTGCTCGGCCGACGTATCTTCCGGACGGACCATGTCCCGTTCTCTGTTGAACTCGACGCGCACGAGCGGCCGCGCCGGCTTCACCGGGAACGGCTGGGTGGGCGCGTACCACTCGCCCGGCGCATTGCCCTTCGGGACGGCCCGCTCCTCGACGCCGAAGATCGGCTTGCCGGTAACGCGATCGAGGATGAACAGGTAGCCGGTCTTGCCGATGGACGCCAGCGCGGGAACCTTCCGGCCGTTCTGCACGATGTCCACGAGCACGGGCGGCGACGGCATGTCCGAATCCCACAGGTCGTGATGCACGGTCTGGAAATGCCATCGGTATTTGCCCGTCTCCGCATCGACCGCGACGATCGAGTTGGCGAAGAGGTTGTTTCCGGGTCGATCGCCGCCCCAGTAGTTCGCGGCCGGGCCGGCGACCGGCATGTAGAGGATTCCGCGCTCCTCGTCGACGGTCATGTACCACGCCCAGACGTTCGTGCCGGATCGGCCTCTCCATCCGTGGTCCAGCCACGAGTCGTGACCGGTCTCACCCGGCAGCGGCACGTTGTGGAACTGCCAGACCTTCGCGCCGGTGCGCACGTCGAAGGCCCTGGTGTCGCCCGGGGATCCGAGCGGCACCTCGCCCGTCGTCGCGCCGAGGATGGCGACGTTCTTATAGACAACCGGCACGCCGTTCCACGGCACGAGGATCTCGACCATGCCATCCCGCCCGAATCCCGCCGCGGGTGTGCCCGTTGCCGCATCGAGCGCAACGAGCCGCGCTCCCGCGGTGAGGAGAATGCGGGGGGCCATTGATCCCTCTCCGGGCCAGTAGGCGACGCCGCGAGCGGTCGTCGTGACGCCTTGAGGCATCTGGTGCCGCCACACTTCCTTCCCTGAGTCCGCCTCGAGCGCAAGCACCTGGTTCCCTCTCGCCGGGAGGTACATCACGCCGCCGACGACGATTGGGGTCGCCTCGGGATTGCTGCAGGCGCCGCTAAACGGGTCGTCGCCGCAGCGTGCCTGGCCGCCCGCCGCCGGGGCGCCGGCGGCGGGAACCGCGCCGCCCGGGGGAGGCGTGAGCGGCATCGACCACGCCGGCGCCAGCCGCGTCACGTTGGCGGTGTTGATCTCGGTCAAGGGCGAGAACCGCGTGCCCGCATGGTTGAGGCTGTACATCGGCCAGTCACTGCCGGCGGGTCCGGCGCGATTCGTCTGGGCGGCGAGCACGACGCCGATGGCCACGGCAGCGGATGCGACGATCAGGATATGTCTCATCACGCAGGAATTATGCATCCGCTTTCTGTCAAATGCTGCCGCGGAAAGTTGAAATCGACGCGTTATGATCGCGTCGATTGCCCTGGCAGGCCGAAGCCGATGAACGCCCGGTATTTCATCCGTCGAATCGTCGCGTTGGCTGCCGCGAGCCTGTGGCCGGCGGTCATGACGAACGCGCAGAACCGCTCGGTCACCGAGCTCGTGCCAATCCCGGCTGGCGCCTTCATGATGGGAAGCGACACGGGGCCGGCCGACGAGCGGCCCGCGCATCGCGTGGAGGTCGCCGCGTTTTCCATCGACCGAACCCCGGTGACGAACGCCCAGGCGGCCGAGTTCCTCAACGCCAAAGGGGCGCAGGGGCCGAACGGCGAAGAATGGTACCAGGACGACGACAACGACGCGCGCGTTCACAAGAAGGGCGATCGCTGGGTCGCCGACGCGGGCGCGGAAAATCATCCGGTGCTCGAGTTCTCGTGGTTCGGCGCGCGCGAGTATTGCGCGTGGGTGGGCAAGCGTCTCCCCACCGAAGCGGAATGGGAAAAAGCGGCGCGAGGGACCGACGGCCGCCGGTACCCGTGGGGAGATGCCCCGCCGGATCGGACCCGGGCGCAGTACGGCGCGGGATGGAGTGGAACGGCGCCGGTTGGAAGACTTCCTGCGGGCGCCAGCCTGTATGGGGTCCTGGATCTCTCGGGGAACGCGTGGGAGTGGGTCAGCAGCCTGTACCGGCCGTATCCGTACAACCCGCGCGACGGCCGGGAAGATCCTGCCTCGACCGCCGAACGGGCCACGCGAGGCGGCGGCCAGGATTCGGATGCGAGCCATTTGACCACGACGTACCGGGGACGAGGACTGTCGCGCGGGCCCCGGGGCGGGCATCACAACATCGGATTCCGCTGCGCGCGATAAGCGATCGGCTCGCCCGCCGGCTTGACATCTGATGCGTGATGCGTGATGCTGGCCGGCATGCGCACCACCCTCGATCTCGACGAAGACGTCCTGCAGGCGGCGAAGGAAATCGCGGAGACGCGGGGAACGACCGCTGGAAAGGTGTTGTCGGAGCTGGCGCGCAAGGGATTGGCGCCCACCGGGCGCGCCGCGGGGCGAAATGTCCGGAACGGTGTGCCGGTGCTGCCGCGCCGTGCGGCGACCGCGCCCCGCCCGACGTTGCGATTGGTCAACGAGCTGCGAGACGACGTCTGAGCGCCGTGAGTACCGTCGCGTTGCTCGACGTCAACGTGCTCGTCGCGCTGTTCGATCCCGACCACGTCCATCACGAGCTTGCGCACGATTGGTTCGCCGATCAGCGCGCCCACGGCTGGGCGACCTGCGCGCTCACGGAAAACGGGCTGGTTCGCGTCCTGAGCCACGTGAAGTACGGCGCTGCCGTCAGCCGCCCCGAAGAGATAGTCGGGCGCCTGAGTGTGTTCTGCGACAGCGGACATCACGTCTTCTGGCCGGATACGGTTTCGCTTCGCGATCGGCGAATATTCAACCCATCGTTCATTCGCGGGCACCGGCAGGTCAGCGATATCTATTTGCTTGGGCTGGCGAAGAAGATGTCGGGCAGCCTCGCCACGTTCGATCGCAGCATTCCCGCGAGCGCCGTGGTTGGCGCTTCGATCCAGACGCTTGCCGTGATCGAAGACACGTCGTAAGGGCGCCGGCAAGTCCGAAGCCCAGCAAGCCGATGCGAAGCCCGAAGCCCGAAGCCAGTCCCGCGCTCAGTGTCCGGGTCTGTAATAGAGCACCAGCCCCGCGCCAACCGATGCCAGCAGGAACCCGACGTACAGGAGCGGATTGATCGCGTCCTTCGGCGGATTGATCGTCATCGACACCAGGACGTTGACGATGGGCGCGCCGCCGAACACGAGCGGCATGACGTAGAGCGGGAGGCCGCCGAACCGGAACGAGTAGATGATGCAGGCCGCGCCCGCCGCGCCGAGCGCGCCCGCGATCGTCGCGGTGATGAGGCCCGTCGTGTTGAAGTTCGATAAGTTGCCCTGCGCGCCGAGGCCGATCACCGGAACGATGACCCCGATCAGGAAATAGGCCATCCCGACGCAGAGCAGCGCCTTCAACGGGTTGCCGAGTTGTGTCTGGCCCTGGCCCAGCAACACGCCGTAGGCGCCCCAGGACAAGATGGCTCCCGCCACGAAGATCAGCCAACCCATACGTTTCGGCCTCGCTTGTTTGGTCATGGAAAGACGACCGCGGAATATTGCCGTGCGTTCGGCGGTGTGTCAAACAGGTGCCGTGCGGTAGACTAGACACCCAGGACCTATCAGTGCCAGATCGTTTACCGATGGCCGTCGAGGATCAGCCTCAGGTTGGCAGCTATTTCGTCGCCACCTACCCGCCGTTCTCCGTCTGGAAAAAGCAGGACGTCGAGCGCGACGCCATGCCGGCGCTGCACGCGCCGCCGGTGGCGGGCGTGCCGCTGGGGGTCTACCTCCACATCCCTTTCTGCCGGAAGCGCTGCCACTTCTGCTACTTCCGCGTCTACACCGATAAGAACGCGCAGGAAGTCAACGACTATCTCGACGTGCTGGCGCGCGAGTGGGAGCTCTACACGCGGCTGCCGGCCATTGCCGGGCGGCCGGTGAATTTCGTGTACTTCGGCGGCGGCACCCCGTCGTTTCTGTCCACGCGTCAGCTCGAAGGGCTGGTCACCCGCCTGAGCGCGGCCACCCCGTGGCGCGATGCCGAAGAGATCACGTTCGAGTGCGAGCCGGGCACGCTCACCGAGACCAAGCTGGCGGCGATCCGCGGTATGGGCGTGACGCGGCTCAGCCTGGGCGTCGAGAACTTCAGCGACGAGATCCTCGAACTGAACGGGCGGGCGCACCGGTCGCCGGAGATCTTCACCGCCTACGAGCAGGCGCGCGCGCTCGGCTTCCCGCAGATCAACATCGACCTCATCGCCGGCATGCTCGGCGAGACGGAGGAGAACTGGCTCTCCGGCGTCGAGAAGACCGTGGCGCTCCAGCCCGACAGCGTCACCATCTATCAGATGGAGCTGCCGTACAACACGACGATCAGCGGCGACCTCCTGAAGAAGACCGGGCAGTTCAAGGAGCCGGTCGCGGACTGGCCGACCAAACGCCGCTGGGCGCAGCAGGCGTTCGAGGCTCTCGAGGCCGCCGGCTACCACGTGGGCAGCGCGTACACCGCCACCAGGAATCCGTCGAAATCGCGCTTTGTGTACCGCGACCGGCTCTGGCAGGGCGCCGACATGGCGGGCCTTGGCGTCGCCTCGTTCGGCCACGTCAACGGCGTCCACATGCAGAACCTGGACACGTGGGAAACCTACAGCGCCGCGATTCGCGCCGGCGACATCCCGCTCAGCCGCGCCTACCGGCCGACGGACGAGGAACGGATGATTCGCGAGTTCATCCTGCAGCTCAAGCTCGGGTCGGTCCGGCCCACGTACTTCCGCGACAAGTACGGCGTGAACATTCTCGAGCGCTTCCGGGACCAACTCGACTCGCTCGCGGCCGAGGGTTATCTCGCGGCCGCGACGCACGACATCGTCAGCCTCACGAGAGAGGGCCTGATGCGCGTCGACGTGTTGCTCAGGCGATTCTTCCGGCCCGAGCACGCCGACATCCGCTACACCTGATTGCCGCCCATGCCGCCGCCATCCTCCCGCTGGTCTGAATACCGGCTCCGCCGCCGGGTCCAGTTTCACGAGGTGGATTCGGCCGGCATCGTGCATTTCAGCTGGTTCTTCCGCTACATGGCGGAGGCGGAGCACGCGCTCTGGCGGGCGGCCGGGCTGAGCATCGCACAGCCCGGCTCAGACATCGGCTTCCCGATCGTCGCGACCACGTTCGAGTACCGCCGCCCGTTGCGTTTCGAGGACGAGTTCGAGCTGTGCGATCCGCGTGGCGGCCATGAGCGAGAGGACGATGCGCTACGAGTGTCGGCTGACGCGTGACGGGGAGTTGCATCGCGACAGGCACGATGACGATCGTGTGCGTGAGCAAGCAGTCGCAGTCGATGAAGGCGATTCCCTTTCCCCCCGAGATCGCCGCACGGTTCGAGGTGGCGGCTGGTGAGGCCACCGCCGTGGCTGCCGCACCGGGTAGCCCCGGCACCGGCGCCTAGATGCAGTCGGCCGAGCGCCTCGATCGGGACGCGCTGTCGGCGGCGCAGGGCGGGCGGCTCTCGCGGCTTCTTGCGGACATCCACGGCCGGAACGCCTTCTACACGCGCAAGCTCGACGCGGCCGGCATCCGGATCGAACGCCTGCGGTTTCCCGGCGATTTGACAGCGCTTCCGCTGACGACGAAAGCCGAGCTGATGGCCGATCAGACCGCGAACCCGCCGTGGGGCAGCGCGCTCACCGAGCCGCTCGAGCGCTACACCCGGTATTGCCAGACGTCGTCGACGACCGGCCACCCGTTGCGCTGGATCGATACGAACGAGAGCTGGCAATGGATGCTCGAATGCTGGAAGGCGGTCTATCGCGGCGCACGCGTCGGGCCCGGCGACCGCGTGTTCTTTCCGTTCTCGTTCGGGCCGTTTCTCGGGTTCTGGGCCGGATTCGACGCGGGCTGCCAGTTCGGGCTTCACTGCGTGCCCGGCGGCGGCATGTCCAGCCAGCTCCGGCTGCGCATGATCGAGGCGGTCGGCGCGACGGTCGTCTGCTGCACGCCGACGTACGCGCTCAGGCTGGCGGAAGTGGCCGCCGAGGAACGAACGGACCGTCCGCTCTCGGAGAGCAGCGTCCGCATGCTGATCGTCGCGGGCGAGCCGGGGGGCAGCATCCCCGCGACGCGCGAGCGCATCGAGGAGAGCTGGGGCGCGCGCGTCATCGACCACCACGGGTTGACCGAGGTCGGGCCGATCAGCTTCGAGTGCTGGGAGTCGCCCGGATCGCTTCACCTCAACGAGGGCGAATACATCTGCGAAGTGCTGGATCCGGTCAGCAGCGACGCAGTGGCCGACGGGCAGCCGGGCGAGCTGGTCGTGACGAACCTGGGCCGGACGGCGAGCCCCGTGATCCGTTACCGTACCAGTGACATCGTCGTCCGGCGATCGGAGGTGTGCCGGTGCGGCCGGACGTGGGCCCGCCTGGAGGGCGGCGTGCTCTCGCGCGCGGACGACATGGTGAATATCCGCGGCGTCAACGTCTACCCGGCCAGCATCGAGGCGGTGGTGCGGCGTTTTCCCGAGGTGGTCGAGTTCCGGACGACCGTCTCGCAGCCCGGGGCGATGCGGTCGCTGACCGTCGAGATCGAGCTGACGCCGCAGGCCGGCGACCCGTCGGCGGCGGTGGCCCGGGTGTCGCAGCGGCTGCGCGAGGCGACTCGGGCTGTCGGTGCGCGTCAAGGTGGTCGAGGCCGGCACGCTGCCGCGATTCGAGATGAAGGCTCGCCGGTTCGTCGTGGAGGCCCTGGAGGCATAGATTGATGGACGTTGTCGTGATTGGAGGCGGTCCCGCCGGCTCCACGGTGTCCGCGCTGATCGCCCAGCAGGGCTACAAGGTCGCGCTGTTCGAGCGCGAGAGGTTTCCGCGCTTCCACATCGGCGAATCGCTCATCCCGGAGACCTACTGGGTGCTGAAGCGGCTGAACATGCTGCCGAAGATGCAGCAGAGCCACTTCGTCAAGAAATACAGCGTCCAGTTCGTCAATTCGAACGGCAGGAACTCCGCGCCTTTCTACTTCTGGGACAACAAGCCGCACGAGTGCTCGCAGACGTGGCAGGTGGTGCGCAGCGAGTTCGATCAGATGATGCTGAACAACGCCCGCGAGCACGGCGTCGACGCGCAGGAGGGCGTGCGGGTGCACGACGTGCTCTTCGAAGGCGATCGCGCGGTGGGCGTCAGGATCAAGGAGGGCGACGGCTCGTTCCGCGACGTCCGCGCGCGCGTCGTCGTCGATGCCAGCGGCCAGAACGGTCTGATCATGAACCGCCTCCAGCTGCGCGTGTGGGATCCCACCCTGAACAAGGGCGCCATCTGGACGTACTGGGAAGGGGCCTATCGAGACACCGGACGCGACGAGGGCGCGACGCTCGTCATCCAGACCGGCAACAAGAACGGCTGGTTCTGGTACATCCCGCTCCACAACAACATCGTCAGCGTCGGGGTCGTGGGCCCGTTCGACTACCTGTTCAAGGGCCGCGGCAGCTATGCGGACACCTACGACGAGGAAGTCGCCGGCTGCCCCGGCGTGAAGGAACGTATCGCCAGTGCGACAAGGGCCACCGGGCACTTCGCCACGAAGGACTATTCGTACCGTTCGAAGCAGGTCGCGGGCGACGGCTGGGTGCTCGTAGGGGACGCCTTCGGCTTTCTCGACCCGTTGTATTCCTCCGGCGTGCTGCTGGCGCTTCGATCCGGGGCGCAGGCAGCCGACGCGATTGTCGAGGGGCTGGCTGCGGGCGACACGTCCGCGGCGCAACTCGGCAAGTGGGGTCCGCTGTTCAACGAAGGGGTCGATCGCATGCGGCGGCTCGTGTGCGAGTACTACGACGGATTCAGCTTCGGCAACATGGTCCACCGCTACCCGCACCTGCGCGGCACGCTCACCGATCTGTTGATCGGGGACCTGTTCGACGACCGCGTGGACAAAGTGTGGGAGCCGCTGGAGTCGCTGTACGCGCCCGGCAAGCGTCCCCCGCCGGGTTGGAATGCGGGAACCCCGGCCGACCAGGTGCCCGACAAGGCCAATGAACTGATGCTGCCGGAAGGCCGCCGACCGTAGATTCGTCGGCGACTCCTTTTCGCGCGCGACCCCTTGAGGTCCAACGCCATACCGACGACAATCGTCTCCGACCACCATCGCAACCGGGCTGACACCCTCAAGAGGCCCCGATGACCGCACGTATCTCCACCGACGGACCACACCGGGTTGCCGCCGGATATCGCCATCCCTTGTCATCGCTCGTCGAGATCGATGTCGACGCGCGGTCGCACCCCGGCTACCACCGCGCGAACAACGAGGACCACTTCCTCGTCACCAGGCTCGACCGCACGCTTCAGACGATGATCACCAGCCTCCTCGCCGAAGATGTGCCGGCACGCGCGGAGGAGGTCAACTACGTGATGGTCGTCGCCGACGGCATGGGCGGACACGCCGCGGGCGAGATCGCGAGCCGGATGGCGATCTCCACTCTGGTCAGCCTCGCGCTGGACGTGCCCGACTGGATTTTCAAAGTGGACGAAGAGCATGCGCCCGAGATCGAGCGGCGGTCCCGCAAATACGTGCAGGAAGTCGGCGCGATGCTGGTCGAGCGCGGCCGGCGCGACGATGCGTTGCACGGGATGGGGACGACGCTGACCGCCGTTCGCAGCTTTGGCCGCGACCTGCTGATCACCCACGTCGGCGACTCACGGGCGTACCTGCTGCGCGCCGGCCGTCTGCATCGCCTCACACGAGACCACACATTTGCGCAGCTGCTGGTCGACAGCGGACACCTGGCGCCGGGCGACGTCGCCGTGTCGCGTCATCGCCACGTGCTGACGAACGCGCTCGGCGGAGGGATCGAGGATGTCCGGGTCGACACCGATCAGCTGCAGCTCGAGGACGGCGACCGCCTGCTGCTCTGCAGCGACGGCCTGACCGACCTCGTGGACGACGAGACGATCACCAACATCCTGGGGGAGACGACCAGGTCGAGCGACGCGTGTGAGCGACTCGTGCAGCGGGCGCTCGACAATGGGGGGCGGGACAACGTGACCGTGATCGTGGCCGCGTACCGGCTTCCGGAAGAAGCCGAGCGATCGAAGGAATCGACGGGCGACGAACCTGACGCTCAGACAGGCCCGTAGCAGGACGAGCAGGGCGCTCCGAGGGTGAAGGGCAGGGCGATCCCCGTTACCTCGGCGGCAGCACGCGCAAACGTTTCCGTCCACCAACGCGATAGGTCTCGAAGTCATCGTGGTCGATCGTGAAGACGGTCGAGAGCGATTCGCGATGCGCCAGATGCACGAGCGTCGCGTCCGCGAAATCCATCGGTCGGTCATGATACTTGCGCATCAGCGACTCGATGTCGGGCAGGTCCCGGTCCAATATCGGCGCGACCGTGATCGCACCTGAGCGGACGAACTTCCAGGTGATGTCGGTCTCACGCGGGCTGTCGCCGACGAGGTGAAACAGCTCGGTCAGGACCGCCGTTGATGTGGCCAACGGTAGCCGAAGCTGCCTGAACGCCAACCGGCAGCGCTCGTGCCATCGGTCCGCGACGTCGAGGTAGGCCAGTAAGGCTCCGGTGTCGGCGAGCGCCTTAACCTCCACGGGTGCGCTGCCGGGCGAGGCGCGCTCGAACCCGGGCCTTCGCGTTCTGGCTCCGAGCCGGGTCGCCGCCGGAGAGCCGTCCTGCGAAACGCCCTGCTCGAGCGTGGAGACGGCGCTGATTCTCGATGTCCGCCTCCCTCGTCCGCCCGGTCGCGTCGAGTCGTTCAGCGACGATCTCGTCCAACAACCTGGCCACACTTCGGTTCGTGTCACGCGCCGCTTCCTCGAGGCCGGCTTTCATCGCCGCAGAGACCCGCCACGTGTACACTTCAGTCTTCCGCGCCATTGCACTACATGGTAGTGCATTCCGAGCGGGAGAATCAATCAATGGCCCCGGCGCTGGGCCCGCCTCGTGGGATCCGGCTTTAGCCGGATTTGTTTTCGAAGCGGTGATCTCGCGCGATGCCGCACAACGGCGGTTGATCGACGAGCTGTTGAACGGCACGTCGAATCGCGAACGAACGATTCGGCGGGTCGGCTATCGCTCGTTCGCGTTCGGACGTGTCGGCCACGCCGCGTTGCCGGCGCCCCGTCGAGCGTCTCTGCGAACTCCGCGAGCTCTGCGTCGATCGTCGTCGTCGGGGCGGGGTCCGTCGGAGCCTGCTGGCACAGTTTGACCCAGAAGGCCACGGCCAGGCTCAATTCGAGGGCAGCGAGCCGGGGCGGTGTGCAATCGCCGGAAACTTCTTGAGAATGTTCCTGTCGAAAGTGGCGAAAGGCAGGCTGCGCTGCACTGCGAGCTCAACGAACAATGTGTCGTAAACGGCGGCACCAGAGCTCAGTGCTCGGGTTAACGCGGGTTGCCACAGCGATCGATTCGCGACCGACTCGATTCCAAGGCGCGCCGCCAGGTCGAGTTTCTGGTGTCCTTCCTCGGTGGGCAACGCGCCCGTCCGAACCGCCATCCAGACGGCGTTGGCCAGTTCGGCTTCCCAATGTGCCGGGGCACACGCTTCTTCAACGGTTCGCCAGAACTGCCGCACTTCCTCGATAAACGGCTCCGTCCCGAGCAGGTAGTAGGCCACGACGTTTGTATCGACGACGGCAATCACTCGCGTCCTGCTCCGATCCAGGCTTCCACCTCACGTGCCTTGGGCCGGCGTGCCTGCCGCGTCCACGCCTGCTCGATTTCTTCGAGGAGGGCCAGCCGGTCGCCGACGTGTTGCTCGAGTACGGCCCGGACCTCTTGCTCCATCGAACGGCGGTTACGGCGAGCCAGGGCCTTGAGCGACTTCACGACTTTGGTGGATACGTTTCGAACGGTCAGGGTGGCCATATGGCGCCTCTTGCTAGCATAATGCTAGCACTCATATTTCTAATCTTCACCTATGAGCTCATCACGCGGTCAGGTGTGGGCGACAGCTGCCTACGCCACCATGGTGCTCGCCGCCGTCGCGCTTTTCCTGCTGATCCGCAGCTATGGGGAATCCCTCTCGCCCCCGGCGTTCCTGCCTCCAGCGTCGCCGGCCCGGCCGCCGCCACCTCCGAGATCTTGCGGCACCTGCTGCTGGCGCTCACGGCAGTCATCGTGGCCGGGCGGTGTCTGGGAAGCCTGTTCCGCCTCCTCGGCCAGCCGCCGGTCATCGGCGAGGTAGTGGCCGGGATTCTTCTCGGACCGTCGCTCCTCGGCCGAATCGCCCCGGACGCGTACCTCTTCATCCTTCCGCCGGAAATCGCGCCCTTCCTCGGCGTGCTCGCGCAGCTTGGCGTGATCATCTACATGTTCCTGGTGGGCCTCGAGCTGAATCCGGATCAGCTTCGTGGGCAGGTTCACGCCACCGTTGCGACCTCGCATGCCAGCATCGTTCTGCCCTTCATTCTTGGCTCGGCGCTGGCGTTGTACCTGTATCCGATACTTGCGCCCGCCGGCGTGCCGTTTACGCACTTCGCGCTGTTCCTCGGGATTGCGATGTCGATCACCGCGTTTCCCGTGCTGGCGCGAATCCTGTCCGATCAGGGGATGGCGACGAGCAGGCTCGGCGTGCTCGCGCTGACTTGTGCAGCCGTCGACGACGCGACCGCATGGTGCCTCCTTGCGTTCGTCGTGGGTGTGGTCAACGCCACCGGCGGGAATGCCCTGACGGTTGCGATCCTGACACTGGCCTTCATTGCGGCGATGTTCCTGGCCGTGCGTCCGCTGTTTCGGCGGCTTGTGGCGTCACCCGCCGGCACCAAGCCGACGCGGGGTGCGATCGCGATCGCGCTCATTGCCATGCTGGTATCGGCTCTCGCGACCGAAGTCATCGGCATTCACGCGATCTTCGGCGCCTTCCTGCTCGGTGCCGTGATCCCGCACGACAGCGCGCTGGCACGTTCGCTGAGACAGAGCGGCGAGCTCGTGATCGTGCTGCTGCTGCCTGCGTTCTTCGCGTTTACGGGGATGCGGACCGAAATCGGTCTCGTGTCGGGCCTCCAGGGCTGGTTGATCTGCGCGTTGATCGTGTTCGTCGCCACGGCCGGGAAGTTCGGCGGCACCGTCGTGGCCGCACGTGCAACCGGGATGGACTGGCGTCACGCGGCCGGGCTCGGCATCCTGATGAACACACGCGGGCTGATGGAGCTCATCGTGCTCAACGTCGGCCTGGACCTCGGGGTGATCTCGCCGACGCTGTTCACGATGATGGTGCTGATGGCGCTGGTGACGACGATCGCGACGACGCCGATTCTGCGGATGCTCATCGGGCACGGAGGCCAAACGCCTGAGCTCGCATCGATGGTCCTGCCAGATCGTCAGGTCGTAGCGCGAACTCAGTAACGACGGTTCAGTCGGCCCCTGCTCGATGAACCGCTGTCGCGGCGGGCTGGCGTGTTGCCTGACGTTCAAAACCGTAACTCGAGTAACGCTCCTGAGTGGCGGACGCGCAAAGCGTCATCGCTTGCCGCGTTTCATTGAGCGGATCGTCGACAGGGCTGCACTGAACGGCGGGCTCGTTCTTGCGCTGAGAGCGACATGCCCCGCCGCGCACTCTTCCTCATCACTCTGATTCTGGCGCCGCTCGTGGCCTCGCCGCTCTACGCCCAGCAGATGAGCGAAGAGGTGGCCGCCCTCCATCGAGTCCTGTTCGCAGGTGGCCACAATCAGGTCTTTCACCATCCAACAGAGAGCCGCGAGCTGGGACTGCGATATCTCGATGGGAATGGTGTCGCGCCCAACGAGCTGATGGGCTGCGCCTTACTTTTTCTTTCGGAGGGCGCGACAAGGATGACGGCCGGCGAAGACCATCCGGCGACCGACATCAGCGAGCGGTTGTTCAACGAGCGCTGCGCAGGCAGGGTCAGCGCGAAGGACCAGGGATTCGTGGATGCGACGTGCGGAACGTTGGGCCCCCAGCCACAGACCTTTCTTCTCGAACCTGGATCGTGGGCGGAGATCGGCCCCCAAGGTGTGGCTATCGACAGACCGTCGGGTCGGACGCAACACGTTCTACCGAATTCGTGCGGTCTCCAGTATGTATTTGCGCGGCACGTGGCAATCGTCCCCGAGACCGTGGACGACCCCCCGACGCGCCACCTGATCGAAACACTGAGCTGGATGAGGGGCGGCGCGGAGGGGCGGCGGAACCTCCAATGGATGGTGTTCGAGATTGTCGAGTCGACTTTCGAGGTTCGCGTTGCCGAAATGCTCGTTCAGGAGAACGGTTCCCTTTGGCCCCCGCCGTCCATCCCCGAGCCTTTCAAAGACGGCGCTACGTTCACGGTCACTGCGAAGGGTCTCCTCCGTTGGCGATTCGACACCGATCCCCCGCAAAGCGGCACGATCGAGCGCGTCCCCTAGTCCCACTCCCTTTCCACTCCATGGCCGCGCGCCACATCACCATGTGTGGGCGTCACAAAGCCGAGAAGACAGCCGTTGGAGCCGTCCCTGATCCGGTGGCACCGCACTTTGATGGTGTCGCCAGGTTTGAGGTCCTCGCGTTTGACGCCGTTCGCCACGATCGCGGCAGGATTGGCGGCTTCGAGCGCCCACTGCGCCACCTGTCCTTTGTCGTCCTTGACTTCGAGGTAGACCCACGAATGCGGGTTGAGCCAGTGCACTTCCTTGACCGTGCCCTCCAACTGCGTGAAGGCCGAGACTGCATAGTTGCTGTGTGAATGGTGCGCCCAGGCGGACAAGGCGAAGGACACCGCACAGACTGCCGCAAGGGCCAGGGCTTTGAACGGCATGGTCACCCTCCTCCTCTCGACGAAACGGTTTCGGGACCATCGCTCTCCACTCGTCCGCCGGCGTCATCTGACGCGGGCGGGTGGTGGAAATCCGTTGGAGTAGATCGCCTCATAGCGAACGCTCTTCCCGTCCTTGTCGAGGAATTGCAGCGATTGCTGAAACAATCCCGGCTCCGGCGCACCCGGCGGGACGGTTGCCTCCAGGATGTAGAGGCGGTTTTCGTGCATGTGGATCGCCACGAAGGTACGGGATCGATCGGCGTTGGTGAAGTGGAGCTGACGTCCTTCAACCCGGTCTATGACACCCCACACGAAAAAGGTGAGCTTGGCGTCTCGCTGCATGAGCTTCCACGACGCGTAGTCGAGCGCTCCTCGCAAGTCGTACTTCCAGGAGCCGAGACCCTGAGCGCCTTCTGCTTCTCCCGCGCAGCCGCTGTGCGCGTCAGGCGGGCAATTCCTGGCTCGCGCTGCGTGGATTCTTTCGGCGTCCGTGTAATCGACCACCGTGATGGAGTAGCGGTTCGGGCCATCCTCGTAACTATGGACGCGCGCCGGGAACACGGCCTCGTATTCCGAGGTGTAGCGGATGTCCTGCACCTTCGGTTGACCCGGGAAGTTCACACTGAAGAAATCTGCCCGGCTGGCGTAGTCGATCCAGCCCTGGCCGAAGGCAGGCCCCGACATGCACAGGACAAACGCTGCCGGAATCAGTCGAATCAGGCGCATGGCCGATCCTCCGAAGGCTTGTCAAGATCTAGATCGAGATTCTGCGCTCGTGACTGTGCCAAGGCAAGTCCGAAACGCGCCGCGGAGTCGAATGTGATCTCTATTTGGACTACCGCGCCGCCGCCGAACCGCCGGGCATGGCCGTCAGGCAGTGAGGTACCGGCGGCGAAGCGATGGAGGGAACCGCTCGATGGCGTAACGGAGCATCGTCCGGGGCATCCGCTTCCCGTGCAGCTGCAGGAACTGCTCCTCGACCGCACGATCCCGCTTGCCGACTTCGCGGAGCATCCAGCCGACCGCCTTGTGAATGAGGTCGTGCGGATCGTCCCGCAACAACCGGGCGATTCGCAGCGTATCGGTGAAGTCGCCGCGCTTGATGTAGTGAAAGGTGGCGATGATCGCGATGCGCCGCTCCCACAGCACCTTGGACCTGGCAAGCCGGAGCAGTGGCCTGCGCGGGCCGCTGCGCAGGTGCGCGCCCACGATGTGTTCCGCCGAGCAGTCCACCAGATCCCAGTTGTTGATGTACCGCGTGCGGCTCACGTAGAGGCGGTAGATCTGCTCGCGACGGCCGGGTTCTGCCCTGGCGTACTGCCGCACGAGGATGAGCAGGGCGAGCAGGCGTTCCTCGTGCCAGGGGGACTTCAGCAGCGCTGCGAGCTCGCGAAGGGACAGGTCTTGATAGCTGGCCGAGAGCTTTCGAACCACCGGCACGCTGATGCCGAGAAAGCGGTCGCCGGCGCCATATTGGCCCGGCGCGGTTTTGAAGAAGCGGCCGACGGCCGCGGCACGCGAGGGATTGCCAAGCCCCTTCATCTCGCGATGAATCGAGGCGATTACGCTTCTTCGAGCTGCCAAGGCTACGCCCGGTTGCCGGTCATCCGCATCCCTCGACGTAAGCCACCTGCGGGAGCAGGCCGCCTCGAAACCGGGTGACGTGTGACCCGTCGGTCTCGAAGATGAGTTGCACGGAACCGCCTGCCGCGTCACGAGCAGCGACCGTCAGATAGTGCCCTTCGGTGTACTTGTGAGGTGATACGGTGACGCGGCCCGGGTAGAGCTCCTGAATGCGAGCCTCGGTATCGCCGACCGCGCCTCCCTCGACAGTCCGGATACCGCGCGCGCGGACATCCACCCGAACGACACGACCGTTCTCGATCATGAACGTCAACCCTTCCAGTCCCCGGCACCGCCGCATAGTCGCATCCCTCCGCGCCCAGTCGCTCTGGAAGCTGGAGCCTGCCGCCGGCGGCCGTCCGCGCTTCCAGGGGAGTCATGCCCACGACGATCGGGCCGAATCCCGTCTCGCTGACAGTACTGGTCTCCAACGACGCATCGGCCTCCGGTGCTTGCGTGGCTGGCTCCGTCCTGCACGCAGCAGTCGCCAGCATCAACGGAATCAAGAGGAATATGCACCAATTGGCGGGTCTGATAAGACCCGCCCTACGGTACTGAAAACTCTGCGAGTTCGACGTGGATCGTCGTGGGGGGCCTATCCAAAGACTCTCTGCGAGCTCTGCGGTCTCTGCGTTGATCGTCGTCGTGGGTGCTATCCAAAGACGTAAACGACGCCGTCCTGCGCTCCGACGACGACGCGGCCCCCGGCGACGGCGGGGGAGGCGGTGATAGCGGCGCCAGTGTCGAACTCCGAGATCTTCTCACCGGAGGCAGCGTCGAGCACGTACAGCCTGCCGTCGCTCGAGCCGACGTAGACGCGGCCTCCCGCCACGACCGGTGAGGAGTCGACGCGCGCCCGCGTCGCGAACGTCCAGGCGGCCTTGCCGGTGGCCGTGTCGATGGCGTGGACGATCTTGTCGCGCCCGCCCAGGATCACCCGGCCGTTGCTGAGCGCGGCAGAGGAGTAGTAGGGAAACTGCGTATCCGCCTGGGAGTATCGCCACAGCACCGTACGGCGTTTCAAGTCGAGCGCCAGCACTTCGTAGTTGAAGGTGCCGAAGTAGGCGCGATCGCCATCCAGAACAGGCGATGACGCGGTGTACGCTCCAGACTCGATTTGGTATGCCTCGCGTCCGTCGGCGATGCGAATCGCCCTGAAGACCGCGTCGCAGCCGGCGACGAACGCCAGCCCGTCCTGAACGGCCGGGGTCGCGTGCACCTGGCCTTTGGTCAGGACTTTCCATCGCAGACGGCCGGTGCGCGCGTCGAGCGCATAGAGGTGGCCGTCGTAGGAGCCGATGAGGACGACGGCGTTTTCCCCAGGGACAACCACGGGCGAAGACTTGATCTCCGACGTGGTCTTGAACGTCCACAGCGCCTTGCCGTCGCGGGTGCTGACGGCGTGAAGGATGCCGCCGAGGTCGCCGATGTAGACGGCGTCGGGGCCGACCGCGGGCGACGATTCGCCAATCAGGTTGCCGGTCGCGTATTTCCAGCGGAGCGCGCCCGACGCCAGATCGAGCGCGATCAGATCGCCATCGCCGCCGCCGACATAGACCACGCCGTCCGCGATCGCCGCCGACGAATCGATGATGTCGCCGGCATCGTAGGTCCACAACAGCTTGAGCGTCGCCGGGGGAGTGCTGGCCGAGACGCCGGTCAGCCGCGCGTTGCCGCGGAACTGGCGCCACTCGTTCGCCGGCGCGGCTACCGGTGCCTGCGCGACAGCGGGCAGGGTTGCAAGGAGGAGCAGCGAACTGGCGACGACGATCAACGCGGAACTCGCTGAACTCGCAGAGCCTCTGCGAGCGCTGCGTGTTCTGCGTTGTACGTCGTCCTTGGTACGGTACTGATTCAGCAAAGACACGCTGCTATTTCACGGCGAGGGCGAAGAGCTGGCTGCGGTTGTTCAGGAACAAGGTCCCGTGCGCCGGCACCGCTGTGCGCGTAAACGGCGCTGCCCATGTTCATCTCCGCCAGCACCTTCATTTCCTTCGCGTGCGCCATCACGATCACGTCGCCGTCCTCGTCGCCCAGGTAGACCTTGCCGTCGGCCACCAGCGGCGACCCCCACACGGCGGCGAAGGTGTCGTGGGTCCAGTACAACTGGCCCGTCTTCGCGTCGAGGCAGTGGAAGAACCCGCTGAAGTCGGCGATGTACAACAGCCCGTCGGCGATCGCGGCCGTCGAGATCGTGCGGCGGATCTTGTCGAAGTGCCACGACCCGTCCGCTGGTGGTGATGTCGCCGCGCTTGGTGGCGTCGATCGCGTAAAGGTGGCCGACGCCTTCGCCGTGCTCGGGATCCTGGCCGTTGGCGATGTAGACGCGATCCTCGAAGATCACCGGCGTGGCAATCAGCTCGTTGCGCGTCCGCGGCCAGACCGCATCCTTCGGGTTGGTGTCGAACTCCCAGAGCTTCTTGCCCGTTTCCGCCTCGTAGCCGCGCACCCAGCCGTCGCCCTGCGCGGACACGACCTGGATGACGCCGCCGATCGTTCCCACCGACGGCGTGGACCATTGGCCGTGGAGGATGCGATCCTCCACCGAGTTGTCCTCCCAGATGAGCGCGCCCGTCTGCTTGTTCAGCGCGATGATCGACGGCGCGCGCGGCGACGGGATGTTCACGTGGCTCTCGTCCTGGCCGTTCGAGGTGCTCACGTAGAGCATGTTCCCCGAGATCGACCGGAGACGAGTTCGCCAGGTTGTGCGGATACGCGCCGACCTGCTCCATCATGTCGAACGACCAGATGACGTCCGCGTCCAACTGGCCGACCAGCTTTTCGTCCTTGACCGGGCCGTCGTTCTCGTTGTCGCGGAAGCCCTGGATGTCGAGGCAGAAGACAACGCCGCGGTTGCTGACGTAGTAGAGCCGCTCGCCCTCGACGAGCGGGGAGGAAGCCACGCCCTGGAACGGCCAGTCGTTGGCGCGGCCCGACTCGAGCTTGACGTGCGTCTGCTGCCAGAGGAACTCGCCGTCCGACTCGCGGAACGCCATCAGGACCCCGCGGTCGCCGGGCTGCTTGGGATCGCGCAGGAGCTCGTTGTTGGTGCCGACGAACACCATCCCGCCGGCGACGACCGGGTTGCCGTAACTCTGCGAGCCGAGGTCCGCCACCCATTTCACGTTCTTTTTCGTCTTCACGTCCCAGTCGCCCGGCAGCCCCTTCATGGCGGACACCATGTTGCGGTCGGGGGTGCCGCCCCACATCGGCCAGTCGCCGGTGCCGGGATCGGACGCCGAGAGCGGCACGGGCGCGAGGCCAATCGGCGAGGCCAGAGCAGGATGAGGAAGTGAGCAGGAACGCCGGGGATCGAAAAGGATGCATGTGCATAGGATAGCCATGGGCGGGCCTCAAGGCCCGCCCCTACTGGTTTTGCGTGATGGTGAAGTTATCCAGATGTGCGCCGAACTGGGCGTCGATGAACAACCCGGGCGCCCCCTGGCGATTGCCGATCGGATCGGTCTTGTCGATCAGCCAGGCGGCGGGTTCGGCCTCGCCTGCCGGCCACGCCTTTCCCCGCGCGCGCACCTGGCCGTTGGGCAGGTTCTCGACGCGCAGCTTCAGCCGGTACCAGGTGTCGGCTTTCCAGGCGAACGGAACCGTGACCGTCCGCGTCGTCTCCGGTTCCCACGGCTCGATCTTCAACCGCTGCGATGCCCCGTACAGAACGAGCGAATAGCGCTGGGCGGTGATGCCGATGTCGCCCATCTGCCGCCGGCGCTCGGCCGCACGCACGTCGGCCTCGAAGGTGTAATTCGACCAGGTCGTCGGACCGATGAACACGCGGGCGCGCTTGAAGATCGTGTCGAGCGGCGCCTTCTGCAGCACCTTCTGTCCGTCGAGCGTGGCCACCGCCAGCTGGCTCCCGCCGACGATGGCCCACCCCGGAGGGGCGGCCCCGTCCGCGTACGCATCGAAGGTTTCCTTCCAGGGCAGCGGGCGTGCCACGCGCGCGCGGGCCTCGCCAGTCAGTCCACCGGCCGTGGCCCTGATCAATCCAGCCTGTTCCATCGGGTCGGTCGACACCGTGAGCGCGCCGTTCGCGATCGTGCCGTTCAACCCCTCAGCGTCCACGCGGCCGCCGTTTCCTCGCGCAGAAAGCGTCCCTTGTCGTCGAAGAGCCGCGCGCGCAGCTTCACGGTTTGGCCGGGCGCGAGCATCAGCTCGGTAGGCGATACCTGGAGGTGCGCCGGGGCGCCCGCGGGGGCCTGCGCCGGCACGGCTTCGTCCACGGCGAATCCCGAGGGCGAGGTGGGCTGCCTCGATCCGATCGCGTACACGGCGTCGCTCGAGACGAAGAAGATGCGCCCGCGCGAGATCGCGGCGCCGCCGAGAATCTGCTCGGGCGTTCCCTCGGAGCCGCAGCAGCTGTTCGTGCTGTTCGGCAGCTCCACTTCGCTCAGCACCTCCGCGCGATCGGCGAGCGGCCGCACGATGAAGAAGCTCCCGCCGTCGGTGCCGACGTAGATCTTGCCGTCGGCCAGGACCGGGGGCGCTTTCTGCGCCGCGCCGAGCGGCTGCGTCCACAGCTCGCGGCCCGTCTCGACGTCGAAGGCCTTCAGCCTCGAGCTGTTGTCGATCTGATAGAGACGGTTTCCGTCGACCAGCGGAGACGAGTAGCCGAACTCAGTTCCCCGGACGGCCCACTTCGTGGTTTTGATGTCGCCCGTCTGCGATCCGTCGATGGAGGCGATCAACCCGAGGTCCGTCCCCTCGAGGTTCTCGTCGCCGTGCGAGACGAGGACGCTCGTCCCCTTGACCGCGACGCCCGTGTTGATCGCGCGCTTGGCCGCGGGGAAGCTCCACACCTTCTCGCCCGTCTGCGGCTTGATCGCGTGGATCGCCCCGTCGCCGAGCCCGGCGATGAGGAGCCGCATCCCGTTGATGGTGGCGATGAGCGGCGCGGCATAGGCTGTGTCGTACGGACGTCCGCCGGGATTGGCCACGTAGACGACGTCGCCGGTCCGCTTGTCGAGGGCGATGAAGCGGTGCGCACGGCCGGCGGCGGTGCCCCAGTTCGAGACGGCGGCGCTGACGATCACCAGGTCGCCGTCGACGAGCGGCGACATCGTGCGCCCCCCGTGCGTGGTGAACGCGGCGTACTCCTCGCCGATCGAACGATCCCACAGCGGCTTGCCGTCGCGGCTGAGCGCAATCACCTGCGCGCCGCCGCTGAGCACGTAGACGTTGCCGGTTTCCGGATCGGCCGCCGGCGACGCCCACCCGATGCGGTGCGGCGGCACGTCGCTCTGGAACAGGCTGAACTTGTACTCCCAGATGACCTTGCCGGTGTCGGCATCGAGGGCCATGACGCGCTCCTGCAGGTTCGCGCCGCGGCCGGCCGGATTCTGCACGTACACCCGATTGCCCATGACGAGCGGGGCGGATCGGCCGCCGTACGGGACGCGCCACAGGAAGTTCTCGCCGTTCAGCGCCCACTTCTCGATGAGCCCCGTTTCACGCGAGATCCCGTCGCGATTCGGCCCACGTGCCTCGGGCCAGTCGCCGAGCGCGACGCGACGCGGCACCTCTTGAGCTGAGATCGCGACGCCAATCACGAGAGCCAGCGCAGCCAGGAAGCACTTCTTGAGCATCAGGGAGGTCCTCGCGTTACGTTCTTCGTCGGCCTTCTTCGGCTCTTCCCGCTCTTCCCGGGGGGATTCCTCGGATACGCCCGCCATGCACAGGCTGTTTACAGCGCGTACGTGGCTGATGGCCGGCGAAACCCGGGAGGCGATGGCTGTATTCTACATCGCAGGGAGACCCCAGATGGTCATGCGCGGTTTACTGCTGTCGTTGGCGTGTGTCGCGTTGCTCGGCGCCGGAGCACGCGGCCAATCCGCGTCGCCTGCCAAAGGCGGCGCTGCGTCGTCAGAGGGCGACTGGCCGCAGTGGCGCGGGCCGGATCGCACAGGCGTGTCGAAGGAGTCCGGGCTCCTCCGCGAGTGGCCTTCCGCAGGTCCAGCCCTGCTGTGGTCGGCGTCCAACCTGGGCGCCGGCTATGGCTCGCTGGCGGTCAGCGGCGATCGCATCTTCGTCCAGGGGACGCGAGCCGGACGCAGCGTCGTGGTGACGCTGAACCGCGCGGATGGCAAGGAGCTCTGGTCGAAGGCGCTCGGACCGGCGGGTGACAACGATCGAGGACCAGGGCCGAGAGGCACGCCGACGGTGGACGGCGATCGTGTCTACGTGCTGACAGAGAACGGCGACCTTGCCTGCCTGCTGGCCAGGGACGGCACCTCGGTGTGGCAGCTGAACATCCTCAAGGCGTTTGGCGCCAGGAACATTCCATGGGAGATCAGCGAATCGCCGCTCGTCGACGGCAATCAGCTGATCGTCACGCCGGGCGGACGCGGCGCCGGCATGGTCGCGCTCGACAAGATGACCGGCAAGACGATCTGGACCAGCAAGGAGCTGAGCGATCAGGCCGGCTACGCGTCGCCAATCGTGGCCGACGTGCAGGGCGTCCGGACGATCATGACGCTGACCGCCGAGGCCGGCGTCGGCGTGCGCGCGTCGGACGGAAAGCTGATGTGGAGTCACCGGCGAGTGGCCAACAGCACCGCCAACATCACGACGCCGGTCTTCTTCGACAACAAGGTCTTCTATACTTCCGCGTACGGCACCGGCGGCGCGCTGCTCGGGTTGCGCGCGGAAGCCGGAGAGGTGAGGGCGCAGGAGATTTATTTCACCAGGGAGATGGAGAATCACCACGGAGGCGTCGTCCTGGTGAACGGCTATCTTTATGGCTACAACAATTCGATTCTGACCTGCCTGGAGTTCGCGACCGGTAAGCGAGTATGGCGGGACCGCAGCGTCGGAAAAGGATCGGTTGCGTACGCCGACGGCCACCTCTACATCCTGAGCGAGGACAATGTCGTGGGGCTCGTCGAGGCGACGCCCGCAGGATACCGGGAAAAGGGGCGGTTCGAGATCCGCGACCAGCGCTGGCCAAGCTGGGCGAACCCGGTCGTGAGCGGAGGCCGCTTGTATATTCGCAATCAGGGCACGTTGGCCAGTTATGACGTGCGTGCACGTTGACTATGATTTGCTTCGGATTGGTAAGCCGGACACTACGGAGACGCGAGCTGACTTGACGACGTAGCGTCCGGCTTCAGCCGGACCTTCACGAGGTGAGATATGACCGTCAAGCGTCGTGCGTTGATCGTCCTTATCGGTATCACGGCCCTCGTGCCCGTGGGCGAGGCACAGGCTCCGTCAGTGACTGGCTGCAGTGGCGCGGGCCGAATCGCGATGGCGCGGTCGCCGGGTTCACCGCGCCAAAGCAGTGGCCGGAAGCGCTTGTCCGGCGGTGGAAAGTCGAAGTGGGGCTTGGCTACGCCACGCCGCTCGTCGCGGGCAACCGGGTCTACATGTTCTCGCGCCTGGGCGATAACGAAACCATGAGCGCGCTCGATGCCGGCACCGGCAAGCAGCTCTGGCAGACTGGTTATCCGGCCCCGTTCACCATGCACAGCGCGGCGGTGGTCCACGGCCCCGGACCGAAGTCGACGCCCACGCTTGCGGACGGCAAGCTGTATGCGATCGGAATGACAGGGATCGTCACCGCCTTCGACGCCGCCACCGGCAAGCAGCTCTGGCAGAAGCCCGGATCGCGCGTGGTGCCGGTCTATACGAGCCACGCCTTCTCGCCCCTGGCCGACCGTGGGCTGGTCATCTTCCACGTCGGCGGCCACGACGAAGGAGCGCTGACCGCGTTCGATGCGAACACGGGCGACGTGAAGTGGCGATGGGCCGGCGACGGCCCGGGGTACGGCTCGCCGATCATCGCCGACCTGGGCGGCACCCGCCAGATCGTGACGATCACGCAGGGCAAGCTCGTCGGCGTCGATGCCGCGACCGGAACGCTGCTCTGGGAGCGTCCGTTCGTCAGCGGCAACAACACCAACGGGGTGACGCCGGCCCTGTTCGGACAGACGCTCATCGTGTCGGGGAACGGCGCACCGACCCACGCCGTCAGGGTGAGCCGGCAGAACAACAAATGGGTGACGGAAACCGTGTGGGAGAACGCCGACATCCCGCTGCGCTTCAGCAACGGCGTCGTCGCCGCCAATCGCTTCGTCAGCCTGTCCACGCGCAACAGCGGCCAGTACTTCGGCGTCGATGCCGCGACCGGCAAGACGCTGTGGTTGTCCGACCCGCGCCAGGCCGGCAACGCGGCCCTCTCCACCGCCGGCGACCTGATCTTCAGCCTCGAGGACGACGGCGAGCTGGTCGTCATCCGAAACAGCCCGACGGCGTTCGAGCCGTTGCACCGCTACAAGGTGGCCGACACACAGACGTGGACCCAGCCGGCCATCTCGGGCAACCGAATCTTCGTCAAGGACGTCTCGTCGCTCACGCTTTGGACGCTCAATTGATGCCGCGCGCTGCCGTACGGGTCGCTGCGTACGGGGACGGGTCTCCGTACTAAGGTCGACGTACCGGAGACCCGTCCCCGTACCGTCCCCTCGTTCCTGCTCGTCCTATGGATGACGCTGGTGCCGCTGGTCGCCCTGGGACAGCCGGCGCCTGTCCGCATCACGGTTCCGACGGTGACCGTCACGGCGCAAAAGGAGCCGGCGGACATTCAGGGCCTGCCCGTAAGCGTCACGGCGGCATCAAGAGAGACGATCGCCGACGCCGGGATCAATATCATCAGCGAAGCCGCCATCTACGCGCCGAACACATACTTCACGGACTTCACGGCCCGGGCGCTCAGTTTCGCCCGCTTCAGGGGGATCGGATCCAGCCCGGCCAACCCCGGGATCACCACCTACATCGACGGGGTCCCGCAGCTCAACACCAATTCGTCGAGCATCGATTTCCTGGACGTGGCCCAGGTGGAGCTCGTGCGTGGACCGCAGAGCGCGCTGTTCGGCCGCAACACGCTTGGTGGCCTCGTGAGCGTGACGAGCGGCCGGCCGTCGCTGGCGTCGTGGACCGGCGGCGCGTCGGTGCCGTTTGGAAATTTCGGGGCGCGCGAGGTGCGGGCCGGCGTGTCGGGGCCGCTCGGCGAGAGGCTGGCGGTCGGCTTCGCCATGGCGCGCCGCGATCGCGATGGCTTTACCACGAACGACCTGACGGGCAACGATCTCGACTATCGATCCGCAATCTCCGGCAAGGCGCAGGCGCTCTGGACGCCTGCCGTCAACTGGGAGGCGCGCGTCATCGTCAGCGGCGAGCGGGCGAGGGACGGCGACCTGGCGCTGAACGACCTCGAGGCGCTGCGCGCGAATCCGTTCCGGGCCTCGCGCGACTTCGAGGGCCGCAACGATCGAAACATCCTGTCGACGACCGTACTGGCGCGGCGCGAGGGGCCGCGGTTCGCCTTCTCGAGCACCACCGGGTTCGTCAGCTGGACGACCCGCGGTGTCACCGACCTCGATTACACGCCGGTGCCGCTCGTGACGCGCGACAACGCCGAAGAAGACAGGCAGTTCACCCAGGAGATTCGCGTCGCGTCGGCGGCCAACGCGCCAGCCGCGCTGTCCGGTGCCACGGTGCTGAAATGGCAGGCGGGACTGTTCGTGTTCACGCAGGACTACGAGCAGGAGGCCGTCAACAGTTTTGCGCCGTTTCTGCTCTCGCCGTTCCTGGGTTTCCCGGTGAGCCAGCACTCGCCCCAGTCGGCGCTCGACGACATCGGCGTGGGGGTGTACGGCCAGGGCACGTTGACGTTTGTCGAAAACCTGGACCTCACTATTGGCGCGCGTGTGGATCACGAAAGCAAGGAGGCGCTACTCGAGACGTTTTACACGCCGGAGGTCGCACCGCCGACGGTGGTCAGCGCCGAACGGAGCTTCTCGAAAGTCTCTCCGCAGGCGGCGCTCGCGTACAGATTTCAGCCCGGCCGGATGGCGTACGTGTCCACCGGACGCGGATTCAAGGCGGGCGGCTTCAACCCGGCCTCTCCACCTGGCAGCGAGGCCTACAACGAAGAACTGACCTGGCACGTCGAGGGCGGCACGAAGACGTCGTGGGCGGGCGACCGGCTGCTGGCCAACGCGGCCGTGTTCTTCATCGACTGGGAGCGATCTGCAGTTGAACCTGCCGAATCGCGAGGTGCCGGGACAGTTCTACATCGCCAACGTGGGCGGGGCGCGAAGCGCGGGCGTCGAGCTCGAATTGAGCGCCCGGCCGCAGTCGGGCATCGATCTCTTCGCGACGCTGGGCTACACCCACGCGCGTTTCGACGAGGGCAGCTTCACCAGCGTGGATGTGTCGGGCAACGAGCTGCCGAACACGCCTGGCTACACGGCCACAGCGGGCGCGCAGCTTTCACGCGCTCTGGGGACGCGCGTCGACGCCACGCTGTACGGCCGCGCCGAGGCGGTGTTCTACGGCGCGTTCCAGTACGACGATGCCAACACGGCGGGTCAGGAGGCGTACTCGCTCGCGAACTTCCGGACCGGCGTGCGAGGCACGCGCCTGTTCGCCGAAGCGTGGGTGAGGAACGCGTTCGACACGCGGTACATCCCGGTGGCTTTCTCGTACGCCAATTTCGCGCCTTCGGGCTTCGTGGGAGAGATGGGGCCGCCCCGCACGTTCGGGATCACTGGCGGGTTGACCTTCTAACGATGCTCCACTTCGCGTACGGATCCAATATGGATCCGGAACGGATGCATCAGCGCTGCCCCGATGCGGCGGGACCACAGGTAGCGGCGCTGGCGGATTTCCGATTCGCGATCAGCGCCCGCGGCATCGCCAATATCCTGCCGTTCGACGGTACGCAGGTCTACGGGGTCCTGTGGACCGTGAGCGAACGCGACCTCGAGAACCTCGACAGGCTCGAAGGGATTGCGGAGGGAATTACGCGGCGTCAGTCGCTCGCCGTCCAGGCCGCAAGCGGCGAACGCGTCGATGCCGTGGTTTACCTGGCGCCCGACGTGGCCACCGGGCCACCCAAGGAGGGCTACCTGGAGCGGATCCTGCGCGGCGCCCGAATCGCCAGGCTGCCGGAGGGCTACATCACGGAGCTCGAGGAGTGGGCCACAAAGTCATAAAATACGTTACACCTTTACACCATAGGTGATATACCATGGTGTAGTCATGCCTCTGAACATCAAGAACGCTGCCGTGGAGCGCCTCGCGGCCGAAGTGGCGCGGCTGACGGGGGAGTCGAAGACGGAAGCCATCCGGCGCGCGCTCGATGAGCGGCGGCGACGGCTCAAAGGCACGTCGGCCGACGAGCGGCGTGCGCGCGTCCTGCGATTCCTCGACAAGAAGGTGTGGCCGACGCTGCCCGCGGGCGAGCGGGGCCGCCGGCTGACGCGCGCCGAGGAAGACGACATCCTCGGCTACGGCCCGGCCGGTGTATGACGCTCGACTCGTCGGCTCTCATCGCGATTCTGTTCGCTGAGCACGGGCATCTCGATCTCATCGACCGCATCCTGATGGCGGAAAGCGTGCGTGTCGCCGCCCCCACCCTGGTCGAGGCGAGCATGGTCCTCGCCGGCCGGCGTCGAACCGGGGCGGTGGGTGAGGTGGAGGCGCTGGTGCAGGAACTGGGCGTTGCCGTGGTGCCGTTCGGCGAACGCGAATGGCATGCCGCAGTCGCGGCGTTCCTCCGTTTCGGCCGCGGCCGCCACGCGGCGGCGCTCAACTTCGGCGACTGTCTTGCCTATGCCGCCGCGGGAGTCGCCAACGATTCCCTGCTGTTCGTGGGCGACGATTTCGGACTGACCGACGTCACGCCCGCCTGAAGACTATAGCGGTTTTCATATCTCATGTAGGACGTGGTGTCCGGCTTCAGCCGGACCGTGCTGCCGGTCGCGCCGGTCTCGTCGCGCCAGCGTGCTTCCCCAACCTGGCCGGGCGCGAACGCAAGACCGCCACGAGAGCCGCCCGGCCCGGAATGCCGGTCTTCTGATAAATGCGATGCAGTAGAAACTTCACCGCATAAACGGTCTTTCCAAGCCGGTCGGCGATCTCCTGGTTCGAGAATCCATCCGCGACCACCATCGCCACCGCGCGTTCGGCCGCCGTCATCTTCTGAAGCACGGGCAGCGATCGATCCGGCGTTTCGAGGGCCACGCCGTGCACGAGCCGGTCGAGCTCGAGCACGAACGTCGGCTCGGCAAGGCCGGTTGTTTGCGGACAGACCATCGTGATCGATGCCGTCAGTCCTGGAACGTGAGAATGCACCTGCCGGGAGCGGCGGATGTCAGTCGCATCAGGATCGACCCTTAGGAGAGATTGCCACTCATGGCGCAGCTCGTGGCACGCCTCCAGTATGGCGGGCGGCAGGCGCAACGCCTGAGAGGAGCCTTCAGCGGCAGCCGCGGCTCCGTCGTCAGCCCATGCGGCACAGAGCTGGCGGGCGAGGGGATTCGCCTGCACCGGTAGAAGGTTCCCATCCAGAATCGCAAAGCCGCGCGTTTCATCGCGCACCGCGGCCATGCCATCGCGCACAGTCTTCGCCGCTTCGCGCTCGTGGAGGCGATTCACCGCACAGTCGAGGTACGGATGAATCCCTTCGAGACCGGCGATGTCCTGCTCGGAGAAGTCGCTCTGCCCCTCGATTCGGTATGCACTCGCCACGAAGATCGGCATTTCGGCAGGCGGATCACCCCAGAACAACAGCGCGACGGCGTGCCGCCAGCCCTGCGGCTGCATGATTTCTCGATAAAACGCCGATTCGCCGCAGCTCCCTGGTGGAGCTCGGCAGACCCCATGCGTGTGGGCTGGATCTTGATGCCGCGGTTTGCGATGGCGAGTGGGATGGCCGGCGTGAGCTCTATGTAGCGGCGCATGAATGCGGGCCCATACTCGCGTCCCCGCGAGTCGCGTTGCTTCAACAGGCCGTTGCCTGCGCTGACATAAAAGGCGGACACGAAATCGCAGGTCACTGCGGCTCGCATGACCTCGAACGCCGTGTCGATGAGCGCGTCGAGATCCTTCGCGGCGAAGAGTGCGAGCAACAGCTGTGGAGCAACCATGTGCTATTCGAAAGATAGCTCGACACCGCGGGGTCATCCCCTTAGAGTCGAACACGCTCGCAGTCTATACCCGTTGAGCTTGCTGTTCGTGAATCGTTTCATCAGGAGGGTCATGTGAGAACGCCCGGCGGAATCGTCCTCCTGATGGTCGTGCTGGGGTTGGCCGGCTGCAGCGGCTCTTCGCCATCGGCGCCAGGGCCAGGTTCACAACCGCTGCCGAGCGCTTTCTTCATCAGGGGTACGGTGTCCGACACCGCGTTCAGACCGCTCGCTGGCGCCCGAGTGGAGGTGGTCGATGGCCCGCAGGCGGGTTTAGCGACCACCGCCGACGCGAAGGGCGAGTTCTCCTTGATAGGGGCCTTCGACGACGCCACCCGATTCCGCGCCACCAAGGAGGGTCACCACACCGCAACCCAGACGCTTGATCCGCTTTGTCCGTCCTGCAGTCCTGACAATCGGTGGGTCAATTTGTCTCTGCAAGTGCTTGCTCCGCCGATAAGCATGGCCGGTGACTACGCCCTGACGTTCGTGGCCGATAGCTCGTGCACCATGCTCCCCCAAGAGGCGCGCACGCGGACGTTCACGGCGACGATCCCGGTGACGTCGAATGCGACTCCGGCCAACGCGTACTCAAACGTCGTGGTCGGCGGTGCGAACTTCTTCGAAGATTGGAACGGCCTGGGATTTGGCGTCGCCGGCGACTACGTGGCCTTCTGGCTCGAGACCCTCGTGGAGCAGCCCGCACCGAACACCTTCCTCTCGTTCGGCGGACTGGCCGCGGCGTCTGTCACCTCAGACGCGTCCCCCATCACCTTGCGATTCTCTGGCTCCATTGCAGCATTGCGTCACGAAGTCCGAAACGGGCCGATACCTGGAGTGCGGTCAATCCCAGGCGGCCACGCACGACATTTGCCACTCGGACAATCATCGGCTGATCCTGACGCGGCGATGATGCATCGGGCCTGCGACGCGCGCCGTCAGGCTGACGGCGACGCCGTGCCTGCCGGGATGTCCCAGTTGTAGGTCTTCACCGCTCCGAGCGCACCGGTCTTGCTGTCCTGCGGCTTGTACTCGATCTTGACCGTCTTGAAGACCATCTCGAACCTCTGCACGACAACCCCTTCCTCGGTTCCCGAGTTCGACACCTTGGTGATGAAGGCGTCTTCCATCGTCATCGTAAAGTAGGTTTCCGGAGTGCCCCTGCCGGTCGTCTTCATCATCTCGAGCTGAACCTTGGGGAACGCCTTGCCGCTGCAGATGTAACCCAGGATGACCGTCGAGGCCGTATCGAAATAGTGCTCGATGCTCATTTTGCCCGGGTTGGGCTTCCCGACGCTCGCGCCTCCACCCTTGGTCCAGCTGGTCTCGGCGTCGACGTCCCAGTCCCAGCCCTTGATCTCGACCCACTTTTCCTTGCCCTTCTGGATCGACTCGCCGTCGGCCTTGTCGTAGAAAGTGACGAACGCATTTACTGCCATGAAGCACCCTCCTGGGCCGGCCGAGCCCCGCCACGTCAAAGGGCGGATTATGATGGCGTCCACGCGAATGTCAACATGCGAGCAACGTCAAGGCACGCCTTCAAGATGCTCAAGAAGTGACTGAAGTCCCTATCCGATTGGTCCTGATCGCACCGCCTCTCGGCGTCGATTTTGGCATCCAGAAAGGGAGCGGCACAGCGTACCAAACGCTGTTCGTGCAGCGCGGGATGCGTGGCGATATCTGTTTCGACTTTTCGTTGACCGTCACGGAGAACCGCAACGATGGTCGGCCAGACTTCCGTGGCCCTTTCGTTCAAGGGCCGCGTGCGGCCCGGTTCGTCTATGTTGACGTCGGAACGTACGCGGGCCAGGACGACACTCCCTGGGCGCGCAGGATGAAACTACCCCTCGATGGATTGTCGTGGGCGCTGCTCCGGCAGGTCGCGGACAAGCCGGGCTCCAGGCTGTTGGCGAGAATCCCAGGAACGGGAAAGGATGGCGGCCCCAATTGCGCCACGGTGACACCGATAGGGGAGTGGGAGGTTGTCACAGACGAACGCTTCGGGGCCCGCTGACGAGCCTCACCGGAAGCATCACGATGCCGCGCAGTAGCCCGAGCACGCCGTCGACGGCGATGCCCACCAGGCGGAATGGAATCAGAAGGATCCACACGATCGGGTAGACGACCAGCGCCAGCAATGCCAGCGGCCAGCAGAGCACGAGTAGAATGCACCAGAGCAGGAATCTGATCACACTCGGAAAGACGATCCGCGGCCAAATAGGTTCCAACGCCCACGGCCGACTGTGGCTTCCCACTCCGCCAACAGGAAGAAAGCATCCCAGGAGCACGGGCATAGGCGACCCGTGGCGGGCCTCGCCATCTTCGTCGAGCGTCGCACGCTGGTCATGCTGGCGTTGGGATTTTCGTCGGGCCTGCCTTTTCTTCTGATCTTCGACACGCTGTCGGTCTGGCTGCGTGCCACCGGGCTCTCGCTCGAAGCGATCGGCTTCTTCAGCCTGGTCACACTCGTCTATTCGGTCAAGTTCCTCTGGGCGCCGCCGCTCGACCGCGCCGCGGTGCCCGTTCTGACTGCCTGGCTCGGGCATCGGCGCTCCTGGATGCTGGTCTGCCAGGGTGCGATCATGCTCGGGCTCTGGCTCGTGTCGGTTACCGATCCTGTTACAAGCCTGCGGACCGTGGCGGTCCTGGCGCTTCTCATCGGGTTCTTCTCCGCCACCCAGGACATCGCCGTTGACGCGTGGCGTATCGAAGCGGCGGAAATGTCGAGGCAGGGCGCCATGGCTGCGGCCTACCAATGGGGATACCGGACGGCCATGCTCGTGGCGGGCGCCGTGCCCCTGCTGCTGGCGGGGCGCTACGGCTGGAACGTGTCGTATGCCGTCATGGCGGCTCTGATGTCGGTAGGCGTCGTGGCGGTGCTGGCGGCGCCACGCGAGGCCGAGCGCGCGACGCGACCCGTCCATGGCCCGCATTTCCCGGCGGCGTTCGTCGATCCCTGGCGCGATTTCTTCGCGCGCTACGGTTCCGCCGCTGCGCTCATCCTCGCGCTGGTCTGCGTCTACCGCCTATCCGAGCTGGTGCGGAACATCATGAACCCGTTCTATCTGGATCTGGGGTTCACGCTCGCGCAAATCGCGGAAGTCCGGAAGATTTTCGGCGTCGTCATGACGATGCTGGGAGTGCTCGCAGGAGGTCTCGCAGTGGCGCGGTTCGGAATCCTCCGCGCGCTCGCGGCCGGGGCCGTCCTTGGGCCGTTCAGCAGTCTCGTCTTTGCCTGGCTCGCCACGCAAGGTAACGATCTGGCGGCGCTCGTCATTGCCACGGCGATTGAGAACGTGGGCGCGGGCTTTGCCGGGACGTGCCTGATCGCGTACATGTCCAGCCTCACCTCGGGCAGCTTCACGGCCACTCAGTACGCGTTCTTCTCCTCGCTCTACGCGCTCCCCGGCCGGCTGCTCGCGTCACAATCAGGACGCATTGTCGAGGGCGCTGCGGGCGCCGCCGAGGCGGGTGGCGTCCTGTCGCGTCTCGAGCGTCTCTTCGTCGACCTGCCGTCCGGGAGCTTCGTGTCCGGCGTCAGGCCCGCAGCCCTGGGTGCCGGCTATGTCGTGTTCTTTCTCTATTCGGCTCTGCTGGGCATGTTAGGGATAGCGCTGGCGTTCGCGGTGTTGCGGCGGCACACGCGGGAACAGGAGCTGCCGCAATCGGGAGGGTGAGCGTGCGCTGCGGTTCTTCGAACCGTCCGCGGCAAAAGAGATGAGCGAAACGCTCCAGGTTGTGTCGTACGACCCGGAATGGCCGAATGCGTTCTCGGCCGAGCGAGAACGGATCGCCGCGGTGCTGGGCGCCGTCGCGCTCCGGATCGATCACCACGGCTCGACTGCGGTTCCCGGTCTCGCCGCGAAGCCCATTATCGACATACAGGTCTCGGTGCTCAGGCTTCAGCCGATCGAGACCTACGCCGCGGGCCTCGTGCAGCTCGGATTCGTTCACGTCCCTCACGAAGACGATGCCGTTTGTCCGTTCTTCCACAAGCCGCGTGCGTGGCCGCACACCCACCACGTGCATGTGGTTCAATCGGGCGGAGACGAGGAACGCCGGACCCTGGCATTTCGTGACTATCTACGCGAGCACCCGGAGGTGGCGCGCGCATACGAGGAGCTGAAGCGCGGGCTTGCTCCTCGATACAGCGCGACGGACTTCTCGTCCCGCCAGGCGTACGCGGACGCAAAGGCGGCATTCGTCACTCAGATCACCGGGCGCGCGCTCGCGGCAGGTTATCCGAAGCCGGCACTGCCTGTTGAATGAGCCCGAGAGTACGTAGTGTCCGGCTTCAGCCGGACCTGTCGGCGGTCCGCCTGAAGGCGGACACTACCGCATGAAACACGCTTCTAGTTGCGCGGAACCGTGACGGTGACGGCCTTCGTCGACTGGTTTCCTGCCGCGTCGGTGCACACGATCGTCACCGTGTAGATCCGGTCCGTTCGCTTGTTCACCCGTTCCGCGCGCAGTTTCAGCGTCAGGTCGCCGGTGATGATCCAGTCTTCGCCCTGGACCGGATCGCTGCTCGCCACCGACGTAATCTGGCAGCGCACCGATCCGCCGCACGCGTCCGAAGCGTTGACGCTGATGGTCACGGCGACGAGCTTGTTGTTTGCCGGCGACAGCACCGATGGTGTCGCGGCGGCGGACTGAATCGCCGGCGGCGTCCTGTCGACGACGGTCACAAACATCACGTCCGATGACGTGCCGCGGTGCTCATCCAGCACGGTCAGCGTGATCGCGTGCGTGCCGACCGGCAGCGACACCGATGCGGTCTCGCCCGAGACCGTCCCGAATGGCCCGGTCCAGGTGAATGTCAACGCGTCGCCCTCGGCATCAGACGAGGCGCCGCCGTTGAGCGCCACGTTCGCCAGGCAGCTTGCATCGGCCGTTACCGTTTGATCGGCACCCGCGTCGGCCACGGGAGGCTGATTGTTGTACTGTACGCGCCGATGTCGACGCGCGCGTCGCCGTCGTGGTTGCCGTCGGCGATCCTCAGGCGGCCGTCGAGATCCGCTGCCGGAAGCTGTGGCGCGGCGTTGTCGCCCGCGTCGATCGCGGGGGAGTCCATCCGCAGGCGATAGTCGCCGAGCACGTCACCAAACGCGTTGTGCGCAAACAGCGGATCCGCCGAGATGTTGCCGCGCAGGCCGGTCTGGTCCAGGCAGGTTCCGCCGTACGCGAGGCCGTTCGGGGCAAAGACGTCGCTTGTGCTCACCACGGGCGACGGCGTGGAGCTCGAGTTGCTGCAGTAGAAAGCCGTTTGCCCGCCCCTGGCGACGATGACGTTGTTGTGAATCGCGTGGCGCGCGTCCACGCCGCTCACGGCGATCTCCGACCCTTCGGCGCCGTCGTTGTCGGCAAACGTGTTGTTGACGAACGTCGTGACGCCGCTCGAGCCGCCCCAGTAGAATCCACCGCCGCAGCCCGCGACATTCCCGACGACGAGGTTGTTGACGATGGTCGCCTGCGAGTAGTTGACCATCCAGATGCCGCCGCCCGAGGTGCACGGGGAGAACCCCCACGTGACGTTCCGCGAGATGACATTCGAGCGCAGGACCGCCCGGCCGGCCGCGAACAGGGTGACGCCGCCGCCGTTGGCGGCGCCGCTGTTCTCCGTGATGACGTTCTCGATCAGCTCGGCGGCCGAGTCCCCACCGATGTAGACGCCAAGGCCGGAGGCGCCGCTGCAGGCATACACATAGTTGCGCGAGATGGTGTTTCCCTTGATCAACGGCGAGCTGAAGTAGCTGTAGATGCCGGCGCCGGAACAGGCGCCGTTGCCGACGATCCAGTTCCCAATGATGCTCGGCGCGGAATTCTGGATGAGAACCCCGCCGCCGCTGTAGTTGTTCGCGCCGTTGCGAACCGTGAACCCTTCGAGCACGGCGTTGCGGTTTTCGCCGGAGGCGAAGGTCACCACCGAGCCGGCGCGATTGCCGTCGATGATGGTCACTTCCGGTCCCTGCTCGCTCGCGACGACGATCGCCTTTCCGCGAAAGGTGATGTTCTCGACGTACGTGCCGGGGGAGACGAGCACCGTGTCGCCCGCGGCGGCGACGTCGATCGCCTGCTGAATCGTGGCCGCGTCGGCTGGCACGCGGATCGTGGCCGCGTCACAGACTGCCGGCAACGAGAGTCCGACGGAAAGCGCAAAAACGAGCGAGGGGGTTTTCATGGAGCGCTGTCGCTGCGGCTTGCGTGCCATGCGGGCGGGTCACATTGGCGCGTGTTTCCGAGGGCCTCACACGCAAATGCGTCGGCCGGATACGCTTTCGTCAGTGGATGATCGACGTGCGCGGGACTCCTGACAGACACCGCGACGCGGGTTGGTGGATAATGCCACTCGCCGATCGCCTGGGAGCGCCATGGAACTCACCGGTATTCATCACCTCACCGCGATTTCGGCGGCGATTAAGGAGAATCACCGCTTCTACACGCAGACGCTCGGCATGCGGCTGGTCAAACGCTCCGTCAATCAGGACGACGTGAGCGCCTACCATCTGTTCTATGCCGACGCCAAGGGTAGCCCCGGAACCGACCTGACATTTTTCGACTGGCCCGTGCCACGCGAGCGCCGCGGCACGCGCAGCATCGTCCGTACATGCCTTCGTGTGAACGGTGAAGCCGCCTTGAAGTGGTGGGTGCAGCGCTTCGAAGAATCCAAGGTCGCGCACGGCGAGATCTTCGAGCGCGACGGCCGCCTGACACTCCGATTCGAGGATCCGGAAGGCCAGCGGCTGGCCCTCGTCGACGATGGCGGCGCCGGCGATCCTCCGGCAGCGTGGGACCGCAGCCCGGTTCCGAAGGACGTTCCAGATCCGCGGCCTGGGGCCCATCGTCATCAGCATCCCGACGCTCAATCCCACGGACACGCTGTTGACACGAGTGTTCAACATGCGTTCCGGTGCGTGACTGCCCGCATCCCGATAATCCCGGCACCCGCGTCCACGTCTTCGAAATGGGTCGCGGGGGGCCGCACGCCGAGTTGCACGTGGCCGTTCAGCCCGATTTGCCCGATGCCCGCCAGGGCGCGGGTGGCGTCCACCATGTCGCGTTCCGGACACCGGACGGCAACTACGACGCGTGGGCCGAGCGGCTGAACGAGCTCGACGTTCCGAACAGCGGCAAGGTGGATCGGTACTGGTTCCGTAGTCTGTACGTGCGCGAGCCGAATGGCGTGCTCTTCGAGATCGCGACCGACGGCCCGGGGTTCGCCGTGGACGAGAATCCTGCGACGCTGGGAGAGAAGGTCGTGCTGCCGCCATTCCTCGAGTCATCCCGGGAACAGATACTCGCCAACTTGAAGCCGATCGATTGAAGGAACGGTAAGGCCATGGCATCCGTCAACGATCCGCATCATCCGCACGCCGGTCAGCCGGTGTTGCGGGCCGGACCTTCCCCGAGAGACGCGCGGCTCGTCGCCATCCTTCTGCACGGGCGCGGCGCATCGGCCGAGGACATCCTCGGCCTGGCGGATCGGTTCAGCGCCACGGACATCGCGTACGCGGCGCCGCAGGCGGCGGGTTCGACGTGGTATCCCCATTCGTTTCTCAAGCCGCTTCAACAGAACGAGCCGTGGCTCGGCTCGGCGCTCCTCGTCATCGAGGGGCTGATCGAGGAAGTGCAGCAGCAGGGCGTATCGGCGGAGCGGCTTGTCCTGATGGGATTCTCACAAGGCGCGTGCCTCGCGCTGGAGTTCGCCGCACGGCATGCGCGACGATACGCGGCCGTGGTCGCTTTCAGCGGCGGGTTGATCGGCTCGACCGGCACTTCTCGGAACTACGCCGGCAGCTTCGAGGGCGCGCCGGTGTTCATCGGCTGCAGTGACTCCGATCCGCACATACCGCTCGAGCGTGTCCGCGAATCAGGCGTCGTCTTCCGGCGCATGGGCGCCCGCGTCGACGAGCGTATCTACCCTCGCATGCCTCATACGATCATCGCAGACGAGATCGAAGCCGCCGATGCGCTGCTGGCAGCTCCATCAACTTAACCTTCCCGGCCTGCGGGCTCCCCGTCGAAGGCGAGGGAAGTCGAGAGATTCCAGTTCGCGTCGATCTGCGCCTTCAGATCGGCGACCCTCTGCTCCGCGGTGCCGATCGCATCGGCGCCGGCGATAAAGCGGCGCGGCGGTGGCTCCTGGCTCGCGATGACGAGGAGCGCTTGCGCAAGCTTGCCCGGGTCGCCCGATTGTCGGCCATTCTGGGCTCTCCAAAAATCGAGCTGCTTTGACCTGCGCTCGTTGTAGTCCTCGATGGACGGCTCGGCGTAGTTCGTCGATTGCTCTGTGAGAAGCTCGGTGCGGAAGAACCCCGGGTTGACAATGGTGGTGGTGATGCCGAACGGCGCGACCTCGGCGTGCAGCGACTCCATCCAGCCCTCGAGACCGAACTTCGATGCGGCGTAGGCGGTGCCGAACTCGAAACCCGAGAGGCCTGCGGATGAGGAGATTGAGATGATGTGCCCCGAGCGCTGCTTGCGCATCACCGGCAGGACAGCGCGGGTGACGTTCATCGGGCCGATCAGGCTGGTCGTCAACTGCTGCTCCATCTGCTCCGGCGTCAGCTCCTCGAAATAGCCCGCGTAGAAGCTGGCCGCATTGTTGACCAGCACGTCGATGCGGCCGAACCGGGCGACAGCGGCCCGCACCGCCGCCTCGGCATCGGCGCGGCTGGTGACGTCCAGCTTGACGGCCAGCAGGTCGTTCGACTGCTCCACGGCCCCCAAGGACTTTGTCACGCGTTCCCTGTCCCGCCCCGAAGCCACCACGGCGTGGTCGGCCGCCAGAGCGGCCTTGGCGAAATCGACGCCCATGCCACGGCCGGCGCCGGTGATAAACCAAATCTTCTTGTTGCTCATCACATCTCCTTTCCGGCGCTGCCTCGCGTCAGCCTTCCGGGCCCGCCGCCCCTTCTGCCATTTCGAGCCAGTCCAGCTCCTCTTCTATGCGGTGGAAGGCATCGTCACCAATTTCGTCGCTCGGCACGCATGGCGACAACAGCTTGCCGTGCCGCCTCCACCGCCCGGCGATGGAGTTGGTGACGTGCGGTTTGCGTGGCATCGCCGCCGTCACCGTCCGGTTCTGTATTTGTCAGGTGTGCGGCAAACTCCTGCCGCACGGCGTCTGCCACCGATCGACTTGTCTTCCGCAAAGCTCGCGAGTCCCGCACGCAAAGCACGCTCACGCGCGGCCTTGACTTCGCGGCCGACGGGATCATCGTCGTGCAGGTTGAGCGCACGCAAGAGCGGCTCGAGCGTCAGGCCCTGAATCACCAGCGTGCCGAGAACGACGAAGAAGGCTGTCAGAACAATCAGGTCGCGATACGGAAACCCGGATGGGAGCGCCAGCGCCGCAGCGAGAGAGACGATGCCCCGCATGCCCGACCACGAAATGATCAGGCCACTGCCGACGGTGGGCCGCAGCATCGGTCGTGGCGGATGGAACCCGAGCCGGCGATCGCGCCACCTGACAACGGCATTGAAGGGCATGTGCCAGGCGGGGCGGACGACGATGACCGTCAGCAGGACCGCGCCTGCAACGGCGAAATATCGCTCACGGTCCGCAGCTTCCAGGCTCTCGAGAATGGGTCGAATCTGCAGGCCGATGAAGATGAACGCCAGGATGTTCAGCGCGAACACGACAGTTTCCCATACCGCGTACGTCGGTATGCGTGTGCGAGCGGGAGTTCTGGCCGGCGAAGTCCGCGCCACCGTCGCGGCGTAGCACACCATCGTCAACACCGCCGAGAGCCCGAGATGCTCCGCGAGCATCCACACGCCGAAGGTCGTGACGAACTGAAGAATGATTGCCGTCGGCACGTGCTGCACACGATCCATCAGTTGCAACGTGAGCCATCCGAGCGCCGGACCGACGACAACGCTGCCGCCGACCGCGAGTAGAAACGCCGGGGCCACCTCGCCCATCGAGAAGCCGTTGGCGGCGACGGCCCCGACGGCCAGGCGATAGATCAGGAGTGCGCTTGCGTCATTCAGCAGGCTCTCGCCTTCGAGGATGGTCAGAATGCGATGCGGCGGTCGCAACTGGCGAAGGACGGCGGTTGCCGCGACGGCGTCCGGCGGAGCCACGATGGCCCCGAGGGCAATCGCCGGCGCCCATGGCATCGAGGGGATGATCGCGCGTGCGACGACGGCGACGGCGACGGTTGTGAGTCCGACCGCGAATATCACCAGCCCCGTGACCGGCGCCCAATTGTCCTTGAGATCCCGCAGCGATGCGTCGTATGCCGCGTCGAGCAGTACGGGTGCCACAAACAGCGCCAGCGCAAGTTCGGGAGGTAGGGTAAAGGACGGCGCGGCTGGAAGAAAGGCGAGCAGTGCACCGCCGAGCGCCAGGAACACCGGATACGGAGCTCCGACGCGGCGCGCTACACCCGCCAGGATCACGGCGGCCACGAACAAACTGAGAAGCTGTTCGAACTCCCCCATATCGCTGCGCCTTCAGCCCCGGCTGCCCCCGAGACTAGGGGTTCACGTCCTCTCGGGTTGAGGTCAGCAAATCGCCTGGTTGGCAGTTGAGCTCCCGGCACAGGGCCTCGAGTGTTGAAAAACGAATGGCGCGGGCCTTGTTCGTTTTCAGCACTGACAGGTTCGCGATCGTGATGCCAATCCGATCAGCGAGCTCGGTCAACGTGAGGCGACGATCGAGCAGGAGATAATCGAGCTTCACGTGGATGGCCATGTTGATCCGTCAGATCGTGAGCGACTGCTCTTCATCGAGCCGCGTCCCTTCGCGGAAGACCTCGGCGATCACCAGAATGATGAGGCCACAGATGACCGCGACGACGTTGAGGTCGGGCCGGGCCTCGAAGCGAACGCCTTCGAGGGCGAAGTTGGTCATTGCGTAGCGCATGCCGATGTATTCAAGTAGTGTCCGCGCGAGCTCGCCGATGAGCACCGCATACGCGATCCGCCGGATACGAACGGCGTTCGCCGCCACGAACGGCTGTCCTGCGCGGAGGGTGCGGAAGACGGCCCGAAGTTCGCCGAGCATCCACATGGTCAGCGCCAGTGCGGCGATGATGACGGCCGCAATTCCGGCCACGACGACACGGCTTCGAGGCGAGAATCGGAGCGACCCACGCCCATCCTCGAGGTGCACGTTCTCGACTCCGGACGGCGACGCCGTAACCGGGTGCGTTCGGGGCTCGATCGCGAACGCCGCGGGAGCTGCGAGCCCCACTTCTACACGAGGAGGGTCGACCCAGGGCGCGATGGCCAGAAGACACACCGAGAGTGCCAGAAGGATCATCGTCCCGTACCAGCCGATGTTGATCAGCGCCATCACAAACGCCGACAGAGAGCTTTTCCCCATGACCTTCATGATCTCGGTCTCCGCACGCCAGCGTGAAGCACGCTCCTCGACTCCAGCCGTATGTTATCGTTATACGATAAATATACAGTGATTTACAAGCAATAGTTATCGTATTTCGATAAAATAAGCTCGTCAGGTAGCTGGCGGGGGTGCCGCACTTTGGTCTTGCCGCTCACCGCAGCTGGTGAGTACGCTCACCGACTGCCGCGAGTTGCCGGGGACTTTCGAGCTGGATGACGGCGAAACGGCAAATATTACGGTCGAATCCAACCGTCTGACCGGCCTGCTCCTCGGCGGTCACTCACAACTTGGAAGGAGGAGGTATGAACAGCAGGCGTGCGCTTTCAGTGGCCTTCGTCGGACTGATGTCCCTGTGGCCCCTTCAGACTAAGGGCGATGCCCAGACCCAGGGGAAGCCCACCGTGCAGCTCCCGCAGCCCGGGGTACCCGAGATCATCACGATGGAGGGCAAGTTCATCCGGGCCTCGGTACAACAACGAAGCCTACGTGATCCTCGGCTACCAGGCCACCAACCGTTCGGTCGGCGACGAATGGATGCTCCTCGAGATCGGCATGACGGTGCTCGACAACACGCCGGACTACAAGTTGACCCGCGACGCCATATCGCTCGAGACGCCTGATGGCAAGACGATCCCATTACCGCCGATCACCGAGCAGCGGTCGGGGAACGTCCAGCCGATTCAGCAACGGGCGACGGTCCAGCGCGATAACATCAACTACTTTCCACTTCGCGCGAACCGGCCGTGCGCCCTTCTGTTCTATCCCGACCTGGGAGCTCGGGCGCTTCCGTTCGACGAGGTGGATCTCAGCAAGGACCGCGCCTGTGTCGGCCGTCTCTATTTTCGTATCCCGGGTGGTATCACCTATGGCCAGCACTGGCTCAACGTGAAGTTCCAGAACAGCGTCCTGCGCGTGCCCTTTCGGATCTTGACCAAGGAAGAAGAGCAGTTCCTCGAGAAGAACTACAAAGCCATCGACAAGCAGGTCGAAGAGGCGTTCAGGCCGAAGAAGTGAACTGCGAAGAAGCGCCTGCGGCCATGCCGAGCCGAGGATATGCGAATCCGAGGCGAGGCATCAGCGTGAGTTCGCGCCGGGGGTGGGGCCCCGGCGCCAGTGGAGAGACGTGGGTAGGAAGGCAACCTGATGAAGTGCCGGTGACGCCATCAGCAGCAAGGCCACCCAGAACAAAGGCCAGTTGAACGTCGTCGGCAGCACCTGCAGGACCGCGTCACGGCCATCCGGCAGCGCCCGCCACGTGTCGATCATGAAGACGGCGAGCGCCAACACGATACCGACGCTGGCAAGCGCCCACGTCCAGCGGGCCCCGGGGGGCCCGGGAGCCCCGGGAGCATTGTCCGCACCATCACCCGACTGCGTCGCGAGCGTGCCCCACAGGATCATCACCAGCGCGATACTGACTGGCGCGAGCACAGGCCCCCACCATGGAAGCGGCAGCAGGAACAGGATGTCCCAGTCCAGCAGCGTCCTCGGCCAGCCCGAGATGAGGCGAAGGAAGACGTAATAAAAGATGTCCCAGGCGCCGAACGCAAGCGCCGCGTAACCGGCGCGACGGCGCCAGGTGCGCCCCGCGAGCAACCCCAGCGTGGCGATCATGGCCAGCGTGGCCGCCTCGCGCCACAATTCGACGTTGCCGAGCGCTCCCGTCATCGTGTTCAGGGGCAGTGGGTCTGCCTGGTACGGCTCGATCCGATCGACCAGCGCGCGGATGTAAAACACGCTTGCGGCTTCAACCCAGGCCATCGCGATCGCGAAGGCCATGACGATCGCCCAGCGCGTTCGCTCCGGGAAGTGATCGGTCATCGCAGCCCGTCCTTGATTCCAGGGATTCCAGGGATTCCAGGGACCTGGCGGATGCGCGCCTCGACGCGGTCGATGACGTCGTCGGGCGTCGAGGTGCCGGCCGTCAGTCCCACGACCTTCGCGGCAGCGAACCATTCGGGGCGGACGTCTGCATCGGTCTGCACGTGATGCACGACGGCGCAGTAGCGCGAACAAGTTTTTACAAGCTCGCGCGTGTTGTTGCTCGACCGGCCGCCGACTACGACGACGACGTCGGCCTGGCGTGCCATCTCGACGGCCGCGGACTGCCGTTCCTTGGTGGGCTTGCAAACCGTGTCGAGGAAGCACACCTCCGATTGCGGGAATCGCCATCGGATCAGGTCGACCAGGTGCTGCACCTTCTCTACCGCCTGCGTCGTCTGGGCCGCCACGCCGATGCGTGGATGCTCCTCGAGCGCGAGGACGTCATCGTCTTCTAGCACGACATTGAAGTTGTCGCGATCGAGATCGCCCGTGAGGCCGCGCACCTCCACGTGGTCGCGTTGCCCGACGATGACAACGTGGTAGCCCTGGCGCGCGAGGGCCGCGACGGCGCGGTGCGCGACGTGTACGAGCGGGCACGTGGCTTCGACCACCGTCAGCCCGAGGGCGCGGGTCCGCGCGAGGGTCCGCTCGGACGTGCCGTGGGCCGTCACCATCAAGGTCGGCGTCTTGACCTGTGCGACGTCCTGCGCGACCGCGATGCCCTTCGCCTCGAGGGCGCTCAGGACGGTGGGGTTGTGGACGAGGTCGCCGAGGATGGTGAGGGGGCCGGCGTCCGCGTGCGCGAGCGCGAGCGCGATGGCATCGCGAACGCCGAAACACATGCCGAGGTGGGCGGCTCGAAGGATACGCATAGCCCAACGAGTTTACACAGAGAACTTTGTAATGTAAAGTTTCACCGTGCGACAGCGATATTCCGGAGGTGGAGGGGACATGTCGAAGAGTCGGACGCAAACCTGGCTGGCGCTGATCCTCCTGCCCCTCGGGCTCATCCCCGCGGCTCTTGCGGGGCTTTGGTGGTTCATGAGCGCCACGGCGACGCCCCTGCACCCGAACCCGCAGGACGTGCCATCCGTGACATCGCAATACCGGCAATACCGGTGCGACCCCGGTGCGACAGTGGGCCGACGCGGTCGAGCAGGGGCGGCAAATCGTCCGTGCGGCTCTCACCGAGCAGAACCTGCCGGGACTTTCGGTGGCGGTCGGTGCCGGCGGCGAGATCGTGTGGGCCGAAGGCTTTGGCTGGGCGGATCTCGACAAGCGGGTGCCCGTCGCGCCGCAGATGCGGTTCAGGATCGGCACCGCCTCCACGGCGCTCACGTCGGCCGCCGTCGGGCTGCTGCTCGAGAAAGACCGGCTGAAGCTCGACGAGAAGATCCAGACGTACGTGCCTGAATTCCCGGAGAAACAATGGCCCGTGACACTGCGCCAGTTGATGGGGCATATGGCGGGCGTCGCGAACGACGGGGGCGACGAGGGGCCGCTGTTCACGGAGCGCTGCGAGCGGCCGGTCGACGCGCTGCAGTACTTCAGCGGCTACGAGCGTGAGCTGCTGTTCGAGCCGGGAACCCGGTACCGCTATTCGAGCTACGGCTGGATTATGGTGAGCGCGGCCGTCGAAGCCGCCGCGGACGAGCCGTTCTTGACGTTCATGCAGAAGCAGGTCTTCCAGCCGCTGGGCATGGACGACACGAGGGCCGAGTCCGCGACGGAGCCGATCCCGGATCGGGCGACGTTCTACTTCCCGAGGTTCGCGGCGGATCCGCGCTACGGCCTGCACCTGATGCGCCCGCTCGACTATTCCTGCTACGCGGGATCCAGCGTATTCCTGTCCACTCCGTCCGACCTGGTGCGCTTCGGTATGGCGATCAACAGCGGCAAGCTGCTGCAACCCGCCACGGTCCAATTACTCCAGACGCCACAGCGACTGGCCTCGGGGGAGGAGACGGGTTACGGTCTTGGCTGGGACCTCGAGACCGTTGCGCTGGCGGGTGAACAAACGCGCCTGGCCGGCCACGACGGGGAGTCGTTGGGCGGGATGGTGGCGTCTTTCATGACGTTCCCCGAGCACGGGATCGTCGTGTCGGTGACCTCGAACATCTCCTACGCCGACACGTTCTCCGTTGCGGTGAAAATCGCGCAGGCCTTCGTGGAACAGTGAGTCCCCGCTATGCGCCCAGCGTTTTCTCGAGATAGGCCTGCACGAGGTGTGCGTCCTCAGCCCTTGCTTTGGACCCGAGGTAGCCATCCGGACGCACCAGGAACAACCTCCCGTCATGTGCGCCGTATCGGTTCGACAGCGCCGCGGACCTGGGGAGAGTTTCCACCTCGAGCATCGGACCGAATCGCGTCCTCAGCGGGTCGATCACGGCGGCGAGACCAGCCGGTCCGGGCATTGCGAGCAGCGTGAAGTATTTGTGCCGCAGCCGGTCGAAGAGCGTGCCGCCCTGTTCGAAATCAACGTCCGGCGTGCGGTCGCCAATCGCGGGTCCGTCAAGCTCGCCCGGCGCCGGCGCTGGCGCGGCAACGTCCTTGTAGGTGTAGGCGACGCCCGAGCAGTAGTTCACGACTTTCTCGGTGTAGCCGGGATCGAACATGGTCTTGCGGCGCTCGGCGATGTCCTTCCCGTGGGTCATGAAGATGTCGTGCAGTGAAGACGCGGCCCAGATCACCTGTTCCGCCACCGGCCTTCGCTCGCGCTCGTAGGAGTCGATCGAGCTCTGGCCGCGCGTATCCCTTCAGCACCAGCGCGAGCTTCCAGCCCAGATTGAACGCGTCCTGCATGCAGCAGTTCATCCCCTGCCCGCCGGTCGTGGAATGCACGTGCGCGGAGTCGCCGGCGAGGATGATGTTGCCGTCGCGGAACGTGTCGGCCAGCCGGACCCATGTCTCCCATCTCGAGTGCCACACCACGTCACCCATGGTGATGCCGTCGTAATGCCGCTCGAGCACCCGCATGAACGCCTGCTGCGGGGTGAGCGTGGGATCGTTGGCTTCGCCGCGGTCGCTCAACAGGAGCCTGAAGGCGCCGCCGGGCAGCGGAGCGACCATCAGGAAATGATCCGTGCCGACGCAGTAGTGGAAGTAGTCGGTCCAGTCGGGAAACCCGTGCAGATGGATATCGAGATTCTGAAAGAAACTGCCTTTGTAATCCTTGCCCTCCACCGAGAGGCCAAGGCCTCGACGGACCCGCGAATTGATCCCGTCGGCCGCAATCAGGTAACGGCAGCGAATGAACTCCTCCTCGTCGCCACGGTCCGCGTGCGTCACGCGGGCGGTGATCCCGTCGCCGTCCTGCGTCAGATCCTGGAACGTTGTGTCGTATTCGGTCTGTTTCCCGAACCTCGACGCCGTGTATTCGCGCACGAAGCCTTCGGTTTCGCTCTGGTTGTGCGCGAGGATGCAGTTGTACCGCGAGTCTACGGTCGTGTAGTCCAGGCCGGGGCGCACCTCGGTACGCTCGCCGTCACGAAGGAAGTGCATCACGTAGCCCTTGCACCAGACATCGCGATCGAGAAGTTGTCGGCTCAGTACCGGGTCGACGAGATCGATCAACTCGATCGTGCGGGCGTGCAGGGCGATCGCACGGGATTCGCGGCCCGGACCGGGCAAGCGGTCGATGCAGCGATACTCGACACCGCGGCGCGCCAGCTCCATGGAAAGCACGGATCCAACGGCACCGCCGCCGACGATCAGAACGGGTATCTCACTTGCTGTGGCCATGCGTCACGAACGGTTCCGGGCTAGTCCGGAATCTCAGCATGGAACTGAACAGTGTTCGGCATGATCTCCTCCTGGGCGGTATCCGTGGCGTTCTTTCTGATCTTAGACTGACCAGAATGTAGCGCGGTATGGGACTACAGACATATCAAAACCGCTCCAGGAATGAGCGTACAGCGGACGTCCAGCGCGGGTGCTACCTGTAGTCGTCCGGGTCGGGCTCGAGGCCCGCGTCGACGTCCTCGATGTACTTCCACACGTTCGGCTGCGAGCCATCGACGTCGGTGAATCCGTAGGTCGACGCCAGCTGACCAGATGTCAGGGATCGCTGGTTCCACCGGTGACGGACGGGATCTGCCGCCAGGGCGGCGACTGCACGGCCGACATATCTCGGTGACTCAGAGACGGCAAATCCGGGAGGAGCCTGCGGGGAGGCAGTCGGCGCGAGCGCGTGACGCCAGCTTTCCTCGGACACGCCGTAGGTCTCGAGCATCATCTCTGAACGCAGCCACCCTGGGCTGATCGACACCGCCGTGGCACCGTGCGCCTCTAGCTCGTGTCCCTGTGAGAACGCCAGGCGATTGACGGAGATCTTCGCCAAATCGTAGAACGTGGACAACCGGTAGTGGGTCGAGTTGTACTCGAAGGTGCCGTCGGTCACTTCCACGAGCAGTCCGCCGGGCCGCGCGATGACGAGGGGGAGCAGGTGGTGTGAGGTGATCAGATGCGTCTCGACACCGAGGCGCAGGATTCGCAGCCCCTTCTGGAGGTCGTGATTCCACAGCGGGGTGTTCCACTCGCTCGGCCCGCCTTTGAGCACCTCAGCCCCCCAAATGTCGTTGACCAGGATGTCGATGTGCCCGTGCGTCCGATGAATGTCGTCAGCCAGCCGTTTCACCTCAGCGGAGTCGAGGTGATCGACGACCCTGGCAATGCCAGTCCCGCCGAGACGTGTGACCAGTTCCGCTGTCTCCTCGATCGTTTCCGGGCGGTCGTAGTCCGAGCGCCGCGGGCCTGGCGCGCGTGTACTGCGCCCGGTACAGATGACGGTGGCGCCGGTCTCGCCTAGCGCGGTCGCGATTCCGCGCCCGGCGCCGCGTGTCGCGCCGGCGACAACCGCGACACGGCCGCGAAGTGCCTGCGGATCGGGTGTCCAGGTCACGGGATCCACGATCGCCATCCTCCGCGCTAATGCGTGTGCTCGAGGAACCCACGCAGCTTGTCGGGGTTGCGCACGACGTAGATCGCCCGAATGCGGCCGTCGGCGATGTCGAACGAATAGGTGCCGTCGCCGGCGATCGGATGGCGCATGAGCAGGCCGGGCGCGCCGTTGATCGTGACGAGCTGGAAGTCCGACTCCGACCAGTGCATCTTGCCGGCATAGCCGAGCACGAACTTCGCGATGCGATCCGCGCCGAGCACGGGACGCGTCGCCGCCGCCGCCTTGCCGCCGCCATCGGCGACGAGCTCCGCGTCGGCGTGCAGCACCGCCATCAGCTCCTCGACGTTGCCGGTGACGCAGGCGTGCCGGAAGCGCCGCACGATCTCCTCCGATTCACCACGCGAGACGGTGAAGCGCGGACGGGAATCGCGCAGCCGGGCGCGCGCGCGCGTGAGGATCTGCCGCGTGTTCGCCTCGCTCTTGCCGACGCTCCTCGCAATCTCGTCGAAGTCGAGCTCGAACACCTCGCGCAGCAGGAAGACCGCGCGCTCGGTCGGTGACAGCTGCTCCAGCAGTACCGAGGAATGCCGTCGTCAGGGACGACGCCAGCTCGACCGATTCCTGATTTGGTTCTGCCAATGGTTCGGGCAGCCATGGACCTGGATACTCCATGCGCGTCCGCTCGGCGCTGCGCAGATGGTCGATGCACAGCCGGGTGACGATGGTCGTGAGATACGCGCGGGGGGAGCGGACGTCGGCGTGGTCGTCCTGATGCGCCCGGAGCCACGCGTCCTGTACGACGTCCTCGGCTTCGCTGGCGCTGCCGAGCATCCTGTACGCAATCGAGAACAGCCGCGGTCGATGCGCCTCGAACGTTGCCTCGTCCCAGTCAGTTGCTGCCATGGTTCAGCTCGCCTTGCACTCCTCTGATCTCTAGACGAATGACGGAGGCCGTCTGTGACAGCGGTGTGGCCCAGGTGTCACAGGATTATTCCCTGATCCGTCTTGATTTGTGGAGGCGAAAGACATCATGAAAGCTCGAATCGATCTCATGCACGTGACCCCAGGCGTCATCCAGGCCATGCTCGGCCTCGAACGGCAGGTTCGTCAGGCGGGCTTCGATCACCGACTGCTCGACCTCGTCCGGATGCGCGCGTCGCAAATCAACGGTTGCTCTTATTGTCTGGACATGCACAGCAAGGATGCGCGCGCGAACGGCGAGACCGAACAGCGGCTCTACGGCCTCGCCGCATGGCGCGAGACGCCGTACTACTCGGCGCGCGAGCGCGCCGCTCTGGAGTGGACCGAAGCGCTCACTCTCGTCTCCGAGACTGGTGTCCCGGACGACGTGTACGAGCGCGTGCGGGAGCAGTTCCCGGAGGACGAGCTGGTGCACCTGAGCCTGGCGATCGTGTCGATCAACGGCTGGAATCGGCTCAACATCGCTGCGCGCACGGTGCCCGGCGGCTACGTCGCCGGCAGCCTCGCGAAGTTGCACGCGGCGAGCTGATCGCGCCCGGCGCTATCGACGATCAGGTCAGGAGTCCCTGACGAGCTTGTTCTGTGCTGCGCCGATCGGGATCCGAACCAGCACTTTCGTGCCCTCGCCGGGCCGCGAGTCGACGCTTACGTTACCTTGCATGAACCGCACGCGTTCATGAATGCTGCGCAGCCCTAGTCCGCTTCTCGTGCGCTCGCTGGCGACGAATCCGACACCGTCGTCCACGACGCTCAGCTCGACGTTTTCGGCGGTTGTCATCAAGCTCACGCATATCGTGCGTGCGCCCGCGTGCCGAAGGACGTTGGACAAGGCTTCCTGCACGACGCGGAACAGGCAAAGCGCCACCTCGGAATCGAGCGAGTCGAGGCCGTCTCCCGGATTGAAGGTCACAGTGACCTGATGGTGACGCTCGATGTCGGCGCAGTGGCCTCGCAACGTCGCCGTCAGGCCCGCGTGCTTCAGCACAGCAGGATGCAGCTCGTGCGACAGATTCCTGACGGCTGTCGCGGCCGCGGCCGTCCGCTCTTGCAGCGTGGCGAATGTCTGTTCGATCTCTGACTCGACGCCTGGCTTGCCGACTTTACGCTTGAGGCCACTCACGATGATCGCCAGGCTCGCGAGCTGCTGGCTCAGGTCGTCGTGCAGGTGCCGCGCGATTCGCGCGCGTTCATCCTCCTGGGCGTTGATCAAGCGGCCGCCGAGGTCCTGGTTCTGCTCGTTCGACTGGCGCAGCGCACGTTGGGTGCGTCTTTCTTCTTCGATGACAACCGCGAGCAGCATCAGCGGAGTGGCTGTCACCAGGAGGAATAGCTGTAGCGCCGTCGCATTCTCGGCGGGGGTTTGGGTCAGGAACGGGCCGTGCCCGCGCATGGTTCCCCAGATCGCCTGGAACGCAATGATTAACATCGAGACGCTGATGCCACCAAGGCCAAACCGGAGCGCCGCCAAGATGAGCAGAGGAATCGGCGTATATAAGAGAGCGGACGAAGTGTTGGGACCCGCGGGCGTTCTATCGAACACGAAAATTCCCAGCGCCACCGTACAGGCACCGACGAGAGCCGCTTCCAGCACGCGTCGGGGGGATAGGGCTTTCGGGGGTCTGACGAATAGATGGTGCGCACCCAGCAGAAATGCCGGCACCAGGACAACGGTCGTTACCGCATTCGAGACTCCCAGGTTGCGCCATTCGACCCAATACTGAGTGCCGAAACCGTAGGAGACCGTAAAGGAAGCCCCCCAGAAGGCGGTCCCGAAAGGCACGAGCACCACCGCGATAAGGACGAAGCGAATCGCGTCACGAAGAGTGATCGCCTCGAGGGGAGACTTAATCAGAATGCGAATCCCCGCCGCTGCCGACACGCATTTCACAGCGTCGAAAACCTCGCAGTTTAGAGCGTACACGGTCGGCCAGTGCGCCTGCTGAGTAGCCAGAAAATGAGCGCTCGCGGCCGCGAGAGTATAGGCCCACCACTGCCGGGTGGGAACGAATAGCAGAATGGAAACGAGGACGGCGTGCGGGGGAAAAAAGAGCGAGACTTTACTATCGGGGAAAGTAAGCGCCCAGGCGATCTGCGTAGTGACGTAATAACAAACGGCGGTCGCCAGGACATACAACACCGTACGGAGCGATGCCCCGGTGGAACGTCCCTCTGGTCCGGCGCTTATCCGAGCCGCGAGTTCGCGATTCAGCAGGTGTTCACGCTGAACATCGATCAGTTCGGTGGCCGTTTTCAAGTGTGGGAGAAACTTATCACATCTCCCTACGCTTCCGTGTCGCCACAGCCTATTCAGTACGATGAACGTCGTGACCTCGTCCACTTCAACGGCCGTCGCCGTCGTGAGCCTGGTCGTCGCCATGGTGTCGTTTCAAGCCGGAGCGTCGATCGCCAAGCAGCTCATCCCCGCGATCGGCGCGCCGGCGACCACGGCGCTTCGCCTGGGCCTGTCGGCGCTGATCGTCTGCATCCTTCAGCGGCCGTGGCGATCGCCGCCGTCGCGGTCGTCGCTCGGCGTCATCCTCGTCTACGGCCTCGCGCTGGGGACGATGAACTTCGTGTTCTACATGGCGCTCAGGACCATTCCGCTCGGCATCGCGGTGGCGCTCGAGTTCACCGGGCCGCTGGCCGTGGCGCTGGTGGGTTCGCGGCGGCGGACCGACTTCCTCTGGATTGCCCTGGCCGTCCTGGGGCTGATGTTCCTGCTCCCGCTCTCGCGGACGGAAGGGTCGGTGGATCCGGTGGGGGTGGCGTTTGCGCTGGCGGCAGGGTTCTGCTGGGCGCTGTACATCATCTTCGGCCAGAAGGCCGGCCGGGCTCATGGCCCCGCGGCATCGGCCTGGGGCATGCTGATCGCGGCGAGCTTCACCGTGCCGATCGGCCTGGCCCTGAGCGGGCGCGGCATTCTGTCGCCGGCTGTGCTGCCGATGGGATTCGCCGTGGCCATCCTCTCGAGCGCGTTCCCCTACACGCTCGAGATGATCGCATTGCGGCAGCTGACGACGAAGACGTTCGGAACCTTGATGAGTCTGGAGCCGGCGATCGCGGCGTTGGTCGGTCTCGTGTTCCTGAGCGAACGGCTCACCGCGACGCAATGGTTCGCCATCGGCGCGGTGATGATTGTCATGAGAGTAGTGTATCCTGGCGCCCCTCCTCACATGCTCTATGCCGGGGGGCAGCCCAATATCCGAATCCCGCGGAAAGGTGATCAAGGGCGGGTCGCAGCTGATATAGGTCGGGGCTTTGCACCATGGACGACGTGCTGACTCGAATCTGGACGGATCTCATCGGCCGCTTGACCGGACCGCTCACGCTTCGGCTGTACCTTCAGCCGGCAATGGCGATCCTGTTCGCGCTCCGTGACGGCCTCCGTGACGCGCGCGCCGGCCGCCCCCCCTTCCTGTGGACGATCTTCTCCGACCGTCAGCAGCGACGCCGGTTTGCTTGCCGAGGAATGGAAGGCCATCGGCAAGATTTTCATCCTGGCGATCATCCTGGACGTGGTCTATCAGCTGATGGTGCTTCCACGCATTTATCCTGTCGAGGCCATCGATGTCGCCCTCCTCCTCGCCGTCCTCCCGTATGCCCTGCTGCGTGGCCTGGTCAACAGATTGGCGCGACGTTGAGTCGGCGATGACGCCGGTCGACCTTCCAGGGTGCGTAATGAGGGGGACATGGAAGACGTCTTGATCAACTTCGCGCGTGGCGGCGACTCGGGATGTGGCTGCTCCTCGGGCTGGAGTTCGAGCTCGCCGCGAACGTTCCTGAACTACTTCCTCGAGAAGGATCTCGAAAGAGCCGAGGCGATTGGGAATGAGCGCGCCATGCAGGCCGGTCTGGGACCAGAGACGCCGGCAGGCGGTGCTCCCGCGATCGCCGGTTGAGGCACACGAAAGGAAATCATGGGTGCGACATCCGGAGCGGATCTGCCGGCTGCCACGAAGTTGGCGGTCGATCGGACACGCCTCGCTCACGAGCGGACACTGATGGCGTGGGTTCGAACGTCGACGTCGCTCATCTCGTTCGGCTTCACGATCTACAAGTTCTTTCAGTACCTCAGCGAGAACCGGCAGGGGGCCGCCGCTGAGACGCTGATCGGACCTCGTGGCTTTGCGCTGCTGATGATCGGGATCGGGCTCGCCGCCCTCATCCTGGCCACCGTGGAACATCGACGCGGCTTGCGGGCTCTGAGGGCTGAATATGGCGGCGACCTCGTCGCGTACTCGATAGCGACAGTTATCGCCGCTTTGATCGGCCTGCTCGGCGTCCTCGGGCTGCTGGCAGTCACGTTTCGGCAATAGCCTCCATCCTTGCGCCGACGCATCGTACCGCGCGAGCGTGGCCCCGTGAGGTCGTAACAACCACTCGCGTTGCCCCTGCGCGCTCGCTTGCCGAATTCGCATAGCTCGCCGTCGACCCTTTCGAGCAAACTCAAAGAGCCAGTGAGTGGAACACCGTGTGCGTCCTGCCCATCAATCTTAGACCGCGGCACCCTCGCCAGATTGCTACAACCCCTGTCGACATAGGGGCTTAGCGAATCGAAGGCTTGCCATCTCGATGTCACCGTACCTCGTGAAGATCACCGTATGTCGTGAGATGCGACGTCGCCATGGCTCGCGCCTGAGGCGGCGACCAAAGCAGTGCCCGGAGACGTGCATGTCCACGACGGATGTGCCGGTTGTGCTAGCGACGCGGGATCGACCCTGCGTCGCCGTCCGGACGCAGGCCCGCGCGATGATCATCGGCGCGGTTCTGACGTTTTCTCTCGGCCGATCCGCGGCCGCGCAGCAAAGCTCAGCAGCCGATGTCAACGCCGCCAACAATCCCTTGACACCAAGATCACGATCAACTTTCACGATCAGGCGGCGCCTGACCTCTACGATCTCGATCAGGGCTCCAACGCGCTGCTGTTTCGCGGCCTGGTACCGCACAAACTCGGTGGCATCGGCCAGCTCCTCCGGTACACGCTGCCGGTCGTGACTGCGCCTGATGGACAGGGCGGCACGGTAACCGGTCTGGGCGACTTGAATGTCTTGGACCTGTTTCCGTTCGCGTTGAAAGAGAGCCTGGGCCAGGCCGGACGCTGGCAGTCGCCGTACCACGACACGATGATCGATCACGACAAGAACGTGGGCTCGCTGCTCGACTATCTCGACAAGCTGGGCATCGCGGACAACACCTTCGTCATGTACCGACCGACAACGGGCCGCACCGGAACACATGGCCCGACGGTGGCATGACCCCGTTCCGCAGCGAGAAGAACACCAACTGGGAAGGCGCGTTCAGGATTCCGTGCATCGTGCGCTACCCCGGCAAGGTCAAGGCCGGAACGATCTCGAACGAGATCATCCAGCACCACGACTGGCTGCCGACGTTCCTCGAGCTGGCCGGCAACAAGACCGTCGTCGACGATCTCAAGAAAGGCGTCAAGGCGCTGGGCCGCACCTACAAGAACCACATCGACGGCTACAGCCTGCTCGGCTACCTGACCGGCAAGGAAAAGACGTCGCCGCGAAAAATGTTCGTCTACATCTCCGACGACGGCGACACCCTGGGCGTGCGCTACGACAACTGGAAGATCGTGTTCATGGAGCAGCGCTGCAAGGGGACGATGGCGGTCTGGGGGGAGCCCTTCACCGCGCTACGCGTCTGCAAGCTCTTCAACCTGCGGACCGATCCGTACCAGTACGCCGACATCACGTCGAACACCTATTACGAATGGTTCATCCGCCACGCCTACATCATGTACGGCGCCATTGCGCTCCTGGCGAAGTTCAACGAGACGTTCGTCGATTTTCCGAAGATCCAGAAGCCCAATACGTTCACGGCCGATCAGGCTGTGGAGAAGTTGCACGAGGCGGTAGCGGGCAGCTGATTTTCAATGAGGCTCTGGAGGTATCCTCCAAGCCTCTCTTCCAGGCGCTTCGGGAGGTCAACGTTGGCACGCAACCTGGATTTCTGGCCATCGCCGAATGGTGTCCGGTTCAGGGTCGCGATGGGCGTCGCGCTCGTGTGTGCCGGTCACGCCGCGCCGGCCGAGGCGCAGTTAGTGGGAGACGTATGCCCGCACGACGACCCAGGGCAGTGAGCTGACGATCCTGGCGACCTTTCTCATGAAGCCTCTCAAGCTTCCCAATCCGTGAGCCAGGGGCTCTCGATCAGGTCTCCAATGCGATGGAAGGTGGTGTTCGAATGAACTGGTCGCCGCGGTACGGAAGCCTCGCGATCCTGTGGCTGCTGCTGGCGCCGGCTTGCAGCAGAGAGGCCGCGCCCGTCGCCCCGCCGGCGGCGGCGCCTGCGCAGGCAGCCGACCCGCTGCCGTCGTGGAACGACGGCGTTGCGAAGAAATCGATTGTCGACTTCGTCGGGCGGGTCACGCATCAGGGCGGACCGGACTTCGTGCCGCCGCCGGAACGGATCGCCACCTTCGACAACGACGGCACGCTCTGGTCGGAAAAGCCGGTGCCGTTCCAGGTGGTGTTCGCCTTCGATCGTGTGAAGGCGCTCGCGCCGCAGCACCCGGAATGGAAGACGAGCGAGCCGTTTGCTTCGGTCCTCAAGGGCGACATGGCCGGCGTCGCAGCGGGTGGCGAGAAGGGTGTGCTCGCGATCATGGCCGCCACACACACCGGGATGACGACCGACGAGTTCTCGGCCTCGGTCAAGGAGTGGATCGCCACGGCGAAGCATCCGCAAACCGGTCGGCTGTTCACCGAGATGGTGTACCAGCCGATGCTGGAAGTGCTCTCCTACCTGCGCGCCAACGGATTCAAGACCTTCATCGTCTCGGGGGGCGGCGTCGAGTTCATGCGCCCGTGGGCGGAGCGGGTCTACGGCATCCCGCCGGAGCAGGTCGTGGGCAGCAGCGGCAAGCTGAAGCTCGAGCTGCGGGACGGCACGCCGGTCCTGATCAAGCTGGCGGAGATCGACCTGATCGACGACAAGGAGGGCAAGCCGGTCGGCATACAGCGACAGATTGGGCGGCACCCGATCGCCGCGTTCGGCAACTCGGACGGCGACCTGCAGATGCTGCAGTGGGCCACAGCCGGGACGGGCGCGCGTTTCGCGCTGTTCGTCCATCACGACGATGCGGCGCGCGAATTTGCGTACGACCGCGCAGACCGGCTGCAGCAGTTCAACAAAGGATGGGACGAGGCCGTGGCCAAAGGCTGGACTGTCGTCAGCATGAAGGACGACTGGAAAACAGTGTTTCCAGCCGGCGACGGCCCGACCCCTCAGCGTTAGATCGAGAGAGTGTAGATGGCGATGAACACAGCACTCACGTCGGAGCAAATCAGAGAAGCGTACCGCTTGCCCGCGGTCAAGCGAGTACAGTGACACCGTCACAAACGCTGTGACGTTGGGACGGCGATGGTGTTGCACGTGGATGCGTTGGCGGTCTCGCGGGTTTCGCGCCGACGAGCCACGCCACCCGAGTCTGAACTCAGGAGCGTTCGGGCCTGACGATGCACCGGAAGCCGATGTGGGCCATTCCAGTGTCGATCATCTGCGGCTGCCTGGCGGCGGGACGATAGCGGAAGCAGTAGTTCGGCGCGCACAGGTGCGAACCGCCCTTGACCACGCGGCGCGGAATGCGGAACTGGGGCTGATGCGGGTTGAAGCTCTTTTCCGGTGAGAGCACGCGGGGATTGACCGAGCCCATACAGCACGACTTGACCGCCGGATTCGCGCCGCGGGGCTCGTACCAATCGCTTGTCCACTCCCACACATTACCGGCCATGTCGTGCAGGCCGTAGTCATTCGCTGGGAATGAGCCGACCGGAGAGGTCCCTTCGTGACCGTCGGTGAGCAGGTTCTGCCAGGGGAACTCACCCTGCCATGAGTTCACCATGGCCATGCCTTCGGGGAATTCCTCGTTACCCCACGTGAACGTTGCCCCATCGAGTCCGCCTCGCGCCGCGAACTCCCACTCGGCCTCGGTCGGTAGCGCTTTGCCCGTCCAGCGCGCGTAGGCCTCGACGTCCTCGAACGCGACGTGGACCACGGGGTGGTGAGCCAGACCTTCGAGGTCCCTCTGCGGGCCCTTCGGACTACGCCAGCACGCTCCGGGCACCCACGCCCACCAGTTGGCGTAGTTGCGCAGATCGACAGGGCCCGTTCTCTTCTTGAAGACCATCGAACCCGGGACGAGATTCTCCGGCAGGGCGCCTGGAAAATCGTCAGGTTTGGGGGCGCGCTCCGCCACGGTCACATAGCCGGTCTCTGCGACGAATCGCGCGAACTGTTCGTTGGTGACAGTGTAGCGGTCTATCCAAAAGCCATCGACGGTCACGTCGTGGACCGGGCGTTCCTCCGGATAGAACTCCGCCGATCCCATACGGAATGTGCCGCCCGCGATCCAGATCATGTCGTCACGCGAGGACGTGCCGGCCGTGTCGGCGGTGGCCCTTGGAGTCGATTTCATGATCATCGAGTTCGTTTCCCTATTCAGATCGACTCATTCTATGGCGAATTCTGCGCATATGGCTGCCGACAGCACCAGAAACCACCCAACGCGGCCCCCAGGATGAATTGCAGCCGTCCGGCGCACATCTGGCGCTCCGCGCCCATTGACGACGATGGCAGTGGCTGGCAGAACGGCGAAGGCAATCAATCACCGCTTTACCGGAACAGGTCAGTCGTGCCAGCCGTCGTGAACAACGGAGCAAGCGGCAGTTCCCCTTTCAATGCGCCTCTCATCGCCTCAGACACCCTTTGCACGATGTCGTCCGAGTACTGCGTTTTATGGCACGCCGTCGATCGCCGGGACGCTTCGAAGTCCGCCGTGGAAAACGAGACGCGGGCGCTGAAATACTTCGCCAGTGGGATCAGGAAGGGCGGCTCTCCACGTGCCGGATTCATCACGCGAAATCCCTCGACGGGAAGCGACGCGTAGAACAGACGCTCCGGCGCGCCGGGTGCGCCGGCCCGAACCAGCTGTGTCACGACGCTGCTCACGATCCGATGGTCCGGATGGCCCGTTGCTCCATCGGGTCCCCACGTGATCACCGCGTCGGGACGGAGCCGTTGCAGCTCTTCCTGCACCCGCGCCGTCAACTGAAAGAGACGCGTGCGATCCTCCATGTAGTTGCCGAGCTGTGCGTCCGGAAAGCCGAGCAGAATCGGTGGATGGATCCCGAGCGCGTCCGCCGCGCAGCGAGCCTCTTCGCTGCGCACGCGGGCGAGTTCCGGGCCACGCGGGATCGACGTATGCGCGCCACCCTGGGCGCCATCCGTAGCGATGACCAGGTAGACCTGCACGCCCTCGCGGGCATAGCGCGCGAGAATCGGTGCCGCGGCGCCCTCGTCGTCGGCGTGGGCGAACACCGCGACCAGCGTCCTGGAAGCGCCCTGGGCGAGCACCTGTGGAAACACCATCGATTTGAGAAGAGGCGCTGCCACGCTGATCAGTTGATACAGCAGCGCCGTGATCGCGAGTGCAGCGATCACCATCGTGCAGCTCGCGATCGTCTCGAACACCACCTCTTCAGACTTTGTGTTATTCATGACCGCCTCCTGAACGCCACCATAACGCGGCTCGAAGCGATCCGGGCTTGAGGAAACCTTGAGGTTTCCCTGATCAGGAGTGGCGGGCGGGCTCGTCGCGGAGGAAGACGGCGCCAAACATCGGGCGGCCGGCGAGCGCAGTGTGCCAGCCGTAGGCGGCCAGTGCGATCACTGTCGCCACAATCAGGCGAGACGACGACGCGTACGGCGCCGACGAGTCGATGGCGATCGGCAGTACGGCCAACAGCACGCTCACAAACGACGCGACCAGCATCGTGAGCAGGCCGAACCGGACGGCGACCAGCACGATCGCCGTCTGAACCCCCGCGAACAACACCACGTCGGCGACCGAGGGGGCGAAGTAATCGGCCGGGGCGTTGGCGAGCAGCCAACCCCCGTGGGCCACGACGTATATCACGGTCAATCCCACGATCATCGCCGCCATCGCGAGAGAGCGCCGCCGGAGGAGCACAAAGAGCACGAACAAGAGAAGGAACGTCACCATTGTCCCGAGCAGCACGGGAATGCTCACCATCGAGCCGACGATTCGCGAGAGCGCGTAGCGCCCGCCGAGGAGCAGGTCGCTCGAGGCGGCCATTCCGTCGAACGGATTGCCGGAGGCGCCAACAGGAAACTGCGGCGGCCGGCCCGACCAGTACCGCAGGAACGTATGAAGACCGAAGATCAATCCGTTGCCAATCGCGACGAGCACACCGACCAGCACATCGCGTCCCACCAGCGGGTCGCGAACGCTGCCCGCCAGCAATCGGCTCCATCCGATCATGATTCCCGGCCAGATCCGCCGGATGTGTGGCTCGAGCGCGATATACAGCAACCATACGAAGGCTGGGACGAACACGACGTCCGGCGGAGCTTTGGTGAGCACCTGGAGGTCTCCGGTTTGGAGAGCATTGCTCGCAGCACCGACGGCAAGAATGAAGATGCTCAACCGCAACGCCCCTCGGCGATCCCCTCGGCCGAGACGCAGATTCCGCAGCGCCAGCAGCACGGCGATCGCAAAGGCAAGCGGCGCCACGGCTGTGCGCATGAGAAGGCCGACGCGCTCTCCTGACGTCTGACCGAGGCCACGGTCTTCGTTCGTCGGAAGGGTCCACGGCGCGACGATCTCGAAGTAGACCGGCTTTCCCAGAACGGCCGCCGCTTCGATCCGAATCGGCACGTCGCGGCGATCGGGATACGTGCCCTGCCACGCTGCACGACTGTCCGCGAAGATCGGCGGCATCCATTGCGGCTGCGCCGGAGAGAACTGCGCGATTGCCAGACCGGCCTCTGCGAACAGCGGTTTCCAATCTGTCGCTGACGTCTGCACCGGCGCGACAGATCTTTCCTGCAGCATCGCCGTCTGGGCCGGGACGGCCAGGAGGCTGACCAGCCGGCCCGTGCGATCGAGGGCCAACGACACCATCCCCGACCGCGTGGTCGGCGGATTCAGACGCGTCACGATGTCGGTACCGCCGATCGGCACCAACGGCCGCGGGCTCTGGCGGTACCAGAACAGGAGCGCAGGTGGTTGAGACGCGGCGAGCGTGCGCCATCGCGTTGCCGACGGGTCGTGCTCGTCGATGTACTGCAGGTAGTCGATATCGGTCATATATCCGACGGCTTCGTCTGCTGCCGGATCCGCGTAGCCCAGATTTCGCAGCACGGTGTGCGCACGCTCGGTGAGCGCCTGCGGGCCGAGCTCGATGTTCGTCAGACCGATCAGACTGACGTCGCGCATGAGCGGCGCGAGGAGGATGAGACCGATCAGCACGCCGGCAAAACAGAGCGCGCCGATCGCCGGCGAGAGCGTGCCCGTCCTCTCCAGCCGCCGCAACCAGGTCCGGTGACGGTGTTTCGCCGGCGGCAATCGCCGCCGCGAGCGGGTTCCCTCCGGGCAATGCCGCCGCGACAGCGATAGCCGATGGCGGGCGGCGAGCCGGATCATGCTCGAGACAACGCAGGATGACGCGCTCGATGGCCGGATCCAGATCGGGAATGTGCGTCGACGGGCTGGCCGGAGGCGCGCCGTTCTGCGCGCGTCCGCCAAGAATGGCGCCGTCGACTGTGAGCGCGCGTTTGCCCGTGAACATTTCGTACAACACCAGCCCGAGCGCGTACACGTCGGTCCGCGTCGTGATCTCGCGCCCTTCCTGCTGTTCCGGCGCCATGTAGCCTGGCGTTCCCGCGATCTCGGGCGCGTCGCGCCCCTCGTCGGTGAGATTCGCGAGACCAAAGTCCGCGATGCGGGCGCGACCTCGTCCGTCGATCAGGACGTTGGCCGGCTTCAGATCGCGATGCAAAACGCCGCGGTCGTGTGCCGCCGCGAGACCGGCGCAGAGCTGGCGTGCGAGCTCGAGCGCCTTGTCCGATGGCAACCGGCCAATGCGCCGCAGCAACGACGCGAGATCCTCGCCGTCGATGTACTCCATCGAGAGGAAGTGCTGGCCGCCGACTTCGCCGATGTCGTGGACGCGGCACACGTTCGGATGGGAGACCTGCCGCGCGAGCCGGACTTCCTGATGGAAGCGCGCCAGCCGGTCGGCGCGATGCGTGACATCCTTCGGCAGGAACTTGAGCGCGACGGGTTGTCCAAGCTTCAGGTCTTCAGCTCGATAGACTTCGCCCATGCCGCCGCGGCCCAGCAGTCCGACGATGCGGTAGCGGCCGGCCAGCATGGTGCCGGGAATGAACTGCGAGCCGTCGAGCGCGTTCGATGAAGGCAGCCCGTCGGCCGCGGCCAGTCACGTCGGTGCTTGCGACGCGCTCACGCGCGCGCCGCATGCCGGGCAGTAGCGGCTCGATTCCGGCACGTCGTGCTGGCAGGCAGGACACTGCATTCGGATCGGCACGATTCTAGTGGCATTCGGGACACTCGTCATCCGGTGGGGCATCGCCAGAGAAAGAAGCGACCTGGCCAGGACCCTCTCGTATAATCCGCCAGATATTGCCGAACGCGGGTGCGATGGTCGTCGACGTCGGCGCTCGCCTGGTGCGACGCGAGGGGATCGATGTGCACCTTGCGCCGAAAGCGTTCGATCTGCTGCTGATCCTCGTCAGCAACCAGCCGAACGCCGTGCCGCACGACCAACTGCACGCTGCGCTCTGGCCCGGCGTTCATGTCTCCGAGACGAGTCTTGCCGCGCTGGTCACGCAGCTTCGCAAAGCGCTCGGCGATACCTCTGGCGATGGTCGCGTGATTCGCACGCTGCACCGCGTTGGCTACGCGTTCATCGGAGATGCGATCGTCGCCGGTCACACACCGGTCACCGGGGCGCCCGTCTGCCGGTTGATCTGGCGCGGCGAATCAATCGAGGTGGTCGCCAGCGAGTCGGTGATCGGTCGCGACCGCGGATGCGCGGTTCAAATCGATGCGGACTCGGTCTCGCGCCGCCACGCCCGGCTGAACGTGACCGGACACGAGGCATCGATCGAAGATCTCGGGAGCAAGAATGGCACCTGGGTGGCGGGCGAACGCATCCACGGCACCGTGCCACTGACGGACGGAACGTGTTTTCGGGTGGGATCGGAGACGGTCCGCTTCGAGCTCACGATCGACGAGCGGCCGACAAGAACGGCCGTTCCATGATCGGGTCGAATGGCACGAAGCGGCTGGTCTAAGGCGATAGATGCTATGCCAGCGCGACCGTCATCGCGGCGCCGAGCCCTGGACCGGCGCGCCAGCCTTTACCGGCCTCAGCGTGATCTCTTTCACGTCCACGGTGGACTCGGTCACGTCAATCTTGATGTCGTCTGCGCTCCACACCGCGCCCTTCTCGGAGACGATGGCGCCCCGCACGAAGTACGTCGCGTTCCCGACGAGTTTGTAGCGTTCCAGGGTGAACTCGAACGGCACTGGCGACTGCTTGCCCTCGAGATCGATCCGCTGATCGGCGACCGCCGGGGCGTCCGGGAGCGCCGGCAGATGGCGCAGCTCGATGACCGCGCGGCTGCCGGCAGGCAGCGCCTCGCCGGCCTCGTAGGTGACCGAGCCCTTGATCGTCAATTGCTCGATCTGGGCGTTAGCGGCCGAGCGCGCCACGGGAGTGGCGACCGTCAACCCCGCGAGCAGGATGATTGAGAGACTGACTCGAAGCATGGACGTGTCCTTTTTCTGAACCGTCATTTGATCCTGCGCCACGACCGGCCGCCCGAGGTGGGGAAGGTGGTCGCCCCGGACAACCCCCGACGACCTGACAGAGTGTCATCGGCCACGGCCACGCAAAGCAAGTGCCACTGATCTGACGCCTTTTGATACCCACCCACTGCAGTGGTCTTCCGCGGGCCGTTGTATTCGCGGAGCGAAACGCTGAGGCGACGCTTAGGCCGTTCCTGCACGGCGACGGATGCCTGCGGCAGTCACGGTATCTTGTGACCTCTCTCAACGACCGGTAGCGATCAGGTTGATCCTGAGCGTTGCGTCACCACAGTTCGCGGTCAGCGCCAGCCGAGTTCCGGAGCGACGTACTTGAGGATGCTGTCGAGCACGTGGGCGTTGTAGTCCACACCCAACTGGTTCGGGATCGTGAGCAGCAACGTGTCGGCCGCCTTGATTGCCTCGTCGCCCGCGAGTTCTTTGACCAGCACGTCGGGTTCCGCGGCGTACGAGCGGCCGAAGATGGCCCGCGTGTTCGCGTCGATGTAGCCGACCTGGTCCTGGTCGCGGGCGTCGCGACCGAAGTACGCCCGGTCGCGGTCGTCGACGAGCGCGAAGATGCTGCGGCTGACAGACACGCGTGGCTCACGCCGATGGCCGGCGTCCTTCCACGCCGCACGATAGGCTTCAATCTGCTTCCGCTGCTGTACGTGGAGCGGCTCGCCGGTCTCATCGTCTTTGAGCGTCGAGCTCTGGAGATTCAGGCCCAGTTTCGCAGCCCACGTGGATGTCGCGTTGGAGCTCGAGCCCCACCAGATCCGCTCACGCAACCCTTCCGAATAGGGCTCGAGGCGCAGCAGCCCCGGCGGATTGGGAAACATCGGCCGTGGGTTGGGTTTCGCGAAGCCCCCGCCCTTCAGCAGTTCGAGGAACACTTCAGCGTGGCGCCGCGCCATATCGGCGGCCGTCTCGCCGTCACGCGGCGCATAGCCGAAATGCCGCCAGCCGTCGATCACCTGTTCCGGTGATCCGCGGCTGATGCCCAGTTGCAGCCGCCCACCAGCGACGATGTCCGCGGCGCCAGCATCCTCGGCCATGTACATCGGGTTTTCGTAGCGCATGTCGATGACGGCTGTCCCGATCTCGATCTTCTTCGTGCGCGCGCCGACGGCGGCGAGGAGTGGGAACGGCGAGCCGAGCTGACGTGCGAAGTGATGCACGCGGAAGTACGCGCCGTCCAGGCCCAGCTCCTCGGCGGCTACCGCCAATTCGATCGATTGCAGAAGGGCGTCGGCCGCGGTGCGCACCTCGGAATGGGGCGCCGGCGTCCAGTGGCCGAAGGACAGAAATCCGATCTTCTTCACGCAAGGCACCTCAGAGACGGTCGAATCAACACCCGCGGCTTGCCGCATCGACCCCAACAACTCTCCTGTGGGAGTAGGTGTTTGCGGGGAGCCTCAGCGCCCTGGCCTCACCACGTACTGGGAATGAAAGGGTGGTCGCCGTCTCAACCGATTGGCGTTGTCATTGCCGGCGGCACGCGCCGCCCAAGCGCGCGGGACAGCGGCATGAGCGTCAGCAGCCCGACGATCGCGACGACGACGACCATCACCACCACGTTCGGGTCCTCGAAGCTCTGGTTGGCAACGACGAGTGCGGCGGCGATGTTCCGCTGCGCCGTTCCCAGGCCCAGGACGGATCGCGTGTCACGCCTGGAGCCGCCGAGAGCCCACCCAGCGGCGACGCCCACGCCCAGAAACAGGACGCCGGCGAGAATGCCGCCCGTGCCGAAGACCGCCATCACGCTGCGGACGTTCAACAACGTCTGGAGCGCCATCAGCGCGATCAGGCTGAGGTTCGACGTCTTGTCGAAGATCGGTTTGATCTTCGCGGCGATGTCTGGAAGATTCGCGTTGACCGCCAGCGCGCCTCCCAGCGGAAGCAGCATCAGCAGCACGAGCGATCGCGCGATTTGCGCCGGGTTCACGGAGACGCCGGGCAGCAGCAGCGGCAACACGAGGGGTAGATACCCCACCGTAATCACCATCAGCAACACCATCAGTCCGACGGCAAACGCGAGATTGCCCCTGGCGATCTGTGCGAGTTTTGGCAGGAAGGGCGCGCCGCCCGCCAGGCCCAACAGCAGCAGGCCGATCCCCATCGACTCGTCCAACCGCAGGATTCTCGCCAGCGCGAGGGCAGCGAACGGCATCACCACGAAGTTCGCCACGAGCGACAGCATGACCAGCCGCCAGTTGCGCAGCGGCGCGACGATCTCGCTCACCCGGAGCCCGAGGCCCATGCCGAGCATGCTCGAGAGGACGAACACGATCATCGAAATGGAGATGGCAGCCTGTTTCAGATCCATGTGCTTCTCACGCGTCCCTGACGCGAATCAGAAGCTGACCGCCCCGGACACCTGGAGCGAATATCCCTGATACGCGGCGCGGTTGCCGAACTCCTCGAAAAACTTGACGCCGGCGTTGAATCGGTGATTCGGAAAGACCAGGTTCGTCACGAACCCGAGCGCATTGATGGCGTACCGCTCGCGGGATTGCTCCTCGGTGACTGCTGGTCCCGTCTTTGCCGTCGTCTGGCGCTGCTCGTACCCCGCGACGCCGACCTGCAGACGCGTCGGACCCTTTGGCGAACGCGAACGTCCTGATCAACGAGTAGTCGAGATTGATAGTGTCGCCAGGCTTCGTGCCCGTGCCTTGCTGCGTGGTATGCCACTCATAGAGTTGGAACGCAGAGAAGGTCACCGCGTTATTGCGGGTGAGCTGCACGGTCTGCCCCGACGACAGTGTCGGTGTCCAATACCCCGATCCCACGTTGTCGCTGGCGCCCTCGGCGAAGCGCCCGGTCGGGGCGAGGAAGCCGACGAGGGCGCGGATCGAGGCGCGTTCCTTGTTCCAGCCGAGGATGAGCGGCAGATAGTACGAATCCGCGAACCCACCTCCGCCACTCAGCTGCCCGTGGATATCTGAGACCAGCTGGTTTTTCGCGACCGGCAGCGTCGCGACGGCCGAGTAGTGCGCGCCTCCAAGGAACGTCCGCCGGCTCACCCACACGAAGGAGTTCATGTCCATGATGACGGCGTTCTGGCCACTGACCGGCAGCGTCGACCCGTCATCCGCTTTGGACTCGTCGCGAGAATAGAACAGCAGTTGATTCGCGTACGTGAAGCCGGGGTCTGGCGTGACGCCGGAGCCAACGGCCGTCATGCCGAGGGGATACACGCCGCGGCTTTGCGCGTGCGCACCTGCCGGCACCACGAGCATGCAAACGGCCAGCAGTCCGGCCCCACTCAGTTGGCGCTTCACTTCGTCGCGATGTTTTTCCAGAACCGCTCGAGGCTTTCGTCGCCGCCGAACAACGTCGTGAAGATCGTCGAATCGGCCAGCAGGATGTCTCCGGCCCGATCGCCTTTCGGCGGCATCCACAGGAACATGTTGAATTCGCGGTGACCGGCTTCCGTGAACGGATGCGGCCTCGAGATATCGATCGGCTGCTGCGCGAGCAGGTGAATGGCCGACGCATCGTCCGTCGTGATGGCGTAATGCGGCAGATGCGGATGGAAGTTGAAGGTCTGCACGCCTTCGAGCCAGCCGCGGGCATCGAGGTCGCCGTGCTTGACCAGCGGTTGAAGCTGTTTGGTTCCCTGGACGGTGGCAGGACGCAATCCGTACTGATTGTGAACCGGCACACCCGAGCCCCTTCATCACCGACCGTGTGTACTGGCCGAATCGCTGCTGACGAGGAACCAGCGGGTCGCGGTGGTGCGCGTATTCCATGGCGCGCTCCTTGAGATCGCTCGACACGCCCACATCGTGGTGCGGGCCGAGAATCAGGCACGTGCCCTCGCGTTTGAGCCACGTCGCGCATGGCTTCGATTTCCTCCGGGGCCGCCTCCTGCTCGGTGACCAGATGATCGAGGCCGAACACCATCAACGTGTCCGTATCGTCGAGAATGCCCGCGTCGATCGGAAGTTTCTGACCCGCCTGGTCGACGCGCTGGTACACGGCGACTGGATGTCCCGTCAGCTCTCCAACCAGCTGCTGGAAACGAAGCAGCGACAAATGGAACAGTTCGAGCGTGCCGGCGATGCCCTGCAGGAACAACTGCGCGGAATACTCCGGGGTCTCATACGCGGGCCAGGCCACGCGACGCACTTCGGTGATAGTGGAGAAGCGATTGTCCATCTCGGTGACGTCGCGATTCGCTTCCCACGGGTAACTCCACGTCCAGTAGATGCTGAAACGGCGTCGTCCCGGCGTGTACGGACGCGGAACTTCGACCTGGTTGTACGTGCGGGGACTGGTTTTCGATCTCATGACACGTGCTCCGCTTGACCGCTCGCGAGAAACCGCAGCGCCCTGATACCGGGCAGGAAGAAATAGGCGCCGCCCCGGACGGTCGTGAACGCGGGCAGCCCTGTGATCTTCTTGCGGATCGGCCGCTTCGGGATCGTCATGTCGTAGGAACCGTCCTGAGTGCCGATGATCGGGTCGCGCTCGTTCTTCAGCTCGTGGAACCTCGGGTCGTTCACCCACACATTCTGCGCGAACTCGAACTGGCGAATGAGGCTCGCACATCCGACGAACGCCGCGATGCCTCGCTCGATGCCATCCTCGTCCGCGCCTTCGGGCAGAGGGGGACCGTAGGTGCCTCCACGGCGGATCATCCGACGCCGATTCATGTTCACCGCCGTGTCGCGTGGATTCATGCGCCGTATATGCGCACCGAGCGGCACGGCATAGCCGTGAGGATCCATCTTCCCGTAGTCGAAGTTGTTGTTGCGTTGAGGGTCTGCTGCGAGCTCGGGATCATCCTTGGTCGGTGCCAGCACGAGTGGTGCACCGCTGCGCCATCGGCCCATCAGCTTCGCCGCGACGAGCTCCTGCTCCTCCGCCGTGGCGCCATGTTCCCTGAGGAACTGGCGAAACGCGCCCACGTGCTCCTCCAGGCGACGGTACGCGAGATAACTCCCGTTCCTCGACAGGATCTCCGGCTGCGGCAACGGGCCGATGTCGCCGTTCTCGTCGGGGTAACCCAGGAAGAACTCGCCGGCCTTAATGGGAGCGCCTGACCCAGGCGTCGGCGTGATGCCCATTCCCTCGATTTCGGGCTGAGATATGCGATCGCGATAGCCGAAGTGATCGTGTGCGTACTCGAATGGCGGGGTGGCTTCGAGGTCGAGCGTCGAGAGCGCCTCCACGCCCGGGAACTGTGTCGCGTACTGCTGGTGCTCCTGGACGCAGCGCTCGCGTTCCGCCACGTCGCCCGCGAAGAGGATCACGATGGCGTGGAGATCGGGACTCGCCAGACCACCCACCCAGTTGTCCGGATGGTTCGTGCCGGTGTCTCCCAGCATTGCCGCCCGCGCGGCCATGCCCTGTCGGAACTCCTCGGGGAATGTCGCCAGCGACGCGTCGTCCACCCCAAGCGCGCGTAGACCATTCCAGGTAAACGCGACGGTGACCCATCGCGCATCCGGCTGACCCGCGCCACTCATCGCGCGTCCTGTACCGACGCGGTCGATGATTCCGGCGAGCCACGCCCGGCCGTGTTCCGGCCGCCGAAAGCAGAGAAACCCGTAGCGTGCCGCCATCGCCCGCGGGCGTGTCAGGAGAAAGTGCTGAATATCCTCCAGTTCCAGCATCGCGACTCCGTTCTTCCCCATGTAGGTACGCGATTACTGCATCTGGTCGAGCATGGACGCGAAGGCATCTTTGAGGGCGAGTGCCTTCTTGATCTCGTTGGCGACTCACATACGGATATTCGCCGTATTCGAGAAAGCTCGGACACTGGTGGTCGCGGACGAACTTGATGAATCGCTCGGCGCGTTCGTCTTCCAGTCCGTCGGGAAGCCTTCGAGCTTCTCGAAGATCGTATCGACGCCAGTCGCCTTGAAGAGATGCACTGCGTCCTCAGTGTACTTGTCGAAATCGGTGTCGAAGATGCCCTGGTACATGGAAGTAGTTCTCCCCATTGATGTCGAAGAGCACCCATCGCAGGTAGTGCAGCTTGAACAGCGCGAGCGCGTTCGGGTTCTCGGCGATCGTTTCCTCGATCTTCCTGTGGCATGGTTGTAACAGGCCTCCTCGCTGCCGGGCTTGATCTTTGCGATGATCGTGAAGCCGTGACACGCGGGAGTCCTGGGGAAGATCGGGCCGTACCGGCCCTGCTCGAGCTTGTCGAAGTAACCCTCCTTCGGGATCGCCATCGCAGCCGGTTTCGTCCAGTCCTGCTTCGATGCCTCAGACATGATCATCTGCCTCTCTCTGGTTGGTGGCTAGTTGGCTGCTTCACTTCACGATCAGAGGATTCACGCATTGGTACACTGCACGTGAGATCGCTGTGTTTCGGTTTGTCCGCCGCGCAAATCCCTTCTCGGATCCCTCAGCAGCTCGCAGGTGTGACTGGGAGATGTGCTGAGCGAAACGGGTCAGCGTTTGAGAGGCACTATTCGTACCACGTGACTGCGTCTCGAGGCCGAACCCAAATGGGGATATTGGACCGCATTTCGCGCTGCTCATCACGCCGTGCCGTATGCCCCCGGCGGCGACGCCCTCCGATATACCGGAGGTGCTCCGGAATTGTGGCGAGCCGCTGCCAACAATGTCACGCCCAATCAGCATCACGCGAATTCCATGACTCGCTTCTTCCGGTCGGCATGACCAGCATGAACGATCCGCTTCCCGGGCTCGGCAACCAGTTCGACTCTTTGTCCCTTGCCCGGCGATGTGCGCTTCTTAGCCACGGCTCCGCGGCAGCAGAAGCACGATCGCTCCTCGAATCTTCCACGACGGACCGACGTTCGGATGCGCCGGGAATGCACCGAAGCCGATCTGATAGCTGGCCGGAAACGGACCGAACGACGAGAGCTTTGAGACAAGGAAATTGATCGGCACCGTCCACGTATCATCGTCGTCTTCGGCCTCCCAGTTGGCCGTCATCTCTGACTGGATCGTGAGCGTGATCGTGCGCGTGGCCTGGTAGGCCAGAAACGGCTGTAGGAACATCTGGTTCACGTCGCTGCGGCCCGAATCGCCGGAGAACGACCAGACCTGGTTCCACAATGCGCCAACGGTCCAGGGACCGGTCTGTTTCAGCGCGACGATCGTTGGTCCAGCGCTCCACTTACCGGTCCCGAGTGTGGGTTCGCTGGTCGAAGGCAACACAACGACGGGTCCCGCTCCCCAGATGATTCCGGACTTGGCAGGCGAAATGAAAAAGGAGGTTGTGATATCGCTGATGCCAGAGGCTGCTACGCCGCCGTCAATGAGCGCAGGCTGACTGACGAGTGGCGCGATGAGCCGCACAATCAGGTTCCAGTCCTGGTTCATGCTGAACGGCATGACTGGCTGAACGTTGAGGACAAATCGCGTCGCCTCCGACGGGCCGACGTTCTGTTCCCAGTTGAACTGAAAAGGGACGCTCACGAGTGAGGCGATCGGGTTCGAGAGCTGCTTCGCGAGATCCTCGTTCTGCGGAGCGGGTGTGCTTGGCTGCTGCGCCCGACCAAGCACCGGCAGGAGGAGCAGGAAGGCTATCGTCAGGGCCAGCCGTCGGCCGCCATTGGGTCGCATCTCGACACGTCTCCTTGAAAGGCGCAGTGGGGGTGTTCGCCAACTGCTAGTATCGCCGGACCGGGCGCCTCCGGTATTCCGGAGGGATGGTATCTCTGCAGTAACGCTCCACGCGCGTCGTTCTCACGAGGAACTGCAGCGCCTCAAGAACACCGCGGGAGCGTTGCGCGAGGGCAGAGCGATGGGCAGCGATGGAAAAGCTGATTTGTCCAGACTTCCAGGAATTCGCAGAGCGATTTCTACGGATCGGACACTCGAGTGATGCTGGCCGGCCCCCAGACGTCGGCCTAGTGGACCCGGGTCAAGCCGTTGCCGCGGCTCTACGTGCAGTCCGTCCACGAGGGCGACGCAAACTTCAACGAGGGCGCCACGTGGGGAGATACGGTTCAGGTCTTCTTTCCCCTCACGGATGCCGTAATCAACATCAACGGCATGGAGTTCGACGAGGCGCCATTTGCACTCGTCGGCGCGGGTCAGTCGTTCTCTTCGCTCGCACGAGGCCACAACTCCTGGATCTCGATTGGCGTCCCTGTGTCCGTGTTCGCGGAATTGTTACCGGAGGGGACCGAGCGAGCCTCAACTCGCTCGTGTCCGCAACCGCTATGCATCGCGCGCAGCTCGCTCACCAGACAGAACTGGCACAACTCTCGCGGCGCCTGACCGATAGCAAGAAGCAACCGGCTGTGAATGGCACCAGCGTGGCCGCTCGCGCCGCCGAAGACGAGTTGCTGTATTCGTTGGCGCTTGCCTTCGATGCGGTTGGGTGTGACACGTTATCCCGCGGCCGACCCCGAGTCCCGCGTCGGACGATCATCGACCTCGCGCGCGACTGGATGGAGGCGCACGTAGATGAGCCGGTACACGTCACGGATCTGTCGAACGCTGCGCAGGTCAGCGTCCGAACACTTCGCAATGCGCTCGTGGAGTGCTACGGTATCGGCCCTCACACGTATCTTTGGATGCGGCAGCTACACCAGATTCGCGCAGCGCTCCTCGCCGCAGACGCGAACCGAGAAACTGTGACGGCCATTTCGATGCGATGCGGCGTATGGGACCTGGAGAGAATGACCGCACGCTACAAACGGCTCTTTGGAGAAACACCGTCTCGGACGCTCGCTTCAAGAGCCATCGTCATGTGATGGGTCGCGGCCAGCGTTCTGATCTGCAGCGGTCCCTGCCTTCGGTCCACACGTAATTCCCGACGCCGGTTCAGGACGAGGCTGTCTTGGGCGTGTTGTGCGGCGGCGCTGCCTCAAGCTCCGAGCCGAAGTCGATCATCTTCACCGGCATCGAACCCCGCTTCGATGGGGCGTCGGCGGCTATACTGGGAAAGCCCGTAAGTGATCTCGGCACGTTGGAGGACTTATCACAATCGCGCGAATCCTGCTCACCGCGCGACCGTAAGTTGGCGATTCTAAAGACGGAGAGATGTCCGAGTGGTTGAAGGAGCACGCTTGGAAAGCGTGTGTAGGGGAAACTCTACCGTGGGTTCGAATCCCACTCTCTCCGCCAGCACCTAAATGTAGGTTCTCAGGACGCCGGTGACACTCCAGCTCTCGTCTTTGCCACGAGCCGTTCGTACGGGGTCTGTCCGTCCAGGGCCCCGTGCGGACGGTGGTAATTGTAGTAGTCCTCCCACTCGCGCAGTTTCTCGTTGAACAGGTGAATGTCGTCGGTGATGCCGTCCTTGTCCAGGAGCTGGTAGAACTCCTGGTCGTCGACCCGATGCGACCGCTCGACCTTGCCATTGAGATGCGGCGTCCGGGGCCGGATGTAGACATGGCGAATGTCCAGGCGCTCCAGATGCCAGTGGAATTGCGACTGAAACTCGGCGCCATTGTCGGTCTGCATGACGTGGATGCGGAACGGCAGCCGGCGCCGCACTTCATCGATGAATTGGATGGCCGTCCGCTGGTTGCAGGCGTCGTAGACCTTCAGCACCCGAATGCGCGTGCAGTCGTCGATGGCGGTGAACTGATACAGCCGTTTGCGGGTGCCCGGGATCCGCTCGAGAAACTTCACGTCCAGCTGCAGCCGGTGGCCGGGCTGCGGCTTCTCGTAGCGCTGCCAGCGCTTCCGGTGCGGCCGATGCTTCTGGTTGGCCGGCAACCGGCTCATCCCGTGCTTGCCCGAGCATGCGGTGCACCGAGGACGGCGCGACCGACACCTGGTGAAAGCGCTTCAGATAGTCGGCGATCTTGCCCGGGCCCGAAGTGGTAGTGCTGCCGCAGGTAGAGAATCTTGCTGACGACCTCCCGCGGGGTGGCGCGCGGCGACCGGTGCGGCGTGCGCGGCCGATCGCACAGGCCCGCCGCGCCGAATTCGTCAAAGCGCCGTTTCCACTTGTAGAAGGCCTGCCGCGAGATGCCGAAATGCCGACAGGTTCGCGCCACATTGCGGGAGGACTCGCCAGCCCGCTGCAACACCTTGAACCGCCAGGTCCACAACCGCGTCTGCTCTGCCTTCGTCATCGCGTCTCCGTGTCGAACATGCTCGACGAACGAAGACGCTGTTGACGCTGCCGTCCCTGTGGACGCACAGAACGCGCCCACAAGGGACTTGGAAACTACAAAACAGTTTCCACAGCGCCAACAGCGCTCATCCTCTGTTCGAAAAAGACCTCAACCCAAACAGAAGAGAGCCCGAAGTGTCAACCCTGTCCTGGGATTTCACAAAGCCAATCGTTTCAGTTGTTTCTAGCGCCGGCCACTTTGAGCTATCGAACTCCACAGGCTAATTCTTCATCCGCCGTCCGTTCGAGTCATTGAACGCGCCTTCTTCGAGATCGATTTCTGCCCGAGCACTTGACGAGCCATCCTCCGGTTTCACAACTGGCGTTCCAGCCGGCCGCGACTTCATCCAGGAGTTCAGTTTCGCGCGGTCAGGTGCGGAAAGACGATGCGTGCTCGCGAACGAATTCGGCGACCGTTCGTGGCGGCCGGCCTGTGAGATCGGCGATGGTGCTGGTGATCGTGACCGTCTTGCCACCCGCGCGCTGATAGGCGCCGATGGCGAGGATGCTCTCGATCACGGCCGGCGGAACGCCTTCTCGAACACGGCGCGCCCGCGCCTGGTCCGGCGACTCGTCCACGAAGCGCACCGGCTTGCCGATCACGCCACCGATGATCTCTGCCGCCTGGCGGTACGACATCGCTTCGCTTCCAGTCAGCACGTATTTCTTCCGGACATGTCCAGGCGTGGTGAGGGTCACGACGGCAACCGCTCCGACGTCGCGGCCATCGACATACGGAATCTTGCCGTCTCCGGAAGGGGAATAGATGGCCCCGTCTTTTTTGATGTACTCCGCCTGCGCGAGCAGGTTCTGCATGAAGTGGTGGGGACGGAGGAACGTCCAGCCCAGCCCCGATTCTTCCAGTTCCTTTTCGACTTGATGGTGCCATCGCCCGATCGGCGCCTTTGAGTGGTCCGAGGCCGCGAACGCCGATACCTTCACGACGTGCGTCACGCCAGCGTCGCGCGCGGCGGCAATGGCGTTGTGCTGCAACTCCACCATGTCTTCGAGATAGTGTGTGAGCAGGAATAACGTCGTGGCGCCGTCGAACGCTGCGTGCAACGTCTCTGGCTTGCCCAAATCTCCAGCGACCCATGCGACGCCCGGCATCGTGTGAGCCTTCTTCAGATCTCGAGTCAGCGCGCGCGCAGGCACTCCAGCGTGAGAAAGTCCGCGCAGGACCTCGCTGCCGATTAAACCGGTACCGCCAGTGACGAGAATCATGCGGAGGCCTCCTCGCCCTGGAGACAATAGCAGAACGGCTGAACGTCCGGAGGGCGGACCCTCGATCCCTGATGCAACACGGCTGTTACATTCAGACGCACGAGACTGCTCGTCTCGAATCCGGTTGACCGCGTTCCGAGGCGGGATACAACGTCCCCTTAGCCTCGCTAGGCGGACGCGTCGCGCATGGCTAACGGTTCCGTTCGTTTAAGCGGAGGTGGATCTTGACTACACGCACAACAACGCTGGTTCCAGCCGGAACGTGGCAGGTTGATCCCGCGCACTCGAGCGTTGAGTTCTCCGTCAAGCATATGGGGATTGCGAACGTTCGTGGCCGGTTCACCGATTTTCAGGGAACCGTGGAGGTTGGAAAAGACGCGTGGAGCGCGAAGGCGCGCGGGACTATCAAAGTCGCGTCGATCGACACCGGCGAAGCACAGCGCGACACGCACCTGCGCTCCGCGGATTTCTTCGATGCCGATGCTTTCCCCGAGATCTCCTTCGAGTCCACACGGGTCGAGCCGATCGACGATGACTCCTCGCGCGTATGGGGCAACCTCACCATGCACGGCATCACTCGCGAGGTCAAGCTAGACCTTATCTTGCAAGGCACCGATACCGATCCGTGGGGCAATGAGCGCGCCGGAGCGGAGATCCAAGGATTCCTGAGCCGCAAGGATTTCGATATGAAATTCAACCAGGCGCTCGGCAGTGGCAATCTGTTAGTCGGCGACAAGGTCAGGATCTCGCTCGACATCTCCGCCATCCTGAAGAAATAGCCACGGGATTGGCTTCGCGACCCTGTTCAGAAAGCTGAAGGCGTACAGCGTCTGAGCCGATCCTTACGCCGTGGTCAGGCGGGTCTGGATGTGGATCTCCGACGTGAGTGTGCGGTGAACTGGGCACTTGTTCGCAATCTCCAGCAGGCGTGCGCGCTGATCCTCGCTCAACACGCCCGTGAGCTCGATGTCGCGCTCGATCTGATCGATGCGAGCGTCCTTGGTCTCGCATGCCTCGCAGTCGGCCGCGTGAATCTTCGAGTGCCGTAGCGTTATCGTCACCGCCTCGAGCGGCCAGCGCTTGCGTCTCGCGTACATCGCCACGGTCATCGACGTGCAGGATCCGATCGCCGCGAGGAGGAGGTCGTAAGGGGTGGGCCCCGTGTCCGTCCCCCCGACCGAAATCGGTTCGTCAGCTGTGAGCGGATGTCGGCCGGCCGCGATCTCCTGGGCAAAGCCGGCCGCGCTGCCATGAACGATGACGGTCCCTGGCTCGACTGCGGCGCGTCCAATGGTCGTGATCATCCCGCCCTCCAACACTTGCGCGTCAGTGCATCAGCACAGGCACCGACCGACAAGGGCCCGCATGCAATCACACAGGCCACTGCCTTCGCGACGAAGGCGAGGCCTCGAACCCGTGGCCCTCTACCTCCGCTGCACCATTTGAGGCTCAGAAGACCCGGGTAATAGTCTCCCGAAACGTCTCAGTCGCTCCACCAAAATGCTTCGGCTGTCCCCGAGGCGTCGAATCGTTCGGTGCAGAGCGGTCGGTACCGACGCTTACTCTGTACGTGAGGGAGTAAGAGCGAACCACGTGTCTGGGCCCTGAAACGAAACGACAACGCGAATAAGCCCACGAGTCGGACTGCTCTTCAGGCGGCACGGATGAGCCAGTTGCGAAAATCGTCCCAGACACCCCGCCAGCCTTCGCCTTTGGCGGCTTCGGCTGGGCAGGCCCGAAGCCGAAGAGTTGCGAAGGCTGTCCCGCCGTAGCGGCGAAGCCGCAGAGGCGGACTATTCAATTGCCTGCAACCTTCTTCCGCTACCTCAATTTCATTTCCTGCAATTTCAACGAACTCCGCTGACACCGTTCGCGACCGGCCTCTGGATCACTCCATGCGCCGAGGCCATTCGAAGTCCACTCAGAGTCCGAGACACCCGGTGTGTTCCTGTGTAGACTCCGCTGGATCATGGCGGGACCACGCTTGCAGGTGCGGGACGCGGCGAGTACCCGGACGGTCGCCGTGGATCGAACTCCCTTCACCATCGGGCGGCGGGAAGCGAACAGCCTGCAACTGACCGGGACGGAGGTCTCGCGCGAACACGCCGAAATCGTCGAGGAAGAGGGTCGATACCTCTTGCGCGATCGGCAGTCCCGTTATGGGACGTTCGTCGGTGGGGAAGCGATCACCGAATGCGAGCTGCGGCCGGGCGATCAGATCCGGCTCGGCCGAAGCGGTGGAGCCGACCTGCTGTTCCTGGGTGAGGGCGACGAAGGAACGCTGAGCGGTGAGTCGACGCCGGGTGCGCGAGACGGTTTGCGACAGATGACGGACCTGCTCGAGCGGCTTCGAGGACTGGGGTCGGGTCGCGTGCTCCAGGATGTCCTCACCCTCGTGCTGGATTCGGCGCTCGACATCTCCCGTGCCCAGCGCGGGTTCATCATGCTTGCGGACGCCAAGGGCAAGCTCGACTTCCGCCTCGCGCGGGCCCGAGCCGGGCAGACGCTCAGTGATGTGACATTCGAGACGAGCCGCAAGATCCCGGAGGAAGTGTTCCGGACCGGCCAAACGCGCGTCGTCAGAGATTTGTTCCAGCTCGGTGTCAAGGACGACCACTCGGCAACCACGGAGCTCGGCATCCGCCATGTGGTCTGTGTGCCGCTCAACCTGGTGCAGTACGTCGAGTCGATGGAGTCGCGCGCCGAGAATCGGCGGATTGGCGTCCTGTACCTGGATAGCCACGAAAAGGGCACCCTCGTGCGGCGGCCACACGATCGACGCTCGAGACGCTGGCCGGCGAGGCCTCAGTAGCCATCGAGAACGCGCGCCTGTATCGAGGGCAGCTCGAGAAGGCGCGGATGGATCAAGAGATGCGCATCGCCGCGAAGATCCAGCAGGCGTTGATGCCACAGTCGGTTGTGTGTCTGCCATACCTCGAGGCGGCGGCCGCCAGCATTCCCTGCCGATCGATCGGAGGCGATTTCTTCGATTACCTGAATCAGTCGGGTCTGAGCTTCCGATTCTCGCTCGGCGACGTGGCTGGCAAAGGTCCGCCGGCGGCCCTCATGAGCGCGATGATGCAGGGGATGTTCGCATTCGCCGCACAGGCGACCGGCATCGACAGCCCGGCGTCCGTCGTCACGAACATCAACCAGGCGATGTGCCAGCGGGCCGTGGAGGCGCGCTTCGTGACGCTCCTGCTTGGCGTCCTTACCGCGGAAGGTCGGCTGATCTCCTGCAACGCGGGACACAACCCGCCGTTCGTCGTTGGCGCATCGGGTGTCCGGCGGCTTGACGCGGGCGGTCCGGTCGTCGGCCTGCTCAAGTCTGCGAAGTACGAGCAGGAGACGCTGGCCCTCGATCCGGGCGACGTCATCGTGGTGTTCAGCGATGGCGTCTCGGAGGCCTTGAACGCCGGCGGCGAAGAGTTTGGCGAGGCGCGGCTTCTCGAGACGATTGAGGGTATGGGCGCATGCCATGCGCAGGCGCTGGTCGAGGGCGTGCTGGACGCCGTCCGCGCGTTCACCAAAAGCGCGGTCCAGAGCGACGACATCACGATGATGGCCATTCGGTATCTCGGGCAGCACGCCTAACAACCCCGGCCGGCAGTGGCATCCTGGCGGTAACGATTCCTGAAGAAAGCCGACCCAGGCCGATCGACGTGCTGCTGGAGTGGGTGACAACGCTCGCGCGGCAGAACAAGTAGCCCAAGCCCCCATTCGTCCAACTGCGATAGCCTGCGCCACTCCCACGGCGGCCCTGCCGATGACGCAAACGCTCTTCTCGCCGCAAACAGTAAGTCGGCCCCGGTACCGAGCATGCTGCACCAGAAACGGAGCCCTCAAGATATCGGGCTGGCGCTGATGAGCCAGTTCCGAAACTCGTCCCAGACGGCCCGCCAAACTTTTCATTTTTTTCAGAATCCTGAGCAATTCAGAGGATTCTGATCTCGCGCATAACCGCATGGATCCGAAAACGACGCTCGGCTCCGACGAAATCAATCGTTGGCGTCTCCCAACTAAGGGTCATCGTTGAGGCCTGATTCTCCACCACTTCTCGGTAGCGGACGACAGCTCGGCCTCGCATCGGAGCCAGTGAATTCTGAACCGACGGGAACCTTTGCCGGGGGCGCCCGTCTATTCCTATTGCAATCCCATAGGACGAACCGTTTTATTCGTATGGGAAGGCCATAGGTATGACTCAACTCGAAAAAAACTCCGTGTGGCAGGGCACGCTGTCGTTGATGGTGCTGCGCACCCTGCTGACCATGGGCGAACAGCACGGCTACGGCATTGCCCGCCGCATCGAGCAGACGAGCGAAGGGAAGCTGTCGATCAACTACGGCACGCTCTACCCGGCTCTGCTCAAGCTGGAGCAGGAAGGGCTGATCAGCTCCGAGTGGGGCGTGTCCGACAACAACCGCAAGGCCAAGTTCTACACGCTCACCAAGGCCGGCCGGAAACAGATCGAGCGCGATACGCGGCACTGGGCGGAGACGTCGGCGATCATGACGCGCTTCCTGGCGGCGAGCGAAGACTAGGGAAGGCCACGCTGCCATGAGAACGCTGCGCGCGTGGTGGTCGAGAATCGCCGGCTTCGTTCGGCCCGGCGCCGGCGAGCGGGACTTCGCCGACGAGCTGCAAAGCCACATCGATCTGCACACGGACGACAATATCCGCGCCGGCATGACACCGGACGAAGCGCGCCGCCAGGCGCTCGTCCGGATCGGCAGTGTTGCCGGCGCCAGGGACGCCCATCGCGACCGCCGCGGCCTGCCCGGCCTCGGGGCCCTCGTGTTCGACC
>CAVVNL010000004.1:0-516726 GCA_963749565.1 uncultured Acidobacteriota bacterium | reverse complement strand
CAGCACGCTCGCGGCGTACGCGAGAGGATCGAAGACGCGGATAATGTCTCCGACCTCCGAGGCAAAAGGGCGACGCCCTCAGAACGATCGCAAGCGCCATGGCCAGGCTGCCGCCGGCCACGACCCCAACGCCGACCGGAGGGAGTGTTTGTGACAGCACGAGCCCGGCGATATTTCGTGTGGTCGCGCCGAGCGCCATGCGCACGCCAATGTCCTTCGCCTGCTGCTCGACGACGTGACGAGAGGACGCTGAACAGGCCCGATACCGTCAGCAGGAGCGCCAGCCCTCCAAGAACAATCGTCACCCAGAAGGCGAGCTGCAGCATGTAGGTCTGTGTTTGGGCGATGTATCGCACGGTCACGATCGCGAGATCGGGCTCGATGCTCGTGAGGGATCCCAGCAGCGCTTGACGCGTCTGGTCGGGGTCGCCGCGGACTTGCAGGATCAGCGACGTCCCGCGGCTTTCGGAACCGGTCGGCAGGTACACACCCCGAAAGGTGAACAGGTAGGAGCTTCGGTTACGACCCGTCTCGGATCGCGCGCGACACCGACAACCGTGAGCGCACGCGATGGAGACGGCGGAGCGCCCGCCGACGAGTCCGATTGCTGAGTGGAGAGGCGCATCACCTGGCCGATGGCGTTGCGATTCGGCCAGAGCTGGCCCGCGACCGTCTCCGACACGACGATGACGCCCGCCTCGGCGCTCCGTTCTGCCGGCGTGAAGCCACGGCCGCTTACGACGTCGATTCCAAGCACATCGAAATACTCGGGCGACACGGCCAACATCTCGACGGGCACTCGGCTTGGCTCGCCGGCGAGAGACGTTTCTGCGACGACACGCGTCGGCTCCGACGCGGCTGCCACGGCCGCCACCAGACGGGTGCGCCGTCACCGCTTGGAGCAGCGCGGCGCGCCGCGGCTCGTTGTCGAGCATGAGCATCATCGTATCGCTCGTCCGCACACCCGGATCAACGGTCGCCGTGGCGAGAGCGCCTCGCAGAAAGATTGCGGCGCAAATGAGCAGGAGCGCCGATGCGCCCACCTGGACGGCGATCAGCGCATTTCGCGCACGGCTCGGGCCCGCGTCCCTCGTCATTTCGCCGCGCATCGTCCGCACCAGCTCGAGGCGAGTGGTCTGCAACGCCGGCACGAGCCCGAAGAACACTGTCGAGACGATGGCCCCAACCATCAGGAACACCACTACCCGCCAGTCTGCGCGCGGCCCGAAGCGGCCGAGCTCGACCTCGAAGATCACCGAATCCCCAGACGCTGTGGTCGTCGCGGCATGAAGCACAGCCGCCAGAAACAACCGCGAGACCAGCAAGGCCGCATGCCGCCGCCGCAAGTGCAAGAAGAAGGTTCTCCGTGAGCAGCTGCCGGACGATGCGCCAGCGCGAGGCGCCAAGCGACAGCCGGATGCCGAGCTCCCGCTGGCGCGAGACACCGCGGGCGAGGAGCAGGTTGCCGACGTTGGCGCAGCCAATCATCAGGATCAGCCCGAAGGTGAAGAAGATCGGCGAGAAGGCCATCAAGCTCTGAACCAGATCGACCGGGGCGGTACCCTGCTGCGGTCTCAGCTTGATCGAGGCGAGGCCCGCAGACCCGCGTCCTCTCCGCGCGCGAGGGCGGCGGACTCGTTTTGTGCGAACGTCCACGCCGTGAGCGCAGCCGTCGCCGCCTCCGGCGAAATGCCCGGGCTTCAGCCGCCCGACGACCTCGACCGGGATTCCGTCCTCCTTGCCTGCATAGTCATCGCGGAACTGCCCGGCGATGGCGAGCGGCGCCCAGTAATCGGGCGCGCTGATCTGCAGGCCACGAAAGTCCTCGGGCATGATCCCCAATATTTCGTAGGGCCGACCGTTGATTTGCACGCTGCGGCCGATCACGGTCGGATCGGCCGCGAACTGTCCGTTCCATGCCACGTGACTGAGCACGATCACCGGCCGGCCGCCAAACCTGTCGTCGTCTCCGCGCATCAACGTGCGCCCGAGCGCCGCCTGGACACCCAGCACCTGGAAGATTTTCGGTGACGAGCGTGGAGCTCACCGGGCGGCCCTCCATGCGTGTCCCGACGGGGCGCAGCATCGCGAGCCATCGGTGAAGACGCTCGTCTCGCGGCGCATCGCCTCGTACTCGGGCCGTGTGAACGGGACCACCTCATCCGCGTCGCCGGGTCCTGTCAGTGCTCCACGGCAAACAGCTCGCCGGGGCTCCGCACGGCATCGGCACGAAGAAAGAATCATGCTGTAGACCGCGAACACCGCGGTGACGAGCCCAAGGCCGAGTGCCACCGTCGCGACGATGGTGAGCGCGGCGAGCGGCGCGCGACGGAACGTACGGAACGCGTAGCGGATGTCGCGCTGTAGGTCGTCCAGCCAAATTATGCGGCGCGATTCGTAGAATCGCTCTTGCGCTCGCGTGACATTCCCGAAGGCGCGATGAGCGGCCGCCCTGGCCTCCTCCGGGCTCATACCTTCGGCGATGAGCCGATTCGTGTCGAGCGCGATGTTCGCTCGGATCTCCTCGCTGAAGTCCTCGTCTGTTACCGCTTGCGCCATCCCCACATGGTTACGCCTCCTCTGGTCCGAGAATGCGTCCGATCGCAGTGGTGAGCCTTCGCCACCGCTGCGTTTCGGCGACCAGTTGCTTCCGGCCCGCCTTCGTCAACTCATAAAAGCGTGCTTTGCGATTGTTATCTGACGTGCCCCACTCGGCGCGAATCCAGCGGCTCCGATTCGAGGCGTTGAAGGGCCGGATACAGCGAGCCATGATCCACAAGCAGGGTATCTTCCGACTGCTGCTGGATGGAGCGGGCGATGCCCGGCCCGTGCTGTGGTCCAAAAAGAAGTGTCCGTAGGATCACAAGTCCAGCGTGCCTTGCAGCAAGGCGACTCGGGCCTGTTCGTCGTTTCGGGTAGACATGCGACATGAGTATCGCGCTGCTTGGGTAGGATGTCAACCATTAGGACGGGCATCCGCAGGCGGCAGTCCGTCCCACACCCGTGTCTGATAAGGGTGCTGTGCCATTACTTGCGGACGCGCTGGCGAAGCGAAACGTTGCTAGCGGTCAGGGGCGAACTTCGCCTACGCGGTCGTATCAGCGATTCGTCGCTGCGTTCAAAGAGCCACACCATGCGTTCACGTTACCACGCCGTATGTGTAGGCCGACCAGCTCGCGCCAAAATGTGACCCGGTAGCCCTTCGGCGAGCGCTTTGCAGCCCCAACCTAGGGAAAGCCCGCCACGCTGTGCCGTCTCCGCCTCCGTTTGAATCGAACAGACTCCCATCGGTCCCGTCGCCTAGAGTGTCACCCATGCCACGTTCCTTGCCAGGCATCGTCGCGCGCGTGGAACGCATCCGCGACCTGTCCGATGATTTGACGCGCGAACTGACCCGAGCCGGCCAAACCACGAGCATCGCCGCAGCGATGGTCGCGGCCATTAAGCGAGACATCGATGCTGTGCGGCGCGCGCTGAACCGAGTGAAGCGTTAACCACGTCTTCCGTCTAGCCGGCCAGGCACCGCCAGGCTCGGCTCTGATGCACCTGTGCCTCGCTGGTCGAAGGTGATGATGTCCGCAGAGGCGCGTCAACGCCTCACGACGCTCGGCGGCATCATCAACCTTTTGCCGGCACGAGTAGGGACTTCCCGCAACGGCCGCCATTCACCTGAATGAAATCGTCGCCTTCGGTCATCCTCGCGGGTGAGACACGAGCGCTGCCGGCGGTCTCACAGTCGTGCGGTTTGCTAATACCGCCGCGCGCGCGTATAACTAGAAGCCAATTGCCTTCCTGAGCACTGCCGCCCCTCGCCGGACGTGACCCGGCCCCGAGCCACAGCCCTCATCAAGCGAGCGTCATCACCTCTTCGATCGGTTCGCCGGCAGAGCGGCCACGTCTTTCGCTTCCGGTGACGAAGCGTCGTCCATCCGTTCACGCCAGTTGGGAGTGACCTCATGCATGTCAGACCGCTACACGACCGGATCCTCGTTCAACGCCTCGACGAAGGCGAACAGCAAATCGGCGGCATCATCATCCCCGATTCCGCCAAGGAAAAACCGCAGCGGGGCACGGTGATCGCCGCGGGCAACGGCAAAGTGAGCGACGACGGTGACCGGGTGAAGCTCGACGTGAAAGCGGGCGACACCATCCTCTTCGGCAAGTACTCGGGCCAGGAGATCAAGCTGGACGGCGTGGAGTACCTGATCATGAAGGAAGACGAAGTGCTCGCCGCGATCGAGGGCGCCAGCACCCCCAAGGGCGCCACCACCAGGAAGGGACGCTGACATGGCAAAACAGATTGTGTACGGCGAGCACTCACGGCAGGCCGTGTTACGCGGCATCAACCAGCTGGCCGACGCGGTCAAGGTGACCCTCGGTCCCAAAGGCCGCAACGTCGTGATCGACAAGACGTTCGGTTCGCCGACTATCACGAAGGATGGGGTCACCGTCGCCAAGGAAATCGACCTCAAGGATCCGCTGGAAAACATGGGCGCGCAGATGCTGCGCGAGGTCGCGAGCAAGACGTCGGACACGGCCGGTGATGGCACCACGACCGCCACCGTGCTCGCCCAGGCGATCTACCGGGAGGGCGCGAAGAACGTCGCGGCCGGCGCGAACCCGATGGACGTCAAGCGCGGTATCGAAAAAGCGGTGGAGGCGCTCACCGCGGAGTTGAAAAGGATGTCGAAGCCGGTGAGTGGCAACATGGTCGCCCAGGTCGGCACCATCTCGGCGAACAACGACGAGACGATCGGGAAGATCATCGCCGATGCGATGGACAAGGTCGGCAAAGACGGCGTGATCACGGTCGAAGAGGCCAAGAGCATCGAGACGTCGCTCGACGTCGTCGAGGGCATGCAGTTCGATCGCGGCTACCTGTCGCCCTACTTCGTGACGGACCCTGAGCGCATGGAAGTCGTGCTCGAAAACCCCGTCATCTTGATCCACGAGAAGAAAATTAGCTCCATGAAGGACCTGCTCCCCGTGCTTGAGCAAGTCGCGCGGCTCAGCCAGCCGCTGCTGATCATCGCGGAGGACATCGAGGGTGAAGCGTTGGCGACGCTCGTCGTCAACAAGCTGCGCGGCACGCTGCTCGTCGCGGCCGTCAAGGCGCCCGGCTACGGGGACCGCCGGAAGGCGATGCTCGAGGACATCGCCACGCTCACCGGCGGCAAGGCCATCACCGAGGATCTTGGCCTCAAGCTCGAGCACATCAAGTTGGAAGACCTCGGCAAGGCGAAGAAGGTCACGATCGATAAGGACAACACGACGATCGTTGAAGGGGCGGGAACATCGGCCGCCATCGAGGGTCGCGTGAAACAGCTCCGCGCCCAGGTCGAGGACACCACGTCGGATTACGACCGCGAGAAGCTGCAGGAGCGGCTGGCGAAGCTGGTCGGCGGCGTCGCCATTATCAAGGTCGGTGCAGCGACGGAGACCGAGATGAAGGAAAAGAAGGCGCGTGTCGAGGACGCGATGCACGCCACCAAGGCGGCCGTCGAGGAAGGCATCGTGCCGGGCGGCGGCGTGGCGCTCCTTCGCGCGTCAAAGGTCTTCGGGAATCTGAAGCTCGGCGGCGACCAGCAGATCGGCCTCAACATCGTCGCGCGCGCGATCGAGGAGCCGCTGCGCTGGATTGCGACCAATGCGGGCCACGAGGGCTCGATCGTCGTGCAGAAAGTGCGCGAGATGAAGGACGAAGAGGGCTTCAACGCGCTCACCGACACGTACGAGAATCTGGTGAAAGCGGGCGTCATCGATCCGGCCAAGGTCGTGCGCTCGGCGCTCCAGAACGCGTCGTCTATTGCGTCGCTGCTACTCACCACTGAAGCGCTCATTTGCGACATTCCGGAAGCGAAGAAGGACGCACCGATGCCGGGCGGCGGCGGTATGGGCGGAATGTACTAAAACGCCCGGAGTGGGTGCGAGGCATGTGCGCTCCGACACAACGGCCAAAGTTGGACCTGTCGGCGCGCGCCCACTATCGAGAGGCACTACTCGAACGCTGGCTGGCTCAGTTCTGGAATGAGGCTCGAGTACAGACCCGGTACGGCAACTTCACGTCCGACAAACCATGCGCTGCCTGGGCTTCGGTCGCGAGGGGCGCTTACGCGGTCACGGGTCTTTGCTGCCCTTGGGAAGAATCTTTTCGACCTCGGTGTGCGGGCGGGGGATGACGTGTACTGACACGAGCTCGCCGACGCGCCGCGCTGCGGCGGCCCCGGCGTCTGTCGCCGCTTTCACCGCGCCGACGTCGCCGCGTACCATCACGGTCACGTAGCCGGCGCCGATGTATTCCTTGCCGACCAGCACGACGTTGGCCGTCTTCACCATCGCGTCGGCTGCCTCGACCGCTCCAATGAGACCTTTGGTCTCGATCATTCCCAGGGCTTCGAATGGCATGCGAGCGGACCCCTAACAGATTGCGGACGATTCAAGCCTTCGAATGAAGCTTTTCCCGACCAGCGTGCCCTAGCTCGAACGGGTTCGTCTTCCCGAAACGCATACGGGCGACACGAACGCGAAAAAGCAGGCGATACAAGGAGTTCCTCGCTGCACGTGAATACGTGATTGCGCCGCACACGATCGACAGCGAGGACTTCATGTTCAATGTCGCGTATTTCCGGGTAGTGCTTCAGTTTGAAACCGACGCCAGCCACCGCTGGAAGCCTTCGATTATCGAGTCGGACGATCCGGCCCACGCCCACTTTTCCTGTTTCGTCCTGGGTTCCATGAGACTGATGAAGAAATGGTCGCCCGACCCCGAGATGAAACAATTCATGTCTAGATCGTGACCCTCCGAAGTTTTTGTCAACCGAGCGAATAGAGCTTCCTGTCCATGGTCGCCGTGATGAAGTGACATACGAGCCGTCCCTCTCCTCTTGCTGCTCCGCCGCTCGTTCAGTCCGTCTGTCCAATAGGCCGACGATCTCATCGATGCTCCATACGCGGGGGGAGGCTCCCGCCCGTTGCACGCTTGCGGATCCCGAATCGTCGCTCCTTTAGTCTCTTGCATGATTCGCTGTTGAGCGTCCGATAAAAGGCCCCATTACCGGACGTTGACGGAGGCGAAGTCGGTGGGCTCTGGGGGGTTCGTGTCCCGCAAGCCGGATTCACTAGTTGTGATCATCAAGTCTCAAGCTTCGTAGGCGCAGCAATCTGACGCACGATTGCTCGAAGTTGGTCAAGCTGCTCCTGGACTTGGGCCATACGTCGCACCTGCACATCGAGTTCGTGCTTGAGGCCGTCTATTTGCTCCTCGAAAGCGATGAACGCCAGCGCCGGCGCACGTCCAGCAGACAGCGCCGCCGTCCCAGCTGGTCCGCGATGACCACGCTCGCCGACCGGCCCCCGTGGCCCCGTCTGGCCAGCGGCCCCGCGCGGTCCTGATGGTCCCACCGCCGGCCCTCGTGTCTTTTTTCCAGTTACCATGCTCGTTCCCTCAGTTTGAGCAGTCCCACGATTTCCTCAGGGTTCCACACGTGATTCGCGAGGCCAGCTCCATCGCAGCCGTGATGGTGGTCTCGCCTGTGGTGTCTGTATAGCGATCCGAAAGTCCGCCTTCCATGCTGTCAAGGAAAACCACCCCTCCGGGGTAGCGTGAGAAGCGCGCCGTACGGCGCGATCGGCTGCGTTCACCGAGCCGATCTCTGGAACAGGCCATCACTGGTACGGAACAGAAAATGCTCCTTCTGGAGCGCCTCTAGCATCGCGACGCAAGTCGAGGGCTCTAGCCCAAATAATCGCTGGGCCTGCGACGGCGTCAATCGGAGGCTCGGCTTGTCCCGGTATTCTGCGCGGACTTGCTGCAGGAGTTCTTCAAGCGGAGAGGAGCGAGCGGATGTGCCCATGAGAAGCCTGATTCCTGGCGGGGAGAGCCTTGATGAGGCCATGTGCCGGGGCTGGAGAACGCCCAGCGAGGGGACGGCAGTCTCAGGAAGGCGTGGAATCTGAACGTTACACCTTATCCTCCGAGCCGCACAAGCGAATACAAGATAAACTCCGACGTTGCCGACCGGAGACGGCGTAGACGCGCTGCTTCGTCTCGTCCGCGCTTTCGTCGCCGAAGAGATGAAGCATGATCGGCACTTACGCCTCCGCCTCCTGCTGCTTCTTCATTTCCGCGATATAGAAATTATGCGCTGCTTCGAGGGCGTCGTCGTACCCCAGCTTGGCCTCCTCATTGAAGTCGGCGAGCGCGCGGAACGTCATGTTGTACGCCATCGCGAGTGATTCGCTGTAGAACGCGGGATAGAATTCGCCAAGCCCCACGTCCTCCGCCCGCTGCCGGATAGAGAGCCTGCACCAACAGCCAATGAGGTCCTTCCTCTTGTTCAGGAATCTCGGCCGCGCGGCGTCGTGCTCCTTGCGCATCTCCCCGACACGCTCCTTCCCAACCCGTTTCGCGAGATCGGGATCCTTGGCGACCGCGGCCTGGTAGGACTGCCACAGCTTGACCTTGTGGTAGTCGATGTAATCAAAAACGAGCCTCGGCTTCTTGCGCAGGTAGGCGATCGTCACGGCGCCCTCGAACATGGACCGGACGATCTTCGCCGCGTCGTTGCCGTAGCCGGCGGTGGCGACGTGAGCACTGCGCCGTTCGAGTTCACGACGACGCGGGCGATCGTGTCGACGTTTTCCTCAGAGAATGGCGGAGGGAGAGGGATTCGAACCCCCGGTACCGTTTCCGGTACAGTGGTTTTCAAGACCACCGCCATCGACCACTCGGCCATCCCTCCGCGTCGAAAGCCCGCCGTCCATTGCCCCAGGAACCGCCGCGGTCACGAGAATGCATTCTCAACCAAATATGCGTTTGTGACCCGTTCGCTATTGTATCGCCGAGGCCGCAAGGGGTTGGTTCGGTGGCTTGGGCGTGAGAACGGCTTCCCCTCCCGCAACGCTCCACGAAAAAATCGGCCGTACCGACAACGGTTGGTGTATAAAAGAGCGCTGATTTTGACGTGCGGCAGGTTCGAACACCGCAGAGGACGAGGAATGATGAAGGCGAGAACGGTTGCACGCATCGCGGTGCGTCTCGTCGTCGGTCTCATGCTGACGCTCCCGGCCATGGCCCAGGAGGGACACCCGATGGACGGCAGCTGGGTCGGGGACTGGGGACCGGCCAAGGATCAGCGCACCCGTGTGGTGGTCGCGATGGAATGGACAGGGAAAGAACTGACCGCCACCATCAATCCGGGCCGGAACGCCATCAAGGCAAAGGTCGCCAGGGTGAATCCGGTTGACTGGAGCGTCCACATCGAGGCGGACGGAAAAGACGCGCAAGGCCGGGCCGTCGCCTATGTCATCGACGGGAAGATCGACGACCTCGGGACCTACAACCGCAGCATCGTCGGGACATGGAACGCCGGCGGCGTCAAGGGAGATTTCAGTATCACGAGACAGTAGCCTGGGTGGCCAGATGGCTCGGGTCAGCGACCTGGCGTTGATGGGGAAGAGCTCGAGGGTGGGAAAAGCATGACGCCTAGAATCAGAACCGCGGCACTCGGCATGTTCGGCACGGGTGTCGCGTTATTGCTCGCAACAGCGCCGACGTCGGGACACCACGAACCCGGCGCGAAATTCGACCCGGCTAAACCGATCACGCTGAAAGGAAGCGTGTCGAAGATCGACTGGTTGAATCCTCACGTCCACATCTTCGTGGAAGTCCAGGACGCGAAAGGCACGGCCAGCAGCTGGGCGGTCGAATTGGAGAGCACCGTCGATCTCCGGAGAAACGGCTGGACCCCGGACACCGTCAAGCTTGGCGACGCGGTCACGATCGAAGGCATGCCGGCGAGAGACGGCAGCAGGCAGGCATGGGCCAACTCGTTCGTCGTAGACGGGACGGGCCGCCGGGTGTTTACGGTCGCTGCTTTCACGCCGCCGCCTCTTCCCAAACCGGTGCCCCCCACGCCACGCTGGCCCGACGGACAACCGAGGCTGGGCCCTCCAGCCGGAGAGAAGGGCGGACGCTGGGATTACCCGAGCGCAACCATCCTCGCCGAACAGGGCGTCAACGTTGTTGCGAACCGCAACGGCCTCCTGGCGAACATCAATGATGCCGCCAAGCTCGCCCCGTTCCAGCCTTGGGCCAGGGACCTGTTCATCTACCGGCAGCGGAACTTCATGAACAGCGACCCGATGTTTCTCGACTGCAAGCCGCAGGCGGGCCCGCGGGTCTACCACGTTCCATACGGCGTCCAGTTTCTCGAGGAGCGGGAGCGGCAGCGCATCCGGGTCATGATGGGCGCGGGCAATCAGAATTGGCGGTTCCTTTACCTCGACGGCCGGGCCCAAACCGGCCTCCCCGACGGCAATGACGAGGACCCACTCTATTGGGGGCACGGGGTCGGCAAGTGGGAAGGCGATACGCTCGTCATCGACTCAAAGGGGTTCCACGACCGGTTCTGGTTCTCCAATGGCGGGCTGCCCCATACGCCGCAACTCCATTTAATAGAGCGTTTTTCGCGGCCGGACCTGTACACGCTCCGGTATGAAGTGACGATAGACGACCCCGGGGCGTATACGAGGACGTGGGTGAGCAGCTGGACCCTGAGGTGGGTCCCCAACGAAGAATTGCCTAGCTATTACTGTCAGGATAATAGGCCTTAGGCGTAAAATAGGGGCCTCGGTTTTTGGATACCGAAAGAGGAGGATGGGAATGAGATCCTACGCATGGTTGGTCTTGGGCGTCGGCCTGGCGGTGGCGGCGGCGGTACCGGTGGCGGCACACCACTCCTTCGCAGCGGAGTTCGATGCGGCCCAGCCGGTCACGATCAAGGGAAAGGTCACGAAAATCAGCTGGACGAATCCCCACGTCTGGGTCTACCTGAACGTCGCGGACGAGAAGACCGGCAAGGTCGAGAATTGGGGCTTCGAAATGGGCGCGCCACAACAGGTCCGCGCTCGGGGCTGGGACCGCGACACGCTGAAGACGGGCGACGAGCTGATCGTCGACGGATCTCGAGCGCGTGACGGCAGCTTGCGGATGAACGCCAGAAACGTCGTGTGGGCCAAGACCGGTGTGAAGCTTGGCGCGGCATCGAGCGAAGGTGCCCCGGCCGCGGCTCCCGGCGCTCCTTAACAGCTGCGCATCCGTCAAGAAGCGCGGCCGTTCGAATACGTTGATTACAGGAGGTGTGACGATGCGGCGGCAACATCGTGTCGGAGCTGTGCTGGCAGCGGGGGCCTTCCTCGTCTTCGCGCCCGTGCTGACGCAGTCGGCTTTTGGTCAGGCTGCGCGCCAGGCGAATGCGGACGCCAATCGGCCCATTCCGCGGCTGCCGGATGGCAACGTGAGTTTCGAAGCGCCTCCGGGTGAAAAGGGCGTGTGGAATCGGCAGGATTATCGGCCGTTCATTCCGACGAACGTTGACGAGACCGCCCTGCGCGACCGCGGTGGCAACAACGACGACGGCCCCGCGGGTCTCAAGCCCAAGGTCAGCGAAGTGCCTTTCCAGCCGTGGGCAAAGTCTCTCTTCTTGTATCGTCAGACCCACGAAATCGAGCCTTACGGGCGGTGCAAGCCTGCGGGCGGATTCCGCAACATGGCGACACCATACGGGACGGAATTCGTGCAGGTGCCGGAACAACAGCGCATGTACATTTTCCAGACCGGCGGGCCGCATAGCTTCCGGCCCATCTACATGGACGGCCGGCCGCACCCGAAGGATTCGGACCCCAGCTACTACGGACATTCCGTCGGCCGCTACGAGGGCGATTCCATCATCGTCGACACCGTCGGCTTCAACGAACGCGGCTGGATCGACGCCTACGGAACGCCGACCACGAAGCACCTTCACCTGGTCGAAAAATGGACGCGTGTCGACTTCAAGACCTTGCGCTACGAAATCACCATCGACGATCCAGGCGCCTACACGGCGCCGTTTACGACCGGGATGCTGATGACGTACCAGCCTGACAGGGAAATGTTCGAGTTCGTGTGCCAGGACGGCAACCTCGCCCAGGAGCTGATGATTGGCGGCGGAAACACAAAGATCGATCGGACGAGCTCGATTGTTCCGTAAGCACGGAGCTGGAATGCGCGGCAAATTCTTCTTCGTGGTCGGCATTCTGATGTCGTTGTTGACGCCGGCCGCGGTGGCCCAGCAGGGCCACCCGCTGGTCGGCGTCTGGTCTGGCGATTGGGGCCCGACGCAGGCGGAGCGACATCCGGTTGTTGTCGAAATGCTCTGGGAAAACACGACCTTGAGCGGCAACATCAATCCTGGCGAGCCCGACGCCGCTCAAATCAAAGTGGGGAAACTGGATTCGACGAAGTGGACCGTTCACCTCGAGGGCGAGGGCAAGGACGCGAGCGGAAAGCCACTTCTGATCGTCATCGATGGGCAGCTCGATAACCTCGGCTCGGCCAAGCGCACGCTGACCGGCACCTGGATCCGCGACGGCGCCAAGGGCACTTTCAAGATCACTCGAGAATAGCGCCCCTCTAGTCCGCCAAGCGTCCCCCGCCCATGGCAGACGTCTTCCAACAGATCTACGACCCGGTCGGCGGCAGCGTCCTGCTGTCGGCCCTCGTCGCCGCGCTCCCGCCGATTCTCCTGGCGATCTTTCTGGCGGTGCTTCGCATCGCGCCATGGCGATCGGCAATCGTTGCGGCTGCGGCCGCGTTCGTCCTCGCGTGGCTCGTATGGGGAATGCCGTTCACCCTGACGCTCGCCGCGATGACCCATGGGATGGCGTTCGGCCTGTGGCCGATCAGCTGGATCGTGTTGAGCGCGGTCTTCTTCTACAACCTGTCGCAGGCGAGCGGCGACTTCGACGTGATCCGCCGCTCGCTCGCGCGGGCGACCGGCGATCGGCGCATCCAGGTCGTCCTCGTCGCCTTCTGCTTCGGCGCGCTCATCGAGGGCATCGCGGGGTTCGGTGCGCCGGTGGCGATCACCGCGTCGATGCTCGCGGGCCTGGGCTTTGCGCCCATCATGGCGGCCACGCTGGCGCTCATCGCCAACACCACGCCGGTGGCCTTCGGATCGCTCGGCATTCCGATCACGACGCTCGGTGGCCTCCTCGCGCCGCTGCTCGAGCGCGACGTGCAGGCCACCACGAGCGCGCTCTCGGCCGCGGCCGGCCGTCAGCTCGCGCTCTTCTCGCTCTTCATTCCCGCCTATCTCGTCGTCCTGTTCGCGGGCTGGAAGCGGATGGTCGAGGTGCTGCCGGCCGTGGTGACCGCCGGCGTCAGCTTTGCGGTCGGCCAGTTCGTCGTGTCGAACTACGTGGGACCGGAGCTGACGGCTTCGTTGTCCGCATTGTTTTCCCTGACGTCGGTCATGCTGCTGCTCAAGGTGTGGCGCCCGCGCGAGGAGTTCGTCGAGAACGCGGCGGCGGCGATTGCCACCGACGAACCCGATGCGCCGTCGCGCGTGGCCCGCGCGTTCGGCACCTACGGGATCCTGATCGGCGTCGTGCTGGCAGGACAGATCGGCAATTTCGCCGGCTTGTCGACCCTGCAACCGCCGCTGAATCTCACGGCGCTGCTCCGATGCGGACAGGTTGGCAACCGGCTCTGCCCGGATCCGTGGGTGGGCCCAAGCGCAGCAGCCGCGCCGCAAGGCCTTCGCTTCCCGGTCTGGGAGTTCAACTGGCCGGGGGCCTATCGGCTCGAGGACAATCGCCCCGCCGCACTCGTGCGGCGCGCGCCGCCCGTGGTCGCGACCGTGAGTCCCTATCCGCTGACCTATCGCCTCGACTTTCTGGCGACGGCCGGGACGCTTGTGCTGTTTGCCGCGTTGGTGGCGTTCATCCCGATGTGGCTGGCCGGTCTGCCGATTGGAGCGCTGGGAACGACCTTCTCGCAGGACCGTCAGACAGCTTCGGCTGCCGATCGTGACGATCGCGTTCATCCTGTCGATCGCCACGGTGATGAACTACTCGGGGATGACGTCGTCGATGGCGCTCGCGCTCGCAAGGACGGGCGTCCTCTTTCCGTTCTTCGCGGCGTGGCTGGGAATGATCGGCGTCTTCCTCACCGGCAGCGACACGTCGTCGAACACGCTGTTCGGCCCGCTGCAGGCGACGACGGCGCGAATCTCCGGGTTGGATCCGGTGCTGATGGGCGCCACCAACGCGTCGGCCGGCGTGATGGGCAAGATGATCAGCCCGCAGAACCTATCGGTGGGCGCCGCGGGCGTCGGCGCAGTCGGCCGCGAGGGCGAGATCCTCGTTCGAGTCGTGTTCCACAGCCTCGTGCTGACGACGCTGATGGGTCTGCTCGCGATGCTCCAGGCGTACGTCGTGCCCTGGACGGTGCCGCAGCTCTAACTGATCGCCCAAGGGACTTCAGGCTTCGGGCTCTCTCTAATCCTTCGGCGCGACGTAGCTCTTGCGCGCGCGCGGCTTCAGCCCACGCTCGGCAACCCGCACGTCGATGTCGTGTGTCTTCCCGTCGCGCTTCGGCGGCGCAAACCCAAGAAGGTACTGGCCGTGCAGCTCGTCGGCAACTGCGGCGAACGCGGCGCCGAGGTCCTGTCCGAAGCGAATCTCCAGATAGCCGCCACCGGTCTGCTCCGCCACGCGCGCCAGACCGGGATCGGGCATATCGGCTTCCATCATCGCCTGAAGTCCGCCCGGGCCGATCCCCGGCGTCATCGGCCGCAGGCTCCGGCTGCGCATGCCGATGGCGTAGATCATCACATCGTCCACGCGCGCGCGGTCGATGACCTCCGCCTGGCTGAAGAACCTCGTGCTGAACCCGATCGGCCCGCTGTCCTTCCCGTCGCTCAGCACGAGAATCACGTCGCGCGCTTCGCCCCTCTCGCCGAACGCGTCGAGCGCCTCGTCGACCGCGCGCCAGAGCGGCGTCGGCGCATCGGGCGCAATCGTCTCCGGCAGCGCCGCCCGGAGCTCGCCGGGATCGCGCGTGAACGAAGGACTGATCGTGATGCCGTCGCCGAACAAGCCGACGCGCGCGACGTCGTCGGGCCGCAGCCGCGCGAAAAGTTGCTGCGCGCCGGTACGCAGGAGGGGCAGGTTGCCCACCATGCTGCCCGAGACGTCCAGCATCACGATGAGGCGAATGGCCTGAGGGGTGTTGTCGAACAACGTGATTGGCTGCGGCTTCCCTTCGTCACGCAACTCGAAGTCGCCGCTGCGTGAGCGTCGTGACCAGCCGGCCGTCCCGATCCGTCACGGTGGCGAACACGCGGACGACATCGCCCCCGCCACGGAAGACCGGCTGCTGCCCGGCCGTGGCAGACGGGCCAAGAATACAGATGGCGAGTGCAGTGAACGCGAGGAACCGGGTCATACACAGAACTCCAACATCCGCAGGCGGGCACCCACCTTCAGTCATACCACGGTCCGGCTAAAGCCGGTGAAAAAGGGGTCGACTCCCGTCCCCTTTTTCACTTGAGGCCGAGGCGCTGCTTGTATGCCGGCCAGTCGGTCTTCAGTCTGAGAAAGGCCTCGAGATCCTCGCATCGGAGAAACGGGTTGGTCTGCCTTTCGAGCGCCATCGTCGAGCTGGGCCGGACGCCGTAATCGTGCCCCGGCCAGACCGTGGCGGTGTCGGGGATGACGTCGAGCAGGCGCCGGAGGCTGTCCCATTCGAGCCGAGCATCGGGCTCACTCGCCGTGCCGCCAACCTTTCCCACGAAGAGCAGGTCGCCCGTCACGAGCAGTTGAAACGCCGGCTCGAAGACGACCAGATGATCGTCACAGTGTCCCGGCGTATGCACGATGCGGAGCGTGAGTCCTCCCACCGCCAGCTCCTGCCCGTCCAACAGCGGAACCGATGGCGCCGCCGGACAGGCCGGATGCGCCGCAACCGGGCGCGCCGGTCAGCTCGGACGCCTTCGCATTGCCGTTGATGTGATCCGCGTGCCCGTGCGTGTTGACGATGTAGACAATCCGCAGACCCTGGTCCGCGGCACGCTGAACGAGGACCTCAGGCGAATACGAAGGGTCGATGAGTACACCCTGGCCGGCCGTCCTGTCACCGAGAAGGTAGCCGAAATTCCGATCGCCGCCGGTGCGGATCTGTTCGAAGATGAGTTGCATGTTCATCACGCCGCGATTCCAGCGCTGTTGCCTTTCCCGCGGTGTTTGATTATCGTCCTGATCGCCACACTTGGAAAAGAACCCGCGCGTCAAGCCGCTCATCGTGTCGCTGGCCGCTACGATCGCCGTCCTGGCCATGGCGCGCCCGACGCATACGCGCAGCAGGCGCACTTCGATCGCCTGCCTCCCAACGTGTTCGACGTGCTTCCGCCATCCGCGCGCGTCAAGGGCGCGCCCGGCGCAATGGCGATCGGGCAGACTTCCTGCCGGAACATCCCTGCCGCGCAGGTGCGGCGCCGGATCGTGGAGCTGGCCGTCCAGGAATGGGCCTTCTTCGGCTTCGCGATCGTCGATCAAACGGATGACGAAGACGACGATGGGTTTCCGCGCCGCAGCCGTCGTCCCGGTGACGCGCAGTCGGCGCGCGTGGCCGCTTCCATCGGTGGCTACTGGGCCGTGGCCCCTGGTGGCGATTGGATTATCGGCAGCCAGAACAAGATCTGGAACGGAATCGATGGCATCGAGTCGCGGTGGCGGTTCCCGTGGTCGGCGGCGTTCGTGTCGTGGGTGATGTGTGAAGGCGGCCTGCGGGACGCTGATCAGTTTCAGCGCGCGATCGCGCACCACACCTACATCGATCAGGCCATCCGCGCACGCGACCAGGGCGCGTCGCGCGCGGCATTCGTCGCGCACAACGCCGGCGAAGCGGCCGTCGCTGCTGGCGATCTCCTGTGCACATCGCGAAGGCCCGCCTACAGCACCATCGAGGAGCGGCGCCGGCAGATGGGCGCGGGGGCGCGAACCCACTGCGATATCGTGGTCAAGGTGGACCCGGCGGCGGCGCGCATCCTCGCCATCGGCGGGAACGTGCGCGGCACGGTCGGCCTGAAGGTCCTGCCGGCGGTGAACGCCGGAGGCGCGGTGCGTCTGGCCGATCGATCTCAAATCCGGGGGGGCCGCGCCGTTTTTGCCCATCTGAAACTGCGCGCCGCACCAGGCGACGGTGACGCCTTCGACACCAGCCCCACCATCAAAGCGCTGAGCTGCGCGGGCCCATCCGCCGCGGGGGCCCGGCGGGCAGCCTCCCGCATCGTCACACCCGCGGCGCTGCGCTGCACGGATTGAACGCCCGAATGCGCGCCGTTCTCGTCTTGTTCGTCACACTCATCGCCGCGCGGACGGCGTCGGCCGAGATGATCGAAAAGACGGGCGTCTTTGGCGGATTGAAGCTCACCTACAAGGTTGCGCTGCCGCCCGGGTATGACGCCGCGCAGGCATACCCGGCAATTCTCGTGTTCACCGGAGGTCCACAGTCGCTGCAGATGGCCGAGCGGACGATCACCGTCGACTGGCTCCAGGAAGCGGAGCGGCGCCGCTACATCGTCATCAGCCCGGGCACGCCGGACGGGTCGTTGTTCTTCGAGCGCGCCGACCGTGTATTTCCTGCGTTCCTGGATCAGATCCTGAAGGACTATCGCGTCAGGGGAGGCAAGCTCCACGTCGCCGGCCACTCGAACGGCGGCCTCAGCGCCTTTCATGTGGCGGCGCTCTATCCGCGCTACTTCGCGACGCTGACCGGCTACCCGGGCCTGCTCGACGCCGGCGACCTCCCGCGCGCGGCGGCCATCAAGCCCCTCTGCATCTTCATGCATGTCGGCGACATGGACGACGGATGGCGTCGGGCGATGCAGGACCAGTCGGACAATCTCGCGCGTCAGGGATACCGGATTCGCTTTACGGTGGAAAAGAATCAGGTCCACCGGCTGAACGCCCCCACGATCAATCTGTCACCGCGACTGTTCGACCAGATCGAAAGCTGCCAGCCCTAACGGCCTTCTACTTCACCGGACCGGGCGCTGCAGCAGACGAGGCAGTTGTGGTGTAGATGAAGTCGCCAAGCGGGGATGCGTCGCCGTTGGCCGCGTTGCCTGCGGCATGGAAGATCACCGGGGCATCGCCGGAAGGCGCGGTCCATTCCAGCGTCCATCGAGCGGCGCCCGGCCTTGCCGCGGTGGCGCCTGCCTTGGTGTGCTGAACGTAGTTGATACGTCCACTTTCGTCGGCTACCCGCTCCGCCAATTCGTCGAGCGGGCGCAGGACTCCCGCGTTGGTCCCCGCGCTCGAGCCGCCGCTGAAGCGGGCCGAGAGCTGAAAGCCGCCGAGGACGAGATCCGGGCGGGCGAGATCGACGATAATCGAATATCGCGCTCCAGGGGTGTATGTCGCCGGTGTTCCGATCAGCGTCAACCGGCCCGATGGATCGTTGACCGGGTTGTCCCAATGGCACTCGTGACAGGTCATCTCGCCGAATCCGCCGGTTCTCCCTGAAACGGGTCCTGTGACGAACGCCAACCCGGCCAGGGGCAACGCGACGGCGGCCGCGAAAATCAGGATCACGTAAACCCGAACCTTGCTCATCTGAGCAGTATATTCAAGGGAGGGATCATGGTTCGCTCACGCATCTCGGCAGTCGCAGCAATCGTGGCAGGGCTGTACCTCGTCCAGGCGCCCAGCCTGCAAGGTCAGCGTGCTGAAAAAGTTGACGTCACGTTCACCGATTGGAACGCGGTGACGCCGAACGCCCACCCGCACGATCCCGCTTTCGGCATCGACGGCAGCCTGTGGTACACGGGACAGCGCGCGAACAATCTCGGGCGTGTCGACATGACGACCGGGCAGATCCGCGAGTGGCCGCTGCCCACGGCCAACTCCGGTCCGCACGGTCTCGTCTCGGATCGCGACGGCAACATCTGGTACACCGGTAACGGCGCGGGACTGATCGGCAAGCTCGATCCCAAGACCGGCAAGGTGACCGAGTACAAGATGCCCAACGCCGCGGCGCGCGACCCCCACACACCGATCTTCGACCAGAACGGCACGCTGTGGTTCACGGTGCAGGGCGGCGGGTTCGTCGGTCGCCTCGATCCGAAGAGCGGCGAAGTCCGGCTCGCGGCGTCGGCGTCGGGCGCCCGGCCTTACGGGATCGTCATCGCCTCGAACGGCACGCCGGTGTTCGACCTGTTCGGCACCAACAAGATCGGCACGATCGACCCGAAGACGATGGCGATTGCCGAGTACGTCCTGCCGGAAGGCGCCCGACCAAGGCGCATTGCCATCGACAAGAACGACATCGTCTGGTACACCGACTACGCCCGCGGCTACCTCGGCAGGCTCGATCTGAAGACGAAGGCAGTCAAGGAATGGGCCTCCCCCGCCGGGCCAAAGGCGCAGCCCTACGGCATCTCGATCGCGGACGACGGAACCGTCTGGTACAGCGAATCGGGAATCGACCCGAACACGCTCGTACGGTTCGACCCGCAGACCGCGGGTTTCCAGAAATGGACGATTCCAAACGGCGGTGGCGTCGTGCGGCACATGGTGACCGCGCCGAACGGAGACCTCCTCCTGGCCTACAGCGGCGTCAACAAAGTGGGTCGCGTGCAGATCAGGAAATCGACCTAGCTCGGGATCAAAGGAGGGCCGCTATGAAACGCGTTCTGCTTGCGACATTGGCGCTGGCGGCGATGGTTCCCCTGGTGAGTGCTCAGTCGACTGCTCCAGGCAGCAGCAAGTGGGAAGTCCTGTCGTCGTGGGGCAACCTGCCCGCCGGGACCACGTGGGAGGGAGCAACGCAGGCGTCGACGACTCCCGACGGGCAGATCGTCATTTTCCGCCGTGCCGTTCCCGCCTTCTTTATCGTGAGCCCTGACGGCAAGCTGGTGAAATCGTTTGGCGACATGAAATACCGCGCGGCGCACGGCGTGCGTGTCGACCGTGAGGGCTTCATCTGGGCGACGGACAACGCGGACAACTTCGTTCAGAAAATCTCGCCGGATGGGCGGATCCTGATGACGCTGGGGAAACCTGGCACCACGGGCGACAACACGTCACAAGATGCGTTCGACGGGCCCGCTGACGTGTTCGTCGCTCCGAACGGCGATATCTTCGTCGCCGATGGCTACCGCAATTCGCGGGTCGTCCAGTTTTCCAAAGACGGCAAGTTCACGAAGATCATCGGTGGCGTCAAAGGATCCGAGCCCGGACAGTTCAATATTCCGCATTCGGTCGTCGTGGATTCCAGAGGCCGGATTATCGTCGCCGATGTGGAAAACAGCCGGATTCAGGTCTTCGACTCCAAGGGAACTTTTCTGGAACAGTGGGGGGGCTTTTCCGCAAAGCCTCGGGGCTCGATGTACATCGCACCCGACGACACTCTGTACGTCAGCCACGTGGATTCGGAATCGATCACCGTCATGAAGGACGGCAAAGTGATCGACTCGATCACCGGCCTCGGCCTGCGGCCGCATGGAGTGACGATGGATCGCCAGGGCGCGCTGTATGTCACAGGTCCGCTGACAATGATGGTTCATAAGGTCGTCAGGAAGTGATTGAGGAGACTCCGAGATGAGACGGCACGCGCGCTTGTACGTCATGGGGCTCCTGCTCGCCGCGGGCCTGGGTGCAGCCGTCGCAACCAGGCCCGCACAGGGTCCAAGCCCCGAGCAATTCCGGGAGCAATCGCGCGCGTGGAGCGCGCGAACGGAAGCGACCGGATTGGCCGACCCGTTCACGGGCGTCACGACGAACGGTAAGATCGTTCCCGGACTCTTTGAAGTCCGCTCGACGGGCGTGTCAACCGAACTGGTCGTACGGGCAGCAGGCCGGTTCCTCGAATCACTCAGCGCCGATCAGCGCCGCAACACGGTCTTTGCCCACGACGACATGGAATGGCGGAAGTGGGCCAACCAGCATATCTACGCCAGGCAGGGTGTTTCCTTCGACGAAATGACCGGGGCGCAACGCGAAGCGGCGTTCGCAATGCTCGCGGCGTCGCTCAGCGCGAAGGGGCTGCAGTTGACGCGCGACATCATGCACCTGAACGAAACGCTCGGCGAGCTCAACGGCCACAACTTCGTGGAGTTCGGCGACGGGAAGTACTGGGTCTCGGTCATGGGCGAGCCATCCGCAACCGAACCGTGGGGCTGGCAGCTCGACGGCCATCATCTCAACCTCAACTACTTCGTGCTGGGCGACCAGGTTGTGATGACACCGGCCTTCTGGGGCTCCGAACCGGCAGTTGCCGAATCCGGAAAGTACGCGGGAACGAAGATTCTCCAGGACGAGCAGGGCCGCGGGCTCGCCATGGTTCGCGCGCTCACACCGCAGCAGCGCGAAGATGCGATCCTTGAAACCTCCAAGCGCGGAAACAACATCCTCGCGCAGGCCTTCAGCGACAACATCGTTCTGGACTATGCCGGCGTCCGCGCGTCGTCATTCTCCGATGCCCAGAAACGGCAGTTCCTCGATCTGATCGGGCTCTACGTCGGAAACATGAGAGACGGTCATGCGCGGGTGCGCATGTCGGAGGTCGAAGCTCGTCTCGGCGATACGTACTTCGCGTGGATCGGCGGGACCGCGGACGACTCGGTCTACTACTACCGGGTCCACAGCCCGGTCATCCTCATCGAGTTCGACCATGAAACGCCGGTCGGGCTCCGGCATATGTATCCCGCAGGCGTTCCTTACCGGGAGCACATCCACTCGGTGGTCCGAACCCCCAATGGGAACGATTACGGCAAAGACCTCCTGCGTCAGCACTACGCGCAACACCCGCACGGCGGTTAGCGCGATTTTCGCAACGGTGGGCGGCCTGCTGGCACTCGCATCGCCGCTCGCGGTGGTCGCGCTGGCCTTGCTGCTCCTGCCAGCTTCTGCGGCCGCACAAGCCCCTGGCGCGCTGAAGGGCAATCCGCGCCTCGCGAGCCTCGCCATCGAGATCTGGCCGGAGTACGACCGCCCTGCGGCGCTCGTGATTCTGAGGGCTGCGCTGGCGGAGGGCGTCAAGCTGCCGGCCGCGGTGGCAATACGCCTGCCGCTGGCCTCCGGCGGCCCGTCCGCGGTGGCGTATTCCACCACCGCGGAGGGCAACCTGTTCAATCTGAATTACGAGCGCGCGACAGCAGGCGAATCTGTCGCCATCACGTTCGTCGTTCCCGAGCGCTTCTTCCAGATTGAGTTCTACGAGCCGATTGCGACCGCCATCTCCGCGCGCAGCTATCGCTACACCTGGCCGGGCGATCTCGCGGCAGATCGCGTCACTGTGGTGGTTCAGGAGCCCGCCGAAGCCAGCGCCATATCGGTGGAGCCGAGTCTCGAGATCTTCACCACCGGCCGGGAGGGGCTGCGCTACCGCGCGACCGAACTGGGCGCGATCGAAGCAGGCAAGCCGCTGCCAATCGTCGTGCGCTACACCAAGCTGGACGGACGTCCCTCGGCAGAACTGATGAAACCAAAGGCGGGCGAAGCGCCGGTCGCGGCTGCGGCCCCCGCCGTTTCAGACACGTGGTTTCCCGGTGGCGTGCGCGCGCTGCGTGCCGGGGCATGGCTTGCGCTCGCGGCTGCGCCGCTCTTTTTCTGGTGGGTCTGGAAGCGCCAGAGCCCGGCGCGGCGCGCGCGGCCCGCGACGCTGCCGCACGGCGCCTGCACCCAGTGCGGCAAGCCGCAGGCGCGCGGCAATCGCTTCTGCGGCAGCTGCGGCACGAAGCTCGCCTAGCGCGTTACACGCGCGCGGCCTTGAGTGCGGCGAGCACGCGCGCGTCCCGGAACGGCACTCGACGGAGACGAACGCCGGTCGCATCGAAGATGGCGTTGGCGACCGCCGCGATCGTCGGCTTGCATGCCGTCTCGCCAGCTCCGTAGTGAGGGAGATCGGGCCGGTCCGGATTGGGATCGCCGTTCACCAGCACGACGTCGATCCTCGCCGGCGTGTCGGCGTGCGTGAGCGTGGGATGAGAGACCCAATCCACGCTCGTGACCTTTTCGGTGTCGAACTTGACTTCCTCGTGGAGCGCGCGGCTCAGCGAGTGGAGCATGCCTCCTTCGATGGTGCGGCGCAGCCCCTCGGGGTTGATGACCAGCCCGCATTCGTGCGCGCACACGAGCCGCTTCACCCACACGTGACCGGTTCGGCGATTGACCTCGACCTCGGCGATCTGTGCGACGACGGTTTGGCTGCGGATAGGCGTAGGCGATGCCGCGCCCGGTGAGGATGTCTCCGGTAGCCGAGCGGCTTGGGTGAAGGACGCGGGTCCCAGCCGTACGCCTCCGCCGCCGCCTTGACCACGGCGATGGAGCGCGCCCGCTTGAAGCCGCTGTCCTCGGTGGTGCTGGCGGTGAGGAGCTTCATGCGGAACTCGACCGGGTCGGCTTTCGCCGCCGCCGCCAGTTCGTCGATGAACGATTCGCTGGCGAAGGTCACCTGTGGACCGTTCGGATCCCGCAGGTTTCCGGTGCGAAGCGGCGTTTCAAAGACGAGCGGGCAGGCTCACGACGTGGGTCGCCATGCGCCGGTTCGGGATGGCGTACATCTCCGAAGGCGTGGCGGCGCCGCCGCTGGCCGGCTTGGAGCGTCCCCATTCCTGTGAGTTGCGCGATCAGGACGGTATCGGGCTCGTTGTAACCGAGGTGATGGTAGTCGGCGGCTCGAGCGTTGTAGTCGAACGCGACGAGGTTGCCCTGGGCATCCAATCCTCCGCGCATCTTGAACGTAAACGCCGGGCCCTTGGTATCCCAGGCCGTCTCCTCGTGCCCTCATCCACTGCATTCGAACCGGCCGGCCGATCTCCTTGGCCAGGAATGCCGCCTCGAAGCCCGCGTCATCGGCGGCCGTGCGGCCGTAACCCTGCGGTCCCTCCATCCAGACGACGCGCACCTGTTCCCGCGGCATCTGGAGAAACTCGGCGACGCCGTTCCGCAGACCGTAGGATTTCATGTCGTTGGAATAGATCGTCATCTGGCCGTTCGACGGATCGGCCGTGGCATGGGCCGGACCGATGCGCCGTGTGGCCCTGGAACGGGACATCGTATTCGGCTTCGACGACCTTCGCCGCGCTCGCCAGCGCCGCGTCCGGGTTCCCGACCACGTTCGGGTTGGGACTCGACGTGGGCGTCGCGCTGCGCATGTACGTGTACAGATTTTCCGATGTCGGGAAGGGCGGTGTCGCCGGCTTCTGCCAGTTGACCTTGAGCTGTCTCGCCGCCCTGATCGCCTGCTCCTCCCGCTCGCAGACGACCGCGACGTAGTTGCCCTTGCTCACCACCTTGACGAATCCAGGGATGCCTCGAACGGAAGACTCGTCGATGCTGATCAGCTTTGCGCCCGCCACCGGCGGCTTCACGTTGCGGGCGTGAACCATGCCGGGAAGCTTGACGTCCACGGCCCATTTCAACGAGCCGTCCACCTTCGGCGGAATGTCATAGCGCTGCAGCGACTGGCCGACGATCTTGAGATCCTGGACCGCCTTCACCTTTGCCACGCCGGTGGTCGCATTGATGTTGTCGCCCGTCAGCGTGACGTTGAACCGTCTTCGCGCCGATCAATTCTCCGTAAGTGACCCTTCTGGACGGATCGGCCTTGACGGTGACCACGCCCTCGCTGACGGCGAGCTGATCGACCGGCAGCGCAAACCGCGCGGACGCCAGTTCCAGCAGCACCCGCCGGGCCTCGGCCGCGACGCGCCGCATGGGCCAGCCATCGGTCTGGATCGCATCCGAACCGCCAGATCCGCCCTGATCGACGGTGACGTCGGTGCTGCCCATGATGCAGGCTGGTCTTGTCGTACGCGATGTCCAGTTCGTCGGACATCATCTGCCGGAAGGCGGTTCCGGTCCCCTGGCCGCAGTCCGTCTTCCCGACATAGAACGTCGCCGTGCTGTCCTCGTGAATGACGATCCACGAATCGAGCTGCCTGAAGTCGGGGTCGGGATACGGACCGCCTGCCTGGGCGATCGCGGCTCTGCGCGGCGAACGGATTGGCGCCGACGATCCCGGCGGCGCTGAAGCTCACGACGAGCAGGCCCGAACCCTTGAGGAAGTTCCTTCGGGAGATCGTCCCGTTGCACTCCTCCAGCAGTTCTTCGACCTGTTTCGGAATGCTTGCGTGAAGGGCGTCATGCTGACACCTCCCTTGTCCGACGCTGCCCCGGCATCGGCGATCAACGTCGCCGCCCGCTTGATGGCGGCCTGAATGCGGTAGTACGTCATGCAGCGGCACAGCGTCCCGGCCATCCCCTCCCGGATCTGCGCGTCAGTCGGATTCGGATTCCGGTCGAGCAGCACCTTGGCCGTCATGATCTGCCCGTTCTGGCAGAAGCCGCACTGCGGCACCTGCTCCTCAATCCAGGCCCGCTGCACGGGATCCAGCGTGCCGTCTTTGGCCAGTCCTTCGAGCGTGGTGATCTCGCCCTTGACGGCAGAACACGGCGTGATGCACGACCGGACCGCCGCGCCGTTGATGATCACCGTGCATGCCCCGCACTGGCCGAGTCCGCAGCCAAACCGCGGACCCTGCAGGTCGAGATCGTTGCGCAGGATATAGAGCAGCGGAGTCGAAGGTTCGATATCCACGGTGTGCGCGCGACCGTTCACCTTCAATGTGATGTTGCTCATTCTCCACTCTCCTGCGGATATTCCAAGTTAGCGGGCGCGCTTGGCCAGCAGGGTCTCCATCTCGTCCATCACCCGGGTCATCGCCTTCATCGTCAGCTCGAGCGGCTCGTCGGTCGTCATGTCCACGCCGGCGTCCTTCAGCAGATCGATCGGATATTTTGAACCGCCCGCGCTGAGGAACGCCAGATATTTGCGCTTCGCTTCCGCGTCGCCCGCCTTCACCTTTTCGGCCAGCGCGGACGAGGCGGTAAAGGACGTGGCGTACTGGAAGACGTAGAAATCGCGGTAGAAGTGCGGGATGAAGCTCCACTCGTGCGCGATGTAGTCGTCGACGACCGTGACGCCCTGCGCCGTGGCCGTAATACTTCCTGGTGATGTCCATGTACAGCTTCGCCAGCGCATCACCGGTGATCGGCTGCCCCTTCTCCGCCATCTCGTGCATGCGCAGCTCGAACTCGGCGAACTGCGTCTGCCGGAAGACCGTGCCCTTGATGCCCTCGAGGTAGTTCCCGAGCAGCGACAGCCGTGCGTCGTCGTCCTTGATGTTCTTGAGCATGTAGTCGATGAGCAGCGCCTCGTTGAAGGTGGACGCGACTTCCGCGACGAAGATCGGGTAGTCCGCCAGCGGATAGGGCTGCGTCTTGTTCGAGTAGTAGCTCTGCATCGTGTGGCCGAGCTCGTGGGCCAGCGTGCTGACGTCGTCGTACTTGCCGTTGTAGTTGAGCAGCATGTAGGGGTGAACGTCGTACGCGCCGCCCTGTGAGTAGGCGCCCGAGCGCTTGCCTTCGTTCGGGAAGAAATCGATCCAGCGCTCGTCGTACGCCCGTTGCAGGACCGCCTGATAGTCGGCGCCGAGCGGCGCGACTGGCCGCCAGCACGTGCTTCTGCGCCTCCTCGGGGGTAGTACGTCAGGGTCGACCGAGGCCACCAGCGGCGCGTAGAGATCGTAGTAGTGGAGCTCGTCGACGCCCATCATGCGCTTGCGGAGCTTCAGATAGCGGTGAAAGACCGGCAGGTTCCTGTTCACGCCGTCGACCAGGCGCGTGTAGACCGACGTGGGGATGTTCGCGGCGTCCAGCGACCACTCGAGCGCGGATGGGTACTTCCGCGTCTTCGACAGAAACGCCACCTTCTGCACTTCGCCGTTCATCGTCGTGCCGAAGGTCCGGCCGAAGCCGCCGAGCGCGTTGAAGAACGCCGACATGACCTTTTCCCGATCGGCACGGTTCGGCAGCGCGCGCAGGTTGTTGTAAGCCGCCTGATCGATCTTCACGGACTTCCCGTCGCTCAGCGTGACGGTCGGGTAGGGCAGATCGGCGTTGGCGATGATCCCGTACGTGTTCGAAGGGCTTCCCGCGAGCGGTCCGGCATCAGCGAGCAGCTTCTCCTCGGCCTCGGACAAGGTATGCGCCGCCCGGCGCTCGATGTCCTTCAAGTAGAACTCGTAGACCTTCAGCCGCGGCTCGGCGGCCAGGAACTTCTCGATCGTTCCCTTCGGGAAACGCAGGATCTCGGGCTCGATGTACAGACCCGGCCGCACTGGAGGTCGCGAACAGCTGGATCATCTCCTGCTTCATGCCTTCGTGATGCGAGTCGCGCGTGTCCTGGTCCGCCAGCATGTGCGCATAGGCGTACAAGCGCGACAGCTCCTTGCTCAGCGCCGACATCTTCGTCAGCGCGTCGGCCAAGCGTGGCGGGGGAGCCGGCGAGCTTGCCCTTGAATGCGCCGAGCTGCGGAATCTCCGCGGCAACCTTGTCTTTCGCGGCGCGCCACGCGGCGTCGTTGGGATAGAGGTCGCCCAGGTTCCACTTGTACTTGTCCGAAATCTTCGCGCGGTCGCGCTCCTGCGCGATTCCGGAAAGGGTCAAGGCCGCCAGCGCCGCGACCACCAGGGATACGCGAAGTTTCGAGCGGCCAATCTGATTGCGCATAGCTATCCTCTCGGGCCGATGCTCTCGCGCCCGTCCATGTACGGCCTCAACGCCGGCGGGATCGCCACCGAGCCGTCCTTCTGTTGATAGTTCTCGAGAATCGCGACCAGCGTGCGGCCGACAGCCAGGCCCGATCCGTTGAGCGTGTGCACGAGCTCGGCCTTTCCCGTCCCCGCGGCGCGGAACTTGATGTTCGCGCGCCTCGCCTGAAACGCCTCGGTGTTGCTGCACGAGGAGATTTCCCGATACGTATTCTGGCTCGGAAGCCACACTTCGATGTCGTACGTTTTCGCGGAAGCGAAGCCGAGGTCTCCCGTGCAGAGGAGCATCGTGCGATACGGCAACTCCAGCCGTTTCAGCACTTCCTCGGCGTTGGCGGTCAGCGCCTCCAGTTCTTCGTACGACTGCTCCGGCGTGGTCAGCTTGACGAGCTCGACTTTGTCGAACTGGTGCTGGCGGATGAGCCCCCGCACATCCTGACCGTACGACCCGGCCTCGCTGCGAAAGCACGGCGTGTAGGCCGTGTAACGGATCGGCAGCTCGCGGCCGTCGAGAATCTCGCCCCGGTGCAGGTTCGTCAGCGGCACCTCCGCGGTCGGGACGAGATAGAGGTCCCACTCGCCGGCGATCTTGAAGAGATCCGCCTCGAACTTCGGCAGGTTCCCGGTCCCGATGAGCGACGCCGAATTGGCGAGGAACGGAGGCTCGATCTCCCGGTAACCGTGCTCCTTGGTATGCAGGTCGAGCATGAAGTTGATGAGGGCGCGTGAGAGCCGCGCGCCCGCACCGCTCAGCACCGAGAAGCGCGCCCCCGCGATCCGCGCGGCACGCTCGAAGTCCAGAATCCCGAGCGCCGGGCCCAGATCCCAGTGCGCCTGCGGCTCGAAATCGAACGTGCGCGGCTGGCCGTGCCGCCGCACTTCCACGTTTTCCGCGGCACTCTTTCCGACCGGCACGCTCGCGTGCGGAAGATTGGGCAGCATCAGGAGCGCCTTGTCCCGCTGATGCTCGACCGATTCGAGCTGGATGCTGAGCTGCTTGATCTGCTGCTTGCCGGCGCGGCTCGCTTCCTGGATATCCTTCGTGTCCTTGCCCATCCGCTTCGCGCGCGCGACTTCGTCGCCGGACGTGTTCTGAAGGCGCTTCAGGCCCTCGATCTCCGGTATCAGCCGCCGCCGCGCGGTCTCCAGGGTGGCGATTTCTTCGAGCAATTTGTCGACGACATCGATATCAAGGCCGCGGTTTCTGAGACCGGTCCGCACCTCCTCGATGTGATCGCGTACGAGCGCAGGATCGAGCATGCTACCTCGGCTATCCATTCTATATTCGCGTCGCCGCGGAGTCCTCTGCTACGATTCCTCCGTGCCAAGTGTCGTGCGCAAAGCCGTCTTCCCCGCCGCAGGGCTCGGCACGAGGTTTCTGCCGGCCACCAAAGCGCAGCCCAAAGAAATGCTGCCCCTGGTCGACAAGCCGATCATCCAGTACGGGGTCGAAGAGGCGGTCGCCTCTGGCGTCGACAACATCATTCTGGTCACGGGGCGCGGCAAGAATGCGATCGAGGATCACTTCGACGTGTCGGTCGAGCTCGAATCGTTCCTCGAGGCCCGCGGCAAGCGGGAACAACTCGCCGAAGTGCGGAAGATCTCCAACCTGATTAATTTCGCGTATGTCCGCCAGGGCGAGCCGCTCGGCCTCGGCCACGCGGTGCTCGTCACGCGCGAGCTGGTCGGCAACGAGCCCTTCGCGGTTATCCTCGGCGACGATGTGATCGACGCCGATCCGCCGGCGATCAAACAACTGATCGATGTGTTCGCGCGCGTGGAGGGCCCGGTGCTCGCGGTGGAGCGCGTGCCGCGCGACGAAATTTCGAGCTACGGCGTGATTGACGTGGAGCCGTCCACCTCCCTGGGCACCGGCATCTATCAGGTCCGCGACCTCGTCGAGAAGCCCACGCGTGAGGAAGCGCCGTCCGATCTCGCCATCATCGGCCGCTACGTCCTGACGCCGGATATCTTCCCGGCGCTGGCCGCCACGAAGAGCGACCGTACCGGGGAAATCCAGCTCACGAACGGCCTGCGCGAGTTGCTCAAGTCGCGCCCGATCTATGCCTGCGAAGTGAAGGGCGTCCGCCACGACACGGGCAACAAGCTCGGGTTCCTGAAAGCCGTGGTGTACTTTGCGCTGCGACGGCCCGATCTCTCCGAGAAATTTTCGGCTTACCTCGCGTCGCTCGACCTGCCCACGCCGGTCGCAAAGAAGTAGGGCAGAGCCGCTAGTCGTTGGCGTCTTTCGTCGAACTGTCCTTCGAAGCCGGCGCCGGCGACTTGGGTGTGGAGGCCGAATCGGCCGCACCCTGTCCTCCCTGAGGCTTGTCGCCCTTGGCGCTCTTCTCGCTCGTGTCAGGTTTCTCCGCCTTGTCAGGCTCTTCTCGCTCTTCTCGCTCTTCTCGGCTTTCTCGCTCTTCTCGGCCTTCTCTCCCGTCGCCTTCTCCTTTGCCTCGGCGGCATTGGATTTCGCGTCCTCGGACTGAGCGGCGGACGCCTGCTCCTTCTTTGCGTAATCGGTGATGTAAAAGCCGGTGCCCTTGAACTGGAACGCCGGCGACGACACGAGCTTGCGCACCGTCCCGCCGCACGTCGGGCACTTTTCCAGGGGCGGATCAGAGAACTTTCTGATCAGCTCGAACTCGGCGCGCGCAGGCGTCACAGATATATTCGTATAGGGGCATTGCTCTTCCTCGGCATGCAGGACTAAAGTCCTGCGCTACACGTGACCTCTTGCTGTAGTAGCGCAGGTCTTAGACCTGCCCCGGCCCCACGCTCATTCGAGCAGATCGCCGGCATCGTCGGTGCCCAGCATCAGTTGACGATGGAGCCAGAAGGGCGCCGTGCCCTGGCCGAGCAGGGTGTCGTGGAACGTGCGGAGTGAAAACGCCTTGCCTTGCTGCTGTTTGTAATCGCTGGCGCAGCTTCATCAGCATCATCTTGCCGACGCTGTAAACGAGGTACATCGGGTCGAACGTGCCGCGCTCGGCCTCGCGCCGCGCGCTGCCCTCTTCCATGAATGCCTCGTCGCGGAAGAACCGGACGGCCTGCTCGACCGACATGTCCTCCGCGTGCATCCTGATGCAGACGATGAACCGTGCCAGGCGAATCAACGCCTCGGCGAGCTGTCCGAGCTTGACGCTGTAGTCCTGCCGGCCGAATCCCGCGTCCATCATCATCTCTTCGCAGTAGTGCGCCCATCCTTCGACGAACGACGCCGGTGCGAACATGATGGACTTGCGGACCTTCGACTCGACGCGGCGCAGGTGCTGGAACTGCAGGAAATGCCCCGGGTAGACCTCGTGGATCGAAATCGACCAGAGCGTCGGGTAGTTGTAGTCGCGCAGGTGCTCGTCCTGGCGCTCGGGCGACCAGGAGGGGTCGACGTCGGTCAGGTAGTAGTAGGCGCGAGTGGGCTTGGCTTCGAACGGACCCGGCGTCCACATGCTGGCGAACGACCAGCGGTAAAAGTCCGGCGTCGGCGCCACGGTAATCTGCTCGCCTGCCGGGATGGTGATGAGTGCCTGCCGCTCGAGGAACGTGGCGAGCTCCTCGAGCTGCTGCCGGGCGACGTCCACGAGCTCTCCCGGCTTCGGATGCTGGGCCTTGGTGCGCGCCCAGGCTTCGAGCGGATTGCCGCCGTTCATGCGGCCCGCCAGGCTCTTGAACGCCTCTTGCGTCGTTTCGAGCTCGCGGGTCGCGAGGGCGAGCAGGCGATCGATCGGCACCGAGACGCCTTCTTCGAACTTGAGCTTCTGTTCGAACTTCTCGCGCCCCAGCCGGAACGATCCGCGGGCCTTCGGGCCGATCTCGTTCTCGAGGTCGTGTACGTAGGATCTGACCGCCTGGCTCGCCTCGGCCTGTGCGTCGGCAAGCTCGCCGAGCAGGTGCAGGTCGTCGACGTCGGACAACGCACGCGGCAGGTCGTCGTCGATGAACGTGAGCGCTCCGCGCATCGTTTCGATGCCCACTTTGACGAAGATGCCTGGCGGGTCCTTGATGTTGTCGCGGGCGGCCTGAATCAGTCGCGGCGCCTGGCGCAGCTTCGAGAGGACGCGGCGGGCGCGTTCGGCCGCGGGCGCGTACGTGAACAGCACCTGCCCGGCAAGGCTCGACGCCAGCAGGTCCGAGTAATGCTGGGGATGCCGCTCCCAGGTGCGCACCTCTTCGAGCTCGAAGATTCGGCCCTTCACGTGGGCGGACAGCATGCGATGCTCGAGCCGCTCGACGGGGTCAGCGCTTCGGGCTTGATCTCGTCGAGGCGACGCAGATAGCCGGTCAACGCGTGGACCTCGCCCTCGATCGCCTGGCGGCTGAGATCCTCCAGGTGGTCGTCATAAGTGTGCACGCCGTCGAGCGTCGCGTAGGTTGGATGCGCCTCGTGGAGATAGGCGAGCAGATCGTTGACGAAATGGGGCAGTGGTTCCGAAACGATCATCGTTGTAAGCGCCACGGGTAACAGAACTTCGGAGGAAAACGCGCGGTCGGCTGGCCGGCGATCCCGATCTGTCAATGGTACAATAAGCTGCGCGTTCTGATGCCCGGCACGCTGTTCGTGGTCGCCACGCCAATCGGCAACCTCGAGGACATCACAGCGCGGGCGTTGCGCGTGCTGCGAGAGGCCTCGATTATCGCCGCCGAGGACACCCGGCGGACGGCGAATCTGCTCGCCCGTTACGCGATCGTGACACCCACGACCAGCCTCCACGAGCACAACGAAGCGCAAAAATCGGCCTCGATTGTCGAACGGCTCCAGCGCGGCGAGAACGTCGCCCTCGTATCTGACGCGGGCACGCCAACCATTTCCGATCCCGGCCTGCGGCTCATCCGCACTGCGATCGATGCGGGGCTTCGAGTGGAATCCATTCCCGGGCCAAACGCGGCCATAGCGGCGTTGGCGGCGTCCGGCTTGCCCGCCGATACGTTTGTCTTCCTGGGATTTCCACCAACTAGGTCAAAAGCCAGAGTCGACTGGTTTGAGCGCGTGAGGGCCGTGGGTGGAACCGTCGTGTTCTTTGAAGCTCCTCACCGCATCCGCGAGACCCTTGGAGAACTGCTGAGAGTGGCGGGGGACTGCCCAGTGGTTGTGTGCCGGGAACTGACCAAGATTCACGAAGAATTGGTCAGAGGACCAATTTCTGACGTGCTTGAACGACTTGGTGCTCCCGTCGGAGAATTTACGGTTGTCGCAGATATTGGTCATACGACAGATATACGTCCCATTGCCGCCGCCAGACGCCGCCAGCATGTATACTCAATTCTGTGAAATGACCAAAATTGGCAAGTTGACGCGGCGGGCTGCTGTTACCGCGCTAGCCAAGCAGCATGGCATCCGTCCGAACACTGTCTACGAGCTTATCGAGCGTGGCAAAGAATCTGGCGAATAACCTACCCTGGTGGCTCAACGTTACGATGGAGCCCCGCGGCTTGACCGTTTCACCCTTTTTGCTAACTTACCCGCCGCTTCCCACGGCGAGTTCGTGCCCCGCGCGCGGCCCTTCAGGAGTTAAATGGCGAAGCAGCGGCGGCCGTCAGCAAAGCCTTCCAAGACGCCAGACGCCTCTCCGTCTGTACGGTCAGCTCAGCCGACCGGCTCCCCTGTTGTGACGCCGCCACCTCAGCCGGCGCCGCGGGCTCCCCAGCACCGTGCGACGTACGTCGAGGCGGTCGCGCTCTACGAGCGCGGGATGAGGGCACTGCAGGGGCATGATTTCGAAGGGGCAGCCCAGACATTCGAGAGCGTCCTGCGGCAATATCCCGAGGAAAAGGAGCTCCACGAACGGGTCCGGCAGTACCTGAACATCTGCTACCGTCAGATCACGCCGAAGGAGGCCGCCCCGCAGACGCAGGAAGAGCGCCTGTATGCGGCGACGCTTGCCATCAACGGGGGGCGCTACGATCAGGCGCTCGCAAACCTGCGGCTGGTTCGCGACGAAGACCCCGACAACGATCACGCGCTTTACATGCTGGCGGTCGCGCACGCCCAGCGCGGCGAACCGGCCGAGGCGATCGCGCACCTCGAGCGCGCGATCGCGCTCAACCCCGAGAATCGCGCGCTTGCGAAAGGCGACCCCGACCTCGAGCCGCTTGCGCGCCGACGATGCCTTCCGGACGGCGCTCGACACGCCGTCCGCGCCCCGCTCGGATCGACGCCGCCCTATCCGCACCCGCACCGCTCGTTAGGGGGGATAATCAAGTCGGTCGAATGTCCGACATCCCCGGGATATCCACATCGTCGTTCTCGCGGCCGGCAAGGGCACGCGCCTGAAATCGGCGCGCCCCAAAGTGCTGCATCGCGTGGCCGGGATGCCGATGATCGCCCACGTCCTCGAGGGCGCCCGGGCGCTGCACCCGCGATCGGTGACGGTCGTCGTCGGCCATCAAGCGGACGCTGTGAAATCAGCGCTGGCGGGGCATCCGGGACTCACTTTTGTGGTCCAGGAGCCACAGCTCGGCACGGGCCACGCGCTGCTCATGGCCGAGCCCGCGCTGCGCGGCGCATGCGGAACCGTCATCCTCCTTTCGGGTGACGTTCCGCTGCTGTCGCCGCAAACGCTTCAGGCGTTGATCGATCGCCACCATTCCCGGCGAGCGGCCGCCACGGTTGTGACCGCGATCGTCGACGTCCCCCACGGATATGGGCGCATCGTCCGGTCCGGCGAGCGGATTGCACGTATTGTCGAGGAGCGGGACGCGACCCCGGAAGAGCGGGACATCCGCGAGATCAACTCCGGGATCTACGCGTTCGATCTCCAGGGGCTGTTCGAAGCGGTCCGCGGCATCGCGAGCGAAAACGCCCAGCGCGAATATTACCTGCCCGATCTGGTGGCCATCTTTCGCCAGCTTGGGCGTGGCGTGGAAACCATGACGGTCGCCAACCCGGACGAGATACGCGGCATCAACAGCCGCGGCGAGCTCGCCGAAGTGAGCCGAATCGTGAGACAGCAGAAGAACAACGAGCTGATGGCCGCCGGGGTCACGATCGAAGATCCGGCGACGACGTACATCGACCGGAGCGTGGCGATTGCCGCCGACACCATTGTCCATCCTGGTGTCTCGCTCGAAGGGCAGACGACGATCGGCGCCGGCTGCGAAATCCACAGCGGGGCGCGGATCGTCAACTCGCGGATCGGCGACCGCGTGACGGTTCTCAATCACTGCGTGATCACGGACAGCACCATCGGCAACGACGTGAGCGTCGGCCCGTTCGCGCACCTGCGCAATGACGTCGACGTACGCGACCGCGCGAAGGTCGGAAATTTCGTCGAGCTGAAACACACCGTGCTGGGCGCCGGCTCGAAAGCGATGCACCTGACGTATCTCGGCGACGCGACGATCGGCGAGAAGCGTGAACGTCGGCGCCGGGACGATCACCTGCAACTACGACGGCGTGAACAAGAATCAAACCGTGATCGAGGATGGCGCTTTCATCGGCAGCGACACGCAGCTGGTGGCGCCTGTCACGATCAGGAAGGGCGCCTACGTCGGCAGCGGCACGACCGTACGCGAGGACGTCCCTGCGGGCGCCCTGGCGGTCAGCGCCGGCAACCAGCGGAATATCGAAGGTTGGGTCGATAAGAAAAAGAAGAGTAGAGGTTAGAGGCTAGAGGTTAGAGGTTGGGACTAGGGACTAGGGATTAAGGACTAGGGGCTGGACCAGGAACCAAGGACCAGGGACAAAGGACCAGTATGTGCGGGATCATTGGCTATATCGGCCCGAAGGAAGTCGTGCCGGTGCTCATCGACGGGCTCCGGCGGCTCGAGTATCGCGGGTATGACTCGGCCGGCGTGGCCGTCGTCCGCAACGGGGTGATGGACCTCCGCCGCAGCGCCGGCAAGCTGTCGAACCTCGAGGACGTCATCAGCGCCGATCCCATTTCGGGGGACTACGGCGTCGGCCACACGCGCTGGGCGACGCACGGACGGCCGACAGAGGAGAACGCCCATCCCGCACCGCGACTGCACCGGCAAGATCGTCGTCGTCCACAACGGCATCATCGAGAACTACCTCGATCTGAAGCAGGAGCTCCAGCAGCAGGGCCACAAGTTCGTCACCGAGACCGACACGGAGATCGTCGCGCACCTGGTCGAGCGCGAGATGAAGGACGACGGCCTCGAGAACGGCGTTCGGCGGGCGCTGCTGCTGATGCGGGGCCTGTTCGCGCTGGTGCTGATCTCGGCCGACGATCCGGAAAAAATCGTCGCCGTCAGAAACGGGCCGCCGATTGTCGTCGGCCTTGGCGACGGGGAATTCTTCGTCGCGTCGGATATTCCGGCGATCCTCAGCCACACGCGCGACGTCGTTTTCCTCGGCGACGAGGAGATGGCGGTCATCACGCGGGCCGGCGTCGAGTTCACCGACTTCTTCGGGCGGCCGGTCTCGAAGGCGACGCAACGGGTCCTCTGGGATCCGATCATGGCGGAGAAGGACGGCTACAAGCACTTCATGCTCAAGGAGATCTTCGAGCAGCCGAACGCCGCGCGCGAAACGATTCTCGGGCGGGTATCGCACGATTCCGGAAAGGTATTCCTCGAGGAAATCGAAGCTCGACGACGCGCAGCTCAGGGCCGTCGAGCACGTGACCATCCTGGCCTGCGGCACGTCCTGGCACGCCGGATTGGTCGGCAAGTTCATGATCGAGCAGATCGCAAGGCTGCCGGTCGAGGTCGATTACGGATCGGAGTACCGCTATCGCCGTCCCGTCGTCTCGCCGAACACGCTGGCCATCGTCATCACGCAGTCCGGAGAGACCGCGGACACGCTCGCGGCTCTCCGCGAGGCGAAACGCCAAGGCGCCCGCAGCATCTCCATCTGCAACGTCGTCGGCAGCATGGCCACACGCGAGACCGACGGCACGCTGTACACGCACGCGGGGCCGGAAATCGGCGTCGCCTCGACCAAAGCGTTCACGTCGCAGCTGGTGGCGCTGTACCTGCTGGCCCTCCGGCTGGCCCAGGCGCGCGGCACGCTCACGCTCGACGACTCGAAGCCGCACATGGACGCGTTGCTTCAGCTTCCGCAGCTGCTCGACGAGACGTTGAAGGTCGCGCCGGAGCTGGAAGAGGTTGCCGCGCGGTTCCATGCCCGCACCGATTTCCTCTTCCTCGGCCGCGGCATCAACTATCCAATCGCGCTCGAGGGGGCGCTGAAGCTGAAAGAGATCTCCTACATCCACGCCGAGGGCTATCCCGCCGGTGAAATGAAGCACGGCCCGATTGCGCTGATCGACGAGCAGATGCCCATCGTCACCCTGGCGCCGACCGATCATGTCTTCGAGAAGATGATCGGGAACATGCAGGAGGCGAAGGCGCGCGGCGGCTCGGTGGTGGCCTTCACGACTCGCGGCGAGAACAAGCTGTGGTCTGATTCTCGACCGCGCCAGGGACTTCGTCGTCGAAATTCCGCAGACGCCGGACCTGCTGACGCCAATCGTCATGGTGCTGCCGCTGCAGCTTCTGGCGTACTACATCGCCGTCCGGCGAGGATGCGACGTCGATCAGCCGCGGAACCTGGCGAAGAGTGTCACGGTCGAGTAGAGGCTAGAGGTCAGAGGTTAGAGGTTAGGAGGTTAGGGAGGGGACTGGGGCTGGGGGCTGGGGGCTGGGGCTCGGACGATGCTAAGCTGGATACGTCCTAACCTCTAGCCTCCAACCTCTAGTCCCTAACCTCTACATGGATTTCCTCGCCGCGCTCAACCCCGAACAACGCGCCGCGGTCCTTCATACCAAGGGGCCGCTGCTGATCCTTGCGGGCGCCGGGTCGGGCAAGACGCGCGTCATCACCAGCAGAATCGCGTATCTCGTCGGCGATGGCCACGCCCAACCCGACGAGATTCTCGCGGTGACGTTCACCAACAAGGCGGCGGGAGAAATGCGCGAGCGGGTCGAGGCCCTGCTGGGCTCGGACTGCAGCCGCATGTGGGTATCGACCTTTCACTCGCTCTGCGCGCGCCTCCTGCGGCGCGAGGCGCCGGCAATCGGCCTTTCACGCGACTTCGTCATCTACGACTCGGCCGACCAGCTCTCGGTCGTCAAGCAGGGCCTCAAGGAGCTCCACATCGACGACAGCTACGTGCAGCCGCGGGCCGCGCTGTCGCGCATCAGCCATGCGAAGAATCGCATGGAGGGCCCAGATGCCCTTGCCGCCTCGGGTGGGCTGGAACCGGGCCCGGAGGACGGGACGAGGAGATCGCGAAGATCTATCGCTATTACCTGAACGCCCTCAAGGAAAGCAGCGCCCTCGATTTCGACGATCTGCTGCTGAAGACGGTCGAATTGTTCGAGCAGTCGGACAGGGTCCGCTCGAAGTACGCCGAGCAATTCCGGTTCGTGATGGTCGACGAGTACCAGGACACGAACCGGCCGCAATACCTGCTGATCCGGCGGCTCTCGGAAGTCCATCGCAACATCGCGGTCGTCGGCGATCCGGATCAATCCATCTACAAGTGGCGGGGAGCGGACCTGCGAAACCTCCTCGACTTCGAGCACGACTTCCCCGAAGTCACGACCGTCAAGCTCGAACGCAATTACCGATCGACGCAGATCATCCTCGATGCTGCCTCGGCGGTCATCAGAGAGAACCGCAATCGCAACGACAAGCATCTGTGGACCGATCGCAAAGGCGGAGCACGGATCACCTACTTCCGCGGCAGCGACGAGCTGGAGGAGGCCGACTTCATCACGCGCACCGCCCGCGGCGCGCTGGCCGACGATGTCGAGGCCACGGTGGCGGTGCTCTATCGGACGAATGCGCAGTCGAGGACGATCGAGGATGCGCTGATGCGCGAAGGCATCGCGTACAAGGTCGTCGGCGGCGTGCGGTTCTACGAGCGCAGGGAAATCAAGGACGCGCTCGCGTACATGCGTCTCATCATCAACCCGCACGACGACGTCAGCCTGAGACGTGTCATCAACGTCCCGACGCGCGGAATCGGCAAGGGCGTCATGGAAACACTCGAGCACCTTCCGCCGGCCCTCGACGTCGCGCTGCCGTTGCTCACGGCCGGTCTTCAGCCGTCGCTCTCGGTCAACTCGCTGTGGGCTCGGCTCCTGCGCGGCCTCGAAGAGAGCGCATTTCCCCCGCGCGCGGCGGCGTCGCTCGCGGCCTTTCGGGATTTGATTGTCTCCCTGACCGAGATGGCGCGGCGGGAGGCGGTGTCCATCGCCATCGGCAAGATGCTGGACCGCAGCGGCTACCTCCAGGATCTTCGCGAGGAACGCAGCGAGGAAGCCGAAGGGCGCGTCGAGAACCTGGCCGAGCTCGTCTCGGCGGCACGCGAGTACGAAAGCCGCGAGGTCGAGCCATCACTCGGCGGCTTCGTCGATCGACTGTCGCTTCTGTCCGATGTCGACGAGGAGCAGGGCACGCGCGACGCGCGGGTGTGGCTGATGACGCTGCACAGCGCGAAGGGGCTGGAGTTCCCCGTCGTCATCATGGCCGGGCTCGAAGAAGGATTGTTTCCGCATTCGCGGTCGAGCGACGACCAGGAAGAGCTCGAGGAGGAGCGCCGGCTGTGTTACGTGGGCATGACCCGCGCGCGGGCGCGGCTCGTGCTGACCGGTGCGGCGCGGCGGCGCATTTTCGGGGAGTATCAGTCGAGCGAGCCGTCGCGGTTCATCGACGAGGTCCCCGCCGCGCTGATCGATCGCGTGGCGCCTTCCTGTCGACGTCCACTTATCAGGGCAACTTCCCGCATTACGAGTTCCGCACGAACCCGTACGGACGCGGCCGGCGCGGAGGGCGCGCCCGCGAAGAGGCACCCACCTACGCGTATGAAGACGAGGATCAAACCACCGGCCTCACGCTGAAACCGGGCATGCGGGTCCGCCATCCACAGTTCGGTGTCGGGAGCGTAATCAGCGTCGAGGCGCTGGCCGACGACACGAAGCTGGTCGTGCGATTTGCCGATATCGGCCAGAAGACGCTGCGCGCGAAGTTCGCCCGCCTCGAGCTGGTTTGAAACAAACGTAAACCGCAGAGTCCGCAGAGCACGCAGAGTAAGATCTGATGTCGGGCGGGTCTTATTAGGCCCACCGGGTCCAAGGACCCGGCCTACTGCACGCGGTAAAACGTGAAATCACTTCTTTTCGGCCCCAACCCGCGCCACACTGCCATTCGCGTCGCAGTGCTCGTGACGTCAGCTGTCGTCGTCTTCGGCGTCATCCTGCTGCCCGTGCGTCTGAGCGGCATCAGCATGGAGCCGACCTATCACGACGGAGGCCTGAATTTCGCGAACCGCCTCGCGTTCGCATGGCGTCAGCCCGCCCGCGGCGACGTCGTGGCCATCCGGATGGCCGGACCCAGCGTGGTGTACGTAAAGCGGATTGTCGGGCTGCCCGGCGAGCACCTGGAAATCACGATGGGCACCGTCATCATCGACGGCGTGCCGCTCGCCGAGCCGACGGTCGTCTACAAGGCGCCGTGGAACGTGTCGGCCATCACCCTCGGCCGCGACGAATACTTCGTCATCGGCGACAATCGCGCGATGACGGCGGAGAACCACGATTTCGGCCGCGCGACGCGGGAGCGGATCGTCGGAAAGATGCTGTTCTGATGCGAACCAGCGGCTCGTTCTACGTCTCCGTGGTGGTCGCTCTGCTGGTCGCCTATTTCTCGTACCAGTGGTGGTACAACCCGCGGCGGGCGATCAAGCGGCAGCTGGGCGAACTGGCCGCCACCCTGTCGGTGCCGGCGGACAGCCGCGGCGACCTGGACCGGCTCGCCCGCGCCGCCCGCCTCCGCAACTACTTCGCGCCCGACGTGCACGTCAACATGGGACCGTCGCGGCCCGGGCTGACGTCACGCGACGTGCTCGTCGGCGCGGTGGCGGCGTGGAACCCACCCGCGGGCGGCTGGAGCGTGACCTTCGTCGACGTGCAGATTTCGCTCGACTCCGACACGACGGCCCGCGCCTACATGACCGTCGAGATCAACTCTCCCGATCCGCGGACCGGCCAACCGGCATACGATGCGCGCGAGGTCAGGGTTGGCATGGCGGAACAGGAGGGTGCCTGGGTGATTACGACCGCGGAGCCGGTGGAGACGCTGCAACGTCCCTGACGGCAACGCCTGTGATGGTCCAGGCGTCAAGACCGTCCATCGCGCGCTGCATCGTCACGACGAGAGTCTTTCGAACCGTTTGGCCGTCCGGCAGGATGACGGGCGCCTCGACCGTGACTTCCTTTACGAGATCTGTTCCTTCGAGCCGCTCAGGGCGTGATTCCGGTAATCTCGAACGTCCGGACAATGCCCTGCTCGCGGGGTTCGAACGTGATCGTGGACACCGTCTGAAGCGCTGTCCGGTCGCGTAGACGTGACGCGCCGAAAAACTGCTCGAGGAGCGCCCGCTCGGCGCCTGCGCAAGCGCCCAGCGCAATGACGGCGATCAGCACGATCGTCAGCCTGCAATCGATCTGCAATCTGAGATCAGCAATCTGCACTTCAGGCCTCGGCGTCGGGCTCCTCTTTCTCCACCAGCCGCGCGATCGACACAACCCGGTCCTCGTCTTCGATGTCGATGAGGCGAACCCCCTGCGTGGCGCGCCCGATGGCGCGTATGTCGTTGGTCTGCATGCGCAGAATCATCCCCTGCTGGGTGATGACGAGCAGTTCGTCCCCTTCCTGGACATACGCCACGCCCACCACGTGGCCGTTGCGGTCGCTGGTCGCGATATTGATCACGCCCACGCCGCCCCTGGACTGGACCCGGTATTCGTCGATCTCGGTGCGCTTGCCGTATCCATGCTCGGTCACGGTGAGGAGCGTGCCGCCAGGGCTCACCACCTCCATCGCCACGACGTAATCGTCGTCCCGCAGCGTGATGCCGCGCACGCCGTAGGCCGTGCGTCCCATCGCCCGCACGTCGCTTTCATGGAACCGGATCGCCATCCCATCCCTGGTGCCGATGAAGATCTCGCCGCTGCCCTCGGTGACCTGCACCGCGATGACGGCGTCGCCCTCTTCGATGCCCATGGCGATGATCCCGCCTGCCCGCGGGTTGCTGAACGCCGACAGCGCCGTCTTCTTCACGACGCCGCGCCGCGATCCCATCATCACGAACCGGCCGTCCTCGAACTCCTTGACGGCCATCAGCGCCGCGATCTTCTCGCCTTCCTCCATCGACACCAGGTTCGCAATCGACTTGCCCTTGCCGCCGGGACCGACGTCGGGGATCTCGTGAACCTTGAGCCAGTACGCCCGGCCGCGGTCCGAGAAGATCATGATGTAGGCGTGCGTGGAGGCGACGAAGAGATGCCCGACGAAGTCCTCGTCGCGGGTGCGCATGCCGATGCGTCCTTTTCCGCCGCGACGCTGGTTGCGGTAGGTGGTAATCGCGGTGCGCTTGATGTACCCCGTGTTGCTGACCGTAATCGCCATGTCTTCTTCGGCGATCAGATCTTCGATGCTGATGTCGCCCGCTTCGCCATCGATGATCTCCGAGCGTCGATCGTCCCCGTACCGCTCGCGAACCGCCTTCAGCTCGTCGACGATGATCTGCATCAGCAGCCGCTCGCTGGCCAGGATGGCGCGCAGGCGCTCAATCGTCTCCAGCAGCTCGGCGAGCTCGTCGAGGATCTTCTGCCGCTCGAGTCCGGTGAGCCGCTGCAGCTGCATGTCGAGGATCGCCTGCGACTGAATCTGCGAGAGGCTGAACTGCGTCATCAACCCGTCGCGCGCCTCGCCGGGAGTCTTCGATCCGCGAATCAGCGTGATCACCGCGTCGAGATGATCGAGCGCGATCTTGAGCCCTTCGAGGATGTGGTAGCGCGCCTCGGCCTTCTTCAGCTCGAATTCGGTCCGGCGCCGGACGATCTCGCGGCGGAACTCGACGAAGCTTTCGACCAGCTCGAGGAGCGTTCAGCACCTTCGGCCGGCCGCCGACGATCGCCAGCATGATGATCCCGAAGCTCGATTGCAGCGGCGTGTGTTTGTAGAGGTTGTTGAGAACGACCTCCGGCACCTCGGCGCGCTTCAGCTCGATGACGATGCGCATGCCGTCGCGATCGGATTCGTCGCGCAGATCGGAGATGCCCTTCGATCGTCTTCTCGCGGACCAGGTCGGCGATCCGTTCGATCAGCTTCGCCTTGTTGACCTGATACGGGATCTCGGTGAAGACGATCGACTGCCGGTCGCCCTTCTTGTTGGTTTCGATCGCGTGCCGGGCGCGCATCATGATCGAGCCGCGGCCGGTCATGTAGGCCTGGACGGCGCCCTGGCGGCCGACGATCTGCCCCGCGGTCGGGAAGTCGGGCGCCGGAATCAGGCGCATCAGGTTCCGCAGCTTCTCGGCGGTGCTCAGCCGCGTGCCGGCCTCCGCGAAATGTGTGTTCTCGATCAGCCAGACGCAGCCGTCGATGACCTCGCGGAGGTTGTGCGGCGGCACGTTGGTGGCCATGCCAACCGCGATGCCCGCCGACCCGTTGACCAGCAGGTTGGGAAACGGAGCCGGCAGAACCGACGGCTCCTCGGTGGTCTCGTCGTAATTGGGAACGAAGTCGACGGTCTCCTTGTCGAGATCGCCCATCATGTCGTCGGCGATGGACTGGAGCCGCGCCTCGGTATACCGCATCGCCGCCGGCGGGTCTCCGTCGATCGATCCGAAATTGCCCTGCCCGTTGACCAGCGGGTAGCGCATGTTGAAGTCCTGCGCCATCCGCACCAGCGTGTCGTAGATGGACGCATCGCCGTGGGGATGGAAGTTGCCCATCACCTCGCCGACGATCTTGGCGCACTTGCGGTAGCCGCGCGTGGACGACAGGCCCATCGTCTTCATGCCGTAGAGCACGCGGCGATGCGCCGGCTTGAGCCCGTCGCGGGCGTCGGGCAGCGCTCGTCCAATGATTACGCTCATGGCGTAATCCATGTACGAACGCTTCATTTCGTCTTCGATGTTTACGGGGTGAACGGCGGGAACGAGATCTGCCATATCAGAGGTTGGAGGTTAGAGGTTAGAGGTTGGAGACTGGAGGTTAGAGGTTGGAGACTGTGGACGGGTTCAAGCCTCTAATCCCTAACCTCTAATCCCTAACCTCTAGTCCTCTACACGTCCAGGTTTTTCACATCCAACGCATTGTCTTCGATGAACTTGCGGCGCGGCTCCACCTGGTCGCCCATCAGCGTCGTGAACATGAGATCCGCCTCGGTGTGGTCCTCGGCGCGCACCTGCAGCAGCGTCCGCACCGCCGGATCCATGGTCGTGGCCCAGAGCTGATCGGGGTTCATTTCACCGAGACCCTTGTAGCGATTGACGGCCACGCCCTTCTTGCCGGCGGCGATGAAGAATTCGACCAGTTCGTCGAGCGAGTGCAGCGTGATGTCGGGCTGCTTCACGTTCTTCCTGCCGCGGGCCAGGGCCCCGGCATCCACAGCGCCGCGCACGCGTTCCTTCGGCTCGGCCGCCAGTTTCGTCGCCTCGTCGAGCGGGCCGCCGCCGATCGCCGTGCCGTCCGCAGCCGCTCCCGGTTCGGCGGCGTCGTCCTCGGCGTCTTCCGCGATGTCGGCCGTGGTCGACACGATGATGTCGCCCGCGAGCGCCGGAATGTCCCGGTGGTTCGCCAGCAGCATCCGGTATTCGCCGGCCGTGACGAAGTCGACGCCGATGGTGTGCGACCGCGGATATCCGCTCGAGCGGTCGTCGACGTGCAGCAGGTACCGGTTGTGCTCCTCGTCCCGCTCCACGGTAACGGTGCGGGTCGGCGTCGTCAACGCGTGCGCCACGCCGTCGAGCTTGTCCTTGTCGGCGAAGTACTCGCGGTCCGCGCCGGCCGCAACGAGCGCTTCGACGATCTCGCGGGGATGGCCGCGCCGCTCGACGACCTGCAGCAGCTTCTGGTGCGCGATCATCCTGTGAAGCAGCTTCTCGAGCTCGGCGCCGGCAATCTCGATGCCCTTGGAAGGAATCCGCACGACGCGGGCCTCGGCGGCCCGCTTGATCAGGAAGGCGTCGAGATCGCGCTCGTCCTTGATGTAGGTTTCGGACTTGCCGCGCTTGGCGCGGAACAGCGGCGGCTGCGCGATGTACACGTAGCCGTGCTCGATCACGCTCGGCAGCTGGCGGTAGAAGAACGTCAGGAGCAGCGTGCGGATGTGCGAGCCGTCCACGTCCGCGTCCGTCATGATGATGATGCGGTGGTAGCGGAGCTTGGAGATGTCGAAGTCCTCGGCGCCGATGCCGCAGCCGAGCGCCGCAATCATCGTCTTGATCTCGTCGCTGCCGAGCATCTTGTCGAAGCGCGCCTTCTCGACGTTCAGGATCTTGCCCTTGAGCGGCAGGATTGCCTGGAAGCGCCGATCGCGTCCCTGCTTGGCCGAGCCGCCGGCCGATTCGCCCTCGACGATGTAGAGCTCGCTCAGGGCAGGGTCGCGCTCCTGGCAGTCCGCGAGCTTGCCCGGCAGCGAGCTGCCGTCGAGAGCGCCCTTGCGCCGCACCAGATCGCGGGCCTTGCGCGCCGCTTCGCGCGCGCGCGTCGCATCGATCGCCTTGCCGACGATCCGGCGGGCGACGGCCGGGTTCTCCTCGAGGTACGACCCGAGCTTGTCGTTGACGATCGCTTCGACGATGCCCTTGACCTCGGTGTTGCCGAGCTTGGTCTTGGTCTGGCCCTCGAACTGCGGCCGCGGAATCTTGACGCTGATGACGCCGGTCAGGCCCTCGCGGATGTCGTCCCCGGTGATGCCCTCCTTCAGGTCCTTCGCCAGCGTGTTCTTCGTCGCGTAGGAATTGATCGTCCGCGTCAGCGCGGCGCGGAAGCCGGAGAGGTGCGTCCCGCCTTCGTGCGTGTTGATGTTGTTCGCAAAGGCGTAGACGATTTCCGCGTAGCCGTCGTTCCACTGGAGGGCGATCTCGACGTCGATGCCTTCCTTCTCGCCGTGCATGTGGATCGGCTTCTCGTTGACCGCCGCCTTGTTCTTGTTGAGGTGCGTCACGAACGAGACGATCCCGCCCTCGTAGTGGAACTTGTGCGCCTTCCCGTCGCGCTCGTCGTCGAGCGTGATCAGCACGCCGCCGTTCAGGAACGCCAACTCGCGCAGCCGCTGCGCGAGCGTATCGAAGCTGAAGACCGTCGTCTCGAATATCTGCGTGTCCGGCCTGAAGGTGACCTTCGTGCCCGCGGCGCTTCGTCGTGCCGGTCATCTCGAGCGCGGCCGTCGGCGTGCCTCGCTCGTAGCTCTGCTGATAGACCTGGCCGTTCCGCCAGATTTCGAGATCCAGCGCTTCCGAAAGGGCGTTGACGACCGAAATGCCGACGCCGTGCAGGCCGCCCGACACCTTGTAGCTGTCGTTGTCGAACTTGCCGCCGGCATGCAGCACGGTCATGACCACTTCGGCGGCCGATTTGCCGCTGGCGTGGCGATCGACCGGAATACCGCGGCCGTTGTCGATGACCGTCACCGACCCGTCGATGTGAATCGTGACGTTGACCTGATCGCAGAAGCCGGCGAGCGCCTCGTCGATGGAGTTGTCGACGACCTCGTAGACGAGATGGTGCAGTCCCGCGGGTCCGGTGGACCCGATGTACATCGCCGGCCGCTTGCGGACGGCCTCGAGCCCCTCGAGGACCTTGATCTTGTCGGCTGAATAGTCGTTGACGTCTGCGGCGCCGCCGTGGCCGTTGTGGCCTTCGGCTGCTTCCGGCGTGAGCGGTTCGTCGTTGTCCGGGTCCAGGGTTCGGCCTGTATATTCCATCACACTCGCATCGGCATAATCACGTACGTGTAGTCGTACCCTTCGGCGCCGACTGGCTTCATGACCGCCTGGCTGACCTCGTCCTTCAGCTCGAGCGACACGACGTCGGTCGCGACGGCCGCGAGAAAATCGAGCACGTACTGGGCGTTGAAGCAGATTTGCAGCGACGGGCCGCTGTACTCGACCGGCAGCGTCTCCTTCGCCTCTCCGATCTCCGGACTGCTCGACGTCACTTCGACTTTGCCTTTTTCAATCTGGAACTTCACTGCGCGCGACCGTTCGTTCGACAGCAGCGCGACGCGCTTGACGGCGTTCGTCAGTCGATCGCGCTCGAACTCGATGTGCTTGTCGTTGCCCTTCGGGATGACCCGCTCGTAGGCCGGAAACTGCCCGTCGATCATCCGCGAGATCAGCAACCGCCCGGCGACGTCGAAGAACAAATGGTTTTCGCCGCGCTCGTAGCTGACGTCTCCGTCGCCCTCGCTGAGGAGCCGCGCGAGCTCGCCCAGCGTCTTCTTCGGAAGAATCGCCTTGCTCTCTTCATCGCCGCTGGTGTCGACCGCGCCGCCCTTCTTTCCCTTGCCGTCGCGCGCGGCCGTCACCAGGGCCAGACGATGCCCGTCGGTGGCGACCAGGCTCATCGAGTCCGCCCGCAGGACGAACTGGGCGCCGTTCAGAAAATACCGGGTGTCCTCGCCGGTAATCGCAAACTGCGTTTTGGCGACCATCTCCTTCACCGCCAGCCTGGGGCAGCGTCGCGCTCGACGTCCCGCCCGTTTCGGGCAGCGTCGGAAAATCCTCCCGGGCAGCGTCTGCATGCGCGAGTCGAATCGATCGGCGGCAACCTTCACGCCGCTCTTGTCTTCCGCGATACGAATATCGGTCTCGGGCAGCGACTTGACGATCTCGTAGAGCTTCTTCGCCGGCAGCGTCAGCGACCCGCCTTTCACGACGGTCGCGGGGCACTTGCTCCGCAGCGCGACTTCGAGATCGGTCGCGAGAAAGCGCACCTCGCCGTCCTTGGCATCCATCAACACGTTGGCGAGAATCGGGATCGTGTTCTTGCGTTCCACGATGCCCTGAAAGAGTTGCAGTTCTCGCAGAAGGTCGTTCTTGCGGACGACAAGTTCCATAGGTGTGCTGACCTCGAAAAAGGCGCGGTGCGGACCGGCGATCCTCTTCAGGGAGGAGAGATTAGAGAATATGAAATTATATAGGAAAGAGAAGGCTGGTTGGAAAGCGCAGGACCGCTATAAAGCATTATTCTTGAGTAATTTAGATTGTGGAAAAAACGTGCCTCTAATCGGGGTTTCCAGGCCCTGATTCAAACCTCTGCCGGAGCAGGCAGGGTTTTCCGCAAGGCTGTGGATCGGGCCCTGTGGAAAAGCGGACTTTCACCGGAATCCTTCCAGAAGACTGGTGATCAAGCTGTTGAAATCTCCGTCCTTTTTTCTGAGGTCCTCGACCTTCCGAATGGAGTGAATGACCGTTGAGTGGTGCTTGCCGCCGAAGCTCCGGCCTATCTCCGGCAGCGAAGCCCGGGTCAGCGACTTGCACAGATACATGGCGATCTGCCGGGGCATCGCGATCGATTTCGAGTTGTTGCGCGATTTCAGATCGATCAGCTTCAGGTTGAAGTGTTCCGCGATGGATTTCTGAATCATCTCGATCGTGACCGCCTTCCCTTCGTGGTCCAGGACGTTCTTCAGCACTTCCTGCGCGAGCGGCAGGGTGATTTCCTGGCCCGTCAGCGAGGCATACGCAATCAGGCGAATCAACGACCCTTCGAGCTCGCGGATGTTCGACTTGATCCGCCCAGCGATATAAATCGCGACGTTGTCGGGAAGCGGCACGGCCTCGGCGTCCGCCTTCTTCTTGAGAATCGCGACCTTGGTCTCGAGGTCCGGCGACTGAATGTCCGCGATCAATCCCCACTCGAACCGGGAGCGCAGCCGCTCCTCGAGCTGGGTGAATCTCGTGCGGCGGACAGTCGCTGCTGATGACGATCTGCTTCTGCGAGTCGTACAGCGCGTTGAAGGTGTGAAAGAACTCGGTCTGAGTGGCCTCTTTGCCCGCGATGAACTGGACGTCGTCGACGAGCAGCACGTCCACCGTCCGATAGCGTTCGCGAAAATCGATGATCCGGTCGTAGCGGACGGCGTTGATCATCTCGTTCATGAATCGCTCGGCCGAGATGTAAGTGAGCTTCAGGTTGCGATCGTGCCGGAGGACGTACTGCCCGACCGCATGCATCAGATGCGTCTTGCCCAGTCCGACGCCGCCGTAGATGAACAGCGGGTTGTACGATCGGGACGGCGCTTCGGCGACCGCCCGGCAGGCCGCGTGGGCGAACTGATTCGACGATCCGACGATGAACGTGTCGAATGTGTAGCGGGGATTGAGCCCGGCGGGCCCTGGCACCGTGGCGGCGACGCGCGGTTTCGAGGGCGGCCGCTTCGTCGGGCCCGAGTTGGCACCGCCGGACTGTCCGACGGCGAATCCGACAGGAACTGCACGGTCAGGTTGGGCCGCTTCAACTCGCTCATCGCTTCATTGATGACGCCCGAGTAGTGCTTCGTCAGCCAGTCTTTGAACAAGCCGTTCGGGACCCGAACGGTGACCGAGGTACGATCGTCGGTGACGAAGGTGGTCGGCCGGAACCAGGTGTAGAAACTATGCCGGTTCACCTTCGTCTCGACGCGAGCCAGAATTTCTTCCCAGAGGTTCATTTCGTCACGAAGCGGATTTGGCGAATTTTCGCCCCTCGGAAACTACATCGGACTCGGCCCGTATTGCCGGCGATCGGGCAAATTACCGCGATTTTCCACAGTTTTTTCCACAGGTGTGGAAAACTTTGGGAAGAGACCAAATACGCATGTGTTTGAAGCGAAGCCGTGAGTTCGGTTTGAAGGACGCAGACTGTAACACAAACCACCTCGATTGACACTCCCTGAAGCCGTTCGCTAACATAGTCGGTTCGTCTTAGGGGTGAACAATGAAGGGTAAGCGCACGTTCCAGCCGAATAATCGCCATCGCGCCAAGACACACGGGTTTCTGGTGCGGATGAGCACGAAAAACGGGCGGCTGGTGCTGAAACGCCGCCGCGCGAAAGGCCGCAAGCGCCTGACCGTCAGCAGCGAGTAAATTGCCTCGGTTCCGGCCGCACGAGCGCATCCGGCGCCGCGCCGAGTTCCAGGAAGCTTATGAACGCGGCGTCCGCATCCACGGACGCTACGCAACCGTGTTCGTCCTTCCCAACCAACGCGCGGTCGGACGCCTGGGCATCGCGGCCACGAAAAAGCTCGGCGGAGCCGTTCAGAGAAACCGAGCTAAACGACTGATACGAGAGGTTTTTCGTCGTAACAACATCGCGCCAGGGTTCGACGTCGTCGTCGTGCCCAAGCGCGAGCTGCTCGACGCCACCCTGACCGTCCTTGAAGCCGACTATCGCAACAGCCTTGACCGCCGCTTCCGTCCGCGTCGCCCTGATGGCGCTTCGCGCCTATAAACTCTGCATTTCTCCATATTTCAGGGGATCGTGCCGATTTCTGCCTTCGTGTGCGGACTACGCCGCCGAAGCGATCGCGCGCCATGGCGTTCTTCGAGGTGGCTGGCTGGCAGCGCGGCGCCTGGCGCGCTGCCACCCCCTTTGCCACGCCGGCCACGATCCGGTTCCCCTTTCAGGCCAGATCGCGTCGGATCTTAGCGCTGCCCGCGCCACGAAGTAGAGCATGGAACGTCGAGTTCTCCTCGCCGTTTTCCTCTGCTTTCTGGTGCTGTATCTCTGGCAGGCGCTGTTTGTGAAGCCGGTGCCCGCCGCCAGCCGCCCGGACATCGCCGACCGCGTCAGTTCCCCCTGCGTCAGCGCCGGCGGAACGCACCGCCTCCGACAGCCGCCGCAGACGACTGCGACGCCCCCGGCTGCCGCGGCGGCAGCACCGATCGTCGGCGACAACGGCCGAGCGCGATATTCGCGTGGAGACAGACGATGTCATCGCGGTGTTCACAAACCGCGGCGCGCGCCTGAAGAGCTGGCGGCTGAAGCATCACCTCGACGGCCAGAAGCAGCCGCAGGAGCTCGTCGAGAGCGAAGCCGCAGGCCACCCGCTGCCGTTTACGTTGAAGACGCCGGACGAGCAGGTGAATGCCACGCTGAACTCGCGCGCTCTACGCGGTCAGTGGCGCGCCGGCGGACGGAACGGCGCCGGCTGAGTCGTTGACGGCGCCGGCGGAGCTGCGATTCGAGTATCGCGACAGCGCCGGCGCTGCACGCGGTCAAAGAATTCACGCTGGAGCCCGACGTCGTACGTCGTGACCTTTCGCGCCACGCGTGACGGCCGGCGATCGACCGCTGCCGGCCGCCGTCGTGTGGGGACCAGCGCTTGGGGATCACATCGAGGCGAGCAGCCTGGTGCAGGGCGCGCAGGGCCTGCTGTTCCAGAACGGCAGCGCGGTGCGGCTGACGGCGGGCGACGTCGCGCGAGCAGCCGACGTACGAAGGCAACTTCCGGTACGCCGGCGTTGACGACAACTACTTCATGACGGTGGCGCTCGAGCCCGGGCCGAGCAAGGTTACCTATCAGGCCGTGACGATTCCGCCGCTCGGGCTCGACGTCGCCCGAACGCGTCCTGCTGTCTTACACGATTGAGCCGCGCGAGAACGCCGGGCCGCTGAAATTCTTTGTCGGGCCGAAAGAGCTCGACGTGCTGACTGCGCTCGATCGCGAGTTTGCCAGCGCGATCCATTTCGGCTGGTTCGCCGTCATCGTCGTGCCGCTGCTGCAGTCGCTGAAGTGGGTCCACGGCTACGTGGGCAACTGGGGATGGTCGATCGTCATCCTCACGGTGATCATCAACCTCGTCCTGGCCCCGCTGCGGCACAAGCAGGTCGTCTCGATGCGGAAGATGCAGGAGATTCAGCCCGAGGTGAAGGCGATCCAGGATCGCTACTCGAAGCTGAAGGCGACCGATCCGGCAAAGCAGAAGATGAATCAGGAGATGATGGCGCTCTACCGGGAGAAGAAGGTCAACCCGGCCAGCGGCTGCATCCCGGTGCTGTTGACGTTCCCGATCATGATCGCGATGTGGGCCGCGCTGCAGGTGTCGATCGAGCTTCGCGGCGCGCCCTGGTTCGGATGGATCAAGGACCTGTCGGCGCCCGACCCGTGGTACGTCCTGCCCATTCTGATGGTCGTGACGCAGTTCTGGCAGCAGCACATCACGCCGATGACCGGCGCCGATCCGGCGCAGCAGAAGATGATGAAGTTCATGCCGCTCATCCTGGGATTCATTTTCTTCTCGCTGCCCGCCGGCGCGCTTCTCTATTATGTGGCGGGCACCGTCATCGGCATCGGGCAGCAGTCTCTGACGAACTATCTCATCGGGCCGCCGGCGGTGCGGGCGGTGCGACCACCGGCCGAGCGCCGGGTGAAACGGGTGGGCGGCGGGAAGAGCGAAGCGGGTGATCGTGATCGACAACGACATCACGCCGCACATCGTCGAGTTCCTCGAGCGCTTCACCGCCGCGATGGGCGTCCATGCCCACGTGACGATCGAGCAGCGCGCCGAGGGTCCGCGCCTCAATATCGACGGCGAGGAGGCCGAGATCCTGGTGCGCCACCGGGGCGAGCCGCTCAAGGCGCTGCAGCACGTCGTCGACATGGCGTTCGGCCGCCGGCTTCCCGACGATCAGCGCGTGTTCGTCGATGCGCTGGACTACCGCAAGGGCAAGGACGTCGAGCTCCGGCAGATGGCAAAGCTTCTCGCCGAGAAGGCGAAGCAGACCGGGGTCGATCAGCAGATCGGCCCGCTCAATCCCTACGAACGCCGTCTCGTGCACCTGGCCGTCGCGGAAGTCCCCGGCGTGACGACCGAGAGCGTCGGCGACGCATTTTCCAAGACCGTTTTCATCTCGTTACGAAAATAAGCCGGGCCTTCGAACGCAGGCCGGTGGTCTTCGCTGGACCCGGTGAGCGTCGTGGTTATGTTTTCGACCAGCGACACCATCGTCGCCATCGCGACGCCGCCGGGCCGAGGCGGCATCGGCGTGGTGCGCCTCAGCGGTCCCGACGCGCAGGCTATCGCGGCCGGCCTGATCGCGCATGCGCGGCCGCTCGAACCGCGCCATGCGACTTTCACAGTGGTCCGGCTGAACGAGTCCCGCGGAAGCCATCGATCACGTCGTCGCCACCTACTTTCCTGCGCCGCATTCGTACACGGGCGACGACGTCGTCGAGCTCAGCGCACATGGCAGCCCGGTCGTTCTGCGCGCGATCGTCGCCGCGGCTGTGGCGGGTGGAGCGCGTCTCGCCGAGCCGGGGGAGTTCACGCTGCGGGCGTTCCTCAACGGCCGGATCGATCTGCCGCAGGCCGAGGCGGTCGCCGATCTGATCGACGCCGTCACGCCGCTGCAGGCACGCGCGGCGTTCGATCAGCTGCAGGGGACGCTGACGGAGGCCATCGCCGAGATCGATGCGGCGCTGTTCGATCTGATCGCGCGCCTCGAGGCGTCGATCGATTTTCCGGACGAGGGTTATCACTTCATCGAGCAGGGCGCGCTGGCAGGCGCGATCGACGACTTCTGAGGGACCGGACGGCGAGGCTGCTGGCCGACGGCAGCCGGGGGCGGCTCGTGCGCGAAGGACTGCAGATCGCGATCGTCGGCAAGCCGAACGTGGGCAAGTCGAGCGTCTTCAACGCGCTCGCCGGCGCTGCGCGTGCCATCGTGACCGACATTCCGGGCACCACCCGCGACCTGGTCACCGAAAGCATCGACCTCGACGGCCTGCGCGCCACGCTCGTCGATACGGCAGGTCTTCATGTCGACGCGCCGATCCGGTCGAAGCCGAAGGCATGGCCCGCTCGAAGCAGGCATTACGCGATCGCGGATCTCACGCTCGTCGTTCTCGATCGCTCCCAGCGCTCTCGACGCAGACGACCGGCGAGTATTGTCGCAAACTGTAGATATCAATAGACTTATAGTCCTAAACAAGGCGGATCTGCCGGCCGCCGACAGGCCCGGACGCAGTTTCCGCACGCGGTCCTGGTGTCGGCCGTGACGGGCGCGGGACTCGACGAGCTTCGCCGTCGTATCGCCGCGTCGCTCGACGTCGATCTGCTCGCGGACCGTCCGGCGATCACCAACGTGCGCCACATTGCGCTGGTCCAGCGGGCGCACGATGCCTTGACGCGTGCGCGGAGCGCCGCGCTATCGGATGGCGGGACGCTGCCGGAGGAGTTCGTGCTCGCCGATCTGCAGGAGGCACGCGTTGCCCTCGAGCAGGTCAACGGGCAGCGGACGAGCGACGACGTGCTTGCGCATATCTTTTCGCGGTTTTGTGTCGGCAAATGACGTCGAAAAGGCGTAGCCACGAAGAACACGAAAGCACGAGAGAAAGATTCTTCGTGTCTTCGCGATCTTCTGGTGATCTCTGTGGTGAGCACGACTTGTGAAGAGACGAGTTCGACGTCATCGTGATCGGCGCGGGCCACGCGGGATGCGAGGCGGCCTTCGCCGCGGCGCGCCTGGGCGCGCGCGTCGGCGTCTGCACGCTGTCGGCCGACACGGTCGCGCACATGCCGTGCAACCCGGCGGTCGGCGGCACCGCCAAGGGCCATCTCGTGCGGGAGATCGATGCCCTCGGCGGCTTGATGGGGCGCGCCATCGACGCGACCGGCATTCAGTTCAAGCTGCTCAATCGGAGCCGCGGCCCTGCCGTGTGGTCGCCGCGCGCGCAGGCGGACAAGAAGGTCTACGGCCGCTGGGTGAAGACCGCGCTCGACGCCGAACCGAACATCGAATGGATCGTCGGGAAAGCGGGACGCGTTCTCGTGGAGAGCGGGCGCGTCGCGGGCCTCGCCATGGAAGACGGCGACGCGTACGCGTGTCGCGCGCTGGTGGTGACGACGGGGACATTCCTGAACGGGCTGATTCACATCGGCGCGGAGCAGCAGCCCGCCGGGCGCGATGGGCGAGCCGCAGTCGAGCGAGCTCGCCGAGTCGCTCAAGTCGATTGGCTTCGAGTGGGGCCGTCTGAAGACGGGGACGCCGCCGCGGCTGGATCGCGAGAGCATCGATTTCGAGCGCCAGGTGGCGCGCGGCGTTTTTCAGCGTCGAACGCGGCGACGATCCGCCGGTCCTGTTCTCCTTTCTGTCGCCTCCCTCCGCGCGGCCGCAGATCGACTGTCACCTCCTGCACACCAACGATCGCGTCCGCGACCTCGTGCGCGCCAACATCGATCGATCGCCGTTGTTCAACGGACAGATTCGGGGCATCGGCCCGCGCTATTGCCCGTCGCTCGAAGACAAGATCGTGCGGTTCCCCGACAAGGAGCGTCACCAGATTTTCCTTGAACCCGAAGGGCTGGACGCGCGCGAGATCTACGTCAACGGGTTCTCGACGAGCCTGCCCCGCGAGGTCCAGGCGGATCTGGTTCATGCCCTGCCGGGGCTCGAGGACGCGGTGCTGCTTCGGCCCGGCTACGCGGTCGAGTACGACTTCATCCAGCCGACGGAGCTGACGCGGCGCCTCGAGACGAAGCGGCGTTGCGGGATCTGTTCCTGGCAGGCCAGATCAACGGAACGTCCGGTTATGAAGAAGCAGCCGCGCAGGGAATTGTTGCTGGCATGAATTCGGCGCACCTGGCCCAGGGGCGCGAAGGCTTCGAGCTCGGCCGCGACGAAGCCTACATCGGCATCCTCGTCGACGACCTGATTACGAAGGGCTGTCTCGAGCCGTACCGGATGTTCACCTCCCGGGCCGAGCACAGGCTTCTGCTCCGCATCGACAACGCCGATCTCCGCCTGACGCCCCGCGGCCGTAAAGCCGGGCTGGTCGACGACGAGCGGTGGGAGCAGTTTCTGCGCACGGCGAGCCCGGTACGAGAAGAACGGACAGACACTCGATCGGACGCTGGTACGAACGGCATCCGGCGAGCGCGTGGCGGCCAGCCAGCTTCTTCGCCAGCCGGAGGTTCGGCTCGCCGACCTGATCGCGCAGGGGCTGCTTCCTGAGTTCGAGCTGGGCCCCTCCACTGCGCCTGTTGACATCGCGTCGATCGAGACGGCGATCAAGTACGCCGGCTATCTCCGTCGGCAGGAGAGCGAAATCGAGCGCGCGCGGAAGGACGAGCGCCGGCGGATTCCGGAGGGTTTTCCGTTCGAGCGCGTTCCCGGTCTGTCAAAGGAGATCGTTCAGCGACTGTCCCAGATTCGGCCGGATACGCTCGGCCACGCGCTGCGGATCCCCGGAGTCACGCCGGCAGCCGTCGCCGTCCTGGCCGCCTACGTTGGCCGCCACTTCGGTGTGACGGTCAGCACGTTCAACGATCGGTTGACGGCGCATGCCTCCAAGGCCGGCATCGCCGTTTCCCAAGGCGTTTGCGAGCGGCTCGAGGCGTACTTTCAGCTGCTCACGCTCTGGAATCAAAGGATTAACCTCACTGCCCTGCCACTAAGTCCGCCGACCGACGAAACCTTCGACCGCTTGCTCATCGAGCCGCTCGCCGCGGCGCGCTTCTCGGCCGAGCCTCCGCAGGCGTGGTTCGATCTCGGTTCGGGCGGCGGCTCCCCCGCCATCCCGTTCAAGATTGCGCACCCGTCGGCCAGATTGACCATGGTCGAGTCGAAGACGAAGAAGGCCGCCTTCCTCCGCGAAGCCATCCGCGTTCTCGGCTTGACCGATACCGCCGTCATCGACGAGAGGTTCGAGACCATCTCCGACGAGGGTCGTGCCAGTAATCTGGATCTGGTAACGGTCAGGGGAGTCAAGAGCGATCCACGTCTCTTCCGCGCCATTCACAGACTGCTGGCGCCTGCTGGCCGGCTGTTCCTGTTTCACTCGCCAGAAACTCAGCCGCAAGTCCCTCTAGATTTCACCACCGATCAGGTAGCTCGATTAGGGACGGCCGACGATGCCAGGGTCACCATTCTGAAGCCAGTGTTCCACGTGGAACAACGGGGATGATCCACGCCGACCTGCGCAGCTCAGCCAGCGAGCGCCCTACTAAACAACGAAAGGAGCGAAGATCAGAACAAATTGCCCAATATCCTTCTGTTTTCGCGACTTCGTAACCGCCGCATTCCAATCCCGGTCGTGCGTTCGGACCAGGACTATCGGCACGGCTCAGGTAGCAAGGCCCGGCCTTGAGCGGCACCGCTGAGTGTTTCTAGCCGGGTCCTTGCTGAATCCGTCTACCCGAATGCAATTGACAACGACTAACGCGTACGATTGCAGAGTATCGCACGGAGGACAAGCTCGCACTACGGTAACGGAGACAACGCGGAGGTCACGGATTCAAGGTTGGTTTGTGCCGTTTGCGCCCGGGTCGTTCGTGGTACCGATTTGTGTGTCAATGCAGCGGGAGCGGGTTCGTGTCTCTGCGCGTGCTCAGCGAGTTCGGCGTTGATCGTCGTTGTCGGTAGTGAACCATCGTATACAAAGGCACTACCAGTTCGCATTTCACGTGTCAACGGACATGATTTCCGTTGTTCCACGTGGAACAAAGGCGTTGACGCCCGCCTGACGCTACCGTATCCTCCCAAACTGTCACCGGTCCGGTAGCCGGACATCACTTCAGTTCACACATCCGCAAGGCTGTGGGCAAACGACCAACAACCGGCGCTCTAGCCTGTAAGCTACTGACTAGTAGTTATTTATGGCGAAAATAGTTGCGGTCGCCAACCAAAAAGGGGGCGTCGGCAAGACCACGACGGCGATCAATCTGGCCGCTTCGCTGGCCGTTACCGGCCGGCGGGTGTTGCTCGTCGACATCGATCCTCAAAGCAATCTCACGAGCGGCGTCGGCCTGAAAGGTCAAGCCGGGCCGGGCGGCACTGTTTACGACGCCTTGATAACGGAGACGCCCGCGTCCGATCCCGGGCCGTTCATCATTCCGACCGTCGTCGATCGCCTCATGCTGATTCCGGCCGATCGCCAGTTGACGGGCGCGGAGATCGAGTTGGTCCCGTTGTCCCATCGCGAGGAACGGCTGCGGAGTCTCATCGCCTCCGTCCGGGATCAATACGACTACGTGTTCATCGACTGCCCTCCCTCCCTGGGCCTGCTGACGCTCAACGCGCTCGTCGCCGCCGACGCCGTGCTGATTCCGCTGCACTGCGAATACTTGGCGCTCGAAGGCCTCGCCGATCTCGTCGCCACGATCCGTCGCGTCCGCGCCGCGCTCAATCCCGGGCTCGACATCGAAGGCGTGCTGCTCACGATGGTGGACGAGCGCACGAACCTGGGCCAGCAGGTGGCGGCCGACGTGCGGCAGTTCTTCAAGGACAAAGTGTTTCGCACGGTGATTCCGCGCAACGTACGTCTCGGCGAGGCGCCGAGTCACGGCATGCCCGTGCTGCTGTACGACGCGAAATCCCGCGGCGCCGAAGCCTATCTCGCGCTCGCGCGCGAAGTGCTGGAACGTTCGGCCGCGACCGCCGCCTGACGACAAATGCAACCACGAAAACACGAAAGCACGAAAAAAGAATGGTCTGCGTTTCCTGCGCGCTCCGCGTTGTACGTAGTGATCTATGGATAAACGCCCTGCTCTTGGCAAAGGACTGAGCGCGCTCATACCCGACGAGCCCGTGCCGCGCACGGCGCCCACGGAGGTCGACATCGATCGCCTGTCGCCGAACGAGTTTCAGCCACGCGTCGCGGTCGATGACGCAACCCTCGAGGAACTGACGCGGTCGATTACCGCGCACGGCGTCATCCAGCCGATCGTGGTGCGCTCGACGGGCGATCGCTTTCAGATCATCGCCGGCGAGCGCCGGTGGCGCGCTGCCAAGCGTGCCGGCCTCCTTCGCGTACCGGTAGTGGTGAGAGATGTCGCGCCGGGACGCGAGCAGTCTCTCCTCGAGCTGGCCCTGGTCGAAAACATTCAGCGTGAGAATCTCAACCCGATCGACGAGGCCCTTGCCTACCGTCGTCTCTCCCAGGACTTTCAGCTGAAACAGGAGGAGATCGCGACGGCGGTCGGCAAGGACCGCGCCTCGGTCGCCAACTTCCTCCGGCTGTTGAAGCTTCCGGACGAGGTCAGAAACGAAGTCGCGGCGGGCCGACTGTCGATGGGCCACGCCCGGGCGCTGCTCGCCCTCGGCCCTGGCGTCGAGGGGGCCGAGGTCCTGCGCATTGCCCGCGACGTCATCGCCCGCAGCCTGTCGGTGCGGGAAACGGAATCACTGGTCAAAAAGCTCGCCGATGGGACGGCGCCCGCAGCGCCCGCGAAACCGGCCCCCGCCGACGTACACACGCGCGCCGCGGAAGACAGGCTCCGGCTGCAGCTCGGCACCCGGGTGCGGATCGTGCGGCGGGGGACGCGCGGGCGCATCGAAATCGACTTTGGCTCAGAGGATGAGCTGATTCGGATCTACGAGCAGCTTACGGAGAAAAATCTCTAGGGCTGAGCGCTAAGTGCAGAGGGTAGGCGACGCCCGTGCTTTCGCCGTTTCTGCCTGCCCCTGTGCCCTTTGCAGTCTGCCCGTTGCCCTGTACCGTCTCCCCTACAGGTTGCCCCCCCTCCGTCGGCGAATGGTATAAATTGTTGTTTGTCCTGGCAGGAAAGAAGCGCTGAGTGATCCCGAATCTATCGGTGCTCTGGGTCATCGGTTTCGTGCTGGTGCTGTCGATCCTGCTCGATCGGCTGCTGCTCCGGCCGCTGACCGCCATCATGAAGGCCCGCGAGGGCGCTATCGCATCAGCACGCGAAATGGCCGAATCGTCGCGGGCCCGCGCGCAGGCCGCCTCGGACGAGCTCGAAACCCAGACACGCGCGGCGCGTGCCGAGGTCTACCGCCAAATGGAGGAAAACCGGCGCATCGCCCTGGCGACGCGCGCCGAGCTGGTTGGCGGATACGCGGCGCGAGGTGGACCGCTCCATGGAGGAAGCCACCACCCGGATTCGCACACAGGTGGACGCCGCGCGCGCGCAACTGGAACGCGACGCCGACGCCATGGCCGGCACCATCGTCGAGCGTGTGCTCGGCAGAAAAGCTTCCTGAGACGATTACGCTGATGCCCACTTTCCTGAACCGTCTTCGCCGGCTCGCTTGTGAAACTCGTCGCAAGCGCACCGCCCGCCAGGCTCGAGGCCTCGTCCTGTGCGCCGCGGCTGCGATGCTGATGCTGGGCATGCCGATCGGCGCGCTGGCGCAGCGAGGCGCAGCCCGGACGCCGCTGGGGAACCGGTCGCAGCGGAAGCGGCGCATGCCGCCGGACAGAAGCGCACGAGGCAGGCGAGGAACACGCCGGCGGCATCATGGAAACGTCGTCGCCCGGCTCGTCAACTTCTCCATCCTGGTCGGGACGCTGGTCTATCTTCTGCGGTCGCCGTTCGCCACGTATCTGATCGACCGCAGCACGCAGATCCGCAGCGACCTCGTGAACGCCGCGGAAATGAAACGAGACGGCAGCCGCGCAAATCGAGGAGATCGATCGGAAGATGGCGGCGCTCCCGGGCGAGCTCGCGGCGCTGCGCGCCCAGGGCGCGCAGGAGATCGCCGCGGAGCAGGCCCGGATCCGCGCGGCCGCCGCCGCCGAGCGCGATCGGCTGCTGGAACAGGCGCGCCGCGACATCGATCAGCAGGTCAAGATCGCCGAGCGAGAGCTGGTGAGCCATGCCGCGGATCTGGCGGTCGGCCTCGCGGGCGAGCGGATCAAGAAGAACATCACCGACGACGATCAGCAACGGCTCGCCGATCGGTACGTTCAGCAGCTGAAGCACTGAACGGGCGGACACTCCAGGAATGACCAACAAGACCGCCGCCACCCGCTACGCTCGCGCTCTTCTCGACGTGTCCATCCAGCGAGAAGGACGACCTGGAGAAGATCGAGCAGAGCCTGGCGGCGTTCGTCGACCTCTTCGCGAAACATCCGACGCTTGAAAAGGTGCTGCTGAATCCGGCGGTCCCCGTGGCGCGCAAGCAGGCGGCGGCGGCGGAGCTGACAGCGCGCCTTGGGACCCTGCCGGCACCGGCAAAGCTGATCGCGCTGCTCGCCGAGCGGGATCGGCTGGTGTTGCTGCCGGAGCTGCTCGAGTCGTATCGCGAGCGGCTGCTGGATCATCAGAAGGTCGTGCGGGCGATTGTCACCACCGCGATTCCGCTCGGAGCGGATCGCGCTCAGGCGATTGAGCGCGGGCTGGCGCAGCTCACCGGCCGGACCGTGAGGCTCGCGACGAAAGTGGATCCCTCAATCATCGGCGGCGTCGTCGCGCGCATCGGCAGCACGGTGTACGACGGCAGCGTGACGACGCAGTTGCAGAAGATGAAACAGCGACTCGTAGAGAGTGTGTAGGGGTTAGGGTTAGAGGTTAGAGGTTAGAGGTTAGGGATTAGGGGTTAGAGGGAGGAGCGGACGCGCTAGCCTCCAGTCCCTAACCTCCGACCTCTACAGGAATACAGATGGACATAAAAGCCGAAGAGATATCCAAGATCATTCGCGAGCAGATTGGCAGCTTCGCCGTCGACGTCGATGTCGCCGAAGTGGGCAGCATCATCACGATTGGCGACGGGATCGCGCGTGTCCACGGCGTCGAGAAGGTGATGTCTGGCGAGATGCTCGAGTTCCCGCACGGCGTTTACGGGATTGCGCTCAACCTTGAAGAGGAGAGCGTCGGCGCCGTGTTGCTTGGCGAGTTCAAGGACATCAAGGAAGGCGATCCGGTCAAGCGGACGGGGCGCATCATCTCGGTGCCGGTGGGGGACGAACTGCTCGGCCGCGTGGTCAACGCCCTCGGGCAGCCGATCGACGGCAAGGGCCCGATCGTGTCGAAGCAGCTCTCGCTGATCGAGCGGCTGGCCCCCGGGGTGGTCGATCGCCAGCCGGTCAAGGAGCCGCTGCAGACCGGACTGAAGGCGATCGACGCGATGGTGCCAATCGGCCGCGGCCAGCGCGAGCTGATTATCGGCGACCGGCAGACGGGGAAGACCGCGGTCGCCATCGACGCCATCCTCAACCAGAAGAACACCGGCGTCATCTGCATTTACAACGCGATCGGCCAGAAGCAGTCGACGGTGGCGCAGGTCGTGCGCACGCTCGCAGGAAGCCGACGCGATGCGGCTATACGATCGTCGTCGCGGCAACGGCGTCGGACCCGGCGCCGCTGCTCTTCATCGCGCCGTACTCCGCGTGCACCTTCGGCGAGTTCTTCCGCGACAGCGGCCGCCACGCGCTCGTCATCTACGACGATCTCTCCAAGCACGCGCAGGCGTACCGTGAAATCTCACTGCTGCTGCGGCGGCCGCCGGGCCGCGAGGCGTATCCGGGCGACGTCTTCTACCTGCATTCGCGTCTGCTCGAGCGCGCGGCCAAATTGAACAACGAGTCCGGCGGCGGGTCGCTGACCGCGCTGCCGATCATCGAGACGCAGGCGGGCGACCTGTCGGCGTACATTCCGACCAACGTCATTTCGATCACCGACGGCCAGATCTTCCTGGAATCCGATCTGTTCAACCAGGGCGTCCGCCCGGCGATCAACGTCGGCAACTCCGTGTCGCGCGTGGGCGGGTCGGCGCAGATCAAGGCGATGCGGCAGGTGGCCGGCACGCTGCGGCTCGACCTCGCGCAGTACCGCGAGCTGGCGGCGTTCGCGCAGTTCGGCAGCGACCTCGACAAGGCGACGCAGTCGCAGCTCAATCGCGGCGCGCGCCTCGTGGAGCTCCTCAAGCAGCCGCAGTACGAGCCGCTCCCGGTCGAGAAACAGGTGGCGATCATCTACGCCGGCACCGTGGGGCACCTGGACAACGTTGCCGGTAGTCCGATCTGCGGGCCTTCGAAACCGAGTTGTACAAGTTCCTCGAGACGAGGCACGCGAGCGTGCTGAGCGGCATCGCGGAGAAGAAACAGCTCGACGATCAGCTGAAGGCCGCGCTCGACGCGGCAGTCAAGGAGTTCGCGGCGACTTCGCCTCGAGAAAGGCGGCGGCGGCGTAAATGCAACCACAAGCCGAAGCCGCAAGGCTCGGTTCGGTCTGGCAGTACATATGCCTTCACTCATCGATCTCCGTCGCCGGATCCGCGCGGTCAAGAACACGCAGCAGATCACCAAGGCCATGAAGATGGTCGCGGCGTCGAAGCTGCGCCGCGCGCAGGAGCGGATGATGAACGCACGGCCGTATGCGCAGCAGATGCAGCGCGTGCTGGCCAGCGTGGCATCGCGCGTCGATCCGTCGATTCATCCGCTGCTGACCGTCTCGCGAACGCCGGCAGAACAGCACCACGCTCGTCATTGTCGTGACCGCGCGACAAGGGGCTCTGCGGCAGCTTCAACACCAACCTCATCAAGGGCGCGGCGAGCTACATCACGGGCAGCGGCGAGGCCTGCTCGCTCGGTCTCGTGGGCCGGAAAGGCCGCGATTTCTTCGGCCGGCGCGGCTTCGCGGTGGCTCTTCGAACAGGTCGGCATCTTTCAGAAGCTGCGCTTCGACGATGCGCAGACGATTGCGCGGACGGCGATCGACGCGTTCGTCGGCGAGCAGGTCGACCGCGTCGTGCTGGTCTACAACGAGTTCAAGTCGGTCATGACGCAGCGCGTGGTCGATCGATCAGCTGCTGCCGATCGCCCGCGGGGACGTCGAGGCCCAGGACGCGTCGCCCTCGCCGCAATCAGGTCGACTACCTGTACGAACCGTCGCCGCAGGAGATCTTCAACCAGCTGCTGCCGCGCTACATCGAGGCGCAGATCTACCGGGCGCTGCTCGAATCGAACGCGGCGTTCTTCGCCGCGCAGATGACGGCGATGGACACGGCATCGAAGAACGCCGCCGACATGATTTCCAGCCTGACGCTGCATATGAACAAGGTCCGGCAGGCGGCGATTACGCGCGAGATCATCGAGGTGGTCTCCGGAGCGCAATCGCTGTAGGGCCGGTTGATACGGGAACACACATGGCTAAAGACAACGTCGACAAGAACGAACAGGTCGGGAAGAACGTCGGGAAAATTGTTCAGATCATCGGACCGGTCATCGACGTCGAGTTCGAAGCCGGCCACCTGCCGGAAATCTACAATGCGCTCCGGGTCGTGTCCGACGGCACCGGCGGCACGACGGAGCTCGATGTCATCGCCGAAGTGGAGCAGCACCTGGGCGAGAACCGCGTGCGCGCCGTCGCCATGAAGCCGACCGACGGCATGCAGCGAGGCATGGCGGCGACCGATCTCGGCCACCCGATTGAGGTGCCGGTCGGCCCCGGCACCCTCGGCCGGGTGATGAACGTGCTCGGCGAGCCGGTCGATTTCCCCGACCGGCCGGTGGAAGCGAAAGAGCGCTGGTCGATCCATCGCGCGGCGCCCAGCTCGAGAACCAGTCGACCGAGCTCAAGATGTTCGAGACCGGCATCAAGGTCATCGATCTGCTCGAGCCGTACCTGCAGGGCGGGAAGATCGGCCTGTTCGGTGGCGCCGGCGTCGGCAAGACGGTCGATCATCCAGGAGCTGATTCACAACATCGCGGTGAAGCACGGCGGCGTGTCGGTGTTCGGCGGGGTCGGCGAACGGACCCGCGAAGGCAACGACCTGTGGCTCGAGTTCCAGGAGAGCGGCGTCATCGACATCAAGGACTTCGAGCAAGTCGCGGGCGGCGCTCGTCTACGGCCAGATGACGGAGCCGCCGGGCGCCCGGCTGCGCGTCGGTCTGTCGGCGCTGACGGTCGCCGAGTACTTCCGCGACGCTGAAGGCAAGGACGTGCTGCTGTTCATCGACAACATCTTCCGGTTCACGCAGGCAGGTTCCGAAGTGTCGGCGCTGCTCGGCCGCATGCCGTCCGCGGTGGGCTACCAGCCGACGCTGTCTGAGCGAGATGGGCGAGCTGCAGGAGCGCATCACGTCGACGAAGAACGGATCGATCACGTCGGTGCAGGCGATCTACGTGCCGGCCGACGATTACACCGATCCGGCTCCGGCGACGACCTTCGCGCATCTCGACGCGACGACGAACCTGTCGCGGCAGATCGCGGAGCTGGGCATTTATCCGGCCGTCGATCCGCTGGCGTCGAGCTCCCGCATTCTCGACCCGCGCGTCATCGGCCAGGAGCACTACGCGGTCGCGCGCCAGGTGAAGCAGATTCTCCAGCGCTACAAGGACCTGCAGGACATCATCGCGATTCTCGGCATCGACGAATTGTCGGAAGACGACAAGTTGACGGTGTCGCGCGCGCGCAAGATCCAGAAGTTCCTGTCGCAGCCCTTCTTCGTCGCCCAGCAGTTCACCGGTCTCGAGGGCAAGTACGTGACGATCGCCGACACCATCCGCGGTTTCAAGGAGATCGTCGAAGGCAAGCACGACGAGATTCCCGAACAGGACTTCTACATGGCCGGCACGATCGAGGACGTGCTCGAGAAATTCCGCAAGCGGCAGGCGGCCTAGCGCACGATGGCGATACCACCGATACCTTCGCATCTGCAGCTGCAGATCGTCTCGGCCGATCGCCTGCTGGTGAACGAGCAGGTGGACGAGGTGCAGATTCCCGGATCCGAGGGCTATCTCGGCGTGCTGCCCGGCCATACGCCGCTGCTCGCCACGCTGCAGGTGGGCGAGCTGTGGTACCGCCAGGGACCTGGAGAAGGTGCCAAGCACTATCTGTCGATTGCATTCGGGTTCGTCGAGATTCAACCCGATCGCGTCACGATCCTGGCGCAGATCGCGGAGCCGGCGGCGGAAATCGACGCGGCTCGAGCCGAAGCCGCCCGGAAGCGGGCGGAAGAGCGGCTCTCGAAGCCCACGAGCGACGTCGATTTCGAGCGGGCGCGGATCGCCCTGGTCAAGGCGCTCGTCCGGCTGCAGGTCGCGAGTCGCGCTAGAATCCGCTCGTAATTGTTTGCGAACCTCACCAACCTCTTTCGATACCGCGGGCTGATCTGGAGCCTGGTGACGCGCGACCTGAAGGCGCGTTATCGGGGCTCCGTGCTCGGCTTCTTCTGGTCCTTCGTCAACCCGCTGCTGCTGCTGCTGATTTACTCGTTCATCTTCACGAAAGTCCTTCCGAACGAAACGAAAGGCGTCCAGCCCTACGGAGTCTTCATGTTCTGCGGCATTCTGCCGTGGACCTGGTTTGCGACCTCGCTGACGGATGCCTCGGGGTCGCTCATCGCCGGCGGCAATCTGATCAAGAAAGTCCTGTTCCCTGCGGAAGTGCTGCCGCTCGTCAGCGTGCTGGCGAACATGGCGCATTTTTGTTCTCGGTCTGCCGATTCTCTTCCTGTTCCTGATCGTGTCCGGGCATTATCCGGACGCGCTCGATCTCGTCTGGTTCCCGATCGCCGTCCTCGTGCAGCTGGTCTTCACGTCCGGCGCTGGCGCTGATCCTCGCCGCCTTGACCGTCCACTTTCGCGACATCCGCGACCTGCTCGCCAACATCCTGACGCTCTGGTTTTTTGCGACCCCGATCATCTATCCGGTGTTCAAGCCTGAGGTCCGGCAGTACAAGTGGCTGTTCGACCTCAATCCGTTCACCCATCTGGCCGTGTCGTACCAGGAGATCCTCTTCTTCAACGGGCCGATCGGGCACTGGCGGTGGCTGCTCGCCCTCGGCGTCGCGTCTCGTGCTTCTGTTCGTCGCGGCCTACTGGCTGTTCGACCGGCTGCGCGATTCCTTCGCCGAGGCTGTATGACGGCCGCCATCGAGCTCGCGAACGTGTCCAAAATCTACCGCCGCTACGGCGGCAAGCAGTTCGCCACGCTCAAGAGCGCGCTGCTGCAGCGGAGCCTCTTGCGGGATCTCCGGCCGAGCGAAACGTTCCCGGCGCTCACCGACGTGTCCTTCAGCGTGCCCAAGGGCTCGACGTTCGCGGTCATCGGGCGGAACGGCTCGGGGAAGAGCACGGCGCTCAAGCTGGTGGCAGGCATCACCAAGCCGACGGCGGGCAGCGTACGGGTTGAAGGGCGCATTTCCGCGCTGATCGAGCTCGGCGCCGGATTCCATCCCGAAATCTCCGGGCGCGAGAACGTGTTCATCAACGGGATCATGCTGGGCCTGACGAAGCGTCAGATTCACGATCGCTTCGACGACATCGTCGACTTCGCGGAGCTCCGGGAATTCATCGACGCGCCCGTCAAGACGTATTCGTCCGGCATGTACATGCGCCTGGGGTTCGCGGTGGCGATTCACGTCGAGCCCGATGTGCTCCTCGTCGACGAGGTGCTGGCCGTCGGCGACGAGGGCTTCACGCACAAGTGCCTGGACAAGTTCGCCGAGTTCAGGCGTCGCGGAAAGACCGTGCTGCTGGTGACGCACTCGCTCGGCCTGGTCGAGAATCTGTGCGACGACGCCGTGTGGCTCGAGGGGGGACGGGTGCAGGGGCACGGCGATCCCAAGCGTGTCGTTGGCGCGTACCTGACGGCCGTCGAGGAGGGCGAACAGGAGCTCATGGCCGCCACGACGGCCAAGGCCGTAGAGGAAGCCGAGGCCGAGCAGCCCGCCGAGGCCGGCGCTCCGGCCGTCGATTCACCGCCCAACATGTTCCAGGCCGCCGAGGGGCGCTGGGGATCGCGGGAGGTGGAAATCGTCGACGTCGCGCTGCTCGATGGCAAGGGGGAGCCGTCGTTCGTGTTTCACACCGGCGAGCGGCTCGAGATCCGGCTGAAAGTACGGGCGCAGCATCCGACCGACGACTTCGCCTTCGGAATCGGCCTGTTCAACGCCGACGGCGTCTGCTGCTACGGGACCAATACGTACGTGGAGGAAATGGATCCGGAGCGGCTGAGCGGCGACGCCGAGGTGACCTTCGCCATCGACAGCCTCGATCTCGTGGAAGGAACCTACAAGCTCGATCTTGCCGTGCACAAGCGCGACGGCTTTCCGTACGACTACCATCGGCTGCTGTACACGTTCCGCGTCAAGTCGCGCACCAGGGACGTCGGCATCTATCGACCGCCGCATCGCTGGACGTTCTCGCCGACGGTTCAGTTCAAATCGAATCCAGGTTCCGACTGATCTTTGCTACACTGGAAGTTTGTCGTTCATGAACTTCCGTGACCACGTCCACCTCGCTCAACCTTCGTGCGCTGCTCAAGGCCGCCGTGGCCCGGAGCGGCATGGACGCGCCGGGGCCGGCGGTATCGGGCCTCACGCCGTCCGCCAAGGCGCTGTACGTGGCGGCGGCCGCACAGGGATTGCCGCACGGCGCCGTGCTGTACGTCGTGCCGAGCGACGGCGAGCTCGAAGAGACAGTTGCCGACGTCGCCTTCTGCCTCGCCGCGCTCGAGGGTCTCTCTCACGATGCCGCGGAGCGAGCCGTCCTCCCGTTCCCCTCGCATGAAGTCGATCCGTACCGCGGCCTCGCCCCTCACGTCGGCGTGACATCCGCGCGCGCCCGCGCGCTGCACGCCATGGCGAGCGGTACCGCCCGGATCGTCGTCGCCTCGGCGGCGTCGCTGCTTGCCGCGCGTGAGCACGCCCAGGCGCCTGCTCAACGCCTCGATCGACTTGAAGCCGGGCCAGGATATCTCGCCGATCGATCTGGCCGAGTTGCTGACCGACGCGGGATTCACCCGTGAAGATCCGGCCGATGAACACGGAGAGTTCGCCATCCGCGGCGGCATCCTCGACGTGTTTCCCGCCGGCGAGAGCCAGCCCGTCCGGCTGGAGTTCATCGGCGACACGATTGAATCGCTGCGACGCTACGACGCCTCCACGCAGCGGTCGATCGAGACGATCGATCAGATCTCGATCGTGCCCCTCCGGGACGTGCTGACCGAAGGACCGCGGCGCCACGCTCTTCGAGTATCTCGCCCAGGCGAAGGATCATCGAATTCTGGTGTCGGAGCGCGACGAAGTCGAGGCGCACGCGGCGAAGCTCGTCGAGCAGGTCCGGCACAGCCACGAGGAAGCGAGCAGCCGCCACGAAGCGGTTCCCGATCCGGGAGAGCTGCTCGCCGACTGGAGCACGATTGACGCCCGTCTGGCTCGGGCCACGAACCTGGTCCAGCTTGCGATCGACGAGCCCGGCGCCGCCGGGCCGTCGCCGGACGATCGCGGAGCGCGGCACGTTCGCTGCCAGCCCGCCATCGAGCTGAAGGGCCGCGTCGGCGACTGGGTGGCCGAGATTCGGCGGCTCCGCGGCGAGGGACACACGATCCTGTTCGTCGCCGCGACGCCTCGGCCGGGCCGAGCGGACGATCGAGCTGCTGAAGGAGTACGACGTCTTCGCCATTCCCGTCGATCGTGCGGAAGACGCGCGGTACGCGGCCGTGCTCGTCGCCGTCGGCGGGCTTTCCCGCGGGTTCCGGCTGCCGGACGCCGGACTTCAGATTTATGCCGAGGCCGACGTCTTCGAGGAAGAGCGGCGCGCTCCCGAGCGGCGGCAATCGGCCGCCAAGGCGTTTCTGTCGGACCTGCGGGATCTCAAGCCCGGCGACCTGGTCGTCCACGTGGACCACGGGATTGGAGAGTTCGTCGGCCTGAAGCAGATCGGCCTGGCCGACACGCTGCAGGAGTTTCTCGAGCTCCGCTACGCGGGCGACGACAAGCTGTTCGTGCCGGTCGAACGGCTGGATCTCGTCCAGAAGTACACCGGCGCCACACGGCCGCCGCTCGATCGGCTTGGCGGCGCGTCATGGGAACGCGCAAAGGGCAGGGTCAAGAAGGCGATGCGCGACATGGCGGAGGAGCTCCTCAAGCTCTATGCCGCGCGCAAGGCCGTGCCCGGGCTACGCGTTCAGCCCGGACTCGCACTGGCAGCAGGAATTCGAGGACGCGTTCGAGTACGACCTGACGCCCGATCAGGCGTCGGCCGTCGCCGACATCAAGGGCGACATGGAATCGCCGACGCCGATGGATCGCCTGCTGTGCGGCGACGTCGGCTACGGCAAGACGGAAGTCGCGCTGCGCGCCGCCTTCAAAGCCGTCATGGACGGCAAGCAGGTCGCCTTTCTCGCGCCGACCACGGTGCTGGCGTTTCAGCACCAGAAGACCATCAAGGAGCGGTTCGCCGGATTTCCCGTGCGCGTGGAGATGGTCAGCCGGTTCCGGACCAAAGCGGAACAGAAGGAGGTCCTCGCCGACCTCGCCGCCGGCAAGGTCGACATCATCGTCGGCACGCATCGGCTGCTTTCGAAGGACGTCCAGTTCCGCGATCTCGGGTTTCTCGTGGTCGACGAGGAGCAGCGGTTCGGCGTCGGCCACAAGGAAAAGATCAAGCAGCTCAAGAAAAAAGTGGACGTGTTGACGATGACCGCGACGCCGATTCCGCGGACGCTGAACATGTCGCTCATCGGCATTCGCGACATGTCGATCATCGAGACCCCGCCAAAAGACCGGCTGTCGATTCAGACCAACGTCGTGAAGTTCGATCCCGAGGTCATCCGGCGCGCGATCCAGGGCGAGATGGCCCGCGGCGGGCAGGTCTATTTCGTCCACAACCGGGTCGAGTCGATTTTCTCGATCGGCGACCTGATTCGGCGGCTGATTCCCGAGGCGCGCGTGGTCGTCGGCCACGGGCAGATGGGGGAAGACACGCTCGAGCGGGCGATGCTCGACTTCGTGTCCCGCAAGTACGACGTGCTGCTCGCGACAACCATCGTCGAGAACGGGCTCGATATCCCGAACGCGAACACGATCATCATCAATCGGGCGGACCGGTACGGGCTCTCGCAGCTGTATCAGCTCCGCGGCCGTGTCGGCCGTTCGGATCGGCCCGCTTATGCGTACTTGCTGGTTCCGCCCGAGGACAACCTCGCGCCGATTGCGAAGAAGCGCCTGGCGGCGATCAAGGAGTTCAGCGATCTGGGCAGCGGCTTCCGCGTGGCCGCCCTCGATCTCGAGATCCGCGGCGCCGGGAATCTCCTTGGCGGCGAGCAGAGCGGGCACATCGAGGCGATCGGCTTCGAGATGTACATGAAACTGCTCGAGGAAACCGTGCGCGAGCTGAAGGGCGAAGCGATCGACGATGATCTGCAGGGCGACGGTCAATCTCGGCGTGGACCTGCGGATTGACGAGGCGTACGTCGCCGACATGAACCAGCGGCTCATGTTGTACCGCAAGGTTGCGGCAGCGCGCCGCGAGGAAGAGATCGATCGCATCCTCGACGAGGCTGAGGATCGCTACGGCCCCCTGCCGCCCTCTGTCCTGAATCTGGCGGACTACGGCCGCATCCGGGTTATGGCCGAGCGTCTGGGTATCGAAAGCATCGACCGGGAGGCCAGGACCGTCGTCTTAAAGTTCAGGCCTCAGGCCAACCTCGACCCGGTCCGGCTCGTCGCGCTGGTCCGATCACGCCCCGACCTGACGCTCGTGCCGCCGGCAGCTTTGCGGCTTTCGCTGGAAGAGGTTAGCGGTTCAGGGTCAGAGGTTGGAGGAACGCGCCCCAACCTCCAACCTCCAACCTCTCCCCTCAAGAAAAGCGGCGGACGTTCGCAGACCGCCGCCCCGAGCTGGTGGACGATGCGGGCCCGGGCGGGCACGGTCGCGCCCGGCTTCAGTAAGGAAGAGCTCCTCAAGCCGGCAAAGGAAGATCCGAGAACACCCGGCGGGGTTTTTGATCGCATCGGCGGCGTGTTGAGCGAGTTGCTCGATCAGAGGTAAAATACTGGCATCTAAAGATTTAACTATGAAATACACATTTATCGTCCGAGGCGTTGCCCTCCTGATCGGATTGTCAATCGCAGGGGGCGCGGCCCGCGCGGAAGTCATCGAACAGATCCTCGTCAAGGTGAACGGCGAGATCTTCACGAAAACCGACCTGGAGAACCGGCAGATTGCGAGGCTCCGGGAAATGCAGGGTCAGAAGGTCGACCTGAAGAGCGGTGCGAACGACGCGGAGCTTCGCAAGATGCTCGATCAGATCACGCCCGCCCTTCTGGTCGAGGCGCTGGACGAGATGCTCGTCGTGCAGCGCGGCAAGGAGCTTGGTTACAGCCTCCCCGACGCGCGGTTCACGACCATCCTCGAGAGCATCAAGACCCAGAACAAGCTCGAAAACGAGGAAGCATTCCAGGCCGCCCTCAAACAGGAGGGCCTTACGCTGGCCGATCTGCGGAAGAACCTGGAACGAAACATGATCTGGCAGCAGGTCCAGCAGAACGAGGTCGTGAACAAGGTCGCGATGACCGAAGAGGAAGCGCGCGCCTACTACGATTCGCATCTTCAGGAGTTCACCACGCCGGCCGCCGTCACGCTGCGCGAGATCCTCGTCGCCACGCCAGCCGCCCCGGGCGGCGTCAACGTCGCCGCTGACGAGACCGCGAAGGCGCGGGCCGACGCGATCCGCACGCGGGCGCTCGCCGGCGAAAGCTTCGAAAAGCTCGCCGCCGACCTTTCGGAGTCGGCCTCTCGCGCCAACGCCGGCCTGATCGGTCCAATCAACCTCGACGATCTGTCGGCCGACCTCAGGAAGATGATCGTGGCCATGAAGGTCGGAGACGTGGCCGAGCCGCTGCGCACGACGCGCGGGTACCAGATCCTGAAGCTGGAGTCCTCGAACCCGACAAAGACTATGCCTTTCGACCAGGCGCGGGAACAGATCGCCAACAGCGTCGCTGAACGACAAGCGGAAGCGCGAGTTCGTGAAGTACCTCGAGAAGCTCCGCTCGCAGGCGATCATCGAGTGGAAGAATACCGACGTCCAGAAAGCCTACGACGAAGGCGTCAGGCAACAGGCCGCGGGCGTCGTCGCCCCACCGTCCCTGTAACGATGGAGTCCGATGAGCAGTGGTACGCCGTCTGGACGCGCTCGCGCCACGAACAGGTGGTGCGGGAACAGCTCGAGCGGAAGCACATAACCGCCTTTCTGCCGACGATCACGCGCTGGAGCCGTTGGAAGGACCGGAAGAAGAAGATCGACTGGCCGCTGTTTCCGGGGTATTGCTTTGCCCGGTTCGATCCCTGAGGACTCCCTGGCGATTCTGAAATGCACGGGGGTCGTGAACATCGTTTCCGTGGAAGGCAAGCCCGCGCCGATTCCCGAGTACGAGCTCGACAGCATCAGACTGCTCGTGGGCAGCGAGCTCCAGTTCGATCCGTGTCCGATGATCAACGAAGGAGCCGATGGTCGAAGTGATCCACGGGCCGCTTCGCGGCGTGGTGGGTCGGCTCTTGCGCAAGGACGCTCCGAGAGCGCGGCTCGTGCTTTCGGTCGATCTGATCGGGCAGGCGGTTTCGGTCGAAGTCGACGCGGCTGACGTCAAGGCCTACTGATGAAAATAGGTTCCGTTCACCTCAGCTCGCCATTCGCGATAGCTCCCATGGCCGGCATGACCGATACCGCGTTCCGGCGGCTGGTCAAGCGGCAGGGTGGCTGCGGGCTCGTGGTCACCGAGATGGTGAGCGCCGAGGGGCTTGTGCGGGGCATCGATCGAACGCTCGAGTACGCGGAGTACACGGAGGAGGAGCGGCCGATCTCGATCCAGATCTTCGGCGGCGACCCAGACAAGATGGCCGCTGCCGCCCAGGTCGTCGAAGGAATGGGCGCCGACATCGTCGACGTGAACATGGGCTGCCCGGTAGCCAAGATCGCGAAGCACGCTGCCGGATGCAGCCTCATGCGTACACCGGCGCATGCCGCGGCGGTGATTGCCGCGATGACGAAGGCCGTGAAGATTCCCGTCACGGTGAAGATGCGCGCCGGGTGGAATGACGACGATCGCAACGCCCCGACGCTGGCGAAGATGGTGCAGGACGCGGGTGCCGCGGCGATTGCGGTGCACGGCCGTACCGCCGCGCAGAGCTACAGCGGATTGGCGGACTGGGAGCTAGTGGCCCGCATCGCCAGCGACATGGCGATTCCTGTGTTCGGCAGCGGTGACTGCATCGAGCCCGAGCAGATCATCGACAGGCTGGCATCGGGCGTTGAAGGCGTCCTTGTCGGACGGGGCGTGCTACGCAACCCGTGGATTCTGGCGCAAGCCGCCGACCTGGCCGCGGGGCTGCCGCCGCGTCCCGATCACGCTGGAGGATCGCGGACGGTTCCTGCTCGACTACATCAACCTGCTGACGACCGAGCGCGCTCCCGCATTTCCAGCTCCAGCGCGCTCGCACGATCGGTGGGTCATCAACAAGGTCCGCGCATTGGGGTCCTGGTACACCAAGGGGCTCGAAGGCGGCTCGCATCTCCGGATCGGCATCAACAGCGCCGAATCATTGCCCGCGCTACGCGATCTCATCGGCAGCTTCTTTTTCGCGCCCGCCCTCACCAGGTAGGAAGCGAACGCTCGCTCGGCCTCACCTGTTGCCCCGCCGGCGACGTGCCGATACTGGAAACGGCGTGTACACTCGATCGAGACGCACCGTTGTTGCTGCCCTCACCTTCGTGCTGCTCGCCACCTCGGCCGCGTCCGCGCAGACGGCTGACGGCGGGCCGAGCCCCCACGGTTCGCCTCCGCATCGGTCCGGTGTGGGTGAATCCGACGATATCGCTGCCGAACATCGGCATCGACACCAACGTGTTCAACGAACCGGCAAATGTGATTCCGAAGAAAGACTTTACGATCACGGTCTCACCGAAGGCCGAGCTGTGGCTGCGCCTGGGCCGGACCTGGCTGTCGGGCATCATCGCCGGAGAGATGGTCTGGTACCAGACGTACGCCAGCGAGCGATCGACCGAACAGCACCTACGGCCTGGGCTGGAAGGCTCCGCTCAATCGCCTCGTGCTGTCGACCAATGCCGAGTGGGTCAAGACCCGGACCCGCCCCGGCTTCGAAATCGATACGCGCGCTGAACGCGACGAGCCGGCATACGCCGGAAGCGTCGAGGTCCGGGGCCTCTCCAAAACGTTCATTGGCGTTCGAGGCGGCTGGCGCGAAGTGTTATTCGACAACGCGGCGGCGTACGAAGGCGAGAGTCTGAAAAGAGAGTTGGACAGGACGGAGAGGGCCGCGGCGGTGACGGTCAGGCACGACCTCACGCCGCTCACCAGTGTGATGTTCAGCGCGGGTCGGTCTGAAGAGCGATTCACATACTCGCCCTCACGCGACTCGACGGCGGACGACTATTCCGTGACGCTCAACTTCGATCCGGCCGCCCTGCTCAAGGGCAGCGCGAGTTTCGGCTACAAGGATTACCAGCCACAATCGCCGGATGTGGCCCCGTTTCAAGGCGCCATTTACGAGGTCAACCTGTCGTACATACTCCTCGGATCGACGCGATTCTCCACCAATCTCCGGCGCGACGTCGAGTCTTCGTACGACATCGACCAGCCCTACTATCTGCTGACCGGCGGCGGCGCTTCGATTACGCAGCAGATTTACGGACCGGTCGATGCCGTCGGGCGTGCCAGCCTGCAGCGGCTCGAATACCGCACCCGTGACGGGGACCACTGTCGCGGCACCGGATCGAACCGACCGGATTCGGAACTATGGCGGCGGCGTGGGCGTTCGAATGGGCGAAGAGCTGCGGCTTGGCTTCAACATCGATGATGAACGGCGAACCTCCGTGCTCGACAGACCGGGAGTACAAAGGGCTGAGGTACGGGATGTCCATCACCTACGGACAGTAGCTCGGCCGAAGGTCCTCTTCGCCAGTTACGCTTCGGTTATATCTCTCCCGCCAAGTGTACCGAAACAGCGCACTCCGGCTGAAGCACAACGACACACCCGAACGAGACAAAGTGTCTGTTCAGTGCTCTTTGTCCAGGGCCGTGCGCGTTGGCGACACACTTGCTCCATCGTCGACCGGGCCGATGGCCCGCGAATCCTCGCGCCACTAAGAGGGAGTCAACCGGCTGACAGTCCGGCCTGCGTCGCGGGCCGAACTGTAAGTCACGAGCGAAGCTCAGGTCCTTCAGTCAGTGTCCAACCTGCGAAAAGTCCCAACACGACGAGTTCTCTTTCCGCCCTGATCGCCTCGGGCGCGAGCTGCAACTCGCCCGCGCCGTAACGAGCCGGTCTACGACAACAACCGCAGGAAGGCCTCTTACGCTGAGACGCAAGTCATTGATCGCGGTTACGGCACCCCCCGGGCTGACGGTGGCGTCAAATCCCCAACCCCGCGTGCGCGCCGTGCTCTATCTGGGCTGCCCCATGACGGAGCGCGCCGGTACGGAGCGGCTGCTCGCCCCGGCCCATGTGTCGCCGGTCTGGGTCGACAACGCCGCGCAGGTGCTGAACGAACTGCGGAGGCGCGAGATGCCGGTGCTGCTCGATTTATCGCGCGGCGTACACACGCTGCAGATCGCGCGTGATATTCGTGCCGAGCGTCCTTCCACATTGATGTTCGCCGTCGTTGACGAGCTCCGTCCCGACTTGGCCACCGAGGCCGTCCTGGCTGGAATGGCTGATGTGTTTCCGCGGCCGCCGGGTGGCCGACGAGTCGCAGACGCCATTGACCACGAGCTGGGGCACGAAACAAGAACAGCCGGCCACGCGGCCGCGAGCCACCTGTATGCCCACGCGCCCGCCATGCGAGAGGTGATGACGCTTGGCGCGCGAGCCGCGATGAGCCGGTGCGGGGTCACCATACTTGGAGAGGACGGGACGGGCCGGCAGGTCGCCGCCCGCGCCATCCATGAAGCCGGGTCACCGTCCGGGAAACGGAACGGCGCGTTCGTGTGCGTCAATTGCGCGCCCGAGGAGCCCGAGCAACTCGAAACGATGCTGTTCGGCGATGCGCCAGGTTCACCACCCCCCGAACTCGCGTCGCGCGGGCTCGAAAGCATCAGCCGGCACAGCCTCCTCTACGAGGCGCGTGACGGGACGCTGTATTTGCAGCAGATGTCCGACGCAACCGCGCGCGTGCAGGCGCGGCTGGCGCGCGTCCTTCGCGATCGCGAAGTGGTCCTCATCGAAACGGGCGAGACGATCGGTCTCGACATCCGGCCGATCGCAGGTGTCGACCCTGGGTTCGAAATCGCCGTGGGTGAAGGGCGTGTCCGTGAAGACCTCGAACGCCGGCTTGCCGTCATTCGCATCGACATGCCGCCGCTCAGGAATCGCCGCGAAGACATCCCGGCCCTCACCAACTATCTGCTCCGCAACGTCTGCCTTACGATGGGAGTATCGCCACGGACGCTGTCGCGTCCCGCGCTGACGCTCCTCTCCGCGCTGCCGTGGCGCCAGAATGTCAGCGAGCTGCAGCGGCTGCTCGAGAATGTGGTCACTGGTGTGGCGGGCGGACGGGCGATCAGCCTCGAGGACGTGCTCGCCCACGTCCGGCTCGGCAGCGATTCGGCGGTGTTCGAAACCGGGAGGACGCTCCGGCAGGCACGCGCCCGCTTCGAGCGCGATTACGTTGCGGCCGTGCTGAAGCAGCATCGTGGCCGCATCGGCGAGACCGCCAAAGCCCTGGGCATCCAGCGCACCAACCTCTATCGGAAGATGCGGACGTTGCGCGTCCGGCGCCTGGCGCGGCACGCGTGATGGTACAATTGCCCCATCGGTGCCACGACTGCAGCTGGCGCGGGTGGGGGCCGGACGCCCGGCGAAGGTTTCCGCATCAGGTAGTTGAGTTCGCGGTGCGGACCTATTCGATCGAGGCATCGAGGTCCAAACCCCGTTGACCCTTGGCGGGCTTCGCCCGCCGTCATTTCCCGTGCCCCTCCGCATAGCATTCGATCTCGACGGCGTTGTCGCCGACATGGAAGGCGAGCTGGTTCGCCAGGCCGAAATTCTTTTTGGCCCGCGCGATGTCCGCGCGCCTTCACGGGCGGCCTGCCGCGGACCCGAGCGAGGATGCCGCGGTCGCGACGGCGCCCGGCGATCAGCCGAGCGATGCCGGCGCCGAGCCGCAGTCGGCCGCCGAGACGGCGCTCGACAGCACACCACCCCTCCTCAAGCTGAACATGACGGCGCGGCAGCAGCGAAAGCTGTGGCGGCATGTCGAGACCATCGAGAACTTCTGGGAGACGTTGAGCGAAAACGAGCCGGGCGTGGTCGCGCGGCTCGCCAAAATAGCGATCGACCGCCGCTGGGAGGTTATTTTCCTGACGAAGCGTCCCCAGACGGCCGGAGCGACGGCGCAGGTTCAGTCGCAGCGCTGGCTGGAATCCAAGGGCTTCCCGCTGCCCAGCGTCTTCGTGGTACAGGGTTCTCGCGGCCGTATTGCCGCCGCGCTCGATCTCGCCATCGTCGTCGACGACCGGCCTGAGAACTGTCTGGACGTCGTCGTCGACTCGAAAGCGCGTGCGATTCTCGTCTGGCGCGAGAACGAGAACCTTTTGCCGGGGGCGGCAAGACGCCTCGGCATTGGCGTGGTCAAGACGACCGGCGAGTGCCTCGACATCCTGGAAGAGGTGGACGCTCCGCGCGCCGGGAATCCCGGCGTCATGGATCGCGTCAAGCGGTTGCTCGGATTGAAGGAACCCGCCAACGCGTAATCCGGATCGCCCCGACATGGAAACCACATCACGAATCTTCGTCGCCGGGCACGGCGGGCTGGTCGGATCGGCGCTGATGCGGCGCCTTCGAACCGGCGGGTTCTCGAATCTGCTCACGGCGACCCGCGATCAGCTCGACCTCCGCGACCAGGCCGCGGTGAACTACTGGTTTCGCGCCACCAGACCCGAGTACGTGTTTCTGGCGGCAGGTACGGTCGGCGGCATCCTGGCGAACTCGACCCGCCCGGCCGAGTTCATTTACGACAACATGCTGATTCATGCGACCGTGGTGCATTCCGCCCACCTGTACGGCGCGCGAAAGCTGCTGTATCTGGGGAGCTCGTGCATCTACCCGCGCGCTTGCCCGCAACCGATCAAGGAGGAGTACCTCCTGACCGGCGAGCTCGAGCCGACCAACGAGGCGTATGCGATCGCCAAGATCGCGGGCATCAAGCTCTGTCAGCACTACAGGACGCAGTACGGCTGCGACTTCATCTCGGCGATGCCGACCAACCTTTACGGCATCCATGACAACTTCGACCTCACCAGCGCCCACGTGCTGCCGGCTCTCATTCGGAAGTTTCACGAGGCCAGCGAGCGGGGCGACAGAGAGGTTGTCGTCTGGGGCAGCGGTGCGGTGCGGCGCGAGTTCCTGCACGTCGACGATCTGGCGGACGCATGCGTGTTCCTGATGCGTCACTACGATCAGGCGTCGCACATCAACGTGGGGACCGGCGAAGACCTGACGATCGCGGAGCTTGCCGAGATGGTCCGCCGCATCGTCCATCCCAAAGCCGCCGTGACTGTTCGACAGATCCAAGCCGGACGGCACGCCGCGGAAGCTCCTCGACGTATCGCGTCTGCACGCGCTCGGCTGGAAACACACGATCCAGCTCTCTGAGGGCATAGAATCGACGTATCGCTGGTTCGTGGCGAACCACGTCGCCGCATAGCAGGCCGGGTCCTTTCGGACCCGGATGCAGCGGCGGGTCCAAAAGGACCCGCCCTACGACACGAGCTTCTCCAGTTCCCCTATCCCTCCCCCCTCGAAGTCGTAAACCAACGCTGAACTGAGCGATCGATAGAACCGCGCGGAGAGCTCCTCGTGTGCGGGGTGCCGGAGGTATGTCTGCAGGGCGGCGAGATCGTCAAAACCGAGCGAGACCATGAAGTCGGCCGAGTCGGGTGCGATCTTCTCGTAGTCGGCACCGTGTACAACCCGACGGCCCACACGTAACTCGCGCACCGCCGGAATCGCGTCAACAGCGCGTCGGAGCGCAGCGATCAGGGCTTCGGCATCGGCGGCCGCCAGATCGGCTCGCGGCTTCATCAAGACCAGGTGCCACACCATGAACCGCTCAGCCTTTTTCGGGCGGCTTGGGCTTGGTCCGGATCCGTTCGGACGGGGGCTGCCCGGGCGCTTTCGGATGTGCGCTTGGCCGCCTCGCTGTCGGGGCGCTTGCCCGGCCGATCCCGTTGCCACGGTTTTCGCTGGTCGCTTCCGGCGCGCGAGGAAAACGGCCGCGGCTTACCGGTGGCGCCCCGTGGCCGTTCACCGGGCGGCTGGCTACCCCACGGCCGCCCACCGCGTGGTGGTCCCGCCGGCGGTTTGCCGGCCCACGGCCGCGATCCGCTCGGAGCGCCGGGCTTCTCACGGTCCGCCCACGCCGCGCGTCCCGCGGCGCGCGGTTGGGAGCTTTTCTTGAATCGCTCCCGGGGATCGCGATGCTCGCCGCCCGGTCGCCAGGCGTGGCCGCGCTTCTCGAAGGGTGGTTTCGGCGCGCGCTGTGCCGCCTGGGCCTCCTCGGGCGAGTCCCACAGTTTTCCGCGGGCGAACCACTTCATCACGACGTCGGTGTTCTTCCGCCCGAGCTGATGAAACGTGGGCAGAAGCTCCTCCCGCTCGCGCGACCGGAAGGCAGTCGGCTTCTGATCGATCAGGATGGTCCAGTACGCGTAGCGCGGAGGCATCCCTCTATTGTTGCAGGGATCGATGCGATGTGGGCGACCGATCCCCTTCTGAAAATCGCCTAGAAGCGCCGCAGATCGCCATGATAGGGAATCACCTCGCCAGGCGTGATGTCCACGTCAAACGCGACGATCTCAAAACCAGGTTCGCGTATCTCGACGTGATGCCGGCCAGGTGCGAGCGACAGCGGCGGCTGATCCGGCGAGAACTGGCTCACGACGCCGACATACCGCCCATCGATGTAAACGGCTCGCCTGGGGCGGCTGGATGTCGAAGCTCAACCCGCCGGATGCCGCGACGGGCGCCGCACCGGGTGACGAATAGGACGAATAGATCGACACGGGATACGAGTAGGTGTACGGGTAAGGAGGAGTGTACGGATACGGATACGGATACGGATACGAGTACGGGTATGCGTACGCGTAGTGCGGGTAAGTAACTGGATAGCCCACCCATACTCCAAAACCCAGACGCACACGCGGACGGAAGGTGTAGTACGGGCGGTACGGCGGCCGGTACCCCGAGTAGTAGCTCGAGGGATAATCGGGCCGGTACTGCGGCCGATAGTCGGGGCGATAGGCGGGATGATCGTTTGGCCGCCTCACGTCCACCCGCGGCACGGCGACTCGGGGAACCACGACCCGGGGAGCCACGACTTGAGGAGCCACGACGCCCGGGGTCGCGCTCCGCAGCCCATTACGCGGCACCGGCTGCGCCGCGGGGACCTCGATTCGGCGCGTCGGCGGCATGCGCGCTGCGGCGGCAGGCTGCTGCGGCAGCGGCGCGCGCTGGGCCTGCGGCTGCCGCGCGCGCTGGGCCTGTGGCTGCGGTGGCCGCTGGGCTTGTGTCTGAGGCGGTGGCTGGGCGGTGTTCCCGCGCGGACTCTCTCCCCGGGGCACTGCCTGACCCGCGCCGGACTGGGTGCCGCGCGCGCGGGCAGTTTGACCGACCGCGGTCAGAGGTGTAGCCGGAACAGAGACGGTCGCGAGGACGAAGGCAGCCAGGCTGAAGGAGCGGTTCATAAGCGTCCTCCCGGGGCGAGCGTTCCCAGTCGCAACCAGCTTGCCAACCGCCGACGCAGGTTTTTCAGCCAATTTCGCCCTTTCCTGAGCGCCCGAGACGTTGCTGTCCGCGAGCGGCGACATAGATTGTCCCCGATTATCGGGGTCGCGAGCTCACCATTCACTAGACGAGCGGCTGCTTTGCCAGCCTCTTCAGTTTTTCGACGAGCGTCGTGCGTTTCAGGCTGAGGAGTTTTGCGGCGCGACCTTTATTGCCGCCGGTTCGTTCGAGCGAACGCTGAATAAGGTCGCGCTCGACGTGCGCGATGAACGCGTCGAGGTCGAGCCCCTCATCAGGCAAGTGCCACGGCGGACGGAAGCGGCGGTTCGTGCGCCTGCTGCACTTCGACCGGCAGATCGGTGACGTCAATCTGCGGCCGCCCCGCGCTGATCGCAACGGCTCGCTCGACGGCGTTCTCGAGCTGCCTGACGTTGCCGGGCCAGGCGTACGCCATCAGGCGTCTCATGGCATCTTGCGCCACGGTGAGCGGAACCCGCACCTGCCCGGCGGCGATTCCCTGGACTCGAAATTTATCGAGGAAATGCTGCACGAGAGCCGGGATATCTTCCTTCCGCTCGCGCAGCGGCGGCAGATCGACGGGAATGACGTTCAAGCGGTAGAACAGATCCTCGCGGAACCGTCCATCGGCCACCAGCCGCGCCAGGTCGCTGTTGGTGGCGGCGATGACCCGCACGTCCACCTTGGTCGTATGCGAATCGCCGATGCGCTCGAACTCGCGTTCCTGCAGGAACCGCAGCAGCTTCGTCTGCAAGGCGACGCTCATGTTCTCGACTTCGTCGAGCAGCAGCGTCCCCTTGTGCGCCTGTTCGAGCCGTCCCTGCCGGTTGCCGATCGCGCCGGTGAACGCGCCCCGCACATGGCCGAACAGCTCCGCCTCGAGCAGCGTCTCCGGAATGGCGGCGCAGTTGAGGGCGACGAATCTGTGCATCCGCCGTGGACTGTTGTGGTGAATCGCGCGGGCGACAACTTCCTTTCCCGTCCCGGTTTCGCCGGAAATGAGGATGGTACTGTTGGTCGGCGCGACGGTTTCGAGCAGTTGGAAGACGCGCGCCATCGCGCGGCCCTTGCCGACGACCCCTTCGAAGCGGTACCGCTCGTCGAGCTGCGCGCGGAGGTAAGCGTTTTCGGATTTCAATCGCCGCTGCTCGAGCGCCGACTCGAGCGCGTGGAGCAGCTCGTCGATCAGGAACGGCTTGTTGACGAAATCGGACGCGCCGCGCTTAATCGCTTCGACGGCATCCTTCACCGTGCCGTATCCGGTGACGACGATGGCGATGATGTCGGGATAACGCCCGACGGCCGCTTCGACGACGTCGGACCCGTCGATGCCCGGCAGCCGAAGGTCGGTGACGATGATGTCAAAGGCGAACTCGGCGAGACGCGCCAGCGCGGCCTCGCCCGAGTCGGCCTGCTGGACCGAAAACCCGCGATCGGCCAGCTGCTCGGCGACAGCCTCCCGTAGAGGAGCTTCGTCCTCGACCAGGAGCAGATGTTTTGATGTTTCAGCCATTTAGACGAGCGCCAATATATTGACACAGGAAAGGGCGTAGGGCCAGGGACACGAAACAGGGCTCGACGATTCGTCCCGGCTTCGCCGATCTCCGTCTAAGTCCCTAATCCCCAATGGCCCCCGCCGATAGACCCTTACGGAGGAAGTGCCGTGGAACGAAAAACGATTTCGATCATGAAGGCCTGCGAGCTGGTCGGCGTCAGCCGCCGGACGATTTACAACTGGCTTGCGAGCGGCAAGATCGAATACGTGCGCACAGCCGGCGGCTCGGTGCGGATTTTCGTCGACACGCTGTGGCGCGATGCCAACGACAGCACGAGACCCGCCGTATCCGCCATGTGGCAGGCCGAGGGGCGGAACCAGGCGTGATGCCGCGCCCGGCGAGCGCGAGGGAGTTCCCGGCGAGGGGACCGATGGACGAATCTCCGGAACTGCGGACGCTGTTCCATCGCTTGAATAACCAGCTGGGAATTATCCTGGCGCACGCGGAACTGCTCGAATCGAGGGCGGGTGACGAGCGGCACCAGGCCCGCGCCACGCAAGTGGTGTCGAGCACGCTCGAAGCGATGGGCACGGCCAACGAGATTCGCCGCCTGACGCTCCCCTCCCCAGACGCTCAACTAATCACCAAAACGTAATTCACGCGTCAATAACATGACGGCATTATAGCCAGAATCGTCATGATATTGACGATTTTCACGGTTTGGCTCCCCGCCAATACCCGCTCGTGCCGGATCGGAACAGCCAGCCAACCCACTTCAAACAAACACGTTACGGCGCTCAGCACCGTCGGCGCGTCACGCAGCGACACACCCGATCGATCGTTGGCCCTGCCGTTGCGGTAGTGCGCAGCGTTACGAAGGGATTCGCCGTTGCCCTGGGTCCCCCAAGGAGTCTTTCATGCGCGCCCAGCCTGTTGCCGCCAATCAGAACCGCCGCATCGTCGCGGGTATCCCGTTTGTGGAAGCGCTCGCGAGGCGCATGGCGGCAACAATGCCGAACTCAATCGACCTCGGCGACCTCGTCCAGGACGGCGTGATTGGACTGATTGACGCAGCCCGCCGCTTCGACGAGGACCGCGGGATCAAATTCGAAACATTCGCAGAACGGCGTGTTCGCGGCGCGATGATCGATGCCCTGCGGCGCGATGCCTGGCCGCGCGGCGTCCGCCGCCAGCGGCGCGAGCTCGACGCCGCGCGCGAAGCGCTGCGCCGGGAGCTCGGTCATGAGCCGTCGCACGCCGAGCTGGCCGCGCGCGTCGGGTCGGACGAGAAGCGACTGAGCCGGACGATCCTCCGCATCAACACCATCGAGTCCACCTCACCGCTCGCCACCGGTGAGCACATGGACGAAAGCTCGCTGCCGGCTGCTCTCGTGCCGTCGGAGCCCGAGGCGCCGGACACCGCCTACGAGAAGCTCGAGATGCGCGTGCGCGTGCGTACCGCCATCCAGACGCTGCCGTGGCGCGAGCAGAAGGTGATCGGTCTCTACTATTACGGCGAAGTCACCATGAAGCAGATCGGCGCGGAGATCGGCGTGAACGAATCGCGTGTCTCGCAGCTGCACGCGCGGGCCATCCGCCGTCTACGCGAGGCGCTCGGCGACATGAACCCGCGAACAGGTCGCGGAGATGCGACTTCAGCTCGTGACGTTCGTCGCCAAAGCCGAAGATGGTGAAGGCGGAGATCCCGGCCGGGCGGAGGGCCGCGTCGCTCAATGGCGTCGTGTTGGCGTACAAGCCGGTCGCCACCCGTGCACTGCCTCGCGCAATCAAGGTCGCCCGCACGCGCCAGGTGCGTCGCGGCGGCAAGATAAAGGCAACCACCAAAACACGAAGACACGAAGAAAACCTGTTGGTTTTTCGTGTTTTCGTGTCTTCGTGGTTGCAGTTTCACGTCAGCACTTCCCGCTAACACCCGCAGCAACTCTCCCAACCTGAATGGTTTTGCGAGCCAGCGGCAGCCGCTCTGTTCGAGGAAGGTTTCAGCGTCGGTGCCGGCGACATCGCCGGTCACGAAGATGACCCGCCTGGCGAGACCGGGCGTGCCTGCCGACAGCGTTCTGTAGAACGCTTTCCCATCGAGCCGCGGCATCTTCAGGTCGCAGATCACGGCGTCGAATGTCTGAGTCCTGATTCTGGCCAGCGCCTCTTCTCCGTCCGAGGCGTGCACGACGACATATCCGGCGTCCGCAAGAGCATCGGCCACGGCCGCGGCGAGAGCCGCTTCGTCTTCGACCACGAGCACGGACGCTCCCGAGACTGCGTCGGGCGACTCGGTGAATCGCTTGCCCGCGATCGGCCCGGGTGGCAGCTTGCCGCCGCTGATCGGTATCTCCACGTAGAACGACGCGCCCGCGTCAGGACGGGACTCCAGCCGGATCCGTCCGCCGTGTTCCTGCACAATCGCGTACGCGACCGTCAGTCCGAGCCCGGTCCCCTTACCGACCTCCTTCGTCGTGAAGAACGGATCGAAAATCTTCGGCTGCACCTCATCAGGAATCCCCGGGCCGTCGTCGTTGATCTCGAGCACGATCGATTCCTGCTCGATGTCGTGCCACGTTCGAACGACGACGAATGCCGCGGCCGTTGGCGGACAGCATGGCCTGCTCGGCATTGATGACCAGATTCAGCAGAACCTGCTGGATCTGGTAGCCGTCGGCGAACACCTGCGGCAGGCCGGCGGCGAGCGCATCGATCACCGTGATGTTCGACACCCGCTGCTCGTAGGCGCGCAGCGCCAGCGTTTCCCGGACGACCTGATTGATATCCACCATCGCTCTGGTCGTCTGGCGCTTGCGGGCGAAGGTGAGGAGGTTGCGGACGATTCGGGCGGCGCGCTCGGACTCCCCGAGGATCGTCTCGAGCCCGCGGCGGAGCGGCTCGTCGAGACCGGTGCGCTGCGACAGCCGCTCGGCCCAGCTGAGGATGGTGGCGAGCGGGTTGTTGAGCTCGTGCGCGACACCGGAAATCGTCTGGCCGAGCGCCGCCATTTTCTCCGCCTGGAGAAGCTGGTGATAGATGTCCCGCGTCTCGTCGTCCAGCTTCTTGCGCTCGCTGACGTCGCGGACAAGCGCCTCCATCCGGACGCTTCCGTCGGCGGCAGGCGGCGTCGGCTGCCGCAGTCAGCTCCACCCAGACCGCGCTCTGGTCGGCGCGCCGCAGTCGCATCAGATAGTCGGTGACGGAGCCGTCGGTTGACGAGGCGTTCGAGGAGGGCCACACGCGCCTGCGGATCGACGAATCGATCGCGATCGAACGGCCGCACGTCGGCCTCCGGCGCTTCGCTTGGGTAGCCGAAGACGAGCTTCAGATGTGGATTGGCGGCGATGGTCGCGGTCGAATCAGGGCCGATCGTTCCGATGTAGACGCCCTCATGAACGGCTTCGAACAGACGCGCGAACGCCTTGGCGCGTTGATCCACGAGGGGGATTATATAGTTGGAGAATCTGGTGATCTGGTCATCTAGTCATCTGGTCATTGATTGGACGATTGAGCAGATCAATCAGCCAATCAATGACCAGATAACCAGATAACCAGATGACTAGATGCCTTGTCGTCAGTGATTGTGCGGCACCGCCGGAGTCGGCGTCATGCTTGTCGACAGCGGCTTGTATTCCTTTTCGATTGCCGCCCGAATGTCGGTCAGGGACGCGCCCGACGCGAACATCTGCTGCGATCGGGTCGCCACGTCGAGGCACACGGCGCATTCCATGCCGTGCTCGTCCCACTCGACGACGTCGCCGTTGACGTCGCGCGCCTTGACGAAGCAGTCCTCGTTGCCGCGATGGCCGCTGCGCTCGCAGCCGCAGAAGCAGGGCACGTAGCTCAGGATTTCCGGGTGCTCGGCCGCGAACTTGTACGCCGCCCGAACGACCTCGGGCGAGCGCGCCGTCGGGTAGCCGGGAAACTTGAGCGGCGGCAGGTTTTCCTGCGGGTGCGGCTTGAGATCCGTCGGAATCGGCCCGCGGTCGGGAAACTGCGAAGCGGCCGAAGCCGCGGCCTGCTGCTCCGAAGGCGTGGAATTACCGAGAAACGTCAAGACGCCGACAGCGAGTGCCACGACGATCAAGCCGGCGACGATGGCTGGAGCCTTTGCGCGCGGCTTGTCGGGCGGCGGCGCGCTCGGCGGGGTATTGGCCTTGGCGGATGATTTTCTTCCCATGTCCTTCTTTCCTGTAGGAAGTGATCTGAACCGGCCCATTTTACCGCGTCTGCGGTTTGGGCTAAAGTCGGAACATTCCCATGAACGTCGGATCGCCGAGGAGGCGGGCTTATCTCGCCTGGGTAGTCGTGTGCCTGGTCTGGGGCACAACCTATCTGGCGATCCGCGTCGCCATCGAGTCCCTCCCGCCGCTCCTGATGGCCGGCTTCCGGTGGATTGTGGCCGGATCCCTGCTGATTGCGTTCTTCTGGTTGCGAAGCGAGCGCCTTCCCGCACGCACGGCCTGGGGGTCGCTGGCCGTCCGGGGCGTGCTGCTGGTGACGCTGGGCAATGGCGCCGTGGTGTGGGCCGAGCAAACCGTGCCGACCGGAATCACGTCTGTGCTCGTCGCCGTCGCGCCGTTCTGGATGGTCGGGATCGACGCCCTTTTTGGTGACGGCGAGTCGCTCAGTGTCAGGCAGGTTGTGGGCCTGGCCGTCGGCTTCACAGGAGTCCTGGTGTTGATCTGGCCCCGGCTGGGCACGGACGTCGATGCCAGAGTGTTCGCCGGCGGTGTGGTGGCGACCCAATTGGCGTGTGCGGGATGGGCTCTGGGTTCCGCGTACGCCAGACGGCGCAAGCACCTGGGAACCAGTGAGCCGCCTGCGACCGCACCGGCGTTCGAAATGCTTTTCGGCGGTCTGGTCCTGTTGGGATGCAGTCTCGTGTGGGGCGAGCGGATCGATCAGCCGCTGACGGCGCGATCGGCGGTCGCTGTCGCCTATCTGATTGTCTTCGGCTCGATCATCGCGTTTTCTTCGTACCGGTATGCGCTGCAACATCTTCCGGTCGCGACCGTGTCGCTGTATGTGTACATCAATACCGTGATTGCGGTGATCCTGGGAACTGTCGTTCTGGCGGAACCGTTCAACTGGCGGACAGGGGTGGGCGTTGCCGTGGTGCTTCTGGGAATCGGCCTGGCAAAAGAGTCCAACAGTTGAGGTGGCCGGTCGACTGACTGAGGGTAAGGGCCGGATGTCAGATTGCAGATTCAATCAGCGATCGAATCTGCAATCTGAGTTCTACGAATCGCCACTTTTCCGTCAGACCACCCGTCGGCCGCTGAACAACCGCACCAGGAACAGCACGATCGCAATGACCAGAAGAACGTAGATGAAGTTTCCCAACGTGTAGCCGCTCACCATTCCGAGCAGCCACAGGACGATCAAAATGATCGCAATCGTTTCTAACATGCGGTCCTCCACTCTGCCATCGCCGCGTGCGGGCAGTGCCTGGATGAAAGTGCAACTTGGGTGCCGTGAGGAACCGGAACGCGGATGAGCTGGCCGCTACGAAGCCGAGAGATCGGGCTCCGGCGTGCCGCGCTGTCCTGCGGGGCCGAGGGCGAAGGTCATGGTCCCTTCGACGACCACCTTGCCGTCGACCCGCGCGTTGCCTTTCAGCAGTCCCATTCGACTTCGCAGGCGGAGCACCCGGATCTCTATGACGACAACGTCGCCGGGATGGACCGGCCGACGAAAGCGCACGCGCTCGATGCCGGCAAAAAAAGGAAGGCGCTGGCGATTTTCGGGCTTCGCGAGGACCAGGATCGCCCCGACCTGCGCGACGACCTCCGTAAGAATGGTTGGCGGCAGAACCGGCGCGCCGCCCGCCGTGTACGACAGGTACCGCTCGTTGAGCGACACGTTCTTGATGCCGACAATGCGCTTGTCGACCTCGAGCTCGATGATGCGATCGACGAGGAGGAACGGATAGCGGTGCGGCAGAATTCGTTCGATCGCCGCGTGATCGAGGGGCAGCGTCAGGTCCACTATGCGGGATTATATGCCGCCCCTACCGTCTGACGTCGAGGCCTTCCTCTCGAAGATGCAGGCCCAGCGATCGGCCACCCAGAACGGCGACGTTACTGACGCGACCCTTCACGCGGACGCGCTCACCCTTTCCCGGCGATCGTGAGCCGTCGGACAGCACGGCGATCTGCGCCGGTGCCGTCGTCCACTCGGTAGAACTTGAACGGGACAAGCGGAATGCCCCACGAGTCCGTGACGATACCGGTCACCGTGACCGTGCGGTCGTCATAGCGGCCCGGGTGCTGCTGCAAGTCCGAGATATGCGCGCTTCGCAGCGCGCAGGCCGAGGAGAACGCGAGGAGCGCGGCAGCGAGGAGTCGAAGCGAAACCTGTCTCATGATGAATTGCTCCCACAAAATTGGTCGCGCCGAACCGGGAGACTGCGAAACGGACGGAGTACGGCGGTGCCAGCGCCTGCTTGTAAGTGACGTACCCCGTTCGATTCGACGCGACCACATGGCTGTTCTTCAAGTCCCGTGCCCATGGGAGTCTCACGAAAACCAGCGGAATTGTCGCAAACGACAGCCTTCTCTCCGTCCTGTCGAACGGAGTTCGACCTCGGTGGGCGACACGACGCTCCGCGAGCTCTGCGGTTTGACGTCGCTTTGAAGTCGTGGTGGGAAATCTTAGGAGGATGCCGCGGCCGCGCGCGGTGCCGACGCCGCCGTCTCGGTCGGGGCGAGCACACCAGCCAGCTGTGCCGCGACGATGACGGCGAGGGTCTGCACGCTCTCCGAAGCTTCGCCGCCGCCGCGGATCTCGGCGGACAGCGCACCGAAGCAGCCTTGCGCCCCGAGTATCGGTGCGACGATGGCCCCTCCGGAACCGCCTGGTTTCGATCGCACGATCTGCACGTCGCCAGAACGATACGCGGCCGCGGCCGCGTTGTCGGCCGCGCGTGGAACATTGGGCAGCCTCGCGCGCGTCTCGTCGCTGTATCCTTGGGTCAGGACGGGCTGAAGGTCCGCGCCTTCGCCGTCGCCGAGCCACACAACGAGACCCGCAGCATCCATGGCATCGCTGGCACGCGCCAGGAGCCGCTGAACATCGTTCACGTCTTGCACGCGGGCGAAGTCGGTGCAGAGTTGAGCGGCGGTCTTGAGCACGGGAGGGACCCCGCGGTTTGTCTGCGGCTGCACGTCGAGCGCATCTGCGGGCGCACGGCGCTCATCCGCGCCGGGTCTCGAGGATGCGATTGAGAGGGGCGCCTCCTCTGCGGCCTTCGAGCTGCCCCCGACACCGAGCGCCAGCACGATGAGCGCAGTCAGCCCTCCAGCGCCGGCCAGGACCATTGCTTCCTGCCGGCGCACGGCGCCTTCGAGGGCATCGAGGGCCTGGTGCTCGGCGAGGCGGGCGGCTTCCACCTGCCGGGCAGCCGTTGCCGACGTCTGATCGCCCTCTGTAAAGATGACATCACCGGCCATGAGCAGCTGGCCCGTCACGAGATAGTCGCGCGCGCGCGTGTCGACCTCGGCGAAGGCGGCAAGTGCGGCGGCGGCCAGATCGACCGCTGAGCGGGCACCGGCGCTTGTGGCCATGCGGCGCAGCGTGGCGATTGATGTGCCGGCGGTCTCCGCGGTCTGGGCAACCTTCGGCATCCAGAATGCGACGCCCTGACCTGCGGCGACGTAGGCCTGCTGGGCTGCGCGCAGATCGGAGAGCACGCCGGCGATCTCGCGAGCGCGAAGGTCGAAGGCCCGGCCGTTGGCTCTGAGGCCGGCGAGGTGCGTTTCAGAGCGGGTTACGAAAAAGGCAGCGGCGCCGAGAGCGATCACCGCGAGAGCGCCGAACGAAAGTCTCACAGATCGTGATCGCATCGGCGAACGCGCACAGAGTACCACAACGCGATCGAAAGTACGAGGAGGGTTCCGCTGCCGCGGGGCTGCTAGGGATTCTTCGGGCGCAGGATCACGTATGCGGGAAGGCCGACAGCCTCGAATCGCTGCATGATCGACTTCGCGGGCTCGCTGTCCGGATCTTCGGCCTGGTACTTGATCTTCACGTACCCGTCGAGCGCCGCCGTGACGCCGGGGTCCTTGAGCGTCGTGTTATCCATCACGAGGCAGTTCTTGCACCACGTCGCCCACAGGTCGATGAGGACCGGCTTCTGTTCACGCTTTGCCGCATCGAGCCCCGCGGCCATCGACGAATACCATCCGGCCTTCAGCTTTTCCTGCACGCTCGATTCGACGGCCGCCGGATCGACCCACCGGTTCGCGAAGAGACTGTAGGTCTGATATCCGTAGTACGAGGCGGTGGCGAGGATGACGACTCCGAGCACCTGCTTGACGCGGACCATCCACGCGCCTGGTTTCGGCAGCGCCGCGATGCCCGCGCCGGCAATGGGCCACGGAATCGCCATGCCGATGCCGAGCACGAACGGGAGCGCCAGCGCGATCGTCGTTCCCCGCGCGTACAGATCGCTCGAGAACAGCACGACCTGAATCACGACCGGGGCGACGCACGCGCCGGCCAGCAGCGCGGCGACGGCGCCCATGCCGAACGCGACCATCACCGAGCCGCGTTCGCCCCGCCGATGTTCATGCGGCTGGAAAAGCGCGAGAAGTCGATCGCAATGCAGGTCGAACATCGCGAGCCCCAGCACGACGAACAGCAGCGCGATGCCGAGATTGAACCACGGAGACGCGTTGATCGTTCCAAACGTCCCCGCTGTGAGAATGACGACCAGGCCGAGCACGCCGTAGACGAACGCCATCGCCGCGCCGTACACAGCCGCCGAGCAGGAAGCCCCGCCCGCGGGACCCGGCCCTGGAGCCGGCGCCGATGATGGCCAGGTTGATCGGAATCATCGGCAGCACGCACGGCGTCAGGTTCAGCGCGAGCCCGCCGACGAGGACGAGCAGCAGAATCGCCAGCGGCCCGCGACCTTCGAAGAGCCCGCGCTCGCCTGACGCCGTTTTCCGCGTCGCTGACATGCTCGAGGAAGTCGTCCGGCCCGAGATAGCCGCCAAATTCCGGCCCGCTGAGGACGTCGAATTCGTCGAGGGCGGCGTCGAGGCTGGCAGGATTCGTCGCGCTCTCCGCGATCTGCCGGGGTTCAGAAGGCTGCGCGGATCCAGCGGCGACGACCGGCGCCGCCGCAGGGGCCTCGCCCTCGCCGAACGCGATGCCGTCGAAGACATCCGCGCGTTGCGGCGGGCCCTCGGCGCGTTGCGGGAACGACCCGCAGCGTCCATTCGGTGACCGCATTCCTGGGAGCGAAGCAGACGGTGTCGTTGCAGGCCTGATAGCGCAGGCGTGCCGGCACGAGGATCTCGCCGCTTCGCGAACAGAAGACGCGACGTCGAACTGCACGCCGATCGCGAAGACCCGTTCGAAGACCGCCAGCGGCTGGTCCACGCCGGCCTGCTTGAAGTCCACGGCGGCGGGGAACACGATTTCGCGGACCGTGACGCCCTCTGGCGCATCGAAGGTCAGGACCGTCGGGATGAGCAACGGGTCGCGGGGCTTGTTGGATTGGACGTGAAGACCTTCGGGCAGCGCCACCTCGAGCGCGGCACGTGCCGTCCGCCCGCTGGCCACCCCGTCGCGTTCGAGCATCGGTGTCAGGGTGGCGGCCGGGGGAGCGCCAACCTGAGCGTGCACGGTCGCTGGGAAAAGCGCGCCACCACTGAGGACACGGAGGACACAGAGGGACAAACCTAGTCTGACGAGTTTGATACTCCGTGTCCTCTGTTTCCTCCGTGGTGGAGAGTCGTTCCTGGTCACTTCACTTCCTTGAGCTGAATCGCCCCGGGTGGCAGGGGCAGCGCCGTGGGATCGACATTACCTTTCACTGGCGGCAGGTCCTGAAACATGAAATCCCACTTCCACCGCTCCGACGGATTCGACGCCTGCAGCCAGTGCCGTGCCGGCACCGGCCTGTTGAAGTTGAGCGCCGTGATGGCTTCGACGCCGGTTCCGGCGTACTGCGCGGCGATTCCGGCGCGCACCTGCGCTGCGCTCGCGTAGAAGAACGGCACGCCGAGCGCGGTCCCCACGTTCACGAGAATCTGCCAGTCCTCGAGTGCATCGCCGGGCGGAGGAATGGCGCGGGCGGTTCCCTGGAGCCGGCCACTGCCTGTTCGTATAAGACGCTTCCTTCTCCACGTAGGATGCGCCCGGCAGGACGATATCGGCGGCCCGGGCGAGATCGGTCAGCAGGACACCCTGGACCACGAGTAATTTGAGGATTCCTCGCGCGCGCGCTTCGATGATCCAGTCGATGGAACCCAGCGAGCCGTCGGGTCCGGGGTCGAAGACGTACAGGGCTGACACGTTTCCAGCCGCGACAGCCTTCTTGAGCGCCGAGACATCCGCCTCGCCCGCCTCGTCGCCCACACGGCCCGGAACGAGCCCGAATATCCGGGCGCCGTTGACGTTCGGGGCGTCGACCGGCGGCACCGGGAACTGCGTATGCGCCGGCTGAATCTTCGGCTGATGGCGCCACGAGACGCTGATGGCCCCCGGTCCGTCCTGCCCGAGTAGCTCCTCGGTGAGGCGGCGGAACAGAAACAGCTCCTCGTGGGACGCATGGCGCCGAGAGCAGGAAACGGACGCTGCCGGGGTCCGCGGCGCCTGCAGCCGCGAGGCGCGTCGCGCAGCTTCGAGATCGCGTCGTGCCACGAGACGGGCTCCGCCGCGCGAAGCGGGTCCCCGGGTTCCCCGGTTGTCGCGGCGCGCGCGAGCGGCCGGCGCAGCCGCTCGTCGCCTTCAATCCATGCATAGTTGAAGCGCCCGATGTCGCACATCCAGTAGCCGTTGACGTCCGGGTTGAACCGCGGAGTCAACCGCACCAGCCGGGCGCCTTTCGCCCATTCGGGTTTCGCCTTGAGCCACACGGTGACGTTGCAGCCCTTCTCGCACTGCGTGCAGATCGTGTCGGCGGCGTTCGGGTTGTCCCACGGCCTCGACTTGAAGCGGTAGTCGCGCGTGGTGATCGCGCCGACGGGGCACACATCCATCAGATTGCCCGAGATCAGGGAGTGCACCCCTTCTTCCTGGAAGGTCGCGATTTCGCTGCCGTACCCGCGATCGATGATGTTGATCTGCGCGTCGGCGTCGATGTCGCGCATGAAGCGCACGCACCGCGTGCAGAGAATGCAGCGCTGGCGGTTGAGCATCAGGGTCGGCCCGAAGTCGACGTCGCCCTTGACGCCGTCACCGTCGAAGATGCGACGCGGGAAATCCATGCGGCTCTGGTCCGGCCCGAACGTGTACGAGAAATCCTGCAGAGGACACTCGCCGCCTTTGTCGCACACCGGGCAGTCCAGCGGGTGATTGATGAGAAGGAACTCGAACACCCCGGCTCGTGCCTCGACGACATCCGGCGTCCGCGTGCTGACGACCATGCCGTCGGCGCAGATGGTCGAGCACGATGTCTGCAGCTTCGGCATCTTTTCGATCTTGACGATGCAGACGCGGCAGGAACCGTCGATGCCAATCCCGGGGTGGTAGCAGTAGTAGGGGACGGAAATCCCTTGCTCGATAGCAGCCTGAAGCACGGTCTTGCCCTTCTCGACCGTCACCTGCCGCCCGTCAATCGTCAGCGTTACCGTGTCCATAAGCAATTCGATGATATCAGTTCGAGGTTCCGCCCGGTTCCGGGCGGCACGAGGAGCCGCACCGCTCAGTTCCTGACGACGTCCGCGAGCGGAGGCTCGTCCCGGCTGATCGCGGCCGAGCGAAGCGCACCCCGGAGCGGGACCCGCAGGTCGACGACGCGATCGGTAACCGGGACGATCACGTCTGCCGGCGGGCCGCTGGCGTACTGCAGCGTGACCGTCACGGGGAGGTCGAAGATGTCGCCCGTCTGCTCGATGCGCAGGACTACCTCGTGACCCTCCACGCGATAGCTGAAACCGAGGCGCGGCAGTTTCGATCCGTCGATCCAGCGGTCGAAAAACCGATCCAGCTCCCGGCCGGATTCCATTTCCATGACCGCCTTGAAGTCGGCGGTTCCAGTGCTGGTAAATCGCGAGGTTCGATAGAACTGCTGCAGGCCGCGGAAGAAGATCTCGTCTCCCACGAGGCCACGCAGCATGTGGAGCACGACGGCGCCCTTGTTGTACACCAGAGCCCTGAACACCCGGCTGTCACCCTCGAGGTGACCCAGGCGCGACCCCAGCGAGATCGGTCCTGCCGCGGTTTCGTCGATCGCCCATTTCCGCATGTGACGCATGACCCCGCGAAAGACGGCCCCGCCTTCGAGGCCGTGCTGCCGCTCGGCGTACAGCGCGGCGAAGTACTGCGAGAAGCCTTCGCTCAGCCACTGCTCGTGATAACTGCGCCAGCCGACCGCCTGGCCCCACCATTGGTGTGCCAGTTCGTGGGCCAGCACGAAGTCCGGGAACTGTTCGAACGACGCCGGATCGTTGCGTGGCGCGAAGGGCCGCCCGAGCGGCGGAGGCTCGTAGAGCAGTGCGAAGTAGCCGGGGCTGTGCCCGCCGGGAAGATCTCGTTCGACGAGCGTCACGGTAAGGCTGGGATAGGGAGAGTCTCCAATTATTGATTGGTAGAAGCGCGCGATGTCGATCGCGCGCTCCGCCACCACACGGCCGCGGCGCACGTGCCCGGGATTCACCTCGACCGCCATGTTCAACGTCTGGTGCTGCGGTGCCGCTCGGCCCATCGACGGTATTGGTGGAGCTCAGGCGGGAACTCCACCGAGGTGTTGAGGATCGTTCCAAGGCGGGTCACGACGAATGCCAGATACCGGAGCGGCTGAAAGGCGTAGAACACGTATGTCTTGCGGGCGGCCATCGAATCTCCGGCAGGCAGGACGACCGGTGAGGACGCGTCGCGTTCGCCGCTCGCCACGCACACCAGACCCTCGGGCACCGTGATGCGGAGCGTGGCCGTCGCGTAGTGGCTGGTCGACGGTCGTGGATACCAGTAGGTTTGGCTGCTGTACAGATAGCTCGGTTCAGGCTGGTCGAAGGGGCTCGTGCTTTCCAGCTGGGCCGAACCTCCAAGCTGCCCGGCGCCCATTAATTCAGCGTTCAGCGCTGCCGGCTCGATCCGCCCCGCGTAGGTCACGGTCAGTGTCAGCTCCGTGCCTTGAACAAGGACTCCCGGGAGACTGACCACGAGCCTGTCTTGATCTCTGACACGCATGCTGAACAGCCGGCCGTACTCCTCGCTGACGACGGATTGCACGGCCAGCGACCCCGCCAGCCGCAGTCCGAGGCTGCTGACCCCCGTGCCCCCCACTCGCACCTTGATCCGGGCGCGGCCCTCCATCCACTGGCGCTCCGGTGTCACCGAGATGTCGATGTCGTAGTGATCGCACCTCGAACGGGGCGCCATCGTCCTCGCCGGCTGCCAGCGTCCCGTTCCCGCCGTTTTGTTCAGACGAGTACAAGGAGATTGTCTTCTGCCGGTTGCGTTGGAAGAGCGTGATGTCCTCACGCGAAGAAGAGGAGCGCGAATACGTCAAGGTGTCGAACCGCCGCGTATGAATCTCGGCGACGAAATCACGGGGGTTTGGCGCGAGCGACCACGTTTCTCGCGACAGGTCGCCGAGCTCCAGGCTGTACGACTTGGGCGCGTCCTCGCGGAAGATCCGTTCGGCTTTTCTCAGGTCGTCCGGCCTGACTGTCGTTGCCACCAACTGCCCGCCCGACAGCCAGCGATCGAAGTCGCCGGGGTGGATTCGAACATAAGCCGCATCGAACGGGGTATTGATCGCCTCGGCTCCGCTGAAGATCCTGACCTGGCTCTTTTCGCGATCTGGCGCTGGACGAAACGCCATTTCGCCGCGGCCGAGGAAAACGAGCGCGGCCGTGCCCTCATCGGTCTCGGAGACGAACACCGCGCCTTCAATCAACGTGAGCCGCAGGTCTTCGTCGTTGAAGGTGAGATTTCGCGCGATGAATTGCTTGGTTGGGTTCAGCGACAGTCTGTAGAGGTCCTCGACCGAGCTGAGCCGCTTCTGAGATGAGATCCGCCAGGGGGTGTCGGTCCCCTGATCCCGGGTCCGCCTGACCTCGAGCAACCAGGTGGAGATGCGTGCGCGCGCGCCGAATTCCTGGAACACGTCGACAGCGACGCTATAGCCGTCGCCGTCAAGCGTGCCGGCCAGCGGCCCGCGATCGCGCTCCTGGATGACGGCTCGCGTCATGCCGGCCGCCAGTTCGACCTCGACGAATCGCGCTACGCTCTCCCGATCCGCGGAATCGGCGAGCAGTGTCTGGTATGCAGCAACGTCGCCGCGCAGCACGACCCCTTCCAGGCGCGAGAGCAACGCAAAAACGCCGTCACTCGCAACACCCTGGGTCGAAACGCGGGCGCTGCCGCCGCCGGCGACGGTTATCGCCGCCGCCAGTGCCGCGACTGCCAGACGCATGCTTCTATTAGAACCCGTTTCACGGTGCGAGAGCGCGGCTTTAGCGGGATCGCACATGCGGAAGCCGTGGGATCCGGCTTCAGCGGGATTTTGCCCCAAACGGACCCCAAAGGGTCATGAAACGGGCGTCAGATGATTCCCAGCTCCCGTCCGACTTTCGCGAAAACGTCGAGGGCAAACTGCAGCTCGTCGCGTGAGTGCGTGGCGGTGACGATGGTGCGCACGCGTGCCTTGTCGCGCGGCACGGTCGGGAAGGCGATTCCCTGCGCGAACACGCCGAGCGCGAACAGCCGGTCGGAGAGCTTCATGGCGAGCGCGGCGTCACCGGCGATGACCGGCGTGATCGGGCTCTCGCTCAGCCCGGTGTTGAATCCCAGCTGCGCGAGGCCGGCCTTGAAGAAGCGCGTGTTCTCCCACAGGCGCGCGATGATCTGCGGCTCCTCTTCCAGCACGTCGAGCGCGCCGATGCAGGCAGCGGCCACGCCGGGCGGGTGCGACGTCGAGAACAGAAAGGGCCGGGCCCGATGGTAGAGGAACTCGATCAGCGCCCGGCTCCCGGCCACGTAGCCGCCAAGGACGCCGATCGCTTTCGACAGCGTGCCGACCTGAATATCGACGCGCCCGTGCACTCCGAAGTGATCGATCGTCCCTCGGCCGTTCTGTCCGAATACGCCGCTCGCGTGCGCATCGTCAACCATCATGATGCAGCCGAATTCTTCGGCCAGATCGCAGAGGGCGGGCAGCGCGCCCAGATCGCCGTCCATGCTGAAGACGCCGTCGGTGATGAGCAGCTTACGCTGCGCGGCCGGCAGCCCTTCGAGCACCTTGCGCGCGGCGTCTACGTCCTTGTGCGGGAAGACCTTGATCGTCGCCCGGCTCAATCGACAGCCGTCGACGATGCTGGCGTGATTCAGCTCATCGGAAACGACGACGTCGTCTTTGGTGAGCAGCGCCGCCACCGTGCCGGCGTTCGCGGCGAAGCCGCTCTGGAAGACGACCACGGCTTCGGTATTCTTGAAGGCGGCGAGCCGCCGCTCGAGCTCGACGTGGATGGCCATCGTGCCCGCGATCGACCGGACCGATCCGGAACCGACACCGAGAGCGCGCGTCGCTTCCAGCGCACGTTCGCGCAGTCTGGGATGCGTGGTCAGGCCCAGATAGTTGTTCGAGGACAGGTTGACGACCTGGCGCTGGTCGAACGTGGCCGTCGGCTTCTGCTCGCCCTCGAGAATGCGCAGTCGCCGGTACAGGCCCTGTTGTTTGAGCGTGTCGAGCTCGGCGGTGAGATAGGCGAGCGGGTCGCGACGCATGACGAGTGACTAACGGCGCAAGTAGTCCTTGGTGAAATCCGCCATCAGGTCGTAGATCGCGCGAAGCTCGTCCGGTGCGGCGAGAAACACGATGCGCATGTAGCCGTCCCCGGGCGCCGTGCCGAAGCCTGACCCGTAGACGCACAGGATGCCGGTCTCGCGCAACAACGCGAGCACGTAGTCCTCGTCGGTGCGCCCCGGGGGCAGCGCGACCCTGGGCATGGCATAGAAGGCGGCGGTCGGCGCGACGGACGTCACGCCAGGGATCGCGTTCAGTCGTTCTGTCGTCAGCGCCGCGCGCTCCTTCAGCGCGGCGCGGAACGCGACCTGATGCGAGCGGTCGCCCGTGAGGGCCGCGGTGATGGCGTATTGCATCGGGAGCGTGCTGCACAAGCGGCCGTCCGCGAGCTTGGCGACCGCCTTCACCACGTCGTTCAAGCGCGGCGAACCGCCGATACCCACCCAGCCCGCACGCCAGCCAGGCGCGAGATATGCCTTCGACAGGCTCGAGAACGTGATGATCGGCGCGTCGGGATCGAGGCTGCCAAGCGGCGCGACGGGACCGTCGTAGCCCAGATCGCCGTAAACCTCGTCGGCGACGATCGCCAGTCCATGACGGTCCGCGACGTCGAGGAGCGCCCGCCGGGTCGCAATGGAGTAGGACGCGCCGGTCGGATTATTGGGATCGATGACGACGAGCGCGCGCGTTGCCGGCGTGACGAGGCTGCGCAGGTGATCGAGGTCCGGCATCCACCCGCGATCGGGATCGGTGCGATAGAACAGCGCTCGCGCGCCGAGCTTGGCGATCACGGCCGTGTAAAGCGGGTAGGTCGGCATCGGCACCAGCACGTCGGTGTCTTCGTCCAGGAGAGCTCCGAGGACGAGCTCGATGCCTTCGGATGTACCGGCCGTGAGAAACGCGCGGTCGGGCGTCAACGGGAAACCGCGCGCCGTGTACTCGGCGGCGACCGCCTCCCGTCCCGAGGCGATCCCTGGCGAGGGGCCGTAGCCATTGTGTCCGTCGTGAAGCGCCCGCTCGACGGCGGCGATGAGGTGCGGCGGCGTGTTGAAACCGAAGGCCACCGGATCGCCGATATTCAGGTAGCGGACACGCCGGCCGCTTGCCTCGACCCGGTGCGCTTCCGCGACGATATTACGAATCGCGTAGGAAAATCGATTGAGACGGGCGGCGACAGGAACCGGCGCCGAGATCCTCAAGGGGGCCACGCGCCATCTTACCGCGTGTGCATCGCGTAATTATTACACTGGAACGAACCGCCACAGAAAAGGTAGACACGGAAGTTTTTACACGAACCAGATGCCGTACAACCGAGCTCCACAGAAAGCCGATCAGCAGTAAACGCCACAGTGTCAGTAGTTTAATGGAGTTGGCAAGACACTTGGTATACATCTTCGCGACATGGGTTTCCTTCACCTGATGAGCGCGGGAATTTCGCTGGCCGCCGTGGTCGGTCTCGGTTCGCCCGATGTGGAGGCGCAAGGGCAAGAACCGGTGGCGACGTTCAAGTCAGGCGTCGACCTGGTGCGGGTGTCGGCCGTGGTTCGTGATCAGCGGGGCCGTTTCGTTCAGGACTTGTCGGAACAGGACTTCGAGATCGTGGATCAGGGGCAGCTCAGGCCCATTTCGGATTTTCGAGTCAGTCTTGCCGGAGTGAGCGTGGCCCTGCTGTTCGACGTGAGCGGCAGCATGGAGCATACCCTGCCGAGCGCGCGGGAGGCGGCGACCCACCTTTTGAGCTGGCTGGAGCCCGAGGACGAGGCGGCGGTCTTTACGTTCGACACGAGACTCCATGAGGTCGCGCCGTTTACGAGTGGCCTCAGGAAACTTCCCGACTCGATGTCGACGGTGACGCCCTTATGGCGCCACGTCGCTGCACGATGCGATCGCCCAGATGGCTGAGCGCGTCGCGACACGCGAGGGCCGCCGCCGCGCGATCGTGGTCTTTACCGACGGCCTCGACAATGCCAGCCGGCTGACGCCGAGCGATGTGTCCGGTATCGCCAGCTCGATCGACGTGCCGGTCTATCTGTTCCTCGGCGGTTCCGTCGATCGACAACCCGGCGACCGAGTTCTCCACCGGCCACGGCCGAACTCCTGCTCGCGGGTCCGCTGAGCGATCTCGCGGCCTGGACTGGGGGCCACGTGTTCGTGGCCAGCACGCCGGCCGCACGCAGCGCGGCCGCGCGGCAAATCGTCGACGAGCTGCGTCATCAATATCTCATCGCTTTCGAATCGAGCGGCGCTTCGGGCTGGCATCCGCTCGTGGTCCGCGCGCGTAACAAGGACCTCACAGTGCGGGCCCGCAGCGGATACATGGCCGGGCAATCTCGCCCGATTTCGGACTAGGAGGATCGATATCATGTTGAGGAAGTTTTTCATCGCCGTTCCCCTTACGGTTCTGGTCATTGGTGGCACCACGGCGTGCGCCAGCAAGAAGTTTGTCCGGACCAGCGTCGGCGAAGTGAACACCAAGGTGGATTCGCTCGGACGCTCCGTCGAGGAAACGCAGGAGCGGACGCGTCAGAACGAGGCGCGGATCACCGAAGTCGATTCGAAAGCCCAGGCAGCCGCTCAGGCAGCCGCTCAGACAGCGCAGCAGGCCAATCAGGCGGCGGCGGCGGCACAGAACTCCGCGAATGACGGTCGGCACCCGAGCCGATGCCAAGTTCGAGGCGATCGACAAGGCCAACGCCGGCTGGTGTTCGAGGTCGTGCTCAGCGAGGATCAGGGAAACTTCAAGTTCGGCCAGACCCAGCTTCCCGACGAAGCCAAGGCGAGGATCGACCAGATGGTCCAGCAGCTGAAGCAGGATCCGAAGAACGTGTTCATCGAGATCGAGGGACATACCGACAACGTCGGCGACACACTCACCAACGAAAGAGTCGGCATGGAGCGCGCCGAGGCGGTGCAGCGGTACCTGTACGAGCAGTATCAGATTCCGCTGCACAAGATGAACATCATCAGCTACGGCGAGGACAAGCCGGCCGCACCGAACAAGACCAGGGATGGCCGCGCGCAGAATCGCCGCGTCGTGATCAAGGTGCTCGCGTAGTCGCGATCTAGCACACAGGCGGAAAGGGCAGGACGGGCCGAAAGCTCCGTTCTCCCTTTCCTGTCCTGCGCCGTTGGGTCCCTCCAGCTCGTCTTGCCCCCTGGCCCCTCCGCCACCCGCCTTTCTGATACCCTCTCGCGCATGGCGATTCGTATCGAGGTCAACCTCAGGCTTCCCAACAGCCCTGGCGCGCTCGCCGGTGTGGCCCGGCTGCTGTCCGATGAACGTGTGAATATCGTGGCGATGGCGCTCGACGCGACCGGGCAGCTCCGCCTCGTGCTCGACAACCACGTGCACGGGGCGTCGGTGCTGCGCGAGCACCACCATCAGGTCACCGAGCGGGACGTGATCGTGACGTCCATCCCGAACGCACCCGGCGCGCTCGCCCCGGTTCTCCGGCTCGTGAGCGACGCCGACGTGAACGTGGAATACGCGTACGGCGGGGCGGCGGAAGGGAGTCCGACGGCGACGCTCGTCCTCGGCGTCGAGGATGCGGCGCGGGCATCGGCCGCGGCCGGGGTGTAATGCGGCTGTACGTCGAGCCGATGGACGCCGTGGTCATCGACGTCGCTTCCGACGGCCGCGTCCGTCTCGAGAACGAAGACTGGTCGGCGCCCACCCTGCAGGAGCGCCGCGCCATCATCTACTCGGCAACGACCGAGATTGCCGCCCTCACCGAGCTGCTCGAGATCCTCGACCCGCGCCCGTCAAGAACACAGCCTTATTTCCCTTCGTGTCTTCGTGTTTTCGTGGTTGCATTTGTCGTCGTGGAACTCACCAACAAAGTCGCGCTGATCACCGGCGGCAAACGGATGGGCGTCGCCATAGCCGGGCAGCTTGCCGCGCGGGGCGTCGACGTCGTTCTCGGCTATGCCCGGTCGCGGGACGAAGCAGAACAGGCGGCGCGGAGCGTGCGCGCCGCGGGCCGGCGCGCCGGGATCGTGCAGGCCGACCTCTCGCAGCCCGAGGGCTGCCACGCCCTCATCAGGGCGGCGGCGGACACGTTCGGCCGGCTCGACATCCTTCTGAACATGGCGTCGGTGTACGTGCGCCGGCCCTTCGACGATCTCACCCAGGCGGACTGGGATGGGTCGCTCAACGTCGATCTCCGGGGAACGTTTTTCTGCGCGCACGCGGCCGTCCCGCACATGCGCGCGCAGGGCGGCGGCCGTATCATCAATTTCAGCGACTGGACCGCCAGGAGCGGCCGTCCCAGGTATCGAGGTTATCTTCCGTATTACGTCGCGAAGGCGGGCGTGATTGCGCTGACGGAAGCACTGGCGCTCGAGCTCGCTGCCGACAACATTCTGGTGAACGCCATTGCGCCCGGGCCCATTCTGGCTCCCGCGTCGATGAACGACGAGGAGCGCCGCGCCGTCGAGGAGGCCACGCCGCTTGGCCGCTGGGGAGGGGAGATCGAGATCGCCAGGGTGGTGCTCGCTCTGCTCGACGGCGATTTCATCACCGGCGAAACGCTGCGCGTCGACGGCGGCCGCCACGTGAAATAATCGCCCCCGGCGACAAACACAATCGCCGCGGTCCCTGTCGATCGAACCGTGAGGAGGGACGATGAGAAACTTCCCAGAAAGTCTGTTCGCGTTGATGATTGTGGCGCTGGCGGTTGTCGAGTTGTCCTCCCAGGCGGCGGGTCCCGCGGTTGGTCGCGCCGTGACCGAGCCAGAGTACGAACGCTGGAAGAAAGACCTGTCGAATTGGGGTCGGTGGGGCAAGGACGATCAGGTCGGCGCCTTGAACTTGATCACGCCCACAAAACGGATGCAGGCGGCAGGCCTGGTCACGGAGGGCTTCTCGGTGTCGCTCGCTGGCGACGTCGATACCGTCAAAGCGGTCGACAATCCGAATCCCTACGAGCACACCATGCTGGCGATTGGATCCGATCGAATTGCGGTCAACTACCACGGGATTGCGCATACGCACCTCGATTCGCTCGCGCACGTGAACGCCAACGGCGTCTTCTACAATGGCTATACACCAGATCCCGAAGCCGTCCTGAAACAGGGCCATGCCAGGAACTCCATCCACAACGTCAAGGATGGGATCGTGACACGTGGCGTCCTGATCGATATTCCGCGACTCAAGGGCGTTCCCTACCTCGAACCGGGCACCTCGATCTATGTCGAGGATCTGGAGGCGTGGGAAAAGGAGGCAGGAGTGAGGGTGTCGGCCGGTGATGCCCTGTTCGTCCGCACGGGCGTGTGGGCCCGCCGCAAGGCCGTTGGGCCATGGCTTCGAGGCCGGGCCGAAGGCGCCAGATCGGCTGGGCTCGATCCCTCGGTGATCCCATGGCTGAAAGCGCGGGACGTCGCGATACTGGGGAGCGACCATCCGCAGTATGTGTCCCCCTCGAATTTGCGTGGAGCCGTTCACGACTTTGCGCTGCTCTACCTTGGCGTCCACTTGTTCGATAATTGCGACCTCGAGGCCCTCGCCGATGCGGCTGCTGCCCGGAAGCGGTGGGAGTTTCTGCTGACGGCGGCTCCGCTGCCGATTCGTGGAGGGACAGGCTCGCCCTTGAATCCGATTGCGATATTTTGATGGTCAGCTCTAAGGCCGGGCCGGATCGAGCGTCCTGGCCTTTTCGAGGATGTCGGACAGCACGGTCTGGGCGCGCGACGGCGGCAGGTTGCTGATGTAAAAATGCCGCGCGCCGGCGTTCATCAGCGCCCGAACCGTCCGCGCGCACACTTCCTCGGCGGTCGCCCCTTCCGCAAACTCCCGCGTGAGCCCCTCGATCGGAACCGGCAGGAAACTCTGCAGCGCCTCAAGCGTGCGGGGATTGGCGCTGCGATAGAAAAACACCCCGAAGAGTCCCGGCAGCGTCATGCCGCGGCGATCGGCCGTTTCGATGAATCGCGATGCCGCGCCGATCTGGTGGTGGCTCACGACCTGCGTCAGAAAGAACTCGGCGTGAAAGTGGGGAGCGGAAAGGTAGTCCACCTGCCGCTCCGGATCGGCGTGGGGGTTGGCCCATCCGCCGAGGCTGATGTTCGCGTCGCGCTCTCGCAGCATGCGTCGCAACTGCCAGGCGTGCTCCACCGAGCGCGGCGCGCCGACCGTCCGATCCCCGCCGAGCACGACGAGCGCGGGAAACCCGTGCTGTCGGGCACGCTCGGCGTATGCGAGGCAGTAGTCGAGCGAGTGCTTCGCCGTGAGGAACGGCACGACGCGCGAGCGTGGGACGTCCCTGACCGAGATTCGTGACGAGATGACGCAGGTTGTCTTCTTCCTCGGTTCCGACGGCGCTGTCGGTGAGAAAGACGAACGTGTCCTGTCGCGTCAGCCGACGGACCGCGTGATAGGTGTCGATCCACGCGTCCATTCCTTCCGCGGTTGCCAGCTCAGCGCGGGGCGGCCGCAGCTCTGCGCCGACCACGGAAGTGCCCGAACGAAGCGCGGTCAGAAGATCGGCGGCTGACATGGGGGCGAATCTTCACTATACAATGCAGACGCGTGCCGCCGTCGCTGACGTTTCTCGGAGCCGCCGGCACCGTCACCGGCTCGAAGCATCTGCTCGACCTCGGCGACCGTCGCATTCTGATCGACTGCGGTCTCTTCCAGGGTCTCAAGGAGCTGCGAAATCGCAACTGGGGGGCGTTTCCGATCGATCCGGCGCGGATCGATGCCGTCGTCCTGACCCACGCGCACCTCGATCATTGCGGATACCTGCCCCGGTTCGTCGCCCAGGGCTTTCGGGGACGCGTGTTCTGCACGCCGGGCACCCGGGACCTGTGCACGCTGGTGCTGCCGGACTCCGCGCACATTCAGGAAGAAGACGCCCGCCAGGCGAATCGGCAAGCATTACTCGAAGCACAGCCCGGCGCTGCCGCTCTATACGGAAGTCGGATGCCGCCCGTGCGCTCGAGCGCCTGCAGCCGGTCGGCTACGACCGTCCGGTTCCGGTCGCTGCCGGGAATCGAGGTCGATTTCATCAACGCGGGCCATCTGCTGGGTTCCGCGTACGCGCGCGTCAGGGTCGGACGGGAAGACGATCCTGTTTGGCGGCGACCTCGGCCGCTACGGACGACCGGTCCTCCCCGATCCGACGCCGGTCGCGGAGGCCGACATCCTGCTCGTCGAATCGACGTATGGCGATCGCATTCACCAGCGCGACGAAGACGGCGAGCCGCTCGCGCGCATCGTCGGCGACGTTGCCGCGCGAGGCGGAAGACTGATCATTCCGTCGTTTGCCATTGGACGGGTGGAGGAAGTGCTCTACTGGCTGAAGCGGCTCGAGGACCAGCGCCGCATCCCCGTGTTGCCGGTTTACGTCGACAGCCCGATGGCCGCGGCGGCGCTGCAGTTCTACACGAACCGGTTGTCGGAGCTCGACGAGGATATCCGGCCGGCGGCGCGCGAGCTGAAGGCGTTCTACACCACTCGCATGGTCGACAGTCGCGTCCGTGCAGGAGTCGAAGGATCTGACGGCGTCCCGCACCCCCGCGATCGTGATCGCATCGAGCGGGATGGCGACCGGCGGGCGTGTGCTGCATCATCTCGCCGCCGCCCTGCCCGATCCGCGAAATACCGTGCTCTTCGTCGGCTTCCAGGCGGCCGGCACCCGTGGCCGCGTGCTCTGCGACGGCGCGAAGCAGGTGAAGCTGCACGGGCAGTTCGTTCCCGTCGCGGCGCGCATCGAACGCATCGATTCGATGTCCGCGCACGCCGACGCAGGCGAAATCATGCGCTGGCTTGCGGGGTTTACAGCACCGCCGTCGATGACCTACCTCGTGCATGGAGAACCGGCTCCCCTTCAAGCCCTGGCCACTCGAATCACCGCCGAACGAGCCTGGCCCGTCCACGTACCCACGTACCTGGAACGCGTCGACTTGAACCTGAGTTAGGCTAGAAGTCCGGGTGACGGAGTGAGAGAAGGCAGGTCTAAAGACCTGCGCTACTACTGTTGTGGAGCAGGACTTTAGTCCTGCCGATAGTGTCCGGCTTCAGCTGGACCGTAAAGCCTATGTTGAACCCGAACGCCCCCCCCGCGGCTTCTCCTGCCGTGGTCGATCGGCCCTATCTGCTCGAACGCGTCGGCGAGGCGGCGATCGTCCAGGTTTATGCCGACGGTTTCGAGAGCGTTGCCGCTGAAGGAGAAGACGCTCATCTGGCACCTGTACCAGGCGGCGCTGGCCGGCCGCGACATCTTCTTCGATCAGAAGTACGCGCCAAGCCTCGAGATGCGCGATGTGCTCGAAGCCATCATCACGCATCCAGCCGGCGTCGACCAGGCGACGCTCGACGAGATCACGCGCTACACCAAGCTGTTCTGGATCAACAGCGGCCCGCACAACAATCTGACAGCCCGCAAGTTCGTCCTCAGGACTCCGCCGGCCGCCTTCGCCGCCGCGGCGCATGCGGCCGAACGCTCCGGCGCGACGTTTCCGTTGAAGGATGGTGAAACGCTCGATCAGCTGCTGGCGCGGCTCGAACCGAGTTTCTTCGATCCGGACGTCGATCCAAGCGTCACGACCAAGACGCCGCCGGCGGGCAAGGACATCCTCGCGGAAAGCGCGAACAATCTGTACGTCGGCGTGACGATGGAGGATCTCGAGGGCTTCGACGAGCGGTATCCGCTGAACTCGCGGCTCGTGAAACGGGACGGCACGATCGTCGAAGAGGTCTATCGCGTCAACGGCCGGTACGGGTCGCAGATCGCCGAGGTCGTCAAGCACCTCTCGAACGCGATTCCGTTCGCGACCGACGCCGATGGCTGACGCTCTCCGTGCGTTGATCGCTTTCTACACGACCGGCGAGACGAAGGACCGCGAGGCGTACGACATCGCGTGGGTTCGCGACAAGGCGTCGCCGGTTGACACGATCAACAACTTCACCGAAGTGTATCTCGACGCGCGCGGCATCAAAGGCGCGTGGGAAGCGCTCGTCTTCTACGTCAACAGCGAGAAGACCTCCGGGATGCAGAAGATCGCCGCCAACGCCCAGTGGTTCGAGGATCGGATGCCCTGGGATCCCGAAGTACCGGAAAGCCGGGCGTCCAGGGCATCACGGCGAACGCCATCGACGTCGTCATCGAAACGGGCGATTCCGGTCCGGTGACGCCGATCGGCATCAACCTGCCCAACGATCAATCGGTACGCGAGCAGTACGGCAGCAAGTCGGTGTCGCTCTCGAACGTCAACGAAGCCTACGACAAGTCGACCCTGCCGGAGTTCCGGACCGAGTTCTCCTGGACCCCGGAGGAAGCGGCGCGGGCGGCGAAGTGGGGCGCGCTCGCCGGCGAGCTGACGACGAACATGCACGAGGTCATCGGCCACGCGTCGGGCAAGGTCGAGGAGCGGCTCAACGGCAATCCGCAAGCGGCGCTCAAGGAGCAGTTCTCCGCGCTCGAGGAAGCGCGGGCCGATCTGGTTGCCCTGTATTTCCTGCCCGATCCGAAGCTCGTCGAGCTCGGCCTCGTGGCCAAAGAGGATCACGACGAGGTCGTGCGGGCGGAGTACGAGGCTTACACGCGGGCCGCGATCGTGCAGCTGCGGCGCGTGCGCGAAGGGACGCCAGCTCGAGGAAGATCACATGCGCAACCGCCAGATGATCGTCCGCTGGCTGATGGCGAACACGAACGCGATCGATGTCCGCCGCGGGACGGCAAGACCTACTACGTCATGACGGACCCGCAGGAGTTCCGCGACGGGGCGGGCCGGTTGCTCGCGGAAGTGCAGCGGATCAAGGCGGAGGGCGATTACGCGGCCGCGAAGCAGCTTGTTCGAAACGCACGGCGTGCACTTCGATCCGGCGCTGCGCGACGAAGTGGTTGCGCGCGTCGACCACCTGAAGCTGCCGTCGTACACCGGCTTCGTCATGCCGAAGCTCGAGGCGGTGACCGGTCCGTCCGGCGCGATCGCCGACGTCACCATTTCGTATCCGCGCGACTTTGCCCGGCAGATGCTCGAGTATTCGGCCGCGACGCGGCCGCTCCGGCAGTGAATGTTCTCGTCCCGGACGCCCGGAGATCTCACGCGCGAACCGCCTCGCCGATACGCTGGCGGCCGCCCGGGCCGGGGGCCAGACGATTCTCGATCTCACGGAATCGAACCCGACCCGCGCCGGCTTCGAGTACCCGGACGATCTGCTTCGGCCGCTCGCGGATTCCCGCGGTCTGACCTATGCGCCCGCGCCCTTCGGCCTGCTCGGACGCCCGCGCGGCGGTCGCCCGCGATTTCGCCCGGCGCGGCCTCAGCGTGACGCCCGAGCGGATCGCGCTGACGGCCAGCACGAGTGAGGCGTACGGATGCCTGTTCAAGCTTCTGGCCGATGCCGGCGACGAGGTGCTGGTTCCGCGGCCAAGTTATCCGCTGTTCGATCATCTGGCCCGGCTCGATCTGGTCACGGCGCGTCCGTACGATCTCGATCCCGACGGCGGTTGGCGTATCGACTTCGACTCCCTCGAGAACGCGCTCACCCCGCGCACGCGCGCGATCCTGCTCGTGTCGCCCAACAATCCGACCGGCTCGTTCGTCACAGCCGATGAGCTCGAGCGCCTTGCCGCGCTCTGCGCCGCCCGCGGGCTGGCGCGTGATCGCCGACGAGGTGTTCGCCGACTACGAGCTGACGCCGGGCGCGCGCGCGTCCGCTGGCCGCGTGCTGGAACGGCGTGACGTGCTGGCGTTCTCGCTCGGAGGGCTGTCGAAGACGGTTGGGCTTCCGCAGGTGAAGCTGGCGTGGATCGCCGCCGCCGGTCCGGCCGAGCTGGTCGATGCCGGCGCTCGAGCGGCTGGAGCTCGTCTGCGACACGTATCTCTCGGTGTCCACGCCGGTGCAGGTCGCCGCCGCCGAACTGCTGGATCGGGGCGCCATCGTCCGCGAACAGATTGCCGGCCGCGTGGCCGCCAATTACCGGCGGCTTTGGGAACACGTGGCGGCGGTTCCCGCGTGCCGCGCGCTGACGAGCGAGGGTGGGTGGTACGCGGTCCTCGAAGTGCCGTCCTTCGAATCGGAGGAAGCGCTCGTCGTGGATCTGCTGCGGAAAGACGGCGTGCTGACGCATCCGGGATACTTCTTCGACTTTCCGCGCGAGTCGTATCTCGTCGTCAGCCTGCTCGCCGCCGAGGCGCAGTTTGCCGAGGGAATCGATCGCGTCCTCCGGCGCTTCGATTGCGCGGTTGCCGGCCATGAATGACGCCATCCCGCGGCAGGCGGGCCTGCTCATCCCGTTGTTCTCGTGCCCGTCTTCGACGAGCTGGGGCATCGGCGACATCGGCGATCTCGTTCCGCTGACCGCATGGCTGGCCGGTGCAGGCCAGCGCGTGCTTCAGCTGCTTGCCGATCAACGAGATGGCGCCGGGGCAGCAGTCGCCGTACTCGGCGATCAGCTGCCATGGCGATCGACCCGATCTACATCCGCGTGCCCGACGTGCCGGAGTTTGCCGCGCTCGGGGGAGAAGCGATCCCTGAAGGCTGCCGATCGCGAGCTCCTCGAAGCGTTGCGGGGGGCGTCGAAGATCGACTACGCCGGCGTGCGCCGCCTGAAGCATGCGGCGCTGCGGGCGGCGTTCGAGCGGTTCAGCGCGTCCGAGTGGAGCCACGATACCGGGCGCGCGCGCGATCTGAAGGCGTTCATCAGCGAACAGGCGTGGTGGGTCGAGGATTACGCGCTGTTTCGAGCGATTCACGCGAGCCAGGGAGAACGCCCGTGGACCGAGTGGCCCGCCTCGCTGCAGCGCCGCGAGCCCGCCGACATCGATCGCGCGCGGCGGGAGCTGATGCCCGACGTGCTGTTCTATCAGTACATGCAGTGGCAGGCGACCACACAGTGGCACGCGGCGCGCGGTCAGACGCACGGCGTCGCGCTCTTCGGCGACCTGCCCTTCATGGTCGACGGCGACAGCGCGGACGTCTGGGCCCGGCAGTATCAGTTCCGCCTCGACGCGTCGATCGGCGCCCCGCCCGACGCCTTCAGCGCCACGGGCCAGAACTGGGGCATGCCGCTCTATCGCTGGGACGTCATCGCCGCCGAGCATTTCCGCTGGCTGCACGAGCGCGTGCGGCGCAGCGCGGATCTCTTCGAAGGATACCGCGTCGATCATCTGGTCGGCTTCTATCGGACGTTCGCGTGGCCGAAGGACGGCGGCGAGCCGTTTTTCACGCCGGCCGACGAGCCGACCCAGACCGCGCTCGGCGAGCGGGTGCTCAGCATCTTCCGCGAGTTCGGCTCGATGATCATCGCGGAGGACCTCGGCACGGTGCCCGATTTCGTCCGCGCGTCGCTCTCGCGGCTCGGCGTCCCCGGCTTCCGCGTGCTTCGGTGGGAGCGGCACTGGCACAGCGAGGGGCAGCCGTTCCGCGATCCCGCCGAGTACCCGGCGATCTCGGTCGCCACCTCCGGGACGCACGACACCGAATCGATGGCCGTCTGGTGGGAGCACGCCTCGGCGGCCGAGCGGGAGCAGATCATGGCGCTGCCGACGGTGCAGCGGATCGCCGGGACCAGGCGATCTGACCGGGACGCGCTACACGCCGGCCGTGCGCGACGCGCTGCTCGAGGCGCTGTTCGCTGCCGGTTCGAACCTGCTGCTGCTGCCGCTGATCGACGTGTTCGGGTGGAGCGATCGGATCAACGAGCCGGCGACCATCGGCGGCGACAACTGGACGTTCCGGCTGCCCTGGCCGACCGACAGGCTTCACGAGATCCCGGAAGCCCGCGAACGACAGGAGGCGCTGAACCGATGGACGAGCCAATACGGACGTTAACTGCAGAGTCGCGAAGCCCGCAGGCCATTTCTTCTCTGCGTGCTCGGCGGTGTCTCGGCGGGCCCTAGCGCGGCTGCCGCGCTGGGGACCCGGGTGATCGTGAGGCGCGTGGTGGCCCGTGACATAATTTCAGCTGCGTGGCCACCGTCCGTCCCTTCCGTGCTCTCCGCCCAACACCTTCCGAAGCCCCGCGCGTCGCCGCCGTTCCCTACGATGTGGTGAACACCGACGAGGCGCGCGCGCTCGCCGAGGGCAACCCGCTCAGTTTTCTGCGCGTGTCACGGGCGGAGATCGAATTGCCAGCCGGCACCGATCCCTCACTCCGAAGAGGTCTACCAGCGCGCCGCGCAGAATTTCGCCGCGCTGAGGCAATCGGCCCTCGTCGTCGAAGACGCGGCGAGCCTGTACCTGTATCGGCTTCGGATGGGCGGGCACGAACAGACGGGCGTGGCCGGCTGCTACTCGCTCGACGAGTACGACCGCGACGTCATCAAGAAGCACGAGCGGACGCGTCGCGACAAGGAAGACGATCGTACCCGGCACATGCTGGCGGTCGGCGCGCAGACCGGCCCGGTGTTTCTGACCTACCGTGCCCGTCGCGGAGATCGATCGGATCGTGGCGGAGGCCATCAAGGCCGAGCCGCTCGTCGACTTCGAGGCAGCCGATGCGGTGCGCCACACGCTCTGGCGCCTCAACGACGGCGATCGCGACGCCCTGGTCGAGGCCGCGGAGCGGATTCCCGCGCTGTACATCGCCGACGGCCATCATCGGGCGGCGAGCGCCGCGCGTGCGCGCACCGAGCTGCGGGAGCGGGGCCTGGCAGCCCTGGCGGAAACGTCAGGTACGCCGGGAACGTCGCCAGGTGCCGATGGCTCCACGTTCCTGGCGGTGGCGTTCCCGGACAACCAGGTCCAGATCCTGCCCTACAACCGGGTCGTCAAGGACCTCGGCGGGCTGTCGCCTGGCGCGTTCCTGGAGGAGGTGCGCCGGCGGTTCGAGCTCGACCCCGGACCGGCCGCGCCGGCGCGCAAGGGTGAGTTCGCGATGTATTTACAGGGCTCGTGGTACACGCTGCGGTCGCACGCGGCTCGCCACGACGCCGACGCGATCGCCGCGCTCGATGTCAGCGTGCTGCAGGACGAGCTGCTGGCGCCCGTGTTGAAGATCGAGGACGTGCGAACCGACACGCGCATCGAGTTCGTCGGCGGCGCGCGTGGAACGGGCGAGCTCGAACAGCTCGTCGACTCCGGGCGCGCGGCGGTAGCGTTTTCGCTGTATCCCGGTGGACGTCGACGACCTGATGGCGGTGTCGGACGCGGGCGCCATCATGCCGCCCAAGAGCACCTGGTTCGAACCCAAGCTGCGGGACGGACTCCTGATTCATCTGATTTGAAGTCAAGACCAAAGAAAGTCGAGACGCTCCATGCCCACCGTTCACCGCATCCACAACTTCTCCGCCGGACCGGCGATGCTGCCGGTCCCGGTCCTGGAAGAGATGCAGCGCGATCTCGTCGCGCTCCCGGGCGTGGGGATGTCGATTCTCGAGATCAGCCACCGCTCGAAGGCGTTCGAGTCGATTCTGGCGGAGACCGAAGCCGACATCCGGGCCCTGGCGTCTGTCCCGTCGAACTATCGCGTGCTGTTCCTCCAGGGCGGCGCCAGCCTGCAGTTCTCCATGGTGCCGATGAACTTCCTGGCCTCGTCGGCGACGGCCGATTACATCGACAGCGGATCGTGGGCCGACAAGGCGATCAAGGAAGCCGAGAAGGTCGGCACCGTCAACGTCGCCGCGAAGCACGAAGGCCGAGCGCTACGGCCGGCTCCCCTCGCAGGCCGAGCTGAAGCTGACGCCGGGGGCGGCCTACGTGCACATGACGTCGAACAACACGATCGAGGGAACCGAGTTCAAGCGGCTGCCCGACGTCGGATCGGCCCCGCTGGTCAGCGACACCTCGTCCGACATGTTCAGCCGCCCCATCGACGTCTCGCGCCACGCGCTCATCTACTCCGGGGCGCAGAAGAACATGGGCCCGGCCGGCGTGACCATCGTGATCATTCGCGACGATCTCGTGGCGCGATCCGCTGTGCGGAAGGCGTCGTTGCCGACGATGCTGAGCTACGCGGTGCATGCGGAGAACAAGTCGCTGTACAACACGCCCGCGGTCTTCGCGATCTACGCGGTCGGCCTGGTGATGAAGTGGCTGAGCGCGCAGGGCGGGCTTGCAGTCATCGGCAAGCGAAACGAGCGCAAGGCCGCGCAAGCTCTACGCCGAGATCGACCGCAGCGGGTTCTACCGCGGCACGGCGCGCAAAGAGGATCGATCCCTGATGAACGTGACCTTCCGGCTTCCGAGCGAAGAGCTCGAGAAGCTGTTCGTGAAGGAATCGGCCGCCGCCGGCCTCGACGGCCTCGAGGGGCACCGGTCCGTCGGCGGCATTCGCGCGTCGCTCTACAACGCGTTCCCGGAGGAGGGCGTGGACGCGCTGGTCGCGTTCATGAAGGAATTCGAGCGCCGCAACGGTTGAAACGCGTATACTCCTTTCGGCGTGTTTGGTTCCCTCATGTTGAGCCTCGTCGTCGCCATCATCCTGATTCAGGTGGCCGTCTTCGGCACGACCATTTATCTGCATCGCACCGCGACGCACCGCGCGCTCACGCTGCATCCCGCGGTCGCCTGGTTGTTCCGGTTCTCGCTGTGGCTGACGACGGGCTTGTCCACCAGGGAGTGGGTGGCGGTGCACCGCAAGCACCACGCGTTCACCGACGAGGAAGGCGATCCCCACAGTCCTCGTCTGATGGGATTCTGGTCCGTGCAGCTCGGCAACGTCTTCCTCTACCTCAAGGAAGCCAAGAACCCCGACGTCCTCGAGCGGTACGCGAGCGACATCACGGATGACTGGTGGGAGCGCACGCTGTTCCGGCACGGCCTGCTCGGGCTCGTCGATCGGCACCACCGCGCTGTGCGTCCTCATCGGAACCGGCCCGGCGCTGCTCGCGGCGGGCATCCACGCGACGATGTATGTGTTCGTGCTGTCGTCGTCGATCAACGGGCTCTGCCACCACGTGGGCTACAGGAACTTCGACAACACCGCGACCAACCTGCGGTTCCTCGCGCTGCTGACCGGCGGCGAGGGCCTGCACAACAACCATCACGGGTTCCCGCGCAGTCCGAAATTCAGCTTCCGCGCGAGCGAGATCGATCCGGCGTGGCCGATCATCAGGCTTCTCATCGCGCTGAAGCTGGCGACGCCCAGCAAGACCATCGACGAACTCGCCGCCTGAGTCCAGAGACCTGCGTGAGCGGCGACTCAAGTCGCGCGCACACCGAAGCGACTCTAGGATTGCACGGGTCCGCACGGGACGGCGGCGGCGCCGGCGGCGCCGGCGGCGCCGGCCCGGGCTCAGGGCCTTCCGCCGGTCCACTCTCGCCTTCGACGGGCCCTTCGGCGAGCAGCGCCTTCCAGTTGTCCACCAGGTCCGGCGTCGCCACCGTGAATCTCGAGCCAGGTGAGCGCCTCGCGGAAGAGGCTCCGGTGCGCGAGCGCGCGCTGGGCGCGCGGGCTGGCGGCCACGTCCCGCAGGCGGCGCTGCAGGCCCAGAATCTGCCGCAGCCGCTCGACGTCGCGCCGCGCGAGCGGCAGCGCGCCGAGCCTCGGCACAGTCTGGACGCCATGCCCGGCAATGATCCGGGCTGGGACCGATCCGCTCCGTGCAGGGGCCGGTCTTTGGACCGGCCCGAACCTGAACCGAGCGAAATGCCGAGCGGGACCAGCAGGCTGCCGAGCAGAATCGGATTCGTCAACGTGTCGGGCGTCGATTCGAAACGACGGCGATAGGCGTCGAGGTCGGCGAGCGAGCGCCAGAGCGGCTCGGCGGCGCCGCGATGCAGCTCGCCGGAAATCGGCTCGAGCAGCCCGAGCTCCGCGAGCATGCGGAACGTCTTCTCGGCGGAGCCGGCGCGCAGGATCTTGTAGTACTCCTCCAGCAGCCGCGGCGCGGAGCTTTGCGCGATCTCGTGCCGATGGGTCCGGATGGCGTCGAGGACTGGCGGATCGATCGTGAAGTCCAGACGCGCGGCGAGCGCGACGGCGCGCAGCATGCGCACCGGATCTTCGCGCAGCCTGACACTCCGGATCGCCGATCGATCGGACCACGCCGGCGCGCAGATCCTCGAGTCCGCCGACGTAATCGATGATCGAGAACGTCGCGATGTCGTAGACGAGCGCGTTGATGGTGAAGTCGCGCCGGAACGCGTCCTCCTCGGGAGTGCCGAAGGTGTTGTCGTGATGGATCAGGTGTTCGCCTTCGGGCGTGGTGGGATCGGGCGCGGGGACGCCGTCCTGCACGACCTCCTCGCCCGGCGCCACCTGACGGCGGAACGTGGCAACCTCGATGACCTTCGGGCCGAACTTGACGTGCGCGAGCCGGAAGCGCCGGCCGATGATCCAGCAGTTGCGAAACAGCTTCTTGACCTGGTACGGATGCGCCGATGTCCCGATGTCGAAGTCCTTTGGGCGCCGGCCGACGAGCAGGTCGCGAACGCTGCCGCCGACCAGATAGGCGATGTGGTCGAACTGCCGCAGCCGGTAGAGAACCTTGAGGGCGTCGGGATCGATGTCGCGCCGCGAGATCGGGTGCTCTGCGCGCGGGACGATCCTCGGCTCGGCCATCGGTGGGCATTGTACCAAAAGCGTAAACAACGGCAGTTAAGCCATTATGTACCAATGAGATAGCGCCATACATACGCTGTGCTACCATCGCCGGATGGGTCGTGCCGCTGGACGTTCTGCTTGCTTCTCGCGATGGGGTCGGCCGTCTCCGCCGCCGACGAACCCGACCTCTTGGCCGAAGCACGGACCCTTTACAACCAGCGGCAGTTCGAGGCGGCGGTCGAGCGCGGCCGAGCGCGCCCGGCTGACGCCCGAGCTCGCGGATCGAGCGGACCTGATTGCGGCGCGCGCGTATCTCGAGCGGTTCCGCGAGAGCAGCACGCGCAGACGACCTGATGAACGCGCGCGAGCGCCTCCGCCGGCTCGATCCGCTGCAGTTCGATTCGCGGGAGCGCACCGAGTTCATCGTCGGACTCGGCGAGGCGCTCTATTTCGATGAATCGTACGGCGCCGCCGCGGACGTGTTCGAAACGGTGCTCGACAACCCCGGCGGGCTGCCGACCGACTCCAGGGAACGGGTGCTGGACTGGTGGGCGATCGCGGTCGATCGCGATGCGTGGCTGCGAAACGAGATCGGGCCGGCAGGCCGCCTACCAACGCATCCGGGAGCGCATGCGTGACGAGCTGACGGCCGTCCCCGGCAGTGCGTGCGGCGTCGTACTGGCTGGCGGCGGCCGCCCGTGCGCAGGGCGATCTTCAGGCGGCGTGGGACGCGGCGGAGGCCGGCTGGGTGCGCGCGAGCCTGACGGCCGACCGCGGCGCCGCACTGCGGGCCGATCTCGATCGGCTGATGCTCGTCGCGATCGTTCCCGAGCAGGCGAGAGCGCTGTCTCAGCCGGAGGACACGCTGCGGCTGGACTGGGAAAACTTCAAGGAGCGGTGGGGGAACTGACGTTCTCGAACTGCCAGTTACCATTGCTGATTGCCAACTGCTGACTGCCGACTGCTGACTGATCAGCTGTCCGCCCGCATCACCCGCACAGTCACGAGGAGCTGCCCCACGTGACGCTGTGTGTGCTCGGCCGCATGGACGATCAGCCCCAGCTTTGTCGACGGCAGCTTCCCGCGGCCAACCGCACGAGGCTCGATGAGCGATTTCTCGTCGGTGGCGCGGAGCTCGTCGATGGCGCGATCGACCTGCTCATGGAAAGCACGAACGAGATCCTGGACGGTGACGTTCGCGCGTGAAGGCTCCTGCTCTGCCGCAAGCGCCTCGCGCTGCCCCGCGTCGAGAGACTCTCCCCGCGCGTAAGTGAACAGCCGGCTCAACACGCCGGAGAAGTGCTGCAGATGGAAACCGACGGAGGCGACGCCGGCCGGCCGCTCCCATAGTTTCTGCGCGGGGAAGCCCTCCATCAGCGCCTCGACCTCCTCGCGCGCCTGCAGCAGCGCGTGAGCGACGGGTTGAAGGGTTGCAGGCACGCCGGGCACCGGCCCGCGAAGCCAGGCTTCGGGAAGAGAGTTCGTCATGGGAGAAACCGCAGGCTCTGGAGGACGCTGTCGAATGCCGGCCCTGATGCGGGGCCGCCTTCCAACTCAGCCGATCGCTCGGCCGTGCCGATGAACGCCGTGGGCACCTCGCAGGGGCCCGCCGAGCCGCCTCCTTTGCGAAAACACTCGATGATTTTGGTTCCCCGGGCCCCCGCCCATCCGGCGTTGCTGATCGGCTGCGCAGCTGTTCTCGCGCCGAGACGGCCGAGCGCAAACCACAGGACGCCCTCGCGCTCGAACAGGGAGCGAGGGAGCGCTTCTTCAAGGCCCTCGTCGCTGACCACAATCGTGATGGTATGCAAATCGACGTCGTCGGGTATTCCGGGGAATTGTTGGGGGTTGGCCGGCGCGGCTTCGAACCAGCATCGCTCCTGTCCATTCGCCGATTCGATCTTTTCCACGCCCCATCCGCCCGGGCGTGCGAACGCCACATGGCAGACCGCGTTGCTGAACTCCGGCGCCGGCGCGGCCTGAAAAGAGCCGAGCCATGGCGCCGCCAGCAAAGCCGCCAGCACGCTCACCACCTGTTCCATCCGTCCTCTACCTTACTCCCAACGGAACACTTTCGCCGAAAGCGCCGTGCACAGGGCAAACACAACCGCCAGCGCAACGAGATCGCTCGTGTGCGCCGACCACGGATCCCCCGTCCAGATCCCCTGGAGAAGAGACACGACGTAGGTCAGCGGCAGCACCCGCGCCACGGCCTGGAGCGCCGGCGGCAACGCCTCGATCGGCACGAACAGGCCGGAGAGACCAACCATCGGGTACAGAATGATCGCTCCAAGCGGCTGCGCGAAGCGTGCCGTGGGGATGAGGCTCGCGATGAGGAAGCCGATCGAGAGGATGCTCCACGTGCAGATGAGCAACGCGAGGGTGAAACCGAACACCGGGACGTCGACCGCCACCGGGTAATAGCGTCGCCCTGCCAGCACCATCAACAACAGCGTCACCGCGGTGAGGAGGAGCTTGACGATCACGTGGGCGGCGAGGATCGTGTGCGGCCGCAGCGGCGTCGCGCGGAGCCGTTTGAGGATGCCGCTTTCGCGGTATATCGAGATGATGGTGATCAACGAAAGGACGGCGCTGATGGCAATCAGCACCGACGCAAAAACCGGGAGGCCGACGCTGATCAGGCCGACCGCCGCGGCAGACGGCCGTTGAACCCGTTCGCCGACGATTCGACCCAGAACCACGAATACCAGGACGGGGATGCCGATCGTCGCGAGCACACCGAGCGGTTCGCGCAGGAAGATCTTGATCTCGATCCAGGTCAGGTTCCAGAGACCGCGCAGCATTACTCTTCTGCCCAATGGCGTGTCTTCGCTGGATCAGTACCGTACGGCGGACGACGTACAACGCAGAGCCCGCGGAGCTCGCAGAGACGGACGGGCGACACCATCGGTGCGGACCGTATCGCCATGCGCTCGACGCCGTCGGCCTGCCGCGCAGGCCGACTGGTGCGGCACGTCGAATCGCGAACGAACGATTCGCCGGCGTCGGTTTCGTTCGCGTCGCAATTCGACGTGCCGGCCGCGCCGCGTTGCGGCGCCGCGTCGAGCGTCTCTGCGCGCTCGGCGATCTCTGCGTTGATCGTTGTTCTCCCTTGCTGAATCATCGTATTGGCACTTAGTCCCGAATCGAGTGCCCGGTCAGTTTCAGAAAAACGTCTTCGAGGGTCGGAAGCACGGTGCGGAAGTCCGTCACCTGAATCCGGTATTCGGCCAGACACTGGATGACGCTCGCGATCAGGTGGCTGCCATGTCCGTGAATGGTGAATCGGAGGTCCTGACGGATCACGGTCTCGACTCCAGGGATCGCTTGAAAGCGTTCGCCGGCGCCCGGATCACCGGTCGCCAGAACCACGATGCGTTCCGGGCAGTGCCGGTTGACAAGGTTCTCCGGGCTGTCGATGTCGATGATCCGACCGTGCTCGATGATTGCCACGCGGTCGCACAGGCGCTCGGCCTCCTCCATCAGGTGAGTGGTCAGGCACACCGTCTTGCCGCGTGCCTGGATGCCGCGCACCAGGTCCCAGATCGCCCGCCGCGCCTGCGGATCGAGGCCCGTGGTCAGCTCGTCGAGGAAGACCAGTTCCGGATCGTTGATCAGGGCCAGCGCGATGAACAGCCGCTGTTTCTGGCCCCCCGAGAGCGTCATGAACCACGCGTCCCGCTTCTCGCCAAGACCGAGCTGCTCGAGCAGGCCGTCGCCGTCGACCGCCTTCGGATAGAGAGAAGCCCAGAGATGGATCGCCTCCCACACTTTGATCCGCTTCTGCAGCTGTGCCTGCTGAAGCTGGACCCCGATCCGATTCTGCAGCTCGCGAACATCGCGGAAGGGGTCGAGGCCCAACACGACGATCGTCCCGCGGTCGGGCGACCGCAGGCCTTCGACGCACTCCATCGTGGTGGTCTTCCCGGCGCCGTTCGGCCCGATCAGTCCGAAGATCTCCCCGTCGTGCACGTCGAACGACACCTCGTCGACCGCCACCGTCCGTCCGTAGGTCTTGCGAATTCCCGAAACCTGAATCACCGGCCCCATCAATCAGCAATCAATCAGCAATCAGAAATCAACAATCATCAATGCTTCGCGTCCTTCCAGTTCTCCCCGATCCCGACGTCCACCGTGAGCGGCACCTTCAGGTCCGCCGCCGATTCCATCCGCTCGCGAACGATTTCGCCGATCTCCTCGGCGCGCGCCTTCGGCACTTCGAAGAGCAGCTCGTCGTGGACGGTCAGGATCATGCGCGCCTCGCGGTCGGCATCGAGCGCCGCGTGCACCTGCAGCATCGCCCGCTTCATGATGTCGGCGGCCGTGCCCTGAATCGGCATGTTGACGGCCTCGCGCTCGGCCGCCGACCGGCGTTGGAAGTCGCGGGTCGTCAGCTCCGGCACGAGCCGGCGCCGGCCGAACATCGTCTTCACGACGCCCGGTGACGCGCGCTTCCTCGAGCGTCCGGTCGATGAACTGCGCGGACCCTCGGGAACCCGGCAAAATAGGCGTCGATGATCTCCTGCGCCGCCTGGGGCGTGACGCCGATGTCCTTGGCCAGCGTGAACGCGCGTCTTTCCGTACAGCAGCGCGTAGTTGATCATCTTGGCCGTGCTGCGCTGTGCGTGCTTGTCCATGGCGCTGTCGGGGCCGAACACCTTCAGCGCCGTCTGATCGTGGATGTCGTCGCCGCGGCGGAAGGCTTCGATCAGCGTGTCGTCTTCGGCGAGATGGGCCAGCACGCGAAGCTCGATCTGCGAGTAGTCGGCCGAGATGAGGACGTGGCCGGGTTCGGCGATGAACGCGCGGCGGATCTCGCGGCCGAGCTCGGTGCGGATGGGAATGTTCTGCAGGTTCGGATCGCTGCTGCTCAAGCGGCCGGTCGCGGCGACCGCCTGGTTGAAGCAGGTGTGGACGCGGCCCGTCGCGGGATTCACGAGCTGCGGCAGCGCGTCGATGTACGTGCCCTTCAGCTTCATCAACGCCCGCCACTCGAGAATCTGACGCGGCAGATCGTGCGCGAGCGCGAGCTCTTCGAGCACCTCGACGGCGGTCGAGGGCGCGCGTGAGGTTCCGGTCCGCTTCAGAACCGGAAGCTGCAGCTTGTCGAACAGGACCTCCGAGAGCTGCTTGGGCGAGTTGATGTTGAACTCGCCGCCGGCGATCTGGAAGATCTCGCCGCTGCGCCGGGCGAGCTCCTGCTCGATGCGCTGCGATTGCGCCGCCAGTGCCGGCCGGTCGATGCGAACGCCGGCGCGCTCGACCGCCGCCAGCACCGGAATCAGCGGCAGCTCGAGCGATGTGTACACCTCGTTCGAGCTGTTCCTGTTCCAGCAGGTCCGCGAGAAGCGGAGCGAGCTGTCCGGCGAGGTCGGCGCGCTCGCACGCGTAATCGACGGCCGCCTCAACCGGCACATCGGCCAGCGACACGGCCTTGGCGCCGCGGCCGCACACCTCTTCCTCGGTGAGCGCCTTGTAGCTCGTATGCTCGAGCGCCAGATCTTCCAGCCGGTGCGCCGATCGGGTGGCGTCGATGAGATAGCTGCCAATCATCGTGTCGGTGTCGAGGCCGCGCAGCGCGATGCCGTGCCGGGCGAGCATGATCATGTCGAACTTCAGGTCGTGCCCGATTTTCGCGACGCGATCGTCTTCGAGCGCCGGCTTCAGCGCGTCGAGCGCCGTCTCCAGCGGCAGCGAGCTGTCGTTGCCGAGCGCGCGGTGGCCGGTGGGCACGTAGTCTGCCTGCCGCGGAGCCGTCGAAAACGCCAGGCCGACGATCGACGCGGTCATCGCCGACGGCCTGTCGGGCAGCACACGGAGGGCGAACCGGCCGCTCGCCGTCAGCCGCTCGGCGAGCGCCGCGGACATCCTCAGGCGTGTTGACGATCCGGTATGTCTTCTGAATCGTGCTCGCGGTGGGTGCGTATTCGGCAACCAGTGTCCGGAACGCCAGGGCGTTGAAGATCTCGAAGCACCGCTCGCGCGAGGCGCCCGCGTAGCGAAGCGCATCGGGGTCGAACTCGACGGGCACATCCGTCCGGATGCGCGCGAGCTCCCGGCTCTGCCGCGCCGACTCGATGTTGGCGAGCAGCGGTTCGCGATAGCGCTTCTGCGGGATCTCCGCGGCGTGCGCGATCAGGTTCTCGAGCGATCCGTACTTGGAGATCAGCTCGCGGGCGCCTTTGTCGCCGATGCCAGGGACGCCCTTGATGTTGTCGATCGTGTCGCCCATCAGGGCGAGCACGTCGACGACCTGGTCGGGAGTGACGCCGAACTTCTCCTTCACGCCGGCCGCGTCGTACCACGTGCCTTCGTCCCGCGGGTTGAAGACGCGGATGCCGTCGCGGACCAGCTGAAAGAAGTCCTTGTCGCCCGTCACGATGGCGACGTCGAATCCGGCGGCCGCGGCCTTCATCGTCAGCGTCCCGATGACGTCGTCGGCTTCGTAGCGCTCGGAGGTCAGGATTCTGACGCCGAGCGCCTCGCACGCGGCGTGCACCATCGGAATCTGCTCGGCGAGCTCGTCGGGCATCGGCGCGCGGTTGGCCTTGTAGTCGGCCGCGAGGTCGTCGCGGAACGTGCGGCCGGGCAAATCGAACGACGCCGCGATGTACTCGGGCTTGTGCTCGTTGAGCAGCTTGCGGAGCATCGTCACGAAGATGTAGACGGCGTTGGTCGGGCGTCCCTGGGCGTTGCGCAGGACGCCGCCTTCGGCCGTACGAATCGGCGCGTGATACGCGCGATACATCTGCGAGCTGCCGTCGATGAGATAGATGGTGGGTTTCAACGGATTCACTGGTTCAGTACTGGCGGGCGGCCAGCGAGGAAAATGCCGGGAAGTTTGTACTATATCATTCGACGGTTATGCGGAACGCGATCGCCGCGAGGTTCGCCGTGCTGGCAGTCTTGGCCGTGTCGGCGTCAGCCGCGTGCGGCAGTGGCGGCGGTCTTTTCAAACAGTACGAATACGAGGAAGAGGTGTACCTCTCGCTCGACGGCACGGCGACCGTCTACGTCCACGCCTCGCTGGCGGCGCTCAATGCGCTGCGCGGGACTTCCTTCGCAACGGCTCCCAACGCGCCGCTCGATCGTGATGGCGGTGCGGGCGTTGTTCACGACTGCCGGTGACGCGCGTCGTCGGCGAGGTCAACGCCTCGCGCCGGAGCAACCGGCGTTTTGTCCACGTGCAGCTCGACGTCGACGATATTCGGCGGCTCGGCGAGGCGGCGCCATTCGCGTGGTCCACCTACGACTCTCAAACGTGACGGCAATCTCGTAGTGTACCGGCAGGCAATCGGGTCCCCAACCGGGAGGAATGGCGCCGATTTCGGCGCCTCAGGTTGGAATGGTCAGGAGATGGTGGCGTTCCGGCTGCACCTGCCGAGCAAAATCCAGTATCACAACACCGGCCGGGACATCGGCCGCGGCAACATCCTCGTCTGGGAACAGTCCGCTGGCCAATCGGCTGCGCGGCACGCCGATTGTGCTCGATGCCCGCATGGATCCCGAGTCGATCCTCTTTCGCACGTTGTGGCTGTTCGGCTGGACGTTCGTGGCGGTCGCGATCGCGTTCGGCTTCGTGATCTGGTTTCTCGTCCGGCGGCCGCCCGCGGAGAAGCGGGCCGCGTGAGCGAGAGGCCGGATCCACGCGACGCTCGAGCTCTCCGCCGCGGAGATGCGCGCGATGGCCGACGAGGTGGTCGCGCGATCGGTGGAGCACCTCGCGTCGGTGGAACGTCAACCGAGCCGCGGCGACGTCGACGCGGCGGCGCTCTGCCGATCGCTTCGGGAGCCGGCGCCCGAGCAGGGGACCGCGCTCGGCCCGTTGCTCGATCACCTGTTTCGCGACTGCATCCCGCGATCGTTCACGACGATCGGTCCCGGTTACTTCGCCTACATTCCCGGCGGCGGCCTTTACCCGGCCGCGCTCGCCGATTTCATCGCCGACACCACCAATCGCTTCACGGGCATCTGGCAGGCGGCCCCGGTGCTCGTCCAGCTCGAGGCCAATGCGCTCGACTGGCTGCGCGACTGGATGGGTTTTCCCGACACCACGCGCGGTCTGTTTACGACAGGCGGCTCGATGGCGACGTTCAATGCGATCCTGTGCGCACGGGAGCGGCTGCTCGGCGCCGATATCCGCCGCGGCGTGTTGTACACCTCCGATCAGGCGCACCACTCGGTGTTGAAGTCGGCCAAGATGGCCGGCATCATGCCCGATCGTGTTCGCGCGATTCCGGCCGACGACATGTATCGTCTCCGTCGTCGGTGCTCTCGCGGAGGCCATCGGTGAGGATCGGCGGCGGGGCTTGCTGCCGTTTGCGGTGGTTTCGAACGCCGGAACGACCAATACCGGAGCGGTCGATCCGCTCGACGGCGTGGCCGACCTTTGCGAGCGGGATGGCCTGTGGCACCACGTCGACGGCGCCTATGGCGCATTTTTCTGCCTGTCGGACGAGCTCCGACCCGTGCTGCACGGGCTGTCCCGCGCCGATTCGCTGACGCTGGATCCGCACAAGGGCATGTTTCTCCCGTACGGCACAGGCGCGCTGCTGGTGAGAGATGGCGCCGCCCTCCGCGCCGCCCACGAGGCCACGGCTGCCTATCTTCCCGCGATGACCGCATCCGGACGATTTCTACGATCCAAGCCAGCACGGGCCGGAGCTGTCGCGGGGGTTTCCCGGCCTGCGTGTGTGGCTCTCGGTGAAGCTCTTCGGCGCGGCCGCCTTCCGCGCGGCGATTGCCGAAAAGCGGCGGCTGGCGCTCGACGCGTGGCGTCAGGTGGCCGCTCTTCCGCACGTCGTCATCGACGCGCCGCCGGAGCTGTCGCTGTTTGCCTTCCACGTAACATGGCCGGGCGCGACCGGTGCGGAAGAGGATGCGGCGACCCTCACGCTGCTCGAGAACACGACCAGGCGGGGACGCGTGATGCTGACCGGTTGCACGGCGCGCGGCCGGTTCCTCGGCCGCGTGTGCGTGTTGAGCTTCCGCACGCACCAGCAGCACATCGACCATCTCGTGGAGGATCTCGTGGCGTCGCTTCAGGACGTGCTGCCTGGCGGGTCCGAAAGGACCCGCCCTACGCCGAACAACTGAAGGCGGGATGTAGGCCGGACCTTATTAGGTCCGGCATTCCGTCAGTCCGGCATCCGTCTCGCGGTCCGTCACTTCAGGACAGCGGAAAGAGGCGGTCGAAATTGCCGCCGAGGATCTGTTCGCGGACGGTCGCCCCCGCGCCGATCTCGTCGAGCGCCGAGGATTGCGCTTCGAAGACGTCGCTCACCCAGCCGCGAGGAAAGAACGACGAATCGCTGCCGAAGAGCAGACGATCGGCGCCGACCACGGAAAGCGCCCGGCGGAACACGCCCGAGAGCGTGAGGCCGCCACCGTAATACTTGATCCAGCTGTTGGAGCTCGAGGTGTCCAGCCGCACGTTGCCGCAAATGTCCGCGATCATCAACGCTTCGCGAAGCAGCCCGGCCCCGAAGTGCGGAATGATGATCGGCACCATGGGGAACGCCGCCGCGACGGCCTGCAGGTCGAGCGGGTTGCCGTGGCGGATTTCGAAGGGGCTCGGCAGGCCCAGCTTGCTGCGCACGCCGACGGTGAGCACGCCGCAGTGCACGAACAGGACGGTTCCCGGCCTCGCCGCTGCGACCTCGAAGAGGCGGCGCACCCGATCATCGTGGAGGGCGAAGCGATGCATCGCTGGAAAAAGACACATGCCGCGCAGCCCGCCTGCATCGAGCGCCGCGGCGGCCTGCGTGGCCGCGTCAGGCTGCGTGGGATCGACCATGAAGAATCCGACCAGCCGCCGCGGATGCCGTGCCACCGCTTCCGACACAGAACCGGCATCGCCCGGGACGCTGGCGATCAGCGCTGCCCGCGAAACGCCCGCCCGATCGAGCTCGCCCACCCATCGATCGGCAAGGGCCTCGGCGGTACCGGGCGCGTCCCAACCGAGCTTGGCCAACGCCGCTGACGCCGTCCCAGGAGCTGAGCTCTGATCGGGATCCTTCATCTGCCGCGCGAGCGCGGCAAAGAAGGGCGTGGAAAAGAAGTGGCAATGGACGTCATTCATGGCGGATGCCGCCGGCGGCGTGGCGGCCGGCATAGCCGGCCGCCGGGCGACGCCCGCTACGCTTTAGGCTGCGGGACGATGCGGATGTACGGCTTGGGCGACTTCCAGCCGTCCGGATACGTCTTCTTCGCGTCGTCGTCGGAGACGGAGCCCGCGATGATGACGTCCTCACCGTGCTTCCAGTTCACCGGCGTCGCGACCTTGTGCTTCGCCGTCAGCTGCAGCGAGTCGATGACACGCAGCACCTCGTCGAAGTTGCGGCCCGTCGTCATCGGATAAACCAGGATCAGCTTGATCTTCTTGTCCGGCCCGACGACGAACACGTTGCGCACCGTCTGGTTATCCGCGGCGGTCCGTCCGTCGCAGGTGCCTTCCAGCGTCTCCGGCAGCATCCCATAGAGCTTCGAGATCTTCAGATCGGTGTCGGCGATCATCGGGTAGTTCGGCGCGTACCCCTGGGTTTCTTCGATGTCCTTGGACCATCCTTTGTGTTTATCCAGCGGGTCGACGCTGAGGCCGATCACCTTGACGTTGCGCTTCGCGAAGTCGGGTTGAATCTTGGCCATGTAACCGAGCTCGGTCGTGCACACGGGCGTGAAGTCCTTCGGGTGCGAGAAGAGCACCGCCCAGGAATCGCCAATCCAGTCATGGAAACGAATACGGCCTTCGGTTGTCTCGGCCTCGAAATCCGGGGCCGTGGCCCCAATCTGAAGCGACATCGTCCACCTCCTACAAGAAATAGATGCCCAACGCGGGCACCAACTTTACAACGGTTCGAGCAACTGAATATAGTTGCCGATTGCGGCGATCGGCAAGGAGGGCCGGCATGACGTACTACGGCGGCAAGGAACTTTCGGCGTCGTTTCGGACGGTCCGCGGCAACACGATCACCATCGCCGAGGATATTCCCGAAAGCCAGTACGACTTCCGCGCCGCGCCGGACACTCGCACCATCCGACAGACCCTCGTGCACATCGCGCTGATACCGTCGTTCTCGTTTCTCGTCCACGACGACAGGGGCGGCAAGGTCGACGACCTCGCAACGGTCAACTTTCCCGAGCTCATGCAGAAGGTTGGCGCCGAAGAGGCCAGGCCGCGCGACAAGGCGGCGACGGTCGCGTTCCTGAAGTCGGAAGGCGAGCGCTTCGCCTCGTTCCTGGAAGGCCTGAGCGATTCGTTCCTGGCGGAAAGGGTCGCGATGCCACCGGGCGCTGAACCGGCGACCAAGACCCGCTTCGAAATGCTCCTGGCTCCGAAGGAGCACGAGATGCACCATCGTGGTCAGCTGATGATGCTGCAGCGCATGGTCGGTGTCGTGCCGCACCTGACGCGGCAGATGCAGGAGCGAATGGCGCGCGCAGCCAGCGCGCGTTAAGACGACGATCAACGCAGAAATCGCAGAACGCAGAGAATCGTGGCTCTGCGAGTGCCGCGGATTCTGCGTTTTGAACGTCGTACGGATGGCACATTCTATGTCCACACCGCGGTTTACCAGCCAGACGCTTCGGTTTCTGCGCGCGCTGAAGCGGAACAACCGCCGCGAGTGGTTCAACGCGCATCGCGACGAATACGAGGCTCACGTCCGTCAGCCGATGGCCGCCATCGTCGCCCGGCTGGCGGACGACTTTCGCGTGTTCGGGCCCGAGTTCGTGGCGGATCCGAAGACCTCGATGTACCGGATCTATCGCGACATCCGCTTTTCGGAGAACAAGGCTCCCTACAAGACGCACGTCGCGGCCAACTTCCCCACTCGTGGTCTGCCAAAGCACGAAGGCGCGGGTCTGTATTTTCACGTGTCGCCGGACGAGGTGTGGGTCGGCGGCGGGATGTACGCGCCGCCCACGTCGCAGCTTCATGCCGTCCGCGAGCACATCGCCGCGAACTCCAGACGGCTGCGCTCGCTCGTCGAGTCCCCGGCGTTCCGCCGCGAGGTCGGGGCGCTCGACGGTGAACGGCTGAAGCGTGTGCCGCGGGGTTTCCCGAAGGATCACGACGCGGCGGAGTATCTGAAGTTCAAGCAGTTCCTCGCGGGCCGGGAATTCGAGCCGGCGTTCGCCGTCAGTCCGAGGTTCTATGCCGGGCTCGTCGCCGTCTTCAAGCGGGTCGCGCCGCTGATGCGGTTTCTGAACGAGCCGTTGATCCGGGGCCGATGAACGACATTAACGACAGGGACGACCTCGACGCGCTCGTCAGCGAGCTGAATGCCGGCGAATCGCGGAATGCACCGCCGGACCGGCAGGCCGCGAAGCTTCGATCGTGGCTCGAGCAGGTGGTCGCCAGATCGGCGAGCGATCTCCTGCTCGTCGCCGGCGCGCCCCCTTCGCTGCGCGTGGAGGGGCGCGTCGTGCCGCTAGGCGAAGTTCGGCTGGACGGCGACGAAATCGCGGAGGCGGTCACGGCGTTTCTGCCGCCTCACGCCCAGCGCCAGTACCGCGACACGGGCATTGCCGACGGCTCGTATCGCAGCCTCGAGCTCGGGCGCTTTCGCATCAACCTCCATCGCGAGCGCGGTCGGGCCGCGGCAGCGATCCGGCGTCTTCCTGCCGCTGTCCCGCGGCTGGCGACGCTCGGCCTGCCGCCGTCAGTCGAGTCGCTGAGCCGGCTGGCGCGAGGCCTGGTGCTGATCGGCGGTCCCACGGGATCAGGCAAGACGACCACCGTGGCGGCGCTCGTGAACGAAATCAACCATCGAGACGCGCGGCACATCATCACCATCGAAGACCCAATCGAGTACGAGCACCCGCATCGCGGCTGCCTGATCGAGCAGGTTGAAATCGGCATCGACGCACCTGATTTCCCCACGGCTCTGCGCGCGGCTCTTCGACAGGCGCCCGACATCATCGTCGTCGGTGAGATGCGCGATCCGGAGACGATGCAGATTGCGCTGACGGCGGGCGAAACGGGACATCTGGTCTTTTCCAGCCTGCACACGACCGACGTCGCATCGACGGTGGCCCGCATCGCGGACTCGTTCCCACCCGAGCGCCAGAACACGATCCGGCAGGAATTGGCGATGGCCCTGGCTGCGGTCCTGACGCAGACGCTCATGCCGAAGACCGGCGGCGGCCTGGTGCCAGCGGCAGAGCTGCTGATGGTCGGTTACGGCGCGCGCCAGCACGTGCGCAAGAACGCGCTGCACCACCTGCATCAGGAAATCACGATTACCAGAAAGCAGGGCTCGTTCACGCTCGAAGAATCGCTCACCGATCTGGTGAAGCAGGGCGTCATCGATCGCAAGGCCGCGCTCACACGCGCGATGCATCCCGAAGAACTGGAGCGATTGCTGGCCTGAACGTCGTGGTATGGTCACAGGTTATGACAGCTGATGCGAACCGAACGCAGACGAAGATCACCTACGCCACGATGAGCGCGCGATCGCATGGAGGATCTGCATCGCGAGCTCGATCGGGCGATCGAGCAGGTGAAATCGACCTTCGGCACGAGTTATCCGCTTGTCATCGGCGGTCGCGAGGTTCGGTCGCCGGGTGAATTCGACGACCGAAGTCCGATCGACACGCAGAATCCTGCTGGGCCGGTTTCAGAGTGCCACCCGCGAGCAAGTGCGGGAGGCGGTCGAAGCGGCCACGGCCGCCTTTCCAGCATGGAGCGCGCGGAGCTGGTCCGATCGTGTCGTCGCTGCTGAAGAAAGTAGCCGACACGATCCGCGATCATCGCTGGGAGCTCTCGGCACTGATGGGGTACGAGGCGGGCAAGAACCGGCTCGAATGCGTGGGCGACGTCGAGGAGTCGGCTGATCTCATCGAGTACTACTGCGACCAGGTGGCCGGGCACCATGGATTCGAAACCAGGCTCGGAACGCTCGGACCCGGCGAAGAGAACACGAGCGTGCTGCGGCCGTACGGCGTGTGGGCCGTGATTTCGCCGTTCAACTTTCCCCTCGCGCTCGCCGCGGGTCCGGCCGGCGGCGCGCTGGTCGCCGGCAACACGGTCGTTTTCAAGCCGGCGTCGGTGACGCCGCTGCTCGGCTACAAGCTGGCCGAAGTGATGATGGAAGCGGGCGTCCCGCCGGGCGTCTTCAACTTCGTCACCGGCAGCGGCAGCACGGCCGGCCAGGAACTGGTCGACAATGCCGGCATCGACGGCATCGTATTCACCGGCTCGAAGGACGTCGGCATGCGCCTCATTCGCGACAACGCGTCCCGCCCGGTGCCGCGGCCGCTCATCATCGAGATGGGCGGGAAGAATCCGGCGATCATCATGCGGTCCGCCGATCTGGAAAAGGCCACCGACGGCGTCATGCGGTCCGCGTTCGGCGCGCAGGGCCAGAAATGCTCCGCGTGCTCGCGCGTCTATGTGTCGAAGGCCGTTCGCGACGAGTTCGTCCGGCTGCTGGTCGAGAAAACGAAGAAGATCAAGATCGGCAACCCGCTCGACCGCGATGTGTACCTCGGCCCGGTGATCAACGAAGAAGCCGTCAAGACCTACGAGCGCGCGGTCGCGCAGGCACGCGCCGATGGCGGCAAGATTCTCACGGGCGGGCGCCGGCTGACCGACGGCGATTTCGCCCACGGTTACTTCGTCGAGCCGACCGTCATCGACGGCCTGCCTGCGAGTCACCCGCTGTTCAACGAGGAGCTCTTCGTGCCGATCACGCTGGTTGCCGACGTGCTGACGCTCGACGAAGCGATTGAGCTGGCCAACAAGACCGAGTATGGTCTGACGGCGGGGATTTTCTCGGAGGACGAGCGGGAGATCGAGCAGTTCTTCGGCCGCATTCAGGCCGGGGTCACGTACGCCAACCGCCGCGCCGGCGCAACCACCGGCGCCTGGCCCGGCATCAATTCCTTTGGCGGCTGGAAGGCGAGCGGATCCACGGGGCGCGGGACCGGCGGACCGTACTACGTGCAGCAGTTCATGCGCGAGCAGAGCCGCGTCCGTATTCGGTGAAAAGCTTTGACTCAAATCATCAATCAACAATCAACAATCAGCAATTCGGTATGGAGGACGTTCCATGCGCAGACTGATTATCGGCCTCTGTTTCGTGGCGGCGCTTTCGACCCCGGGTGCAAGCCAGGCGCCGCAGCCAGCCGGCGTGACGGTGTTCGAAGGGGCGCGGCTCATCGTCGGTGACGGCCGCGCGCCGGTTGAGAATTCCGCGTTCATCGTGGAGAACAACCGGTTCAGCCAGGTGGGCACGAGGGGACAGTTGAAAGTGCCGGCCGGCGCGGCTCGTGTCGATCTTGACCGGCAAGACCGTCATGCCGGCGATCATCGACACGCATACGCACATGTCGGTGACGCGCGAGGAGCTCATCGATCAACTGCAGCGGAAGGCATACTTCGGAGTCGGCGCCGTCATGAGCCTCGGCCAGGATACGGGCGATGTCGCGTTCCAGGTCCGGCAGGAGACCATCCCGGGTGCCGCGCGACTTCGAACCGCGGGACGCGGCATCACCGCGCCGGAGCCGGGGCGCACGGAGGCCCCTTACTGGATTACCAGCGAAGCCGAGGCACGAAAGGTCGTTCAGGAATTGGCGGCGAAGAAGGTCGATTTCGTCAAGATCTGGGTGGACGATCGGGACGGCAAGTTCAAGAAGCTGACGCCGGCGCTGTACGGCGCGGTCATCGACGAGGCCCACAAGAACAAGCTTCGCGTCACGGCCCACCTCTTTACCCTCGAGGATGCGAAGGGGCTGCTGCGCGCGGGGATCGACGCGTTCGCTCACGGCGTTCGGGATCGGGACATCGACGACGAGGGTCTCGCCCTGTTCAAGCAGAAGCCGAATCTGGTCCTCGTGCCCGAACCTTCCGGGTCGGGGAGTCGCGGTGGATCTCGGCTGGCTCAGCGAATCGCTTCCAGCCGCCGAGTTGAAGAAACTCCAGGCCGGGGCAACCGATCAGCCAGACGCTCAGAAGGCGTTCGGCATCCAGGCGCGGAATCTGGCAAAACTGAACGGAGCGGGAGTGAAGATCGCCCTTGGAACGGACGGCAACGTCGCCTGGGCCCATCACCTCGAGATGGAGGACATGGTCGCCGCGGGCATGACGCCGGCGCAAGTCATCGTGGCCTCGACGCGCAATGCCGCGGAGCTGTTGAGAATGACCGATGCCGGCACCGTCGAGGTTGGCAAGAGCGCGGACTTCATCGTGCTCGACGCGAATCCTCTCGACGACATCAAGAACACGCGGCGAATCGCCAACGTGTACCTTCGTGGCGGGGCGGTGGATCGCGCGGCGGTACGCGCGCGCATGAACCGATGATGGATCGGCAGGTTTATCTTGGCGTTACAATAGACTCTAAAAGGGCTACTGCATAGATTTTTGTTTACAATGGACCTATTAAGGTCTATTGATAAGCTGTGCAGACTCCCGATGAAGTGGAAGTTGAGCTCGGCCGTCAGATCCGGGCTCTCAGGCTGAGGCAGAACCTCGACCAGCGGCAGTTGGCCGAGCGAGCGGGCATCGCCCTGAATGCGGTCAAGAACCTCGAAAGCGGCAAGGGCGCCACGCTGCGCTCGCTGGTGCGGGCGCTGCGGGCCTTGAACCGGGTCGACTGGCTTCGCGCGCTCGCCCCGGCCGTTTCGATCAGCCCGGTGCAGATGCTCAGAACCAAAGCTCCGCGGCAGCGCGCATCGCGCAGGAAGAACACGCCGAGGCCGTCGTAAGCAAGACCAGACCTTGGCATACACGCCCGTTCCGATCGTCGAGGTCCGCATCTGGGGGAGGGCCGTCGGCGCCGTCGCGCTCGATCCGGGGCTGCGGTTCTACGCCTTCGAATACCAGCCCGCCTTCGTTCGCTCCGGTATCGAGCTGGCGCCGCTGACGATGCCGCTCGCCGCGGCGAGTGAACCGTTCGTGTTCACCGATCTTCCGGAGCTCACCTACAGGCGGCTGCCGGGCATGCTCGCCGACGCCCTTCCCGACGATTTCGGAAACACGCTGATCGACGCCTGGATGGCGCGCGAAGGCGTCGGCAAGCCGCAGATCACTTCACTCGATCGGCTGGCGTACATGGGCAGGCGGGGTCTGGGCGCGCTGGAATTCAAGCCGGTGCGCGGCCCCAGGCCGGCCAGATCGATTGCCGCGATCGAGATGGCCGCGCTGGTCGAAAGCGCCAGGCGCGCCGTGCAGGGCGAGATCGACACCGAGGCGCACGCCGAAGCCGCGATCGCGCAAATCATCCAGGTGGGCACGTCGGCGGGAGGCGCGAGAGCCAAAGCCGTGGTCGCGTGGAATCCAGCCACCACCGAGATCCGCGCGGGACAGTTCGACGTGCAGGCCGGATTCGAGCACTGGCTGATCAAGTTCGATGGCGTCGGGGTTGACGAGAGGCTCGGCGTCAGCCAGGACTACGGGCGGATCGAGTACGCCTATCACCTGATGGCGCGGGCCGCCGGGATTGCCATGTCGCCCTGCCGCCTGCTGGAGGAGAACGGGCGCGCCCATTTCATGACGAAACGGTTCGACCGTGACGGGAATTCGAAGCACCATCTCCAGACGCTTTGCGGCCTGGCCCACCTCGATTACCGACAAAAAGCCACCCACGACGTCGGCCAGTTTCTCTTGACGATCGACCGTCTTCAGTTGGGCTACCCGGCCATGGAGGAAGCATTCCGGCGCACCGCGTTCAACGTGATGGCCGCCAATTGTGACGACCATTCGAAGAACGCCTCGTTTCTGCTCCGCGAGGGTGGGGCGTGGGAGCTGGCGCCGGCGTACGACGTGACGCACGCCTATAACCCGAAGGGCGAATGGACGTACCAGCATCTGATGTCGGTGAACGGGAAATTTTCCGACATTACGCGAGAGGACCTGATGACGGTCGCCGATCGCTTCGGCATCGGCACCGCGTCGCAGGTGATGGGACAGGTTGCCGAAGCCGTTTCCTCGTGGCCGGAGTTTGCCAGGAAAGCCGCGGTGAGTGCGCGGGAGGTCAGGCGCATCCGCGAGCATCATGCGATTTTGAATTGATGATTGTTGATTGATGATTGATGATTAGTGTCGGTTGACAGATTGCCGCGCAGTCATCGTTGATCGAGCGAAGATGGCCGTCAATTCGTCAGCCTCCTTAAGCAGAGGCTCAACGGCGTCGACCACACCGAGGCCCGTCTCTTTGACTATCTCGAGCCAGAAGCCCGCTTCGTCGGATTCTTCCTCCACTAGCGCAATTTTCGCGACGAAGTCTGCATGTGACCTTGCTCGACACGCGGATCGATAGTTCGCGCCTACCGACGTCCCCGAACGGGTCAGCTGCCCACCGATGGTCCACGAGGGCTCGCCCGGCGGAAGCGTTCGAACAAGAGCGATGACATCGAGTGCAAACTGCTTTGTACGTTGTTTCAGGGCTTCAGCCTGTTCATTCATGCCGACAGGGCCTGCAGCCGCCGTGCCGTCCCGGACCTGGGTTTTTTGGCCTGAATTGTCGTGGGCGCCCAATCAACAATCAAAAATCATCAATCATCAATCCGAGGCTGGTACGCTCTTTTAACTTCCAGCCGCCGGCCCCGGTCTAACCGAGCATGAGGTCAGGCTTTCTCAAGACAACGCTCGCCGCCGCTCTTGCGGTCACGGCTCTCCTGGGAGCCGACCAACAGGACTCCACGGTGGCGGCCGCCGCCATCCCGAATGATGACAAAACCATCGTTCACGTCCTGAACCGCATCGGCTTTGGCCCGAGGCCGGGCGATATCGAGCAGGTCCGGGCGACTGGACTGCAGGCGTACATCGACCAGCAGCTCCGTCCGGAACGGATCCCGGACGGCTCCATTGAGGCTCGTCTGGCGGGTCTGGTCACACTTGGGCTCAGCTCGCGAGAGATCTCGGAGCAGTTCGCGCAGCCGGCGATGCAGGCCAGGCGAGAGCGGCAGAGAGCGGCAGCCAACCAGGCCCAGCCTCAAGCCGAGCCGTCGAGAATGCCGAATGCCATGCAGCAGCAGGCCAACAGGCCCATGGTCGAGCTCGGCGCGCAGAAGGTGCTGCGCGCCGCCTACAGCGAGCGGCAGCTGCAGGAGGTCCTGACCGACTTCTGGTTCAACCACTTCAACGTGGACGCGCGTAAGGGCCAGGTCCGGTTCATGCTGACGGAGTACGAACGGGACGCGATCCGGCCGCACGTCTTCGGCAGTTTCCGCGATCTTCTCGAGGCCACGCGCGAAGAGTCCCGCGATGCTCTTCTATCTCGACAACTGGATGAGCGCATCGCCGGTCCGCCGTGCAGGACCAGCAGATCGCAGCCGCGAAGACGCGCAGCCGCGACGGGGCGCGGTGCAGCCGCGCCGCATGCCCCTTCCGCCAACTCCCGCGCCCCAGGTGAACGCCCAGAGGATGCCGAGAGGCCTCAACGAGAACTACGGCCGCGAGCTGATGGAGCTGCACACGCTTGGCGTCGACGGCGGCTACACGCAGAAGGACGTGACCGAAGTGGCGCGGGCGCTGACGGGCTGGACGATTCAAAACCCGCGGATGGGCGGCGGTTACGTGTTCAATCCGCGGGTCCACGATCGCGGCGAGAAGATCGTGCTCGGGCACGTGATCAAAGCCGGCGGCGGAGAAGAGGACGGCGAGCGGGTGCTCGACATTCTCGCCACGCATCCTTCGACCGCGCGCTTCATCTCGACCAAGCTCGCCCGCCGCTTCGTCAGCGATACGCCGCCGCCGGCTCTCGTCGATCGCATGGCCGCGACGTTCCGGCGGACCGACGGCGACCTGCGCGAGGTGATGCGGACGCTGCTGAGCTCGCCGGAGTTCCTCTCGCCGGACGCCTACCGCGCCAAGGTCAAGACCCCCTTCGAGTTCGTGGTCAGCGCCGTGAGGGCAACCGGCACGGAGGTGCAGGACGCGCACGCCGCTCGTGCGCGCGATGCAGCAGCTGGGCATGCCGCTCTACCTGTGCCAGCCGCCGACCGGCTACAAGGACACGGCGGACGCCTGGGTGAACACGGGCGCCCTGGTCAACCGGATGAACTTCGCGCTCCAACTGGCCGGCAACAACCTGCGCGCGGGGGCCGACCGTCAGGCGGACCGTCGGGCCGGTTTCACGACCGGCCGCCTCCACCGAAGCTGGAGGGAACGCTCTTCAGGGCGTTCCGAGCCGCATCATCGAGACGGTGCTCAATAACGACGTCTCCGCCACGACGCGCGACACGATCGCGAAGGCGACCACACCCGAGCAGATGCTCGCGCTCACGCTGGGCTCCCCGGAATTTCAGAGACGTTGAGATGGTCGATTTCAGAACGGCAGATTTCAGAATCAAGGACACCATGACTTCGCGCAGAGTCTTCGTGAAGAACGGCGCGTTCGCGCTGGTCAGCCTCGGGTTTGCGCCCTCGTTCCTGGCGCGCACGGCGTTTGCCGCGGGCGCGGCCGCGCGGGCGAAGCGGCTCATCGCCATCTTTCAGCGCGGGGCGGTCGACGGCCTCAACATGATCGTTCCATTCGGCGACAGAGAGTATTACCGTGCACGGCCCGGCATCGCGATCGAGCGGCCCGGCGCGTCTGGAACGAGCGACGGCGCTCTCGATCTCGACGGCTTTTTTGGATTCAACCCCAGGCTGCAGCCGCTCAAGCCGTTCTGGGACGCGCGGCAGCTGGCCATCGTCAACGCCTGCGGATCGCCCGACAACACCCGCTCGCACTTCGACGCGCAGGACTACATGGAATCGGCCACGCCCGGCGTCAAGAGCACGCCGGATGGCTGGCTGAATCGGTACCTTCAGGCGCGGCGCGTGGAAGAGGCCACGCCGTTTCGCGCGGTCGCCCTGACCCAGCAGATGCCCCGCGTGCTCCAGGGCACGGCGCCCGGCTCTGGCCGTCAATCAGCTCGAACAGTTCGGGATCCGCGGCGGTCAGGCGAGCGAGATGGTCGCAGCGTCCTTCGAGAGCCAGTTTGCCGCGGCCGCCGATCGTGTGCTGAACGCACCGGACGCGAGGCGTTCGACGCGATCAGGATGCTGAAGAGCACCAATCCCGCCAGCTACCGCCCCGAGCGTGGCGCCGACTATCCGCGCACGCCGTTCGGGCAGGCGCTCAAGCAGATCGCGCAGCTCTCGAAGGCGGACGTCGGGCTCGAGGTCGCCTTCGCCGACGTCGGCGGCTGGGACACGCACGTCAATCAGGGATCGGCGCAGGGCCAGCTCGCCGTCAGGCTGGACGATTTCGGCCGCGGCCTCGCGGCTCTCGTGACAGATCTCGGCGATGGCATGGAAGACACCATCGTGCTGACCATGTCGGAGTTCGGGCGGGCGGTCAGCGAGAACGGCAATCGCGGCACCGATCACGGACACGGCAATGCGATGATGGCGATCGGCGGCGGCATCCGTGGCGGCCGCGTGTACGGGAAGTGGCCGGGACTGGCTCCTGGGCAGCGCCATGAGGGGCGCGATCTGGCCGTCACGACCGATTTCCGCGACGTGTTCGGCGAGATCGTGGTCCGCCATCTCGGCGTCGGTGACACACGCTCGATCTTCCCCGGCTACGACGTGAAGCCTGCGAGGTTCCCGGGGCTCTTCGCGTAGCGCTGAATCTGGTAATCGAGTAAGCTCGGTAATTCAATTACCCGATTACCAGATTATCCAATTACCCGATGCTCGCTCTCCGATCTTCCCACTCCTGCGGTCCTGGTCGATCGCCAGCCGTCTCCTCAGAAATATCAGCCGCGTCCAGGATCTCGCGAACGCTGCGGGCGTATCGCTGAGACCACACGCGAAAACCCACAAATCACCTGCGATCGCGAGGTGGCAGATCGAGCGGGGCGCGGCCGGGATCTGCTGCGCCAAGGTCGGCGAAGCCGAGGTGATGGCGGCGGCCGGCATCGACGACATCCGGCTGGCCTATCCGGTGAATCCGTCGAACGCCTCCCGCGTGCTCGCCTTGATGGAGCGCGCCTCTCTCTCGATCGTCGTCGATCACCTGGCCGTCGCGCGGGGGTGGTCGGAGGCGATGCGTCGCGCCGGTCGCGTCCTTGATGTGCTCGTCAAGGTTGACGTCGGCTTTCATCGATGCGGCATCGATCCGGAGCCGCCGGCAGCGCTGGAGTTCATCCGCGCGGTCGCATCGCTGCCCGGGCTGCATCTGCGCGGACTGCTCAGCCATGCCGGCCACGGCTATCAGGCGGCCTCGGAAGAGGAGCTCCGGGTCATCGCCCGCCGCGAGACCGAGATCCTCACAACGTTGCGAGAGCGGGCGGCCGGTGCCGGCATCGCGCTCGAGGAAATCTCGGTCGGAGCGACCCCGACGCTTCGCTTCACGGCGCAGCAGCCGGGCGTCACCGAGCTCCGGCCCGGCAACTACGTGTATTTCGATCGCACGCAACTCGCGCTCGGCGCAGCATCCCTCGACGACTGCGCGCTGACGGTGCTTGCAACGGTGGTGTCGAAGCCGGCGCGCCGACCGCCTCATTCTCGACTGCGGCAGCAAGACGCTGACGAACGACCTGGCGCGCGGATTCGACGCGACGCCGGGCTACGGGGCCGTTCTCATGCCGGGCGACACGGCAATCGACGGAACGCTGGCGATCGAACGCCTGTCCGAGGAGCACGCGACCGTAAGGGCGCGTGGAGGCACCTCGCTCGAACCCGGCGATCGCGTTCGCGTCCTGCCCAATCACGCCTGCGTGGTGGCGAACATGGTCGATGCCGTGGTGCTCGTCGACGGCGACCGCGTGATTGACAGCCTTCCCGTCGCGGCTCGCGGGAAGACGACGTAAAACGCGGAGACTCGCGGAGAAACTGAGGTATAGTGCTTTGCGTTCTCTACGTTCACCAATTTCTCCGCGTTCTCTGCGTGTTCTGCGTTGATCGTGATCAGGATGGCTGAAAAAGACAAACGGGAAATCGGCGACGCCCTCGGGATGGTGGAAACCCGCGGATTGGTTGGCATGATCGAAGCCGCCGACGCGATGGTGAAGACGGCGAACGTCGTGTTCGTCGGCTGGCAGAAGGTCGATGCGGGCCTCGTGACCGCCATCGTGCGCGGCGACGTCGGATCGGTCAAGGCCGCGACCGACGCTGGCGCTGCAGCGGCCCGGCGCGTCGGCGAGCTGGTCGGCGTGCACGTCATTCCGCGGCCGGCCGACGACCTCGAGAAGATCTTTCCTATTCGCTGAAATTTCAGATTTCAGATTTCAGATTCGGGCAACGGCCTTGCGCGGCTTTTTCCTCCGCGGCTTGATCTTGCCGCTCAATTCTTTCAGCAATCCTTCTTCGCCGACGACCAGCAGCGGCTGCGTCGGCGTTTTCAGCAGGTTGAAGAACTGCCCTTCTGACGTGCGCGCATAAAGATCGCGGCCGTCGGTGAGCAGCTGCACGGCTCCGCCGCCACCGGTCGCTTCGAACAGCCGGACGCCGAACCGATCCTCGAGGATGCGCGACGATCGCGTGAAGCTGGGGGATTGAGAAGCCGCGGTGGCGCAAGTCGGCGAGAACGAGCAGTTCGAACAGTTCGACCGGCGTGTAGCGGCGCTCGGTGTATCCGCCCGCGGCAGTGCGATGCGACGGAATCGCCGGCGACAACAGGCCCCCGGCGTCCCAGAGCTGAAGCTGCCGCGCCGTCAAACCGGTCATGGCGGCCACCTCGCGGGAGCTGTAGGTCCTTTTCAATCGCATTTGGTTATCTGGTCATCTGGTTATCTGGTCATTGATTGGTTTATCTGGTTATTGGATTGCAATTGAACAATCAATGACCAGATGACCAGATTCGACCCGTCACTGCGTATTGGGCCGCCGGGCGCGGATTTCGTCGAGCCGGATCCTCGCGGCTTCGACCGCCTCGAGCGATTCCTTCTGCAACTCGATCGCGCTCGGACCCTCGGACGGGTTGGCGAACGCGCTGCCGGCGATCGTCCGGTGGTAGCCGTTCTCGGCGCGCTGCAGATCCTCGAGCGCCGACGCGTGCTCGTGCTGCCACGCCAGCCAGCGCGCCAAGACGGTCGCTGGCTTCGTCGGCCGAGACGACCGGAGAACTCGACGCCGAACCGGTCGCCGCTGTCCGCTCGCTCCGCGCGCGCGAGCCACCGGCCGTCGCGCTCAGTTGCGACGACGCGATACGTCAGAGTCCCGATAGTGAGCGTCCTCATGACTGAATCCTGAATTGGTTATCTGGTCATCTGGTTATCTGGTCATTGATTGATCGATTGGCCGATCGATCAATCATCAATCAATGACCAGATGACCAGATAACCAGATAACCAAATTCATAGTTCTCCAAACCGCTGGGGGCTGACCGTCTCGAGCGCCGGATCGATCCGGTTGTCGAGCATGGCATCGGCCACGAGCGCCGCAGTCAGCGGTGCGAGCAGAATACCGTTCCGATAGTGCGCTGTCGCGTACACGAGGTCCGGGAATGACCCGTGACGCTCCGATTATCGGGCGCAGGTCCGCGGTCGCCGGGCGCAAGCCTGCGCGGGCGCCCACGAACGAGGCTGTCAAAGCCCCCGGGATGATGTCACACGCCGCCTCAATCAGATCTCGCACGCCGGCAACGGTCGTTTCGCTCGTCGAATCCCGCATCCTCCATCGTCGCGCCGACGAGCAGCGTACCGTCGTCCCACGGCACCACATAACACCGATCGCTCCATACCACGCGGCGAAGCGCAGGGCCTTTCCACGCCAGCCTCAGAAGCTGACCTCGGATGGGATGCACCGGCACGCCGTGCGCGAGCCCGGCAATCTCGATCTGCCCGGACCAGCTGCCCGCAGCCAGCACGACTGCCGATCCTGTCAGCGGCCCGCGATCGGTTTCGACGACCAGATTCCGGCCCTCCGGCGTAATCCGGCGGACGCGGATGTTTTCGGTCACGTGGGCGCCATGACGCCTGGCTGCACCTGCCAGCGCGCGTATCAGCTCGCCAGAGGCCACGAAGCCGTGCGACGGCACGACGAGAGCGCCCACCACGCCGCGGACTGAGGTGCGGTTCTTCCGCCCGAACCGCTTGATCGTCGAGCAGACCGAAGGGGACGCCCAGGGCGTCGAGCCGGGCCGCGGCGCTCGCGAGCTCGCGCATACCCGCGTCGGTGACGGCCACCTGAAGTGTGCCCGTCCGCCGGTACGGAACACGTGATGCCGCTGTCGGCCTCTGCGCGCGCGATGAAATCGTCGAACAAGCTCAAACTTCGGACGAGCAGATTGAGAAACTCGAGGGAGGAACCGCCTTCGACGTAGGGCGCGAGGATGCCGGCAGCCGCCTGGGTTGCTCCCATCCCGGCCGTCCGCTCTTCGACGACATGCACGGATGCGCCGCGCCGGGCGAGCTCGCAGGCGATGGCGCAACCCACGATCCCGGCGCCGACCACGATGATCTCGGGTGGCCGTGCCATGGCCTGATTGTAGCGTCGGCCTCCCAGGACGACGGCTTGTGCCAGAATCGCCGTGATGGTTGGACTCCCAGCAGGACAGTTCCTGTGAAAGGGACATGGTTCGGCGACCGGCCCTTTCCGTAACCCTTTGAACACAGCAGGTTGCGGCCGGCGGCGGCTGGTGGCCCCGGCACGCGGCTTGCGTCAGCCCTCAGCCTGAGTTCCAAGGAGATTCCGTCATGTTTTCGAATCGACTGACCTTCGCTGCGCTGGCCGTCGCGTGCATTACTGCCGCGGGCGCGGGGGGCTATTTCGCGTCCCGGCAGAATACGGTGCCCGTACCGCTGTCGCGGCGGAGCAACCCCTTGCCGTTTCAGATGCGCCTCTCGTGGATACCCCGGTTCAGGAAACCGAGACGGTCGTGGACGACAGGGACAACCGAGTTTCGCGAGCCACTGCGCAGCCCGGGCTTGCTGCCGCAGCCACCGTGCCCCCGAGACCGGTGCGACCCACCCCTGCGGCGGCCCCCAGATCGACACCCACTCCCGTTCGTCCGGATCCGCCCGCGCTCGACCGCTCGTGGCCGACGAACACGGCTTCCCAGCCGCAGGTGACGTCACTTCCCGGTGTTCCCACGGTACCCGGATCGCCGGCGTCTTCACCGGCGGCGGGCGACACCGTGACGGGAAGGCCGATTGAGGATTCAGTCGAACCGGGGCGGGTATCTGAAGCGCCGCAGCGCGCACCCGAGCCGCCGGAGAAAGTGTTCGAGGAGCTCGTCGTGTCGCCGAGCTCCGTGATCGGCCTTCAGACCGAGACCCGCATTTCGAGTGACACGGCGCGGCTCGAGGATCGTGTCGAGGCCAGGGTCACACGCGACGTGAAGGTGGGCGATGCGATCGCCATCCCGGCGGGCTCACGCGCGATCGGGTCGGTGATACAGGTCGAGCGGGGCGGGAAGTTCAAGGAGCGCGCGCGCCTCGGCATTCGATTCACGACGCTCGTGCTTGCGGATGGCACGCGGATGTCGATGAGCACGGACGCGATTTATCGCGAGGGCGAAGCGCCCGGCAACAGCAGCGCGGCGAAGATCGGCGGCGGCACGGTTGGCGGCGCGATTCTCGGTGCGATCCTGGGCGGCGCGAAGGGCGCGGCGATCGGAGCCACGGCAGGCGCTGGCGGCGGTGTCGCCGTGGTCCAGGCGGGTGACGCCAGCGAAGTCACCCTGCCTGCAGGCTCGCCGTTGACCGTACGGCTTCTTACGCCACTGACCGTGACTGTCGAACAGCAGTAGAGGTTAGACGTTGGAGGTTAGAGGTTAGAGGTTAGAGGTTGGAGGTTACGACTGATCGCGTCCAAACGAACCTCTCTAACCTCCAAGCTCTCTAACCCTAACCTCTAACCTCTAACCTCTAACCTCTAACCTCTAACCTCTAACCTCTACCTCTCACCATCCGCCTCACCGTCAGGCATGCGACTTGCTCCGCTCGGAGCGAGGGACGGCGACTGGACACATCCAGCTCGGGCGTTCGAAACAAGGAGGAATACATGGTTGTGCGTAAGACCGCTACTCGTGTCAACGCTCGTGGTGCTTGCTTTTGCCGGCACCCCGAGTCGCGCGTCCGCTGACTGGTTCGTGACACCATTCGTCGGCGGAAACTTCGGCGGCAGTGCCAATTTCGGCGGCGACGCCAGCCTTTGAAGACGAAGTCGAGCGCCGCGTCGACCTGGGAGCTTCGCTCGGCTGGATGGGCGCCGGCATTGCGGGGTTCGAGGTCGACTGGGGCTGGTCGCCGAACTTCTTCCAGAACACGACTGGCGGCGGGACCTTCGCGGTCGGCGACAGCAACGTGACGACGTTCATGGGCAACCTGATCCTGGGCGTGCCGGTTGGTGGCCAGACTGGCGGCGGCGTGCGGCCGTACGTGGTCGGTGGTGCGGGCCTGCTGCGGAGCAACATTTCCGGCAGCACGTTCTTCGACGACGATCTCACCTCGAACGATTTCGGCATCGATCTGGGAGGCGGCGTTCACGGCTACTTCAACGATCACGTTGGCTTGCGCGGCGACTCCGCTACTTCCGCCTGCTGCAGGACAACGAGCCCGCCGCCGACGACCTCGACATCGGGCTCGCCAACTTCAATTTCTGGCGTGCAACGATTGGCGTGACGTTCCGGTTCGGAAACTAACAGACCTCAACTCGTCGCACACGGCGTCTGAGCCGTGTGCGACGGGAATCATCATCGCGATTTCAGCTGTAACACTTCATCTTGCACCTCTCGCAAGCAACACTCAGTGTCGCAAGCGACACAGCCCCGAAGAGTTCTTGACGAACGCCCACCGCTCGAGCTAGAAAAGACCTTCACGTCGACCGCGTCAAATCAGCGCAGGAATCGGTGAGGGTCAGCCATGGCTCGGGTCCTCCGCCTTGCGCTGCTGGGCGTTGTGTCTCTTCTGGCGTTTTTCACGGGCCCCGGGCAGCCGGGGACGCCAGTGCGCAGCAGTTCGGCCGGAACAAGGTCGAGTACGTCGACTTCGATTTCAAGGTGCTCGATACCGAACACTTCGCCGTTTATTACTACTCGAGCGAAGAAGCGTCCGCGCGCCTCGCCGCGCGATTGGCCGAGCGGTGGTACGCGAGGCTCTCACGAGTGCTCGGCCATTCGCTCAGGGGCCGGCAGCCACTGATCCTCTACGGCAGCCAGCCGGAATTCGCGCAAACCAACGTCGTCGCCGGATTGCTCGGCGAGGGCGTCGGCGGCGTCACCGAATCGGCCAGGCGCCGCATCGTGCTCCCGTTCGCCCCCACGCTCGCCGAGACCGATCAGGTCCTCGGCCACGAGATCGCGCACGCATTTCAGTTCGACATGGCCAGGGGTTTCGGCGGGCTTGCGACGTGGCCGTTGTGGGCCGTGGAAGGGATGGCCCAGTACCTGTCGATCGGCGCCGGCGATCGTGAGGCGGCGATGTGGCTGCGAGACGCCGTGAGATTCGACCTGTTGCCGAAGCGTGCCTCGCAGGCGGCGCTGGAGTTTTCGCCCTATCGATACGGATCGGCGATGTGGGCGTACCTGGCCGGCCGCTTTGGCGATCGCATGATGGCGGAGATTCTGGGCGCAGGTGCCGGCACATTCGAAAAACGAATGCACAAAGTGACCGGCGTCGAACTGGAACAGCTGTTTTCCGACTGGCGCGCCGCCGCGTACGAAACCCACCGCTCGCAACCTGCCGATGGCCCCGGCGACGATCCGTCGCCGCTACTCCGTGAAGCGAAGGCGGGGCGGATGCAACTGGGGCCGTCGCTCAGTCCGGACGGACGCCAGGCAGTCTTCTTTTCCGAACGGGACCGGCTTTCGCTCGACCTCTTCCTCGCCGACACGTCGTCTGGCGCCATCACGCGCAAGCTGGCGACGACGACGGCCACGGCGCGGTTCGAGAGCCTGCAGCCGATTCGATCCGCCGGCTCGTGGAGTCCGGACGGAGATCGATTCGTCTTTGCCGCCATCGTGCGCGGCCAGCCTGCCCTCGTCACTCTGGATATGTCACGGGATGGCCGCGACCGGCAGATCGAGCTTCCGCAACTGGGACAGGTCCTGACCCCGGTGTGGTCGCCAGACGGCCGCTCGATCGCATTCTCTGCGCTCACGGCCGGCGCCACGGACCTGTACATCTACGACCTCGAGGCGGGAACGCTCCGGCAGCTCACGAACGATCGGTTTTCGGACCTGCAGCCGGTATGGTCGCCGGACGGGCGCGAGATCTCGTTCGTGACGGATCGTTATTCAACCGACCTCGCCTCGCTTGACGTTCGGCCCGCCCCAGCTCGCGATGTTCGACATGTCGACCTGGGCCATCCGTGCGCTCCCCGTGATTGAAGGCGCCAGGCAGGTGAATCCTCAGTGGTCGGGGGATGGCCACAGCCTGTATTTCCTCTCAGATCCGGGTGGCATCAGCAACGTCTATCGGCTCGATCTGGCGTCTGGTGGCATTTACCAGGTTTCGCAGGCGCCAGGGGGAGTCGCCGGCCTCGCTCCTACGAGCCCCGCGCTATCGGTTGCGCGCGACGCGCCGGTGATGGTCTTCACCGTCTACCAACGCGGAACCTACTCGCTCGAAGTTCATCGCGACGCCGCTTACCTGGCAGGCAGGAGCATCGCCGATCGTCCGGCGCCGGCGTTCGTTGGGCTGCCGCCCGTGAACCGCGCGGAGGGCGAGCTCACAGCCGCCTTGAACGACAATTCCGGCTTGCCGGCTGCGGACATGCCGGAGGCGCGGACGTATCCCGCAAACTTGTCTCTGGAGTCGATCGGACAACCGTACCTGAGCTCCGGCGGGGGACCGTTCGGGACATTCATTCGAGGAGGCGGCTCGCTGCTCTTCAGCGACATGCTCGGCGAACGCAAGCTCGGGATGACGGTCCAGTTCGGCAACCATCTCAGCGATCTGGGGCTCGGGCTGCAGTACCTCAATCGGGAGCGGCGCTGGAACTGGGGCGCCGTCGCGGAGCTGCAGCCGTCGATTCGCTCGCTGCCGCGCCAGCGCCTGATCGAACATGAGGGGCAGGCCGCAGTCAGCATCGAAAGACATTACTTCGAGCAGATGCAACTGCATGTGGGCGGACTCCTCGTGTATCCGCTGAACCACGCGCAGCGGCTCGAATTCGGAGCCGGCGTCCGGCACATCGAGGTACCGGCAGACCGTGCACTCCGCCGTGCGTTCGCTCGAGAACGGTCGGTTGCTCGACCGATCGACGACGACCGGTTTCGGCGGCGCGCCCGCCAGCGTCGGCGAAGCCAGCGTGGCGTTTGTCGGCGACACGGCGCTGTTCGGAGCCACGAGTCCCATCGTCGGCAGCCGGTATCGCTTCGAGATGACGTCGGCGCTCGGAAATCTGTCGGTCGTCCGCGTGCTGCTCGACCATCGACGATACTCGATGCCGGCGAAGCCCTACACCATCGCGACCCGCGTCGTTCATGTCGGACAGTACGGTGGGGAGAGCGACGACCCGCGGCTGCAACCGGCGTTTCTCGGCTCCCGCCAGTTTGTGCATGGATATGCCTGGAGCTCGCTGCGGTGCCAGCCGACCGCCGAGGGCGACTGCCATGCGCTCGACGAGCTTCTGGGAAGCCGGCTGGTCGCCGGCAATCTCGAGGTGCGCTTCCCCTTGATGGGAGCGCTGTCACGGGAAATCCGATACGGGTCCGTGCCAATCGACGGATTTCTGTTCAGCGACGCCGGCGTCGTCTGGTCGAGACCGTCGCTGCAGGTGAACGGCGCTCCCGGACGCAGCTTCGTCAGTAGTGTCGGCGCCGGATTGCGGATCAACGCGTTCGGTTTTCCACTGGAGCTCGCGGCTGTCCGGGCCCTTCGCGCCCCGGCGCGCGGATGGTCATTCGATTTCAGCCTTCGACCTGGATTCTAGAACCCGACTCCTAACCCCTAGTCCCTAATCCCTAACCTCTAACCTCTAACCTCCAACCTCCAGATCTCCTTCCACGTTTTCCCCTCGTCTTCCGTCGCCAGGGCAACAACTCCGTGTTGAGGAAACGAAGAGATGCCGGTGTCCTGAACGTCCGCGGTCAGGAGCGATAACAACGCGGGCAGATGCGGATAGTGCCCGGCGATCAGGACATCGCGCGTTTCGCCACGGAGGCGATCCCGTATCCACTCGGGCGCATCCTCGGGCTGGAGATCGCGCGTCGCCGAGAACGACGCGAGCGCGTTGCAGACGCGCCAGAAGGCCTCGGCTGTCTGGCGGGCGCGAAGTTTTCCGCTATGCCACACCACGAGGGGACGCGCGCCGCGAGCCCCGGCTTCGATCGCGAGTCGCGCAACCTCCTCGCGTCCCCGTTCGGAGAGCGGCCGGCGCGCATCCACGTCCGGCCCGACCGCATCGCCGTGGTGAACCAGATAGAGGTTCAAATCAACGCAGAAATCGCAGATCGCAGAGAAAACCATTCACTCTGCGAGTCGCGGTTCTGCGTGAGCGTGTCATTTGTCTGCGTAGGCCTTTTCACCGGCGGGGATGCGCACCTTCAAGCGATTCTCTGGCAGAGGGATCGGGCAGGTCGTAAACGGATTGAAGGCGCACGGCGGATTGTACGCCTGGTTGAAGTCGAGCACCGTGGTTCCATCGTCCCGGAGATCCGAGTACAGGAATCGGGCGGTCTCGTACGTTTCCTTCCCGCTCGTGCCGTCGCGGAAGATGAACCAGAACCGCTTCGGCCGGGTTGTCATCGGCCGCAGTCGCACGGTCTGCCCGTTGAGCCGGAACTCCACGACGCCTTCGCTCTGCATGACGTCGATGTCGCCGAGCTGGTTCGGCGCTCTCACTTCGCGCGGCGCGGCGTCCTTGATGAACCGTCGCGGTGACCCGGTAGCTGTCGTCAATCGGAAACCATTGGAATCCAGTGAACGACCGCGCGGTCTCGCCGTTCGGGTCGCGCATGCGGACGGTGGGCCGCTCGCCGCTGATGTGCACCCACAGAGTGATGTCCCCGACGGCCAGTTCGTCGGCCTCCTCTGCGGCATCCGATCGCAGCGCCACGCTGCTCGTGACGGGCCGGCCCTTCAGCGTGATGCCCGCGCCCGGCTGTGGCTCGAACCTGACGCTCTGGCCATCAAGAACGAACCGGCCGATGACGGCCGGGGCCGACTTTGGCAGGACGATGTTGTTCGACGCCGCGCTGCCGGCGGTGTTCGCGCCGCGCTTGAGATCGAAGAGCCCGGCGAGCGGCACGTAATCGCGGCGATAGTCGACTTCGTGTTTCGCCCGCCATGCCTCGGTCTCCTTTCGAGACGCTGCGCCCTGTGCCTTGAGCCGATCAAGTCCGCTAAGCCCACCTAGCATGGTCGTGGCGAGGCCGACGGCGAGGATCGACGGCGCCGATATACGGCGGAGCGTGCGTGAAACATCAGTCCCGAATAGCATGTTACCGATGGTAGCCCCGCGGCGGGACGCGGTCAACGAGCAGACCCGCGAAACGCCCAGCGGGGTCGGCGGGTGGCTGGCCCTGCTGTGTCTGCTGCTGCTCATCTGGCAGCCGCTCACTCTGGCCCTCAGCACGGCACGGTCGCTTGGATCGCTCGCGTTCCGAGGACTGCCGATGGCGCTCGTCGTCCTCGCCCAGTTGATGGTTGCCGGGATCGGAGTCGCCGCCGGCCTCGCCCTCATGGGCACCCACCGCGGCGCCGCCACGTTCGCGAAATGGTCGCTCGTCCTGTCGGCGGCGATGGATCTGTTCGTCTATGCCACGCCGTTCCTTCCCAACAACCGGTATCCAGGAACCACGCCGCTCTTCGTCGGCGCGTCGCTGACGTATTACGCGATCTGGATCGCTTACCTGTCGCGCTCGCAGGCGCGTCCGGAACACGTTTCCAGGCCCGAAGCCTGGCACGAAGCCCGAGAGCCTGAAGCCGTTCGTTCACTTCTTCAGCATCGCGTCGCGCTTGGCCTTGAACTCGTTTCCCGGTTTCCATTCAGGGAACTTGTCGGCCTGCGCCACGCGGTAGCCGACGGCGAAGTACACCTTGAGATCCTCCTGGGTGCCGGTGAGATCCCAGTCCGGCAGCACGACGTCGCCAGGCTTGTGATACCGGTTCGCGGTCCACTCGTCGCGCACCTTCTGGCCGAAATCCGCCGGCTTGCCGATGTATTCGGTACCGCCCTCGGGGTTCAGCGCCGGCACTCCCTGCTTCGCGAAGGCGAAATGGTCCGAGCGGTAATAGAACCCCTTCTCCGGCTCCGCATCTCCCTGCACGACGCGACCCTGTTCGGCCGCCGCATCGCGAACGTAGTCGTCAAGGTCCGAAGCGCCGAGGCCGACGATCGTCAGATCCTTCGTCCGTCCCCACAGGTTCCAGCTGTCCATGTTGATGTTCGCCACCGTCTTGGCCAGCGGGTAGATCGGCGTCACCGCGTAGTACTCGGAGCCGAGCAGGCCCTGCTCTTCGGCAGTCACCGCGAGAAACAGGATCGAGCGGCGCGGCGGTGACGGCAGCTTCGTGAACGCGCGCGCCGACCTCGATCAGCGCCGACGTGCCCATCGCATTGTCCTCGGCGCCGTGAAAGATCCCTTCGTCCCGCTTGCCGAAGTGATCCCAGTGCGCCGTGTACACGACGTACTCGTTTTTCCTGGCGGGATCGGAGCCCTCGATTTTCGCGACGACGTTCTGCGAGTTGATCGTGTTGAGCTTGTTCTGCAGCGTCATCGACGCGGTCACGCCGAGCGGCACCGGCTTGAAATCCCGCGTGGCGGCCAGGGCCTTCAGCTTGTCGAAGTCCTGGCCGCCCATCTGCAGCAGTTTCTTGGCGGCGTCGAGCGACACCCAGGCTTCGACGGGGGACCGGCCCATGTTCTTGTCGGGCGTCACGAGGTCGAATCGCTCGCCGGTGAAGCCGTCCTGCACGACCTGAAAGGGATAACCGGCCGGTCCGGTCTCGTGAACGACGAGCACGCCGGCAGCGCCCTTCTCCGCGCCAATCTCGAACTTGTAGGTCCACCGGCCGTAGTACGTCATCGCTCTTGCCGCCGAAGACCTTCGGGTCGAGCTGTGCCGGGTCAGACGCATCCACGACCGGCGGATCGCTGACGAGCATGACGAGCGTCTTGCCCTTCACGTCCACGCCCTTGTAGTCGTCCCAGTTGTACTCGGGCGCGACCACTCCGTAACCGACGAAGACCAGCTCGGAATCGGCGATGCTTGCCGTCGGCGCGACATGCTTCGTCCACGCGACGACTTCGTCCCGCCACTTGAGCGTCTGCTCCTGGCGTCCTTTCTTGACGACGAGCGGCGCCGGGGCTCGAGGTGATTCCGACCAACGGCACCTTCTGGACGTAGCGTGCCGTCGGTGTTGCCCGGCTTCAGTCCCACCTTCTTGAACTGATCGACGAGATAGGCCACGGTCCGCTCTTCCCCTTCGGTCCCGGGCAGGCGGCCTTCGAACTCGTCCGAGGAGAGCACCTTCGTGTGCGCGAGCACGGCGGACATGTCGATGTCCGGCAGCTGGCCAATGGCGACGTGGCCTCCGGGCACCGAGGGCCCTGCGTCGGCCGTCGACGAGGGCGGCGGCGGCGAGCTCGAACAGGCCGCAACGAGCACGGCCAGGGACAAGGCGGCAAGAGGACGAGGTGACAAAAGCTTGTGATCTCATGGCGTTGATGATTATGCCGCGCGGCCGCGTGGATGGTCGAGTGCCTTCACGTAACCGCTGTCCTGGTGGTAGTGTGACGACAGTGGCCCAATCCCGTCCCGCTGTCGCGATTGTCGGAGCCGGCCCTGTGGCCCAGGCGCTCGGCCGGCTGATGGCGGCCGGCGGCGAACCGATCGTCGCGCTGGCCAGCAGAACCCGCTCGCGGGCCGAGCAGGCCGCGCGTTTCATCAATGGACGAGGCGGCCTGGCCGGTCTCCAGCCGGACCTGAAAAGACCCGGCCTGCTCCGCTGGATGCAGGGCGGGCCCTTCTGGACCCGCCGTCGGTCGCTGTCGTCGATATCGCCGAGCTGCCGCAGCTCGCCACGCGGGTGTTGATCGCGGTGAGCGATCAGGGCATCGAACCGGTGGCGGAAGCGCTCGCCTCGGCCGGCATGCGGTCGGGCGTCGCCCTCCATACGTGCGGCGCCAGGGGTCCGGACGCGCTGAGGGCGCTCGGAATGCAAGGGCGTCGCCTGCGGCATGCTGCATCCGCTGCAGACGATCATGACGGCGGAGCAGGGAGTGAACAGCCTCGCCGATGCGACGTTCGGTCTGTCGGGCGACCGGGAGGCGACCCTGTGGGCGCGATGAGATTGTCGAGATGGTCCGGGTTGTCACGGGCGGCGAACGGACGATCGCTGCGCATCGATGCGGACCGCTTGAGCTACTACCACGCGGGCGCCGTGATGGCGCAGCAACGCCCTCATGGCGGTCCTCGACGCGGCCATGATTCTGTTGGCGCACGCGGGCGTGGGCCGCGACGATGCGTTGCGCGCCATCGGACCGCTGGCGCGGACGAGCCTGCAGAACGCGCTCGCCAGCGGACCGCAAGCCGCGCTGACCGGCCCAGTCGTCCGCGGCGACGCCGCGACGGTCGCCGCGCACACCGAGGCGCTGCGGAGCGTCGAACCAACGGTCGCGAAGCTGTACGAGGCGTCGGCGATGCACCTGCTGCAGCTTGCGCGGCAGCGCGGGCTGTCCGACGCCAGCGTGCGAGCCGTCGAACTGGTGCTCGACAAAAGGTCCGGCTGAAGCCGGACACTACGTACGAACGGTCCGGCTGAAGCCGGACCCCACGTACGATGGAACGGTGCAACGGGCGTGGAGTCCGCCTTCAGGGCGGACCGTGTCAGCGAAAAGGTGAAGAGATGGAAAGCAATCGCATTCGGGTGCCGGATTTCCAGAAGATGAAGCGGCGCGCCCGGAAGATCACGATGCTCACCGCGTACGATGCGACGATGGCGCGGCTGCTGGATCGCGCGGGGCTCGACGCGCTGCTCGTGGGCGATTCGCTCGGCATGGTCGTCCTCGGCCACGAGACGACCTTGCCCGTCACGCTCGACGCGATGATTCACCACACGAGCGCCGTCAGCCGCGGAACGGAGCGCGCGCTCGTCATCGCCGACATGCCGTTTCTGACCTATCAAGTGACCGTCAGCGAGGCGGTCCGCAACGCCGGCCGGCTGCTGCAGGAAGGCGGCGCGGCGGCAGTCAAGATCGAAGGCGGCCGCCCCGTGCTCGACGTCGTCCGGCGCCTCGTTGACGTCGGCATTCCGGTGATGGGACACGTGGGCGTCCAGCCGCAGTCCGTCCATCAGCTGGGCGGCTACGCGAAGCGCGGCACGCAGCCGCAGGACAGCGACGCCATCGTCGCGGATGCCGAAGCGCTCGAGGAGGCCGGCGCCTTTGCGATCGTGCTCGAATCGATTCCTTCCGAGCTGGCACGCACCATCACGGCGCGCGTCGGCATACCGACCATCGGCATCGGCGCGGGACCCGACTGCGACGGCCAGGTTCTCGTCAGTTACGACATGCTCGGCCTGTTCGATCGCGCGCCGTCCTTCGTCAAGCAGTACGCGCGCCTCGGCGACGAAATCGTGGCGGCCACCGAGGCTTACATCGAGGACGTCCAGGCCGGCCGCTACCCGGCGGCGCCCGCCAAGGCGGTCGGCGGGCGCACGACCTGAGATGGCGGCGGAACTGATCAGAACAATCGAGAGCGTTCGCCGCCGGCTTTCCGACGCTCGCCAATCCGGATCCACCATCGGCCTGGTGCCCACCATGGGCGCGCTTCACGCCGGCCACGCCCGGCTGGTCGAGCAGGCCCGCGCCGAATGCAGGACAGTCGCGGTCAGCATCTTCGTCAACCCGCTGCAGTTCGATCGCGAGGACGACCTGCGGCGGTATCCCCGCACTCTCGATGCGGACCGGCAACTCTGCGACGGGCTCGGCGTCGACGTCGTGTTCGCGCCGTCGGTCGAGGAGATGTACCCGGTTCCGCCGCAGTGTGCGATCGACGTCGGCCGTCTCGCCGACCATCTCTGCGGCAGGTTCCGGCCCGGCCACTTCCGCAGCGTGGCGACGGTGGTCATGAAGCTGTTCGGGATCGTTCAGCCCGACCGCGCCTACTTCGGCGAAAAGGACGCCCAGCAACTGGCGATCATCCGCCGGATGGTCGCCGACTTGAACGTACCGGTCGGCGTTGTCGGCGTGGCAACCGTGCGCGAGCCCGACGGCCTGGCGCTCAGCTCGCGCAACAGCCACCTTGCGCCGGCCGAACGGCAGGTGGCGACGGCGCTGTTTCGTGCCCTGCAGGAGGCAGACCGCCAGATCGCCGCCGGCAACACCGATCCGACGGACGTGGTGCGCGCGGCGGCGGCCGTAGATTCCCGCGGACCCGCTGCTCAAGCTCGAGTATCTGGAAATCGTGGACCCCGACACAATGCAGCCTGTCGACCGGATTGCCGGGCCCGTGCGCGTCGCAGGAGCGCTGTGGGTCGGTTCGACGCGGCTGATCGACAATGTGCTCAGCACACCGAATCTGGTCATCTAGTCATCTGGTTATCTGGTCATTGATTGTGATCAATTGAACAATCAATGACCAGATAACCAGATGACCAGATGACCAAATGTATGTATCCACCAGACCATGACCACACATCGAATCGCAGTCATCGCAGGGGACGGCATCGGGAAGGAAGTCATTCCGGCGGGCATCGCCGTGCTGCGGGCCGCGACGGAAAGCAGCGCGGAGCGGTCACGTCACGCTGGAATTCACCGAGTTGCCCTGGGGCTGCGAATACTTCGTGCAGTACCAGCGCATGATGCCCGAGGACGGCATCAGCCGGCTCGCGACGTTCGACGCGATCTATCTCGGGGCGATCGGCGCGCCGACCGTGCCGGATCAGAGTCACCGCCGAGCTGCTGCTCGGCATCAGGCAGCGCTTCGATCAGTACGTCAACCTGCGGCCGATGCGGCTGCTCGCGGGGCTTTCGTCTCCTCTCGCGAACCGGACACCGGCCGACATCGACATGGTATGCGTCCGTGAGAATTCAGAGGGCGAATATGCGGGCGTCGGCGGGCGCGCGCGCGTCGGCACACCGTACGAGGTGGCCGAGCAGACCGGCGTGTTCACCCGCAACGGCATCGAGCGCATCCTGCGCTACGGCTTCGAGGTCGCCTCGAAGCGGCCGCGGAAGACGCTGGCGAGCGCCACCAAGTCCAACGCCCTGGCGTTCTCGATGGTGCTGTGGGACGAAGTGGCCGAGAGTGTCCGCCAGGACTACCCGTCGGTCGAGTACCGGAAATATCACGTCGATGCGCTGGCCGCACGCATGGTGACCCATCCCCAGACCATCGACGTCATCGTCGCCTCGAACATGTTCGGCGACATCCTCACCGACATCGGCTCGGCGATTTCCGGCAGCCTCGGGATCGCGCCGGGCGCGAACATCGATCCCGAGCGGCGCTATCCGTCGATGTTCGAGCCGATTCATGGCTCGGCGCCCGACATTGCCGGCAAGGGGATCGCCAATCCGATCGGCGCGATCTGGGCGGGTGCGCTGATGCTCGACCATCTTGGCCACCGCGACGTCCACGACCGCGTCGTCGGCGCGATTGAGCGGGTGGTCGCCACGGGCAAGGTGCGCACGCCGGATCTCGGAGGAACGGCGACCACACAACAGGTCGCCGACGCTATTCAAGCGGAGCTCGGGAAGTAGGCTGGGCAAACGCCTCGAACGCCGCGCGGCGGACCTCTTCCGGCACCAGCGGGAACGTCGAGAGCACGTATGCGAACTCGTCACTCGTGAGCTGATAGAGCGCCGCGACCCGCGCCTGCAGGCGCGCGTAGGCCGCGGGATGACGCCGGCGCGACAGCACGCGTGCCAGCGCGGCGATCTCGCGGGCCGTGTGCGGCGCGTGGTCACGGACGGGGACCGGCAGGCGCTCGACGATCGCCGTGGTGACATGCGTCGACACCCGCAGGCGCACGAGAAAATTGAGGACGAAGCTGTTGAACAGGCCGCAAAGCAGCTGCTGATCGGAGAGCCGCAGCGGCGTCCGGAGGCAGAAGATCGTGTGCGTCGAGACGCAGCCTGGCGGGAGGATGGCCGCTATGAGGGTCAGCCGATTCTCCGGGCCCGCCACGTCACGGTAGGCCAGACGCGGCCGCAAATAGCGTCCATCCCGGAGCCGCTCACCTGCATCCAACGCACGCATGGTCCAGCGGCTCGACGTGAGATCCACCACGAACGGTTCGATCTGCTTGCCCTCGACAACGGGCAGGCCCGCCCCGCCGTTTGAACGGGTCCGGGCTTCGCGGAAAAGCGGCCGATCCTCGGTGGCGTTGAGCTCGCGCCCGAACCTGGCGGCCCACCCTCGGTCGTCGCCGAGCGGTGGGAACAGCGCTGCCGCCCGCTCGACGATCGCCGAGGTCGGTCGGCGTCCGCAGCCAGGGAATCGTCAAGTCACCGCCCGAGAGCCGCTCGACGAGCGGCGTTGGGAGTCGAAGCTGAAACCACGGAAGCGTGTCCGCCGGTTCGTCGCCCACCACCTCGAGCTCGGCGGGGTCGTTTACGCCGAAGCGGCAGCTGACGCTGCTCGTCGGAGGGCCGGCCGAGGCCGTCATCAACAGGAAACGGATGCTGCGATGAATCGGAAAAACGCCGCGACGGTTTTCGAATCCGACGAGCGCGTCGACGTCGCAGCGGGAGAACAGGAACCGGCGCAGCGAGGCGCTGCCGGCGTCCATGACGAGGCCGGCCGGCACGACGAGACCGATGCGTCCACCGGCACGGGTCAGCGAGACCGCCCGCTCGCAGAACAGCTGGTAACAGTTGGCGTGTCCGTCGGACTGGGCCTCGTAAATGCCCGCGTCGCGCGTGAACCGCAACACCCGACCGGGATCATCATCGCGCGCCGCGTGGCTGCCGGCGCGAATCATGTCCCACGGCGGGTTGCCCAGCACCGCGTCGAATCCGACGTTGGCCAGGCGCGTGCCGTCAGCGGCGAAGAACACTTCGGGGTACTCGAGCTCCCAATGGAAGAACCGGTGTGTTTTGGCGATCTGTTCCGCGGCGCACAAATATTCGCCAGCCAGTTGCGCGGAGAGCGCTCCAGTGCCCCCAAGGACTGCGTCCGACAACGCGCCGAACGCCTGCGCGGGCACCCGGTCGCCGGCCAGCCAGGACGCACACCATAGATCGGCGACCGTCCGCCATCGCCTCAATCCCGCTCCGCGGGCATTCATCGTCGCGAACGCCCGTTCCTTGTCGCGAACCTGCTCCAGGGTGTCGTTGGGCACCGACTCCATCGAGAAGCGCACGGGCAACGCCTCGCGCAGGGCATCGCGGACGTTCCACCCGTCGAACAGCGACGGCCCTCGGACATCCGCCGTCCCGGGCCGCCGCCGGCGTACGGCCGGCGCCCGGGCGAGTGCCGCGATCCATGCGCCGAGGAGGCTGTTGCCCACATGCAGCCGGTGATCGAGAAAGCTCAACGGCCGATCGCCGGCCAGCGTGGTCAGCCAGATCGACAGCCGCGCGAGCTGCACGGCCATCGGGTTCAAATCCACACCGTACAAGCAGCGCTCGGCTACGCTTCTGCGAATCGCCGCGCGTTCGCTCTCGCCGATGTCGCGGGCGTGGCAGCCGCCCGTTCGGACGAGCGCCGCTTCGTACGCCGACGCGAGAAAGCGGCACGCAGCCACCAGAAACGCGCCGCTGCCCATCGACGGGTCGACCACCCGGAGCTGAAGGATGCGCTCCGGATCGGCATCGCGCACCAGAGGCCCGAGCGTCCGGCGCACGACGTATTCGGCGATGGGTTGCGGCGTATAGAACGTTCCGGTGGCCTTTCGGAGACCCGACCCCGCGCGAAGCTCAGGACGCGGGCGGGCGCGCGCCGACGTCGCGGGCCCGATCGTGTCCGCGCCGTCCGCGGCTGGCCTGTAATCGAGAAGCGTTTCGTACACCGCGCCGAGTTGCTCGACGCCAAGATCGCGGTAGGCGATTGGCTCGCGGCCCGCCCCGTCCACGGCGGGGCGCGTGGATAGGGCCAGCATCGCCCGGCGTGCCGCGGCGTCGTCAAGATTTCTGCGCTCGGCGAGCGGCGTGCGTGCGGGCGCGAACAGTCGTCCGTTGAACGGCGTAACCCGCAGATCCCCGGCGCGGCAGCCGGCATGGGCCAGGCGCGCAATCGCACGCAGCGCATCCCAGAGGCCGATCGCGCCATGCGGCCGTTCGATCGCCGCGCGAAGAGCGTCGAGGGAATAGCTGTCGCGATAGACCGGATGCCACACCGGGACCAGCGCCCGCGCCTCGGCGAACAACAGGAACACGATGCGATAAACAATCGTCAGCGCCTGCTCGAACGCGGCGTCGAGATGCTCCGGCGTCGCGGGTTTTGCCGGGTTGGGGCCGACGAGCGCCGCAAGAATATCGGCCGATGCCGCCAGCACGCCGCCCTTGAGCGAACGGCGCACACCGCTCGCGTGGCGATCGGAGGCGTCGATCAGATCCTGCAGGGGATCGGCATTCAGGACCGTCCACAAAGCCGAGAACGTTCGCGGGTCGTCCAGCGCCTGGTCGAGGTCGAACTCGACGTACCGGCGAGTAAAAAGCCGCCTTGCATCGAGTAGCCGCAGATGCGTCCCGTTGAACAGCAGGCACGAAGGCGCACGGCGCTGAACCGATTCGGTGACCGCTTCGCGCCAAAGCGGATCGAACGGTTCGCCCCACGATGTGACGAGTAAGGCAATCGCGCGGGTTCCGTCGCGCAAGGTGGCCGCCAGCGTCCGCTCTCCGAGGCGCCGTTCGGTAACTGAATCGAAGCCCAGCCAGCCAGCCAGGGGCTCCGCGCCCGCGCTGAGCATCGCCCGCAGGCTCGATGCCGGACCAAGCCCCCAGGTCTGTTTTCGCCACACGGTCAGAGCCCGTAAGGCTTGCTGTGCAGCGGCATCAGAAGGCATGGCCGCCATCGCCCCTTCGAGGAAGCCTGCCGAAACGAGGTGACCCGAGAAGCCCTGCAGCATTCTCGGCCCGCTATGGCTCGAGTACGAGCAGAAGCTGTGGGCGGAGAAACGAAAGCGGTTGCGCCCGCTCGATCGCTGCAAGCCTGTCGGCGCGATCGCGGTCGGCGGCTTCGTGGGACGCGGCGACGGCCAGATGGGCCCGCTCTGCACGCCGGTCGAAGAGACCGGGCTGGAACACCTGTAAAGAGGCGCCCGCACTCGTCCTCTGTTCTCGGGCCAGGCGCGCGTCAATGAACGCGCCGTGCGCGGCCGTCACGTGCGCTCGCCACTTCTCCGCCGCCCGATCGACCCGCGTCAGCACATCCTCGTCGCGGTGACACAGCCGGTGATGGATTGCGACGGCGACGATGGTCGATCCAACCGCCCGGCCCGTTCCGTCCTCCGCGGCGATTCGCCACAGCATCAAGACCCGGCCACAGAGTGAAGCGCGAGTCCGCCAATGCCGGGCCGCGGCGACGGCCGGCCCCATGGCTTCGAGCCGTGCCAGCGCCGATCTCCGTCGCCGCTCCTGTCCAATGACCGATTCCCCGTCAACCTGCGCGCTTCAACCTGTGCCTCATGTGCGAGCGGCGGCGCGCAGAGGGGATTGAGCGGCGGGCTGGCGTCGACGACGTCGACCGCGTCAACCGGGCCGGTTCGCGGAACGTCTCGCGTCTTTCCGCTGATGACGATTCGGGCCAACAGGCTTTCGTCGCCCGATTCCAGCAGGATCCCAAGGGAAGAGCCAGCGCCCGGGATCCCCAGCGGATCGGCGCTACCGATGTCGGCGCGCACCCTCTCGATGCGAGACTGAAGACGGCCGAGTACGCGCCCCTCGTTGCTGTCGCGCGCAATCAGATGGATCACGTGCACAGTCCGGTGCTGCCCGATTCTGTCGACGCGGCCGATGCGCTGCTCGAGGCGCATTGGATTCCACGGCAGCTCGAGGTTGACGACGAGTCGACACGCGCGCTGGAGGTTGAGTCCCTCGCCGCCGGCGTCCGTCGCGAGCAGAAGGCGGCCGCCGCCGTGCGTGAAGCGATGAATGGCCTCGAGCCGTTCGTCGCGGGCCATTCCGCCGTGCAGCGTCACAGCAGGCAAGCCCGAGGGATGCCTGCAGATGCAGCAGCGTGTCGCGATACTCGGTGAACACGATTGCCGGCTCGTCCACACGCCGCAGAAGACGGGCGAGCGCGGCGATCTTCGTCTCGCGCCGCGCGGCTCTTTCCGCCGCGCGCCCGAGAGCGCTGAGGAGCCGCCGCTCGTGCGGGGCACTGCTGAGACTGAGAAGCGGCGACCATGCCGGCGCTTCGTCGGCCCTCGTGTGCTCGCCGTCCCGATCGCCGAAGGGAAGAACAATCTGGCTTGCAGCCGGTTCTTCTTCGGCCGTCACGCCTGATTTCGACGTCGATTCCAGGGCGGCGAGCCGCCGGGCGACCGAAAGCTGCAGCGATCGCGCGCTCGAAAGCGCACGCTTGTGCAGCACTGCCAGCGGCAGCCAGCAGTCGCTGCGGGACGGTGCGGTCTCGTGCTGAAGCTGAATCGCCTCTGAGAAGCGCGCCAGCAGGGCGTGCATGCGGCGTTCGTCGCGGCTCATACGCACATGCAGCCGGTGAATGCGCCGGGTTGCCTGCAGTGAGATGTCCTGGCGCGAGCGGCGAAAGACGAGCAGCTTCTGCTCGGCGTCGACGTTTCCCGAGCCGCCAGGGCCCACAGCGCCGCCAATCCCGCACAGCGATGCGAACGCCCGGCGATCGCCGCTGTGCGGAGTGGCCGTCAACAACACCACGAACGACGCCGCCGCGGCCAGTGCCGAGACGGCCGCGTGGCGATCGCTGTCGCCGGCAACACCGTGGGCTTCGTCCACGACGACAGCATCCCACCGGCAGGCCCCCGCAACCGCGAGCACCTCGGTCTGCTTGACGAAGTCGATCGAGGCGATCGCGATCGGTACCGCCTGCCAGGGGTTGATCCCCACCGGCAGGCTGCCGGTCAGCCTCCGCAGGGCGCGGGCGTCGAGAACGGTCGCATCAAGGCGGAAGCGGTCGAATAGTTCGCGCGCCCATTGATCGCGCAGACCCGCGGGGGTGATGATCAGGACGCGGTCGGCTGCGCCGGCCGCCCGGAGCTCCGACACGACGAGTCCTGCCTGAATGGTCTTGCCGAGCCCCACGTCGTCTGCAAGCAGCACCCGGGATCCAAGACCGCGGAGCAGTGCCAGGGCCGGCTCCAGCTGATGGGGGAGCAGATCGATTCGTGCCTGCCGTGCGCACCTGAGCGAGCCTGGCGGCGTGTCGGCCGCGATGAGCGCGCGACAGGCGCGCCTCCATAGGCGAAGGGAGACCCGCCTTCGCTTGGTACGGCGTTCCACACGCTCGACAAGGTCGAAGGGCGCGAGGATGTGGCGTTCCTGGCCGCCGTTGGCTGGTCCAACGCCGACGAGCGTCAGCACCTCACAGCGCTCGTACGCGCGGACGTCGATTACCCGCCAGCGCGCCCGGCGTACGCAAACGATGTCGAATTGCGAAATCTGCATCGCATGTGTGCCGCCCGTCTGGCAGTTGTTGCCGTGCCTGAAATCCGCGACGCGGAACGTTCAGTGATTTTCGTCAGACGAGCGGACGCGTGCGGGAACAGGGCAAGGCCGGTGCCACGCCTCTGCTCGGGGTCGGCCAGGGTGTTTTGTGGTAGGTTACATGTAACCAATCCGGAGGGAGTCGGTGCCGACAACCAGGCCGCTGAAGTCACGCGAAAAGGTCCGCGCTCATCGGGAACGATTGCGCCGTCGAGGATTACGGCCGATTCAGATTTGGGTTCCCGACGTACGCTCGCGCACGTTCGCGCGTGAGGCGCACCGTCAATCGCTGCTCCTCGCCAACGACCCGCTGGAGCGCGAGGATCAGTCTTTCATCGACGCCGTCTCCGACTGGCATCCTGAGTGAAGCGTGGGGACGTGTGGACAGTCGCCGGGGGGCCCGACTATGCGGGCAAGCCGCGGCCGGCGGTCGTCCTCCAGGACGACGCCTTTGACGCGACAGCCTCAATCACGATCTGCCCCTTCACGAGCCACGCCATTGATGCACCCATGATGCGCCTGCCCATCGAGCCGTCCGAGCGGAATGGGCTGAGAGCCGCGAGTCAGTTGATGATCGACAAGATCACGACGGTCTCGAAGGGGAAGTTGGCGAGGCGGGTCGGACGTCTATCGGATCAGGACATCGTTCGCGTCAATCGCGCCGTCCTCGTCTTCCTTGGGCTCGCCGGTCCTGGAGTGAAGTAGACCTCATCGGCGGCGCCGGTTATAGCGCGGTTTCGTGACGGGGTCAGCATCAGCAGGCCGTTGCCGAAGCGAACGCGATCGTTCCTCCAGTGATCGCGTTGAACACATAAGAGGGTGCCGGCTTTATTCGGGGTGGGCCACGAAGCGGTATCCGACGCCGCGGACGGTCTGGAGGTGGCGCGGGCTGCCCGGATCGTCCTCGAGATAGCGCCGCAGCCGCACGATGAAGTTGTCGATCGCGCGCGTGTCGGTGTCCTCCCGCACGCCCCACACTTTCTCGAGGATGGTCTTGCGCGAGACGGGCTTGCCCTCGTGCTCCACCAGATAGCGGAGCAACGAGGCCTCCATCACGGTGAGCGGCATCGTCTTGTCGCCCATCTCCACTTCCAGTTGCTCGAAATCGATCGTCCGATCGTGGAACGTGAAGCGGCTGGAGATTGCGGACGCGGCCGGCTGGCCCGCGTGGGCGACATCACCACTGTGGCCCAGCCGGAACCACTCCCGCCGGCGCAGCAGGCCCTGCACCCGCGCGATGAGAATGGGCAGCTCGAACGGCTTGGGCAGGTAGTCGTCCGCCCCCGACTCGAACCCGTGCAGCACGTCCTCGGGCCGGCCACGGGCGGTGAGCATCAGGACCGGCACGAACTGTCCGGAGTGCCTCAAACGGGACGCGACCCCGAAACCATCGACGCCCGGCAGCATCACGTCGAGGATCACGAGATCGAAGCGCGTGGGATTGGCCGCCAGCCGCGACAGCGCCGCTTCCCCGGTATCGACGACTTCGACGTCGTGCCCCTCGGCGATCAGGTTGAAGCGTGAGCCCCTCGGCGATATGCTGCTCGTCTTCGACGATGAGGATACGGCTCATTGCGGGGGCAACACCGGCAGCTGCACGGTGAACGTGCTGCCACGGCCAGGGCCCTCGCTTTCCGCGAACACCTTGCCTCCATGGCGCGCGATCACCGATCGGGCGATGAAGAGTCCGAGGCCGGTGCCTTTCACCCGCGTGGCAACCGCCCCTGGAATCCGATAAAAGCGCTTGAAAATCCGATTGAGCTCGCCGGACGACATGCCCACGCCCTGATCGCGCACGCGTAGCGTCGCCCGGGCGGCTTCGGGCTGCTCGAGCTCCACGGCGACCCGCACCTGCTGCCCTGAGTATTTGATGGCGTTGTCCACGAGGTTCGACACGACCGCCTTCAGCTCGTCCTCGTCGCCGAGCACGCGCGGCGCCGATCCGTTGGCGAGCGACTCGCGATACGTCAGAGCCTCCTCAGGCAGATGATGACGGGTGCGCGCGAGGGCGAGGCAATCCCGCACCATGGCGGAGAGGTCGATCGGCGTGCGGCTCGCGTGCCGGAGCTTCGCCCCGGCGCTGCCGGCGCGCAGCACCTGCTCGATGGTTCCAAGCAGCCGATCGGTGTCGTCCACCATCACCCGGTAGAACTCCTGACGCTTGGAGTCGTCGATATCCCGGCTCTGCAGCGTCTGGAGGTACAACCGGATCGACGCGACAGGCGTCTTCAGCTCGTGCGTCACGGCGTTGATGAACGCGTCGTGCTGCTCGTTCCGCCGAATCTCGCGCACCAGGAAAATCGTGTTGAGCACGACCCCCGTGATGATCAGGGGAAAGACGATCAGGCCGAGGACGAGCATCCCCGCCTGGCGCCAGTTGACGATGACCCAGCTGATGTTGAGCGCCAGGGCGCCCGCGGAAACGCAGACGCCCAGGACGATGAAAACGAGCGACTTCCGGCGGCTGCCAGACGTCATCGTCACAGCATAACTCTCGGCGGACCCGCTTCTGTAGCGCAGGACTTCAGTCCTGCCTGTCGAGCGGGCAGGTCTGAAGACCTGCGCTACACCAGTTCCGCTAAGCGGCGATCTCTCGGTGATTGGGTCATCGAGACGGCTTTGACGTCCCAGACGAGCCCGACGGCGCGGAGAAGCCGCAACGAGAGCCATGTCGGGTCGAACTCGTACCACGCCAGGCCGTGGCGGGCCGAGACCGGGTGAGCGTGGTGATTGTTGTGCCAGCCTTCGCCGAACGTCAGCAGCGCGACCCACCAGGAATTCTTCGAATCGTCCGACGTTGCAAAGCGCCGGCGGCCCCACAGGTGCGTGGCGGAGTTGACGAGCCACGTTGCGTGGAGACCAGCCACCACGCGCAGGAAGATGGCCCAGTTCACGAGCGGCCACCCCCCGACTGCGAGGAGGGTGAATCCCAGCACGGTCAGCGGCACCCAGTGATAGGTGTTCAACCAGCGGTAGAAAGGTTCCCGAGCGAGGTCGGGGGCATAGTGCGACATGAGCGCCGTATCGTTGTGGCGGGCCTCGCCGAAGATAATCCAGCCCATGTGCGCCCAGAACGCATTGACGCGCGGCGTGTGCGGATCGAGCGGCTCGTCGGAATGCTGATGGTGCTGGCGGTGGACGGCCACCCAGAAGATCGGTCCGCCCTCGAGCGTCAGCGTGCCGCAGACGGCCAGAAAATACTCGAACAGCTTCGGCGTCTTGAACCCGCGATGCGTGTGCAGCCGGTGATACCCCATGCTGATCCCGAGGCCGCCGGCCATCCAATACAGCACGGCCGCAACAAGCAGGTTGGTCCAGGTGAAGGAGAAAAAGGCCGCGACCGCCTGTACGTGGAACCACACCAGGACGGCGCAGGTCACCCAACTCAGCTTGGAATAGCGCGAGGCTTCGGGCACGGACACGCGCGGTTTCTCGTGAACTAGGCGGCGATCTGTTCTTCGGCCTGGCTGACCGAGGCGGCCTTGACGTCCCAGACGAGCCCGACGCCCCGGAGGAGCCGCAACGCGAGCCATGTCGGGTCGAACTCGTACCAGGCCAGACCGTGGCGCGCCGAGACCGGGTGGGCGTGGTGATTGTTGTGCCAGCCTTCGCCGAATGTCAGCAGCGCAACCCACCAGGAATTCTTCGAGTCGTCGCCGGTCGCGAAGCGGCGGCGGCCCCACAGGTGCGTGGCGGAGTTGACGAGCCACGTTGCGTGGAGGCCGACCACCACGCGCAGGAAGATGGCCCAGTTGACGAGCGGCCATCCGCCGATAGCCAGGAGCGTGAATCCCAGCACGGTCAACGGCACCCAGTGATACGTCGTCAACCAGCGATAGAAGGGGTCGCGAGCGAGATCGGGAGCGTAGCGCGACATGAGCGCCGTATCGTTGTGGTGCGCCTCGCCGAAGATAATCCAGCCCATGTGCGCCCAGAACGCGTTGACGCGCGGCGTATGCGGGTCCATCGGTTCGTCCGAATGCTGATGGTGCTGGCGGTGCGTGGCCACCCAGAAAATCGGGCCGCCCTCGAGCGTCAGCGTGCCGCAGACGGCCAGGAAATACTCGAACAGCTTCGGTGTCTTGAAGCCGCGATGCGTGTGCAGCCGGTGATACCCCATGCTGATCCCCAAACCGATGGACATCCAATACAGCACGGCCGCGACGAGCAGGTTGGTCCAGGTAAAGGAGAAGAAAGCCGCGACCGCCTGTACGTGGAACCACACCAGCACGGCGCAGGTCAGCCAACTCAGCTTGGAATAGCGTGACGTTTCCGACGTTTCCGACTTTTCTGAAAGGGCTACGGCGCTGCTCACGTGAGGCTCCTTCGCGGGGGGTATGCCGGTAACCTTAGCAACTCCGGAGGGGGCCGACTGTAAGAGTTCTGTAAGACTTGCCGTGGCTCCGACTGCTTTGCCCACCCCGGCACACTATTACGTGTGCTAGGCCGCAGGTTCCTTCAGGCGAGCGATGGTCGCGCCGAGGTGCGCGTTGGGATCGTCCCAGAATTCGAGGACGGTCGGTGCCGTTCGAGCGCGGCCTGCACGGCGGCGCGCTGCACTCCGCGGCCGCGGCCGTGCACGAGCCTCACTTCGCGCAGCCCACGGGCCGCCGCGGCCTCGACGTATTCGCCGACGACCGAGACGATGTCGCGAGGGGCGAACGCATGGAGATCGAGCTCGGCTTCGATGGGAATGCGGATCGGAGCGTCGTCCATCAGCGACATGACGTTCAACGAGAATCGCTGAGCACGCAGGACATTTCTCGGTTCAGCGATTCTCGTTGACTTGTCAGCGACGTATGTCGCCGTGACCACCGTCTTCATGCCGCCTCGCACGGAGAAGTCTCCGACCACGGTCATGCGGCGCGGGAGGACGGCCGCGACGAGATCGTCGAGGATCTGGTTGGTCACGTTCTCGTAGAAAATGCCGCGGTTGCGGAACTCGATCAGGTAGTACTTGAGGGACTTCAGCTCGACGCAGCGCGCGTCCGGGACGTAGGTGATCCGGATCTCGCCGAAATCGGGGAGCCCTGTTTTGGGGCAGACCGACGTGAACTCGGGACAGTTGATGGCGATCTCGTAGTCGCGCTCGGGACGCGGGTTGGGGAAGGTCTCCAGCGTCGAGCTTGACATGGAGCCGAAATTCTAGCATTCTAGGGCCGAAAATCGCTGTTTTCGGCCATGGCGGGTTTGACACTGGTTGGAAGTGCGGGCTAGGATACGGCGATTTTGCGAGTGAACACCGCGGTCTCGCTGCGCGCGCGACGGCTACGCGGTTCCTGCACCCTGCGCGTCAAGTGAGGGGGAACGCGATGCCAGTAGCCGACGCCCGCAGAATGGGCAAATCAGAACTCTTTTCACACTTCGCCGAGCGATTCGAAGTGAAGCGGACCCAGGCGCGCGAGTACTTCGACGAGCTGACGGTGCTGGCGGAGAAGGAGCTGAAGCGCTCGGGTGAGTTCGTGCTGCCCGGCATGGTGAAACTGGTCGTTCAGAAGCGCAAGGCGCGGATGGGCCGTAATCCGGCGACCGGCGAGGCGATCAAGATTCCCGCGAAGACCGTCGTGAAGGCGAGAATCGCAAAGCAGCTCAAGGACGCCGTACTGCCCCGAAGTAGGCGGGTCTTTCAGACCCGCCGCAGCCAGGCATCCCCACCTTGACGTGATCCCGGGAGCAGCGCGGCGGCGATGTATCGCCGCTGCGCTGACCCTTGCCTCCGCTACGCGGCTGTCGCTCGTGCGGCGAGCACGCGGCTGTAGATAGTCGCCGGCACGAGGCAGCTCGCCCGCACCTCGAGGTTCGACACCGAGTCGTCGTCCAGGATGATGCGGTCGCCCGGCGCGATGATGATCTCCGCGCTGTATCGCCGCGCGCCTCGCATCGTGCGCAGCTCGAAATAGCGGACCGCAAAGCTCCGGTTGTCGAACGCCGCGATCGCGTCTGTTTTCACGAGTGTTCTTGAACATGAGTCCCTCTGTCGTGTCCGGGCAACCGGACTAGCTGGCTGCGGCCTCGACGCTTCCTTCGTCGCATAAGGGGAACCGCAGGGTGAAAGTGGTGCCGCGGCCCACCTCGCTTGCGACCGTAATGGTGCCGTCGAGCTGCTCGACAATCCGCTTGGAAATGGCCAGGCCGAGGCCGAGCCCCCGGCGCTTGGTCGTGACGAAGTCGTCGAAAATCGCCGACAGCCGCTCGGGCGGAATTCCCGATCCGGTATCCGTGACTGTTGATCTCCACCTGATCGCCGGCGCGCGCGGTCGCGATCGTCACGCTCCCGCCTGGCGCGGTGGCCTGGATGGCGTTGGTGATCAGGTTGCGGTAGACGCGGCCCAGCGCGAACCGATCGCCGTTGATGACGAGCGGCTCCGGACGCGTAGTGCGCCTCGATCGCGATCCCCTGCCGCTCGCCTTCCGCCCTCATCGGATCGACGATCTCGGCGATCGATCCGTTGACGTCCATCGCGAAGCGCTCGACCGGCTTCGGCCGCACCAGATGCCGAAGGTCGTCCAGGAACCGCCGCAGCGTCACGAGCTCGCGATCGACCGTGCGGCGGAACGTTTCGCGCGACTCCGGATCCACATCGTCGCGCGCGATGAGGCGCGCGCTGTTGCCGATGTTCTGGATCGGATGCGAGAGGTCGTGCACGAGGCCCGCCGCGATCCGGCCGAACATCGCCTGCCGCTCCTGACGCTTGACGTTCTCCTGCAGCTCGACGAGCCGATCGGCCATCGTGTTGAAGGCGTCGCCGAGCTCGGCGAACTCGTCGCCCGTGCGGATGTCGACGCGCGCGTCGAGCCGGCCGGCGGCCAGCTCCTGCGTCCCGCGCTTGAGCTTGAGGATGGGATTGATGAACGACCGCCCGAAGACGAAGCCGACGGCGATCATGCCGAGCAGCGCGATGGAGATCGCCGCCATCAGCTGCCGGCGAAGCTGCGTGGCGGTGGCGTAGGCCTCGCTCGTCGGCTGCTCGACGATGACGGTCCAGTCGAGCGACGGGATGCGCGCGGCGACGCCGAGATTGCTGCGGCCGTCGGTGTCCACGTACTCGAGCGAAACCGGCGTGTCGCTCTCAGGCGGCGTCGTCGACGTCGCGCGCGAGGCGGCGAGCAGCGCATCGGCGCTCATGTTGGTGCGCCTGAGCCACGAGGGCCTTCTTGTCCGGATCGCCGTGCGCGACGAGCTCGCCGTCGGTGGCGACGACCAGGGCATAGCCGCTCTCGCCGATGCGGATGCGGTCCACCATCCGCCACATCTCTTCGAGGCTGAACTCGCCGACCAGCCAGCCGGAGGGCTGGTTCAGACGCTTCAGTCGGAGCGCGAACGTCGTGGAGGGCAGCAGATCGTCGTCGACGCGGATCGGCGACATCATCACGCCGTTGACGGTCAGCTCCTCGCACGGTCGGGATCTGGACGCGCGGCTTGCCGATGCGGCTCGTCGCGATCGTGTTGCCCGACTCGTCGAACAACGTGATCTCACGGAACTCGCGAACCAGCAGGACGTAATTCTTCAGGATGCGGTCCTGCTGTGACTGCGAGAGGCCGGTCCCCTGCAGATCGGCCGACAGCACTTTCAGGAGGTCGGCGTTTGTGACGACGTAGCGGCGGATTTCCTCGGCGGCGCGGATGGCGACGTTCAGGTTGCCCTGGATGACCGTCTGCCCGCGTGCCGCGCTCGAGCGACATGAGGGAGATGAACCCGTAGGCGAGCAGCGGCAGGACGGCAGCGGCTGCGAGCAGCAGCGCGAAGCGAACCGAAATTCTGACGAATCCTCGGGCTCATGGACCGGTACTCAGTTTCGGTCGACGTACTGCAAGTCGTTAGAGGGTCGCCAAAGGCGCAGGGTCGTCAGGATGTCCCGTCCAGGTTCGACCGGGACATCGAAGCGGCGGCTCACGGCGCGAGAGCGTTCGCTCCAGGCGAGGAAAATTGCCGGGGGGATTCTGGAGAATCGCTTGCTGAAAGCCATACACCGCAGCGCGATATTCATCGTCCGAGGTAGCGTAACGAATACGATCAAGTGCCGCGTCAATCGGAACGCTACCAAAGGCGCCCGGGTTGAGCGAGCCACCTGAATGCCACCATTCGGTACGGCCGGAACAAGCTCGGTCCACTGACCATGTCCAAGAAAACAGCTTCAAAATACGAAGTAGCCAAAGCCTGATATACACGGTCCGGCGAGGCTTCCTCGATTTCCATATTCACGCCGACCATTTCGAGCTGCCGCTTGACCATTAGCCCGAACCGTTCGTAGCCACTTGGGATCAGACACTTGAAATGCAGCACTCGCTCGAGTTCCTTTGCTGCTGCGGCCGGATCGAAGCTAAACCCCGCTAGCTCGCCGGTGACCGTCCAGTGGCTTGGCCAGACCGGGCCTCTCGATATTGACCCATGCCCGTCGAGTGCATCGCGGACGAGTGCCGCGCGATCGATGGCGTCGTTCAACGCGCGTCGGATTGCCGCTGATTGAAGTTTGGGTGACCGAGGATTGAATGCGATGACGTACTGGTATGGCCGCATGACGCTGAATACCGAAACTGTTTTCGCCGTATTCAGCGAATCGAGAGCGTCGTTGCTGACTTCATACAGCATGTCGATTCGGTCGCGTAGCAAATCGGCCCACGCAGCACGGGTGCTTGGATAGTTCGTGACGACGATTCGATCGAGTTGTGGGCGGCCCAAGTAGTAGTGATCGTTGGCTCGAAGCTCGTCAGAAGACGTCGAATCAGAGGTCTGAAAGGGCCCGGTTCCAATCTCTGGATTGTCGGACTGCCGGATCGGAATTTCGAGCGCCTCCAACAAGAACGGAGACGCTCGTCGAAATCTGATCTCGACCTGGTAGTCGCCCTTCGCCGAGATGTTGTCAACGTCTTCAAACGCAGGGCCCATGAACTGTGGCAGCGTCTTGTTCAACGAATTTAGAACGGCGGTAGGCGGTTACAGGGGAGCCGTCGTGAAACTTTGCCCCCGACCGTAGGCGAATAGCTACGGAAAGACCGTCCGCGGCTAAATTCCACCCCTCTGCAAGCCAAGGTGTCGCCCGGCCATTCTGATCGATTCTCACCAGGCCCTCGCCAGACAGTATTTCCGCGATCTGCCTCAGCCCGGCCTGCGCGTTGACAGACGAGAGGCTCACCGACGCCGACGCGAAGTGTGACCTCCTCTGCCTCTGATCTCGCACGGCTCGGAGCTTCGGCAACCCGCCAGTGCCAAGCACCGCGAGCAGGACCATCCACCCAGCCGCATCAAGAACGCAATGCGGCAATGTAACGCGCTGCACGGTTCCTGGTCCGATGGTCGCCAATCTACCTCTTGTTCAACAAGCCTTCGTCGATGAACGCTGCACAAAACGGGCTCGGCTTCGCGTTGGTCGCCTTCTTGATAACAGTAATCTTCATTGTAGTCTCCTGATGGTTAAGCTGCGCTGGCCACGTCATGTGCCAGCGCAACGAGCGCCGATTCGAAACTCCGCTTGTGACATGTCGGCTTGGTCATGTCGCCAAGCTGGCTGAGCGATGCAACCAGACATCCCCCTGCGCACGTGGGGATAAACGCGCAATCCTGGCATTCGTCCCAGGGATGGAGCCTTTCGAACTGTTCGAGCGCGCTTTCGCGCTTGGCGTCCCGCCGGCCGTCGATGTGGCCGGTGGACAACGCTTTCTCGCCGGTAAAGCCGGGGCACGCGTAGAGCGAGCCGTCCGGCCCGATCGTGTGCGCGTGCGTGTGGTGGACGTGGCAGGGGCCGCCGTGCACGCCGTCCGGCGTGAAGAAGCCGTGGCTGCTTGGTCTCCTGCCTGCAGGATGTTCATCTTGTCGTCGAGGAAATCGCAGCTGTCGCACCCGGCGCCGCCGCCGTCGCCGACGTTCGACATGCAGGTGCCGTCGAGCGGCTTGCCGTTGGCGCCGACCGGAGTCAGCGGCAGCATTCCCTTGACCGCCAGCGCCGCAGAAACCTTCGGCGTCTTCGTTCCGCACGATCGGCTTGAAGTTGACGTTGACGAGCTTGTCCGCGAAGTCCTGCTGGCTGAGGAAGTCGATGAGGCCGGAGAAGCTGTCCGCCGAGCTCTCGTCGAAGTTGCCGCCGATCGCGATGCTGGTCCGCCCGGCGACGCTCCGGATGTTCTCGATCAGGCGGTCGAACGTGCCCTGGCCGCCGCGAAGCGGACGCATCCGGTTGTGGGCGTCGCGGTCGCCGTCGAGTGTGATCTTGACGCCGCGCAATCCGTACGGCAGCAGTCGATCCACCACCTCGGGCGTCAGCAGCAGGCCGTTCGTGATGACGCTGATCCCCATCGGCACGCCGCGCAGCTGCGTGCGGCCCCAGAGCTCCTCGGCCAGGTAGTACATCACCGGCAGATTGAGAAGCGGTTCGCCGCCGAAGAACGTCAGCTGGAACGTCTCGGGTTGCACGCGATCGAGCTCGCGCTCGATCCAGGTGGCGACCTGCGCCGCCGTTTCGAGCGTCATCTTGTCGGCGAACTTGTTGTAATCGCCGTGATCGCCCTGGAAGCAGTAATCGCAGGCGAAGTTGCACTGGAGCGTCGTCAGCAGCGTCACGCTCAGTTCGGCCGTGTCGTTCTTGACTGACGAAAAGTACTTGTCGAGCGCGGTCCGGTCCGCCTCGCGATTCGGCACCAGGAAGCCGTTCTCCGACAGCAGCGTCATGCGCCTCGCGCTCGTCTTCACTGATCAAGTCCATCGGGCCGTCGCCGCCGAACCGGTCGAGCAGATCGGTCACGTCCGGTGAAACCACCAGCTGCGCGTCGGTGAGGGTATTCATGAGGAACACCTCGTTCCGGGCCGGCAGAGGCACACGAACATTGAAGATGGATGGCTGCATGGGTTAATCTGAACGAACCATCGGTTGCTGGTTAAGAACGCGTTTTTGATTACGATGGTGTGAATCTGCAACGGGTATTCCAGCGCCAGGGCCAACCGCACGATCGCTGAATCTGTTCGGCAATTTCGACGCATTCGGCCGAGGTCAGGCGTGCTCGCGGTGGCGCGCGAGCCGTCCGGCTAACGGGTTGGCCGCTCCGTCGAGCGGTCCAACCGCGGCCGTCGGCGCTTAGTCGGTTGGAATCAGCTGTTTGCGAGAATGGGACAAGGACTTGGCCGACGCGGGCAGCTTCTTGGCTGGCGTCAGACCCCGCGCAATCGTTTCGCCAGTTGACGCACGTCGAGCTTGTCCATCTTGTATTTCAGCGTGCTCAACGGGATCCCGAGGTACTCGGCGGTTGCCAGTGACGTTCCAGCCGCACTTCTCCAGCGGCACGCAGGAGGAAATTTCGCTCGAATGTATTGGTCGCCTCCTCGAACAGCGAGTTGTCGCCCCGCTGGCGCGGCTCGAGCTGGGCGAAATGAAACTCGAGCGGGAGGTCCTCTTCTGAGATGTATTCCTTGTCGCTGACCGCGACGAGACGCTCGATCAGGTTCTCCAGCTCGCGGATGTTGCCCGGCCACCAGTATTTCTTCAGCATCGCCATCGTGGAATCGCTGATGCCCTCGATCCGCTTCCTGAACCGCGCCGTGTAGCGCCGCAGGAAGAACTCGGCGAGCTGCGGGAATGTCCTCGGACCGTTCCCGCAGCGGCGGCAGCTTGATGGGGATGACGTTGATGCGGTAGTAGAGATCCTCGCGGAACCGTCCTTCCTTCACCGCTTTCTCGAGGTCCACGTTGGTCGCCGCAATCAGCCGGAAATCGGTCTTGATCGGCTTCGTCCCACCGACCCGCTCGATCTCGCCTTCCTGGATGGCGCGCAGCAGCTTTGCCTGCAGGTCGAGCCGCAGGTCGCCGATTTCGTCGAGGAACAGCGTGCCGCTCGATGCCAGCTCGAACTTCCCGAGCTGCTGGCGGTGCGCGCCGGTAAACGCGCCGCGCTCGTGGCCGAAGAGCGCGCTTTCGGCGAGCTCGCGCGGAATCGCCGCCAGGTTGACCGCGATGAACGGCGCCTCCGGATCCCCGGCCTCGCGGTGAATCAGCCGGGCGAGCAGCTCCTTGCCCGTTCCGCTCTCTCCGAGGATGAGGACCGTCGCCGACAGCTTGGCGACCTTGTGCACGAGGTCGACGATGTCGCGTGTAATTCTTGCTCGAGCCGACGACGAATTCCCGCTCGCGTCTGGTCTGCGACCTGGGCCGACAACGTCATCACCTGCCGGTTCAGGTCCTGCCGCTCGCCCGCGTTGCCGACGAGCGACCGCAGCTCGTCGTAGTCGAAGTCCTTGGTGATGTAGTGATAGGCGCCGTGCTTCATCGCCTGCACGGCCGTCTCGATCTCGCTGATGGCCGAGATCATGATGACCTCGATCAGGCCGTAGTTCTCCTTGACGATGCGCAGGACCTCGAAGCCGCTGATGCCCGGCAGGCGGACGTCGAGCAGAATCAAATCGACGTCTTCGCGATTCAGAATGGGGAGAGCGGCTTCGCCGCTGGCCACACGAAGCACGTGGTAGTCGCGCTTCAGAATGCCGGTCAGCGTATCGCGCATACCCTCATCGTCGTCGACGATGAGGACGGTTTTGGGCTTATGGACCATTGGGTTGAGGGAGTCGCGCGCGTCCGCGATAATTGTGGCAGGCGGTTGACACTGTTGCAAGCCGTTCGCTAAGGTACGGTCTGTTGAACGTTCAGTGGCTGCTCATTGGCGCAGCCCTCTTCTTCGCCCTTGGCGCGTTCCTGCGCGCGCGGCGAGTCGCCAGGCGGCTCGAGCGGCTGACTGAGTCGTACTGGGAGCTGCGGTACGAGTACGGGCAGCTCCGCGCTCGCGTCACCCGTCTGGAGCCGGCTACTACGGACCGAAGAGGTTGCGCCGGAGCCGGCGCGACAGTCCGGCACGACCGCCTTCGTGCCGCTTTCATCACTGAAGCGATAAAGGGTCGGACTTTTCGCCGAAAAGCGCCCCTTTTTCAGACGTATGAAGGAATACGACGTCGTCGTGATCGGAGCCGGAACCGGCGGTTATGTTGCCGCCATCCGCGCAGCGCAGCTCGGCCTGGCCGTCGCGGTGGTCGAGAAGCAGAAAGCGCTCGGCGGGACGTGCCTGCTGTGGGGTTGCATCCCGACCAAGGCGCTGCTCGAGCACGCCCACGCTCTCAAGATTGTCCAGCAGGCGAAGGAATGGGGTATCACCGGCGCCGGTTCCGGCCCCTTCGGCCTCGACATGGCGCAGGTGCACGCGCGCAAGGATCGCATCGTCGGCGGAATGGCGAAAGGGATCGAGTTTCTCTTCAAGAAGAACAAGATTGATTGGATCAAGGGCACGGCGCGGTTGACCGGCGGCAATGCCGTCGACGTCTTCGAGGGCGACGCGCAGACGCTGCGGGCCCGCAAGGAGATCATCCTCGCGACCGGTTCGGTGCCGCGCAGCGTGCCGGGCATCGAGATCGATCGCAAACGCATCCTGACGAGCGACGAAGCCATCCACCTGCCGGAGATCCCGAAGTCGATCGCGATTCTGGGCAGCGGCGCGGTCGGCGTCGAGTTCGCCTCCATCTTCCGGCGCTTCGGCAGCGAGGTGACGATCATCGAGCTGTTGCCGCGGCTGGTGCCCGTCGAAGACGAGGCGGTGTCGGCGGAGCTCCAGAAATCCTTCCGCAAGCAGGGCATCACCAGCCACACCGGCGCGAAGGTCACGAGAGCCGCGGTGAAGGGCGGCGGCGTGGAGATGGACGTGCAGCTCGCTGATGGCACGACGAGCGCGATTCGTGCCGATTATCTGCTCGTCGCCACCGGCCGTGGACCCGTCACCGCGGGGCTCGACGTGGAACGGGTTGGCCTCGAGCTGGACAAGGGGTACATCAAGGTGGATGCGCTGTACAAGACGAACGTGCCCGGGCATCTCGGCCATCGGCGACGTCGTGACGCTCGGGGGTGGCGCCCACCCGCAGCTCGCCCATGTCTCGTCAGCCGAAGGCATCATCGCCGCGGAGCGAATCGCCGGGCGTGAGACCCGTGCGCTCAATTACGATCACGTGCCGGGCTGCACCTACTGCGACCCCGAGATTGGCAGTGTCGGCCTGACCGAGCTCGAAGCCAGGGAGCGCGGCTACGACGTCCGCATCGGCACGTTTCCGTTCGGCGTGCTGGCACGCGCGAAGATGGCGGGCGAAGCCGAAGGCTTCGTGAAGATCGTAGCCGACAAGAAGTACGACGAGGTGCTCGGCGTCCACATGATCGGATCGCGATCGACCGAGCTCGTCGCGGAGGCGACCCTCGCGCTCCGCCTCGAATCGACGGTGGAAGAGCTGGTCCGGACCATCCACGCGCACCCCACGATGGCCGAGGCCATCGGCGAGGCGGCGCATGCTGCGCATGGCGCCGCCATACATTTGTGAATCGGGTAATTGGATAATCGGGTGATGGAGTAATTTATTGGGGAATTGAGCGACAAATCGAGCATTCAATTGAAAAATCCACCAATCAATTACCCGATTACCCGATTACTCGATTACGCGATTGAGAGTTGCTATGCCAACCGATGTCGTGATGCCGCAGATGGGCGAGTCGATCGCGGAGGGCACGATCGTCCGGTGGTTGAAGAAAGTGGGCGACCGGGTCGATCGGGACGAGCCGCTGTTCGAGATCTCCACCGACAAGGTCGACGCGGAGATCCCGTCGCCCGTTGCCGGGGTCGTCAACGAGATCCGCCATAAAGAAGGGCGAGACGGTCCCGGTCAACACCGTCGTGGCGGTCATCGGCGAGGCCGGCCAGGCAGCAGCGGCAACGCCGCCGGCCCCTGGCCCGGCTAAAGCCGGACCCCACGAAGAGACGAAAGTGCCGGCGCCGCGCGCGGCCGAGCCTACTGACACTTCCGCGCCCGCGCCTGCGCCTCAGGCCGATGGCGCAGTAGCGCCGCCCAAGCCAGCCGCCCCCGACGGCCGATCAGAAGTAGGGGCGGGCCTTCAGGCCCGCCCGGAGGCGGCTCCCAAACCGCCGCCCCGGCCGGCGCCGGCGGCAGACGATGTGGTCCGGCAGCGATCGTCGCCTCTCGTTCGCAAGATCGCCAAGGAGCACAACGTCGATATCTCTCGGATTGCCGGAACCGGCATCTCTGGCCGTGTGACAAGGGACGACATCCTCGGGTTCATTGGGCGGGAGGGGCAGGAAGGGCGGGAAGGGCAGGAGGGGCGGGAAGGGCAGGAGGGGCACGAAAGGCGGGAAGGTCCGGAGGGCCGGACGGTTCCGGGGCGCCCACTCGTAGGGGCCGGTCTTCAGACCGGCCCAGGCGCAGCGTCCGATCGTGTCGAAAAAATGTCGGTGATGCGCAAGAGGATCGCCGAGCACATGGTCATGAGCCGGCGCACTTCGGCGCACGTCCACTCCGTCTTCGAGGTCAACTTCTCACGCGTCGCGAAGATTCGGGAAGCCAGGAAGGCGGAGTTCGAAGCCGCCGGCGCAAAGCTGACCTTTCTCTCTTTCATTCTCAGGGCGGTCGTGGACGCGATTCAAGCAGTGCCCGTCGTCAACGCGTCGATCGATGGCGACAACATCGTCTTTCACAAATCGGTCAACCTCGGTGTGGCGGTTGCGCTCGACTGGGGCCTCATCGTCCCGGTGATCAAGAACGCCGACGAGAAAAATCTACTGGGCCTGAGCCGCGCGGTCGCGGACCTCGCGAATCGTGCGCGCGCCAAGCAGCTCAAGCCCGACGAAGTCGCGGGCGGCACGTTTACGATTACGAATCCGGGCGTCTTCGGCGCGCTGTTCGGGATGCCGATCATCAACCAGCCGCAGGTGGCGATCCTCGGCGTCGGGATGATTGAAAAGCGCGCGGTGGTGATCGACGACGCGATCGCCATCAGGCCGATGGGCTACCTCACCATCGGCTACGACCACCGGCTGATCGACGGGGCAGTCGCCGACGAGTTCATGTCGCACCTCAAGCACACCCTGGAGAACTGGCCGCAGACGGAAGGTGGGGCCGCAACCCCGCCCCAACAGCGGTAGGGCGCGGTCGTTGGACCCGTGCCGCCCCGAGCCGATAAGAGTCCTGAACGATGCGAACCGTCGAAATCCGTCGACTCGGACGCGTGGCGTATGCCGACGGTCTTGCCATGCAGCGAACGCTGGTCGAAGAGCGACAGCGCAGCCGCTCTGAAGCGAGGCGGGGCGATGCGGTGCCCGCACAGCGCGACCGGGGGGAAGGGGCCCCCCGAGCGATCGATGACGTGTTGCTCCTTCTCGAGCATCCCCACGTGCTGACGCTGGGCGTGCGTGGCGACGGGGGACGCGCTCACATTCTGGCGGCCTCCGACACGCTCCGCGCGCGCGGCGTCGAGGTGCACGAGGCCGGGCGGGGTGGTGACATCACCTACCATGGGCCGGGCCAGATCGTCGGCTACCCGATTATCGATTTGCAGCCCGATCGGTGTGACGTGCACCGCTATGTGCGCGACGTCGAGGAAGTGCTGATTCGAACGGCGGCCGATTACGGTGTGGCCGCGCAGCGCGTGGACGGGTTGACCGGTGTCTGGGTGGGCCGCGACAAGCTGGCCGCCATCGGCGTGCGGATCGCGCGCTGGGTGACCAGCCACGGATTCGCCTTCAACGTGACGACCGACTTGGAGTATTTCGATCTGATCGTGCCGTGCGGCATTGCGGACCGGGGCGTCACCTCGCTCGCCCGTGTGCTCGGCCGCCCGGTCGACCGCGTCGAGGTCGAAGACCGCATCGTCCTGCACTTCGGCGATGTGTTCGCACGCACGCCGGTTGTCGCGCCCCTCGAAGCGGTGCGCGCGTGACCGTCGCACCGCACCACCGGTGGGTCCGGCAGTCGCGGTTGACTGACGGGGCCATCGCGGCGACCGCGCTGGTCGTGGCATTCAGCGGGCTGTTTCTCGTCACCCGATACGCCGCCCTGCCAGAGTTGCTGCCGGTTCGTTTCGGACCGAGCGGCGTGCCAATCGGATGGCAGTTCAAGACCCTCGCGCGCGTCATGATGCCGGTAATCGTTCAAGTGGCGTTGACGCTCACGCTGGGCGCCATAGGCGCTCTCCTGCTGTCACGATCGCACGGCGTACACGACGAGGGAGCCCCCGACGTGAAGGCAGCCTCGGCTGCGGCCGAGTGCGTGGCGCTGATGGCGCTCATCTGGGTCGCCTTCCAGGGCTACGCTGCCGTGGCGCTGGTCGGCATGTGGCAGCGCGAGCAGGGCGATTTGGGGCTGGTGTACTCGCTGGTCGGGATGGTGGCGATTCTGCTCACGATCGGCGCGACTGCCCGCGCCAACGTCCGCGTCGGGCGGCCGGCCAGCCGGCCGTTGGTGGTCGAACACTGGCGCCTTGGTCAGCTCTACTGCAACGCGGACGATCCGGCCCTTTTCGTGCCGACGCGAGCGGGGGCGAAATGGACGCTGAACTTCGGACGCCCCGTGGCTGCCGCGCTGATGGCGCTGATCATAGGGATCGGCGTCCTCGGGCCGACCATCGTCCTCGGACTCCTACTCAGATAAAGCCCCTGTAATCAATATCTTGCGGCCAGTGCTCGGAGTTCGGAATATTGCCGATTCGGCCGGGGTTTTCATCGTCGGACCAGGGACTCAATGCACGATTCACACAACTCACACAACCTACAGGATCGGGATCTCCTCGAACGACTGCAGGCGGGCGACGAATCGGCGGTTGCCGATCTGGCGGACGCCTATCGCACCCGGATCTTCCAGCTTGCCTTCCGCTATCTGCGGAACAAGGAGGATGCGGAAGAGGTGACCCAGGACGTGCTCTTCAAGGTATACCGGAACATCACCCACTTCCGCGGCGATTCGGCCCTCTCGTCGTGGATCTACCGAATCACGTTCAACGCCGCGATGTCGCGCGTGCGGACCGCCAGCTATCAGCGGTCTCAGGTCGACGAGCGGCACTCGATTTCCGCTGAAGGCGACGAATCGTCCCCGGCCCCGCGCGACCTCGCCGACTGGAGCAACCTGGCCGACGAGCGCATCCTCAGGTCGCAGCTCCGCAGCCGGGTGTTTCGCGCCATCCTCGCTCTTCCCGCCATCTATCGCGCGCCGGTCATGCTCCGCGACATCCAGGGAATGTCGACCGAAGAGGCGAGCGCCATGCTCCGCGTCAAGGACCAGACGCTGAAGTCGCGTTTGCATCGTGGCCGTGTGATTCTGCGCAAGCAACTGACCGACTTCGCCGGAGGATTGACGCTGCACAAGCCCTGCTACGGGTGCTGACGGGGCGGGACGGGCAGGAGAGGCTGGACGGGCGGGAGTGGCTGGAAAGGCAGGAGGTGCGGGAACGGCGGGACGGCAGGAGGGCTGGACGGGCGGGAACGGCAGGACGGGCTGGAAGGTCACAAGAGGAACTCCACAATCAGAACGCCGCACACCACAGGCGGCATCACAGTAGGCATCAATCTCGTCGAGCGAATCAGGCCGGCGAGCGGCGCGCCGACGCCGTTCAGTTCCATTTCCAACTCGATCAGCGCTTCCTCGGTGATGTACCCGAGACGCCTCGCTACGTGCAGACAATAGCCAGCTTCCGCGAGCGACCCCTCCGCGATGTTGAGGAAATGCAAACGTTCCCGCCGGTGCCGGCGTGCAAATCCTTCAACGATATTCGCCGGAACGGAATAGGCAGCCCTTCGTAACTGGCTACCCAGCTCAAAGCGTTCGAATGCCGGAAACTGCTTGATCGTAAGAACATGCAGCTTGATGAAGAGATCGTCCGCGCGCTGCCAGGCGACGAGCGAGTGATGTCTCAGTTTGAGCATGCTGCTTTGCATGTTCAAGTCGCGCGCCAGCGCGGACTCGTTTCCGTTGCAGCCCCTTCCAGCCTCTCCTGCCGTTCCAGCCCTTCCCGCCCTCGTGCCGCAGCACTCCTCTTGACAATCTAGAGAACGGGTGTGTATCGTGTCTTCCTCTTGTCGATCTAGAGGAGGGACGGAATGAGCCCGGACAACAAGCAGAGCGCGGTCGTACAGGGCACGCTCGACATGCTGATTCTGAAGACGCTTGCGCTCGAGCCGATGCACGGGTACGGCATCGGCGTCCGGATCGAACAGATCAGCAAAGGCGCATTTCAGGTCAACGCCGGATCGCTGTTCCCGGCGTTTCGACGTCTGGAGCGGGACGGGCTCATCAAGGGCGAATGGCGCGCGACGGAGAACAACCGGCGGGCGAAGTACTACAGCCTCACCGCCGCAGGGACGAACCACGCTCAAACGCGCGACGCGTGACTGGGAAGCGCAGACGGCAGCGATCACGAGGATTCTTCGAGCCTCGCTGGGAGAGCTGTGATGCTCATACTTCGCCGCATCGTCAGCGGGTTCAGGCGTCTGTTCCACACGACACGGGTGGAACAGGACATGGATGAGGAGCTCCGCGCCTACCTGGAGACCGCCGTCGAACAGAAGATGGCAGCCGGCCTGACCCGCGAGGCGGCCGTTCGTGCGGCGCGCGTCGAGATCGGCAGCCTGGACGCCATCAAGGAAGGGGCGCGGGACATCGGGTGGGAATCGATCGTGGAGACCTTCTGGCAGGACGTGCGCTACGCGCTGCGAATGTTGCGCCGTTCGCCGGGATTCACGGTCGTCGCCGTGCTGACGCTCGCCCTCGGCATCGGGGCCAATACCGCGATCTTCACGCTCATTGATGCCGTGCTGCTGAAGTCGCTGCCGGTCCGCGATCCGGGCGGCTTGGTCCTGCTCGGAGACGCCCGAGGCTATGGCGTGTTCAGAGTCTTGTCCGGGTCCTTTTTTATCTTCTCCCACGAGCTCTACGAACCATCTCCAGGATACGAATGTGTTCGAAGGCCTCTTTGCCTTCCAGAGCTCGGCGAATGAGGTAGTGAGTGTGCATCACACGGGTTCGGGCGCGGCGCAGCCGGCCGGCGCCAAGCTCGTATCCGGGAACTACTTTGATGTGCTCGGGGTAAATGCGGCGCTGGGTCGTACCATCGTCCCGTCCGATGATTCGCCGTCGGCGCCGCCGGTCGCGCGTCGTGAGCTTTCGCTATTGGCAGGACAGGCTCAACGGGGACCTGTCGGCCGTCGGCTCCACTGTCGATCTCAACGGTGTGTCCGTCGCGATCGTCGGCGTCGCCCCACCGGAGTTCCACGGGGAAACCCTCCAACCCGATCCGCCCGGTTTCTGGCTCCCGATCTCCGTCGATCGCCACCTGAACCCTGCAGCGCACCGTAATCGACGACCCCGGTGCGCACTGGCTTTATCTCATGGGCCGGCTGAAGCCGAGCATTCCGCGCCGCAAGGCGAGGCCCGCCTGACGGCGGCGCTGCAGAATTGGCTCATCACGCGTGAGGGGTCGACCGTTTCCGACGAACGGCGGCGGCGCATTGCCAACAGCCGCGTCGAGCTCACGCCTGGCGGCAGCGGTATCCCCCGCATGCGACGGAACTATTCGCAGACGTTGCGACTTCTGCTGGGCATCTCGACGGCGGTTCTGCTGATCGCTTGTGCGAACATCGTCAACCTCCTGCTCGCGCGAGGCACGGCGCGCCGTGCCGAAACGTCGATCCGGCTCGCGCTCGGCGCCAGCCGGGGGCGTCTCGCGCGCCAGTCGCTCACCGAGAGCCTGACGTTGGCCCTCCTCGGTGGCGCGCTCGGTCTCCTGGTCGCCTTGGCAGGCACGAAGCTGCTCGTGGCTCTTGTCTTCCGCGGGACGAATTACGTCCCCATCCAGGCGGCGCCCGATTTCCGTCGTTCTCGCATTTGCGTTCGCGCTCTCGTGCGCGGCGGCGGTCGTGTTCGGGCTCCTCCCCGCGATGCGCACGACCTCGGAGGCTGCGCCTTCGATCGGCGGCACGAGCCGAGGCATCCTTGGTTCGGTCTCTCGCCGGAAGTTCGGCTTGAGCAACCTGCTGATCGTTGGAGAAGTGGCGCTCTCGCTCGTCGTGCTGGCCGGCGCCGGCTCGTTCGTGCGCAGCCTGGTCAACCTCACGGACCAGCCGTTCGGTTTCGATCGCGAGAACGTTCTGGTCGTCAGCGTCGATCCGGGACTTGCGCGATACGAGTACAACCGTCTGGGGCCGTTGTATCAGCAGATGGACGCGCGCTTGAATTCCCTCCCCGGCGTGAAGAGCGCGGCCTTCTCCTACTACAGTCCGTTCAACAGCTGCTGCTGGGCATACACGGTCTCGGTTCAGGGCTACACGCCACAACCGCAGGAAAACGTGTCCGCGCGGTTGAATCGTGTCTCGTCGCGTTACTTCGAGACTCTCGGCACGAGGGTTCTGCGGGGCCGCGCCTTCGATGAGCACGACACGCCCGTGTCGTCGCGTGTCGCCGTTGTGAACGAAGCGTTCGTCGATCGCTACCTGCCGGACGGAAATCCGATCGGCAGGCGCTTCGGCATCGACAGCGACGACGGCACTTCCGCCGATCTCGAGATCGTCGGCGTGGTCGAGAACGCGAAATACGACAGTCCCCGTGAGGATCCGACGCCGATGGCATTCCTGCCGCTGTTGCAGGTGAAGCAGGGCGACGCCGCGTCTGCCGCCCGGGACGGGTCGAATTTCATCAACGCGATCGAGGTACGCGCCACCGGCAATCCGACTGCGGTTGTCGGACAGATCCGGCAGGCGCTCGCGGAAATCGACCCTGGCCTGCCGGTGTTGCGCGTCGACACGCTGTCCGACCAGATCGGCCGCGAGCTGAACCAGGAGAACGTCATTGCCGTGCTGACGATGTGCTTCGGGTTGCTCGCGCTCGTGCTCGCCTGCGTCGGACTTTATGGCTTGATGGCCTACATGGTTCAACGCCGTACCAGCGAAATCGGCATTCGCATGGCTTTGGGCGCGAACCGAGCGCGGTATCGGGATGGTCCTTCGGGAGGCTCTGGCTCAGGGTGTTGTCGGGATACTGATCGGCATCCCGGCCGCGTTTGCCGCGACTCAACTTGTCGCGAGTCAGCTGTACGGCGTGAGCCCGACCGATCCGCAACACTCCGCCATCGCGGCTCTCGTGCTCATTCTGTGCGTCACGATCGCCGGCTACGTTCCGGCGCGCCGCGCCGCGAAGGTGGACCCGATGGTCGCGCTTCGCTGCGAGTAATTTTCGAGCCTCAGGGGGAGAGCTGTGATGCTGATCCTCCGCCGCATCGTCAGCGGGTTCCGGCGTCTGTTCCACAAAACACACGTGGAACAAGACATGGACGAGGAGCTCCGCGCCTACCTGGAGACAGCCGCCGAACAGAAGATGGCAGCCGGCCTGACCCGCGAGGCAGCCGTTCGCGCCGCGCGCGTCGAGATCGGCAGCCTGGACGCGATAAAGGAAGGGGCGCGAGACATCGGTTGGGAGTCGACCGTAGAGGGCTTCTGGCAGGACATTCGTTACGCGTTCCGTCAGTTTTCGCGTACGCCTATCGTGGCGGCCACGGCCCTGCTCACGATCGCGCTGGGGGTGGGCGGCAGCACGGCCGTCTTCAGTGTCGTCTACGCCGTCATGCTGCGCCCGCTGCCGTATCCAGCACACGACCGGCTCGTTGAGCTGTTCGAGGACAACCCTCAGGCGGACAGACCGTTGTTCCGCGTCTCGACCCTCAACTATCTCTCGTGGGCAGAACGTGCCACGAGCACGGAAGCGATCGCGGCGTTCGGGGGCGCCGCTGTCACCCTCACTGGCCACGGTGAGCCAGAGCGACTGCCCGGCGGCGCGATCACCGCGTCGATGTTCAGCGTGCTCGGCCTGCCGCCCCTCGCCGGCCGCAGCTTTCGTGCCGAAGACGAGCGGCCGGGGGCCGAACGCGTAGCGTTGATCGCGGAAGCGCTTTGGCGGCGACGCTTCGGCGGTGACGCCGCGATTGTCGGGCAGTCCATCACCCTGAACGGTGAACGTCATCAGGTCATCGGCGTCGTGCCCCGCGCGTTCCGCGAGGTGGGACGGGCGCAGATTGATTCCGCCGGAGGCAGCCCGCAGATCTTCGTGCCGCTCACCATTGATCCAGCGCGCGAGAATCGTGGCAATCGCGTCGTCCGCGTTGTCGGCCGGCTGCGTCCTGGCGTCTCCATGGATCGCGCACGTGACGAGATGCGCCGCATCGCCGCCGCCATGGAGCAGGAGTTCCCCGCCACGAACAAAGACTGGAGTGTGCGACTTGAGACCCTCTACAACTCCATGCTCGATGAGCGAGTCCGTCCCTCGCTGCTGGTGCTGCTCGCCGCCGTGGGGATGGTGCTGCTCATTGCCTGTGCGAACGTAGCCAGCGTGCTGCTGGCAAGAGGCATCTCTCGTCAGCGCGAATTCGCCTTACGTACGGCGCTGGGCGCCGGACGCTCACGCCTCGTTCGCCAGCTCGTCACCGAGAGCGTCTGCCTCGCGGTCGTGAGCGGCGCGTGCGGTGTGCTGCTGGCGGTCTTTGCGGTTCAGGCCCTGCGGGTGATGCTGCCGCCCACGGTGCCGCGGATCGACGAAATCAGGATCGACGCGACGGTACTCGGCGTCGGCCTGCTCTTGTCGCTCGCGAGCGGCCTCTTCATGGGGTTGGTTCCGGCCGTGCGCGCGTCGCGCGTCGCTCTGGTGCCTTCACTCGTCCAGAGCGGCAGGGGGGTCGCTGGTCCCTCGGGAACGCTGGCGCGACACGCCATCGTCGTTTCGCAGATGGCCCTCGCCACGATGCTGCTCGTGGGCGCGGCGCTGCTTCTGCAGAGTTTCGTCCGGCTGCAGCAGGTCCGCCCCGGGTTCGAACCAGAGGGCGTGATCACGGCGAGGATCTCGCTGCCCCAGGGCCAGTATCCGGATGCAGCGCGCACGTGGGCCTTCTGGCGCCGACTGCTGGAATCGCTCGACGGCATGCCACAGGTGCAGTCTGTGGCGGTCGGGATCACGGCGCCATTCGGGCCCGGTGTGCGCGCGGGCGGCAGGGCGCGGGACCGTGATCTTGGCGCGGGGATCGCGGCCGTGGAGCACATGGTGAGCCCGGACTACTTTCGGGCTCTGGGTGTGCCGTTGCTGGCTGGCCGCTATTTCGGTCAGCAGGACGGCTCGGGGTCGCCCCTGGTCGCAGTCGTCGGCGAGAGCGTCGCTCGTCAGCTCTGGCCCGACAAGAGCCCAGTCGGGCAGGCTCTCGACTGGAATGGGCGACAGCACGAAGTGGTTGGTGTGGTCGGGGACATCCGCGGCGCGGATGGGCGGGGCTGCTGCGGCGGCGGTCTGGATCGCGAGCCCAGCGCCGCCGTCTACCTCTCCGTGATCCAGTTCCCGCAAAGGACGATGACGTTGCTGGTGCGGACCGCAGCTGAGCCGTCGGCGATCGTCCCGACGATTGCTCGAGCCGTCCTGGACATCGATCCGGCCCAGCCGGTCTATCAGGTCCGCCGCCTGCACGACTGGCTCGACGACAGTAGTGCGCAGGCGCGGTTCACCACCACGTTGAGCGGTGCGTTTGCCCTCGTCGCACTTCTGCTCGCAGCAGTCGGTGTTTACGGTGTGCTCTCGTATTCGGTCGCCCAGCGAACGCAGGAAATTGGCGTGCGCATGGCGATCGGCGCCGAGCGCGCTCAAATCCTGCGCCTCGTGCTGCGAGGCGGCATGGCCTGGGCCCTTAGCGGCATCGCCATCGGGTCGCTCAGCGCGTTCGCGCTCGGCCGTGGGCTGGGAATCCTGCTCTTCGAAGTGACAGCGCACGATCCGATCACCTATTCCAGCCGTGGGTGTGATGCTGGCGCTCGTAGCGATGCTCGCATGCTACATCCCGGCACGCCGGGCGACGAGAGTCGAACCCATGATCGCTCTTCGCTGCGAGTGAGTCCGGCTTAAGCCGGACACTACGACTGGCTGAGCTTGTCCGGCCCCTCCGGCCCTTCCTGCCTCTCCCGCCCGTCCTGTCCCGGTGTCACAGCATCATCGCGTTGTCGAGCGCCACGCGCTCCGCCACGCTCAACGCCGGCATGACCACCTCGACGACGCCGGCCGGGCCCACTCTGACGGGAAGGGCCGCGGTCCGCGCGCGAACCCCTGCGCCGTCGTCTGGCGCGACGAAGCAGGTGACGGGCCGGCGCGAATTGCCCAGCAGGGCGTCGACGACCTTCCCAGCCGCCGCGGCAAGGGCGCACGGCCCTGCTGGCCAGAGCGCCGCGATGCGCTGGGTCATCCGGCGCCGGACCGGCTCGGTCATCGTCCCACCCACGGCAAATCCCGACACGGCCGCGTTCTCCCACGCGATGACAATCCGATCTGGTGGAATCCCAAGGATCGACAGCGCCACGTCGCGAGGCGAGACGTCGAGCTCGAGCGCCACGACGGCAGTCGCCGCGGCGACGAAGGCTTCGCTGGCCGAACCAAGAATCTTCGAGCGTGAGAGGCGAAGCTCGCGGACACTGCGGTCTACCAGTTCGCGGTGCGGTGCATCCGCGCACACGAAGCGCGCGCGCGGCGCGATCGCATTGAGGCGCCTGACGAGCAGGAGGCTGTTATCGCCCTCAGGTGAAAGCTCGTCCACGCCGTCGGCAATGACGATCACGCTCGCCCCTGCAGCCGTCGACAGATCGGTCGATCCGATGACCGTCGTGGCGAAGCCTTCGACGGGGGCCGCCTGGCTGATGTCGAGCGCCTTCCCCGCCGCCAGGCGGCCCCGGTCGTCGATCAGGCGAACGACGCCGGCGGCGTTGCGCCGTGCCAGCGCGTGAGCGGTCAGGCCGCCCAGCTCTCCGGCTCCCACGATGGCGACCTCGCGCATGCGGTGCGATATTGTAATACCCGATGCAAACGCTGGCTGGAAAGGTGGCGGTGGTGACGGGCGGTTCGCGGGGCATCGGCCTCGCGATCGCTCGGGCACTCGTCGCCGAGGACGTGAAGGTTGTCGTGACCGGTCGCGACGAGGCGCATCTTGACGCGGCGCGGCTCGAGCTCGAGCGCGCGGGTCCGGGAAGTCCAGGCGATGTTGCCTCGCGCCGTGCCGACGTGCGGCGGTACGCCGACGTCGAGCAGGCGATCGGTGCGGCGGCGACGCGCTTCGGCGGCCTCGACATCCTCGTGAACAACGCCGGTGTCGGCGTGTTCGCCAACGTGAGCGAGATGACGCCGGAGCAGTGGGCGGAGGTGCTCGAGACGAACCTGACTGGCGTGTTCAATGCGTGCCACGCCGCCATTCCACATCTGCGGCGGCGCGGCGGCGGGTTCATCATCAATATCAGCAGCCTCGCCGGCAGCAACCCTTTCGCGGGGGCCGCGGCCTACTGCGCGTCGAAGGCCGGCCTCAATGCCTTCAGCGAGGCTCTGATGCAGGAGCTCCGGTACGATGACATCCGCGTGAGTTATGTCATGCCCGGATCGGTCGCCACGGGATTCTCGAGCGGCGATTCCTCGAAAGGCGCGGACTGGAAGATCGCGCCGGAAGAGGTCGCCGAAGTGGTGATCAACCTGCTGCGGCACGAGCCGCGGAGCCTTCCCAGCCGGGTCGAGCTACGGCCGTCGAAACCACGAAAAGTGATATGACCTCACCCTTCGACAAGCATCGGGATACGCTCGAGCACCATGAGACGATGATGGGCGCGACGCGCGGGCGTCTGGCTGTCGCGCTGGATCTGTTGACGGATTCTCTGGCGCTCGTCGGCCAGCACGGCGTCTACTGCCAGAGCGAACGATTTCCCGGCCGTCCGCGCATGGACATCGCCCTCGTCCTCGAGCAGCTGGACGACGCCAAGCAGCTCGTGCAGAGCGCGATGGAGGAGCTGCGCCGGCCGTAGGCCGGGTCCTTTCGGACCCGGCACGTGAGGCGGGTCCAAAAGGACGCCTGCTACCGTCACTCATGATCGAGAACCTCGGCCAGTACAAGATCCTCGAGCCGGTGGGACCCGGAGCGTTGGGCGACGTGTATCGCGCCCGCGACACACGTGTCGGACGGACGGTGGCGATCACCGCTGGTGTCCGACCAGATCGTCTCGACGCCGGAACGGCGCGAGCGGTTTCTTGCGGATGCCCATGCCGCAGCCGCCGTGTCGCACCCGAATATCGTGACGCTGTACGAGGTGGGTGAGGACGCCGGCCGGCTGTACCTCGTATACGAGTTCGTCCAGGGCCAGACGCTGAAGAACGTGATCGGCGGGCGACCGCTCAATCCGCGCCGCGCGCTCGACCTGGCGAGCCAGATCGCCGAGGCTCTCGCCGATGCGCACGCGGCGGATCTCGTGCACGGAGCGATCACCGCCGAGACGATCGTGATCACGCCGAAAGGCCACGCGAAGATCACCGGGTTCGGCCTGGCGGGGTGGATGGGGACCGGGGAGGCGGGCGAGGCAGGAAGGGCGGGCGGGGACGCCGGGTATCGCGCCGACCTGTCGTCGCTCGGCGGGATTCTCTTCGAGATGCTCACCGGCCGCGCGCCGGCTCCCGGGGCCGGCGTGCCGAGCGCCGTCAACCGCTCGCTGCCGCGCGAAATCGATCCAATCGTCGGAAAGGCGCTGGGGAAGAGCGGCGGGTACGAGACGCGCCGTCACGCTCGCCGCGGAGCTCCGTGCGGTCAGCGCCATTCTCGACGTGCGGAAGGAAGCGAGCGACGCCGCGGCCCCGTCCATCGTCATCGGCCGGCCGAAGCGATCCTACGCGACGATGGATTGTTCTCGCGCTGGCTGTCGGCGCGGTGACCATGGTCGTCGTCGCAGTGCTGGCCCTGGCCTTGAGCTATCTTTTCAGGTCCGCTTGAGGATATCGGCCAGTTGCATCGTGAACGCGGACCGAGCCAGCACCTCGGTGACGCCGGCCCGCCGCGCCGCGTCGATGACGGCGGTATCCACGTGCGACACGAAGCCAACGGTTGGAATGGCGGCAAGCGCCGGATCCGCGTGCATGGCCGCGACCGTGCCGATCGGATCGGTTCGTGGGTTGTTGAGGTCGAAGATGACGAGCGAGGGCGCACTCTTCCGCATCTCGGCCAGCGCGGACGCCGAGGACCTGGCGAACGTGAGCGGGACGCCCAGCTGTGTCGCAGCAGTCTTAATCTTCGAGCTGAACATGAGATCGTCGAGGACGGCAAGGATCATGACCCAACCATGATAGTCGAGAGCCGCGCTGTCGGTCCCTTCATGAAGAACGGCTTCATCGTCGCCTGCGACGACACCCGCGAGGCGGTGTTCATCGATCCGGGGGACGAAGTCGAGGACCTGCTGGCATTCGTCAGGCAGCAGAGGCTGAAAGTCCGCCATATCCTGCTCACGCATGCGCACGTCGATCACGTGACGGGCGTCGCGGCCGCGAAGAACGCGCTCGGTGTTCCCGTCTATCTGCACCACGACGACCTGTTCCTGTACGACCACGCTGTCGAATCCGGAGCGATGTTCGGCCTGGAGGTGCAACCGCAGCCGCCGATCGACGTGTATTACACGCCGGGCCAGGTCATCCCTTTCGGGAAGTTCGAAGTCCGCCCGCACCATACGCCGGGGCATTGTCCCGGCGGCGTCTGCCTGCAGATCGGAAGGCAGGGCGAGACGGGCCTGGAGCTGTTCGTCGGCGACACGCTCTTCGCCGGGTCGATCGGCCGGACTGACCTGCCGGGGGGCGATTACGCGACGCTCATCTCCTCGATCCGCACGGTGCTGTTCGGCTTTGGAGACGAGGCCGTCGTCCATCCCGGCCACGGCCCCGACACGACCATCGGCCGCGAACGCCGCACCAACCCGTTTCTCGTCGGGCAGGACTGAAGTCCTACGCCACAACAGACTCCTTTTGCCAGGCAGGACTAAAGTCCTGCGCTACAAGTACGCGATACGGTTGTCGCGCGGGTCTTTAGACCTGCTTCTGAGTGAAAGCGCCTATAATTGCGACAAGTCATGGCATCGCTGCGGGGCAAGAGGCTTTGAATCCAACCAAGGAACCAGCGACGAAGAGGCATCGCGCGCCCAGGAAGCGAGGCGGCTCGAGCAAGAAGATCTCGAACAGCCTGGTTGCCTTGAGCTCCGCTGCGGTTCTCACCGTGTACACGGCGGGTTATCTTCGGACGCAGTCTGCCGCAGAACTGTTCGCAGAGGATCGGCTCCCGCCGATAGTGGCCGAAGCGGCAGAAATCGCGTCGCCAACCGAGGCGCCGGCGGAGTCTGTTGCAGGGGGAGAGCTCGTTGCCCCGCCCGAGCCGGCGGTTGCATCGAGTCCACCCGGGCCCATAGCACCGCCTGCAGTTCCTGAGGCGGTCGATCGCCAGACCATTGCTCGCCGAGCCCAACTCCGGAACCGTCGGCCGCGGTGCCAGCACCGGTGCCCTCGCCCGCACCAAACGACGTGGCGACGGCCCCGCCCCGAGGCGTCCGCTGCGGCGGCCCCGCCGTCCGAGGCGCCGATCCCGCCCTCCGATGCGCCGGCCCCGGAGCCGACCACTGCTGCGGCGTCCGCCGCCAGCGTCCCTGTCACGCCCGCGCCCCCGGCGGCGCCTCCGGTCCCACGGAAGAAGAAGTATTCGAACGGAACCTATTCTGGCTGGGGCACCAGTCGTCACGGCAACATCCTGGCAACGGTTGTGGTACTGGATGGGGAGATCATCTCGGCGGAAATCGCACGATGCGAGACACAATACTCGTGTAACGTGATCGATGCCTTGCCCGGGCAGGTACTCAGCCGGCAGAGCGCCTACGTCGATTTGATATCGGGCGCCACAGAAAGCGCTAACGCATTCGCGAACGGGATATTCCGCGCACTCCTGTCCGCACAGAAGTAGGGATGTCGGACGTCTACCGCCGCACCGTCATCCTGATGGATACCGTCGTGACGATCCAGGTGGTCGGCCACGGAGCGGGTCAACGAGCAATCCATCGAGAGGCAGGAAAGCGTCGGGCGCGCGTTCGATTGGTTTCGCCGGGTCGAGGAATGCTGCACCCGATTTGACGCGCAGAGCGAAGCGATGCAGTTGACGGCGCAGGTCGGCATCGCGGTCACGGCCAGCGCGATTCTTTACGAAGCCGTCCAGTTTGCGTTGGTCGTGGCGGAGGAGAGCGGAGGCGCATTCGATCCGACGATCGGATACTCGATGGAGGCGCGTGGGTTCAACCGGGAGTATCGCACGGGTCACATCATCCAAACCGCACTCGACCCTGGCATCCCGCCCAGCTATCGGGACGTCCGCCTCGATCCCGATCGGAGGACGATCACGCTGGTTCGCCCGCTGGTTCTCGATCTCGGGGCTGTTGCGAAAGGTCTGGCGATTGATATGGCGGCGTGCGAGCTGAAGCCATTCGAAGACTACGCGATCGATGCCGGGGGGGACCTTTATGCCGCGGGGCGCAACCCCGACGCTGCGCCGTGGTCAGTCGGCATCCGTCATCCGCGCCGTGAGGATCAGCTGATCGATACTCTCAGTGTTTCGAACCTGGCGGTGTGCACGTCGGGTGACTACGAACGAACAGGGGCCGAAGGCGCTGGACACAGGGGCCACCACCTTCTCGATCCGCGCACGGGAGTGTCGGCCAATGCCGTGACGAGCGCCACCGTCGTCGCACCTACGGCGATGGTGGCGGACGCGCTTGCAACAGCGGCATTCGTTCTTGGCCCCAGTGAGGGTATTCGACTGCTCGAGCGCCAGGGGGTCGACGGACTGATTGTGTCGCCGAAGCTGGAGCGGTATGCGACGCGAGGCATGCTCAGCTTCCGCAAGCAGGTTAATGGGCCAACCGCAGCCGCTTGTCGCCGTTAGACGATTCTTCCGGACGCCGAAAGGCCTCCTCATCATCGTCCTCGCCATTCTGATTGTCCTGGCTTCGTTTGGCGGGAGCATCAGGCTGGTTGCGCCTGGCTTGGTGGGCGCGGTCGCCGCCGCCGCCCTGATCGACGTCCTCATCCTCCGAAAAAAACACGAGGCCTGGGAGTTTCCCAGTGGAGCCGTCCTGACGGGGTTGTTCGTCGCGATGGTCTTGAGCCCGTTCGAACCGTGGTACGTCGCCGCCACCACCTCCGCCGCTGCCATTATCAGTAAGTACATCTTCCGAACCCGATCGGCGAACGTGTTCAATCCGGCGGCCCTGGCCCTTGTCGCCGCGTTTTTCGTGCTCCACACGGGCCAGAGCTGGTGGGGAGCCCTGCCTGAAGTAACGCCACTGGTCGGGCTGGCCGCGCTCTTCGCGACCGGCATCTTCATCACCGATCGGGTCAACAAGATGCCGTTGGTGCTGGTGTTCCTGGGAAGCTACTTCCTGCTATTCGCCGTGACGGCTTTCCTGGGAGATCCCAGCGGAGTCGCCGCGATCTTTCGCACACCCGATCTCCATGCCGTCCTGTTTTTCGCATTCTTCATCCTGACCGATCCACCGACATCGCCCGTCAAATATCCCGATCAGCTGGTGTGTGGCGTGATCGTTGCGGCCGCAAGCTACGCGGTCTTCGAGCTGATCGGCGGGGCCCACTATCTTCTCTCGGGGGTGCTGGTGGGTAACGTCTGGGAAGCGTGGCGCCGGATGCACCCCAACCGGCATCGCCCCGCTTCTCTGCGTGCCCAACGATCGCCGGGTTGATCGTGGTTAAACCTGCTTGTCGACCGTCAGTTCGATCCGCCCGACGCGCAGGCGGTCGCCGCTGGCAACCTGCGCGCGATCGACGCGCTGGTCGTTGACGAAGGTGCCGTTGGTGCTGGAGAGATCCTGGACCTCGAGCTTCTCCTCGCCCGCGGTCAATCGGCAGTGCAGACGCGAGACGAGCGCCCGATCCACGATGAAGTCGGCGCGTGGCGCGCGGCCGATGGTCTTGATGGCGCCGGCGCTCAATCGAAACGTCAAGGGGTCGTTTTCGGGCTCTGCGGGGCCAGGGGATCCTGGGGGGCCTGGGGCTACTGACGTCTGCAGAATCCACATGCTCAACTTGCTTACCGGGGGGAATCGTTCGAAGCCAGTCCACGATGGCCGTGGAAACGTCAGCGCTGACGTTCTTGTTTTTGAGACTCGAGTACTCGTCCGCTTCGCCGGTCGTGGCAGGCACGAGCAGATGATTGACCCCTGGCACCTTCGCCAACTGCACCCTCGGCGCGTTTCGTCTTTTCGCCGCCAGCGCCTGAAGACGGTCGGCGTTGTGGGGCGGCACCTGGGTGTCGAGCTCGCCTTGGACTATCAGCACCGGCTGCTTGACGTCGGGCATCGTCCTGGCCGGATCGAACGCGAGGAAGCTCTGGAACCAGGGCGTGTCGGCCTGGCGCCGATACAGCGCGAGCGTCTCCCAGCCCGATCCGGTCAGGACGGCCTGCTGGATTCGTTTCTGTAGATCGAGCGTGGCCTCCTTGTCGGCTGCGGAGCGTTCGGAGCGATCGAGCGCCCGCTTCACCTGGTCGAGATTGAGCTCCGCGCCTGTGACCCCGGTCGTCGCTACCAGCACGAGCGCCGCGATACGGTTCTCCCGGGCCGCGGCCAGCATCGCAACCGGTCCGCCCTCCCCGTAGCCGAGGACCGCGATGCGCTTCGGGTCGAGGTCTTTCCGCCGCTCGAGGAACCTCACGGCCGCGCGCACGTCGCCCGCATAGTCGCCGAGCGTAGCCGCTTCCTCGCGCCCCCCGCTCTGGCCGACGCCGCGCTTGTCGTAGCGCAGCACGATGAAGCCCGCGTCGGCAAGGGCGTCGGCGAGCTGCCCGAAGATGGGGATGCCGAATGCGACCTCGTCCCGATCCGTCAGTCCGCCACCGCCGACGAGCACGACCGCCGGCAGACGCATGGGGCCGGCATCGGCAGGCTTCGAAAGCGTCCCCACCAGGACAAAGCCGTTGCCCGGGATCCTCGACTTGCTCGTCGTTCGGCCTGGAGATGGGCACCTGACGCGTCGCGACCGACGCCACGTCGTCGCGTATGACCTCGAGGGCCTGCGCGGGCACGCTGAGCCGCAGCAGCCGGCCGTTCTCGTCGCCCCATACCTCGACCTCGGCCGGCGGCGACGAAGCCGCCTGCGACGTGACAATGAGCCGCGTGCGCTTTGCCTCGATGATGCGGTTCGGGGTCTGAATGCGTTCGGTCGTCGACTGGCCCACCGAAATAGTCATCGAGCTCTGGGCCGGCGCGAACGCGGCGATCGTGGATCCGGCCGGCGCCGTGCGAAGGCGTGCCGTCACCGCTTCGAACGGCGCGAAGAATGAATTCGGCAACAGCACGTCGGCGTTGGTGGTGGCGGTGATGACGCGGTTTTCGCCTCCCACGCGCACCTGGCTGGTGGCCGTGTCGCCCTTGAGCGTCGTGTGAATGGTTTGAATCTGCCCACGGACCGTGGCATCGAGCGTCAGCTCGAGCGGCTTCCAGTCGGGGTCGTACCGGATCTCCAGCCGCCGGGTGACAATGTCGAGCGGCGCGCTGAGGCGGCCGGAGCTGACGATCGTCCAGCCGTCGGCGTCGCGCGTGACCTCGATCCGCTCGTTTCCGATGACGACCGCGCGCGCGAAGACGGTGAAGCTCACGTCTTCTCTTTGGGTGCCTGGCGTGTCAGGGCCGCCGGCGGCCGGCTGCTGCGCGACCACCCGCAGCAGCCCGCCCGACAGCAGAAGGACGGACAGGGCGGCGCGGATACAATGGCGCAAGAGCATGGATATCACGACTTTATAACATGATCCCGACGGTTTCCCTGGCGGCGTACGAAGCGGCGCGTCGAGGCGCCGGCCTGATCGATCGCTCGGATCGCGGACGCGTGGTCGTGTCCGGGCAGGATCGAGCGGCTTACCTCCAGGGCCTTCTCACCAATGATATCGGCGCGCTCGCACCCGGCCAGGGGTGCTACGCCGCGTATCTGACGCCGCAAGGACGCATGATCGCGGATCTCTTCGTCTACGAGCTCGGCGATCTGATCCTGATGACGATGTCGGGCGACGTGACGGCGACGGTGCTCGCGCGGCTCGATCAGTTCATCTTCTCGGAAGACGTCCAGCTTGGCGACGTCACGGGCACATTCGCCCAGTACGCGATCGTCGGTCCAGGGGCTGCGGACGTGGTGGCGCAGTCGCTCGACAGCGTATCCGCAGAGCTGCTGACGGCGCTCGGCGAGCACGCGAACATGAGGGCACTGGCCGGCGGCCACCCGGTGATCGTCGCCCGCGTGACCGACACCGGCGAGCCCGGGTTCGACCTCTTCGTGGAGCAGGGGCAGGCGGTCGCGCTGAGAGCGACGCTGGAGCAGGCCGGCGCCGTACCGATCGACGCGGCCACGGCCGAGGCCCTGCGGATCGAATCAGGCGTGCCGCTCTTCCATCGCGATATGGACGAAGACACGATCCCGCTCGAAGCCGGGATAGAGGGGCGCGCCATCAGCCTCACGAAAGGGTGCTATGTCGGCCAGGAAGTCATCATCCGCGTCCTGCATCGCGGCCACGGCCGCGTTGCGCGGAAGCTCGTCGGCCTCGTCGTCGACGGCGGTCCGCCGGTGCCGGCCGGCGCGACCGTGCGGTCCGGCGGCCGGGAGATCGGCCGCGTGACCAGCGCGACGATCTCGCCCGCGCTGGACCGGTCGATCGCGCTGGCCTACGTGCACCGCGATTTCGTTCAGCCTGGCACGCCGGTCGTGGTCGACGAGGTCGACACGGTCGCGAAGGTCGAGACCGTCGAAAAGGTTGAAAACGTCGAGCAGGTTGAAAACGTGGAACCCAGGCCGGCCGTTGTCACCGCCCTGCCTTTCGTTTCCAACACCGGCGGTGCGGTCCAGGAACCGTGACCTCCAGGCGCGGCCGGCCCAAGCATCGAGCCCCCGGCGCACGCCGATCGCCCCAGCCCGAGGCGGCCACGCCTTTTCTGCCTCATCGGGTCCTGTCGACCCGCATAGCGGGTTTTCTCATCTTCTGCTTTGTCCTGCAGTGTGTGTCGAGCATGACACGGCAATCGGCGACCTACGACGAGCCCGTCTACATCGCCGCCGGCTACTCCTATGTCGAAACGGGCGACTTTCGACTGAAGCAGGATGCACCGCCGCTCGTGGCAACGCTCAGCGGAGTGGCCCTCCAGCTCGGCTCGTACTTTGGCAACCAGGTGTCCCTGGATACCAGCAGCAAGCTGTGGAGCGGCGCTACCGAATATCGATTCGCCGAACAGTTCTTCGCCGGCGCAAGCGATCGCCTCCGCACATTGCAAATCGCGCGCGTGCCGGTGGTTCTCATCGGGGCGGTGCTCGCCCTTTATGTCTTCCTGTTCGGGCGACTGTTGTGGGGCGGATACGCCGCCCTGTTGCCGCTCTTCCTCTTCTGCTTCGACCCCAACATGATCGCGCACGCGCGCGTCGTTTCGAACGACGCGGCGCTGGCAGCCTTCTTCTTCATCACACACTATTACTTCTATCGGCTGCTCACCGAGGATCGGCGCTCGAATCTCGTCGGCGTGAGCGTGGCGGCGGCGCTGACGATTGTGGCGAAGTTTTCCGGGTTGTTGATTGTCCCGTCTCTGGCTCTCGTTGGTGGACTGGTCTATCTGTTTCCCAGGCTCCTGCCGGTCTTTCCCCGTAGCGGGACTGTCCCGGCTCAACGCCGTCGGATCCTTCGAATCGGCGCCATGGCGGCGGCAACATGCACTGCCGCCACGGTGCTGGCTGTCACTGTCCTCTATCAGTCGGCGTCCGGCGTGGAACAGTACGTCGCAGGAGTCCGGTCGATCTACGCCAACGCGGCTCCTGGTTTCCAGTTCTACCTGCTGGGAAACTTCAGCCCCGGCGCATCGTGGTACTACTACCCGGTCGCGATGCTGCTGAAGACGCCTGATGTCACGATCGTCCTGTTGTCGCTTGCCATCTTGTCCGCATCTGTCCCGGGAACCAGCGTCTTGCGCGGCATCTGGATACTCGTGCCTGTCGGCCTCGTGATGGCGGTGTCGTCGCAGGACCCGGCGAATCTTGGCCTGCGTCGTGTCCTCCTCGTCTATCCTTTCCTGTTCCTGTGGATCGGCGAGCGCAGCGTGAGAATCTGGGAACTGATCTCCCGCTCGGTGAAAGGACCGCTTGTCCAGTGGGCCGCTGCCGCCGTGTTGTTGCTGGTGGCGCTTCTCGGGCATCTTCTCCGCGGTGAGGATTCATCCATACCAGCTCGCATACTTCAACGTCATGGCCGGTGGTCCCACCGCCGCGCCCCGTTACCTGGATGACAGCAATATCGACTGGGGGCAGGATCTGCCGGGCCTGGCAGACTGGCAATCGGAGCACGACGCGCGGCCGCTCGCTCTCTGGTACTTCGGAACCGACAATCCCACGAGTTACGGCCTCGACTGGCGGCCGCTGTCAGACGAAGAGCTGCTGCAGCCCCAGCGTGCCGCGTATGCAATCTCCGTCAACAACCTCATCGCGCTCAAGCTCCGCGCACAAGAGAGCCGCCACGCGGAGCTCGACTGGCTCGCTCGGCACCGTCCCTCCGCAACCATCGGACACTCGATCTACGTCTATGACTTTCGCTGACCGGCATGCCAGGCCTGAAGCGCTCTCGCAGGCGTAGCAAGAGCCCGCCGATCGCGTCACCTGGCCCCAGCGTGACGCACTGGTGGCGCGCGGGCGTCCTCGTGCTCGCGAGCCTGGTGGCGTACTGGAACAGCTTCACGATTCCCTTCGTGCTGGACGATCTCGCGGCGGTCGTCGACAACCGCTCGATTCGGGAGTGGTGGAACCTGGCCGGCCTTCTGGTCCCCGGACAAGGCGCGTCGCCCGTGGCAGGACGTCCCGTCGTGAACCTTTCGCTGGCCGTGAACTTTGCGATCGGAGGGCTCGACGTACGGGGATATCACGTCTGGAATCTCGCCATCCACACAGTGTGCGCTCTGCTGATGTTCGGTCTCGTCCGCCGGACGCTGGAAGGCCCCGGCATCCCTGGCAGCCTGGGCCGGCGGTCGGCCGATCTTGCATTCGCCGCCGCGCTCATCTGGGCGCTGCATCCGCTGAACAGCGAAGTGATCGACTACGTCATTCAGCGCACCGAATCGATGATGGCGCTCTTTTTCCTGCTGACGCTCTACGCCGGCGTGCGAGCGCGGGGGTCGGGCCGACGTGGGCTGTGGGAGGTCGCGGCCGTCGTCTCGTGCGCGTTGGGCATGGCCTGCAAGGAGTCGATGGCCACGGCGCCCCTGGTCGTGGTCCTTTACGATCGCGTATTTGCGTTCGCATCGCTGAAAGTCGCCTTCGAGGCGCGGCGGCGTTTCTATGCCGCCCTCGCGGCCACCTGGCTGATGCTGGCGGCCGTGATCTGGTCCGCACCGCGCTCCGAGTCGGCGGGGTTCTCCACGGGCATCAGCGCGTGGACGTATCTGCTGAATCAGGCGGCGATCATCACGGATACCTCGGCCTCGCGGTCTGGCCGCGTTCCCTCGTCGCTTTCTACGGCTGGCCGCTGCCCTTGACCCTCGGCGATGTTCTCCCCTACGCGTTGTTGGTCGTTGCGCTGCTGGCCATGACGATTCTCGCCCTGGTCCGTTGGCCGAAGGCGGGATTTCTTGGCGCATGGTTCTTCATCACACTGGCTCCAGCGTCGAGCATCGTGCCGGTCGCGACCGAAGTCGGGGCCGAACGCCGGATGTACCTGCCGCTGATGGCGCTCGTCGTGCTGGGCGCGCTCGCCGCCGTGCGCCTCTGGGACGTGGTCGAAAGCCGGCTGCCGACGAGGACCGCGGCTGCCAGATGGGTTGCGCTGGCTGGAATTGGAGTGGTCTGTGCGGCGCTGGGATTGCGCACGATCGCCAGGAATCGCGAGTACTCGTCGCCGCTGTCGCTGGCCCGCACGATCGTCGATCGGCGGCCGTCACCCATCGCCCATCACATCCTCGGCGAGCAATTGATTGCCGCCGGCGAACATCAGGAAGGGATCGCAGCGTTGCAGGCGGCGGTGCCCGGCAATTCCAAGGCGCGGTATTTTCTCGGCCTCGCGCTGTTCAACCAGGGCAGGTGGGCCGAGTCGATCGAACAGCTCGACGCCTTCGTCCGCACCTGGCGGCTACCTTACCGTCTGGTCCCGCATTGGCTGGAGCCATCGGTCGTCGAGGTGATCGCCGCGCGAACGATGATGGCCCATGCCCTGGCGAGGCTCCAGCGGTGGCCCGAAGTGGCCGAACAGTCCAGGTTGATCCTGGCAACTGGACCGGTCGAACGCGGACGCGTACGGGCTGCTCGGAAACTCGCTCTTTTTCGAGGGCCGGTACGGCGAAGCCGCCGAGCCGTACCGGCTCTATCTGCAGCAGCGTCCGAACGATGTCGTGACGCTGACGCGGCTCGGCATGGCGCTCGCCACCAGCGACCAGCCCGTCGAGGCCCTGGCGATATTTCGACGCGCCGTCGAGGTGGATCCGCGAGACGGCGATGCGCAGCGCAACCTTGCGGCCGCGCTCTTCGATGCCCGCGACGCCGATGGAGCGGCCCTTCATGCCCGTCAGGCGGTCGCCCTGAAGCCGGACGACCCGGTGGCGCACGACCTGCTCGGGCGGGCGCTGGCCGTGCAGGGGCGGTTCGACGAAGCGATCAGCGAATTCGAACGGGCGCTCGCGATCGATCCCTCCTACGCCGAGGCGCGCGAGGGCCTGGCCGGAATCGCGCAGCTCAAAGGCGCGCGGTCCCGCTGAGGATCCGAATCAGTTCGGCGTCTGCGGGAGGGAGCTCGAGCGCGGCGAGCTCGTGGCGCGCGACCCAGCGCATTTCCTGGCCGAGCTGCGGGGCAGGGGCTCCGCCGACATCGCAGCGGAAGAAGTGCAGCTCCACCCGCCGATCCGCGTACGCATGCATCGTCACCAGCAGCTCCGCGCCGATCGAGCTTTCGACGCCCAGCTCCTCCCGAAGTTCACGAACCAGGCAGGCGGCGAGCGTTTCTCCCGGCTCACACTTGCCCCCAGGGAATTCCCAGCAGCCCTCCAGATGGACTCCCTCCTGGCGACGAGTCAGGAGGAACCGATCGTCGCGTTCGATGACCGCCGCGGCGACGACGACCAGGGCGATCCGCGTCATCTCCGTCATCGGCGGCTGGCGGGATCGAATGGATACGCCCTGCAGCTCTTGCTCATCGGGCAGATCAGGCACCTGGGATTCCTGGCGACACACACGATCGCCCCGAGATCCATCAAGGCCTGATTGAAATCGAAAACGTGACGTACCGGCACGAGCGTCGCCGACAGGCGCCACAAGTGCCGCTTCATCGCGTGGCTCTTCGGATCGCCGTGCCCGACGAAGACGCGGAACAGCACCCGCGCGACGTTGGTGTCGAGGATAGCGGCTCGCTCGCGGAACGCAAAGCTTCGGATCGCCCCTGCCGTATACGCGCCGATACCCTTGAAAGAAAGCAGCGTTTCTTCGTCGGCCGGTAACTGGCCGCCATAGCGCGCCACCGACTCGCGCGCGATCGTCTGCAGCCGCTTCGGCCTGATGTTGTAGCCGAGGGGATACCAGGTCCTGGTCACCTCCTGCTCGGGCGCGGTCGCCAGCGCCTCGAGCGAGGGATACTTGTCGAGCCACTCGGCGTACTTGGGCAGCACGCGATCGACCTGCGTCTGCTGCAGCATGATCTCGGACACTAGAATGTGGTACGGATCGGTGGTCTTGCGCCATGGGAGATCCCGCCCGTGGCGTCGATACCACGTCAGCAGCCGGTCGCGAAACCGGCGCCGATCGGCCGGCACGGGCATGGCGGGCGTCGGCGTCTTGCCGGCAGCCTTGCGGGTCCGGCTGGTGTTCCTGGCGGTCATATAATGGACATTCCGTCGCTGACGCCGTGACAATCTACACACGCACCGGTGACGCCGGCAACACATCGCTCGTCGGCGGCGCGCGCGTCTCGAAAAGCGACGCGCGCGTCGATGCGTACGGCGAAGTGGACGAGCTGAACGCCCTCCTCGGCCTGGTGCTCGCGACGCTGACCTTGGGGAGGCCGGGGAGCGCGGTCGGCGCGCGTCCGGACAGCGCGGCGTTCGCGGACATCGCCGACGCGCTCGTGCAGATTCAACGCGATCTGTTTGCGCTTGGCGCCCGGCTCGCCGATCCAGGCGACAAGATCTCTCCGCGCGTCACCAAGGTGGCGCTTAGGATGCCGATGTCGAGCGCCTCGAGCAGCTCATCGATCGGCTCGAGATGGCCCTCCCGCCGCTGGCGCACTTCATCCTGCCCGGCGGCGCCGAGCCTGGCGCCGCGCTCCACCTTGCGCGCACGGTCTGCCGCCGCGCCGAGCGGCGGATGGTTGCGTTGCAGCCGGCCGTCCATGAGCTTCTGATCCGGTATGTCAACCGGCTGTCCGACCTGCTGTTCGTCATGGCGCGGTCTGTCAATCATCGGGCCGGGGCTCCGGAGACGGAATGGTGAGTCACGGCAAAATTTGGTTATCTAGTCATCTGGTTATCTGGTCATTTATTGGTCAATTTATCAATCAATGACCAGATAACCAGATAACCAGATAACTAAATTCTGCCATCCCGCTCTTCCATATCATTCCTTGACCGCCTCGAACACCGCCCGCGCGAGCTCCTGCGACACCCGCTCGCGTATCGCCCCGCACTCAATCAGGACGGTTCCGGCGATCGTTTCCACGGCCACATCCCAGCGATCTCGGGCGATCCCGTCGGGACGGTCGTCTTCGGACTCGAGCCCCGCTGCGCCGTCGTCGTGACGCCGCTTTCGTCGCATGCCGGCGTGACTCGTAGGCCGCGATCGGCGATCCGTTGATCAGCACCCGAACGGCGGCAATCAGGTCCTTGTCGATCGCGCGCTCGCCGTAGTAGAAGCGCTGCTCGTCCTCGCTGACCAGCACGAGATCGTCGCCGCTCGGCAGTTCGGCGATGACAGTTCGCCCGAGCGCGCGCTCCGAGTCCCGTGCCCGCTGCCGCCGCCGGCGGTACGCGCGGAGCGTGGTCGCCAGACTGCGGCAACCAACAGCAGGAGGAGGGCGACGATGCCGGCGACGAGGTCACGCATTAGAATGCGGCGGTGTCATCATTGGCGCGCGCGTACGCCGCGTGCGAGGCGCTGGCGCGCTCGCACTACGAAAACTTTCCGGTCGCATCGCGCCTGCTCCCCGCCCCGATGAGGCCGCATGTCGCGGCCGTGTATGCCTTCGCCCGCGTGGCCGACGATATTGCCGACGAAGGGAGCGCTCCGCCGGCCGATCGCCTGAAGGAGCTTCACCTGTGGCGGGATCGGATTCATCGCGCCGCCGCAGGGAATGTCGAGAATATTGTGGACGTTGGAAATCCTGGTCCCGCCGAAGCCCGCGACGCGATGATCGCGCTCGCGCTGGGCCACTCGATACGCTCGCTCGATCTTCCGCTGTCGCTCTTCGACGATCTGTTGAGCGCGTTCGGTCAGGATACCATGACGACGCGCTACGATTCGTGGGCCGACGTGCTCGACTACTGCCGCCGCTCGGCCAATCCGGTAGGGCGCCTGGTGCTCCGCATCGGCGGCTATCGGGACGACGCCCTCGACCGATCGTCGGATGCGTTGTGCACCGCGCTCCAGCTCACGAACTTCTGGCAGGACTTCGGTCGCGACTGGCGCGCCGGACGGCTGTACGTTCCCCGCGAGGAATTGGTCGCCTGCGGCGCGAGGGAGTTCGAGCTTCAGCCGGGGCTCCTGAGCCCCGCGTGGAACCTGGCGCTGTCGCGGTCGGTGGTGAAGACGCGGGAGCGGTTCGAAGCGGGACGGCACGTGTGCGACGGCGTGAACGGCCGGCTTCGGATGGAGCTGCGATTCACCTGGCTGGGCGGCGCCCGCATCCTGGAGCGGGTCGAACAGAACCGCGGGCGATTGCTCGATCATCGGCCCGCGCTCGGCGCCCGGGACGTGCCGCTGCTCGTGTGGCGCGCAGCGCGGTGGCGCAGGGCATGAGGGCGCACGCACATCGAGGATTCTGCAGTCGGTTGATTAGGATTCTAAAGTCGTCGATAATGGAAGCATGAAGACGACGGTTGATATTCCTGAGAACGAGCTGAGAGACGCCATGCGCTTTACGAAGGCGAAGACAAAGCGCGAGGCTGTGGTCAAAGTCCTCGAAGAGTTCAACCGCCGCCGGCGGATGGCCGAGCTCGTCAAATACTCGGGCACGTTCAGCGACAGCTTCCCGACAAACGACGAGATCGAGGCGGTCGATGCCAAGCGCGATCCCGGACGGTATGACCGCCGTTCTCGTTGACAGTTCGCTGTGGGTTCATCAGCTTCGAAAGGGCGGCGACCCGGTCAAGCGCGAGCGCGTCAACGGGTTGCTGCGGAACGGGTTGGCCGGATGGTGTCCGCCTGTGCGGCTCGAGCTTTGGCGGGGAGTTACCAACGACGCCGAGCGAAAGACCCTCAGACAGTATGAGGCCCTGCTTCCCGACTACGAGATTTCGGCGACAGTCTGGGACCTCGCCATCCGGCTCGCCGATCGCGGACGGGCGGCGGGTGTGACCGCTCCGCTCGCCGATCTTCTGATCCTTGCGTGCGCAAAGCACCACCGGCTCGATCTTGCTCACGACGACAACCATTTCACACAGCTCGAACAGCTGGATGCCTGACATGAGTCTCACAGTTCCAGTTCCCCTCGCGCTGGGCCAGCGGCCGCCTATACAGCCGTGGACGCCCAAGCATCCCGCTCGATGGCCGATCCAGGTCCGGGTGAAATCGAGCCCCACGGGGATCCCGGTCCTGCTGGCGCGGCACGCGCGAGGACACGCCAGGCGACTCGCGGTGTCATCAACGACGTCGGCGGCGCGAGCAGGTTGAGCACGTCGAAGAACTTCCGGCAGACGACTGGATCTGCCGATGCCACGGCGTGGACGCGTTCCAGGTACCGATTCACGAGGTGAAATCCCGGCGGCCGCGTCCCCTGGACCTGCGGGAAGCGCAGGTCCTCCCCAGTGGCAATGGTCCAGGGAATCTCCACGATTTTGCGCGCGCGCTCGTAGAAACGCCGCGCCAGCCCAGTCAGCCCCTGGGACAGCGCGGCGTCGAGCGCTCACGGCTGGCACGGGGAGACGTGCCGCGAACTCGATCCACCCCTTCTCGTCTGTCGGCGGGTAGTCGCCGAGCATGCCGGCGAGCGTCACCACCCACCGGTTGCCTTCGGCGGCGAGGACGGCTGCGAGTCGAGTATCCGCCGGCGTCGCCGACACGACGGCGCCCTTCGAGTTGAAGAAATCTCCGGGTCGTCGTTCGAACACGCGCGTCGCGTAGCCGACGTCCACCTTGACGGTCAGCGTCACCGGCACGCGCTCGCTTGCCGCCTAGTATACGCATCCGCATTACAATACCGGCGCTCAGAGACATCAAAAGCAGGACGCGCGGCAGCATCTATTCAGGATCCGTTCGTCACGCGGTCATTGATGGCGCGCAAAACCAGTTTCTATTACGCCTTCCTCGTCCTGCCGCCCGAACAGCGGCGCGCGATCATCGCCGTGTGGGATTTCTGCCGCGCGGTGGACGACGCGGTGGACGAAGAGCCGGCGTCTGCCGCCAGCGGATTGCCGGTCGGGCGGGAAGCGGTCGAGTTCTGGCGCGCCGAGCTCGCGCGCTGCTATGACGGCCGCGAACCGTCACTGCACAGGGCCGTCGGCTGCAGCCGTTCGTGCGCCAGTTCGACTTGCCGCGCCAGGCGTTCGAGGATGTCATCGACGGCGTCGCGATGGATTTGGACACCACCCGATACGCCACCTTCGCGGATCTGTTCGAGTACTGCCGTCGCGTCGCGTCGGCGGTGGGCCTCGTGTGCATCCGGATCTTCGGCTGCCGCAGCGCCGCCGCGTGCGAGTACGCGCTGAACCTCGGTGTGGCCCTGCAGTTGACCAATATCCTCAGGGACATCAAGGACGACCTCGCCCGCGGGCGCGTCTACCTGCCGCTCGAGGACCTCGCCGCCCACGGCTGCACGATCGCCGATCTCGAGGCTGGCGTCGTTTCCGGCCCGATGCGTGATTTGCTCGCCTTCGAGTGCCGCCGCGCTCGCGAGTTCTATCAGCGGGCGATCGACGCGCGGCCGGCGGAAGACCGGGCGCGGCTGGTGGCGGCCGAGATCATGCGGGCGGTGTACTTCGAAACGCTGAAACGCATCGAACGGAGCGGGCCGGGCGGGTATGACGTGTTTTCGGCCCGCGTCCGGGTGGCGCGGCCCCGCCAGGCCGCGATCGCGCTGGCGACCTGGTTGTGGCCGGCTGGCGAACTCGGACGAACGGTGATTGTTGTATGATGAACCAGTCATTTGATGCGATCGTGATCGGCGCCGGATTTGCGGGATTGAGCGCGGCCGTCCGGATGACGCGAGACGGCGCGCGCGTCCTCGTGCTCGAAGCGCGGGCGCGTCTCGGTGGGCGAGCGACCGCCTTTCCCGATCGCGAAACCGGCGAGGTCGTCGACAACGGCCAGCACGTGCTGCTCGGGTGCTACACGGAGACGTTCGAGTTCCTCCGGGAGATGAACGCCCTCGAACACGTCCGCGTGCAGCCGCAGCTTGCGGTGACGATGATCGACCGCGCCGGCGAGCGCTCACGCCTCGTGTGCCCTGCGTTGCCGCCGCCGCTTCACCTGCTCGCGGGCGTGCTGGAGTGGGACGCGCTCGACTGGCGGGACAAGCTGGCGGCATTGCGGATGGCCACCCCGCTGGGCATCGCGCGCCGCCAACTGAAAGGGGGCAGCGACATCGCCGCGTCTCCCGGCGAAACAGTGGACGCCTGGCTCGTGCGCAACGGGCAGACCGACCGGACGCGCGAGATGCTCTGGCATCCCCTGGCGCTCGCCGCGCTGAACCAGCAGCCCGACGTTGCGGCCGCCCCGCCGTTCGCCCGGGTGCTGGCCGAGATGTTCGGCTCGGATCCGCGCGCGGCGGCGCTTGCGCTGCCTACCAAGCCGCTGGATCTGATGTATGCCGAACCCGCGCGCGCCTATATCGAAAGCCGGGGCGGGGCGGTGGTGACTGGCGTGCCCGCACGCGTGCTCGTCGACCGCGGCGTGGTCGAAGCGGTCTATGCCGCCGGCGAACCCAGGACCGCCCGCGTCGTCGTGTCCGCGGTACCGTGGTTCGCTCTGTCCGACCTGTTCGAAGGGACCCCGCCAGAGCTCTCGGAGATTCTCTCGCGGGCCGGCGCCATGGCGTCGTCGCCGATCGTGACGGTGAACCTGTGGTTCGATCGCCCGGTCCTCTCTGGAAGTCGGAATCGACGACCCGTTCGTCGGACTCCCCGGCCGCGCGATGCAGTGGGTGTTCGACAAGCGCGCGGTCCTCGGCGAGAGCGCGTCGCACCTCTCGCTGGTGTCGAGCGGCGCGTCGCCGCTCGTCGATCAGACCAACGACCAGCTCATCGCAGCCGCGCATCAGCGAGCTGCTCGAAGCGATGCCCGGCATCAGGCCGGCGCGTCTGCTGCGCGCCACGCGTCATCCGCGAGCCCAGGGCGACGTTTTCGCTCGCGCCCGGGCAGCCCACGCGGCCGGAAACGAGAGACACCCGTCCGCGGCTGTCTTCTCGCGGGCGACTGGCTCGACGACCGGCCTGCCCGGTACGATCGAGAGTGCGGTCCGCTCCGGGCACAGGGCAGCGACACTTGCATTGGGTAATTGAGTAATCTGGTAATCGGGTAATTGATTGGTCAATCGACTGTCAATTCCCCAATCAATTACCCGATTACCCGATTATCCAATTACCCGATTCATGACCTCCGTCGTTATTCACTACAAGGAACTGGCGCTCAAGGGGCGCAACCGCCCGTGGTTCGTCAAGATCCTGATCCGCAACCTCAGGACGGCGCTGGCCGACTTCGACATCCGGTCCATCCGGTCGGTCATGGGCCGCATCGAGGTCGATCTGGGCGCAGCGACATCCTGGGATGCTGTGCGCGATCGCGTGCGGCGAGTGTTCGGCATCGCGAACTATTCTCCGCGCCGCCAGGGCGCCGCACGACTTCGATGCGCTGGCTGCCGCGATCCTGTCCGACCTGGGCGATCGCGACGCGGCGTCGTTCCGTGTGTCGGCGCGGCGTGCCGACAAGCGCATGCCGTTCACGTCGCCGGAGATCGAGCGCGAAGTCGGTGGCCGCATCAAGGAAGTGAAGGGCTGGCGCGTCGACCTGGACCATGCGGCCCTGACGATCCACCTGGAAATGATGACCGACGACGCATTCTATTTCTTCGAGAAGGAGCCCGGCGCCGGCGGACTGCCGACCGGCACCGGCGGCCGTGTCGCGTGTCTCCTTTCGGGGGGCATCGATTCGCCGGTCGCGGCCTTCCGGATGATGCGGCGCGGCTGCTCGGTGCTGCTCATTCATTTTCACAGCTACCCGATTCTCTCCAGGGCATCCCAGGAGAAGGTGCGCGAGATCGCGGCGCTCCTCACCAGATACCAGCTTCGATCGCGGCTGCTGCTCGTGCCCTTCGGCGAACTGCAGCAGCAGGTGCTGCTCGCCGTGCGACCGGAGCTTCGCGTGGTCATCTATCGGCGCCTGATGCTGCGGATTGCCGAGCAGCTCGCGCGCGCATGGCGCGCCCGCGCGCTGGTCACCGGCGAGGTCATCGGCCAGGTCGCCTCGCAGACGCTCGAGAACCTCACGACGATTGCGGACGCGACGACGATGGAAGTGTTGAGGCCGCTCGTCGGGATGGACAAGGACGAGATCGTCGCCCAGGCTCAGGCAGCTCGGGACGTTTCCGATCTCGATCATTCCCGATCAGGACTGCTGCCAGCTGTTCACGCCGCGCCATCCGGCCACGCGCGCCTCGCTCGGCGAGGTCGTGGCAGCGGAGCAGGCGCTGCCGATGGAAGAGATGGTCGCCGCGGCAGTGTCGGCGGACCGTTGTGGAGGACTTCCGATTCCCGGTGCTAGAATACGCGGTTGCGGAGGGAAGAAACCATGCCGGTTCAGGTAATGAGCTCTAATCTCGAACAGATCCTCGGAGACGAAGCCGCCGCGCTGCTCCGTCATCAGTGCAAGACGATCCCCAAAGAGAGCATCCACCTGCCCGGGCCCGACTACGTCGAGCGGATCTATGGCATATCGGATCGTCCCACGCGGGTGCTCAGCAGCCTTCAGGCGCTGATCAATCATGGCCGGCTGGCCGACACCGGTTACGTGTCGATTCTGCCTGTCGACCAGGGAATCGAGCATTCCGGTGGCGCGTCGTTCGCGCCCAACCCGATGTACTTCGATCCCGAGAACCTCGTGAAGCTCGCGATCGAAGGCGGGTGCAACGCCGTGGCCTCCACGCTCGGTGTCCTCGGATCGGTGGCGCGAAAATACGCGCACAGGATTCCGTTCATCCTCAAGGTGAACCACAACGAGTTCCTGTCGTATCCGAACGCATTCGATCAGATTCGGTTCGCGAGCGTCCGACAGGCGTTCGATATGGGCGCGGTGGGCGTGGGCGCGACGATCTATTTCGGCTCCGAGGAATCAAAGCGGCAGATTCAGGAAGTCGCGGAGATGTTCCAGCAGGCGCACGAGCTGGGCATGTGCACCATTCTCTGGTGCTATCTTCGCAACGCGGGGTTCAAGACGAAGGACGCCGACTACCACACCGCCGCCGACCTGACCGGACAGGCCAACCACCTGGGCGTGACGATCGAGGCCGACATCATCAAGCAGAAGCTGCCCGAGAACAACGGCGGGTACAACGCGCTGAATTTCGGCAAGACGAGCAAGAAGGTCTATTCCGAGCTCACGACCGATCATCCGATCGACCTGACGCGCTATCAGGTTGTGAACTGCTACATGGGCCGCGCGGGCCTCATCAATTCGGGCGGCGCATCGTCTGGCGAGAGCGATCTGAAGGAGGCGGTGAGGACGGCCGTAATCAACAAGCGCGCCGGCGGAATGGGGCTCATCTCAGGGCGGAAGGCGTTCCAGCGGCCGATGAAAGAAGGCGTGCAGCTGTTGAACGCGATTCAGGACGTCTATCTCAGCAAGGACGTCACGGTCGCGTAACGAGGCTCTGGGCTCCGGAAGCCCATAGCCCGAAGCCTCGAAGTCACGTTCTGACTGGGTGCAGAAATCCGGCCAGATAATCGTGAAGAGCGTCGTGTGTGCTGCGGAACGCGAGCTCATTCCACGGGATCGCGGTCACGTCGAACTCAGCCGTTTCGAGGCACTCGTCGTCGATGCAGAGCGTCCCTCCGATCGCCGTCGCCGCGTAGACGATGATGACGGGCGCGCGGCCCGGGTATGAATACAGATTGACGAGCCCGTCGAGGCGTACCTCGAGCCCGCATTCTTCCCGGGCTTCGCGAACCGCCGCGGCCGTCAGCGTCTCCCCGCGATCCACGTAACCACCGGGAAACACCCAGCGTCCGTAGCCGGGCTCGATGGCCCGACGCACCAGGACGATGCGATCCGCCGTCAGCTTGATGATGGTACCGACGGCGACCTTGGGGTCGAGATAGATAGACGAACCCGCACAGGGTGCAGACCGGGCGCTCTGGTTCGGTGCTCTTCAGCAGGCGGCGTTCGAGCGGACCGCCGCATCGCGGGCAGAAGCGGAGCGTGGGCGAGTCGTCGTGCGGATCGAGTGGGGTAGTCATACAGAGCGTGGCGCCGGACTTCAGTAGTGCCGGCTTTAGCCGGACCCTTCAGTATAATTCCACGAGTTATGTCCATCCTGAAGGTCGCGCGCATGGGGCATCCCGTGCTCCGCGCCAAAGCGCGCGCCATGGATCGCAGCGACATCAGAAGCGCGCCGGTGCAGAAGCTCATCGACGACATGATGGAGACGATGGCCGAGTATCACGGTGTCGGCCTGGCGGCGCCGCAGGTGCACCAGGGACTGCGGCTTTTCGTCGCATCGCTCAACGCGAGTGACGACGAAGAGGAGACGGACGAGCCCATCGTCGTCATCAACCCGGAGATCGCGGTCGTCGGCAACGACGTCGTCGAAGACTGGGAAGGATGTCTCAGCATCCCCGAGATACGGGGCCGCGTGCCCAGAGCCCGACAGATCACGGTCCGGGCGCTCAATCGCCAGGGCGAGCGCATCGAGCTCGACGCCCACGACTTTCCGGCCCGCGTCATCCAGCACGAAACCGATCACCTCGATGGCATTCTGTTCTTCGATCGGATGCGCACGCTGGAATCGCTGACTTTCCTCGACGAATATTCCAGATACTGGACCAAGGACTGAATCTGGTTATCTGGTCATTTGGTTATCTGGTCATTGATTGGTCAATTGTCTGTTCAATCGATCAACCAATGACCAGATAACCAGATGACCAAATGACCAGATTCTGTGAGGTGTGCCATTGACTGTATTGGTGACCGGAGGCGGTCGTGGCCTCGGCCGCGCGATTGCTCTTGCGTTCGCCGAACCGGGTAGCATCGTGGCCATCGCGGCGCGGACGCGTTCCGAGGTGGACGATACGGCGCGGGCGATCACGGCTTGCGGTGCGCGGCCGGTGGCGCTTGCCGTCGACATCACCGACGAGGGTGCGGTCGCGCACGCGTTCGAGGAACTGCGCGCGATTGCGCCGGCGCTGGACGTGGTCGTCAACAACGCGGGCATCGGAGGCGGGCAGCCGATTGACGAGACCGACACGGCCAGCTGGCGGCGCATCCTCGATACCAACGTCTGGGGGACCTTTCTCGTCACGCGGCAGGCGGTCCCGATGCTGTCCGACGGCGGGCGGGTGATCAATATTTCGTCGGTGCTGGGGCGCTTCGGCGTCCCCGGCTACACCGCGTACTGCGCATCGAAACACGCCGTCATCGGGTTCACGCGGGCGCTCGCGCTCGAGCTCGTGAGGCGGAACATCACCGTCAACGCGGTCTGTCCTGGCTGGGTGGACACCGAGATGGCCGCTCAGGGCATGCAGCTCGGCGCGGACGCGACCGGTGTGACGTTCGAGGAATTCCGCGACAAAGCGATCGGCGCCGTGCCGCTCGGCCGGATCATTCAGCCCGACGAGGTGGCGAACCTCGTGAGGTTTCTGGCGTCACCGCAGGCCGCGGCCATTACCGGGCAAACCTACAACATCTGCGGCGGACAGACGATGGACTGACTGCCGGAATTGCCGATTGTTGATTGCTGATTGATGATTGGACCAGACCCGAGGTTGGCAATGACGCGGGCATACAAGGCGCTGCTCCGGCTCTATCCGATGGACGTCCGCGAGTCGTACGGCGACGAGATGGTCGGCGACTACGATCTAGGCGTCGTGGAAAATCGCCGACGCGGAAGACTTGCCCTCGTTCGATTCGTGGCAGGTCAATTGATCTGGTCGTTCTGCGATGCCGTCGTCGAGCGCGTGTCAAACCTCTACTCGCATCGCTCCTTCCATGGCCGATGCCGTCCCAGCCTGGGAGTGGTGCGGCCCCCGAATATGGGCAAGCGGGAATGGTTCTACGGGGACGAATCGGGGGGATAAACCTGAGACTTCTGGTTGCGACCAACTTCTTCGATTGTGGTTCAGCGACAGTCGCCGGACGTGCCGAGCAGACGATCGGCTCAGATTCTTTACTACGCGTCCTGGCGCCGCGCGCGGCGTGGCGCGCCACGCTTGTCCTGGCGACGTCGCGCGGTCTCGAGGTCTCAGACGGGGAAACGTCGCCAGGAGCTGACGGGGACACCAATAGCGCGAAGCCATCACGTGCTGATGCGTACGCCGATGGCATAACGTCACGGCTTTTTCATGAGGGCAGGCCAGTCGACGACCACCTGAATCTCGTCGGACGGCCCGCTGCCAACCGGCACCAGCACCAGAAATCGTTGGCCATCGCCGGTCACCGCGTAAGGAGTCTCACCGCCCAATCGATCGACAACCGTCTGGAAGAGCGCGCGAGGAGTTCCGATTTCAAGCGTGTCGCCAAGTCCCACATCGACAGCCATGAGCCTGCCATCGGGCGCAAGAAAATACAGCTCGCGGCCGTCACGCCGCCACTGGGGCCGAACGCCACCTACGGACGATACCTGCCATTTTGACCCGGTGAGTGGGAATGGGGCCACGTACACCTGGGAAGCTCCCGACTCGCTGGACTGGAATGCGATCCACTTCCCGTCGGGCGAAAAGCTCGGGTTACCCGCAGAGCGTTCGTACACGAGGAAAGGCTTGCGATCGTCGTCCAATCGAAGCGCCCACAACTGACTTGAGCCGTCCCTGGACCGGTACAGGATCGTCTGCCCGTCTGGCGACCACGCTTCCATCGTCACCGATCCTGGAGACTCCAGCACCACACTAGAGCGTTTTTGACTTGTACATAGTGACGGTGGCCGTGGTACTCCTCCCTGCGAATGGAGGTGGCGATGGCGCCGTATTCGATGGATCTGCGGAAGCGGGTCGCGCGGGCGTGGGATGCGAGCGGTGACGCCGAGGAAATCGCCGCGACGTTCGGGGTGAGCCGCGCGTGGGTGCATCGCTTGATCCAGCGCCGGCGGGAAACCGGCTCCCTCGCGCCGCGCCAGCAAACGAAATTTCGATCGCGCGTGTTGGCCGGGCAGGAGCAACGACTGGCCGCCCTGATTACCGCGCAGCCCGATCGCACGTTGGCCGAGCTGCGCGACGCCCTGCCGACCACCGCGGCCCTCAGCACGGTGTGGTTGGAAATCGATCGGTTGGGATTGACGGTCAAAAAAAACCGTACACGCCGACGAACAGCGGCGACCTGATGTCGCGGCCGCCCGCCGTCAGTGGCGGGCGACGCTCCCGGTCCACGATGCCCGCCAGTACGTCTTCGTGGATGAATCAGGCGTCACCACCGATTTATTACGCCGCTACGCGCGCAGTCCGCGCGGCACGCGGATCGCGGATCACACGCCCTGCGGCCACTGGCAGACGCACACGGTGGTCGCAGCGCTCCGCCCGACCGAGCTGACGGCCACGGCCGTGTTCGATGGCCCGATCGACAACGCCACGTTCTGCGCCTATGTCGAGCAAGTCCTGGTGCCGACGCTGCGACCGGGCGACGTCGTGGTCCTCGACAATCTTGCCGCCCACAAACAACCCGAGGTCCGCGCGGCGATTGAGCAGGCCGGCGCGCTGCTGCGATTTCTTCCGCCCTACAGCCCCGACTTCAACCCGATCGAACAAGCGTTCGCCAAACTGAAGGCATTCTTCCGCGCGTTCCGCCCACGCACGTTCGAACACGTCTGCGAGTTGATGGCGGCGGCGCTCGGACTCTTCCTGCGTGACGAGTGCGCGAACTACGTCAAGCATTGCGGCTACCGCGTCACTACATGAATATCGAAAACGCCGTCACGGTTTGGGCTTCCAGTTCACGATCGCCATAATCGGAGACGTCTCGGCTTCTTCAGGAGCAATGAGAAGGAATTTTTCACCATCGGGAGATGCAGCCCAGAGGTTCTGGCTGATGCGATTGACGGAAAAGAGAGCCGACGGTGCATCGCCGCGGAGGAGGCCGTCGTGAGTCCGGGTGACGTTCACCGCCATGACCGTACCGTTCCTCATGTAAAACAACTCGCGACCGCTGTCGCCGGCGCGATCCGGCGAAGTTCGTCGAAGAAGTTGAAGATGAACACGACCGTGTCGACCCTGGCGGCCGCGTCAGATTCGGCGGACTTCAGGATCGCGAATCGTTGGCCGTCGGGGTGAAGGTCAAAATAACGGTTCGCGCTGTCGGGGATCAGTCCTGGCGACCAGATCCTGGGCTTTCCAGGCCGGAAGAAGTCTCCTCGAGCGGCGTGATGCCTCGCTTACGGCAGACAGCGCTGACAATCTCATACGACCGAGACGCGCACCGGCAGTTAGCGGCATGGGCTCGGGCCCATGCTGTCTTGCATTGGGCTGGGGCGCCCTCCGCCTCAGTAGCAGTCAGCGGGCGGTATCAGCTGGCATCGGCCATGGCACCGCGTAATGGAAGCCCTTCACGAACGGCGCGAGGCGCTTGAAGTCGCCATCCTTCGTGATGAGCGTGATGCCCTGTTCGCGGCACGACGCCGCAATCAGCGCGTCATTGAGCAGCGAGGGATTTTCATCGAGGAGCTGCCATCCTTCGCGCTCGGCGACAGCCGCGAGGGCACGACCACTCTCGACGAAAGCTGCTGCCGAGGGCGCGAAGACACGCCGTCGGCGTTCGAACGGTTCGAATACCCCCTGCTGCACATGGCGAGCCGCTTCAGTCGTCCTCGCGCCCGCGGCGAGCTCCTGCATCACGACCGCGCTCAAGTACGTGAACGGAAGCGCTCGCTTGAGAAAAGCAAACACCTCAACCTGGGCGTCCTCCCCACGGAAACCATCGATGAAGATATTCGTGTCGAGCGTGTACTTCACGTTCTCCGCCGGCTCTCGAGGACATCGTCGACACCGCCGCTTCGACGAACAGCCGCAAACCCTTTCGCGAGCTCCTCACCGAATGCCACAAAGTCGAGCGCCTGGTCGATTGCCTCCGTCTCTGTGTCGACACCCAACGCGCGGCGAGCGACGTCGAGCTTTCGCTGATCCATCACCACGTTTTTGCGGACCCAACCGGCTCGTCTGCTCGAAGCGCGCTGCCGGGCGCCAGTCGCCGGGCGTTTTGTCACAAGTGCCTTCGCCATTTGCTCTCCATCTGTATGAACGATAGCATACGTCTGTATGGGGCGGCACGGGAGACCTCCATCCCGCCCGCGCCGGGCGCGGACGTGATTTCGTACACACCAGGGCGACTGCCAAGACTCAACATCGGTTTGCTACTGTATCGGTATCCGCCGCCGCAGCTCGTCGAAGAAATTCAGCAGGAACGTCGCGTGCAGCGAGCCTTCGACCTGCTCCGCCGTGGGCCTGAAAGGGAACTATCGATTGCTGATTGTTGATTGATGATTTGTGTTTGTTGATGACACGAGAGCGTTCAGGGCGCTGCTCCGGCTTTATCCGTGGACGTCCGCGAGTCGTATGGCGACGAGATGGTCGGCGATTACGATTCAGGCGTCGCGGAACATCGCCGACGCCGATGCCCTCCGGATCTGGGAGTGGTGCGGCCGCCGAATATGGGCAAGCGGGAATGGTTCTGCGGCGACGAATCGGGAAGATAAATCAACAATCACCAGTCATCAATCATCAATCATTTCAACGTGGCCATCCAGATGTCGGCTTCGTTCGTGCCGCGCGTGAAATAGATCTCGCGATTGTCACGTGAGAGGCTTGGCCCGGAAAGCGTTTCGCCGGGCACGGACAGCACCTCGTGCGACTTCTTCGACTGGCTGTCCACGAGGAACAGCTTGCCCTCAAAACTGAATAGCACCCGGCGGCTGTCGCTGAGCCAAACTGGGGCCCCGCCGAAATCGGTCAGGCTCTCATACATCTGGGACTGAATGGAATAGATCGCAATGCCGCCGCGCGGATGCCCTGGGTGGGGAGTATCCGCCAGCGCAAGCCGCGTTCCATCGGCAGACCAGGACGTCGCGAAGAAGCGCTCGCCCGCCGCTGGCGCCAGGGTTTGTGGCGTCTGCTCCTTCCACGCCTTGCTGGGGTCAAAGATGAAGATCATATTGCGGCTTTGACCGCTTATCGCCATGCGCGATCCATCAGGGGACCAGGCGAGCGGTTCAGGGTGCCTGTGTCGTCCGTGATCTGCTGCAGCCCGCTGCCGTCGCGGCCGATGACCCAGCCCTGGTTGACGCCGCTGCGATTCGAGTAGAAGGAAATCCGTCTTCCGTCGGGCGACCAGCGCGGAAAGCGGTCGTTCGCGACATCGTTCGTGAGTTGGCGCAGGCTGCTACCGTCTGGACGACTGATGTAGATATCCTCCTGCTCTCGACTGCTAGAGAACGCCAACCACTCGCCATCAGGCGACAGCCAGGCCGGATCCCAGAACTTTGAACCGCGCGTCACCCATGTCGGTTCGTTCTTAACGGTCCCCGTCGCGGGATCGAATGCGGCCTTCTGAATGTTCGATGTCACAACGATGGAGGCGTAGACCAGGCGCGAGCCGTCAGCAGAGAAGCTCAGATGAGCGACAAATGGGGAGGGGGTAGTGATCGCCTCAGGCTGTCCCAGGGTTCTTCCTGATTCCTCGTCGATGGGCACCCGCCAGAGATTCAGAGTGCCGCCACGGTCGCTGGAAAAATACAGATACATTCCATCCGGCGACCAGATGGGATTCCAATCGAGTGCCAGGTCGGCCGTGACGGCCACCGCTTCGCCGCCCGCTGCGGGGATGGTGTAGATGTCCCGTTGGCGGCGCCCCAGAGAAACGGGGTTAGCCCAGTAAGCGATCCGATGACCGTGGGGCGACCACCGGGGGTGAACCGCGTCCCCTTCGCTGAGGCGCGTCTTCGCGCCGGTGGCCACCTTCACCGCCCAGAGCTCGCTAATGCTGTTCCGAGCGAAGGGGTTGTCCACGACGTTTTCCGTCGCGTAAAGGACGTCGTTCGCATCGGGCGACCACGCCGGGTTGAAGCCGCCCTCCGTCAGCCGGCGCGGCGATTCGCCTGTGCGGCCCATGACGAAGATTCCCCCGCCCTGCCGTTCGGACCTGAACGCGATGCGCTCGCCGTCAGGAGAGAATGCCGGTGCTGTATCTCCTTCTGTCGAATCCTTTGTGAGATTGATAAGTGTCTGCCCGCCGACGCTTCGCAAATAGATGTCCTCGCTGCCAGGCTCGCCGCTGCTGTAAACGATCCACCCGCCGTCGGGCGACAGGCTCGGAAACTGTTCGACTCCGGACTCTGTGGTCAGCCTCGTGAAAGCGGCCTCGACTCGTGCGGATGGTGCCTGGCTGGATTCTTCGCCTGGGCGAGGCCCGCGAACGAAAAGGAGCACGGCGGCAACGATGGCCACCAGTGCGACCAAGGCTGCTGAAGCGGGCAGCCATCGGCTTCTCGGCCCGCTCGCGACGTTCGCCACGCTCCCGACGCTCACGACCGACGACGGCTCGGTGCTGCCGGCGGACATTTGGCCGGAGTCGAGATCCTGCTTCAGCTCCTCCAGCTCGTTCCGCAAGTCCGCCGCCGTCTGGTAGCGCCTTGCCGGATCTTTGGCCAGGCAGTGGCGGATGATGCGGCCGAGCTCGCGCGGCAACGCCCGATTAACTTCGCTGACCCCACGCGGCGTGTCCCTGAGGATCGCGGACAGCACCGACAGGTTCGAGTCGCCCCTGAACGGCCGCTCGCCGGTGGCCATCTCGTAGAGGATGATGCCGAGCGAGAACACATCCGAGCGGTGGTCAATCGGTTTCCCTTCGGCCTGCTCCGGCGACATGTAGGCAACCGTGCCGACGATCTGGCCCTGGCCGGTGAGTGGCTGGGTCGGCATCGCCGATATGGTGGCCTGCGCAGGCTGGCCCTCCTTCAGCTTGGCGAGACCGAAGTCGAGGACCTTCACGCGCCCGTCGGGAGTGACCATGACATTGGCCGGCTTCAGGTCGCGGTGCGTCACGCCACGCTCGTGCGCGGCGCTGACGGCGTCGGCGAGCTGGATCGCCAGCTTCAGGATCAGCTCCAGTGGCAAACCGCCCTTGAGGATCATTTCGCTGACCGGCTTGCCCTCGACGAGCTCCATCGTCAGAAACAACAGGCCATCAGCCTCTTCGACCGAATGGATCGTGACGATGTTGGGATGATTGAGGGCGGCGACGCTCTGTGCCTCGCGCTCGAAGCGGGCGCGGACTTCCGGATCGGCAGCGGTGGCCTGGGGAAGGATCTTGATGGCGATGGCGCGATTCAGCTGGGGTCGCGCGCTTTGTAGACCTCGCCCATCCCACCCGCGCCGAGGGGCGCGAGAATCTCGTACAGGACCGAGACGAGTGCCGGCGGCAAGGCTCATGGCTTACGTCGCTCATGGTAGCAATTGTCCGCTTCTTTTCCAGCGCGCGCTCGGATTGTAGCCGCTCCAGCTCGACCTCCGAATGATCCGCGAACTGCATGGCGGCGGCGATCGCACGATGGCCGGCGACGTCGGCGATCGCACGATGCATCAGCTGGCACACGCGACGGTAGGCGGGGTGCCCCTGCGGCGCCGTCCGCAGCTCGATGACGTGCATCGCCTCGCGCGCGTTCATCTCCATGTAGAAGCGGACGCGATACGCCATCACTGCCGCGTACGGAGCGATGTCGAGCAGGCCGTTGGCCGCGAGCTGTTCGTACAGCTCGGCCGACTGGCTCATCACGACCCGCCAGTCGCTCTGCGCCCCCGCTTCTTCGATTGCCGCGGGCTCGGTGTAGCCGTGGCGCGTGCTGAGCGGCTGCCACTCGAGCGTGAGCAGACGGTGCCGCTGCAGATCGCGGAACGCACCGTAGTCGGTCAGAACATCGAAGCGGTAGCTGGTGCGTTCGAATGCCCGTCCGGGCTTGTGACGTCTGTTCTTGCGCTGGCCGACGTACGCCCTGAGGAGCGCGGCTCGATCGTCGGGTGACAACCGGCGCACGCGCGCGAGCAGCTGCGCATCCGGCAGCGCCGAATGCGCATACAGCGCTGCCGCGGCGACCTTCAGTTCGCCCTCGGGATCGAAGTCGGTCAGCGTCACCTCGGGACTCACCTGCCCCGGCACATCTGACAGGTACCTGCGGGCGGACGCGTCGAAGCTGCGCCGCGTTTCCGCGAGGTACTCGATCCACTGGCCCCCGCGATTCGGCTGGTCCACGCGCGTCAGGAACGCCGGGATGACCTGTCGCAGTTCGGCCAGCATCAGCTCGGCGCAGGCGCGGACCTCCTGCAGCGGGTGCGCGAGCATGCGCAACAGCAGCCCTTCAAACCCCTGGCCGGTGCCGAACAGCCCGACGTTGGACGTCGTCGCCGCCGGCAGCAGCCCGCGCAGCGTATCAAGGGCCTTGGCCCGGATCACCGACCGGTAGACAGCGTCGGAGTCCTCGGCCGATTTCGGGTACTTCGCGCGGAAATGCGCTTCGAGCCCGGGAATCCAACGCGCGTATGTCTCGAACGCGTTGTCCAGGGTGCGCACGAACGTGGCGCGCAGCGGGGAGCCGTCGAGCTCGGCTGGCACGTGATACTTCCAGCGGCCGTTCGGCCGATCCGTATACGGCACATAGCGGGTCGACTGTTCGAGATAGGCCATCAGCCGGCCCCACTCGAGCACTTTTGTAAGCACGTTGGACACGCCTTCGCAGGCGAGATGGGCGCCGCCGAGTTGGGCGACCGAATCGTCGCCGTACTCGTTCAGTACCTTCGCATACAGCTTGTCCGCGCGCTCCGTGCCGATGCGCCCGTGACCTTCGCCCACAGGTTCGCTTGAGTAGTGTCCGGCTTCAGCCGGACCACGGTCCGCCTCAAGGCGGACACTACTTCGTACCTCCCCGAGGAACTCGTCGAGGAAGAGGCGCCGAAGCGATTTTGCGGAGCGCGAATAGCGCGCGAACAGGGCACCCTTGACCGTTTCCGGCAGGTTGACGAGGGCGAAGATCGGCCGGTCGGTGTTGGTGAAGTACGGCGCGAGGTCCCGGACCTCAGCGGCGGTGAATGTGTCGGTTGTGGGGGGAGTGGACACGCTTGTGACGCCGCTGTCGCGCAGGTCTCAGGGCCTGCCCGGCCGCTATTCTACGTCGCTCGGCCAGCCGTGTCGCGCGGGTTTAGCCCGATTTGACAGAGTTGTGAAACGTTTCACATAATCGGACATGGCGACTGTATTTCGGGCCGCCGAAAGCCGTCCCTCAGTTTCTGCCGCGGCTCCCTCCATCATCGAGCTCGACCACGTCACCAAACGGTTCCAGGGGAAACGGCAGGTCACGGCCCTCGACGACGTCAGCCTGACTATCCCGACAGGGCAGATGGTCTCCCTCATCGGGCCCTCGGGATCGGGAAAATCGACGCTGCTCAACCTCGTCGGCGGTCTCGATCGACCGACGTCGGGCGCGATCGGCATCGATGGCGAAGCGCTGGCTGGCCTCTCCGACGACCGGCTCACGCGCGTCCGCCGCGACAAGATCGGCTTCATCTTTCAGTTCTTCAACCTCCTGCCCACCCTGTCGTGCCTGGAGAATGTCGGGTTGCCGCTGCACCTCCGTGGCTGGCCGCGCAGGAAAGTCGACGAGCGTGCGCGCGAGCTCCTGACACTCGTCCAGCTCGGCCCCCGCATGTTGCACCTTCCCGACGAGCTGTCGGGAGGCGAGCGGCAGCGCGTCGCGATCGCCCGCGCGCTGTCCGTGTATCCGCCGATTCTTCTAGCCGACGAGCCGACCGGCAACCTCGACACCAGGACCGGTGAGGACATTCTTGACTTGATTCGTGACCTGCACTCCCGCCTTGGGTCGACGGTGCTCATCGTCACCCACGACATGACCGTCGCGGCGAGCTGCAGCCGGACAATCTCGCTGCGCGACGGCCGGATCGTCGACGACGTCAATCGCTCCGCGGTTAACGTGACCTCGTGATTCTGCTGCGCCTGATCTCCTGGCCGTACTTCCGCAAGCACGTCCTGCGGACGATGTTGACGACCGCCGGTATCGTGCTGGGCGTCGCCGTGTTCGTCGGCATGCACACCGCCAATCAAAGCGTCCTCGACGCGTTTTCCCGCACGGTCGATCGCATCGCCGGCAAGACCGAGCTTCAGGTCACGGCCGGCGAACCAGGCTTCGGCGAAGAGGTGCTCGAGAAAGTCCAGTCCGCGCCGACCGTGCGCGTCGCTGTCCCGGTCGTCGAAGCGGTCGTGGACACCAACATCGCCGGACAAGGCACGCTGCTGATCCTGGGCGTCGACATGACCGGCGACCGCAGCCTGCGGGACTACGACCTCGAGAGCGGCGACGAAGCCGTCATCGACGATCCGCTGGTGTTTCTGGCCCAGCCGGATTCGTTGATCGTTTCGACGGAGTTCGCCGCGAGGAACGGGATCGTCAGCGGCAGCGCGTTGCCGCTCGGGACCGTCGAGGGCGAGAAGAATTTCACGGTGCGCGGGATCATGACGGCGTCGGGCCTGACGAGCGCGTTCGGCGGCAATCTGGCGATCATGGACGTGTACGCCGCGCAGAAGATGTTCGGGCGCGGCCGCACCTTCGATCGGATTGATCTCGCGGTTGCCGACGGCCGCACCGTCGACGACGCCCAGGCCGAGCTCGGCGCGATCCTCGGTCCCGGTTTTCGCATCGAGCCGCCCTCGGGGAGGGGGCAGCAGTTCGAGGCGATGCTCGAGGCCTATTCGATGATGGTAGGCATTTCCAGCCTCTTCGCCCTCTTCATCGGGATGTTCATCATCTACAACTCCTTTGCCATCGCGGTTACCCAGCGCCGTGCGGAGATCGGGATTCTGCGCGCGCTTGGCGCGACGCGCAGCCAGATTCGCCGGCTGTTTCTCTGGGAGAGCGCGGTCACGGGCGTCATCGGCTCGCTCGGCGGCGTGGCCTTCGGCATCCTGATCGCGCGGGGCATCGCCGCGTCGATCGGCACGCTCATCAGCGACGTCTACGGCGTCGCGCAACAGGCCGACGAGCTTGCGACGAACCCCACGCTCCTGATCCTGGCACTGGTGATCGGCGTTGTTACCAGCATCATCGCCGCCGCCATTCCCGCCCATCAGGCCGCAAGCGTCGATCCGGTACAGGCCCTTCAGAAAGGCAAGTACCAAGTGCTGTCGGCAGGCGAGAGCCGCCTGCGGGCGATTGCCGCGGTGGTTCTCGGCGCGATTTCAGTCGCGTGCCTCGCCGTCCCCGCGATTGCTGGAGAAGCCGGCGGCGGATCGCGTGTCGTGTTCTACACGGGTTACGTGCTCGCGATTGTCGTCGCGCTCCTCCTGAGCCCGCTGCTCTCGCTCGGGCTCGCGCGCGCGATCAGGCCCGTGCTGAAGTGGATTCGTCCGATCGAGGGCGCGCTCGCGGCCGACAGCCTGATTCAGGCGCCGCGGCGCACGTCCGCGAGCGTGGCGGCGCTCATGCTGTCGCTCGCCCTGGTGGTGGCCTTCGCGGGCATGGCCCGCGCGAGCTACAACTCCATCATCGACTGGATGGACACGGCTCTCAATCCGGATCTGTTCGTCCTGCCCTCACAGAGCATCGTCGTCAGGACGATTCGTTTTCCGAAGACGATGGGGCCCGAGCTCGAGGCGATTCCCGGCGTCCGGTTGGTGCAGATGGTGCGGGATGCGCGCATCGTGTTTCGCGAGACGCCCGTGATGGTGGTGGCCGTCGAGGTCGACAGCATCGCCGAAACGGCGTCCCGCCCGCCGGTTGCGGGTCATCCCACCGAGATGTACCGGTTGACAGCGGCGGGCGAAGGATTGATGGTCTCGGACAACCTCGCGCAGCTTCAGGATCTCTCCCTCGGCGAGATCCTCGAGATTCCTGCGCCCCGAGGGCGTCATCCGGTTGCCGATCGTCGGGATCGTCGTCGACTACTCCGACCAGCAGGGCACGATCCTGATGGATCGGACGCTGTTCGAGCGGTACTGGCACGACGACTCCGTCAACGTGTTTCGGTTGTACCTGGAGCCGGGCGCGTCGGTGCCCGACGTGCGCGAGCGCATTCTCGAGCGATACGCCGGGACGCGTCAGGTGTTCGTGCTGACGAACGGCGAGCTCAAGCAGTACATTTTGAAGATTACGGACCAGTGGTTCGGGCTGACGTCGGTGCAGATCGCCGTCGCGGTTCTCGTCGCGATTCTCGGCATCGTCAACACCTTGACCGTTTCGATCACCGACCGGCGGCGCGAGCTGGGCGTGCTGCAGGCGGTCGGAGGGCTCCACGGACAGATTCGGCGGACGATCTGGATTGAAGCCCTGAGCATCGGTTGCCTGGGCCTCGCGCTCGGATTCGCCCTGGGGGCGATCAACCTGTATTACATCCTCCAGATCGTTCACTATGACATTGGCGGCATGCGCCTGGATTATGCGTTCCCGACGAATGTCGTCCTGGCGCTCGTCCCCACCATTCTCGGCCGCAGCGTTTGTCGCCGCCATCTGGCCCGCGGAGTCGGCGGTGCACGGATCGCTCGTCGAGGCGCTTGAATATGAATGAACGACGGTTAACCACGAAGGCACGAAGCTCACGAAGGTCTTATTTGTACAGAGATGTTCTTCGTGGTCTTCGTGTCTTCGTGGTTTACAGGCGCTCGACTGGGATATGCCGCGGATGATGCGGCGGACGATCGTCGCCGAGGCCCAGCGGCGCACCGACTCGAAGTCGCAGCGCTACGAGGGGCTGCTGCAGGTGTTCGACGCGAAAGGAAAGATCGCCGACAAGCGGTGGACGTTCGAGCGCCTCGGGTCGCACGGACAGAGCCGCTCGGTCCTGCGCTTCGTGGCGCCGGCCGAGGTCAGGGGCGTGGCGCTGCTGGTGGTCAATCACCCGGACCGCGCCTCGGACCAGTGGATGTGGACGCCCGCCATCGAGCGCGATCGGCGCATCGCGCTGCAGGATCGCTCGACACGCTTCTTCGGCACCGACTTCAGCTTCGAGGATCTCGAAGAGCGGGACGTGAATCAGTACGACTACGAGCTGCTCGGCGAGGAGTCGGTGGATGGCGTCGCGTGCTGGAGGATTCAGTCGACCCCCAAGCGGACCAGGGTGTCGCAGTACACGCGATCGACGGTCTGGGTCCGCAAGGATTCGTACGCGTTCGTGCGGATCGAGAACTACGCGAAGGACAGGCTGGTTCGCCGGCTGAACTACTCTGACATCCAGAACGTGCAGGGCATCTGGACCGCCAGGCAGCTCGAGATGTTCGATCTGACGCGGGGCAGCCGCACGCGGCTGACGCTCGACAACCTCCAGTACAACGTGCCGCTGAAAGACGAGGACTTCACGCTGCAGGCGATCCGTCGGCAGTGAGGGCGCTTCTCCTTCTGCCTGCGCTCGTTGTCCTCGTGCCGGCCGCCACGGGCGCGCAGGCCTTCTCGCAGCGAGGCTTCGTCGAGGGCGCGGGCGTGCTGTTCCCGCAGCAGGCGCCGAACGATCCCACGCGCGCGATCGGTCATCTGCTGGCCCGGGAAGAGGTGTTCTACAAACCGGCGTCCTGGATTCAGTTCGCTGCCGGGCTCGACCTTCGATTCAACTCGCACGATCAGGTCGAAGCAGGCTGGTCGTTGGACTTTTCGGATCGAGGGCTGCGCCGCCCCCGGCTGTCGGTCCGGCGCCTCTCGACGACCCTGACACGGGGACGGTTCACGCTCGACGCCGGCAAGCAGTTCATCCGCTGGGGAAAGACGGACATCGTCACGCCCACCGACCGCTTCGCGCCGCGCGACTTCCTCAATGTCATCGACACCGAGTTTCTCGCCGTGACCGCCGTTCGCGGTGTCGCGCAAATTGGGAGCGAGACATTCGAGGCCGCCTGGACGCCCCGATTCACCCCCAGCCGGATTCCGCTGCTCGATCAGCGATGGAACGGCGTGCCACCGGACGCGGCGCCGATTCCAATCGTGGACGCCGGCGCCCCGCTGCCGCAGGGCTCCCAGGCGGGCGTTCGCTGGTCCCATGTCGGCGCGAGGATCGAGTTCGCGCTCTCCTATTTCGATGGGTTCAATCATCTGCCCGCGATTGAACCGGGCGTCAGTCCATTCCCGCTCGAAATAGTCGTCACCCGCGTGTATCCGCCGATTCGCACCTACGGCGCCGACGTTGCGATGCCGACGAGGTGGTTCACCCTCAAGGCGGAGGCGGCGTACTTCACGACGTCCGCCGAATCCCCGGCCACCGTCGTGACCGACGAATACGTCCTCTACGTCCTCCAACTGGAGCGGCAGAAGGGGGAATGGGTCTTCGTCGGGGGGTATGCCGGTGAAGCGGTAACCCGATCGGGCTCGTCGCGCGCGTTCGCGCCCGATCGCGGCCTGAGCCGTGCCTTCGTCGCGCGGGCCTCGTATACGCTCGATCCGAATCGCAGCGTCGCCTTCGAAGGGGCGGTCCGGCAGCAGGGCGAGGGCTTTTATGCCAGGGGGGAATATTCGCAGGCGCGCGGCCAGCACTGGCGTGTGACCGCCGCGGCCGTCGCGATTGGCGGGGAGGCCGACGACTTCCTGGGACAGTACCGCCGCAATTCGCACGCGACGCTGACGCTTCGGTATAGCTTTTAGTCCGGCTGAAGCCGGACACTACGTACGTGCTGAAGCCGGACACTACGTACGTGACGTCGCCGATTGTCCTCCATGCGTCCAATCCAGGTCCGATGACTGGTCCGGGCAACAAGACCTATCTGATCGCCTCTGAGGGGGACGCCGTGCTGATCGACGCCGGCGTCGGCCACCCCGATCATCTCGCCGCGCTCCGGCGCGCGTTATCGGATAGCGGCTCGTCGCTGCGGATGGTCCTCCTGACCCACGGCCACTCGGATCACGCATCCGGAGTCCCGGCGATCGCGCGCGCATATCCGGACGCCACGTTTGCGAAGTATCACTGGTCCGGTGACGAGCCGCGGCCGGCCGCCGGCTGGCAATGCCTTGAGCGACGGGGAGCAGATCGCGGTCGGCGAGACCGCGCTGACCGTCGTCCATACGCCCGGGCACTCGCCCGATCACGTGGCGTTCTGGCAGGAGGCGCCGCGGGCCCTGTTCGCGGGCGACCTGGTCATCGCCGGCGGCAGCGTGATGATCGACGCAAGCCGCGGCGGAATCCTGAAGCAATATCTCCAGTCGCTCGAACGCATCCTCGATCTCGAGCCGCGCCGGTTGTTTCCGGCGCACGGTCCGGTGGTCGAGGCCGTCGACGGCATCGGCCCTGCTGCGCTGATCCGTTCGCACATCGAGCATCGGCGCAAGCGCGAGCGCCAGATTGTGGCTGCGATCGAGGCGGGCCATCGAACCGTGGAGGAGATCGCCGAATCCATCTATGATGGTCTCGACCCGCGGCTGATGCCTGCGGCGCGCGATAACGTGCGCGCGCATCTCGAGAAGCTGGCGGCCGACGGAATCGCCGCCGATCGTGGAGGTTGGAGAACGCTGTGAACAACGGTCATCGACTTCATCAACGTGAATCGCGATCGTTACCTGAGCGAGCTGAAGGACCTGCTCGCCATCCCCAGTATCAGCGCGCTGCCCGAGCATGCGCCCGACGTGAAGCGCTGCGCCGAGTGGTGTGCCGACGAGATGGGCCGCATCGGCCTGCAGAACGTCCGTCTCATCGACACGCCGGGCAACCCGGTCGTCTACGGCGACTGGCTCGGCGCGCCGGACGCGCCGACGATCCTGTTCTACGGCCACTACGACGTGCAGCCGGTCGATCCCCTGAACCTCTGGATTTCGCCTCCGTTCGAAGCGACGATTCGCGACGGCGAGATCTACGCGCGCGGGTCCGCCGACGACAAGGGCCAGGTCTTCATGCACTTCAAGGCGATCGAGGCGCACATGAAGCAGAACGGCCGCCTGCCGGTGAACATGAAGATCATTCTCGAAGGCGAAGAGGAGGTCGGCAGCGCCCATCTCGACGACTTCATCCGAGCCCACAAGGGCGAGCTCAAGGCGGACGTCGTGGTGATCTCCGACTCGGGAATGTTCGCGCGCGGCGTGCCGTCGATCTGCTATGGACTGCGCGGCCTCGTGTACTTCCAGCTCGACCTGCGAGGGAGCAACACCGACTCTGCACTCGGGATCGTTTGGAGGGGCGGTCGCGAACCCGGCGTTCGTGCTCGCGCAGTTGCTCGCGCAGATGAAGGACCGCGGCGGACGCATCAAGATTCCGGGCTTCTATGACGACGTGCTGCCGCTTGAAGGACGAGGAGCGGCAGGCGTGGGCGACGCTGCCGTTCAACGAGAAGCAGTACAAGAAGGACTTCGGCATCCCGAAGCTGTTCGGCGAGACCGGCTACACGACGCTCGAGCGCACGTGGGCGCGGCCGACGTTCGAAGTCAACGGCCTGCTGTCAGGCTTCACCGGCGAAGGCGCGAAGACGGTGCTGCCCGCCGTCTCGATGGCGAAGGTCAGCATGAGGCTCGTGCCCAACCAGGATCCGAACAAGATCGCGGAGCTGTTCGAGGCGTACGTGCGGAAGATCACGCCGAAGACGGTCGAGTTGAAGGTGACGCGCATGCACGGCGGCAAGCCGTGGATGACCTCGTTCGACAACCCGTTCATGCAGGCCGCCGGCCGCGCCATCGAGCGCGGTTTCGGGAGGAAGCCGGTCTTCACGCGCGAGGGCGGGTCGATTCCGGTCGTGTCGACGTTTCAGGAAGAGCTGGGCCTTCCCGCGGTGCTGTTCGGCGTCGGGCTGCCCGACGAGAACGCGCATGCGCCAAACGAGAAGCTCGACCTCGGGAACTTCCACAACGGCGTCATTGCGTCGGCGATTCTCTACGATGAGATCGCACAGACTGCCGTGCCAGCCTGAAGCTCACCACCACAGAGGACACGGTGGACACGGAGAACGTCTTGACCTCTACGTCCTCCGCGTCCTCCGTGGTGGAGAGTTCCTGAATGTCCAGACTCGAAACCCTCATCGACGCGCTGCGCGGTTTCTACGGCGCCCTTCCGCCGCCGCCGCGCGATCCGTTCCGTCTGTTCGTCTGGGTGGTGCTCTCGGTTCACTCCACGCCGCGCAAGCGTGACGCGGCGTTCGGCGCGCTCAAGCGGATCCGGGCGCTGACGCCCGACGCCATGTGGCGCGCGCCGCAGAAGAAACTCGAGGACAGCGTGGCGCTTGCCGGCCCGTACGCGGAGCAGCGGCTGCGTGCGCTGAGGACGGGCGTCGACCGGTTCAGGCGCAGGCCGGATCTTCCGGACGTGATCCGCGGCCCGCTCGTCGGCGCCCGGCGGGCGCTGAAAGGCCTGCCCCAGATGGGCGAGGGCGGCGCGCACCGGATGCTGCTGTTTGCCGCCGATCATCCGGTTCTGCCGGTCGATCTTCCGATCGAGCCGCGTGGCCCGGCGTCTCGGTTACGGCGCCCGGAATCAGGACGAGACCCACGCTCACGAAAGCTGCGCGGTCGGTCCGCGAGGCAGTGGCCCGCGAGCTGCCACGCAACGCCGAGGCGTTCCGGCGCGCATTCCTGTACTTGTCCAACCACGGCTCCGCCACCTGCACGGAGCGTGACCCGCACTGCGGCGTCTGTCCGCTGCTTGGTGACTGCCCTTACGGGCAGGAGAAATTGTCGATTGCTGATTTCTGATTGATGATTTGATTGAGGATTTGAATCAACAATCAACAATCATCAATCAGCAATTCGGACGCGGCGCTTAATTGAGCGAAGCGACCCGGCGCCGCAGCGTCTTGACGTGCTCCCAGATCTGGGCGTGCTCTTCGCGGTCGTCCTCGTCGAGCGGTGTGGACCCCGTGAGCCGCAGGTAGGCCTGGAGATCCCGCAGGGCGCTCGAGAAGTCTTTCAGGTGATAGGCGAGCAACCCGCGATCCCGCAGCTCGTTGATGGCCGACGGGTCGACCGCCCGCAGCAGCTCGGTGACGTCGAGCGCCTGTGGAAAGGAGTGCATCTGCACGTACAGGCGCTTGAGGTTCAGCAGCATGCGGGCGAGGATCTGCGGCTTCCTGGCGTGCGCCAGCAGGGGCGATTCGATGCCGGCTTCCTCGCCGGCATGGCGCCGGAGCCGCTCGCGGCAGGCGTCCTCCGAGAGCAGCGCCCCGCCGTGGAACGGGTCGATGATGAGGTCGTCGGTCTGCGGCAGCCCGCGCCGCGCTGGACATCGCAGCAGAAAGTGACCGGGGAAATTCACGCCTTCGACATGCACGCCCGCGCGCCGCGCCACTTCCATGTAGAGCAGCGCCAGCGTAATCGGTATGCCGGTCCGTCGATCGAGCACCTCGTTCAGGAAGCTGTTCCGGGGATCCTCGTAGGTGACGCTGTTCCCGACGAAACCGAGCTCGCCGAAGAGGTACTCGTTGAGCGCCATCACGCGCGAGTAATCATCCGGATCGGCGCGTTGGGGGGCATCGACAGGCACCTCCGCCGCGGCGTCGACGCGCGTCCTGGCTTCGCGGCCGATCGCGTCCAGCCGATCCAGGTACGGCCCCGCGTCGAGCCGGGGATACTCGACCCGCGCAATCATCAGCGCAGGGATGGCGAGGTCGGGATCGGGGCTGAGCGCCGCGTGTGTGAAGGCGTGAACCAGCTGGGCTTTAATCATTCGCGGCGTCGAGTACAGGATAGCTCAACCTGCGCTTCTATTCGGCGGATGGGTCGCTCCCCACAGGTATAATCCGCCACAAGCTGACCCTGTCCACCGGCACACGCCTCGGCGCCTACGAGGTCCTCACGCTTATTGGCGCCGGGGGGATGGGCGAGGTCTATCGCGCGCGCGACACGAAGCTCGGTCGCGACGTCGCCATCAAGGTCGTCTCCGACGGGTTCGGCCACGATCCCGAGCGCATGGCCCGCTTCGAGCGCGAGGCGCACATGCTCGCCGCGCTGAATCACCCGCACATCGCGGCGATCTATGGCCTCGAGGAATCGAGCGGATCGCAGTTCCTCGTCATGGAGCTCGTCGAAGGCGAGACGCTGGCGGATCGGATCGGCTCAAGGCTCAGGCTCAGCGAGGCGCGGACGCAGGGCCTTCCGGTCGCAGAGGCGCTCGCCATCGCGCGCCAGGTCGCCGAGGCGCTTCAGGCCGCGCACGAGAAGGGGATCATCCACCGCGACCTCAAACCCGCCAACATCGCCTTGACCGCGGACGGCCAGGTGAAGGTGCTCGACTTCGGCCTCGCCAAGGCGCTCGACCCCGTTCAGTCCACGGGCCTCTCGAATTCGCCGACGCTCACGTTGGGCGCGACGCAGGCGGGCGTCGTGCTCGGGACGGCCGCGTACATGAGCCCCGAGCAGGTGAAGGGGCGCGCCGCCGACCAGCGCAGTGACGTGTGGGCGTTCGGGTGTGTGCTCTTCGAGATGCTGACGGGGACGCGCGCGTGCGACGGGGAGGACGTCAGCGACACGCTCGCCGCGGTCCTGCGCGGGAGCCGGAGTGGACCGCGCTGCCGGCCGACGTGCCGGCGGCGGTGCGGACGTTGATCCGCCGGTGTCTGGAGAAAGACCGTCAGCAGCGGATCGGCGACATGTCCGCCGCGCTGTTCGTGCTCAACGAGCCGACGATCCTCGCCCCACCTGCGAGCGTGAGCCCTGCGGCGGTGGCGATCGCACCGCGGCCCGCCCTCTGGCGGCGCGTGGCGACGCATGCCGGTGCGGCGCTGGCCGCCGCAGTCGTCGCGGGCGCGCGTCGTCTGGCTCGCGATCCGCGCCACCCTGCCGCCGCCCCGCGTCTCGCGCCTGCAGATCACCCCGCCGAGCGCCGCGGCGCCGACGATCACAGCGCTGACGGTCGCCGCTGCGACTCGCGACGTCGCGATCACGCCCGACGGCACGCGCGTCGTCTATGTCGGTGCCAACGGCACGACGCTCTTCGTGCGGCCGCTCGACCAGCTCGACGCGACGCCGCTGACCGGCCTCGGCGCACCGACCGGCCCGTTCGTCTCGCCCGACGGCCAGTGGATCGGCTTTGCCGACGGGGATGAATCTGAAGAAGGTCGCGATCACCGGCGGCCCGGCGGACACGCTGATCCAGCCTCGATGGCGGGTTCCGCGGCGCCACCTGGGCTCCGGACGGCACGATCGTGTTCGCGACCAGCAACGCAGCGACCGGCCTGCAGCGGATCGCGGCCGGTGGCGGCGAGCCGACCGTGCTGACGCGGCCCGACCGCGCGCGCGGCGAGGCCGATCACTTCTGGCCGGAATTCCTGCCGGGCGGCCAGGCGGTGCTGTTCACGATCATGGCGACGACGGGCGGACTCGACCAGGCGCAGGTCGCGGTCCTCGATCTCCGGACCGGCACGCATAACGACGCTGATCCCGGGCGGCAGCGACGCGCACTACGTGCCGAGCGGCCATCTGGTGTACGGCGCGGCGGGGACGCTGCGCGCCGTCGCCTTCGACCTCGCCCGGCTCGCCGTCGTCGGCACCGCGGTGCCGGTCGTGCCGCAGGTCGTGACGACGACCGGCGGTGCGGTCGATGTCGCGGTGGCGGGTGACGGGACGCTCGTCTACGTACCGGGTGTCGGCGGCTGTCAACGCAGCGGACACTGGTCTGGGTCGACCGGCAGGGCCAGGAGACGCCGATCCTCGCGCCGCCGCACACGTACGACCAGCCGCGGATCTCGCCCGACGGCGACCGCGTGGCGCTCCACGCGCAGGACCAAGAGCAGCGACATCTGGCTGTTGGACCTGGTCCGCGGCAACGCTCACGCGCCTCACGTTCGATCCAGGCGAAACTACCCGGTCTGGACGGCGGATGGCCGCCGGCTCTTCTTCAGCTCGACGCGGGCCGGCGCGCCGAATCTTTTCACGCAAGCAGCGGACGGGACCGGCGCCGTCACGCGGTTGACCGAGAGTCCCAACGCAGCAGCGCGCGACCTCCCTCTCGCCCGACGGCACGCGGCTGGTGTTCTATGAAAGCAGTCCCGACGACGGATTGGGACGTGATGCAGCTCCGGCTGGACGGGGCACACGAGGTCACGCCGCTCGTGCAGACGCCGTTCGCCGAGCGGAACGGGGAAATCTCGCCCGACGGGCGCTGGCTGGCGTACGAGGCGAACGACTCGGGGCCGTTCGAAATCTACGTGCAGCCGTTTCCCGACGTCAGCCGGCGACGCTGGCCGGTGTCCACGGGCGGCGGCCGGCAACCGCTCTGGGCGCGGGGCGGCTCAGGAGCTGTTCTACCTTGCGCCGACGGTGCGCTGATGCGCGTCGGCGTCGGGCGCGGGGCGACGTGGGCCGCCACGGCGCCCGCGAAGCTGTTCGACGTGGGGCGCTACTATACCGGCAGCGCCACGCAGGTCGGTCGGATGTACGACATCGCCCCCGACGGCCAGCGGTTTCTGATGATCAAGCCGGGCGGCGGATCCGAGTCGACGCCGGACGCCCACGAGCCTCGTCGTCGTCCAGCACTTCGACGAGGAGCTGAAGCGGCTGCTGCCGGTGAAGTAGGCTCAGGGCTCAAGGCACGCTTCGCCTGAAGCCGCTAGACGGCACGTTTTCGCTACGTCGTAGCGCAGGTCTTTAGACCTGCAGCGGGCCGATGCCCTGAACGGCCGGGCAGGACTGAAGTCCTGCGCTACAGCCCAAACGCAAACGCTCTAAGCCCTACGTCGAACAGAGCCGTTCCATCATCCCGACTTCCAGTTCGTCGAGCGACGAAATCACCGCATCGGCTTCGAGCGCGGCCCGGTCGTACGTATGGGCGACCGCGATCGTCCGCAGGCCCGCGGCGCGCGCCGACTGCAGCCCCCACGGCGAGTCTTCGATGGCGACGCACTCCGACGGCTGAACGGAACCGCCCAGCGCCTCGGCCAGCAGGGCGACGGCCCGCTGGTAAGGGTCGGGCGCCGGCTTGCTGACCGGCGTGTCTTCGGCAGCCACGATCGCCTTGAAGCACGATCGTCAGCTGCTCGCGATCGAGCACGCGGCGGATCTCGGCGCCGAGCGCACCCGACGCAATGGCGAGCGGAACCAGCGCGGCCATTCGGCGGATGGCCGCGTCCGCGCCGGGGAACAGGATGGAAGCATTCCTGTTCGAGCCGCTCCATCAGCGCGGCCTTGAGCCGTATGAGCTCGGCCACCCGCCCGTCGCCCCACGAACGCCCGGCGTCGGCCGCCACGGCCTCGAAGACGCCTGCATCGTCGAAGCCGAGATACTTCGCGTAGTAATCCCGCTCCGAGAGGGCGACACCGGCCTCCGCGAGCACGTCGCGGAAGCCCTGGTAATGGAGGGGCTCGCTGTTGGCGATGACGCCGTCGAAGTCGAACACAACCGCCCGAAGCAAGCCGCTGCCTACTATCCTTTTCCTTCTACCTTCAGCCGTTCGCCCGCGCGAATCGGAACCTTGAGGCGGTTCTCAGGCGGAGGGAAGGGGCAGTCATAGCTTTCGTTGTAGTAGCAGTACGGGTTGTACGCCCGATTGAAGTCGAGCTCGTAGATGCCCTGGGGGTTCCGGGCGAGATCGATGTATCGGCCGCCGGGATAGGTTTCCGTGCCGCTCGTCAGATCGCTGAACATCACCGTCACGTTGTCGAAGTTCGGCGCGTCTGCGTCGACCGTCGCAATGAGCTTCCGCGGCTCGCCTTTCAGGACGAACTCCAGGGTGCCCACGATTCGCTGGCGGCGGATGTCGCCGGTCGACGTCGGCATCTCGACGATGGTCTCCTCCTCGAAGGGCTTCAAGCCTGCCGGGACGTTGTACTCCGGATCGATCGCGAAATAGGCGAGCGGAAGCACCTCGGCCTTGCGACTCTTCGGAACCGGATCGTCCTCTTCCATGAACTGCGCATCCTTCGCCTCCCGCTCGGCCGCGAGACGGGCGACGTAGTCCTGCGGGTCGGGCGGCTTGGTGCCGCATCCGATCGTCGACGCGATCACGACCGTCGAGCGCAATCACTGCCCATCGCAGCCCAGTCCTGCCCTCAGAAGATGTATCCGCCTCGTGCGACGGCTTCGTCGGCCAGCCGGCGCCGCAGCACGACAGTATTGATCGGGTGTGACCTTCGACAGCCGGCGCAGCGCGGCGAGGGCAGTCCGCAGATTGTCGCCCTCGGCCATTGCGGCCAGCGCCTGCCGCGCGCAGGCGTCGATGCGCATCGACGCATCGCTGACGAACACGCGGGCGGCATCGACGTGAAGCGCCGCGCGCGGCGATTCCGCGGCCGCGGCCATGCCAGCACGAAGGACGGCGCTGTCGGCGGCGTAAACGTCGATGAGGATGTCGGTGACGTAGCATCAGCACTTCCTGCTCGTCCGACAGTTTCTGGCCGTAGGTCTGAAGCGCCAGTCCCACGACCAGCAGGGCGATCTTCCTGAACGCCTCGACCGCCCGTCGCTCGAGCGGCCAGCGGGGCGTCGTCCGCGCCCGGCGCCGGCGACGTGCCCATCAGCTCGTCCTGAAGCGCTTTCGCAGCCGCGATGACGGGCAGCTCGCCTTTGACAGCCCGCCGGACCAGGATGCCGCTGATCAACAGACGGTTGATCTCGTTGGTGCCCTCGAAGATGCGGTTCACGCGCGAATCGCGATAGTGCCGTTCGGCCGGGTAATCGCGCACGTAGCCGTTGCCGCCATGCACCTGGATGTTCTCGTCGAGCACGTCGTTGAGAACCTCGCTGCCGGCCACTTTGGCGATCGACGCCTCGATGGCGTACTCCTCGAGCGCCGCGAGCGCGGCGGACGGGTCCGGGCCTTGTGCCCGGTCTGCTCGATGCGCGCGTCGATCATGCCGGCCGTTCGATACAAGCAGGCTCTCGACGGCATAGGTGCGCACGACCATCTCTCCCAGCTTGTGCTTGATGGCCCCAAACGACGCAATCGGCAGGCCGAACTGCTTGCGGTGAGCGGCGTACCGCGCCGCCTCGCCGATCGCGCGCCTTGGCGCCGCCGCCGCACATCGCGCCGAGCTTGAATCGCCCGAAGTTGAGCACGTTGAATGCGACTTTGTGGCCCTTTCCGATCTCGCCGAGCAGGTTCTCGGCTGGCACCCTCACATTCTCGAAGAAGGATCGCCGTCGTCGACGATCCATTCAGGCCCATCTTGTGCTCTTCCTTGCCGCTCGTCACCCCCCCGAACGCGCGCTCGACGATGAAGGCCGTGAACGCCTCGCCCGCCGGCTCGACCACTTTCGCGAAGACAATGAAGACGTCGGCGAAGCCGCCGTTGGTAATCCACATCTTCTCGCCGTTGAGGACGAAGCTGCCGTCCGGCTGCCGGGCGGCCCGCGTTCTGGCGCCGAGCGCGTCGGATCCCGAACCCGATTCGCTCAGGCAGTACGCACCGACGGTTTCGCCCGACATCAGCCTCGGCAGGTACTTGGCCTTCTGGGCGTCGGTCCCGAAGAGCGACAGCGGGAGAATCGTGAGGTTGGCCTGGGCGCCAAAGGTTGTCGCGAACGAGGCAGACCGCGCCATGCGCTCGCTCATGATCATCGAGGTGGCCTTGTCGAGCGCCATGCCGCCGTCGGATTCGGCGACGTCCACCGCGAGCAGGCCCAGCTCGCCGCACCGCGTGAGCAGCCGCCGCGCAGTCGTCCAGTCCTTCTGCTCCATGCGGTCGAGCTGCGAGAGCACCTCGTTCTCGACGAACTGCTCGGCCGTGCGGCCGACGAGGCGCTGCTCCTCGGTGACGCGCTCCGGTGTCCAAACCGCGTCCGGCTGGGCCGCGGTCAACAGCCACTCGCCGCCCCGCAGACACGGTAATCGGCGCGTCGGTGGTGAACGAGGGTCCCATACTCACATTCTCTCAAAAATGCCGGCGGCACCCATTCCGCCTCCAACACACATGGTGACCATGCCGTAGCGGGCCTGACGCCGCTTCATCTCGTACAAAATCGAGGTCGTCAGCTTGGCGCCGGTGCACCCAAGCGGATGGCCGAGCGCGATCGCGCCGCCGTTGACGTTGAGCCGCGCCGGATCGATCGGCATCTCCCGCAGGCACGCGAGCACCTGCGCCGCGAACGCCTCGTTGAGCTCGACGAGGTCGATCTGATCGAGCGTCAGACCGGCGAGCTTCAAGACCTTTTGCATTGCCGGAACCGGGCCGATGCCGAAGCGTTCGGGCTCGACGCCGGCGGTCGCGTAACCGACGAAACGGGCCAGCGGCGTCAAGCCCCCGCTCCTTCGCCCAGCTCGCGGACGTGACGACGACCGCCGCGGCGCCGTCGCTCATCTGCGAGGAATTGCCCGCCGTCACGCTGCCCTGCGGATGAAAGGCCGGGCGCAGCTTCGCGAGCGCTTCGGCGGTCGTATCGCGCCGCGGCCCTTCGTCGACCGAGAAACGTGAACCGGCGGACGGAGGGGCGGCCGTTCGCGCCGCCCGCGGGTTCGACGACGGCGGCGGCGATCGGGACGATTTCGTCGACGAATCGGCCGGCGTCGATGGCCGCGATCGCCCGCTGGTGGCTGGTCAGGGCGAAGCGGTCCTGCTCTTCGCGCGTGACGGCGGCCTCGCGCGCATGGTTCTCCGCGACGAGTCCGGTACTGAGATACACGTCGGGGTACTGATCCATCAGCGTGGGATTCGGCGCAACCTTGTGGCCGCCCATCGGCACCAGGCTCATCGACTCGGTGCCGCCCGCCACGATGGCCGATGCGAACCCGCACATCACGCGCTCCGCGGCGTAGGCGATGGCCTGCAGGCCGGAGGAGCAGAAGCGATTCACCGTCACGGCGGAGGCGGACACCGGGATGCCGGCACGCAGGCTGGCAATCCGCGCGACGTTCATCCCCTGTTCCGCTTCGGGCATCGCGCATCCGAGAATCACGTCGTCCACATCGACGGGATCGACGTGCCCCGCGCGGCGCAGCGCTTCGGTGATGACCGTCGCCGCGAGATCGTCCGGGCGGGTACCGCGAAGCGCTCCCCCTCGCGCCTTGCCGACGGCGGTGCGCGCGGCCGATACGATAACGGCGTCTTCCATAAGATGTCCCAGTCCAAGGTTACGGCAGGACTGAAGTCCTGCGCTACAACAGTCACAGTAGCCCGGCAGGACTGAAGTCTCCGCGCTACAACACAGTCGTAGCGCAGGTCTTTAGACCTGCCCGGTATCTTCAGCCGGACCAATCCCCGAGCAAGTCTTCCACCGCGTCGGCGACCTCGCTGGCCTTGCCGTCGAACAGATGGTCGGCGCCGTCGATAATCACCAGCTCCTTCGGCTCGGCGCATCGCGCGTAGAATGCGCGCAGGTCGTGCAGCGGGCACAGCTCGTCGCGCTCGCCCTGGATGAAGAACTTCGCCTTCGGGCTCGTCCGGACCGCGTCGAAATCGTGGCTCGCAAGGGGGGGCGCGATACCGATGAGCGTCGAGACCCGCGCGTCTTCCGCGCCGGCGGTCATCGCGACCCACGAACCGAACGACATACCTGCGGCCCACATGCGCCCGCCGGGATATCGCGCGCTCATGAAATCGACCGCCGCGCGGAAATCTTCTTTCTCGCCAGGGCCTCCGGTGAAGCTTCCGGCGCTCGCACCGGCGCCCCGGAAGTTGAAGCGGAGCACCGCGCAGCCGATCCGGCTGAGGGCCTTGGCGGCCTGATAGACGACCTTCGTATGCATGGTGCCGCCGTATTCGGTATGTGGATGCGCGAACACAACCGCGGCCCGGATGCCGCCGGGCTGTCCCGCGTGCAGCAGACCATCGGCGTCGATGGCCTTTTCCCCGGCGGGCTCGTCGAGCAGCGCCTCGAGGCGTCCGGCCGGGCCTGGAATCTCACGCAACATCAGGCACCTGTAGGCCGGGTCCTTTTGGACCCGGCTGTGCGGCGGGTCCGAAAGGACCCGCCCTACTGTGGGCGTGGCGGTCCGCGAAGTCGTGGACGAGCATGGCGAATTCGCGCGGGCGGGTGATCGATCCGAGATGACCGGTCCGCTCGAGGACCACACCACGGGAGTCGCGAATCAACGACACGTAGCCGGTCGAGGCGTCCACCGACACGACGTGGTCGAGGGCGCGCTCGCCCGTGACGACAAGGGTCGGGAGCGTGATGCGTGCGCACTCGGCGGTCGCATCGATTGTTCCAATCATGCGTGCGCGACAAGCCATCCTCGAGAGCGAGAGGGGCGCGCGCATCAGCGTCATCAGCTGCGAGCCCGCGAAGCGCCAGCGGGCCACACGGCCAGGAAAAGCAGCCGCCATCTCTCGCCGGAGGCGCCAGGGCGTCTCGGCGAGAAACAGCGGACCGAGAACGTAGGGCAGCCGCGCGTAAATTTCGTGGCGCCTGCGGAGATGCCATCCCGGCCCCGGTGTCGAGGCGAGGATCAGGCAGGCGGTCCGGTCGGGATGCGCCGCGGCGAAGCGCAGCGCAACGAGACCTCCGAACGAGATGCCGCAGACGATCGCCCTGTGGATCCCGCACCGATCGAGCGCGCCGCGAACCTGATCCACATAGTTATCGAACCCCCGCGAGGCGTCGAACTCGAGGTCGGCTCCCGGCTCGTCGCAGAGCGCGAAGGTGATGACGCGAAAGGAGGAGGCCAGCGCCTCGACCGCGGGTCCGATGTACTCCCACCGCCCCTGAATACCGGGAATCAACACCAGCGCAGGGCCTTCTCCTCTATCAACAATCCGCATTTGGTTATCTGGTCATCTGGTTATCTGGTCATTGATTTTGGCGATCTGGTCATTGAATCCGCCAATCTCCCAATCAATGACCAGATAACCAGATGACCAGATGACCAAATGTATTAGTTCCTCAGTGTCTTTCCCGTCTTCAGAGTGTACCTGAATCCGTTCGAGCGTCTTCCGCTCCCCGCAGAGCTTGAGGAAGGCCTCGCGCTCGAGGTCCAGCAGATGTTGCTCGCTGACCGTCGTCGCATGCGGCAGCGACCCGCCGGCCAGCACGACTGCCAGAGCCCGGCCGATGGACGCGTCGTGGTCGCTGATGCGCCCGCCGCGCCAGGCAAGGTGGATGGCGAGCTTCAACGCCGCGAGCACGCCGTCGCCGCCAACCGGGATCGTCCGCGGCGCGGGGCGCTGATATCCGCTGCCCGTCCGCATCAGGGCCAGCGCCTTCGCATCGCTCATCAACCGCTCGCGGTTCATCGTCACGCGGTCGTCGTCGCCGAGGAAGCCGAGACGGCGCGCATCCGCCGCGCTGGTGGACACCTTGGCGAATGCGATCGTTTCGAATGCTCGCAGGACGAAGGGCAGGAGGTCGGCGTTGGCGTCCGGTCGCTGGTCAACGCTTCGCGCGAGCATCTCCTTGGTGCCGCCGCCAGCCGGAATCAGGCCGACACCCGTCTCGACGAGGCCGATGTAGCTTTCGGCGGCCGCCTGCACTCGATTGCCGTGGAGGACGATCTCGCACCCCCCGCCGATCGCCAGGCCAGCTGCCGCGACGACGACGGGAACGTCGGCATACCGCAGCGCCATGTTGGCATCCTGGAACGCGCGCACCATCTGATCGATCTCGTCCCAGTTGCCCTCCTGCGCCTCGAGCAGCACCAGCATCAGGTTGGCGCCGGCGGAGAAGTTCGGAGCCTCATTGCCGATGACCAGTGCGGCAAAATTCCTGGCCGCTTCCTTCACGCCGGCCTGGAGCATCTCGACGGTGTCGCCGCCGATCGTGTTCATCTTGGAATGGAACTCGATTGCCAGAACGCCGTCATCGAGATCGACGAGGCTTGCGCCGGCATTGTGGCGAACGACCCGGTCGCGATCCCTGGCCGCTCTGAGAATCAACAGATCCGGGCCGGCCGGCGGAAGGCGGCCGGGCCGGAACCGGTTCCTGCCGGCGTCTACGATTTCCTTGACCGACTGCGGGACAGCGGGAGCGTCAGACGCCGTCTGCACGGCCGCCAGTACCTCTCGAACACCGATCGCGTCCCAGATCTCGAAGGGCCCCTGCTCCCAGCCGTAGCCCCACTGCATGGCGCGATCGATGTCGTCGATGGAGTAGGCGATATCGGAAGAGACGTCGGCGGTATGGAGGAGCGTCGGGCCAAGGGTCGCCCGAAGGAAGCGTCCAACCTTGCCCTGATCCAGAAACAGCGCCTTGATCCGCTGCGAGGGGTCCTCGATGTTGCGAACCGCTTCGAGCGCCGGCAGATGCACAGGCTGTTTCGGCCGATAGGTGAATGTCGCCGGATCGACCACGAGGATCTCCGACCCGCTGCGCTTGTAGAATCCCTGGCCGGCCTTCTCTCCGATCCAGCCGCGATCGACGAGCGACTGCAGGATGGGCGGAAGCGACAGTCTGGAGGTTTGCGGCGACGTAGCTGATGACGTCGAGCCCTGCGATATCCATCGTCCGGAACGTGGCGCTCTTGGGGCGGCCGAGCGCCGGGCCAGTGATGGCGTCAATTTCCTCGATGGTGTACTCGCCCGTTTCGAGCGCCTTCAGCACGTGCACGATGGAGAAGAGCCCGATGTGATTGGCGATGAAATTCGGCCGGTCCTTTGCGATCACGACCCCTTTGCCGAGACGGACATCCGCGAAGCGGGACACGCGCTCGACGACCGACGGATCCGTCTCCGGCGTCGGAATGATCTCGACGAGATGCAGATACCGCGGAGGGTTGAAGAAGTGCGTGCCGAGCCAGTGGCGGCGGAAGCTCTCGCTCCGGCCTTCGGCGAGCGAAGCAATGGGAATGCCTGACGTGTTCGAGGACACAATCGTCCCATTCCCGCGGACCGCATCGACCCGTTCGAGCAGTGCCCGTTTGATCGCGGGCTGTTCGATGACCGCTTCGACAACCAGATCGACGGCCGCGAGGCGGGCGAGATCGGTATCGAATCCACCCACCTTGACCAGGGACGCGGCCTCGGGCGTAAAGAACGGATCCGGTTTCAAGCCACGGGCCCGTTGCAGGCCCTCTTTCGCCATGTCAGCGGTGAGATCCAGGAGCAGCGCAGGGGTTCCCGCGTTGGCAAAGTGCGCGGCGATCTGCGCACCCATCACCCCGGCGCCCAGAACCGCGGCCGATCGAATTGGAGGCAGGAGCATCGATCTAAGCGTAGCGTTTTCCGGGTGCCAGGTGCAGGGTGCCTGGTGCCTGGTGCTGTGCCGGGTGCCGGGTGCCGGGTGCCGGGTGCCGAGGTGCTGGGTGCCGAGGTGCAGACGTGGTTGATGTTAAGTCTGTTCCGTCCGCCACTCGGACTCGAGCTGCGCATAGAGAAGTTCCGTGGCCCATGCACCCTTGAACCATGTGCTCTCCCGAAGCTCGCCCTCCCTCCGGAAGGTCAGCCGCTCGAGAAGACGCTGCGCCCGAAGGTTGCGCGCATCGGTCCGGGAGAACACTCGGTGCATCTTGAGTTGGGAAAACGCGTACTGCACCACCGCCCGAACTGCCTCCGTCGCATACCCCTGCCTCTGATGGGCCGGTGCGAACGTGAAGCCAAGCTCTGCCTGGCGGGCGTCGGACCGACAGGTGCGAAGGGCAGCGTCTCCAATGAGCGGACCCGACGGCGCGAGACTGACGGCGAACTGGAACCACGTGCCGGGTGTCCCCGGTGCGAGGTCATGCAGGCTCGCGATGAACTCCCTCGCTTCGCTGACCGGATAAGGGCACTCCCAGCCTTGATAGCGAGCCACCTCTGCATCACTCCGGTATGCGGCGAGGGCCTCAGCATCGCCCGAAGCGAAGCGGCGGATGACAAGGCGTTTGGAGGTCAAATGCTCGAATGACGGATCTTCCATCGAGCTACCGGATGAGACTCTTCACGCCGGCTAACGAGACACACCGAATTCCGCGAGCCGGTTCAGGCGATCCTCATCTCGCCGGGAGAGTTCCAACTTCGTGGACGTGCTTTGGAACCTTCTTCAAGCCCGGCGCCACAACCCGTTACTGTCGGCAGCAATCCGGACAAACGACAAGCGAGTATCGTTGGCGGATTCCCGTTCGTCAGAGTACTCCAGAAGCGGATGTGTGCGATTGCAGACAAAGCCAGGCAGCGTTGTTGACACGGTTCGCACGGCGGTGCCAGAGCACCGCTGAAGAAACCAAAGCGGTATTTCCGATTGCGCCTGTCCCACAGGATTCGCCATGAACCGAGACTCCATGCGGCTCACCTGCGGCAGCCGCCATCGTCGTTCCGAATCAGCTCGTTCACCACGCAGCGGCGGACAGGTGCAGCCGCTGTTGGTGCGCTCGAGCCTTCAGCCCGCGTTGGGACGCTTTCCGCTCGGCGCGAATATCTCAGCTAACGCCGTCGCTGATTCGCGCGTCGCCGGAGTGAACTGCCCCAACTCCGCATTGCTGACGACCCCGAGTGCGATCATTCCAGCGAGTCGTTGGATCGCAGTCGAACGGCGTAAGTCATCGAACGTAGCCGCGACTCCGTCATCTCGCTCTCGAACCAATCGAACCAAACGAAGGTAGCGATCGTGGGCGGAGAGATTGTCGTCGCGCATGACAACCGCACCCTCGGCAAGCACTCGTGCACAATAGCGCTCCAGAGCCGCACGATGAAGCGAGCGGAGGAGCTTCCAGTCGCTCTCTGGAAAGTTCACAACCTCACCATTGCCAGCCGAACGCAACGCATCAGCCGCGGCGCTTCACGATCGCTTCGAGCGCCGTCGGCTGCATGCGATGTTAGACCGCATCTTCATCGATCCGTAGCGACGAACGTAGGCCAAGCCAGCTAGCCGCTCGAAGCCTCGGGTTAGCGTTGCAGGGCTCCCTCCTTCGGCAGCCTCGCTCGCCATTCCGCGGCGCTTTCGTTCCTGCCCCAGGCCTCGTAGAGCTTCACGAGGTCCTCAATGGCCGTCCGAGTGCGATCGTGTTCTGCGCCCAGCGTATCGCGCAGGCCGCGATAGGCTGCCAGAGCGATGACTTCGGCTTCGTTGTAACGTCGCTGATCCCTCAATACGGAAGCCAGCCGTAGTTGGGTGAATAGCGTGTCGGGATGATTCTCACCGAGCACCCGGCGGCGACCGTTGCGTGCACCCGCGAACAAGTGTTCAGCCTCCCTATAGCGGCCCAAGCTGCCATAAATGGCGGCGAGGTTATGGGCGGAGCGCAGCGTGTCGGGGTGTTCTTCGCCAAGCACTCGGCGGCGAATCTGCATTACTTCATTCGCAATCGGTTCAGCTTCCTTGTAGCGACGCTGAGCCAGGTATATGGCCTGGAGATTGCTCATTGAAGATAGCGTGTCTTGATGGTCTGGACCTAAAACGCGGCGCTGCACCACCAGAGTATCGGCGGTAAGACGTTCGGCCTCATCGGTACGCTTCTGAAGGAAGTCACACGCTCGCGAGATCGAATTTGGTCTTCAACGTATCCGGGTGCTCCGCCCCGAAAAGACGACGCCGACCGTCGAGAACATAGATGTACAGTCGCTCGGCATCGTCGAGCTTCCTGTCGAACCAGTACAGATTTGCGAGCTGGTGGGCCGTTGCTAGTGTTTCGACGCTCTCCTCGCCGAGCACGCGCCTTTGGGTCTCCAACGCCCGCTGCAGCAATGGTTGCGCGTCGCCATACAGCCCAAGACCAGTGTAGACGGCCCCGATCGTCGACTGTAACCGCGCCTGCACGTTCGGTTGATCGCGAAGACCGCTGTCAAGCTGGTTGGCGCCATTGGCGAGAATCTCACGCGCTGTCAGCGTGGCACCACGAGCTTCGCTCGGATCCGACACCTTGAACAGGCCGACGAGAAAGTCCGACACCTGCTTCGCGATCGCCGCTTCCTGATTGGCGCGATCGCGTTCCCGCGCAATCCGACTGGCCTGCGTTGCCGTCACGACGGCAAAGGCCGCTAGGAGCGCGACCAGCACCGCGCCAGCTGCCACGCCCACGCGATGTCGTCGAACGAACTTGCGCGTCCGATAGACCGCACTCGGGGGACCTGCCGAGACCGGTTCGTGGTTGAAGTGGCGCCGGACATCGAGAGCCAGCGCGTTCGCCGTCTGATAGCGGCGTGTGCGATCTTTTTCGAGCGCCTTCATCGTGATCCAGTCGAGATCCCCACGTAGAAGGCTCGGCAAGCTTCACTGGCTGGGTCCGTCGGTGCTCGGCGGTTGCTGTGGAAGCAAGCCCGCTACTGCGTGATCTGCGTACTGGGGCGAAGAGGGTCCTTCTCGCGAATCGTTCGCCGAATCTCGTCCAGGCCCGCCTGACGCAAGCCTACGCTGTCGAAGGGGAGCGTTCCGACCAGAATCTCGTAGAGCAGGACGCCGAGCGAATAGACGTCGCTGCGCGTGTCTACATCGACGGGCGTCAACTCCGCCTGCTCCGGGCTCATGTACTCGGGCGTGCCGAGGAAGCCCCCGAGTTCCGTGAACAGGGGCCGCTCGGTCAAGGGCTGCGAGACCGCCTTCGCGATGCCGAAGTCGATGATTCGCGGCACGGGGTGATCGTCGGCGACCGAAACGAGCACATTTGACGGCTTCAGATCCCGGTGAATGATGCCTTTCTGGTGCGCATGTTGGACGCCATCGCAAAGCTGGATGAACAACTCGAGGCGCTCGTGAATGGACAGGCGCTGACGGTCGCAGTAGCTCGTGATTGCCTCGCCCCGCACGTACTCCATCGCGAAGTACGGTCGCCCTTCCGGAGTGGTCCCACCATCGAAGACCTTCGCAATGGCGGGGTGGTCCATCACAGCTAGCGCCTGACGCTCTGCTTCGAAGCGCGCCACTACTTGCGCTGTGTCCATCCCGGCCTTTACGATCTTGATTGCGACTTGGCGACGCACCGGACGAAGTTGCTCGGCGAGCCACACCTCGCCCATGCCCCCTTCGCCTAGGCGTTGCTGGAAGCGATACGGACCGAAGCCGGACGACGCCTCAGATCCGATCGCAGGAGCGCTTGTCGGGGCGCTCGTCAGGTCGGGTCGGCCGGGATCCGCGGGCTGCGGAGTCACATAGAACCTTTCGACTGAGTACCGAAGGGGCCAGCCCCGATGAATATCGGACCTCAATCCGCGGTCTAACTTGTTAGTAGCCCGGGAAGCCGCGCGTATCCCACCGGCTCCTGACACGTCGCGCGGCAACCGTAATCCACGGAATCGAGAGCGATTCTAGCAGTAATACTCCTGGCCTCTCGTTTTGGTTACGCGCGGAGCGATTGCCGAAATCTCCGCCAAACGACGAATCTTCATCATTACGCGCCGACGTTGGCGCGTATCCACGTAGAACCGGCGAAGCCTGGACGCCCGTAAACGTTTTGTGAGGCTTCGCTTCCAGTCAGATCGCCCTGGCCGCGATCCGGCGGATAGCCGCAGGGCTCGCGCGTATCCGCTTACAGCCGATCCGTCGGACTCTTCACGCCCCGAGCACATGGATCCCTAGCGACGCTGCCGGGTCCGCGTCCCGGGTGCATCCGTGCTTTCCAGATACTTCAGCAGGCGGACGCAGGCACCGACCGCCCGGTTGGCGAGCTCCTTCAGAGGTTCAGCGTCTTGCGGCGGCCAGTGACGGCGGTCCACTCCATCGCCCAGGTGATTGTGGGTCTCAGTCAAAGACGCTTTGGCGATTCGGGTGTATCGAGCGAACTCGGGATGCCGGTAGCAGGCGAACCCTTCAGCGAGGTTGCGCGGCGCCGACGCGGCGGAATCCTTGATTTGATCGCAGAACCTGCGATCGTCGCGAGCGGTGGACTGATCAACAAGTGCGTACACCTTCTGCTTCAACTCGTTCGCAAGCTGCCAGGCAACGAGTTCTTCATATCGGCGCACGCCCACGAGCAGTGCGCTGGCAATGCCCGTGCCGCGCACCCGGGCACCTCGGCACCCCGCACCCGGCACCCGGCACCCGGCACAGCACCCGGCACCCAGCACAGCACCAGGCACCCGCACCTGGCACCGTGGCACCCGAAATCATCGCCACTTCGTGAGAATCGCTTCGCGCTCGAACAGGGCCACGCTCAGAAAGGTGAGGCCGATCCACACGACAAGAAGTCCGATCCCGACGAGTCCGAGCGCGGTCGCGGAAAGCCACATCAACCCGCTGACCTGCCCAACCACGAGCGCGGTGACCGGCAGGACGATGAGGACGCCGAACTGCTGCGCTGTTCGGGCATCGTTCACGCGCGACGACACGACAATCGCCAATTGCAAAGACACCAGGGCGCACATCGGTCCGACGACCACGATCAGGATCAGCGTTCGCGCGCTGAGCATCGCCCGCAGGACGCCAGGCTCGGCGGTGGTCACGATCAGCAGACCGTAGAGCGCCAGTCCCACCATCGAAACCGCCAGCGTCGGGATCAGCGCGCCGAGCACTTTCGCCATGAGAAGTTCCAGTGTGGTCAGCGGCGTCGCGAGCAGAGGTTCCAGTGTCCGCGCCAGTTTCTCTCCGACGATGGCGTGCGCCGCGAGCGCCATCGCGCCGGTGACCGGCATCAGTAGAAAGACGATCAGAAACTGCTGGAAGATGAACAGCTGCACGCGCCCGTTGGTCGACAGCTGCTCGAGCGGACCCAGCATGAGGCTGAGTCGGGCGAGCTCGTCGTCGTCGCCGAGGTCGTCGCCCGTCGCGGACGGGATGATGACGGCGATGACCAGTGGCAGGACCAGGAAGACGATCGCCGCGATGACCACGGGCAGCAGGACCGCCCGATTCCTCGAGACGTCCAGCAACTCCTTGGCGAGAAGCGCGCGCAGGCGGATCATGCCGGTGCCGGCGCAGCCAGCCTGATCGGCCATGAGATGAAGGTAGACGTCTTCCAGGGCCGGGATCTCGGGCCGGACTTCGAGCACGTCGGCTCCCGCGGCGACGAGGGCGCGGACGAGCTCCGGCGTATCGCGATCGCTGTCGGCGAGCGTCAGGACAAGGGCGCCACCCTCGAGAAAGGCGTCGCGGTCGAAGCGTCGTGCCGTGTGGAGATGCCGGGCGGCGTCTCCTCCGACACGCGCGACGACGCGGCCGGTCGTCAACCGCGCGCGCAAGGCCGCCGGCCGGTCGAGTGCGAGGAGCCGGGTATGAAGAACCGCAACGCGGTCCGCCAGGCGCTCCGCTTCATCGAGGTTGTGGGTCGAAACGAGCACCGCGCATCCGGCCTGGCGCCGATCTTCGAGCATGCTCCGCACGCTTCGGGTGAACTCGGGATCGAGACCCGACGTCGGTTCGTCGAGGAGCAGAATGCCTGGTGCGTGGAGCAGCGTCCGTGCCAGCGCCACTTTCTGGCGCCAGCCTTTCGACAGCTCGGCGGCTCGTGTGGACGCATAGGACGCGAGGCCGAAGGTATCGATCGCGGAATCCACGGCGTAACCGGGCCGGGCGAGCCCGTACAATCCGGCATAGATCCGCAGGTTCTCGCGCACGGTCAGGCGATCCCAGAGCCCGGGAGATTCGGTGAGGAAGCCGATGCGGCTGCGGAGTGCGCTGCCGGTGGCAGGTCCCAAGACGACGCCGTCTACCGCGACCGATCCGCTCGTCGGTGCGATCAGCCCTGCCAGCATCCGCATCGTCGTCGTCTTGCCGGCGCCGTTGGGACCGAGCAGCGCCACGATCTCTCCCCTCGCGACATCGAAACTGACATCGTCGACGGCGATGCGGGAGCCGAAGCTGCGGCTGAGAGAACGCGCGGAGATCACCGGCGCCCCGGGTCGAACTCGTACAGCCCCGGCGTCACCAGAAGCTGTCCCCTGGGTCCGAAGGAAAGCGAAGCAGGCGTCAGTGTGCCGGCGCCTCGAAACTGGACCGTCCGAATCTTGTCGCCGTCCGGCCCATAGACGTAGGTGTATGGGACCGCCAGCGCCACCCAGAGGTTGCCGTCACGGTCGACCGCTGCCGTGCGCACTGTCGGCCTGACGACCGCCAGTTCGCCTTCTGCCGTTTGCCGCCGGGGCCAGGTCGTCGGCAGCGTCTTCAGGAAGGCGTCGAGCTCGATGCCCTGGATGTGCCGCTCGAACACGAGGCGACCCGACACGTCGTACTTCTGGAACACCGGCGCCCCCGCCTGGAAGACGAAGAAGAAACCGCCGGTCGGATCGACGAGCGGCAGGCCGCTGTTGAGCGCGAGGTGCAGCTCGCGATCGTGCTCCTGACCGGTGACCCGCAGATTGCCGAACGTACGGTTCGTCCCTCCGTGGAGCTGGTACTCCGTGATCAGGCCCCCGGTGTCCGGCTGCGACATCAGGATTGAACTGCCGGTGTACTGCAGTGTGCCGATGCCGTTCAGCACGAAGTTATCGATCGAGATGCGGGCCCTTGCTCGACCGGGCAGCGAGAAGCCGCCGATCGGAAATCCGACCGGCGTGAATATCTGAATGCGCTCGCGGCCGCCGGGGGCGTCGGCCACGACGAACGTGCCGTCGGGTGCGACCGAGAACGCCGTCGGATCGATGATGCGGCCGGTCTCTGCACCGATCTGGATGATCTCCCAGGAGCCTGTCTGCGCTTCGTCGACGCCGAAGACGGCGTGCGCGCGCCGATCGAAGACGAAGATACTGGCCGGACGCGGACTGCTGAAAGCCCGTCGGTTCGCGAAACCGTCCGGCGATGTGGGCCGGAATCGCGCTCGTGGACTGGACGATCTCGAGCGTCAGCGCCGCGAGCGGCGACAGGAGCAGCAAGGTGGCGATGGGAACGAGTCTGAATCGCATAGCAAGCAGGACTAAAGTCCTGCGCTACGACTGGCTGATGTCGCGCGGGTCTCCCCGGCTGATGTAGCGCAGGTCTTCCCGGCTGGTGTAGCGCAGGTCTTTAGACCTGCCTCTAGTATCGCGCGGTTTCGCGGATGGCCTTCAGGACGTCTGACGTCTGGGGCAGGATGGCTTCCTCGAGATCCGGGCAATAGGCCACCGGCGTGTTCAGCGCGCCGACGCGCCTGACCGGCGCGTCGAGGTGCTCGAACAGCTCGCCGGCGATGCGCGCGGCGATCTCCGCGCCGAAGCCGCACATCACCTGATCCTCGTGCGCGATGACGACGCGGTTCGTGCGCTTGACGAGCGCCGCGATCGCTTCCCAGTCGTACGGCACGATCGTCCGCAGGTCGAGCACCGCGACGCTGATGCCGTCCTTCTCCGCCTGGTGCGCGGCGAGCAGCGATCGCTGCACCAGCGCGCCCCAGGTCACGACGACGACGTCGGTGCCGTCCTGGCGGAGGGCCGCTTTGCCAAACGGGATCATGAAATCGCTGCCGGGGTACTCGCCCTTGTTGTACGTCTGCCGATAGAGGTGTTTGTGTTCCAGGAACATGACGGGATCGTCGCAGCGAATCGACGTGCGGAGCAGCCCCGCGGCATCCACGGCCGTCGACGGGTACGCAATCCGAATCCCCGGACAATGCGCAAAGATGCTCTCGCCCGACTGGCTGTGATACGGCCCGCCGCCGCGCAGGTAGCCGCCGATTGGCACGCGGATGACCATCGGGCACGAGAACTCGTTGCCCGAGCGATACCGCAGCATCGACATCTCGTCGCGCAGCTGCATCATCGCCGGCCAGATGTAGTCGAAGAACTGGATCTCGACGACCGGCTTCAGCTTGCGCGTGGCCATGCCGATTCCGCGGCCGATGATCGCCGCTTCGGCGAGCGTCGAGTTGAAGACGCGATCGTCGCCGTAGAGGCGCTGCAGCCCGTGCGTGGCCCTGAAGACGCCGCCTTTGCCGGGGACGACGTTCAGAATCTCCGAGCGGCTCGCATCGGCGACGTCTTCGCCGAACACGATGATGCGCGGATCGCGCGCCATCTCGTCCTTGAGCGTGCGGTTGATCGCGCCGACCATCGTGTCGGGCTTGCCGTCCGGCGAGGCGGGGGTGTCGAACGCGGCCGACGTCGGATCCACGTCCGGCGAATAGACCCAGAGCCCGGCCGTGTCTTTCGCCGGTTTCGGCGCCTTCGAGCGCAAGGGCGGCGGCATCGTCCAGCTCGCGGTCGATCGTCGGCCGCGAGCGCGGCCAGCTCTCGCCTCGGTCGCGAGGCCGCTGGTGAGGAGGAACTCGGAAAACCGCGCGATCGGATCCCGGCGCGCCTCGGCTTCGCGCTCCGCGGGCGTCTTGTACAGCTTCTCGTCGTCGGACAAGGAGTGCGAGTACGGGCGAATCACGTGCGCATGCACGAACGCCGGGCCCTTGCGCGCGCGGACGTAGGCCGCGGCCTTCCGCATGGCGCGAAGGCTGGCGAAGAAATCGGTGCCGTCGATGGAATCGACGTGCAGGCCGGGAAACGATCGAACGAGGCGGGAGATGTCGCCGCCCGCGGTCTGGGCCTCGACCGGAACGGAGATCGCGTAGCCGTTGTCCTCGACGAGGAAGAGGACCGGCAGGCGCCTGAGGCAGGCGATGTTCAGCGCTTCCCAGAACTCGCCCTCGCTCGTGGCGCCCTCGCCGAGCGAGACGTAAACGATCTCGTCGGCCTTGAAGCGGGACTCGCGATCCGCGATCTCGGTCAAACGGCTGTACATCACGCCCGCTTCCGCGGCGCCGACCGCCTGCAGCACCTGCGTGCCGGTTGCGCTCGACTGCGAGACGATATTCAGAGCGGCATGCCCCCAATGCGACGGCATCTGCCGCCCGTGGGAGCTCGGGTCGTCTTTGGCGCCGACGCCGGCGAGCAGCATGTCGAGGGGCGTGACGCCGAGCTGCAGGCACAGCGCGCGATCGCGATAGTACGGATAGAACCAGTCGTAGCCCGGCTTCAGCGTGAGGCCGGCCGCGACGAGCACGGCTTCGTGGCCGGCGCCGCTGATTTGAAAAAAGATCTGGCTCTGGTGCTTGAGCTGGATCTCCTTGTCGTCGAGCTTGCGCGACAGCAGCATGCCGCGGTAGACGGCGAGGAGCTGCTCGCGGGACAGGTTGGCGCCGGCGATGCTGACACCGCTCGATTGAGTCGAGGGGGCCGATTGAGCGGCAAGACCCGAGTGGCTCGCCGCGCCCGACGCTCCCCGTCCGTTGACGACGGCGGCCTTCATCCGTCGGCCAAATTATAGCACTCAAGTTTGACCGCTCGATTGACTCGCGGCCGCTCGATTGACTCGCGGCTCGATTGACGCGCGGGGATGGTATATGCTGCCGAGCCATGTCCACTGCGGTCGTCCGACTCCATCGCTGGGACGAAATCGCCCTCGAAAAAGTCACCGAGATGCTGTCGCGGAAGATCGTGACGGGCGAGCGCGAGATGCTGGCGCAGGTCTATCTGAAGGCCGGCTGCGTCGTGCCGATGCACTCGCACGAGAGCGAGCAGATGACCTACATCCTGCAGGGCGCGCTGAAGTTCCTCATCGGCGGCGAGGAGATCACCGTGCGCGAAGGCGAAGTGCTGCATATTCCGTCGTGGATCGAGCATCAGGCCGAGGCGCTCGACGACACCTTCTCCCTCGACGTCTTCAGTCCGATCCGGCAGGACTGGCTGGATCAGACCGACGACTACTTCCGGCGATAGCTCACACAGCAAGCATGGCGGGCGGACTCATTCTTCTCGTCGTCATCGGCCTCGTCGCGGTGTGGGCGATCGCGAGCTACAACCGGCTCGTCGGCCTGCGCAATCAGGTGCTGAACGGGTGGCGCCAGATCGACGTGCAGCTGAAGCGGCGCCACGATCTCATTCCGAACCTCGTCAACGCGGTGCGCGGATCGATGGACTTCGAGCGCGAGACGCTGACGGCCGTGATGGAAGCGCGCGCGAAGGCGCTGACGGCGACCGGGCCGGCCGACGCCGCCCAGAAGGAAGGGCAGCTGTCGGTGGCGCTCGGGCGGCTGCTGGCGGTGGCCGAGAACTATCCCACGCTCAAGTCGAACGACAACGTGAAGATGCTGCAGGAAGAATTGTCGGCGACGGAAAACAAGGTGGGCTTCGCGCGGCAGTTCTACAACGACATCGCGACAAAGTTCAATACGGCGCAGCAGGTGTTCCCGACGAACCTCTTCGCGGGCGCCTTCGGTTTCAAGGACGCGGAGCTGTTCGAGATCACCGACGCAGCGGATCGCGAGGTTCCGACAGTCGATCTGTCCAGACACTGATCAAACACCGGCACGAGGACACGAAGGATACACAGGGTCCGCTGATGGAGCCATGAATCTCTACGAGCAGCAGACCACGAATCGCCGCACGACCTGGCTGATCATGATCGCGTTCGTCGCGCTGGTGCTCGTGCTCGGCCTGGGATTCGACGGGTTCTATCTGGGTGCGGCGTCGGGCCGGGCGGTTTTGTCCCGCTCGGCACGATCGCGGCGCTCGGCATCGGCGCCGCCGTCGGCGTTTGCGAGCTACTACAACGGCGACCGTGCCGTGCTTGCCGCGACATCAGCCGCGCCGATCGAGGAGGTGGCGGCGGCGGCCGGCTGACATCGACAAGCTCAAACTGCGCCAGCTCGAGAACGTCGTCGACGAGATGGCCATTGCCGCCGGATTGCCGCGTCCGCGCGTCTACATCGTTCCCGATTCCGATCCGAACGCGTTTGCGACCGGACGCGGCCCGGAGCACGCGTCGATTGCCGTCACGCGCGGGCTGCTCGATGTCGCTCGATCGCGAGGAACTGCAGGGCGTCGTGGCGCACGAGATGAGTCACATCAGGAATCTCGATATCCGGTGATGACGATCGTGGCGGCGCTCGTCGGCGCCATTGCGCTGCTGGCCGACTGGGCGCGGCGGGGCATGATGTGGGGCGGCGGCTCGCGCCGGCGCAGCAGCGGTCGCGGAGGCAGCGGCGTCGTCGGCGGTCGTGTTCCTCGTCATCTGGCTGGTCGCGATCGTCCTCGCGCCGCTCGTCGCGCAGATGCTGGCGATGATGGTGTCGCGGCGGCGGGAGTATCTGGCCGATGCGTCCGGGGCGGAGCTGACACGTAATCCGATTGGGCTCGCCCGTGCGCTCGAGAAGCTCGAGAATGCCGCGGCCCCAACGCTGGCGATCAAACGCGGCTCGGCGCATCTCTGCATCGCGGACCCGCTTGGGCCCCGACTGAACAACGTCAACAACAGGCAAGGGTTCTGGTCTGACCTGTTCGCTTCGCACCCGCCGATGACTGCGCGGATCGCGGCGCTGAAGGCGATGGCCTACGAAGGAGAACGGTTACGGATCGCGCGTTAATGGACCCGCCGATCCCAGTTGTCCGACCGTCCGCCCGAGTAGACGTCGAACTTCTTACGGGTGCGGTTGATCTTCCACCGCAGATACCGGTACTTCAGCTCGCCGAGCGGGTCCATGCGTGCGCTCTTCAGATACCAGTAGGCGACGACAGTCCCCCGAGATGCGTGGCGTTGGCGACGCCGCCGCCCGAGCCGGCGAATGACGCGTAGAAAGCGATCGCCCCCATGATCATCACGAAATACTTCGCCGGGATCGGGAATACGAGATACATGTAAATCGGGCGATCCGGAAAGTAGAGCCCATACGCGAGCAGCAGCCCGTAAACCGCCCCAGACGCACCGATCACGCTCGATCCATACAGCTGCTGCGAGGCGGCAAACGGCAGCAGCGAGAACAGGACGGTCAGGATGCCGGCGCCGATGCCGGTGACGAAGTAGAACTTCAGGAAGTATCGCGTGCCCCAGATCCGCTCGAGCTCGGCCCCGAACATCCACAGCGCCAGCATGTTGAAAAGGATATGGAACAGCCCGCCGTGCAGGAACATGTAGGTGCCGAGCTGCCAGACCCACAGTTTGCGTGACCACGAGGAAGGGGACGAGCCCGAGCGTGTCAGGTGAGGGCCCGCAAGAACAGCTGCGCGAAAAAAACCAGGACGTTGGCGCCGATGAGCGCCTTCATCGCGCTCGACAGCGGGCCGGGGCCGAAGGAGTAGGAGGACGCGTAAGGGGAAGAAATACGTCGCATGGAGGAAAGCCCGGACTGTAACACACGCAGACGGCGACCGTCCGCTCAACTCAGCCGATTGGCGCAGCAACTTTCGTACCTGCGCGATATCGTGGAATGCTGGCTGTCTGTGCGCGGCTGTCTATCCCGGCGTCTTAGATCGCTGCGCCGTTGCTCTTCGCGGACCGCGATCCCAGAACCCCCATGGCATCGTCGAGTTCTCTGATCCGCAGCAACCGTGCTCCGGCGACGAGCACGGCCAGCCCTCCGCCGATCGCCGCCGCCAGTCGAGCCCCTTGCCGAAAGATCTGCGGCCCGGGCAGCAAACCGTTCATCGCGGATTCGATGCCCCAGGCGGCGACGGCCATCAGCGCCCCGGCCGCGAGAATCTTCGCGAACCCGACCGCCAGACGTTTCGCTTCGATCCCCCCAAGCCGCCGGTGCAGCAGCAGCACCAGCAGTCCGCCATGGCCGAGCGCCGCGACGGCGGTGGCCAGCGCCAGGCCGCGGAAACCCATCAAGGCGACCAGCGACACGCTGAGCAAGACGTTTCCGGCGATCGCGACGAAGGCTCACGGCGACAGCGGTCCGGCTCTGCCGGAGCGCGTAAAAAGTCGGGGATGCGATCCGCGCCGCCGAATAGCCGATCAGCCCGAGGGCGTACAGCCGCAGCAGCGCCGCCGTGGCCTCCGTGTCCGCCGCCGTGAACCGCCCGTGCTCGAAGAGCAGCTCGACGATGGGCCTGGCCAGCACCAGCAGACCCAGCGTGGCCGGAACGTTCATCATCAACATCATCGCGAGCCCGCGCGACACGGTCGCGCGTATGTGCGCGAGCTCGCCGACCGCCGCGTGTCGCGCGACGGCCGGCAGGACGGCGGTCGCGATCGACACGCCGAACAGGCCCGATCGGCAGGTACATCAGCCGGAACGCATAGTTCAGCCACGACACGGCGCCGGTCCCCTGACTCGTGGCGAGGAGCGTGTTGACGAAGATGTTGACCTGCGTCGCCGCCAGCCCGATTGTGCCCGGTCCCATGAGCAGCACGATATCTCGCAGCGCCGGGTCGCGCAGATCGAACACCGGCGCATAGCGGAATCCCTCGCGGCGCGAGCGCCGGCCATTGCACGAGAACCTGACCCAGCCCGCCGAGCAGCACGGCGATGGCGATCGCCATGATGCCGGGCAGCCCGAACGACGGCATCACCGGCACCAGGACCAGCGCGCAGACGATCGTCGCGACATTGAACATCGCGGGCGAGAGCGCCGGCACGAAGTAGTGGTGCAGGGCGTTGAGCATGCCCATCGCCACGGCCGCGACCGCGACCATCGCCAGAAACGGCAGCATCACGCGCGTCAGCAGGATCGTGAGCTCGAGCTTGCCCGGCACGCCGGCGTAGTCGCCGGCGTAGAGGGTCACGAGCGGCCGCGTGAAGACGAGCCCGGCGGCGACGAGCGCGAGCGTCGCGAGCAGGAGCGCGTTCAGCACGTTGTTGGCGAGGCGCCACGCGGCGGCCCTGCCGTGCAGCGTCAGATGGCGCGTGAAGGCCGGGACGAACGCGGCGCTCATGGCGCCCTCCGCGAAGAGATCGCGGACGAGATTCGGAATGCGGAACGCGACGTTGAACGCGTCCATCTCGTTGCCGGCGCCGAAGCGCGCGGCGAGCACCTGATCGCGCGCGAGGCCGAGGAGGCGGCTCGCCAGCGTGGCCGCCCCGCTCAGGCCGGCCGATCGCGCAGGCGGTCAGCGAGCGATCCGGATGACGGTTCGGAACTGGACAACTGACGACGGTCAGGCGCCGGCAAGCTTCTGGCGCACGAGCTCGTTGACGGACTTCCCGTCCACGCTCTGGCCCGCGAGCTTGGCCATCGCCGCCTTCATCACGCGGCCCATGTCCTTTGGCGAGGTGGCGCCGGTCTCGGCGATGGCCTCGATGACGGCGCGTTCGACGGCGGCGGGATCGGCCGAGGGCGGCAGATACGATTCGAGCACCCGGATCTCGGCGGCTTCCTTGTCGGCGAGATCCTGCCGGCCGCCCTTCGTGAACTGCTCGATGGAGTCTTTCCGCTGCTTCACGAGCGAGCCGACCACCTGCCGCGCCTCGCCGTCGTCCAGCGGCCGGCCCCGATCGATTTCGCGGTTGACCAGTGCCGCCTTGAGCATGCGCAGGGCGACGAGGCGGATCTGATCCCGACTGCGCATCGCATCCGCGATGGCGGTGTTGAGCTCGTCGATGAAAGCCATCAAGACCGAATCAGTTGTCCGGCGAGGGCGGCTGCTGGCCGGGGACGACGATCGACGCCCGGGGCCGGCTGCACTGGCTGCGACCATGCCGGGCCTCGGCGTTCCGACCGCGGTTCCCCCTGGCGCCGGATTGAAGACGCCAGGCCGGTTCGCCGGTGTCGTCGGTGACGCCGTCCTGATCGCTCGATGACGACAGGCGGTTGAACCATGCCTGGTGCGCCGGTCTGCGCCGCCCGGCTGTGGGCTTCCTTGCGGCGGTTGCTGGAACGTGGGGAACAGCGGCCCGCGCGGTGGCTGCACGATGCTCGGCCGCTCGTCCTCGTCCTGATCGTCGATGACGCGCGGCTGGACCGCCGGCTGCTGGAATACCGGCGCCGGCGACGCGGAAGCAGGCGGTCGCGCCGTGGCGGCCGTCGGCAGCACGAGGATGCGGTCGTACCGCGACAGGCTGGCGACGGCCACGGGCCGCGGCGCAGCCATGTAACCGGTCACCGATCGCAGCAGGATGTCGAGCGCCTCCTGCTCGGGCACGTCGGTCAGCTCGAGCGTCAGCGGGCCGCCGGGAATGCGCTCGACGTTGACGATCTTCGTCTGGCCGACGCGCGCCCATTCGGCGAGGATCTGCCGCACGGTCGCGTTCGTCGCCACGACCGTGACGCGCCCGTCGCGAAGCGAGAGCTGCACCTGTGCGGAGGCGGCCGAAGCCGTCAGGACGAGGAGACAAACGCCGGCCGGCAAGTGCTCTGGAAGATCCTCATGGCTACCCGCCAGTATACGCGTGCGGAAAGCTATTTCTTTCGAAAATACTCGATCACCTGCGTCAGGATGTCATCGAGTGAATACCGGGGCCGGTAGCCGATGAGGCCCTCGACCTTCGTCAGATCGGGCACCCGGCGCGGCATGTCCTCGAAGCCGGATTCGTAGGCCTCGTCGTAGGGGACGAGCTTGATCGCCGAGTTGGAGCCCGTCAGATCGCGCACGCGCTCGGCAAGCACGCGAATGGTGACTTCCTGGGTGTTGCCGATGTTGATGACCTGGCCGATGGCCTTCGGTTCGGCCACCAGCTTCAGCAGCGCGCCGACGACGTCGGCGACGTGGCTGAACGAGCGCGTTTGCGTGCCGTCGCCGAACACGGTCATCGGTTCGCCGGCGAGCGCCTGGCGGACGAAGTTCGGAATCACCATCCCGTACGTCCCCGTCTGCCGGGGGCCGACGGTGTTGAAGAAACGGACGATGATCACCGGCAGCTTGCGCTCTTTCCAGTAGGCAAGCGCGAGGAACTCGTCGATCGCCTTGCTGCACGCGTACGCCCAGCGGTGCTTGGGGGTCGGACCCAGCACCAGATCCGAATCCTCGCGGAACGGCACGTCCTCGCTCTTTCCGTAGACCTCCGAGGTGGACGCGATGACCACGAGCTTCTTCTTCTTGTTCGCGTGCTTCAGCACGACCTCGGTGCCGTGGACGTTGGTTTCGATGGTGTAGCACCGGCTGCTCGACGATCAGCTTGACGCCGACCGCCGCCGCGAGGTGGAACACGACGTCGCTGCGATCGATGAGCTCGGCCAGCAGCGGCTCGTTGTCCACCGTGTCGATGAAGTACTCGAACCGGCTGCGTCCTTTCAGGTGCGCGATGTTGTCGATCGAGCCGGTCGACAGGTTGTCGAGCACGAGCACCTCGTGGCCGGCCTCGAGCAGCGCTTCCGCCAGATGCGAGCCGATGAATCCGGCGCCGCCGGTAATCAGCGCTATCACGCTATCAGTCCTTCCGAACGGGGCCCCCGGCGCGGCCGGGCGCCGGGGATCCTGAATGAGCCTCGCCGATTCGCTTTCGACCGCCGCCGCGACCATGTCCACGTCCGCGTCGCTCAACCCAGGATGGAGCGGCAGCGACAGCACTTCGTTGCACGCACGCGCCGCGGCCGGGCAATCCCGCGGGTCCACACCCGCCAGCGCCGGCTGCCGGGGAATGGGCACCGGGTAATGAATCAACGTTTCGATCCCGCGAGAGGCGAGTGAGGTCTGAAGGGCCAGCCGCGCTTCACCACGTGCGTCGCGCACGCGTACGACGAACAGATGATACACGTGGCCCGGATCGCGCTCTGGAGGAAGGTCGATGGCCGCGGCGTTCGCCAGCAGACCGCGATACCGCGCCGCCAGGGCGCGGCGCCGCCCGGTCCACTGGCCGAGCCGCGGCAGCCGCGCCCGGAGGATGGCCGCCTGCAGCTCGTCGAGGCGGGAGTTCACGCCGGCCTCCTCGTGATGGTAGCGGTCGGTCTGTCCGCCGTTGCGCAGCCGCCTGATCCGTGCCGCCAGCGCGCGATCGTTGGTGACGACGGCGCCGCCGTCACCGAGCGCGCCGAGATTCTTGGTCGGATAGAAGCTGAACGCGCCGGCGACGCCGATCGTGCCGACCGGACGGCCGGCAGCGGTCGCGAGGTGCGCCTGGCAGCAGTCTTCGACGATCGGCAGATTGTGGCGCGCGGCGATTCGCTCGAGCGCGCTCATGTCGGCTGCCTGCCCGTACAAATGAACCGGCAGAATCGCGCGCGTCCGCGGGCCGATCGCCTGTTCCACGCGATCGGGATCGATCGTGAGGCGGACCGGATCGACGTCCGCGAACACCGGGCGCGCCCCGGCCATCATGACCGCGAGCGCCGTATAGGCGGCCGACAGCGGCGTCGTGATGACTTCGTCGCCGGGTCCGATGTCCGAGCGCGCGAAGAATGAGCGCGATCGCGTCGGTCCCCGTGCCCACGCCGACCGCATGCGCGGCGCCCATGGCCCGCGGCGAACTCCGACTCGAACGCCTCCACTTCGGGGCCGAGGACGAACCAGCCGCTCGCGACGACGCGGTCGATGGCGGCGCGGATCTCGATCCGATCGTCACCCGGCACGAGCGACATGAAGGGCACGCGCGTGCCCGCGCTTCCGGGATCACACGCCCTCCGGCGAACGGGATTCGTGAGGGTCGACGTAGCGATCGAAATGCTCGCGGTAGAACGCGACCGCCCGACCGAGGCCCTCGCGCATGCCGACCGTCGGCGTCCAGCCGGTCGCGCGCTTGAACTTCGTCGAGTCGGCGTAGAAGCTGCCGATGTCGATGGCTTTCTTGTCGGCCGGCCACTCGACGTATTCGACGTCGCCCGAGCCGGCGATCTCCACCAGCATCGTCGTCAGCGCGCGGTGGCTGAGCGGTTCGTCGCCGCCGACGTTGAACACCTCGCCGTTGCACGCGTCGATCGCGCCCGCCCGCAGGAACGCGTCGGCGGCATCGTCCACGTAGACGAAATCGCGCAGCTGCGCGCCGTCGCCATAAATCGGGATCGTCCGGCCTTCGATCGCCAGCCGGATGAACCAGGCGATGAAACCCTGGCGATTGTGCCTGATCAGCTGTCGCGGCCCGTACACGTTGGTGAGCCGCAGCGAGCAGGCGCGGACGCCGAACACGTTGTTGTAGACGAGATGGTAGTACTCGCCGGCGGCCTTGTTGATGCCGTTGACGTCCGTGGGGCGCACGAGCTGCTGCTCGCTGACCGGCAGCGAGTCCGGCCGTCCGTAGACCTGCCGCGTACCGGCGAACACCACCTTCACGCCGGGATTGTGGTAGCGGCACGCCTCGAGAATCGTCAGCTGGCTGCGGCAGTTGATCTCGAGATCCGTGTACGGGTCGCGCATGCTGTCGATGTGGCTGACCTGGCCGGCGAGATTGAAGACCACGTCGCGATCGCGCACCAGGAAGTTCATCGTCGACTGCTGCCGGATGTCGGCGATGTTGACGTGCACGCGATCGGCGATGCCGTCGATGTTGAACAGGTTGCCGCCGTAGTCGGGAATCAGCGAGTCGACCAGGAGCACGTCGGCGCCGAGCTCGACGAGCCGCCGGGCGAGGTTGCTGCCGATGAACCCGAGGCCGCCGGTGATGAGCACTTTGCGGCCGCGGTAGAACTCCTGGTAGGGCGCAGTCACGGACGTCGCGCTGTCGACGAAAAGGGGTCGGGAGTCTTTTTCGCGGTTCGTGCGAAAAAGACTCCCGACCCCTGTTGGCTCGGCGGCTTCGGCGACGCGCTGCGATGCTGCGTGGCGTATCACGAGCGTGAACCAGAGCCGCATGACGTCGATCGCCGTCTTCAGAATGCGCCGGAAGTTGAAGAACTGCGATTTGCCGAATGCGCGGTGATAGTGGTGGACCGGGACCTCGACGATCCGGAAGCCGGCATCCTGGATCTTCTTCATCATCTCGAGGCAGATGACGCCGCTCGTCTTTTCCAGCTGGATGCGCTCGAACATCGATCGCCGCATCAGCCGGAAATCGCAGTCGACGTCGCGGACCGTCAGGCCGAACAGGATGCTGACGATATGGTGATAGAGGCGGCCGATGATGATGCGGTGCAGCGGATCGGACCGGCTGATCTTGTAGCCGTTCACCAGATCGGTGTCGGGCGTCATCCTCGCCCACAGCACGGCGAGCTCGGCGGGATCGTACTGCGCGTCGCCGTCGGTGTAGAAGATCAGCTCCTTGGTCGCCGAGCGGAAGCCGGTCTGCAGGGCGCCGCCGTAGCCGCGATTGTTCGGATGATGCACGACGCGGACGTGCGGATAGGTTCGCGCGAGCTCGTCGGCGATCTCCGCGGTCGCGTCCGCGCTGCCGTCGTTGACGACGATGACCTCGAAGTCCGGCGTCAGCTCCGACGCAGCCTGAACGGCGCGAATCACCATGCTCGCGATGGTGCCGCTGTCGTTGTACGCCGGGAAGAAGACACTCAGACCCGCGGGTGTCCGTGCGGGGTCGGTTGGCATCTGAAGCCTCTAAACGATAGCACGAAAATGGCGCGATCCCGGGCGGTTATCGCGAGGAACGGCCTCGCGCGACCAGCCGCCACGGCGTGAGCGCCGACTCGAGCAGCACCGCGCGCGACAGCTTCGATTCGCCCAGCCGCCGCTCGACGAACGTGATCGGCACTTCGGCGATCCGCGACGCCCTGTCCGGCGGCGACAAACAGCATCTCGACCAGAAACGAGTAGCCGTCGGAGATGAAGCGGTCGAGCGGCATGGCGGCGAGCGCGTCGCGCCGCCAGCAGCGGTAGCCGCTCGTGCAGTCGCGGGCGCTCAGCCGCGTGATCTGCCGGATGTAGATGTTCGCGAGGCGGCTGAGCAGCCGCCGGCGCGCCGGCCAGTTGACGATCGCGCCGCCAGGCACATAGCGCGAGCCGATCACGACGTCCGCGTGTCCGGCCGCGGCAATCAGCGCCGGCAGATGACGCGGATCGTGCGACAGATCCGCGTCCATCTGGCAGATGACGTCGACGGGCTCGCTGAATGCCCCACGCGATGCCGTCGATGTACGAGCGCCCCAGTCCGCGCTGGCCGGTGCGGTGCATGACGTCGAGGCGCCCCGGGTGAGCGCGCGCCAGCCCGTCGGCCACCTCGCCGGTTCCGTCCGGTGACTGATCGTCGACGACGAGCACCCGGACGTTCGGATGCTGCATCAGCTCCTCGACGAGCACCGGCAGGTTCTCGCGCTCGTTGTAGGTCGGCACGATCACCAGCGCCCGGGCTCCGGTCGACGGCGTCGGACGTCATTCCCTGCGGCCCTCGAAGCGCAGCGACGAAATCTGCTCGGACACCAGGCCGACGAGAAAGATCACGACGCTCAGCACGATCAGCAGCACCGACGAGTTGGTGACGTGCGACTGCGTCAGGATCGTCCACGCGGCGTACGCCGCGCCGACGCCGAACGCCGCCGCGCTGATCGGCAGGAAGATCCTCAGCGGGCTGAAGATCGTGATCACCTTCAGCAGAATCAGCAGGAACCCGACGCCGTCCGACGCCGAGCCGGATTTTGGATTCGCCCTGGCGGCGGGCGGCATCGATCGGCTCGAAGCGCACGCTGTAGCCCGCCTTCAGGAAGGCGAGCGTCGTCGTCGTCGGCGTCGAGAATCCGTTCGGGAGCAGATGCAGGAATTCGACCAGGCACGAGCGGCGCGCCGCCCGGAATCCCGACGTGAGATCGGGAATCGAGCGTTCCGTCAGATAGCTCGCGGTCCAGTTCAGCACCGCGTTGCCGACGCGGCGGAACACCGTCGCCTGGCTCTGCGCCGGAGCGCGCGCCGACGACGAGATCGTACGTGTCCAGGTGAGCCACCAGCCGCACCGCGTCGGCCGGCTGATGCTGCCCGTCGGCGTCGATGATCAGAACGAACATGCCGGTCGCCAGCCGGATGCCGGTCTTCACCGCGGCGCCGTTGCCTTTGTTGTACGGATGCCGGATGACCTGGGCGCCGGCCGTTCGTCGCCCGCTCCGCCGTGTCGTCCTGCGATCCATCGTCCACGACGAGAATCTCGCGCCAGTCCGCGACGGCACGCAGCTCGCTCACGAGCGCGCCGATCGAGGCGCCTTCGTTGAACGCGGGGACAATGACGGACGTTGAATTGGATAATCGGGTAATCGGGTAATCGGGTAATTGATGGGCCGATTGGCTGTTCAATTTGACCGACGGGCTACTCGATCTCAATTCCTCAATCCCTCAATCAATTACCCGATTACCCAATTACCCGATTACCCGATTCAAGCATCGTCTATGTGGCGAATCGGAAGTTGATGATGTCGCCGTCCTGGACGATGTACTCCTTGCCTTCGAGCCGAACCTCGCCGTGATCGCGGCACGCGGCCATCGAGCCGCGCGTGATCGAGCGGATCGTAGCCGACGACCTCGGCGCGGATGAATCCCCGCGCGATGTCGCTGTGGATTTCGCCGGCCGCGAGCTGCGCCGGACGTGCCTCGCGGAATCGACCACGCGCGGCATTCGTCCTCGCCGACCGTGAAAAACGAGATGTAGCCGAGCAGATCGTAGCTGGCGCGAATCACGCGGTCGAGCCCCGACTCCTTCAGACCGAGATCGGCCAGAAACGCCGCCGCGTCCGCGGCCTCGAGCTGCGCGATCTCGAGCTCGATCTTCGCGCAGACGGCGGCGGCCGCCGTGCCGGCCCGCGAAAGGAACGGCGTCAGGCCCGCCGCTTCGGCCGCCCGGTCGTTGAAGCCGCTGGCGGTTGCGCCCTCGCCGTCCGCGGCAAGCTGCGACTCGTCCAGATTGATGACGATCAGGAGCGGCTTCGCCGACAGAAACTGAAACCCGCGCAGCCGCTTGAGATCTTCGCCCTTGAGATCGAGCGCGCGCAGCGGCCGCCCTTCCTCGAGCGCCGCGCGGCAGACGGTCAGCACGTCGCGCTCGCGCTCCAGATCGGCGGTCCGCGCTTTCTTGAGATCCTTCTCGAGCCGCTCCAGCCGGCGCTCGGCGACGCCCAGGTCCGCGAGAATCAGCTCGTCTTCCATCGCCTGCGCGTCGCGCGCCGGATCGATCGAGCCCGCCGGGTGCGGAACGGCCGGATCCTGAAACGCGCGGAGGACGTGAACCAGCGCGTCGGCGTTCTTGTAGGCGACGACGTCGACGAGCGTCTGCGCGCCGGCAGTCTGCCCGGTGGCCGCCATGTCCGAGAACTCGACGGTCGCCGGCACGCGCTTGCGCGGGTTGAACATCGCCGTCAGCCGGTCCAGCCGCGCGTCGGGCACTTTCGAAATGCCGACGAGCGTCTCGCCCTTGCCGCTCGCCCCGCGGGCCGACTCGCGCACGCTCGTCATGAGCTGAAAGAGCGTGGTCTTGCCGCTGGAACTGAAGCCGATGAGGGCTGCCCGAAGCATGAATTGGAAGAATCGGTGGAGCCGCATGGTAGCACGCGGTCTTCGGCACACCGGTCGCGGCGCAGGGGCGGACGGGTCTAAGGCGACTCGTCCGTGGCGAACTCATCCTCGCAAAAAAGGGGCGATGGAAAGGCGAAGATTTGGCGTAACTTACTGACGGGTTAGATTTTGCGGTTGACAACCCTGGGAGCCTCTTCTACTATCCGAGTGGAATTTTGTGGCCAAAAGTGGAGTAACTGCGCGTGTTTAGGGGCAACGCGCCGGCTCGCATCGATGACAAGGGCCGACTCAAGGTGCCGAACGCCTTCAAGTCCTTGCTCGAGAGCAAGTACGGCCGGGAGCTGTTCCTGACGAGCCTGTCCGGGGAGTACGTCCGCATCTACCCGATGCCCGTGTGGCTCGACATCGAGGAAAAACTCGGCCGCATGCCGTCGACGCACCCGTCGCGGCTGCGCTTCCTCGATCGCGTCAACTACTTCGGCCAGGCCGGCGAGCTCGACACGCAGGGCCGCGTGCTCATTCCGGTCCGCCTGCGCGAGGCCGCGACGATGACCGGCGACGTCGACGTGCTCGGGCACTACAACTGCCTCGACGTCTGGAACCACGAACGCCTCCTCACCAAGCTGCAGCGCGACGCGTACACCGACGACGACGCGCGCGCGCTGTCGGAGTTCGGGATTTGACGGCCCACGTCCCGGTCATGACGGCCGAAGTGCTCCAGTTCCTGCGGCCCGAACGCGGCGGCCTGTTCGTCGACTGCACCGTCGGGCTCGGCGGCCATGCGCGGGCGCTGCTCGAAGCCGGGGCCACCCGGCTCATCGGCCTCGATCGCGATCAGGACGCGCTCGAACTGGCGCGCGAGACGCTGGCGCCGTGGAGCGATCGCGTGGAGCTGGTTCACGCCGACTACCGGTCGCTCGACGAGGTGCTCGATCGCCGCCACGTCGACCTGGTCGACGGCACGCTCGCCGATCTCGGCGTCTCGTCGCTGCAGTTCGACGCGCCGGGACGCGGGTTCAGCTTCCAGCGCGACGAGCCGCTCGACATGCGCATGGATCGGAGCGAAGGGAGACACGGCGGCCGATCTGGTCGCGCGCGCCAGCGAGCGCGAGCTGGCCGACGCGATCTTCGCCTACGGCGAGGAGCGCTTCTCGCGGCGGATCGCCCGCGCGATCGTCGAAGCGCGGGGCGAATCGCCGGTCGACACGACCGGACGGCTGGCGGCGATCGTCCGCCGCGCCATTCCGCGCCGCGGCCACATGCGCATCGATCCGGCGACGCGCACGTTTCAGGCGCTGCGCATCTGGGTGAACCGCGAGCTCGAGGGGCTCGACCGGTTCGTCGAGCTCGCCGCGAAGCGGCTGCGCGTGGCGGCGCGGCTGGTCGTCATCACGTTTCATTCGCTCGAAGATCGGATCGTGAAGCACACCCTCCGCAGGCTCGATCGCGGCGGCGAGGGGATTCGCGTGCTGACGAAGAAGCCGCTGATTGCCGGCGACGAAGAAGTGGCCGCAACCCGCGCGCGCGAAGCGCGAAGCTGCGCGCCGCGGAGCGGTCGAAGAACGTGATTGCAGACTTGATGCAGATTCGATTGAACCGCAAATCTGCACGATCTGCAATTGATCGGAAGGCTATGGAGCCGTTCGAGTACGCCATCAAGAAGGACGTTCGCAACAACCCGATCGTGCGCGAGGTCGACGAGGCGCGGCAGCGCGAGCTCTGGAAGTCGGTCGGCCTCGCGGGATTCCTCGTGATCGTGCTGCTGTTCTCGGCGTGGCAGCACTTCGAGCTGCTGCGCCACGGCTACCAGATCGAGCAGATCAACCGCGAGCGCGCCGCCGAGGAAGAGGCCGGGCATCAGCTGCGCCTCGAGATCGACACGCTCCAGGTCGCCCAAGCGCATCGAGGCGCTCGCGATCGGCCGGCTCCACCTCGTCGCGCCCTCTGCTGACGAAGCCATCGTGATCGAGCGTGTCCAGCCGGCCGATCCGCCGGCAAAATCTGTCGTCGCCGAACGCTGATGAGCGATCCCGGATTCCAGTGGCGCGTCACGCTGAAGCGGCGGCTCGTCGTCGCCGCCGGATTCATGGCCGTGTGGGTCGCCGGCATCGAGGCGCGGCTCGTCTATCTGCAGATCTTCCGCCACGCCGATCTCACGGCGCGCGCCGCGCGGCAGCAGTCGGACACGCTTCCCACGCCGGCCAAGCGCGGCGACATCCTCGATCGCCGCGGCCACCTGCTTGCGACCAGCGTCGACGCCGATTCCATCTACGCCGTGCCGTCCGAGATCGACAACGGCGACGAGACGGTCGCGAAGCTGTGCGACGCGCTCGGCGACTGCTCGGCCCGCGATCGGGACGCGTTGACCGAGCGCCTCAAGAACCAGCGGTCGCATTTCGCCTACGTGCGCCGGCAGGTATCGCCGGAGGCGGCGCGACGGGTCGCCGCGCTGAATCTCCAGGGCGTCGGCTTCATCAAGGAGAGCCGGCGCTTCTATCCCAACAAGGAGCTCGGCCGCGCACCTGCTCGGCTACGTCGGCGTCGACGGCAACGGGCTCGAAGGGCTCGAGTGGGCCTACGACTCGCAGATTCGCGGCAAGGCCGGGACGGTCCTGATTCACACCGACGCCCGGCGGCACGTCTTCAGCCGCTTCGAGCGGCCGCCGACGGCCGGCTCGACCATCGAGTTGACGATCGACGAGTACCTGCAGCACGTCGCGGAGCGCGAGCTGCACGCGGGCGTCGTCGCCGCATCGCGCCGAAGGAGGCACGGCCATCATCATGAATCCGCGCACCGGCGAGATTCTGGCGATGGCGAACGAGCCGACGTTCAACCCGAATACCTATCGGGACGCGCGCGAGACCGACCGGCGGAACCGGGCCGTGCAGGATCTCTACGAGCCGGGCTCGACGTTCAAGATCGTCACGGCGTCGGCGGCCATCGAAGAGAAGGTGATGCCGATCGACGCGATGATCGACACCGGCCCTGGTTTCATCCGGATCGGCAACAGCATCGTCGACGAGTACCGGGGACAGCATCACGGCGTGCTGTCGTTCCGCGACGTGATCGTCAAGTCCAGCAACGTCGGCGCGATCAAGATCGGATTCAAGGTCGGCGTCGAGCGGCTGAGCCGCTACGTGTCGCTGTTCGGGTTCGGGCGGCGGGTGTCGCCGGACTTTCCCGGGGAAAGCGCAGGGATCGTCTGGAAGCCGGAGCAGTGGACCGAGCGGGCGCTCGCGTCCGTCTCGATGGGCTATCAGGTCGCCGTCACGCCGCTGCAGATGGCCGCGGCGTTCAGCGCGGTCGCCAACGGCGGCGAGTTCATCGAGCCGCGCGTGTTGCGCGCCGTGTACCGGGACGGGCGGCGGTACGTGGTGACGCCCAAGACGATCCGGCGAACCATCAGCACGGACACCGCCGCCACGGTGACCGCGATCATGGAGGACGTCGTCGACCGACGGCACGGCCAAGCTCGCGCAAGATCGACGGTTACACCATCGCGGGGAAGACCGGGACCGCCTCGAAGCTGATCGACGGCCGCTACTCGCGTCGGAGAACAACGCCTCGTTCGCCGGCTTCGTGCCCTCGCGCAATCCCGCGGTGACGATCGTCGTCGTGATCGACGCGCCGCACGTGAACGGGACCTCCGGGGGCGTGGTGGCGGCGCCCATCTTCAAGCGCATCGCCGAGACCACGCTGCGTTACCTCGGCATCGGTCCGACGATCAATCCCGAGCCCCCGGTGCTGGTCGAGCGCCGCGACACCGCCAACGTCCGGACGAGTGCCCGCGAGCCACTGGCGCGCCGATCGTGAGCCTCGTGGCCGACGCGACGCTCCGGGACCGTCCCCGACCTGCAGGGTTTGAGCGCTCGCGAAGCGGTTCGAAGGCTGGTGAGGCTCGGCCTGACGGCGCAGCTCACCGGCGACGGCTTTGTCATGTCGCAGGATCCTCCCGCGGGGGCGGCCCTCGAGCCGGGCGCCGTCTGCCGCCTGGTGCTCGCCCGCGTCGGTCGGGCGCGACGAGCAGGTCGCGACGCCATGACGTGGGCCCAACTGCACGCGGATGCTCCGCGCCGGCGGAGCAGATTCGCCCGGACGAGACCAGAGCCTGTCGACTCGAGCATCACGGTGACGGGCGTCGCCTACGACTCGAGGATGGTCGAGCCTGGCCACGTCTTCGTCGCCCTGAAGGGCGTGCGCGCCGACGGCACGGCCTTCGTGCAGCAGGCGCTCGACCGGGGCGCAGTCGCCGTCGTCTCCGAGCAGCCGCCGCCTCCGGGCATCACGCGTGCCGTGGGCGGTGGTCGCATGACGCGCGACTGGCGCTTGCGCAGCTCGCCGCCGCGTTCTTCCGCCACCCGAGCGCCGAGATGCAGGTGGTCGGCATCACCGGGACGAACGGAAAGACCACGACGGCGTATCTGGTCTCGTCCGATCTTCGAAGCCGCGGGCATCCCATGCGGGATGCTCGGCACGGTGGCGTACCGGATTGGCGACGAGCTGCGCGAGGCGACGCGCACGACGCCCGAAGCGCCCGACGTTCAGCGCCTCCTGCGCGAGATGGTCGACCGTGGAAGCGGCGCCTGCGCGATGGAAGTGTCGTCGCACGCGCTGGCGCTTCGCCGCGTCGACGAGGTGAGCTTCGCCGCCGCGCGTCTTCACCAACCTGACGCGCGACCACCTCGACTTTCACGCACACATGGAAGGCTACTTCGAGGCCAAGCGGCGGCTGTTCGAGATGCTTCCGCGCGACAGGCCGAGCCTGCTGAACGTCGACGATCCTCGCGGACGCATCGCTTGTCGGCGATCGCCGGGCGGCCGGTGACGTACGCGATCAACCGGCCCGCCGACATCACGCCGGGCCCGCTGTCGTTCTCGCTCGAGCGGCCTGACCTTCGACGTGCGAACCCCGCGTGGCACGCTGCGCCTGCGTTCGAGGCTCGTCGGCCGTCCGAACGTCTACAACATTCTCGCCGCCGTCGCGACCGGCGTGGCGCTCGATCTGCCGTTCGATGCGATCGAACGCGGAGTTCAGGCGCTCGAGGGCGTGCCCGGACGCTTTCAGATCGTTTCGAGCGACAAGGATGGGGTGACGGTCGTCGTCGACTACGCCCATACCGACGACGCGCTGCGCAACCTGCTCGAGACGGCGCGGCCGCTGGCCAGCGGCCGGCTGATCACGGTGTTCGGCTGCGGCGGCGACCGCGATCGGACTAAGCGGCCGCTGATGGGCGCGGTGGCCGGACGGCTGAGCGATCTCATCGTCGTCACCTCCGACAACCCGCGCAGCGAGGATCCCAGGAAGATCATCGAGGAGATTCAGCGCGGCATCACGCCGGACACCAGGCGCGACAGCGGGCAGCGGCTGCTGTCGATCGTCGATCGCCGCGAGGCGATTGCCAAGGCGATCGAGCTGGCGCGGGCCGGCGACGTCGTGCTGGTCGCGGGCAAGGGCCACGAGAAGTACCAGGTCATCGGCGACCAGGTGCTTTCGTTCGATGACGTGGCGGTGGCGCGTGAGGCGCTCGTGAGGCGCCGGTCCAACTCGGGCGTCGTATGACCGATGGCAGGCCGGGTCTTGCGGCTCATCAGCGGGTCCGGAAGGGCCCGCCCTGCAGCCGGAGATTCGGCTGACCGCGGAGTGGGTCGCCGAGGCGATGGGTGGGACTGCGCGGCTGGCGGGCCGGACGTCGGACGTGGAGCCGTCGAGCGGCGTCGAGTTCAGCGGGCGTCTCGATCGACACCCGCACGCTGACGCCGGGCGAGCTGTTCGTCGCGATCCGGGGCGAGCGGTTCGACGGCGCCGACTTCGTCGGGCCGGCATCGACGCCGGAGCCGACCGGGATCGTCGTGGAGCATGGACGCGGGCCGCGTCTCTGCGAAAAAGGCGTGCGACCCCGTTTCGGGGGTGTCGTCGTCATCGAGGTCGACGACACGATCGCGGCGCTGCAGGCGCTGGCGCAAGGGGTCAGGCGCCGGTCGGGCACGAAGGTCGTGGCGATCACCGGCAGCGCCGGCAAGACCACGACGAAGGAAGTGACAGGCGAGTTTCTCGCGGCGCGGTACAGCGTCATCCGCAACCGCGGGAACTTCAACAACCACATCGGGTTGCCGCTGTCGCTCATCGAGTTGAGGCAGCGGCCGGAGATGGCCGTCGTCGAGCTGGGGATGAATCATGTCGGCGAAATCAGCACGCTGGTACGCGTCGCTGAACCTGATGTACGGGTGTGGACCAACGTGGGCGAAGCGCACCTGGGATTCTTCCCGTCGGTGGATGCCATCGCCGACGCCAAGGCGGAGATCCTCGAGGGCGCCACGCCGGCGACCGTGCTCGTCGCCAACGCCGACGACGACATGGTGACGCGGCGGATTCCCCGTTTCGCCGGTCGTGTCGTGACGTTCGGCATCGATCGCGACGCCGACGTTCGGGCGACCGCCGTCCGCAGCCGCGGCATCGACGGCATCGACGCGCATGTCACGACGCCGCGCGGAGCGTTCGATCTGACGACGCCCCTCATCGGGCGCGCCAATCTCGCCAACGTCCTCGCCGCGACCGCCGTTGCGGTCGAGTGCGGCGTCCCGCTGGCGGCCATCGCCGAAGCGCGCGCGCCGCCTGGCTCCCGCCTCGCGGCGCGGCGAAGTGCTGGGCCTCGCGAACGGCGTGACGGTTATCGACGACAGCTACAACGCCAATCCGACCGCGACGAAGCGCGCCCTGGAAGTGCTCGGCGACGCCGGAGAGCGCTCGCGACGCGTGGCCGTCCTGGGCGAGATGCTCGAGCTCGGCGAACGGGCACTTGCGCTCCACGAAGACGTCGGGCGCGCGGCGCGCGGTTGCGAAGGTCGATGTCCTGATCGCCGTCGGCGGCGAGGCCGCCCGGGCGCTGGCGGAGGCGGCGGTCGCGGCCGGCATGGCGCGCGCGAACGTCCGGTACGTCGCCACGAGCGACGAGGCGGCTGAGGCAGCGGCGGCGCTGGTTCGCGCCGGCGACCTCGTGCTGGTGAAGGGCTCGCGTGGGGTGCGGACGGATCGCGTGGTGGACCGGCTGAAGGCGGAGTTCGCCTGATGCTGTACCACCTCCTGTACGAGTTCGTTTACGCGCAGGCCCCCGAGCTCTCGGTCCTGAACGTGACGCGCTACATCACGTTCCGCACGGCGGCCGCGAGCTTGTCGGCGCTGGCGATCAGCCTGGCTGCTTGGACCGTGGATGATCAGCAAGCTGCGGGAGTTCCAGATCGGCCAGGTCATCCGCCAGGAGGGACCGACCACGCACCGGCCGAAGGCCGGAACGCCGACGATGGGCGGGCTTCTGATCCTGACGGCGGCAATCGTGCCGACGCTGCTGTGGGCCAACCTCAGGAACGTCTACGTGTGGATTGCGGTCCTGTCGACAGCAGCCTTTGGTTCTGTCGGTTTTGCCGACGACTATCTGAAGATCGTGCGCCGGTCGCACCACGGCCTCAGGCCGCGCTACAAGATGCTCTGTCAGGTGCTGATCGGCGCAGCCGTCGGTGTCGCGCTGCTCGTGCTCGCGAACCGGGGCCTCTACAGCACCGCCCTCGTCTTTCCGTTCTTCAAGCAGCTGGTTCCGGATCTCGGCTGGTGGTATCTGGCGTTTGCGGTATTCGTGCTGGTTGCGGAGTCGAACGCGGTCAACCTGACCGACGGTCTCGACGGTCTGGCGATCAGTGTGTTCGCGATTGCGGCCGCCGCGTATACCGCGCTCACCTACGTCGTCGGGAACCGGGTCCTTGCCGACTACCTGCTGCTGGTGCATTTCTCGCCGGTCGCGGAGCTGACGATCTTCTGCGGGTCGCTCGTCGGCGCGTCGCTCGGCTTCCTCTGGTACAACTCCTACCCGGCCGAAATCTTCATGGGCGACGTCGGCTCGCTCGCGCTCGGCGCGGCGCTCGGCACGGTCGCGATTCTCATCAAACAGGAACTGCTGCTCGTGATCGTGGGCGGCGTCTTCGTGCTCGAAGCGCTGTCGGTGGTGATCCAGGTGGGATCGTTTCGGCTGACCGGGAAGCGCGTGTTCCGGATGGCCCCGATTCATCATCATTTCGAGCTGTCCGGGTGGAGCGAGCCGAAGGTGATCTCGCGCTTCGTCATCGTCGCGATCATCTTCGCGCTGTTCAGCCTCACGACGCTGAAGCTGCGGTAGGTGGGCTGAGGTTAGAGGTTAGAGGTTAGAGGTTAGAGGTTAGAGGTTAGAGGTGGAATAGGGAATAGGGATTTGGGATTTGATGTCAAGGACAAGCGCGTGACGGTCGCCGGAGCCGCGCGAAGCGGGATTGCCGCGGCGGATCTGCTCGCGCGGCGCGGCGCGCGGGTCACGCTGTCGGAGTTTCACGCCGCGGCGCCGGGCACCGAGCCGCTGCTTGCCCTTGGTGTCCAACTCGAGCTCGGCGGGCACCGGAAGGAGACGTTCACCGGCGCGGATCTCGTCGTGTTGAGCCCAGGCGTACCGCCCGAGCAGGAAGCGGTGCAGGCGGCGCGCGCTCGAGGCGTTCCGGTCATCGCCGAGATCGAGCTCGCGTCCGCTGGCTGGAGGGTCGCGTCATCGCGATCACCGGCACCAAGGGGAAGTCGACGACCACTGCGCTGACGGGCCGGATGCTCGAAGCGGCGGGATTCAAGGTGACCGTGGGCGGCAACATCGGCGCGCCGCTGAGCGCCCAGGTGTCATTGTCGACGCCCGAGACCCTGCACGTCGTGGAGACCAGCAGTTTTCAGCTCGAGCAGATCGACGCGTTCCATCCGTGGATCGCGGTGATGCTGAACCTCTCGCCCGATCATCTCGACCGGCATCCCGACCTTGCCGCCTACGCCGCCGCCAAGGGCCGCATCTTCGAGAACCAGGACGAGGGCGACTGGGCGGTGGTCAACGCCGACGATCCCGCGGTGCTTGACCTGGCGCGGCGGGGCAGGGCGACCAAGCGGCCGTTCGCGCGGCACACGCCGATTCCCGAGGGGACGTTCGTCGAAGGCGGCTGGATCGTCGAGCGGCTGGCGGGTGCCGACAGGCGTCTCGTGCCGCTCGAGGCGATTCATCTCCTGGGACCGCATCTCGTCGGCGACGTCCTTGCGGCGGCGACGGTCGGCGCGATCGCGGGCGCGGCGCCCCAGGCGATGACCTCGGCTGTCGACGGGTTCGCCGGACTCGAGCACGCGATGGAGCTCGTCGCGGAGTCGGGAGGGGTCCGGTTCGTGAACGATTCGAAGGCGACCAACGTCGAGTCGGCGCTCCGATCGATCGAGAGCTTCGACCGTGATCTGGTGCCCATCATCGGCGGCCGGTTCAAGGGAGGGGATTTCGGGCTGCTGCGCGAACCGCTGCGGACGCGCGCGAAGGCGGTTGTCGCGATCGGGGAGGCCAGAACGCTGGTGCGCGCGGCGCTCGAGGACGTCGTGACGGTCCACGAAGCGTCGTCCTTCACGGAGGCGATCGCTCGTGCGTACGCCATCGCGAAGCCAGCGGGCGTGGTGCTGCTCGCGCCCGCCTGCTCGAGTTTCGACATGTTCCACGACTACGCGGAGCGTGGACGCGCCTTCAAGGAGGAGGTCGCGCGTATTACGCGAGGAGGACACGACCATCAACGCGGAACCCGCTGAACCCGTAGAGCACGTGCGTTCTGCAGTTTCTGCGAGTTCTGCGTTGACGTCGTTCGTGAGCAGTGAGCAGTCGTCAGTCGGTATTGCGGTTGTGGACCGGCTGCTGGGAACGCAGGCTGCCCCGGCCTGCGAAGCTGGTGCCTTGGCCCGAGGCCGACTGATGACTGCTGACTGCTCACCGCCTCCTGTTCAGTCGGCCAGGCTATGTTTCGGGAGAACCCCGGCTGGGCTTTAGGCACGGTCTGGGCAGCCCGGACCGCCTGCTGGCGCAACCGCGGGACGGCCTTGATAGGCGCAATCGTAGGGGACGGCCGTCAGGCCGTCCCGGAGTGATATGGCTCGTAAGCTGAAGTCGGACAACGTCATGTTCATCGCGACCATCCTGTTGGTCGCTCTGAGCGTCGTGATGGTCTACAGCGCCTCGGCGCCCATGGCGCTGGAGCGGTACGGACAGGCATCGATTTTTCTCGAGAAGCAGGCCATGTGGGCGGCGCTCGGGCTGCCGATGCTCTGGCTCCTGATGAAGGTGGACTACCGCACCTACCGGCAGCCGATCGTCATCTGGAGCTGCCTCGGCCTCGTGACGGTTGCGCTGGTGGCCGTGCTGTTCAGCCCGCCCATCAACAGCGCCAGGCGGTGGTTCGGCGTCGCGGGGCTTGGCCTGCAGCCCTCGGAGTTCGCGAAGCTCGCCACGATCTTCTTCATCGCGGCCATCCTCGAGCGGCGCATGCATCGCATCGACGAGGTGACCTACTCTCTGTCCGCGATCGGCATCGTCGTCGTCGCCCTGGTCGGTCTCATTCTGCTGGAGCCGGACTTCGGAACATCGATGACGCTGGTCCTCATCGCCTCGGCGATGGTGTTTGCCGCCGGCCTGCACTACCGGTACATCCTCGGTGCGCTCCTCGCGGTCTTGCCGGCCGTCTACATCATTGCCATGGGGGCCTCGTACCGCCGGCGCCGGCTGCTGGCGTTTCTCAACCCCTGGGACGACCCGCTTGGCGACGGTTTCCAGGTCATTCAGTCGATGATCGCGGTCGGTACGGGCGGGGTATGGGGCCGCGGCTTGATGAACGGGGTGCAGAAGCTGTTCTACCTGCCCGAACCGCATACCGACTTCATCTACGCCGTGATCTCGGAGGAATTGGGACTGATCGGCGCGACGGCCGTCATCCTCTGCTTTTCCATCATCACCTGGCGCGGCCTGCGGGCGGCTTTCCGCGCGCCGGATAGTTTTGGCGCGTTCCTGGCTGTCGGTCTGACGACGATGATCGCGGTTCAGGCCTTGTTGAACATCAGCGTGGTGCTCGGGTTGATTCCGACCAAGGGCATTCCGCTCCCCTTCATCAGCATGGGCGGGTCGTCGCTGCTCGTCAATCTGGTCGGCATGGGCATTCTCCTGAACGTATCGCAGCATGCGTCGCCCGAAGTATGAGGAAAAAGGGGGTCGGGCCCGACCCCTTTTTCCCGCGGATTGTGATTGCCGGCGGAGGAACCGGCGGGCACCTGTATCCGGGGATCGCCGTGGCGCGCGAGATGCTGGCACGGCAACCCGCGGCGACGATCTCGTTTGCCGGAACCGCCAGCGGGATCGAGGTGCGGGTCCTGCCGCGCGAAGGGTTCGTCCTCGATTTGATTCGGAGCGGCGGGCTGAAGGGCAAATCGGCCGCCGACCGTGCGCGCGGCGCGACGCTGATACCACTCGGCCTGATCGACGCCTGGCGGATTGTCAGCGCGCGGCGGCCCGACCTGGTCGTCGGCGTGGGCGGCTACAGCTCCGGGCCAGTGGTGCTCGTGGCCGCATTGCGCGGCGTGCCGACGATGCTGCTCGAGCAGAACGCGGTGCCAGGGCTGACGAATCGATTGCTCTCGCGCTGGGTGCAGGCAGCGGCGCTGTCGTTCGAATCGGCGAGGGCCTTCTTCGGGCCGAAGGCGTTCGTCAGCGGTAATCCCGTCCGGCCGGAGTTCTTCGGTGAGGCCGGATCAACGGAGTCGAGCCGGGACGGGGCGATCACGAGGGTTCTGATCTTTGGCGGTTCTCAGGGCGCACACGCGATCAACGTGGCCATGGTGGAGGCGGCGGCGGTGCTGGCCGGGCGGGGTCCGCAGCTCCGCGTCACGCATCAGACGGGTGAGCGAGATGTGGAGATGGTGCGCGCCGCCTACGCGCAGGCGCGGTTGGCGGCCGAGGTCCAGCCGTTCCTCCACGACATGGGCCGACAGCTGGGACTGGCGGACGTAGTCGTCTGTCGGGCTGGCGCGACGACGCTGGCGGAGATCTCGGCGGCCGGGAAGGCGGCGATTCTGATTCCGCTGCCGACGGCGACCGACGACCATCAGCGAAAGAACGCCGAGGCGCTCATGGAAGGCGGCGCGGCGGATCTGCTGCTGCAGCGCGACCTGACCGGCGCGGCGCTCGCGGAGAGGATTCTGACGCTCGCCGGGGACAGCGCGCGGCGGGAGCGGATGGCTGCGGCCGCTCGCGCGCTGGCGCGACCCGACGCCGCGCGCGTGATTGTGGACCGTGCGATGGAGTTGATGGGCCGGTCCGGCTGAAGCCGGACACTACGACTGAAGTAGGGCGGACCTTTTAGGTTCGCCAACGCGGCGGGCCTAAGGCCCGCCCTACACGGGGCACGGTTGTTAGGCAAAACGCGCCAGGTACATTTCATCGGGATTGGTGGGATCGGGATGAGCGGCATCGCCGAATTGCTCGCCAATCTGGGTTACGGCGTGAGCGGCTCGGACGAGAAGCGCTCCGCCGTGACGGAGCGGCTGAAGACACTGGGTATCCGCGTCGAGTACGGGCATCGACCGGAGAACGTCGGCGATGCCGACGTCGTCGTGACCTCATCGGCGGTCCGGCCGGCGAACCCCGAGGTTCGGGAGGCGGCGCGACGGCAGATTCCGGTGATCCCGCGGGCCGAGATGCTCGGGGAGCTGATGCGCCTGCGCTACGCGATTGCGGTCGCCGGGTCGCACGGAAAAACGACCACGACGTCGATGATCGCGTTCGTGCTCGAACGCGCCGGACTCGACCCGACGGCGGTCATCGGCGGACGGTTGAGGGCCTTCGGCAGCAACGCCCGGCTGGGCAGTGGCGAGTACATGGTGGCCGAAGCGGACGAAAGCGATCGGACATTTCTCAAGTTGTTTCCGACGATTGCGGTGATGACGAACATCGACCACGAACACCTCGAGAACTATGGTGGGTTCGACGACCTGCAGCAGGCATTCGTCGACTTTGCCAACCGCGTCCCGTTCTTCGGATCGGTGATCGCATGCGCCGACAGCCGGCCGCTGGCGGAGGTGCTGCCACGCATCACGCGACGCGTGACCACGTACGGCTTCTCCGCAACGGATGCCGATTTCACGGCGACCAACGTCGAGTCCTCGCCGATGGGCATGACCGCGACGGTGAAACGGAACGCGCGAACCGCCGGCGCCCCGCCGGTCGCGCCGGCGACCCTGGGGACATTAACGCTGCAGGTGCCAGGCCGGCACAACCTGCAGAACGCGCTGGCCACAGTCGCCGTCGCCGCGGAACTGGGCGTGTCCTTCGAGCTGGCCGCGGCCGGCCTCCGGGATTTTCGGGGCGCGGAGCGGCGGTTCGATCTTCGCGGCGAGGTGAACGGCATCCTCGTCGTCGACGACTACGGGCACCACCCGACCGAAATCGCCGCCGTGCTCGAGGCCGCCCGTCCGCTCGGGCGACGGATTGTCGTCGTCTTTCAGCCGCATCGGTTTTCCAGGACGGCATCGTTGATGGACGCCTTCGGTCCGGCGCTCGCGGGCGCCGATCACATCGTGCTGACGGACATCTACGCAGCCGGCGAGGACTCCTGTGCCGGGGGTCACGATCGACACGCTCGCGACGGCCGTCCGGCGCAGCGTAACCGTGCCGGTCGATGTCGTGCCGCGGCTGGAGCAGGTCGTGCCGGCTGTCGTCCGCCTCGTGCGCGCCGGCGATCTCGTCATTACGCTTGGCGCCGGATCGATCGGCACGCTGCCCGATCAGCTGATCGCGGCGCTCGAAGGGCGTTCATGAGCGCGGTTGCCGCGCCGGCCGATCGCCGGTTCCGTCGCGCGCACGTCAGGCCCGCGCGCGTCCGGCGCGGCTGGGCCCGCCGGATCGGGCCGCCGCTCCGGTACGTGCTCGCCATCCTCGTGCTGGCGTACGGCGCCTACCTCGGATCGAGTGGCGTGGCGCAGGCACACGTGCTGCGAGTGGATCGCATCGTCGTCCGCGGCAACGAGCGTTTGTCGGACGGCGAGGTCCTGGCCTTGCTCAGCGGACTGCGGGGCGACAGTCTGGTATGGACCGATCTGGACGGCTGGCGCCAGCGCCTGCTGGCATCGCCCTGGGTGCGCGACGCCGCGCTGCGGCGTTCCCTCCCGTCGACCGTGGTGGTCGTCGTGTGGGAACGCGAGCCGATCGGGATCGGCCGGCTGAACGACGGGATGTACCTCGTCGACGACCGTGGGGCGATCATCGACCAGTACGGACCCCGCTACGCGGACGTGGACCTTCCTATCGTCGACGGGTTGTCCGCTTCTGTCACCGCGCAAGGACCGGTGGCCGATGCCTCGCGGGCGGAACTGGCGGCCCGCGTCATCAACGCCCTCAAGGCCGACGCGGACATCGCGTCGCGGCTGTCGCAGATCGACGTCGGCGATCTCCACGACGCGCAGGTGATCCTGAGCGGCGACGCGGCGGTCATCTCCCTCGGAGAGGGCCAGTTTCTCGCGCGGCTCCAAAACTATCTCGAGCTTGCGCCGGCGCTCCGGGATCGCGTGGCGGATATCGATCACGTGGACGTGCGGTTCGACAACCGGATCTACGTGCGGCCGAAGAAGCGGTAACCGGAGGCAGAGTGGCAAGAAGAGAACGATACCTGGTCGGGCTGGACGTCGGCACCTCGAAGGTGACCGCCGTGGTGGGCGAGATGCTGGACGGCAGGGGCCTCGACATCGTCGGCCTCGGCGTCGCCGAGTCGCGCGGCATCCGGCGCGGGCTCGTCGTCAACCCCGAGGCAGCCGTCGAGTCGATCAAGAAGGCGATCGAAGAGGCAGAGCTGATGGCCGGCGTCGAAATCGATTCGGTCCATCTCGCGCTCTCGGGCCCGCACATCAAGGGATTCAACAGCCGCGGCGTGATCGCCGTTGCCGGCAAGAATCGCGAGATCACCCGCGAGGACGTGCGCCGCGCGATCGACGCAGCGAAGGCGGTGTCGCTGCCGACGGGACGCGAGATCCTCCACGTGCTGCCCCAGGACTTCGTCGTCGACGAGCAGGATGGCATCGGCGCTCCAGTGGGCATGACCGGCGCGCGGCTGGAGGTGAACGTGCACATCGTCACCGGCAGCCAGAGCTCGACGCAGAACATCGTCGCCTGCGTGAACCGCGCCGGCGCGAACGTGGCGGAAACGGTCGCCGAGCAGCTGGCGGCGAGCGACGCGGTGTTGACCGAGGACGAGAAAGAGCTCGGCGTGGCGCTCGTCGACATCGGAGGCGGTACGACCGACATCGCGATCCACGAGCGCGGAAGCCTCTGGCACACGGCGGTCATCGGCGTGGGGGGCGATCACTTCACGAACGATATCGCCGTCGGGCTGCGCACGCCGGTGCCGGACGCGGAGAAGATCAAGCGCAAGTGCGGCTGCGCCCTTTCGGGCATGGTCGACGAGGACGAAACGATGGAGGTGGCGAGCGTCGGCGGGCGCAAGCCGCGCGTGATGGCACGGCGCATCCTGTCGGAGATTTTGCAGCCTCGGGCCGAGGAAATCTTCCACCTGGTGTGGGACGAAATCCGAAGGGCCGGCTACGAGAGGAGCCTGAACTCGGGAATCGTGCTGACGGGCGGCGGCGCGATCCTCGACGGCATACCGGAGATCGCGGAGCAGATTTTCGACCTGCCCATCCGGCGGGGGTGTCCGACCGCCGTCGGCGGCCTGGCCGATCACGTGAACAGCCCGACCTTCGCGACCGCCGTCGGGCTGGTGATGTACGGCTACCGAAACACCGCCGGGGATCGCTCGCGCGCTCCGGTCGGCGCGGGCGCATTCGGGCGCGTCGCCGGACGGCTGCGCGGATTGTTCAAGGAATTCTTTTGAGGGAGGAGCATCGAATGGCTGACCACACTGCGCCGAACGGGGCGGGCCGACAGACCGGCAGTCTGCGGCTTCAAATCGACGACTGGGCGAACCCCGGTGCGCGGATCAAGGTGATCGGCGTCGGGGGCGGCGGCAGCAACGCCGTGAACCGGATGGTGAGAGCCGGCCTCGAAGGGGTCGAGTTCATCATCGCCAACACCGACATGCAGGCTCTCAAGATGAACGCCGCCTCGGTCAAGCTGCAGATCGGCGCGAAGCTGACCAAGGGACTCGGCGCCGGGGCGGACCCGAACGTCGGCCGGCAGGCGGCGCTCGAAGACACCGAGAAGATCATTCAGGCGCTCGACGGCGCCGACATGATCTTCGTCACCACCGGGCTTGGCGGCGGTACCGGAACGGGGGCGGCGCCCGTGATCGCGGCGCTCGCGTGCGAGCTCGGCGCGCTGACCATCGCCGTCGTCACCAAGCCCTTCAAGTTCGAGGGGAAGAAGCGTCAGCTGCAGGCCGAGCGCGGCCTCGACGCCCTTCGCGACTGCGTCGATACGATCATCACGATTCCCAACGAGCGGTTGCTGACGATCATCGATCGCACCACGCCGATGCTCGAGGCGTTCGCGACGGCCGACGATGTGCTGAAGCAGGCGATACAGGGCATTTCGGATCTGATTCTCGTGCCGGGACTCATCAACCTCGATTTCGCCGACGTGAAGACGATCATGTCGGGGATGGGGCTCGCAATGATGGGCACGGGCATCGCCGAGGGCCCGGACAGGGCGATGGAAGCGGCCCGCCGCGCCATCTCGAGCCCGCTGCTCGAAGGCGCGTCCGTCAACGGCTCGCGCGGCGTCATCATCAACGTCACCGGTGGCCCCGACCTGTCGCTCGTCGAGGTGAGCGAGGCGTCGTCGATTGTGCAGGAGGCGGCCCACGAGGATGCCAACATCATCTTCGGCGCCGTAGTGGACCCCGACCTCAAGGGTAAGGTGAAGATCACCGTCATCGCGACCGGCTTCGGACCGCAGGCTCCCGCCCGCGCGGCGGCAACGGGCTCCGCCGCCTATACGCCCGTCGACATGGCGCACTATGACACCGGCCGTCTGCGACCCGAACCCGGCGCCGCCGCCGCTGGCGCGGCGGGCGCCGGTCTGCCCAGATTGTCGGTGGCCCGCCGGCCGGTCTTCGATGTACCGGCAGCGGTGTCCGCTGCGGCATCTCAGCCGGGGAACGGCACCGACCTCGATCTCAGCCTGGGCTCGACGTTCGACGTTCCCGCCTTCCTGCGCCGGCAGGAAGGGTAGCAATCGCCGGGGAAGGATAGGCAGCATTAGGCGGGTGTCGCGAGTTAACGGAAGCCCTTATCGGCCGTGCGGGTTCTTCCCCCTTCCGACAGCGGCGGTTGCGTTTTTAGATATCATCGGACTGGGCCTTGCCGCCCGGATGACCACTCTCTTTGGGAGCACTCGGAGCACTCGGCCGGCCCTGTGACGACGCGCAATCGGGTATCGTGAGCGGCAAATCTATCCAAGATATCCCGGGTCCCATCATTGGACCCCGTCAGCTTGCAGGCGCTGCTTCCCTTCCAAATCCGGTCGGACAGAATCTTGGATTTACGTTGTCGGAGCGACATAAAAACTTGGCGGATTACGGGCAGCCCGTCGAGTTTGCCTGGACCTCATGCGCGGTCTCGGCAGGAGCATTCACTCGCTCGGCGAGAGCCGTTGTCAGGCAACGCCACAGCAGCGCCTCCGGCTTTACTTGTTCCCGGTAGTACGTCCATTTTCTTGGCGCATCTGGCGTTCCAGATCAGGATTGTTCAGGATCGTTTCACATGCCTCGACGCACTCGGCCGGAGTATTGAGTGGGAGTTAGTTCAAGCCTTCCTGAGCGCAACCAGGAGCTCGTAACTTAGTCTTTCGCTGACGATGCAGCGAGAGGCCAAGAGCGCATGTTGAGGCCGAACCTTCAGACTGTTCCCGCTCGTTGGTTCTCCGTTGCTTGCTGCGGGCCCTATAACCGGCCAGGGTTTTCTCTCGTCCCGCGAGTGCGTAGAGGACCTTTTTTTGTCTGCTTCGAACGTTTAAGGTAACCTGCGTCATCCGACAAGCACTGGGAATCGAGCATGTCTGAGCCTCACGTATCCACGCCACCGCGAGAGCGTCTTCGGAGCGCAATAACAAACCTTCTCCCCGAGGAACTCGGCCGTTTGTACAGCCGGACTCGCACTGCGATGCATTTGGGATGGAAGGACAGTGGCCGTCTCTCTGAGGCGACGCACGCTCCACCGGGGGACATTCTGGAGTTCGAGATGCCCGGCATTCCCAATCCGGTCTATGTCAGAACTGGTTCAACAGACGCCGATACGCTGGAAGCATGCCTGGTCAGAATGTATTACGCACGCCTCAAGCCACAGCATCCCGTCCAATTCATCATTGACGCAGGTGCTAACGCTGGCTACTCCGCGATATTCTTCTTGGAACGATATCGGGATTCCGTTGTGGTTGCTTTGGAACCTGACCCTGAAAACTACAACATCGCCTTGCGAAACTTGTCGCCATATGGAAATCGGTGTCACCTTTTAAAGGATGCCATTTGGCCAACCCGGGCCCGCCTTTTGTTAAAGCGCTCCGATCGGCATGACGCGACTCAAGTAATTGAAGCCGCCGGTCCAGGCGAGTGCTGTTCCGGCGTGGATCCTATAACGATCCTTGAAAGGTTTGGTCAGGAGCGAATTAACATTTTCAAGTGCGATATAGAAGGCGCCGAAGAGAAGCTGTTTCGTGACAATTGCGATGAGTGGTTGTCCAGGACCGACAGCATGGCGATGGAAATTCACAACCGCGCGGCTCAGAACGCCGTGTATGAAGCAACTCGCCGTCACAAATTTGCGTCCGAGATCGATCATGACTTGCACTATTTCACAAAACCGAGTTCGGCAGGACGCCGCAAGGACATAAGCTCTTCGCATCAAGCTTATGAAGTTGGACGAGCTTGAGCACGTCACATGAACCAAGCATGAACTCAGGCCTTTGCTACGGGTGTGCCAGTTTCCGATTCGCTTCGAACCATTCGATGAATCTTCCAAGCCCGTCCTTGATCGATGTTGGTGGATTGTATCCAAGCATTTGCCGGGCCTTTGAGACGTTGGCATAAGTGATCTCGACGTCCCCTGGCGGCGGCGGCCTTGGCTGAATGATCGCCTTCCGCCGGGAAGCTTTTCTCGATGTGACCCACCAGTTCCGACAACGTCACCACTGAGGATTCGCCAAGGTTGAAAACTTCGAATGTGAAGGGCCGTTCAATCGCGGCTAGCACGCCCTGAATAATGTCATCGATGTAGGTGTTGGAGGATAGGCAGCATTAGGCGGGTGCCGTCGTCACCAAGCCCTTCAAGTTCGAGGGGCAGAAGCGTCAGCTGCAGGCCGAGCGCGGCCTCGACGCCCTTCGCGACTGCGTCGATACGATCATCACGATTCCCAACGAGCGCCTGCTGACGATCATCGATCGCACCACGCCGATGCTCGAGGCGTTCGCGACGGCCGACGATGTGCTGAAGCAGGCGATACAGGGCATTTCGGATCTGATTCTCGTGCCGGGACTCATCAACCTCGATTTCGCCGACGTGAAGACGATCATGTCGGGGATGGGGCTCGCGATGATGGGCACGGGCATCGCCGAGGGCCCGGACAGGGCGATGGAAGCGGCCCGCCGCGCCATCTCGAGCCCGCTGCTCGAAGGAGCGTCCGTCAACGGCTCGCGCGGCGTCATCATCAACGTCACCGGTGGCCCCGACCTGTCGCTCGTCGAGGTGAGCGAGGCGTCGTCGATCGTGCAGGAGGCGGCCCACGAGGATGCCAACATCATCTTCGGCGCCGTAGTGGACCCCGACCTCAAGGGCAAGGTGAAGATCACCGTAATCGCGACCGGCTTCGGACCGCAGGCTCCCGCCCGCGCGGCTGCAACGGGCTCCGCCGCCTATACGCCCGTCGACATGGCGCACTATGACACCGGCCGCCTGCGACCCGAACCCGGCGCCGCCGCCGCTGGCGCAGCGGGCGCCGGTCTCCCCAGATTGTCGGTTGCGCGCCGGCCGGTCTTCGATGTGCCGGCAGCCGTGTCCGCTGCGGCATCTCAGCCGGGGAACGGCACCGACCTCGATCTCGGCCTGGGCCCGACGTTCGACGTTCCCGCCTTCCTGCGCCGGCAGGAAGGGTAGCCGCCGCCGCGAGGATAGGCAGGATTTAGGCGGGTGTCCCGAGGTAACGGAAGAACCTTATCGGCCGCTGGCGCTTCTCCCGCCTATCCGACAGAACGGGCGCTGGAACGAGCCTGAGCTCGTGGGTCGAGCACATGAGCGTGGGACTGCGATAGGTGCCCGCGATCCAGCGGGTTCCGTACCAGGCGCTTCGTGAGAGACGGGTTCAGCTTCGCTCGGCAGAGCGGCGACCATCTGATTCACGTCAAGCCAGGCGTCAAACGTCCGCTCGTCATTTCATTTCTTACTTCTTGTTCAGTCCCTTGAACAGCACGATATCGGTGGTCGTGCTCGACCGCGCGATGGCGAGGCGCTTGCCGTCGCGCGACCAGGCGAAATCGGCGATCACGTGATCGTCAGCGAATTGCGTCAACTGATGCGGCGGCTTGCCGTCGACCGGCTGCAGCCAGAGATTCGATGCCGGCGCCGGCAGGAACGCAATCGCCTTGCCGTCCGGCGTCCATTGGAGACGGCCCGAGCTCGGCGGAGCGGGCAGCGCATGGCGCGCGGCGCAGGCCGGAAGATCGCACGTCACAAGAACGCGGCGATCCTGCTCGTCCTGCCCCAGAACGCGAGCGACTTGTCGTCTGGCGACAGGGCAAGGCTTGGGAACCCGGCATACGCTGTGGTGATCTGGCGCGGCTGCCCGCCGTCGATTGAAACCATCCAGGGACTTTGAACGCCGCTGCGCTGCGAAAGGTAGATGACCGAGCGGTTATCGTGAGTGAGAACCGGCGTACCACTTTCGGCAGCCAATTGCACGGGCTGTCGGCCGTCGGCGCCGATCTTCCAGATTCCTGAGCTGCTACCCGCCCCCGGCGGCACGTTGTACACAATCGTTCGTTCATCCGACGTGACGGCCGGCGAATCACCCGTGGCCCCAAGCTCGGCCGGGACTCCGCCCCCAGGGCGCTCCGGCACGATGCTCGTGATGACTGACGGCCCACCGTTTCTGGCAACGTAGAAAAGGCGCTCCCCGCCCCACGTCGGGTGGATGCCTTCTATCGACGTTTCCGTTAAGTCGGTGGCCGTGCCATTGCCGATCCATATCCTGTCGTGATTCTCTCGTCGCGCCGTCGCAAGGCTGCCTCGATCGGCGGTGAGGCTCACACCGTCATAGTCGTTCAGATCGTTGGAGAGCCGCGACAGCCGTCCGCTTGGATACGCCATCCGCCACAACTGCGGCGGTGCTTCAGCCTCACCGGGTTCATTGAGCACGAGCGATGCGGCGTCCATCCACGCCCATGCTTGTGAAGGCAGGGGTCTCCGGCGAATCACCTGCTCCGTTCCGGCGGCGACGTCGACGACAACGATCTGCTGCGGCTGAGAGTTGTCTGTCCGATCGGCTCCCCTCAGTACGATGAGACGTCCGTCCGGCGACCAGGACGGCGCACCGCCGAGGGCACCGACGCTGGCCAGCGAAATGAACCGTTTCGGCGTTTGGCGCGTAAGCAAAACCTGCTCGTGGCTGCCGTCCGCATCGGCAACAATCAACGCCGAGGAATCCGCGGACTGATTGGCGCGGACGAAGGCAAGGTGCTGCCCATCGGGTGACCACCCAACCGCAGTCCACACGTCATCGATCATCCGCTTCGGGGTTCCGCCCAGAAACGGGACGCGCCAGAGCTCGAACGTTCGCCCTTGGCTTCGAACGAAATCGACAAAGTCCCCGTCCGGTGTCACCGTCACAACACTGCAATGCCACACCCGGCTCCGCACGCACGATCTGCACGTTGCTCGTGGTGGACGTTTGGCGAATCCATAGGCTGGTGTCGTTCCCGTCCCGCTGCACGTAGGCGACGTACTTGCCATCAGGAGAAATCGCCGGGCTCTGGGCCTTCCCGCTCGTGGTTAGTTGACTGATCTGCAAGTCCGCAAGCGACGGTCCGGCCGTCTCTTCGGCCACCAGCGCGGGCCGTGCGCGCTGATTGAGGATGGCGTAGATGCCGCCCGCGAGCACGAGCGCGAGCACGCCTCCGACCGCGGCAAGGCCGAACCGATGGCGCTTTGCCATGGCCGCCACAATCTGCACATCGGACGACGGCGATGGCGCCGGGATCCGGACTTCAGACTGCGGGCCAGGCATCGGGAGGCCGGAGTCCGAAGCCAACGGATGAACGGCGCTGACTGCAACGGATCGTTCGGATACGCGGTCGCGCCTCAGGCGTTTCAGATCGGACAGGATCTCCGCGGCGCTCTGGCACCGCACGTCACGATCTTTCTCCAACGCCTTCGCGGCGATTCGATCGAGCTCTACCGGCAGTCCCGGATTCAATCGAATCGGCGAGGTCGGCGTCCTGCTCAGGATCTCGTGAAAGACGACGGCGGCTGTCGCTCCCTTAAAGGGCAGCGTGCCCGTGGCCATTTCGTACAGCACGACGCCGAACGAAAACAGATCGCTTCGCGCATCGAGCGGCTCACCGCGCGCCTGCTCCGGCGACATGTAGGCGACGGTGCCCAGGGTCGTTCCCGGGCTGGTGAGCTCCATCTCGCCGGGACGCGTCGGCAGCGCCGATGCACCCATCGGCCCCAGCGGGTCGACTTTCGCGAGCCCGAAGTCGAGGATCTTCGTCTCGCCGCGCCTAGTGATGAAGAGATTAGCAGGCTTGATGTCGCGATGAACGATGCCCGCTCGATGCGCCGCATCGAGGCCGTCGGCGACGCCAACACCGATGGCGAGGATCTCATCCGCTTCCAGCGGGCGGCCCTGGAGACGATCTTTGAGCGACTGCCCGTCGAGCCACTCCATGGCGATGAAGGGCTGGCCCTCATGCTCGCCGATCTCGTAAATCGTGCAGATGTGCGGATGATTGAGGGCGGATGCCGACCGTGCTTCGCGCCGAAACCGCTCGACGGCCAGGCGATCGGCAGCAAAGCCGGCGGGAAGAAACTTCAGCGCCACCTTGCGGCCAAGCGTCAGGTCTTCGGCAAGATAGACGACGCCCATTCCCCCGCCACCGAGTAGAGATTCAACCCGTAGTGGCTGACCGTGTCCCCGAGGTTCATGCGTGCGGCAATTGTAGCCGTTCCTTCGCGTCCGCGAGGCGCGGAGTGCCGTCGAAAACCGCCCTATCAGCGTCGCAAGGCGGGGGCCGACTCAACAGAAGGCCCCTTATCGGCCGTGACGGAAACCGCGAAGCCGAAGAGGGGAGCTGGCAGACCGTGCTGTGTCGAGCGGAAGCATCCTGCTTTGTTCCGTCTTCAGCGTGACCGGCGGCGTGAACTGGGCGGTCATGGCTGGGCTTGTCTTCATCGGCCTGCTGCTGAACTGGTGGTTCAACCCGACGCACGCGGTGCTCGAGCAGTTGGACTTCGTTCGATCTCTACCGCCTGTTCATTTCCGGTCGTAGTTTGCGGCAAAGCTCGGATCGCATTCGTACGGATAGATGAAGTCCGTGCCACGATCCCAGCCGACGAATCGGGCGCCGCGGTTCTCGAGCGCCTCCGGGTCCTCGAACTCCTGTTGCATCAGCAGCATCTTGCCGTCGGCGCTGAGCCAGAAGCGCTCTATCAGGTGGACCTTGTCGCTGTGGTTGAGCCCGTTGTTGGTAATCGTCGACTCGCTCAGGTGCGTGGTATCGACGACCAGCGTCGCGCCGTCCCATTGGCCGACAGAGTGGCCGACCTTGGTGTGGGGCGCGTTGGCGGCGGGATGCGGCCGGCCGTCCATGAAAATGATCCGCACCATGTCGTAGGTACTCGAGCCGCATGACGATCAGCTCGGTGCCCTGGTGGATCTCAATCGGAAACGGGCCCTGCATCGAGTAGACGATCGACGGCGGCAGACAGACGCGATCGACCTTCATGTCGTCCTCGGGCTTCCACCGCGTCGCCGCGGCCAGCGCCGAGGGCGTAGGCCGCAGGCCGCCGAAGTTGCCCGAGGGCAGTTCGGGAGCGCCAGCATCGGGAACGACCACTGTATTCGGCGGCAGCTTCGCGACCAGCGCCGGGTCAATCGGCACCGCATGGCCCGCCCCCCAGAAGCCCGAAAGGTCCGGACGCGCCGGCTGCTGCGCGGCGACGCGCCGCACGGGACCGGCCGAGACTGCGCAGACGCCGAGGACGAGGGCGAGAGCGGCGGCCCGTCTGTGTGACATCTCAATCGACCCGCTGGTTGGTGGGCGCGCCGAGCACGGTGCCGTCGGCCTTGACCACCCGGCGGACACGCATGTACCTCGAGCCGTCGCGCGCCGGCCAGCCCTCAAGGGTCACCGCATCGCCGGACTTCAGGCTCTCACTTCGTCCAGCCGCGGCGCCGCAGTAGCGTCACCGCATTCGTCTCGGCGCGCCACTGCTCGCTCTGACCCTGCGCGTTCTTCGCCGTGAGCTCGATGATCGCATGCGGGTTGGTGAACTTGAAGGCGGTCACCGAGCCGCTGACCGTGACGCTCTTCGCATCGTCGAAGAACACGGCAAAAGAATGATGCGCCGAGACAGTGTGGCTCAAGACCCCATCGACAGATAGCACTGCGACGACCGCCGCGGCGAGAGACAGTGTTCGCATAAGCCGATCCTACCGCCGCGCCGCCCGGGCCAGTCAAGAAAACCTCAAACGGCCTCTCTCAACGGACACGGCGCGCAGCTGTGGGGCCGACCCGACGGGGCGGGCCGCTGGTTCCTGGGTGTCGACCGGCCTTTGTCACCTCGACGGGAGGCTGATTCTCCTTCTCGAGACTGGCGAGGCGCTGGTCCTTGCGCTGCAGATCAACGGGGGCTGCCGCGCAGCTGCGCTCGGCGATTGAGGCGATCACATACGTGTTGTTGCCAGTGCCGGTCGTCGGGCCCGGATTCAGGCATTGGGCGCGACGCTGGCAATATCTCGTACGCAGGCGCCGGCTACGCTGAATTGGCGGTGGACTGGCGCCGTCGTATCACTCTAGGGCGGCGCAATCGCCTCGTCCACGGAGACCTGGAAGCGCCGGAAACGGCTGTAGGTCGCCTTTCCCCTGACTTCGGCGCTCGCGCGCCCGCGCGGGGGGACCCAGACCGACTCGCGCATCTCCGCGGGCACGAGGAAGCCGAGCGCGGGTTCGAATCGATACTCGACCGTGAAATCCCCGTGCACCGCGGTGTCTTCGGCAATCAGCTCGCTCATCCATACACGCCCGCTCTCCGGATCAATCCGGAAACGGCCTCGAGCCGGCAGGTCGCGGTTACCCGTCGTGCGGATGAGCGTCTCTGGCTGCACTTCGCGGTACGCGATTTCCCACGGCTGGCCCGCGGAGCCGATCTTCGCGACCGTAAATGTCGACCGCGCCTGGTTGTCCGGCCGGAGGAACATGAGCGCGAGGACCGGCACGTTGAGATTGACGCGGGAGACGTTGCCAATGTTGTAGCGCGCGCTCTCCGCGGCGATTTCCTCCATCTGCTCCGCGCTGGACGGCACCGGATGCAGGAAGAGCGTCGCCAGCCGATCGTCGCGATCGCGGACCGGCCTGCCGTCGACTTCGAATACGTCACGGAACTGGACGTACCGTTCCGCGTCGTTCGGCCGGACGAGCAGCAAATCCGATTTCAGATCGCGATGGAATTCGTCCTGTCGACGGTCGGCCAGGACGTTCTGCGAGTAGTGTTCTTCGGCGACGATCCCGGACAAGTCGGTTTCGAGCTGGAGCACATATTCGCCCGCGCGGGCGAGGATCGTCTCGAGCGTCAGTGCCGCCTGGGCGCCAGACTGCGCCTCGGCCCATCCAGGCAGGATGACACCGAAGAGGACGGCGAGGCACCCAGGCGCTCGCGGGGGCATGAACATGTGTAACGAGTCCCATCGTGCGGCCTGGGCGGCCCGTGGTCAAGCCGGAAAGCTACTGATATTCCAACGCCTCGACGAGCGATCCGTGCACCGCCGATTCCGCGGGCCAGATGGCGGCGACAAACGCTGCGGTCAGAATGGTCGGCACGGGCGCCAGGACAACGTTCGTCGGGAACGCATAGTCCAGGCGCATCCCGCCGACATCGTGGTGCTCCCGGCTCCACTCGGTGGGTCGGCGCTCGTGCAGTACCGGCTGTCGACCCGGCGTAGAGGTAGCGGCCAAGCCGGTCTTCAACTCTCTCGCGCCGACGAGTGCGTTGCTTCGCATGTGTCACTACGCCTGCTACGGCACGTCACGGCAAGGTCGGCGGCCTGTCCGGGGGGCCGCGGAAAGAGCACATCGAGTGCGAGACGGCGAGAAACCCTCCGTCCAGGACTTGTTGGTTCAGTAAGTCTCGGCCGAGAGGGCCGATTATCCGAACGCGGCCGGGATCATGCGCTCGCCGCGTTCGTCTTGGACTTCGAGAGGAAGCGGTTATCGGCTCAGGCTGGGAAACTGAGAACTTCGCCGGTCATCGCAAGGTGAAGATCACCGTGATCGCGACCGGCTTCGGCCCGCAGGCTCCCGCCCGCGCGGCGGCAACGGGCTCCGCCGCCTATACGCCCGTCGACATGGCGCACTATGACACCGGCCGTCTGCGACCCGAACCCGGCGCCGCCGCCGCTGGCGCAGCGGGCGCCGGTCTCCCCAGATTGTCGGTTGCGCGCCGGCCGGTCTTCGATGTGCCGGCAGCCGTGTCCGCTGCGGCATCTCAGCCGGGGAACGGCACCGACCTCGATCTCAGCCTGGGCTCGACGTTCGACGTTCCCGCCTTCCTGCGCCGGCAGGAAGGGTAGCAATCGCCGGGCTGGAACGGCGGGGATCGGCGGGGGCGATGGTAGAGTAGAAAGATCCACGGCAGTCGAGAACGTCGGCGTCCGAGCGCCAGCTGCCGTATTCCCTCGACCGCGCTCGGGACGGGCGCCCGATCCCATGAATTCCTGGACACAGCGCGAACGCGCACGCGAGACCCTCGCGAAAGAGGTCGGCTACGTGACGAAGCCCCACGGCAGCCGGCTGCGCGTGGCGCTCGCCTTCCCCAACACCTACTGGGTCGGGATGTCCAACCTCGGGTTCCAGACGGTTTACGGCCTGCTCAACGCGGAAGACGACGTCGTGTGCGAGCGATTCTTCCTGCCGCCCCGGCAAGAGCTGGCCGAACAACTCTCGGCAAACATTCCCGTCGTCACGCTCGAGTCGCAGACGCCGGTGGGCGACTTCGACGTCGTCGCCTTCTCGGTGTCGTTCGAGTGGGATTACGTCAACGTGCTGACGTTGCTGCGCCTCGCGGGCATTCCCTGGTACGCGGCGGAGCGGACGTCACGCCATCCCCTCGTTGTCATCGGTGGCGCTGTCACGTTCGTGAACCCGGAACCGCTGGCCCTGTTCGCGGACGCGATTGCCGCAGGCGAAGGCGAAGTGCTCGTGCCGTCGCTTCGGCGGGCGTTCGGCGCCGCCAGCGACCGTGCCGATCTGCTGCGCCGGCTATCCCGTGAGCGCGGGTTCTACATCCCGTCGTTCTACGAGCCGTATTACGCCGCTGACGGGTCGCTCGCCGGATATCACGTGTCGTCGGACGCGCCGATGCCGGTGCACAAAGCGGCGCTGAAGACCACCGAGATGGTCGACCCGCCGGTGACGAGCATTTTCACGCCAGACACGGAATTCGGGTCGCGCCTGCTCGTCGAAGTCGTCCGCGGTTGCGCGAACCTGTGCCGCTTCTGCTGGGCCGGCTACAACTACCTGCCCGTGCGTCCATTCCCGACCGAGCGGATCCTCCAACTCGCCGAAGCGGCGCGGCCGTACGCAAGCCGGGTCGGGCTCGTGTCGATCGCGCTATGCGACCATCCGGACATCGAGCGCATCCTGGGCCGTCTGAACGAGATGGGCTATTCCATCAGCCCGGCCTCGCTCCGCCTGGACGATCTGACCGAGCCGATCGTCCGCGTCCTGCGCGAAAGCGGCGAGCGCACGATCACGATTGCGCCCGAAACCGGATCCGATCGGCTGCGCCGCGTGATCAACAAGACCGTCACCAACGACGAGATCCTCGATCGCGCCGACCTGATCTTCGCCAACGGCATCGAGAACCTGAAGCTCTACTACATGCTCGGCCTCCCGACCGAAACCGACGAGGATCTGGTGGCCATCCGCGACCTCACGCTCCAGATGCGCGATCGGATGATGAAGCACGCGCGATCGCGCGGCCGTGTCGGCCGCATCGGCGGCAGCGTGAACCCCCTGATTCCGAAGCCCGGCACCGCCTATCAATGGCTCGCGATGACCGACGCGGCGACAATCGACAGGAAGAGCAAGCGCCTGCGGACCCTGATGGCCGGTATCGACAACGTGTACTTCAACATCAAGTCGGAGCGGCACTCCTACTACCAGGCGCTGCTATCGCTCGGCGACAGGCGCGTCGCTCCGGCCATCGAGGCCGCCGCGCGCAACGGCCAGAACTGGCGGGCCGCCGTCGCCGAATCCGGCGTGGATGCCGACCACTTCCTCTTCCGCGACCGCAGCCGCGACGCCATGCTGCCCTGGGACATCATCGACGGCGGCATGAAGGCGTCGTTCTTCAAGTCGGAGTTCGACAAGGGCCTCCGCGAAGAATGGACGCTGCCGCCGAAGCGGGCGCACGAGAACGCGCGACTAATCCCTGTCATCCAGTAGTTCGAAACCGGACGCGGAAGACAGCGGGCGCGTCCGACCACCCGCGCCACTACGATGCGATGGCAGCGCGCTCTTCGTACTCCTGAAACGCTTCGAGGATGAGCTCCCGCAGCTTGGTCTGCGACGTGACGTCGACAACCGGACGCAGCAGCGCGAAGCTGCGCCGCTCGCCGTTGACGCTGTACTGGCGCGCGGGGAACGTGACATTCCTGCCGACCCCGCCGCCGCGGCGCTCCCAGATGGCGAAACCGATCAGCTTGAGCCCTTCGAGGGGGCCGTCGGTGAAGTGCAGTTCGGCTTCGGCCAGCTTGCCCGGAGGATTGCCCTTGTCGTTTGGCGTAATCTTGATCGTCATTCCTTCTTCTCCTTCGCGCGACGCGTTTGTCGAGCCGTCCGCAGTCGAACGGCTGAGGGGGTGCCCAACGCGCCTGCCGTGTTGGGGAGCTTGGTGGCGGCAGGCGACATGACGCGACATCAAGGTCGATGCCCGCGGAGGGAACGTACACGTGAGGCCGTATGCCGTTCGAAACGAGGAGGTTACGGGTGTGGGTTTTGCTATGGCGCGCCGGCGGCGCTGGCAGGCCGTTGACGCGTCAACCGCGGTTGCCCAATCCGGTCGCTGTAGTGCTCTGGGCTCTCGCAGCAGCCTGCAGCTAGCGGCCGAGAATCAGGACCTGCGCGAGCGCAAGGGCGTCGGAATGCGTGATGGTCAGCAGCGACGAGGCGCCGCCCATGGAGTCAAAGCGCCGGGCGGCCCCTCCGTGCAACCGAAGTTGCGGAGGGCCGCCGCGTCGGACAACCTCGACATCGCGCCACAGCACCCCCTGGGAATGGCCGGTGCCGAGCGCCTTCATCGTCGCCTCCTTCGCCGCAAAGCGGCCTGCAAAGTGAATCGCGGGTGTCCGGCGGCGCATGCAGTAGGCCACCTCCCCGTCGGTAAACACGCGACGCAGGAACCGCTCGCCGTACCGCGCGATGGTGTCGGCGATGCGTGGGATATCAGTAGCGTCGAGACCGAGGCCGATGATGTTCGACACGCGATTGCCTCAGCCTAACGGCAGCTTTCGATGGGTGCAAGCGGCGGGCGGGCCCGCGCTCGTCTGCCGGGCCCTCGAGCCGTTCGCGCCCCATCTGATGACGACACGCCGCTGGACGCTTGGCTTGGGCACGCCTGAAGAAGAACGGCGCGCCTGGGAAGAAATCGCCAACGCGATGGGGGCGCCGCTCGTGCGCGTTCGCCAGGTGCATGGTGCGGACATCCTCGTGCGCCGCGCCGGCGACGCGGCGCACGGCGCTTTGCCCGCGGCGGACATCATCGTCTCGAACGACCCGGGCGTCGCCGCTGCGATTCAGACTGCCGACTGCGTGCCGCTTCTGCTGGTCGACCGCCGCACGGGCGCAGTGGCCGCGGCGCACGCCGGCTGGCGCGGTCTGGCAGCGCGCGTGCCTCAAACCGCCGTCGGCGCTCTCGAGCGCGAGTTCGGCAGCCGTGCCGCGGACCTTCTGGCCGCAGCCGGGCCGTCGATCGGCGCCTGCTGCTACGAAGTGGGTGCCGACGTTCGACTGCGTTTCACCGAGGCAGGCTTCCCGCAGGCGATGCTCGACAGGTGGTTTCTTGAACAGCCGCAGCCGACGCACGGCAATCCTTCGATGAGCGGATTGGGCAGGACGCCGAGGCGGGATCATTGGTTCTTCGACAGCGCGCGTTCGACGCGCGACCAGCTCGAATCCGCCGGGGTTCCGCCGGACCAGGTGTTCGTCGTCGATCTCTGCACGGCAAGCCACCCCGGCGTGCTGTGCTCGTACAGGCGCGACGGCGCGGGCGCCGGGCGGCTGGCAGGCGTGATTCAGGCGCGCGGCGATCGACATTTGACAACGATGTAGTGTCCGCCTTCAGGCGGACCGTCCGGGAGTCCGGCTGAAGCCGGACACTACTGCACGGCAATGGCGACGGCTCAGGATTTCAACGCATCGTCCATCGCCCCGTTCGCGAGGCGATCGGCGTTGGCGTTCAGCGCGCGGCCGACATGCTCGAATGTCACGCGCCCGAGCTCGTGCGCCAGAAGGCGCGCCTTCGCGTGGAGCGGCTGCAGCCCCGGGTTCTTCACCTTGAAGCGTCCGCGCATCTGCTGCACGAGCAGCAGCGAGTCCGAACGCACGTGGAGCTGCTTGTGCCCGTGTTGCCTGGCCCACTCGAGCGCGGCGAGCAGTCCTCGATATTCGGCGACATTGTTGGTCGCAACCCCGATGAACCCGCTGAACTCTTCGACCAGCGTGCCGTCGCCCTGTTCGACCCGAACGCCGTAGCCAGCGGGGCCGGGGTTCCCCCGGGCGCCGCCATCGATGTAGGCGACGATCGCATCAGGCGCAGGACTCACGGGGTCAGCGGTTTCAGGAGGCTGGCTGTGGAACACTGCCCGATGTGGCCGGGGCGACGGCCGGCACGGAGTACAAGATGCGCTGGCAGCTGTCGCACTGAATGATTTGATCGTTGCGGAGCACGTTGTTGAAGACCTGCGGCCGCAGGCGGACGTGGCAGACCATGCAGATGCCGTCGCGGGCCTGGGCCACGCCGACGCCGTTGCGGCGGCGCAACACGAGCTCGAACACCGCCAGCGCGTGCGGGTTGAGGCCGCGCACGACCTCCGTCCGCTCGGTGGTGAGGCGTTCAAGCGACGATTTCAGGGTCGCCAGTTCGGCGACCATCTCGCGGCTTTCGGCCTCGACCGCCTTCTGTTCGGCCGCGAGCGCGGCTTCGGCGCGTTTGACGAGTGCCGTGAGGTCGTCGGCTGCGACCATCATTTCGAGAATCTTGTCTTCGAGCGTCTTGACCTCGCCCTCCGCAAACCCGATTTCCTTCTGGACGGCGTGGTATTCCTGATTGGTCTTGACGCCCATCGCCTGCTCGCGGAACTTCGAGAGACGGCCCTGGTGGATGGCGACGTCCTTCTCGACCGCGCGGCGGGCGTTCTGGTTTTCCGCCAGCCGTTCCTTGGCGACGGCCACGGCCTTGCGCGCGGCGTCGAGCCGCGCCTCGAGTGCCTTTGCCCGCTCGGGCTCGTCAGCGAGCCGTCGCTCGGCGTCCTGAGCGGCCGACACGAGCTTCTGAAGCGCGATGATGCGTTCGAGATCAGCGTTCATCGGTCTGGCTCATTCACGGCCGTGCCAAACAAAAAAAGCCCCGTCGAAACGGGGCTCCAGCGGACCGGTGCGACCGGTTCCTGCGTTCTTTGAATCTGGAATCAGCTATGTGCAATTTGCAAATCTCACGGGTACGAATTGGGCCCACCAGGACTCGAACCTGGAACCCGCCGATTATGAGCCGGCTGCTCTAACCGTTGAGCTATGGGCCCCCGCACAAGTATGAAGTCTCAACTCTCAACTCTCAAGTTCGAAGGGCCCATGAGACTTCAAACTTGAGCCTTGAGACTTCGTCTTACGTCGTCCGCCCTTCCAGAAACGCGCGGAGCTTCCGGCTTCGCGAGGGGTGACGCAGCTTCCGGAGCGCCTTGGCCTCGATCTGCCGGATCCGCTCGCGGGTGACCGCGAAGCTCTGGCCCACTTCCTCGAGCGTGTGCTCACTGCCGTCGCCGACACCGAACCGCATCTTGATGACCTTCTCCTCGCGCGGCGTCAGCGTCTTGAGCACCGACTCGGTCTGTTCCTTCAGATTCAAATTGATGACCGCCTCGGCCGGCGAGACGACCTGCCGGTCCTCGATGAAGTCGCCCAGATGTGAATCTTCCTCTTCGCCGATCGGCGTTTCGAGGGAGATCGGTTCCTGCGCAATCTTCAACACTTTCCGGACCTTCGACACCGGAATGTCCATGCGCTTGGCGATCTCTTCCGAGGTCGGTTCACGGCCCAGCTCCTGGACCAGCGCCCGCGAGGTGCGGATCAGCTTGTTGATCGTTTCGATCATGTGCACCGGGATACGGATCGTCCGTGCCTGATCGGCAATCGCCCGTGTGATCGCCTGGCGGATCCACCACGTGGCATAGGTGGAGAACTTGTAGCCGCGGCGGTACTCGAACTTGTCCACGGCTTTCATCAGGCCGATGTTGCCTTCCTGGATCAGGTCGAGGAATTGCAGGCCGCGATTGGTGTACTTCTTGGCGATCGACACGACGAGGCGAAGATTGGCTTCGACCAGCTCTTTCTTGGCCTGCTCGGCCTGGTATTCACCCCGCAGGACCGTGTCCAGCGTCTGCTTCAACTCCTCGGGCGACTGCTCGAGCGAGTCGGTCATGACCTTGATCTTGATCTTCAGCTCCTTGAGCTGGCCAAAGACCTTCTTCCGGTCGTCTTCCTTGAGCTTCAGCTTTTTGTTCTTCGGGTTCAGCAGGCGATCGGTGGCCTCGATCTCGCGCTGCACCGACTTGACGCCCTCGACGGCGTCCTTCATGTCGTCGATCAGGCGCCGCTTGACCGCCTCGGTGAACTCGATGCGTCGGATGCACGTCGACAGCTCGATGCGCGCGCGCATCGCGCCCCACCGGGCGCGGCGGTACTTCCGCTTGTCCTTGGTCGTCGACCCCTTGGGGGTGTCGGCGAGCTTTTCTTCGAGTTTTTCCGAGGCCAGGCGAGCTTTCCGCACCGCGTCAATCTGCTTCTGCACCTGGCGGCGCCGCTCGTCGATGCGCTCGTCGGTGATCTCCTCGTCGTTGAAGATCACCAGCTCGCGAATGGTGCGCTCCCCGGCGTGCAGGTTGTCGCCGAACTCGATGACCCGTTTGGCGACGAGTGGCGTCCGCGAGATCGACTTGATCACGGCCAGCTTGCCGCGCTCGATCCGGCGCGCGATCTCGACTTCCCCCTCGCGCGTGAGCAGCGGAACCGTGCCCATTTCCCGGAGGTACATCCGCACCGGGTCGTTGGTCTTGTCGAGCGCGCCAGGGGTGAGATCGAGCTCGAGCTCTTCGGCGCCTTCGGCGGTCCGGTCAATCACCTTGTCGTCGCGCAGATACTTCTGGTCCGAGTCGATGACCTCGATACCCGCGCTGCCGAAGGTGTTGAAAAGATCGTCCAGCTCGTCCGACGACGTGATCTCGGACGGCAGCAGCTCGTTGACCTCGTCGTAGAGAAGGTAGCCCTTCTCCTTGCCGATGTTGATCAGCTGCCGTACTTCGTCGTACTTCTCCTCGAGCGACTGGTGGACGCCTGCTACGTCAGGTCCTCGATGCGGTGGAGTAGGTCCTTTTTCCGCTGCCATAAGTTATCAATCTCATGTCCGTGTTGAGTTGCGCCAAGTTCTTGAAGCCGGTCGATCTCACGCTGGATCGCGGCGCGTTCCCGGTCGAACCGCAGCCGCTTCATCGCCCTTACACATTCGTCGACTAACGTCGCCGGCGGGGCCGGCTCGGAGGCAATCTTCGACACCAGCTGGGCGTCCAATGTACTTAGACGCTGAATCAGCGCCGAGGGTAGACGCTCGGCGGTCTCAGCGTGCAGGCTCCGGGCCATTTCGAAGATGCGCCGAGCCGCCAAAGCGCCCAGGTCCTCCTCGTCGAGCGTATCGAGTACGTCCCGCGCCTCGGCCGGACGCTGGATCAGCCACCAAATCAGGGCTTTTTCAGCCTTTTTGACCTCCCCCAGGCCCGGTAACTCGGCCGGGGCGAGCGTAGTTTGACGCCTGGCAGCGATTTTCCGAAATTCGGCCTGAACGACCTCAGCTGTAATCCTGGCAGTATGCGCCACTTTGTCCGCAAACTGGTCACGCATGGCGGGTTCCGGAAGCCAGGCGGCGACGGCGAGCATTTTAGCGAGAAACGCCCGCTGGGTCTCGGGGTCGCCGAAATTCAGGCCGGCCGCCGCGCGGTCGCGCAGGTATTCCAGGTACGGGCGCGAACGGCGGAGCCGGGCCCGATACTGCTCGGCGCCCTTCCGTCGGATAAAGGTATCGGGATCTTCGCCGCTGTCCAGCACCACGACGTTGACCTCGAAACCCTCCTTCACAAGCAGCTCGCACGATCGCGCGGCGGCCCCCTGCCCGGCAGCGTCCGGGTCGAAGCTGAGGACCACCTTCGACGTGAACCGCCGGAGCAGTTGCGCCTGTTGGGCCGTCAGGGCCGTGCCGCAGGACGCTACCACAGGCGCCGCTTCCGACTGGAAGACCTGGGCGAAATCGAAGTATCCCTCGACCAGTACCACGAACCCGAGCTTCCGAATGCCGGCCTTCGTCAGGTTCAGTCCGTACAACGTCCGGCTTTTCGAGTAAATCGCCGTCTCCGGCGAGTTCAGGTACTTCGGAACCTGATCGGCGTCCATGGCGCGGCCACCGAATGCAACGACCGAGCCTGTATCGCGGCAGATGGGCACCATCAGCCGGTTGCGAAACCGATCGACGCTTTCGCCGTTGTCACGCTCGGCGACCAGCCCGCTTTGAATCAGCAGGCCCTGCGTAAACCCCTGCTTCAGTAGCCGCGCTTTCAGCCCGTCACGGGTCGACGGCGCATAGCCGAGGCCGAGCTGCTCGAGAGTTTTCGCGCTGACGCCGCGCTCGGCGAGCTGCTGGCGGGCCCGCGACCCGGCCGGGCCGGCCAGCTGCCCGCGGAAATACTCCGCCGCTACCTCGTGTATCTTCAGCAGCGCCTCGCGCAGCCCTTCATCACGCCGCGCGGCATCGCCTTCACTCCCCTCGCTGCGCTCGGGCAGGGTGATTCCAAACTTCTGCGCGAGCATCTTGACGGCCTCGGGGAAGTCCACTTTCTCGTGCAGCTCGAGAAACTTGAAGACATCGCCGCCCACATTGCACCCGTAGCAGTAGAAGAATCCTTTCTCGGGATTCACGCTGAACGACGGCGTCTTCTCCGAATGGAACGGACAGAGGCCCTTGTACGTCGTCCCCGCCCGCTTCAGCGGGACGTACTCCTGGACGACCTGCACGATGTTCGCCTGCAGGCGGAGGTCGTCGATGAATTGTTGCGGAAACAAACTCACTCTTTGAGCTCCACCACCGTTACGCCCCCTCCCCCTTGCTCGGGGGGCGCGGTGGCGAATCGTGCCACCAGCGGATGCTGCTGCAGAAATCCGGTCAGGGCCCGCTTCAGCTGGCCGGTGCCGTAGCCATGAATCAGCCGGATGGTCCGCTGATCGGTCAGCAGCGATTCGTCGAGGAAGCGCTCCGCACGCTCGATCGCTTCGTCCACGCTGCACCCAATCACGTTCAGGTCCGACGGCATCGTCTCGCGCGGCTGGAGCTCGACATTGACCTTGACGCGGGCCGTCGCGGGGGCCTGACCCTCGACCACGCGCAGATCGCGCACACTCGCGCGCATCCGTTTGCCGCGCATGTCAATCTCGGCTGCGTCGTCGTGAAGACCGGTCACCACGCCTTCCAGCCCGAAGCCGCCGACGATCACGCGGTCGCCGATCCTGGGCAGGCGTCCGTTGCCCCCTGGGTTCCCGGACTCGGGGCCCTGGCTTCGTGGGTCGTGAGGCGCGTCTCCGTGTTCCAGCAGCCGCGCGACGACCTGATCCACGGCGGCGCGCGCGTCGCCTCGCACCGCGCCCGTGTCGCCGGTCGTCACGGCGTGGCGTCCGGCGGCATTCGCGACGTTTGCTTCGCGGGCAATGGCTGCGGTCTTTGCCTTGAGCTCGGCGAGGACCGCGTCAATCTCGCGCCGCGCCTGGCGCACCTGGGTGTCGAGCTCTTCGTTGAGCCGGCGGCGGAATGTCTCCTCGCGCTGGCGCAGCGCGTCTTCCCGCTGGCGCATCCGCCCGGCGGCTGCCTCCATCTCCTCGCGTTCCCGTGCGGCGAGCCGGTGCTCGTGCTCCAGTCCCCGCATGTCGTGATCGATCTTGGCCAGGTGGTCCGCGAGTTGTGCCTCCCGCTCGCTGAGGTTCGCGCGCGCGTGGGTGACGATCGCCGGATTCAAGCCCAGACGGCCCGCGATCTCGAGCGCCAGGCTGCGACCGGGCGACCCGTAAATGAGCTGATAGGTCGGCGCAAACGTGTCCGCGTGAAAGCCAAAGGCGGCGCTGGTCACGTGTTCGGACGTCGACGCATAGGACTTCAGCTGATCGTAGTGGCTCGTCGCGATGAGCGTCGCACCGCGCTTGCGGAAGTGATCGACGATGGCGACGCCAAGCGCTCCGCCTTCGATCGGATCGGTGCCGGATCCGACCTCGTCCAGCAGGACCAGCGCCGGAGTGGCCAGGGACTGATCCATCGAAACGATGTTGGCGATATGGCCCGAGAAGGTGCTGAGGCTGGCCTCAATCGATTGCTCGTCCCCGATGTCGGCGAAGAGCGATTGGAACACCGGCACGCGCGACCCATCGGCGGCCGGGATCCGCAGTCCCGCCTGCGCCATCAGCGCAAGCAGGCCCGCCGTTTTGAGCGCGACGGTCTTGCCGCCCGTATTCGGGCCGGTAATCAGCAGGACGGTGGACGGTGGCGTCACCTTGATCGTGACAGGCACGGGGTGGGCGAGCAGCGGGTGCCGCGCATCGAGGAGCTCGAACGTCCCGTCGTTCGTGAGCGCCGGCTCGATCCCGTCGATCGACTCGGAAAACCTGGCCCGCGCCTGGACGACGTCGAGCGCGCTTGCCGCGTCGATCGTCCGCCGCAGGTCGTCGGGGCGGCCGCGGAAGGCATCGGTCAGCGCAAGCAGGATGCGAAGGACCTCTTCATGCTCCTGTTCTTCGAGCGCGACGATGTCGTTGTTGATTTCAACCGTGCTGAGCGGCTCGAGAAACACGCTGGCGCCGCTCGTCGACGACCCGTGGACGATTCCGGGTATGGCGCCGCGATGCTCGGCCTTGACCACGAGCACATAGCGGCCATTCCGCTCGGTGACGACCTGGTCCTGCAGATGCTTCGCCGTGTCCTTTCCGCGCAGGTACGACTCGAGCGTGCTCCGCAGCCGCGTCCGCTGCTTGCGCAGCCGTTCCCGGATGATCTTCAATTCCGGGCTCGCGTGATCGAGCACGTCGCCCGACGGATCGATCTTGCCCCGTATGGCGGCGATCTCCCCTTTGAACGAGGCCGCATGGCTGGCGATGGCTTCGAGGCGGGGAAATGAACCGGCAGCGCGGCGGATGGCGGTCCGCGTCTCGTCGATCGAATCGAGAAACGAGGCCAGCGCGAGCAGCCGCAGCGCCTCGAGCGGCCGCCCTTCGACCCCCAGTGCGTCGAACGTCTCAGGCAGCTCGGCCGACGCCCGCAGCGGGAGCGATCCGTTCACCGCCAGGAAACGCGCCGCTTCCGTCGTATGAGCGAGCAGATCGGCGACCGTCGGCGCCTCGATCGAGGGCTGCAGTCCGTTGAGACGCTCGCCGCCCATCGGCGTCAGGGCGAAGGCGGCAACTGCCTCAACAATCCGGTCGAATTCGAGGGCCCGGAGGGCGCCTGGCTGCATAGGTGATAAATCGGAGCGGCCGCACGGAACGAGGCGGGAACCTCTAATAATATCGCGGGTAGAGGCTGGAGGCTAGAGGTTAGAGGTTGGTAGAGGTTGAGGTTAGAGGGAGGCCATGTCGTTCCTCCCAACCTCTAACCTCCAACTTCTAACCTCATGACAAGTGAGCTGTCCAGTCCCAGTCTAGTCCGGGGCTAGCGAGCCGGAGCTAGGCGTTTCAGCTCCTGCAACCAGTTCTGCACCACAATCAGCGTGTTGTGTGGCGGTGCGTCGGGCGCTGCCGTCGGGCGCTTGACCATCAGAAAACGCTGGTCATCCAAGGACACATCGTACGCGCGTCCCATCACGAGCCCGCCCGCCCCCAGGTAGCCGGCGCCTTCAAACAGCTTCACCTCCTGTCCAGGGACGAAGGTGGGCTCGGTTCTCACTGAGACAGCCATGAGTGGCCCGTCCGGGTCCCTGTAGAACAGCTCCTGCCCGTTCCTGGACCAGAGCGGCTGCGATCCTCCTCCATTCGAGATCTTCCAATGAGTACCGTTCACGTCCTGGTAGGAGCAAACGTACACTTCGAAGCGGCCTGACTCATTCGAGGAGTACGCCATCCACCTTCCATTCGGCGAAATGCTTCCGCCGCCCTCAGAGTGAGGGCCGATCAGAAGCGGTCTCACACGATGACTGCCGTCCAACGAAAGTGCGAGGATGTCTCGAGTCTCCTCGGAGAAGATGAGCTCTTTGTCACCGCGCGTGAACGCGACCGGTATGCGGGAAACGGACCCATCGTTCAGCAGTTCGGGTGAACCGCCGCTGGCGGCCTGCCAGAACAGTTTGGAAATATCCGAGCGCTGGCCATACGCGATCATCTTTGAGTCGAGGCTCCAGACCGGCATGAGATTCTCGGCCGGGTCGGACGTGAAACGCGTGAGCTCTTCGCGATCGCAGATCCCACACCCAGATGTCGCGATTGGGTCCCAAGATATCGAGCGCAACTTTGTTTCCGTCGGGCGACAAGCGCGGATAGTTGTACTGCCGCGGCGGCGCCGGGATCGTTTCTTCAAGTCCCTGACGATCCACCCACACCAGCTCTCGGTTCTCGGCCGCGCCGGAGACATACGCAAGCGTTCCTTCGTCAGAGAGGGCGAAATCGTCGTCTCGAACATTCGTGATCAACGCGACGGGGTCGCTCAAAACTTTGAGCGCGTCGACGTCGAAGGCCACCGCGTACATCGTCCCCCCAGCGGTATACACGAGGTGTCCGCTCACAAAGCGAGCGCGGCCCCCTCCCTGGAGCGGAAGAACGCGCCGCATGCCGGCCCGCAGGTCGAGGGCCGCGATTGTCCGCTCGCCAGATCCTTCCAATGTCACGGTGACCAGGGCCCACCGGCCCCCGGGCAGGACTTCGGGCCAGCTCAGCACCTCCCCACGCGCCTGATCCCCCGACGCGACCAGCTGTGGTGTACCGCCGCCCGCAGATACGCGGAACACGCCCGCACCCACGGCGAAGAGGATGGTGTCATCGGCCCCCCAGCTGGCGCCCAGGAATCGCGTTCCAACCGAGGCGATGAAAACAGCCGGTCCGCCGTGAACAGGGACCTTCATCAGAGGTGCTGGATGGTTACGCCCCGCATCTGCAGCGTCCAAAAACCCCAACCACTCTCCGTTTGGTGAAAAGAAGGCGCCGTGGACAGTGAGTCCGCCTCCACCAATCCGCTGGATACTGCGACCGTCCCGGGAGCGAATGCCCCACGCGCCTTCAGTGGTCCTGAAAGCCAGCGATCCGTCCCTGGACATCGCCACGCTTTCCAGCCAGGGCGTGACCGCCAGCGGTGCGCCGGAAGGCAAGGCGAGCTGGAACTGGGTCATCGGCGACGATTGCTCGGCGATCGACCTGATGGGGCGCTCGCCAGGAGAGGCGCGTGAAAGGAGCCATGTGAAAAACAGTCCAGCGATCACGATCGCCGCCGCCACGGCGCCGAGACACCGGCTTGCGCCGAGCCGCGAAAGTCTGGCCGGAGCCTGACCCTAGTGAGGGTTCTGTTCGATTCTCACGCGAGTCTTCCTTCGACACGACCTCGCGACCGACGTTTTCCAAGTCGCTCACCAGATCGCGAATGGACTGATAACGGCGCGCGCGATCTTTCTCCAGGCATTGGCGAACAATTCGCTCGAGCTCCGCCGGAACCGCGCCGCTCTCACGCTGAAGCGGTGGCAGTTCTCGAGTCAGGATCGCCGACATCGTCTCCGCCACGCTGCCTTCAGCGAACGGGTGTGCTCCAGTCACGAGCTCGCAGAGCACGCTGCCGAAGCTGAAGATGTCGCTGCGGCCATCCAGTTCCTCTCCCCGAAGCTGCTCCGGCGACATGTACGGCATCGTTCCCGCTATCACACCTGGAGCGGTCACCTCGCTCGCGGACTCTGCGTGTGGCCCGATCGCCGAGGCGACCTCGGCGAGGCCGAAATCAAGAACTTTCACCGCCCCGTGCGGTGCCAGCATGATGTTCTGCGGCTTGATGTCGAGGTGGACGATGCCATGTCGGTGCGCCTCGGCAAGCGCACTCGCCACCTGCCTGGCGACGGTGAGGGCGTGCACGAGGTCCAGTGGCTTCCTAACCATGCTGGCCGCGAGCGTCTCACCCTCAACGTATTGCATCACGATGAAAGGGCGCCCTTCCGCCTCATTCACTTCGTGAATGGTGCAGATGTTCGGGTGGTCGAGCGCCGCGGCCGCCCGGGCCTCGCGGAGCAAGCGCCTTTTCGCGTCCTCGTCGTTCACCGAGTCGGCGGGCAGCAACTTGATGGCGACCTTTCGATGAAGCCGCGTGTCTTCGGCGAGATAAACCTCACCCATCCCGCCAGCGCCGAGGGGAAACTGGATCTCGTACGGGCCCAGGCGGGTTCCGGCAGACAGCGGCGCTCCCCCGTCGTCCTCGCCAAGTGACGCCCGCCGCTCGGCGATTATCTGAAGGGCCGGCACGCTCATGAAGTCTTTGGCAGAGGCGTCGTGCGCGAGCAGCGACTCAACCTCTCGCCGCAGGGCCTCGTCCCAACCACATGCCGTGGCCAGGAAGGCGGCGCGATCCGACCGGTCATACTCGGATGCCGCGTGACACAGACGCTCGATTTGATCGTGGCGATCGGACGTCACGGCTCGCTCACCTCACTGAGCTCGCGTAGAAGCCACAGCTTCGCGAAGCGCCAGTCCCGCTTCACCGTATCCGTCGACAGGTGCAGTGCTGTAGCGGTTTCCTCGAGGCTCAACCCTCCGAAAAAACGGAGCTCGACGACCTGGCCTTGCCGGGGATGAATCCTCTCCAGCTTTCGGAGCGCTTCGTCCAACTGGTCGAAATCCAGCCCCGCGTCACCGACGACGGCCGACGCCTCAGCCAACGACACTTTCTGAACGCGCCCGCCTCGCTTGTCATTGCCATGGGCGCGAGCAGAGTCCACCAGAATGCGGCGCATCGTCCGCGCCGCCAACGCGAAAAAATGAGCGCGGCTCTGCACGTGGACGCGGTTCACGTCGACGAGACGCAGATACACCTCGTTGACGAGCGCCGTTGCCTGGAGCGTGTGGCCCGCGCGTTCGCTCCGCATGTAACGACCTGCCAGCCGGCGCAGTTCGGCGTACACAAGCGGCATCAGACGGTCGGCCGCCTCACTCTCCCCCCGCCCCCACGCAATCAGCAAGTCGGTTGGAGTTGGTGGCCTGACGGACACGCTGTAATTCTATCGCCTGTGCTGGCTTGCGGCTGCGGTGGCTGATTTGCCCGACAGCCTCGTCCGATGCCCCATTTCCGACCCCGTTTACGCAATTGTGAGTGAGGACGATATCGGTCCGGTGCCGTAGTGAGTCCGGCTTCTGGCGCCTTGGCCCGCAGGGTGAAGGGCAGCAGGACCTTCGCGCGCATCAGGCGCTGCTGACCGAGGAGAAACCGTCACCTCGATGCATACCGTCGACCTGACCTACTGAATGGGAGGAAGTTTGTATGACGAACGTGGTTTCATGCACGAGGCGGCTGTTTTTCACCGTGCTCCTCACCGTCGTGGCCGCCGGAGTATCCGCAGCTGGCCCGGCCTCCGAGGGCGTCAATGCTGCGGTCGAGTGGAACGCGGTGGCGACACAAGCCTTCCTGCCGACCCAGGGAACCGATCCGCTCAGTCAGTCGCGTGCATACGCAATGCTGCACGCGGCCATCCACGATGCCCTCAATGCCATCCATCAGCGATACGAGTTCTACACGCCGGCTATTCTCACGATCCCGGGTGCCTCGCCGGATGCAGCGGTGGCCGCTGCCGCGCGCGACGTTCTGGTCGCGCTCATCCCGGCCCAGCAACCGCTCATCCAGGATGCGTATGAGGCTGCGCTGGCCGCGATTTCCGACGGACCTGCCAAAAATGATGGTGTCATCCTAGGTCAGGCGGCGGCAGCCAGCATTTTGGACCGGCGCTTCGACGACGGCGTGGCAGAAGCCTTCACGACGCCATACGTGCCGACCGGTCTCCCGGGCGACTATGCGTTTACGCCGCCATTCGATTTCGCCTTCGCACCGGGGTGGGGCGCAGTCACGCCTTTTGGCATCGATCTGGACGATCATCGGGTGCCCGGACCGGACCCGATCACGAGCGTCGTCTACGCACTCGATTTCGCCTACGTGAAGGCGATCGGCGAGGCGAACAGCACTCATCGTTCCGCGGAGCAATCTGAGATCGCCCGGTTCTGGTACGAAGACTCCCCGATCGGCTGGAATCGGATTGCCAACAGCGTTCTCCGACAAAAGGACGTGGGACTTTGGCAGTCGGCGCGCATCCTGGCGTTGGTGAACTTTGCCATGGCGGATGGATTCATCGCGGGCTTCGAGGCCAAATACCACTTCCGGTTCTGGCGGCCCGTCACGGCTATTCGAGAGGCGGCTTTCGATGGTAATCGGTTCACGGTGCCTGACGAGAATTGGAGTTCCTTCCTGGTCACACCGCCGGTCCCCGACTATCCGTCGACGCACACGGTCCTCGGGGCGGCCGCGGCAAGCGTGCTGATTCACTTCTTCGGAGATCGGATTCAGTACTCGACGACGAGCGTTACGGAGCCCGGCGTGACGCGGCACTTCCGGGGCTTCACCGACGCCGCCGTTGAAAACGGCTGGTCGCGAGTCTATGCCGGTATCCATTTCGTGCGTGCCGTGGCGGACGGGTACGAACAGGGAACGAGCATCGGCCGCACGACCGCGCTCCTCCTGCCGGCGGTCCCGTAGGCGGCTGAAGTTCGCCGAGATGGTTCTTCACTCGTTCCCACCAACCGGGCATAGCTGAGCCGGGCCGGGCCATGCATCGACCCGACGCCCAACCCACATTGAAGAAAGTGGCAGAACTCCTGCTCGACGAAGCGGCCCATCCCGTCGCGCAGGCTGGCTGGCCTGGGCTCGAAGGATCTCGAAGTGATCGTGCACCATCCTACAAGTGATTTATCAGGCTGGCGATATTTGCCGCGCCGAAACCGTTGTCGATGTTCACGACCGAAACCCCTGACGAGCAGCTGTTGAGCATGCCGAGCAGCGCGGCGATCCCCCCGAAGCTGGCCCCATAGCCCACGCTCGTCGGCACGGCGATTACCGGGACGCTGATCAACCCTGAAATCACACTGGGCAGCGCACCCTCCATGCCCGCGACGACAATCACGACACGGGCAGAGGCGAGACGCGTCCGCTCACCGAGGATGCGATGCAGGCCCGCGACGCCGACGTCGTACAGTCTCACTACCTCGTTGCCCATCAGCTCTGCCGTACGCGCGGCCTCTTCCGCGACCGGAAGGTCCGAAGTTCCCGCGGCGGCGACGACGATGGTGCCTTTGCCGCGGGCGACGTCCTGCTGCGGGCAACTGATGATGGCGGCATCGTCGTAAAATGTAGCGGCGGGCACTTTCGTGCGTACGGCCTCGAACGCATCGGCGGTCGCACGGGTGACGAGCAGCGTGGAACCGCGGCTCACAATCTCGGCGGCGATGGCCGCAATCTGGGCGGGCGTCTTGCCCAGCCCGAGGACCACTTCAGGGAACCCCTGGCGGAGCGAACGATGATGATCGACCCGCGCGAACCCCAAATCCTCGTAGGGCTGAGCGCGCAACGCGGCCAGTACCTGACTATGCGCCGTGGCCGTGTCAATCTCGCCGGAGGCGACCTGTTCGAGCAGATCCAGGAGCTGTTTGTTTGACGTCATCGGGACCCGACAGTAATATAAGTCATTGCGGCTCTAGAACATGACGCCAACAGAAACCCTCACCCTCGCCGCATATTTTTTCGTCCTGATCGTCCTCGCGATCTACGGCTGGCATCGGTACTACATCGTTTTTCTCTACATGAAGTACCGCGACAAGGGGCCAAAGTGTGCAGTCGCCCTCGATCCGGCCCCGGTTGTGACGATCCAGCTCCCGCTCTACAACGAGATGTACGTCGCCGATCGTCTCATCGAGGCGGTGTGTCGCATCGAATACCCGCGGGACCGCCTGGAAATCCAGGTGCTGGACGACTCGACCGACGAAACGCAAAGCATTGCCGAACTGGCGGTCCGGCGCTTTGCCTCCCAGGGCGTGGACATCAAGTATTACCACCGCGCGGATCGCGCAGGGTACAAGGCGGGCGCGCTCGAGGCCGGGTTGAAGGCCTCGCGCGGCGAGTTCGTCGCCATCTTCGACGCGGACTTCATCCCGTCATCGGACTTCCTGACGCACCTGATGCCGCACTTCGCCGACCCGCGCGTCGGCATGGTTCAGGCGCGGTGGGGCCATATCAACCAGGACTACTCGCTGCTGACGAAGATTCAGTCGATCCTGCTCGACGGCCACTTCGTCCTCGAGCACGGCGGGCGGAACCGCAGCGGCCGCTTCTTCAACTTCAACGGCACGGCCGGGGCCTGGCGGCGCACGGCGATCGACGACTCCGGCGGCTGGCAGCACGATACCCTGACCGAGGATCTGGACCTGAGCTACCGCGCCCAGCTGCGCGGCTGGCGGTTCGTTTTCCTGTCCGACCTGGTCGCCCCCGCCGAAGTGCCGGTCGAGATGAACGCGTTCAAGTCGCAGCAGCACCGCTGGGCGAAAGGATCCGTGCAGACGTGCCGCAAGCTGCTGCCGCGGCTCCTCAGGTCGGACCTGCCCCTGGCGGTGAAGGCCGAGGCCTTCTTCCACCTCACCGCGAACTTCAACTACCCGCTGATGTGCATCCTGTCGGTGCTGATGTTCCCGTCCATGGTGATCCGCTACAACATGGGCTGGTACGAGATGATCCTGATCGACGTCCCGTTGTTCTTCGCCGCGACCTTCTCGGTCTGCAACTTCTACATGGTCTCCCAGCGGGAGATTCATCGCGACTGGCAGTCCCGCATCAAGTACCTTCCGATTCTGATGTCGATCGGCATCGGTCTCTCCGTCAACAACACGCGCGCCGTATTCGAGGCGATGTTCAACAAAGCCAGCGAGTTCACGCGTACGCCGAAGTACCGCATCGAAGGCGATGCCGACGAGTGGGTGGGGAAGAAGTACCGTCAGTCCGTGGCCGTGCAGCCGCTCATCGAGCTGGCACTCGGGTTGTACTTCACCGCCACGGTGTTCTACGCGCTCGCGAACCAGATTTACGGCACGGTGCCGTTCCTCGTCCTCTTCCAGATCGGATTCCTGTATACGGGGCTGCTGTCGATCGTTCAGCAGTACGCGGCAGATCCGGACGCCGTCACCGCCGGATTGGAGCCCGACCGTCAGGGATCATGAAAGCCAGAGTATCCGTTCTTCGGGTTACGCCCGATACCATCCTTCCGGACATCGATCGCCTCGTCGAGCTCGCCGGCGTCTCGAAGGCCCTTGCCTCCGGCAAGACGACCATCCTGAAGGACAACATCTCGTGGCACTTCCCGTTCCCGGCGGCCAACACGACGCCGTGGCAGCTCGAAGGCACGATTCAGGCGCTCGCGCGGCGCGGGTTCACCGATCAGGTCTGCGTCCAGAACAAGACGGTGGTGACCAACGCGTTCAAGGGCGAGGACCTGAACCACTACCTTCCGATTTTCAAGCGCTACGAGATCCCGGTCCGCTACAACTTCAGGGACGGGGACATGACGTGGGTGCGCTACAAGCCGAAGGCCCGCATGCGCGTGCTCGACCGGATCTTTCCGGAAGGCATCCACGTGCCCGACTACTTCTTCGACAAGAACATCGTCCACCTGCCGACGACCAAGTGCCACATCTACACGACGACGACCGGCGCGATGAAGAACGCGTTCGGCGGGCTGCTGAATACACGCCGTCACTACACGCACTCCTGGATTCACGAGACGCTGGTGGACCTGCTGGCCATCCAGAAGGAGATCCATTCGGGGCTCTTCGCGATCATGGACGGCACGACGGCCGGAAACGGCCCGGGCCCGCGCACGATGTATCCGGTGGTCAAGAACGTGATGCTGGCGTCGGCCGATCAGGTCGCGATCGACGCCGTGTCGGCGAAGATGATGGGCTTCGATCCGATGTCGCTGCAGTACATCCGCCTCGCGCACGAGGACGGACTGGGCATCGGGGATCCGCGGGAGATCGAGATCGTCGGCGACGTCGATGCCGCCGGGGAGGACTGGAAGTTCCACGTCGGCAAGAATCTGGTTCGGGTGGGCGGCGGCGATCTCATCTGGTTCGGTCCGCTCAAGCGGTTCCAGAAGCTGTTCTTCCACACGCCGCTCGTCAACGGCTTCATCCTCGCGAGCGACGTGTATCACGATTTCTACCGCTGGCCGCTCATCGATCGGCGCGTCTTCGAGCGCTGGTGCGAGACCACCGAGTGGGGCCAGCTCTTTCTGCGCTACGCGCAGATGGGACCGCTCGGACAGCCGCCGCCGGTCGAGACGCCGCACCCCGCGGTCGCCCCCGTGACGAACCGCATTCATTAGAGCGCGCGGTCTCGGCCTCAGGCCTCGACCGCGTAGCGTGCCGCGCCGAACAGCGCCGTCTGGTCGTTCAGAATAACGCGGACCGGCACCGCTTCGAGTAGCGGTCGCATGCGGCCCTTGGTCAGGAACGCATTGAGGAATACGGGATCCTTCAACTTGGGGAGGATCTTTGGCGCGATGCCGCCGCCGAGATAGACGCCCCCGGTCGCCAGGAGCGTCAAGGCGAGGTTACCCGCTGCCGCCCCGTAGAGCGCCACGAACAGCTCGAGGGCTTGCACGCACAAGGCAGACTCACCGCTCAGCGCCGCCTGCGAGATGACAGCATTCGGGTCCTGCTCCCGCAGGCGTGCGGCCAGCCAGGGCGGCTCCTCGCCGCGGCCTGTTTCGCGCAGGAACCGGTAGATGTTCTGGAGTCCCGGACCCGAGACGACCCGTTCGTAGCTCACTCGCGGAAACTGTCTCAGCAGAAACTCGAGCAGGTCCACTTCCAGGCGGTTGCGAGGGGCGAAATCCACATGGCCCCCTTCGGAGGCAAATGGCCGGTGTCGTGTCCCGTCCCAGTGAACCCCCGCCTCGCCGAGGCCGGTCCCCGCCGAGATGAGGGCGAGGTTACCTGTTGCGTCACTCTTGCCTGGGTTGAGCACGGCGAGATCGTCCGATGAAAGCGTGGGGATGCCCCATGCATTGGCTTCGAGGTCGTTGATCAGGCCCACCCGCCGGATGCCGAACTCACGCGCCACGTGCGCGGCATCAACAATCCATGGCAAGTTGGTGGCATCGGAGACACCCGAATGGACGGGGCCAGCGATGCCGAAGGCCGCCCGGTCGATCGAGCCCGGGTTGGCGGTCAGGAAAGCGCGCAGCACGGTCTCGAGGCTCCCATGCTCGCGGCTCCGGTAGCGCGCGTTGGCGGTCGGAATCAGTCGCCCGTCCCGGTCCTCCATGATCGCGAGCCGCGTATGGGTGCCACCGATGTCACCAGCGAGGATCATGCGTTCCTGCTCTGCCCTGCGCCAACGCGCATGAACTTCATCCGGTGATTATGCGAGATCTCGCGGTCCGCCGGTTTGATCGTCCGGCTTTTCGGAGGACCTCCGGTCGGGCGGAGGGTCGGCCCGGTGACTGACGGCTCGATCAAGCGCTCAATCTGGCATGCGTGAGGCACGAGCTTTGCTCATGTTCGACTAGGGAGGTGTGTGGATTCTGCCACGCGTGACCTTGCCAGTGGCATCGGCTGGACCTCCGACAACTCAATTCTAATCACCCCATGGCCAAGACCAAGAAGGCGTTTACGCCCCGCACGACTAAGGTCTCGCCGGTCGGCAGCACGCGCTGCGGCCTGAGCGTTGCGGACCTCAAACAGTCGTTCCTCGACAACCTGGTTTGCGGTCTGGGCCGGATGCCCGACGTCGCGACGCGTCACGACAGCTACACGGCCCTGGCGCTGACCGTTCGCGACCGCCTGCTGACACACGGCGTGCGCACGTTGGAGCACTATGCGGATGGGGACGCGCGCGTCGTGGCATACCTGTCCGCCGAGTTTCTCCCCGGGCCGCATCTGGCGAACCACTTGCTCAGCCTCGGGATCACGGATCCGACCCGGCAGGCCATGCGGGAACTCGGGTTGGATCTTGACGAATTGCTCGAGCAGGAGGAGGAGCCGGGGCTCGGCAACGGCGGATTGGGGCGGTTGGCGTCGTGCTATCTGGATTCGCTCGCGTCGGTAGAAGTGCCCGCCATCGGTTACGGCATCCGCTACGAGTTTGGCATCTTCGATCAGACGATCAAGGACGGCTGGCAGGTGGAAGTCACGGACAAGTGGCTGCACTTCGGCAACCCATGGGAAATCGCGCGGCCGGGAATCGCATATGCGGTGAAGTTCGGCGGGCACACCGAGCCCTTTACCGACGAGCAGGGCCACTACCGGCTGCGCTGGATGCCCAAGACAGTCGTGAAAGGCGTCGCCTACGACACGCCCATCCTGGGATATCGCGTGAGCACCTGCAACCCGCTCCGATTGTGGAAAGCCGAGGCGGTCGAGTCGTTCGACTTCGAGGCGTTCAACCACGGCGATTACTACCGCGCCGTCGAGGACAAGGTGGCGTCGGAGAACATCACGAAAGTGTTGTATCCGAACGACGACGTGGCTCAGGGCAAGAACCTCCGGCTGCAACAGCAGTTCTTCTTCGTGAGCTGCTCGCTCCAGGACATGATTCGCGTGCACCTGCTGCTCGGCCGGTCGCTCGACACCTTCCACGAAAAATGGGCCGTGCAGCTCAACGACACGCACCCGGCCATCGCCGTGGCCGAATTGATGCGCCTGCTCGTGGACGAGCATGCGATGGACTGGGCCGGCGCCTGGCGCATCACGCACAACACCTTCGCCTATACCAACCACACCCTGCTGCCCGAGGCCTTGGAGAAATGGCCTGTCGGGTTGTTCGGGCGCCTGCTGCCGCGCCACCTCGAGATCATCTACGAAATCAACCAGCGCTTCCTCGACCACGTGCGGGCGACATTCCCAGGGGATGACGCCCGACTGGCCCGGATGTCGATCATCGACGAAGGCGGCGAACGCTCTGTGCGCATGGCCCATCTGGCCACCGTGGGCAGTCATCATGTCAACGGCGTGGCGCAACTTCATTCGGACCTGCTCGTCAAGACGGTCATGCACGACTTCGCTGAGTTGTGGCCGGAGAAGTTCCTCAACGTCACCAACGGCGTGACACCGCGCCGCTTCATCGCCGTCAGCAATCCGCCGCTCGCCCGACTCATCACCGAGCGCATTGGCGACGGCTGGTTGCGCGACCTGCATCAGCTCCGCAAGCTGGAGCCGCTGGCCGACGACGCGGCCTTCCAGAACCAGTGGCGCGCCGTGAAACTCACCGCCAAGCGCGCCCTGGCGGTGCTCATCGCAGAGCGCACCGGCATCACGGTCAGTCCGGACTCGCTCTTCGACATCCAGATCAAGCGCCTGCACGAATACAAGCGGCAGCACCTGAATGTGCTGCATATCCTCACGCTTTACCTGCGGCTGAAACGCGATCCGCAGGCCGACGTGCCGCCGCGCACGTTCATCTTCGGCGCCAAGGCCGCGCCCGGCTACGTCATGGCCAAGCTCATCATCAAGCTGATCAACTCGGTGGCCACCGTGGTCAACCACGACCCCGCCATAAGAGACCGGCTCAAGGTCGTCTTCTTCCCTGACTACAACGTGAAGAACGCCCAGCACATCTTCCCCGCCGCCGACTTGAGCGAGCAGATTTCCACCGCCGGCAAGGAAGCCTCGGGCACGGGCAACATGAAGTTTGCGATGAACGGCGCGCTGACCATCGGCACCCTCGACGGGGCGAATGTCGAAATCCGCGAGGAGGTCGGCGCGGAACACTTTTTCCTGTTTGGTCTCACGGCAGAGGAGGTAGATGCATTGAAGGCCGGCGGCTACCGGCCGTACGATTACTACGCACAGAACGCCGCCTTGCGGGACGTGCTCGACTTCATCGCGAGCGGCGCGCTGGCGGGCGGCGACGCGAACCTTTTCCGTCCGCTCGTGGACAACTTGCTTGGCCACGATCCGTTCCTGGTGCTCGCCGACTATCAGGCCTACCTGGAGGCCCAGGAGCAGATCGGGGCGCTGTGGCGCGATCCGCAGGCCTGGACGCGCCGATCCATCCTCAACGCCGCTCGCATGGGCAAGTTCTCCTCCGACCGGTCGATCCGTGATTACTGCGCGCACGTGTGGAATGTCACACCGGCATCCGCGCCCCAGGCGTAACTGCAACCTAAAGGAATACTCATGAGCAACCTCATTGTCATAGGGTTCGACAACGAACGTGATGCGGTCGAGATGCGCGCGGCATTGGCCAAAATGCAGACCCAATATCTGATCGAGATGGAGGACGCCGTCGTCGTCACGCGCGACGCTCAGGGCAAGGCGCAACTGCACCAGTCCCTGAATCTCACCGCCGCCGGTGCGGCGAGTGGAGCATTCTGGGGGACGCTGATCGGGATGTTGTTCCTGAATCCTCTTCTAGGCGCGGCGGTGGGTGCCGGGTCGGGAGCTCTCTCGGGCAAGCTGGCCGATATCGGGATCAACGACCAATTCATGAAGGATCTGGGTGCGACCCTGACGCCAGGCACCTCCGCGCTGTTCGTGCTCGTGCGCAAGTCCACGCCCGACAAGGTCCTCGAAGGCTTGAAGGGATTTTCGGGCAAGGGTCGAGTACTGCAGACGTCGCTCACCCGGGACAAGGAAGAAGAGTTGCGCAGGTTCATGGAGGCCAAGTGAACCGACTGAAGGAGACCCCATGCCGGTAGCCGACTACGCGACCTACTGCGAGATGCTCGATCGGGCGCGGCGGGGAAGATTCGCCTACCCCGCCGTCAACGTGACATCGCCGAGCACGGCGAACGCCGTTCTGAAAGGACTCGCCGACAGTAGAAGTGACGGCATCGTTCAGGTGTCGACTGGCGGCGGCGCCTTCGTATCTGGAGCCGGCCTGCAGGACATGGCCCTCGGTGCCTTGTCGATCGCGGAGTACGTCCACCGTGTCGCCGACAGGTACCCGATTTACGTCGCGCTCCACACCGATCACTGCCAGGCAGACAAGGTGAACACGTTCGTCATCCCACTCGTGGAGGAAACGGAGCGGCGACGGGCGGCCGGCAAGCCGAATCTGTTCACCGGCCACATGTTCGATGGCAGCGCGTTGCCGCTGAAAGAGAACCTCGACATCGCAGTGAAGCTGCTCGAACGATTCAAAAAAAGCGACCTCATCCTCGAGATCGAGGCCGGCGTCGTTGGCGGCGAAGAGGATGGGGTCGCGGCGAGCGCCGCCGCGAAACTCTACACGACACCGGAGGACACGCTGGAAGTCGCGCGACGAATGAATGCGGCAGGCGCCCGATATCTGCTGGCCGCGACGTTCGGCAACGTGCACGGCGTGTACAAACCGGGCCACGTCGCCCTGAAACCTTCCATCCTCAAGGACTGCCAGGACGTCGGTCGTCCAGGCGTTCGGCGAGGCGTCACGGTTCTACCTGGTCTTCCATGGCGGATCGGGGTCCGAGATCCGCGACATCCACGAAGCGCTGGATTACGGCGTCGTGAAGATGAACGTCGATACGGACATGCAATATGCCTTCTCCCGCGCGATCGCCGGCCACTTCTTCAAGAACTACGACGGCGTGCTCCGAGTGGACGGGGAAGTCGGGAACAAGAAGGCCTACGATCCGCGCTCGTACTTGAGCCTCGCCGAGAAGGCGATGACGGAACGCGTCAAACAGGCCGTGACGGAACTCAGGGCGGCCGGCACGACCATGATGAAGTAGTCGTCAGGAAGGCGCACATGTCTGGGCAGGATCTCGATTTCACGATCGCGCGGCTGGGCGAATGCCGCTTTCAGTCGCCGATGACCGGCCTTCGCTTCAGCCAGCACGACGACCGCGCGCTCTATCCGTCGACGTTGACGCAGGCGAAGACGTGGCTGGATGCGCGCACCGACCTTCCCTCGATGGAAGTCGCGGGACCGCGAGAAAAGCTGTTCTTCGACCCGGCGACGCTTTCGTGCGGGATCGTGACGTGCGGCGGCCTCTGCCCGGGATTGAACGACGTGATCCGGTCGATCGTGCTGAGCCTGCACAACCACTACGGCGTACGCTCCGTGTACGGATTTCGTTTCGGCTACGAGGGCCTCGTGCGTCGGTACGGGCACGAGCCGCTCACCCTGACGCCAGACACTGTCAACCGGATCCATGCCGTCGGTGGAACCGTGCTCGGCAGCTCTCGCGGGCCCCAGGATCCGGCGGAGATGGTCCAGACGCTGCACGACCTGCGGGTCGGCATCCTCTTCGCGATCGGCGGCGATGGAACGCTCCGCGGCGCTCAGAAGATCGGCGACGAAGCGGCGAGCCGCGGACTCGCCATCAGCGTGATCGGCATCCCGAAGACGATTGACAACGATGTATCTTTCGTTCAGAAGACCTTCGGATTCGAAACGGCGGTGACCGAGGCGCGGCGCGCGACATCTGCGGCCCGCGTCGAGGCCGAAAGCGCCGGCAATGGGGTCGGTCTCGTGAAGCTCATGGGCCGCGACTCCGGGTTCATCGCGGCTTATTCAGCGCTCGTTGATGGCCAGGTGGACTTCTGTCTCGTTCCTGAAGTCCCGTTCACGCTGGAGAAGTTGCTGTCCGCACTGAAGCAGCGGCTCGAGCGGCGGAGCCATGCCGTCATCGTGGCGGCCGAAGGAGCCGGCCAGAACCTCGTGGCGCAGAGTGGACAGCGCGATGCGTCTGGAAACGTCAAGTACGGAGACGTCGGCGTGTTCCTGCGCGACGCGATCGCCGATCACTTCAAGCGGATCGGCATGCCGATCAGCCTCAAATACATCGACCCCAGCTATGCCATCCGGAGCGTGCCGGCCACCGCCCATGATTCGGCGTTCTGTCTTCTCTTCGGGCACTGTGCCGTGCATGCGGGTATGACGGGCCGGACGAACATGGTCGTCAGTTTCTGGAACCATCAGTTCACCCACGTACCCATCGCGCTTGCCGTATCCGAGCGCAAGAAGATCGATCCGGAAGGTGTCCTCTGGACCAGCGTGCTGGCGTCCACCGGACAGCCGTCGAACATGCAATAGAATGGGCGCCCGCGAGGTATGAGCAGGTCCCAGGGAATCCATCATGAGCGATACCACCATTGTCAGCATCCGCGGCCGCGAAGCGATCGACTCACGCGGCAATCCGACCGTTGAGGCTGATGTGCAGCTCGAAGGCGGCGCGATCGGTCGCGCATCGGTCCCCTCAGGCGCATCGACCGGCGAAAACGAAGCCGTCGAACTCCGCGACGGCGACAACAATCGCTTCCACGGCAAGGGAGTGCTCAAGGCCGTTGAAAACCTGAACCGCAAGATCGCTCCGGCCATCGTCGGCCGTTGCGCCACCAAACAGACCTCGATCGATGCCGCCATGCTCGCGCTCGACGGCACCTCCACGAAGAAGATCCTCGGCGCCAATGCCATCCTTGCCGTTTCGCTGGCCGTCGCCAAGGCCGCTGCCGTCCAGGTCGGCGTTCCGCTATACAAGTACCTCGGCGGCCCCAACGCCAAGGTGCTGCCCGTCCCGATGATGAACATCATCAACGGTGGCGCCCACTCCGACGCTCCGATCGACTTCCAGGAGTTCATGATCATGCCCATCGGCGCCCCCACCTTCCGGGAAGCGATCCGCTACGGCTCCGAAGTCTTCCACTCCCTCAAGAACGTCCTCCACGACCGCGGTCTCTCCACCGCCGTCGGCGACGAAGGTGGCTTCGCTCCGACGCTGAAGAGTGCCGACGATGCGCTCGCCGTGATCTGCCAGGCCATCGAAAAAGCCGGCTACAAGGTCGGCACCCAAATCGCCATCGCGCTCGACGTCGCCAGCTCCGAGTTCTTCGACAAGGAGAAGAACGAGCTACGTCTTCAAGAAGTCCGACCAGTCCGTCAAATCCGCCGAAGAAATCGTCGAGTACTACGTGAAGCTTCAGCAGAAATACCCCATCATCTCCATCGAGGACGGCTGCGACCAGAACGACTGGGCTGGCTGGAAGATCCTCACCGACAGACTCGGCACGACCACCCAGCTCGTCGGCGACGACCTCTTCGTCACCAATACCGAATTCCTCGCCAAGGGCATCAAACTCGGCGTGGCCAACTCCATCCTCGTCAAGGTCAACCAAATCGGCTCGCTCACCGAGACCTTCGATGCCGTCGAAATGGCCCAGGAACACGCCTACACCGCCGTGCTCAGCCACCGCTCCGGCGAAACCGAAGACAGCACCATCGCCGATATCGCCGTCGCCACCAACTGCGGCCAGATCAAGACCGGCTCGATGAGCCGCTCGGACAGGATCGCGAAATACAACCAGCTCCTCCGCATCGAAGAGGAACTGGGCGATGATGCGGTTTACGGCGTCCACAAGATGAAGGTGCTGAACAAGCAAGTCATCGCGACCTGATGTTTCAGGTCACCCAGCTCGCACGTATTCACGTGATCGACATGAGAGAGACAACATCATGGCAAAAATCGGCATCAACGGCTTTGGGCGAATCGGACGTCTCGTGTTTCGCGCCATCGTGGAACAGGGCCTCCTCGGCAAGGAAATCGAAGTCGTCGCGGTCAACGACCTCGTTCCCGCCGACAACCTCGCCTACCTCCTCAAATACGACTCCACGCAGGGCAGATTCGCCGGCACCGTCACGAGCGAAAAGTCCGATCCATCGCTCGAAGAAGACGACGTGCTGGTCGTGGATGGCCAGAAGATCAAATGCCTCGCCGTGCGCGAAGGCCCCGCCGCGCTCCCGTGGAAGGAGCTGGGCGTCGAGATCGTGATCGAATGCACCGGCCTCTTCACCGACGCCGCGAAGGCCAGGGGCCACCTCGAGGCGGGCGCGAAGAAGGTCATCATCTCCGCCCCGGCGAAGGGCGAGGACATCACGGTCGTCATGGGCGTGAACAGCGACCAGTACGACGGCGCGAATCACCACATCATCTCGAACGCGAGCTGCACGACGAACTGCCTCGCGCCGGTCGTCCACGTCCTCCTCAAGGAAGGCTTCGGCATCGCCGAGGGCCTGATGACCACCATCCACAGCTACACGGCGACGCAGAAGACGGTGGATGGGCCGAGCAAGAAGGACTGGAAAGGCGGGCGCAGCGCCGCGATCAACATCATCCCCTCCACCACCGGCGCCGCGAAGGCGGTCGGGCTGGTGTGCCCGGAGGTGAAGGGCAAGCTCACCGGCATGTCCTTCCGCGTGCCGACGCCGACGGTCTCAGTGGTCGATCTCACGGTCAAGACCGTGAAGGACACGAGCTACGCGGAGATCTGCGCGGCGATGAAGAAGGCCAGCGAGACGTATCTCAAGGGCATCCTCGCCTACACGACCGACGAGGTGGTTTCCTCGGACTTCATCCACGACGCGCACTCGTCGATCTTCGACGCGGGCAGCGGCCTCGAGCTCAACAAGAGCTTCTTCAAACTCGTCAGTTGGTATGACAACGAGTGGGGCTACAGCCACCGCACCGTCGATCTCCTGAAACAGGTCGTCAAGAACCGATGATCCAAACGTAATCTATTCGCCCTATGCCACTGCCTGACCACAAGACCAAGATCGTCGGCACCATCGGACCGGCCTCGGAATCGCCGGAGATGCTCGAACGCCTCATTCGCGCGGGGCTGAGCATCGCGCGGCTCAATTTCTCGCACGGGGACTTCGCCGGCCACGCCGAGCGCATCACGCGCATCCGCGCGGCGGAACGGGCCACCGGCCGGCGCGTCGCCATCATGGCCGACCTGCCGGGTCCAAAGATGCGCATTGGCACGATCGATCCGGAGCCGATTCAGTTGCATCCCGGCGAGAGCTTCACGCTGACGAGCGAGGAGGTGGTCGGCAACGAGCGCCGGGTCTCGATGAGCTTCGATCGGCTGCCCGGTGTCGTGAAGCCGGGTGACCGGCTCTTTCTCAACGACGGCCTGGTGCAACTCGTCGTCCAGCGCGTGGTGGGTGAGGACGTCCAGTGCACGGTCGCGGTCGGCGGTGAACTCCGTTCCAAGAAAGGCCTCAATCTACCCGGCATTCAGCTCGGCATCAGTGCGTTTACCGACCACGACCGCGCCTGCCTGGAATTTGCGCTCAAGAATGGCGTGGACGCTGTGAGCCAGTCGTTCGTGGAAACCGCCGCGGACATTGAAGCCGTGCGCGCGGCGGCGAACGCCATCGGCAAGCAGCCGTTCATCATCGCCAAGATCGAGCGTGCCGATGCCCTCGCCCACTTCGATGAGATTGTGAAGGCGGCTGACGGGATCATGGTGGCACGCGGCGATCTCGGGGTGGAAGTGCCGATTGAACAGATGGCTGTGATCCAGAAGCAACTCATCTCCCAGGCCAGCCTCGCCGGCAAGCCGGTCATCACCGCGACGCAGATGCTCGAATCCATGACCACCAGCCGCCTGCCCACACGGGCTGAGTCCACGGATGTGGCGAACGCCATCCTGGATGGCACCGACGCCGTCATGCTCTCGGGCGAGTCGGCGATGGGCAAGTATCCGGCGGAGGCAGTGGAGATGCTGGCAAAGATCGCCGCGTACACCGAGGCGCGCCGCCCCCCCGCCCGCCTGAATGCCTTGAAAGCGACGTTCAGCCAGCGCCGGCCAGCCACGGCGGCCGAGGCGCTTGCGTCCGTGGTAGAGCACGCGCTGGAGACGGTGGACTGCGCCGCCGTGTTCGTACCCACGAGGACCGGCGTGACGCCGCGGATGATCTCGCGCTTCGCTCCGGCGGTGTGGATTGTCGCCATGGGCCGCGACGAGGCGGTGTGTCGGGGCCTGGCGTTCTCCTACGGCGTGCATCCGATCCAACTCGCACAGGAACCGGAGAACTGGCTTGACTTTGCCCGGCAGTGGCTCCATGAGCATCACGTCCGCGGCGGCGTGGCCATGCTCGTGGCTGGTCCGTCCACACGAAATCCTGATGCCCATCACCGCCTCGAATTCCTGCGGGTCTGAGAGCAACGGGTTTCGAAGAATGTGGTAACTGCTGTCAGCCTCTACCGTAGAATATGCGTCTGGCTGCAGGTCTAAAGACCTGCGCTACACGGAATCGGAAACCGCTCTAAAAGAGGAGTTCCTATGAAGAAGAGCTTTGATTGGCGGCGGTTGGCGCGCGTCGGCGCCGTGCTGGTTGCGGCTTCGCTTCCCACGATGCCGGCCTCGTCGCAGGATCAGCACCTGGAGCAATACAGCGCGTTCGCGGTGAATCTGCCCGGGGCGAGACCTGGCGATCGCTCTGTCTCGGGCGTGATTCAAATCACCATCGACGGATGGTCGACGGAAGCCGAACGCGTTTCGCTGGTCGAAGCGTTCGAGTCGGGGGGCCAGGAGCGTCTGTTGAGGGAGCTGGAGAGGCGGAAGGCGGTGGGTTACGTTCGGTTGCCGACCACGCTTCGCTACGACCTCCACTTCTCGCGCCAGACGGTCGCGCCCGACGGCACGCGGCGGATCATTCTGGCCACCGATCGCGAGATGACGGCTTACGAGGAAGCGAAGAGACCGATTACATCGGAGTACCCGTTCACCATAATCGAGCTGCGGGTCAACAAGGACGGCGTCGGCGAGGGGCGGCTGTCGGCGCTCACGAGGATCCGCGCCAACAAGAAGGAACAAACCATCGAGCTGGAAAACTACGGTGACGCGCCGGCGCGATTGACCGAAGTGAAGCCGCTGCGTTGAGCGGGCTCGCTCAGAGAACGGGCTCGAACTCGTAAAGCGATGCGGCCAGCCTTTTCAATCCGCGATCGTGAGCGATGAGGTCGAGATGGAGTGAAGACCAGTCCGATAGCATGAGGGCCTCGTTGCCCTCCCCGTCGTAGGTTTTGAGGTAGCCGCCACAGGACTCGCAGTGGTCGATGCGCAGGCCGCGTTCTCCCTCGATGGTCACACTCGCGAGCCGTTGAGAGTCGGTTTCACAGAACGGGCAGCCGGTTCGCTTGAACTGCCAGCGCGTGCCGCAGCAGCCGCACGAGAGCAGACGCCTGCGCCCGGGGTCGAACCCGACCAGCTGGGCCATCGCGGGCAGGGATCCGCACGTCGGGCAATACCTGCGACCCCACCGCTCCTCGTCCCGCCAACCGTCGAAGGCGTTCACCACGGGACGGAGGAACCGCGCCATCGCCGTCCACGCCAGATACCGCAACAGCCCGGGGAAGGGCGGCGCGAACGTTTCATCGCTCAGCGGGCCCAGCAGAAAGTCCGCGATGCGGCGCGAGACCTGTGGAACCCGCCGCAGTGCCGTGTCGAGCGCGCGCGTCTCCGTCGCGAACTGTCCCGACGACGTGCCTGAGGCCAGTCTTTCGAGAAGCGCTCCGGCCATTCGCCCACCCGGTTCGAGATCGACGCCCGCGTCGGCGCTCGACAGCAGCGGCACGCCGGCGCGAAAGTCCGCGCCGTAATCCTCCCAGTCGGGAATGCGGGCGTCGAAGACGTCGATCCCGGCCGCCGCGCGATCGACCTGGGCGGAGAGGTCGGCCAGGGGCCGGAGGTACGAATGCGCATCCAACCACGGATCCGGAGTCATCGGCTCAATGTGCCTCGCTGGGCTGCGCCCGGGAGAGCACCGGCATGAGACGGGCCGCCAGGCCGAAGAGGAAGATCGTCGCGGCGATCAGGCCGATCGACACGCCCCACTCGACGATCGACGGGAAATAGGTTTCCGGTGCGCCCCAGGGCATGCGGCCCCGGAAAGTCATCGCGAAGATTACGACGTTCATGCGGTTGTACGCCACGCCGACGACCGCGAGGAGGGCCGCGACGAAGAGCACGTCGGGACGCTGGCGAAGCGACCTGCGGGCCAGCAGGACGAGCGGAAGCACGCCGCCGAGGAGGATCTCGGCCGCGAAGGCCATGCCGAGCCTGCCGGAGAAGGCTCCGGAGAGCTGGTTGCGGATCGCCATGTCTCCGAGGCGAAATACGAGGTAGACAAGGAGCGCCCAGAACGCGATCTGTCCGACCGAGGCGAGCCGCGTAATCTCGAGCGGGCGGCGCCATCCCTTCGCGATCCACATGTCGATGAGGATGACGAGCGCGGTGCCGGCCGCGATCGACGACAGGAAGAAGGAGACGGGCATCACGGGAGACCACCACTGCGGGGCGAGCATGTTCGGCATCAGCAGGTAGAGGGAACCGAGCGAGCTCTGGTGCATGGTCGACAGCGTGACGGCGGCGATCGCGAGCATGATCGGCTCGGCCCCCTCGTCCCGCGCGCGGAAAATCCAGGCGAGGGCGCCGAAGATCACGGCCGCCCCGAGCGCGTAGAGGAGGCTGCGCGACATCAGGTAGACGAACAGCGTCACCGCCCCCGCCACGTAGGCGCCGTTCCATCGCCGTAATTCAGCCGCGGCCCGATGGAATCCCCAACGCCCGAAAGGCACCGGCAGGAATTCGAGCAGGAGGACCGTGACGTAGAGGCCGACGCACCACGAGACCTCGAACATGGCCGAGTGCTCCGGAGCCTGCAGGGCGAGCTGGTAGGAGTTCCAGGGCAGGCCGAGGTCGGCGATGAGTGTGACCATCACGAAGGAGTAGCTCAGCAGGCCCATCAGGACGGCGGTGCGGCCCAGCCCGTAGAGGTCCTTTCGCTGGAAGACATAGATCACCCCGGCCATCGCGAACGCGCCGGCGGCCACCGCGATCCACACCAGGTCGAAGAGGATCCACAGGCCCCACGGGTAGGTGTCGGAGAGGTTCGTACTGCCGCCGAGTCCGAGGGCGAAGCGCGCGACGAACGTGACGCCGCCGAACGCCATGAGCATGAGGAGGACCCAGTTGAAGGGGGTCAGCAGCGCGTGCCGGAGCGGCTCGAATTCGACGTGTTTAACGGGGCCGTGGTGTCCGGAATGCGCCGACGCAGCCGATGCGTCTGCCACCGCCTGAGCCCGCTTCCGGAAGAAGGCGTACGCGGCGCCGAGCAGGGCGCCCACGGCCATCACGGCGGGGGGCACGGCGCCGAGCGCCGCCGTGGTGAAGGCCGGAAACGGCTTCTCCCCGTACGTCGGGAAGCCGAGTTTCTCGAACGGCACTCTCGACAGGTACAGCACGGTCGTCCCGCCCAGCTCCTTCTCTCCGTAGACGTGGTCGACGTACTTGTCGGGCCGGTCGGCGATGCGCTTGTGCGCGAGCGCCAGCATCTCGTCCCGGGTTCCGTAGCGCAGGGCGTCGGCGGGGCACGCCTTGACGCAGGCTGGAATCGCCATGGTGTTGGCGAACTGCCTGGCCGCATCGTCGGACAGCGGCTGCCCGTTGAACGCGATCGGCGCCGGCTGAGGGGCGCGGTCGGCGCAGTGCGTGCACTTCGAGATCTTCGGGGCGCGCGTGTTCCAGTCCGCGGTCGGCACGTCCCAGGGACACGCCAGCATGCAGTAGCGGCAGCCGATGCACTCGTCGACCTCATACGACACCGGGCCGTCGGCCTGCCGCTGGAGCGCCGTCGTCGGGCAGGCGGAGACGCAGGCCGGCTCCAGGCAGTGGAGGCACCGCTGCATCACGTAGGCGGAATCCAGCCCTCCCGGCTTCGCCGGGTTCTCCATCTCGTGGAACGCGATGAGCGTGTACGTCTTCGCGCTGAGCGTCGCCGGGTTCTGGAAGCCCATGTCGGCCTCGAGCTCGGTCTGCTCGCCCTCGCGCTCGTTCCACTGCTTGCAGGCTACCTGGCACGCCCGGCAGCCGATGCAGTTGGCGATGTCGATCAGCGTTGTCTTGATCGGGCCCGCGTCCGCGGCTAGCGTCATGTGCGTCCCCTCGGTGATCCGGATCTTCGCGCCGCCGGGCGGCCGGTCTTGACGACGTTGACGAGGCACGCCTTGGTCTCCTGGGTTCCCGCTCCAGGATCCGTGGCGTCGATCGTGATGTGGTTGACGCTCGGACCCGTCGACAGCCCCTGGAAGCCCCAGTTGTACGGCATCCAGACGACGGTGACCTCCTGGTCGCCGATTTTCAGCGCCTTCATGCGGGGCGTGACGAGGGCCTTGACCTCGAGCTCACCGCGCGCCGACGAGACCCGGACCCAGTCCCCCGATGTGATCTCGAGCTTCTGGGCGAGGGCGACCGGCAGCTCCACCATCGGTTCGGGGACGAGCTCGTTGAGCCAGGGGATGTTCCGCGTCGTCGAGCCGCAGCACCAGTGTTCGGCGACCGTCGACGTCATCAGCACGTAGGGGAACTTGTCGGCGGTGCCGATGGGCTGATGCGACGCGACGCGCGGATACTTGAGCATCGGGTTGCTCTTCACGCCCGGGTGAAGGATGTTTTCCACCGGGCTCTCGACGGGCTCGTACATCTCCGGCAGCGGGCCGTCCTTCGGCACGTAGGCCACGTCGCGCCAATATTCGGTGAACCTCGCGTCGGGGTCCGTGTAGACGGCCGCGAAGAGGCGCCCGACGCCCTCCGCGCCCAGGTGGAAGGCCCGCTGGCCGTTCGGCGTGTCGGGTCCGTCGGTCAGGACGGGGACGTCCGGCACGTCGTATCCCGTCCAGCGCTTCGCCTGCTCGTCCCACCAGACGATGGGTTTCGAGCCCGGATAGGGCTTGCCGTTCCGGTCGCACGACGCGCGGTTGTAGAGGATGCGCATGTTGTTGGGCCAGGTCCACCCGAAGCCCGGATAGAGGCCGAGGCCTCCCGGATCCGTTGTCGAGTCGCGGCGCTTCGAGAGGTTCTCGCCGTTGGCGAAGACGCCCGCGTAGATCCAGGCGCCGGACGACGTGGAACCGTCGGCCCGAAGATCGCCGACCTTGCGGATGAGATCGCCCGCCTTGAGGCCGGTCTCCGGGTTGTCGCGCAGGGCGTAGCCGTTGATCTCGCGCAGGACGTCCTCGGCCGTGGTGTAGGTCCAGAAGGCCTTGCGGATGATCTCGTCCCTCGGCTCCTTCGAGTCCTTGACCAGATCGCGCACCGCGCGGAAGACGAGGTCCACGATCTCGCCGTCGGGCTTGGCCTGCCCCGGCGGCTTCACGGCGGCGTGGCGCCATTGCACCATGCCGCCCGAGTTGCTGATGGTGCCGTTCTTCTCCATGAAGAACGCCGCGGGCAGCAGGATCACTTCGGTGGCGATGGACTTCGGGTCGACGCCGGGCCGGCGCCAGAACGCCGCGGTCTCGGTCTCCCAGATCTCCTGGACCACGAGCGTCTCGAGCTTCGCCATCGCGTCGAACGTCAGCTTGAGGTTGGGCAGGGTGACCGCGGGATTCTGGCCGACGATCCAGAGGAGCTTCAGCTTCCCGGCGAGGGCATCCTCGAACATCGGCAGGGTGCCGTAGTCCTTGGCCGCGTCGCGCTTGGGCAGCCAGGCATAGGCATAGTCGTTCTCGGCGGTGGCCGCCTCTCCGAAGAACGCCTTGAGCGTGTTGACGAGGTACCGGCTGTCGGCGATCCCGTTCTTGCGCACGTAGTGGTAGATCGTCGGCTCGGCATTGGTCGGCGAGTTGAGGTAGCCCGGCATGTAGTTGTAGAGCACCGCCATGTCGCACGCGCCCTGCACGTTCGGCTCGCCGCGCAGCGCGTTGACGCCGCCTCCGGGCTTGCCGATGTTGCCGAGCAGGAGCTGCAGGATCGTGAACGACCGGATCCCCTGCACACCGGTCGTGTGCTGGGTCATCCCGAGCGCGTAGAGGATGGATCCCGGCCGGTTCTTCGCCATCGTCTCCGCGATCTGCCGGATCTGATCGGCCGGAATGCCGGTGATCCGCTCGCCCATCTCCAGCGTGTACCGCGAGACGAAGGTCTTCAGGCGCGAGAACACGCAGTGCGGGTCATCGAGGCTCCTGGCGATCGCGCGGCTTGCCCTTCGCGTCGAGCTGGTATCCCCAGGTCTTGGTGTCGTAGGTGTGGTGCTCCTCGTCGTAGCCGCTGAAGACCCCATCCTTGAAGTCGAACGCCTCGTCGCCCAGGTAGAGGGCGTTCGTGTGGGTGACGACGTAATCCTCGTCGTACAGCTTGTTGACGATGATGTGGTTGATCATCGCGTTCTGGAACGCCGCGTCGGTGCCGGGCCGGATGCGCGCGTACACGTCCGCCCCCGCCGAGGTCCGGGTGTATCGCGGATCGACGTGGATGATCTTCGCCCCGTTCTCCTGGGCCTTCCGGATCCACTTGAAGGCCATGGGGTGGTTTTCGGCGACGTTGCTGCCTTCCACCAGGATCGTCTTGCAGTTCTGCAGGTCGACCCAGTGGTTGGTCATCGCTCCCCGCCCGAACGTGGCCCCCAGACCGGGGACCGTGGGGCTATGTCAAAGCCGGGCCTGGTGCTCGACGTAAGCCAGGCCGAGCAGCCGGGCCGCCTTCTGGAAGAGGTAGCACTCCTCGTTCGTGTTCTGCGCGCCGCCCATGAAGCCGATCGCGTCGGTGCGATTGACCGGCACCTCTGCGTTGCCGTCCTCCTGAGGGACGAACCGTGGGGCGCTCTCGATCCGATCACCCGCAGCGAGATCCACGACGAGTTCAGGCGCATCCACCTTCTCGGTGGCGATCCAGGTCTCGTCGCGCGTCTTCCGGATCTTCTGCGCGACCCGCGTGATCGCGTCGTCCCAGGAGATGTCCTCCCAGTGGTCGCTGCCCGGCGCCCGGTAGCGGGGCGTCGTGAGCCGCTTCGGGGAGGCGTGCGTCGCGAACATGGAAATGCCTTTGACGCACAGCGCCCCGCGGTTCACGATGTGGTCGTAGTCGCCCTCCATCGTCAGGAGCTTGCCGTCGCGGACGGCGGCGATCATGCCGCACCCGCACGAGCAGAAGTTGCACGAGGTGGTGAACTCGCTGACGTCCGAGAGCTTCAAGTCCCTCGTCGCGGCCCGCATCGCGGGAACGTCGAGGAGCCCGCCGAGCGCGAGTCCTGCTCCACCGCCGAAGGTCAGCCTGAACAGGTCTCTGCGGCTGATTGTCGACGTCGGTGTGCCACTCCCATCCAACGGGCTCTCGGAGGGGTTCCGGGTCGGAGCATCCGCGGATTCATCCATGGGTTTCCTCCGTGCGACTGCGGTCTTCGGTTTCTCTCCTCGCCGTTGTGAGACCCGGCTCCGACTGCCGCTACGTTATGCGCTCGCGTCCACTACGTGTCAAGCCTTTTCGGGAAGAAGGCGCCCGGTGCAAACGGTGATCCTTCTCGCGGGGTCTGGCTAGGTCGCGGAACGCAGGCGCGTACGCTGTGGGGCCACGGCGATGCGAACCATGCTGGCGCACCGCACCCGCCGTGACGCTAGCCACACGCCGTGATCGCTCACCACATACCGTGACCTTGAGATCACATTTGCGATCACATTTAAGTGATCACAATTTCGATCACGTTATAGTGACGCGAGTGTGACGCGCGCGAGCAGTGGCTGCCGCTTGATTGAGAGCCCGCCGTGCGGCGCGTCATTTGCTAGGCATCGTGCGTGCCTGACTTGGACGGCGTTGGGCGTCATCGATTGAGGTAGCCATGACACGGTTTGTCTTGGTGGTCGTGTGGCTCTGGGCGACGGTCGTTGTCGGTTTGATCTCTGCGCCTCCTTCCTCGACTCGAGCCGCTCCAGCACCGCCGGCTCCCGCACAAGCGACGACTCCGCCGGTCGCCCCGGTCGCCTATGTCGGGAGCGATACCTGCGTCCTCTGCCACACCGATCAGGAGGCCACCCTCACGGGCTCGAAACACGCGCAGGCGAAGAATCCGCGGTCGCCGGCGGCGGCCAACGGGTGCGAGAGCTGCCACGGCCCCGGGCAGGCGCACGTTGACGACGACGCCAAGGGGAACATCAAGAAGTTCGCGCAGATGAAGCCCGCGGAGGTGAGCGAGACCTGTCTCACCTGTCACAACCGCGGCGCCCACGCGGGGTGGGAAGGCAGCGCGCACGACGCGGCGCAATCTGTCCTGCGCGACGTGCCACAGCGTCCACAGCGCCGCAAGTCGGCACAGAGCGCAGCTGGTGAAGACGACCGAAACGCAGGTGTGCGCCACCTGCCATCGGCTGCAGGTGACCAAGACCGAACGCGCCGTCGCGCACATGCCGGTGCGCGAAGGCAAGATGTCCTGCAGCTCGTGCCACAACCCGCACGGCTCGATCACCAACGTCAAGAACCTGAAGACGGGCAGCTCCGTCGCTGAGCTCTGCACGAGCTGTCACACCGAGATGCGCGGACCGATGCTCTTCGAGCACGCGCCGGTGCGCGAGAACTGCGCGACCTGCCACGACCCGCACGGGTCGTCGAACGATCGCATGCTGGCCGTCCGCATGCCGATGCTCTGCCAGCGCTGCCACATCGCGAGCAGGCACCCGGCGACGCTCTACGACAAGGACCAGATCACCACCAACAAGAGCAACCGGATGTTCGGCAGATCGTGCGTGAACTGCCACTCGCAGGTCCACGGCTCGAACCACCCGTCGGGCCAGTTCTACATGCGGTAAGCGGAGCCTCTGTATGCGCCGATTCGCCATCACGACGATCGCCCTGCTCGGCCTCGCCGCGCCCGGTGCCGCACTCGCACAGGGAGCCGCCCAACCGCCGGCGCAGCCATCGGCTCAGACCCCGGCGCAGCCGGCCGCGCCCGCGGCGGCCGATGCGTCGCGTCGCGCAGTCTCTTCGAGCCGACCTCGCGCGAATTCCTCATCGGGGGCCGCTTCACGAGCGTGGACGGCGACCCGGCGCGCTACCAGCGCTACCAGGACCAGCGCGACGGGCTGCTGTTCTCGAACTTCCGCTACTCGTTCGCCAAGCCGGACGGTACGTGGGATTTCCACGCGCGCGCCGAGAACGTCGGCTACCGCGACCAGGAGTTCATGGGGACTTACGGCCGGATCGGCAAGCTGTCGCTCAGCGGCAGCTGGCAGCAGATTCCGCAGTTCTACAGCGTCGATACGATGACGCCGTATACGGGCACCGGCGGCACGCTGGTGCTCGACGACGCGACGCAGCGCGCGATCCAGAACGGCCAGGCCAATCTCAACGCCTACGTCCCGCTGGCGCCGCAGTTCGAGCTGCGCGAGCGGCGCGACATCGGCCGTTTCGACATGGTCGCGACGCCGAAGCCGAACCTCGACGTCAACGGCCAGCTTCACCACGCAGAAGCACAGCGGCGAGCTGCCCTGGGGGGCCAGCTTCGGCTTCAGCAACGACGTCGAGGTGGCGCTCCCCTACGATTCGCGCGCGAACGACTTCACCATCGGCACCGAGTGGACGAACGCGCGCAACATGCTGCGTGTCGCCTACAGCGGATCGTGGTTCGACAACCTCGCGCCGACGCTGGTCTGGGACAGCCCGCTCGACCTCAACGATGGGGTCGAGAATCCGGGGCGCGGACGCATGTCCCTCTGGCCGTCGAACTCGGCCCAGACGATCAGCTTCGGCGGCTACACCAAGCTGGCGCGCAGAACGCAGGTGACGGGCTCCTTCTCCTATGGACTGTGGAGCAACGACGAGCCGCTGGAGCCCTTCACGATCAACGCGGCGCTGCCGCAGTTCGCGCTGCCCCGCGCGACCACCGAGGGGGAAGCGCACGTCTTCTCGACCAACCTGAGCCTCAACTCGCGCCCGTCGACCGACTGGCGGTTCAGCGCGCGCGTGCGCAACTACACCTACGACAACCTCATGCCCGCGACGTCGATCACGGACATGGTCAGCTACGACTCCTCGGCGTCGACGACGCCAACGGGCGGTCCGGACCTCTACGCGCACAGCCGGACGACCTTCGACGGCGACGCCACGTGGACGAAACTGATGCCGTTCGCGCTCACGGTCGGCTACTCGCACAACGGGAACGGCTACGATGCGCGGATCTTCGAGTCGAGCGGCGAGAACGTGTTCCGCGTGTCGGCCGATGCCGTCGGAACCTCGTGGCTCACCTTCCGGACGCAATACGAGGTCGGCGATCGCACCGGTTCAGATCTCGACGAAACGCGGCTGACGGCGATTGGCGAGCAACCCAAGATGCGCCACTACGACGTCGCCGATCGGACGAGGAACCGCTTCACGGCCCAGGCCGATATCGTGCCGTCCGACGCCTGGACGTTCAGCGTGGCCACCGGCGTCCTCAAGGACGACTTCAGCAACAGCTTCTACGGCCTGCAGGATTCCACCGGCCGTACGTTCTCGCTCGCGGCGGATTTCCAGCGGCCGAACGGCTTTGGCGCGGGCGGGAGCTACAACTACGAGCGCTACGCCGGGCTGCAGCGCTCGCACGAGGGGGATTCGTCCACGGCCCAGTTCAACGATCCGCTGCGCGACTGGACCGCCGATTCGACCGAGACGGTGAATTACTTCTCGATCTACGCCAGCCCGCCACGCATCGGCGCCAACACTGAGATCCGCGTCGCCTACGACTTCAGCTACGCCGAGGGGAGCTACCTCTACGCCGATCCCGGCGGGCAGCCCGATCCCGCCGCCCAATCAGCTGCCCGACGTGTTCAACAAGCTGCAGCAGCTGCACATCGACGGGCGGTACCGGCTCTCCGACCGCCTCGCCGCGTCGTTCTCGTACCTGTACGAGCCGCTGAGCATCTACGACTTCGCGTTCGACCCGAGCGTGGTCAACGGCATCGTGCAGCCGAGCTCGCTGGTCATGGGCTACGTGTATCGGCCCTACACCGCCCACTCGGCGGTGTTCGGCATTCTGTATCGTTGGTAGTAGTGGCCGGCACGTCGCCGGTTCGGCACATGGAGGATCTGTATGCACAGGACGCTCGTGACCAGGGGATGGCTCGTTGTCTTCGCTCTCGTCTTTTCCGCCGGCATCGCGAATGCCCAGGACGCCGCGCAGGTGAAGAAGGGGCAGGAGGTGTACGCCGCGCAGAAATGTTCGATCTGCCACTCCATCGCGGGTGCTGGTAGCAAGACGAATCCGCTCGACGGCGTCGGCGCGAAGCTGTCGGCCGCCGACATCCGCGCCTGGATCGTGACCCCGCTCGAGGCCGCCGCGAAGGCCAAGTCGACGAAAAAGCCGCTCATGCCGGCGAAGTACGGCGGCCTGCCCGCGGCGGATCTCGACGGGCTCGTCGCCTACATGCAGAGTCTGAAGAAGTAGCGAGCGTTCGTGATGAGGATCAGCGCGCTCGCGCGCCACCCGCTCGCGATCGTCGGGGCGGTCGTCACCACGGCGTCGGCCGTGGTGTTCATCACCATGGTGATCGCCATGCTGGCGGGGATGTTCACCAACCCGTACGCAGGTCTGGTGATCTTCATCGCCATCCCAGCGGTGTTCGTGCTGGGGCTTCTGCTCATCCCGGCGGGCATGCATCTCGAGCGACGAAGACTGCTTCGCGATCCAACGGCGGTCTCCGAATGGCCCGTCGTCGATTTTCGTCGCGCGAACGTCCGCCGAGCCGCCATCCTCATCGCGGCACTCACCGCGGTCAACATCGTCCTCATTCTGCTGGCCGGGTACGGCGGCCTGCACGCGATGGAAACGCCAGGCTTCTGCGGACAGACGTGCCACACGCCGATGCGCCCTCAGTTCCAGGCCTGGCAGGGCGCGGCGCATTCCGGCGTCGCCTGTGTCGACTGTCACATTGGAGAAGGGGCGAAGGCCTTGGTGCAGGCGAAGCTTTCCGGCGTACGACAGCTGGCGATGGTCGCCACCAATACGTATCCGAGGCCGATTCCGCCCGGCGCCAAGATGTCCCCCGGCGCCCAGGCGGAAACGTGCAAGGGCTGCCACCCGCCCGGACGCGTGATCGGCGATCGCGTCCGCGTCATCCGCGACTATGCCGACGACGAAGCCAACACCGGGACCATGACGGTGCTGCAGATGCACATGAGCGTCACGACGTCATCGGCGCGGGCGATTCACTGGCATGCGGATCCTGCCGTTCGCGTCGAGTACGTGGCGACCGATGCGGAGCGGCAGACGATCCCGTACGTGCGAGTGACCGACGCGAACGGCCAGGTCAAAGAGTACCTCGCGGCTGACGCAAAGGAAGAGGCGATCCGCGCGGCCGATCGACTAACGATGGACTGCGTCGACTGCCACAACACGGTCGGGCATCCCATCTCGCCGACACCAGAGCGGGCCGTCGATCAAGCCATCGCCGCCGCGATGGTGAGCCACGAACTGCCCTTTGCAAGACGCGAGAGCCTCCGCCTCGTGAAGGCGACGTACCCCAGCCAGGAAGCGGGCATGAGCGCAATCGAAGAAGGATTGCGGAATTTCTATAAAAGCCAGACCGGCGCCATCGACCAGCAGGCGGTGACGAAGGCCGTCGAAGCGGTGCAGCAACTGTATGGCCGGAACGTGTTTCCGGACATGAGCGTGACCTGGGGCAGCTATCCGAACAACACGGGCCACGTCACGTCGAACGGCTGCTTCCGCTGCCACGACGATTCGCACGAGGCCAAGGACGGATCGAAGATCAGCGCCGACTGCGATTACTGCCACAAGCAGATCGAGACCCCGATTCAGGCGCCCGCATCGCCCAAATAAAGAAGTCGCGTCGAGCGCCGGTCACGAACGTCCACATCAGAATCGGATCGGCGGCGGCAGGCGCGATTGTTCGCCCTGGCCTGCCGCCGCCGGTTGATCCCGCACGCCACGGCCGGCCCGGTTTCGTCACGCGTTCATTAGCCGCGCGAGGCTCCAAACGACGCCGCTTCAGCAGCATTGGACGCATCATAGGGGAAGAACCGTATGAACGGACGCATCCTTGTAACATTGCTTTGTCTTGTCCCAGGCGCAACGGAGTTCGTAGCCGCTCAGGACCTCACCATCACCAACGCCCGCATCATCGCCGCCAATGGATCTCTGATCGAGCGCGGCTCGATAGTGGTCCGTGCCGGTAGCATCGTTTCGGTTGAACCGGGCGCCGCAAGCGCTCCAAGCGGGACCATCGTCGATGCCAGCGGCATGACCGCGATGCCAGGGTTCATCGATGCGCACCGGCACATCAACACCGGTCCGAACGAGAAGGAGCAGATGCAGGCGCTTCTCGAAGCCGGTTACACGACGATCCTGTCCGGAGGCGGTCCCGCCGATGGAAACATCACCCTTCGGGACCGCATCGATCAGGGCCTGATCAACGGGCCGCGCATCATTCCTTCCGGAAGGGTGAGCCTGACCGTTACTCCGGAAGTGGCGCGCGCCGAGGTGCGGCAGATGGCGGCGATGGGCGTCAAATTCACGGGCGAGATCGGGCTCACGTCATTTCCAGGTCCGACGGACAGGGAGATGGAAGTTCTTCGGGCCATCGTGGACGAGGCGAAGAAGGTCGGCGTGATGGTCCAGGTGCATGCGGTCAGCGCGCAATCCACCATGGCCGCCATCGAAGCCGGCGTGCCCCTGCTGGTTCACACCACGAACAAGAACTTCCTCACGCGAGAGAACGCCCGGAAGATGGCTGCCTCCGGCGTCAAGGTGTTGACGACGGTCGGCTTCGGCTCGCCGGTTTTCGGCGTCTTTGCCGACGACAACGTCCCCCGATTCCGGGACGGCAGAGCATGGCCTGACTCTATTCCCCTCACGTCTCGCGTCCCCGACCTCCACATGGGTGAAGAAGCAGCGCACGCGCCGCTGAATGCGCGTACGCTGTGGGACTCCGGCGTCATTCTGGGCTATTGCACGGATACCGGTTACGATCCGAGGGCCGGACTTGACCACGAGCTGAGGATTCTCAACGTGATGTTCTCGACGCGGGATCTCATCAAGATGATGGGACCGAACACGGCGTCATACATCCAGATGGGCGACAAGCTCGGCGAGCTCGCGCCCGGCAAACTTGCCGATATCATCCTGCTCGATGGTGACCCGCTGGAAGGGTATTGGAACTGGCTGAAAACGAAGGTGGTTATCAAGGGCGGCCGGATCGTCGTCGATAAGCGTTAACCGAGTTTCGATCCTGCACGCACAGCGTCAGTTCTTGATCGGCACGAGCCGCTTCAGCTCCACGTCGAGGTTCTGGATGACGACGAGGCTCGTCGGGGCTGGCGCCGACTCGGATCCAGCGACCGGCTTGAGCATCAGAAACCGCCCGTCACCCGATACATCGTACGAGCGACTGGTGACGGCAGAAATCGGCCAGTCGAACAGCTTGGCGGCCGTGCCGGCCTTCCAGGTTGGTCCCTGTTCGATACGGGACGGCCATGATCGCGCCCGACGGCGCCACGTAGAAGAGCTCTTGGCCGCTTCTTGGCCCACAGCGGTCGGGTACCACCCGCCGTGGAGACTCGGCGAGCGACCGCTGTTCACGTCGGGGAATGGTCGCACGTAGATTTCGGTACTGCCCGGATTCGTTCGACTCGTAGGCCAGCCACCGTCCGTCGGGGGAGATCTCCGCGTTTCGCTCGTTGAATGGTGTCTCGCACCAGCGGCTCGACACGCCTGTCCTTATCCAGCGTCAGCATCATGATGTCACTAGCTCCCGCCACGGTCTCCTCGAACACGAGCCGCGTGCCGTCCGGTGAGATGGCCCGTGGGATTTTGACTGTTCGGTCTCTGGATCAGGCGCTCGACTGTTCCTGTCCCATTTGCGGCGTGCCAGAACATATTCGGCACAACGACACCGCTCCGGCCCGAGCTGAACATGACGCGTTGTCTGTCGGGCGTCCACACCGGAGACTGATCGCAGAGAGGGTCGAACGTCAGGCGCGTTGGCGCCTCCCGTTCAGGCTCCAGAATCCAGATGTCGTTCTGCCGGTCGCGGCTCTCGAGCGCCACGCGCGTCCCGTCCGGCGAGAGCCGGGGATTCGCGTACGCCCGGGCGGTCGCCTTGAGCGGTTCCTCGCGGCCCTGACGATCGACCCAGACCAGCGTCTGTTGCGCCGCCGCTCCTAGAACACCCGGCACGTAGACGACCGTTCCGTCGCCCGCCACCGCGACGTCCACGGCGCCGGTGACCTTGGTCAGCACCTCTTCCACGATGGGCACCGCCGAGCCTTGAACGGTGAGCGTGGCCAGATCGAACGCGATGGCCCGCAAGGTCCCGGCCGCACCGTATACCAGATGGCCGCTCCGCAGGTAATGGGCGTCCGTGCCCCCCCGTATCAGCGTAGTCTGCCTATCGTTCCGGAGATCGAGCACGGCGATCTGCGCCTGGTCGAGGTCGCCCGTCGTCGCCCTGATCGTGAACAGGACCGCCTGACCGCCCGGCAGGAATTCCGGCCAGACGTGATCGCCCTCACCCCCCTCACGGTTTGGCCGCGTCAGCACGGTCGGCTCCCCACCGTCTGGGGCGAGGTGTTGCAGGCCGGTCTCGAGGTTCGTGGTTCCGAAAATGATCGCGCCGTCCGGCCCCCAGGTGGCACCGCTCAACGCACCGTCGAGGCGGGCCACCGCGATCGGCGGGCCGCCGGTTATCTGCACCTTCTTCAGATTCTGGTTTCCGTCGGTCGACAAAGCCGATCCATTGGCCGTCGGGCGATACGAACAGGTTACTGCGGCGCAACGCCGAGGCCCGTCAGCGGCGTCGCGTCGAGCTGGTCGAGCGCTCGCACGACCAGCGTATTATTGACGCCGGCGTAGACGACGCGCGCATCCGTCGGGCGTGATCGCCACGTCGCGAGTCGAGCGCCGGGAGATCGTCAATGCCTCTGCGCTCGGCGGGGTGATCAGCAGACGCGAAACGCGGGGCGGCGCCGGACGCATCGCGAGCCAGAGGCCGGTGCCCACCATTGCGGCGACCGCGGCCCCTGCCAACGCTCCACCAGCGTGCGCAGCCACACGTCGCCACAGCGGCAGGCGTGGAACGGCCACCGCCGGGACGGCGGCGGGCGCAAGGCCTGCGTGCTGAGTCAGCAGAAAGTGTGCGACCGAAATGTCGGCGATCCGCTGACGTCGATCTTTCACGAGGCAGTGCTGCACCAGCGTGCGAATTGCCGGCGGAAGATCAGTGGGCAGCGCGGCCCAGTCCGGCTCGCGCCCGCAGACCGCCGCAAGCGTGTCGCCGACGTCTTCGCCTTCGAACGCCCGCTGGCCCGTGAGCATCTCGTAGAGCACACACCCGAATGCCCAGACATCGCTGCGCTTGTCGGCCGCGCGCCCTTTCGCCTGCTCCGGCGCCATGTACGCCGCCGTGCCCAGAATCATCCCGGCCTGCGTCATCGCCGGCGTCGTGATCGTCGGCGACTGACTGAGTTCTCCCGAAGCCTGAAGCCCAGAGCCTGAAGCCTGCGTGAGCTTCGCCAGCCCGAAGTCGAGCACCTTCACGGTGCCGTCCTCGCGGATCTTGATGTTTGCCGGCTTGAGATCGCGATGGATGATGCCCGCCTCGTGCGCCGCTTCCAGCGCCTCGGCGATCTGGCGCGCAATGGGGAGTGCTTCGTCGAGCGGGATCGCGCCGTGCGCAATCCGCTGCGACAGATCGTCACCCTCGACGAGCTCCATGACGAGGGCGCGCACACCACCAGATTCCTCCGAGCCCATAGATGTGCGCGATGTTCGGATGGTTCAGCGACGCGAGGGTCTGGGCTTCGCGGGTCAGCCGGGCGAGCCGTTCGGCGTCGCTCGCGAACGCGTCCGGCAGCACTTTGAGCGCGACGTCACGATTCAGCTTCGTGTCGCGGGCCCGGTAGACCTGGCCCATGCCACCTTCGCCAATTTGTGCCGTGACTTCGTAGACGCCGAGGCGCGCGCCGGGGAGGAGGGCCAATCGCTCCGTGGATTATACGGGCCGGGCGGCCGCGCGCGGCGGATTCCTGCGGACGCCGAGCCATGAACGATCAGTAGCTGAGGTTCGCACCGAACGCCGGCAGGTTGCCCGCCCGGACTTCCCTGGCCCAGGCATCGAGGCGGCTGCCGCCCATCTTCCAGAACACGCGGCACAACTCGAAGTACGCCAGTACGGCCTCAGTCTCACCCTGCTCCAACAGATCCCTGGCGAGCGACATGTTCGGCCCGAAGGAGTTGAGCTGCGGCGACCCGGGTGTCTCTCCGGACGCACGCAGGAATTTCACCGCATCCGCGATCCTCTCTTCGCGCACGGCGATGCGGCCCAGCACGAGATTTCCTTTGTGAATCGCGTTCCCGTAGTTCCAATTGTCGCGATAGCTCCCCGCCTCGTCGAGCAACCGCTGCGCGTACGCCGCGGCCTTCGGTAAATCGCCCGCATCGAACGCCGTTTGGGGCAGCACAGTCGGCAACGTTCGTTCGGTTGCAGACGCCATCGCGTACGCCTGCTCCTCTTCGCTCAACGCAAGGAGCGCTTCGGCGGCGTCGCCCCGCGCTGCGGCGTTCATCCTGTGCAAATGGGCCAGCTGCAATACCCACCGCGGGTTGTCCGGCTCGAGGGCGCGCGCCCGGCCGAGCAGGTCCTGGGCCAGCGGTCGATCGCGGATGATGAAGAATTGTGCTGCTCCCTCGAGGACATCCACATCCTGGGGAAGCGCCTCAACACGAGCGAGCCACTGGGCCTTCTGTTTCGCGTACAGAACGGGATCCGGGGAGAGCGCGCCGCCGATCAGGCCGTCGAACGGATTCGACTGCGCAAACACGCTGCCGGCCGTTGTCAGCAGCGCGGCAAGGATGGAGAACTGCAGCCGTCGCATGGGACCTCTTTCGTCGCGCCAGTCAGGAAGGCGCCCCGCGTTGATCATCGCCCCAGAGACAGGCCGGACTTCCAATTCACCACGACGGTGATCGGCAAGGCTTCCCCCGGCACCAGCTGCACGAGGAAGCGCTGTCCTGCGTCCGCGACATCGAAATTGTGTGGGGCAGCCGCCGAGCAGTCCCGCAAACAGTGTCTTCTGCGCGCCTGGTCTGAACTCGTCTCCGGCCCCAGACCTGTGACGCTGACAGCCGCCATCGTCCCCATGATGTCAAAGAACAATTCCTTGCCGTCCGTTCCCCAGCGTGGGTGTGCACCGACCCGCTCCGCTTGACACTTGCCACTTCCCGTCCGGGGTCGGAAACTTCTGCACGTAGCACCTTCCGGCATGCCGCCCTCGCCTGATGTGTAGGCGATCCAGCGGCCGTCCGGCGAAAACGTCGCCTCGCTCTCGCTCTCGCTGATCGAGGGGTTGGTGAGGAGCCGGGACGCCTTGCGATCCGCGAGCGACAACATCCAGACGTCGGTCTTCTTCGTCTGCGGATCCACTTCCTGGTACAGGAGATACCGATCATCGGGCGACCAGTCGTTGAGAGTCTTGGAGTGCTCGGTTCTTGAACAGCAGTTCTTCCGGCCCCGTGCCTCCGGCGTTCTTCTGGTAGATGTTGAAGACGCCGCCTTCGCGATCCGAGACAAACGCGATCCGGGTGCCGTCCCGGCGACCACAGCGGCACGTTGTCGGACGCCGGATCCAAGGTGAACCTCGTGCCATTGCCGGATTCCAACTCGATGACCCAGATGTCGCCGCCGTCCTCAGGCTTGAACACCGCCAGCCGTTGCCCGTCTGGCGACAGCCTGGGATTCTGGTAAAGAGCCGGGGGACCGACCGTGCGCTCCCGCTTTCCATTTCGGTCCACCCAGACCAGCTCTCGTACGCCGCCACCGAACCCTGTCCGGTACGCCAGCACGCCGTTGTCCGACACAGAGAACGCCGCGACCCCGTTGTTCGGCGTCGGCCCACCGGCGCAACGATCCGGAACGGCGCGCCAACGATCTGGGAGCTGTTGGTATCGAGCCGTTGCGCCGTGAGCGTGCTCTCGCGCAGGAACAGCAGCAGATCGGGCGGCGCAAACTCCGGCTTGCTCGGCGCGTCCACGAGCCGGTGCGCTTCCTTCGACGCGAGGGACCCCAGGTAGATGCCGCCCGATTCGGGTCTCGAACTGATGACGAGATAGACAAAGTGCACGCCGTCGGGGAGAAAGCGGGGAAACCGGTGGGACGTGTCGCCGCGCGTGGCGTCGAGCTCGGTCACGGGGACCACGGGACCGCCGTGCTCGCCGCCACACGGTAGATGGGACCGTCCTGTCGCGGGGCAAAGAGAATCACGCCATCGCGGTTCCATGTGCCCCCCCAGGCCGGACTGCGAGTCGGCGAGCGTCTGCGGCGCTGTGCCAGAGATATCGATCGTCTTCAGCTTGCCGTCCGCAAAGAAACCGACGGTGTCGCCGTCAGGCGACCAGAACGGGTACCACGCGCCATCGGTGCGCTCGAGCGTGACGCCCTCGAGGCGCGCGAGCGGTCGGACCCAGAGTTTCCGGACATCGCCGTCCTGGACGAGCGCGACGAGATGCGTGCCGTCGGGCGAGATCGCGAACATGTGAGCGGGCCGCCGCCGCCTGGGGTAGGCCGTCTGCACCTCAAACGCCACGCGGGCCGGTTCGGGCTCGGTGCGCCACGGCGCCCACAGCGCGACCGCCGCCGCGGCGGCGATCGTCGCCAGGGCAGCGACGACCCACGGGAGGCGTGCGTGCCGGACTGGCGCCGCGGATGCCGGCGCGACGCTGCCTGCCGTCGATCAGCGCCTCCTCGATCTCGAGTCGTGCGTCCGCCGCATCGGCCAGTCGGTGCCTGCGATCTTTCTCGAGGCAGCGCCGCAGCAGCGTCCGGATCGACGCGGGCGTGTCGGCCGGCAGCGTTGTCCAATCCGGCGCGCTCTTCAACACCGCGGCAAGCACATGCGACACCGTCTCGCCCGCAAACACCGGCCGCCCCGTCAACATTTCCAGCAGCACCACGCCGAACGCCCAGACGTCGCTCCGCTTGTCGGCCGGCCGGCCCACGGCCTGTTCCGGCGACATGTACGCGGCGGTGCCGAGGATCACGCCCATGCCGGTCATCATCGCGGGCGAGGTCAGCGTGGGCGACTGCGTCACGCTCCGGCGACGAGGCCGGCGGTTCCGATCGGCCTTCGCCAAACCGAAGTCCAGCACCTTCACGGTGCCGTCCGGCCGCACCTTGATGTTCGCGGGCTTGAGATCGCGATGAATGATCCCGTGCTCGTGCGCCGCCTCCAGCGCCTCGGCGATCTGGCGCGCTATCGGGAGTGCTTCGTCGAGCGGGATCGCGCCGCGCGCGATCCGCTGTGAGAGGTCCTCGCCCTCGACGAGCTCCATGACCAGGGCGCGCACACCGCCCGATTCCTCGAGACCGTAGATTGCCGCGATGTGCGGATGGTTCAGCGAGGCGAGGGTCTGGGCCTCGCGTGTGAAACGCGCCAGCCGCTCGGCGTCGCTCGCGAAGAGGTCTGGCAGCACTTTGAGCGCGACGTCACGATTCAGCTTCGTGTCGCGGGCCCGGTAGACCTGGCCCATGCCACCTTCGCCAATTTGGACCGTGACTTCGTAAACGCCTAGGCGCGCGCCGGGGCTGAGAGCCAATCGTTCAGTGGATTATACGGGGCCGACGGCCGCGCGGACGCGATTACTGCGCCAGCTGAACCGATTCGGGGGAACGCCAGTTGAATGTCGCCCGAGATCCGCGAATCAACGATCGGGCGGGCACATCAACGGAATGGTTTCCGGCTTGTGTCCAGATGATCGCTAAACGTGAAAGCCACTGCGATCAATCCCGAGATCATCGCCAAACCAACGAAACGCTTTGCAGGTGGAACGCGGTCTTCGCCAGGACGGCTTCACGCGTGGACCAATGTTCGTTTGCCCGTGCCAAGGTATGATGTGCCATGGCCACGGCTGCGAAAGCAGGACTCGAAGACACGGTCGCGACCTCGTCGTCCATTTGCTATCTCGACGGCGACCGGGGCATTCTCGCGTATTGCGGATACGACATCCACGAGCTCGCGCGGCACGCGACGTTCGAGGAGGTCTGCTATCTGCTGTGGCATCGCCGGTTGCCGACGCGCGCCGAGCTCGGCGATCTGCAGTCGGCGCTCGCGGCCGCGCGTCCCCTGCCCGAGCCGATTCTGCGGCTGATGCGGACGCTGCCCGCCGGCGCCGAGATGGACGCGCTGAGGACGCTCGCCTCCGCCCTCGCTCACTACGATCCCGACGCCACCGACAACACGCCGCAGGCCAACGCGCGGAAGGCGATCCGGCTGACCGCGCAGATCGGCTCGGTCGTGGCTACGCTCGGACGGCTGAACGCCGGGGGCGGACCGATTCAGCCCGATCCGGTGCTGAGCCACGCGGCAAACTTTCTCTATATGCTGAGCGGCGAGCGCCCCAGCGGCCTTGCCACCCGGGCCTTCGACGTCGCGCTCATCCTTCACGCCGACCACGAATTGAACGCCTCGACGTTCGCCGCGCGGGTCGCGGCGGCGACGCTCACCGACATCCACTCGGCTATCGTCGGCGCGATCGGGGCCCTCAAGGGGCCGCTGCACGGCGGCGCCAACGCGGACGTGATGCGGATGCTGCTCGAGATTGGACTGCAGTCGCCTCCGGAGAAGGCCGAGGAGGCTGTCCGCGCCAGGCTGGCTCGCAAGGAGAAGATCCCCGGCTTTGGCCATCGCGTCTACAAGACCGTAGACGATCCGCGCGCCACGCACCTCAGGCAGATGTCCCGCGACCTCGGCCAACGCAGCGGGCAAGCGGGCTGGTTCGAGATGTCCGAACGTATCGAAGCGGTGGTCAAGGCGGAAAAGCATCTCAATCCGAACGTCGATTTCTATTCGGCGTCCACGTACCACGCGCTCGGGATCGACAGCAGTCTGTTCACGCCGATTTTCGCCGTCAGCAGGATTTCCGGGTGGACCGCCCACGTGCTGGAACAGTACGCGAACAACCGCCTGATCCGCCCGCGCGCGGAGTACGTCGGCCCCGAATATCCGCAGCGCTACGTGGCGGTGGAGAGCAGGTGAAGGTGCCGGGTGCCTAGCACCCGCTTCCATCTCTAATGGATCCCGCCCGCATCCGGAATTTTGCGATCATCGCCCACATCGACCATGGAAAGTCGACGCTCGCCGATCGCTTCCTCGAGCTGACGGGCGCCCTGCAGGCGCGCGAAATGGAAGCCCAGGTGCTCGACACGATGGACCTCGAGCGGGAGCGCGGCATCACGATCAAGGCGCACCCGGTCCGGCTGAACTACACCGCCGCCGACGGCGCGAAGTACATCCTGAACCTGATCGACACGCCCGGCCACGTCGATTTCTCCTACGAGGTGACGCGCTCCCTTGCCGCCTGTGAGGGCGCGCTGCTTCTCGTGGACGCGTCGCAGGGCGTCGAGGCGCAGACGCTGGCCAACGCGTACCTTGCCGTCGAAAACGGCCTCGAGATCATCCCGGTCATCAACAAGATCGACCTCCCCGGCGCGCAGCCCGAAGAGGCGCGCCGCCAGATCGAGGAGATCATCGGCCTCGACGGCGCGGGCGCGGTCCTCGCCAGCGCCAAGGTCGGGACCGGCGTGCCCGAGATCCTCGAGGCGATCGTGCAGCGGCTGCCGCCGCCCGGCGGAGACCCCGATGTGCCGCTGAAGGCGCTGATCTTCGACTCCTGGTACGACCCCTATCGCGGCGTCGTGATCGTCGTCCGCGTGATCGACGGCACCCTGAAGCCGGGCATGAGGATCCGCCTGATGGCCGAGGGCCAGGACTACGAGTCGCTGCAGGTCGGCATTTTCACCCCCAAGGCGGTGGAGATCGACGAGCTCGGCGCCGGTGAAGTCGGCTTCCTGGTCGCCAACATCAAGAAGGTCAGCGACGCGAAGATCGGCGACACCATCACGGAATCCGGCCGGCCCACACTCGAGCCGTTTCCGGGCTTCAAGGTGCTCAAGCCGATGGTGTTCGCCGGGCTCTACCCGGTCGAGGGACACCAGTACCCGGAGCTCCGCGACGCACTGGAGAAGCTGCGGCTCAACGACGCGTCGTTTTTCTACGAGCCCGAAACGTCGGCGGCGCTCGGCTTCGGGTTTCGGTGCGGGTTCCTGGGCCTGCTGCACATGGACATCGTCCAGGAACGGCTCGAGCGCGAGTTCAACATGGACCTCGTGACGACGGCGCCCGGCGTGCTGTACCGCGTCACCACCACCGACGGCGTTCTGGAGGAGATCGACAGCCCGGCGAAGCTGCCCGACGCCGGCCGGATCGAGCAGATCGAGGAGCCGGTGATTACGGCGATGATCCTGACGCCGGTGGAATTTGTCGGGGGGATCCTCCAGCTCTGTCAGGACAAGCGCGGGGTCCAGAAGACGCTCGAATATCTGGCGTCCAACCGCGTCCTCATCACCTACGAGCTGCCGTTCAACGAAGTCGTGCTCGATTTCTACGACAAGCTGAAGACGATTTCCCGCGGCTATGCGTCGCTCGACTATCATGTCACCGGGTACTGGCCGTCGCCGCTCGTCAAGCTCGACATTCTGGTGAACGGCGATCCGGTCGATGCCCTGTCGATCATCGTGCATCGCGACACCGCCTACGAGCGGGGACGCGCCCTGGCGGCCAAGATGCGCGAGCTCATCCCGAGGCAGATGTTCGAGGTGGCGATTCAGGCCTCTATCGGCAGCCGCGTCATCGCCCGAGAGACTGTAAAGGCGATGCGGAAGAATGTGCTCGCCAAGTGCTACGGCGGCGACATCTCGCGGAAACGGAAGCTGCTCGAAAAGCAGAAGGAAGGCAAGAAGCGGATGAAGCAGGTCGGGCGGGTGCAGATTCCGCAGGAAGCGTTCCTCGCCGTGCTCAAAATGGGAACTGAGGAATAGCTAAACCGGCCCGGAGCCTAGCTCGGGCGCCCGGCTTTGGACCAGCACACATGCGCAACGCATTCAAGAAGTCCACCGTTCGCGAGTACTTCGAATCAATCGTCATCGCGGTGATCCTCGCGTTGTTCATCCGCACCTTCGTCGTGCAGGCATTCAAGATCCCGACCGGTTCGATGGAGAACAACCTCCTCATCGGCGATCACCTCCTCGTCAACAAGTTCACGTTCGGTCCCGCAGCCTCGTCCATCGAACGGGCGCTCCTGCCGATCGGCACCATCAAGCGCGGCGATGTCATCGTCTTCAAGTACCCCGAAGATCCGGGCCGCGACTTCATCAAGCGCGTGATCGGCCTGCCCGGCGACACGCTCGAGCTGCGTGACAAGAGGGTCTCGGTAAATGGCACCCCTCTCGACGAACCGTACGTCCATTTCCTCGAGCCGCCCGGCACCTCCACCGACCTGCGGGAGGTGACCTCCTTCGACGTCCGGGAGCGTTACGGCCCGGTGACCGTGCCGCCCGACCAGTATTTCGTCATGGGCGATAACCGCGACAACTCGCAGGACAGCCGGTATTGGGGCTTCCTGCCGCGGGACTACGTCAAGGGCAAGGCGCTGGTGATTTATTGGTCGTACGACGCAGGCGTCGGGGACTACTATGAGGAAGGCACGGGTGCGGCGCTGAAACGGCTGGGATCCGTGTTCGTCCACTTCTTTACGCGGACCCGCTGGGACCGCATGCTGCACCAGATCCGTTGATAAAAACGATCGTCAAGCTGGTCGTCGTCGTCCTGATCGCCAACGCGACGTGGCGCATCGGGAGCGCGTACGTCTCGCACTACAAATTCACCGACTCGGTCCATCAGCTCTCGTTGTTCAGAGGGCAGCAGACCGACGACATGCTGCGGAAGCGGATCTTCGAGGCCGCGTCGAACTTCGACATTCCGGTGGACGATATCACGCTGCTGTCCCGGGATCGTCACACGATCGTGGACGGCGCCTACGTCCGCGAGATCGAAGTCGCGCCAGGCTTCGTTTACCCCTGGCCGTTCGACTTCCACGTCGACACCCTGTCGAGCATCCTGTAGTTCCCCACACGGACGTCGAGCTCGACGCCTGCCGCAGTCGCTCGAATCAGGGCAAGGCCTGCACCTGCATCCGGCGGCGCTCGGGGGCAGCCGATTCCGGCGCTTCGGCGAGCCGCGGGCGATGGAACAGAACCCGCTCGTCTCGCTCGTGCGCCTCCTGTTCGCGGACGAATTCGAGCGTGTTGCGGAGGGTCTGGATCGTCGCCTCGATCGTGGTCTCGACGTCCTTGCGCTTGAGCTTCAATCCGTCGATGCCGCGCTGAATGTCTTCGGCCCTGGCCTGGCGTCTTCTCCAGCAGCAAATCGGAGCGCCCTTCGGCCTCGTGCACGATGTGCTTCGCTTCCCGATCCGCCTGGGCCCTGACGTCGTCGGCGAGCCGTTGCGCCGTCAACAGCGTGGCTTTCAGATTCTTTTCCAGCTCGCGGTGCTCGTTGATTGCCGCCTCCATTCGTGTGGCATCCTGGCGAAGCCGATCCGTTTCGCGGAGCGCCTGCTCGTAGTCGTCGGCGACCGCGGCGAGGAACGAGGCGACCTCGATCTTGTCGAAGCCGCGAAAGGTGGATCGGAATCTCTGCTGTCTGAGGTCGAGGGGACTTACGTTCATTTTGGACTGCTCTCCTGGGCTTTCCGGCTTATCGGGCCGAGACGCGGCGGACCGTAGTCGTCCGGATCAGACAGGGCTTGAAGGTCCAGGGCCGCGGCTGCCAAAAATGGCGGTTCCGACGCGAACGAGCGTGGCCCCTTCCTCGATCGCGATCTCGAAGTCCTGGCTCATTCCCATGGACAGCTCGACAAGCATCGACTTGTCCACGCCCCTGGCGACCAGCTCATCCCTCAACTCGCGCGCGGCGCGGAAGTAGGGCCGCGCCTGCTCCGAGTCGTCCACGGCCGGCGGCAGCAGCATCAGCCCGACGAACCGCGCTGCGACGAACGGCCGCGCTGCCTCGAAGATGCGGGGCACTGCATCGGCCTGGGCGCCATGCTTGGTCGGCTCGCCCGCCAGGTCAACCTGCGCCAGCAGTTCCAGCTGGCTGCCCCGGCCGCGAGCCCCTTCATCCAATCGCGCCGCGACAGCCGCATCGTGGACCGAGTGGACGACGTGGAACCGCGCCCCGGCCTTCCTGGCCTTGTTCGACTGCAGATGCCCGACAAGGTGCCAGCGAAGCGACAGATCGGCCGTCCGATCCATCTTTTCCAGGGCCTCCTGGACCTTGTTTTCTCCGAAGTCGACCTGGCCGCAGTCGGCCGCGGCCCGGACGTGGTCGGCAGTGAAGGTTTTGGAGATGGCGACGAGGCGAATCGAGGAGGGGTCGCGCCCGGCCCGGCCGGCGGCGCGCGCGATGCGATCGCGAACGTCAGCCAGCCGGGCACGGAGCGCGGCGGGTTCAGGCATGCATTGCGCGGTGCGCTTACTTGACCAGCGGCTTCAACGCGTTCACGTTGTCTTGAGCCTGCTTGGCGTTCGGGCCAGTGGGCGCGAACTTGAGATACGTCTCGAACTCCTTGACCGCTTCCCCGAAGTTCCCTTCGCCCACGAGCACGTTTCCAAGGAAAAAATGCGCGTCCGCATGATCGGGCTTGGCGGCGATCGCGTTCTGGAACTGCGTCTTCGCGTCGGCCATGTTGCCGGCGTTGATGAAAATCTTGCCCTGGTTGACCAGCGCTTCCGGGTCGCCGCCACCAGCGGCCGGGCCTGCTGTCGCCATCAGTTCCGCCGCCTTCTTGGCGGCCGCCGAAGCCTCATCGGTCTTTCGCTGAGCGGTCAGCGCCTGCGCGAGGCCGTTGTACGCCTCGGCAGTGGGCTTCTGCTGGATCGACATGTTGTACGCTTCTTCGGCCTTGGCGTAGTCCTTCTTCCCGGCGTTCGCAACCCCGATGTTGTAGTAGCAGTCGGAGCATTGCGGGTTCGTCTTCACCGCCTCCATGAACTTGGCGATCGCTTCGTCGAAGTTGCCGGCGGCGCTCGCCGCCACACCTTCGTTGAAGGTCCTGCTCATGCCTTCGCCGGCCGACTCGGCCGTCACGCCGACCACGAAGTTGGCTGGAACCCGCCCGCCCTTGACAGCGATGTTGCCCTTCGCCGAGCCAACGCCTTCCTTCGTCACGGTGACCGTGTACGCCCCGGCGATGAGTCCGACCTGGGTGTATTCGCCGTTCTTGTTGGTTTTCGTTTCGTATTTGCGACCGCTGCTCGGCTGCGCGATGGTGACAACCGCACCTTCGACCGGCTGGCCCTTCACATCCGTCACCCTGCCGACGACAAGGTTCTGGGCGGCAACCGGCAACGCCAGCCCGAGCGCGACGAGCACGGCGAGAAAAGTCACACGAAACATGCGGCCGGTGTCTCGGCAGACCATGAAACCCTCCTGAGCAATGAAGAAAAAAGCAGGCTGGCTACAGTTTACTCTTTTTCACCGCCTCGGCCGAAGGGCAAAAAAAGGCCTCGATACGGGCGAAATCCGACACCTGCGGCGCCGGTGGGAACGAAGCGAGAAACCGCCGCCCGTACCCCTTTGTGCGCAGCCGTGGATCGAGCACGGCAAGCACGCCGCGGTCCTGCCGGTGACGGATCAAGCGTCCCAGTCCCTGCTGGAGCGCCAGAATGGCGAGGGGAACCTGATACTCGCCGAAGGCATCGCCGCCGCGCTCGCGGACGGCATCGATCCTGGCCGCGGTGACCGGATCGGACGGCGAGGCGAACGGCAGCTTGTCGATGATCACGCAGCTCAGCGCCTCGCCCGCGACGTCAACGCCCTGCCAGAAACTGGACGTGGCAAACAGCACGGCGTGCGGCGTCTCACGGAAGAGCTTGAGCAACTGGGTGCGGGGAGCCGAGCCCTGCGCGAAGATCGGATACTCGAGCGCCATCTCGGCGATGCCCAGCACATCGCGCATCGTGGCGTAGCTGGTGAACAGGACGAAAGCCCGTCCGCGCGTTCGTTTCAGGATCTCGACGACTTCGCGGCCCGCCGCCAGCGGGAAATCGCTCGACCGCGGATCCGGCATGCGCCGCGGGAGATACATGATGGCCTGTTGCTCGAAATCGAACTCCGACGGCAGGCAGACCTCATCCGCGCCCCTGATGCCAAGCCGCTTCCGGATGTACTCGAAGGTGCCGTCCACGGTGAGCGTCGCGGACGTGAGAATGGTCGTGCGCATCCGATCCAGCAGCAATTCCCGAACGATGGCCGAGACGTCCACCGGCGCGGCCCTGAGGAAAATGCCCCGCCCGCGGAACTCGACAAAATATACGAAGTCGGCGTCGCCCGCGCGCAGCAGGAGCCTGATTTCGTCGCGTAGCGCGGCAGCGCGTCGGGCGAGCGTCGCGACCGCCTCGTTCTGTCGGAGTCGCCGTCGGGATCACGGTCCGGCTGAAGCCGGACGCTGTACTGAATGGTTCGGAGTCGTAGTCGTAGTGTCCGGCTTTAGCCGGACCGTGAAGGCGGCCTCGACGAGATCGAGTGCGCCCGTCAGTTGCGCCGCTGCCTCGGCTGCTTGCAGAAGGGACGACGAGCTGGCGCGCACGCGTTCCTCGCCACGAACGCGATCCGTGCTGCGATGCGCCAGGGCCAGATCGCCGAAGAACGCGCGGGCGCCATCGCGCAGGCCGGCAACCGCTGCGGCGACGCCGCGTTCGTCGGTGACGTCACCGGCCGCCGTCAGCCGTTCGACGTCCCGAGCCAGTTCTTCCAGACGGTAGTTGCTGACGCTATAGCCGAAATACTGCGTCGCCACGTCCTCGAGCTGATGCGCTTCGTCGATGATCGCGTTGGCGCAGGCCGGGATGACTTCCCCGAAGGCGTTCTGCCGGACCGCGGCGTCGGCGCAGAGCAGGTGATGGTTGACGATGACGACGTCGGAAGCGGCGGCGCGCTGACGCATCCGGGTCACGAAACAGTCGTCGTAACGCGGGCAGTCCGTTCCGAGGCACGTTTCGGCGGTCGCCGACACGTCGTTCCACACCGGCACGTCTTCGGGCAGGTCGGCGAGCTCCGCGCGATCGCCCGTCTCCGTCCGCGCCGACCACTCGCGGATGATCGGCAGGAAGACGTTCACCGCAGCGTCCGACGCTCGGGAGAAGGCAGGAAGGGCGGGAAAGGCGGGACGGGCTGGAACGAATGTTTCCTGCCTGTCCTGCCCCTCCTGCCGCTCCCGCCCGTCCGGATCCAGCTGATCGAGGCGATGCAGGCAGAGGTAGTTCGCCCGCCCCTTCATGTACGTCGCCGTGAAGGGCACACCGAGCGCGTCCCGCAATGCGGGGATGTCCTTGAAATAGATCTGTTCCTGGAGGTTCTTGGTGCCCGTCGAAATCAGCACCCGCTGGCGGCTGAGAATCGCGGGAACCAGGTACGCCAGCGTCTTCCCCGTGCCGGTCCCCGCCTCGGCGAGGAGCACGCCGCCCGCTTCGAACCGCCGGGCGACGGCGACGGCCATCTCGATCTGTCCGGGACGGCCCTCGAAGCCGGGAATCGCCCGGGCCAGCGCGCCGCCGGGCGCGAAGATGGCCTGGACGGACTCGCTCAGACCTCCGGATACAGCGGGAACTTCCGGCACAGCGTCTCGACTTCCGTCTTGATCATTCCGAGCGCCCGATCGTCGTCGGGGGTCTTCAGGGCCCGCGCGATGAGCTCGCTGATGGTTTCCATCTGCGGCTCGCGCATGCCTCGCGTCGTCACTGCCGGCGTGCCGACGCGGATGCCGCTGGCCACCATCGGGGGATTCTGGTCGAACGGAATCGCGTTCTTGTTGACCGTGATGCCTGCCTTGCCGAGCGCGGCTTCAGCCGCCTTGCCCGTGATGCCCTTCGAGAACACGTCCACGAGCATCAGGTGATTGTCGGTACCGCCGCTGACCAGCCGGAAGCCGGCAGTTGACAGCGCGTCCGCCAGCCGCCTGGCGTTCGCGGTGATCTGCGTCTGGTACTCCTTGAAGGCCGGCTCGCCCGCTTCCTTGAAGCAGACCGCCTTGGCGGCGATGATGTGCATGAGCGGACCGCCCTGCACCCCGGGGAACACCGACTTGTCGATTTCCTTCGCATGCTGCTCGCGGCACAGCACCATGCCCGCCCGCGGCCCCCTCAACGTCTTGTGCGTCGTGGTCGTCACGAAGTCGGAGTGCGGCACGGGGCTGGGATGGAGGCCCGCCGCCACCAGTCCGGCGATGTGCGCCATGTCCGTCATGACCGCGGCACCGATTCGATCGGCCGCCGCCCGGATCCGCCCGAAGTCGATGATGCGGGGATAGGCGCTCGCGCCGACGATGATCATCCTGGGCTTGTGCTCGTCCGCCAGCCGATCGAGCTCGTCGTAATCGATCCGCTCGTCCGACTTCCGGACGCCATAGGGAACGATCGTGTAGAGCTTGCCCGAAAAATTGAGCGGGTGGCCGTGCGTCAGGTGGCCGCCGTGCGCGAGGTTCATGCCGAGCACGGTGTCGCCCGGCTTGAGCAGCGCGAAATACACCGCCATGTTCGCCTGCGCGCCCGAGTGAGGCTGCACGTTGGCGTGGTCGGCGCCAAAGAGCGCCTTCGCGCGCGCGATCGCGGCGCGCTCGACGACGTCGACGAATTCGCAGCCGCCGTAGTACCGCCGGCCGGGATAGCCCTCGGCGTATTTGTTCGTCAGAACAGAGCCGGCGGCTTCGAGGACGGCGCGGCTGACGAAGTTTTCCGACGCGATCAGCTCGATGCCGTTGTTCTGCCGTTCGCGCTCGTCGCGGATCGCCTGCGCCACCTCGGGGTCGGTCTCGGCGAGCGTGCGCAGCATGGCGGTAGTGGTCTCTGTCGTCATGTTTTCCTCGCCGGGCCTGATAAGGCCCGGCCTACATCGGCCTACGCGTGGCCGGACCTTATCAGGTCCGCTCCGCATCAGGTCCGCGCTCGCTCCGCAATCTGATCGATTCGCCGTTGATGCCGTCCGCCCTCGAACGCCGTCTCGAGCCAGACTCGCAGGATTTCGTCCGCAAGGCCGAACGCGACGATCCGCCCGCCCATCGAGAGGACGTTGGCGTCGTTATGCTCGCGTGACAGACGGGCCGTATACAGGTCGTTGCACAGCGCCGCGCGAATGCCCGGCACCTTGTTGGCGGCGATTTGCTCGCCCTGGCCGCTTCCGCCGAGCACGATACCACGATCGGCACGGCCCTCGACGACCGCGCGCGCGACGCCGATGCAGATAGGCGGGTAGTCCACCGGCGCCTCACTGTGCGTTCCGTGATCGTCGACGACGTGCCCGGTCTGCTGGAGCGTCTGCTTCAGGTGCTCTTTCAGTGGAAAGCCGGCGTGATCGGCGCCGATGGCGATGCGCACGACGAGCGATTGTACTATGAGTGACATGAACTCCGTCGTCGTCATCTCCGCCCGCGGCGAGCAGCGGGTGAGCGGCGGCCATCCGTGGATCTATCGCGCGGATCTGGCCGATGTCCGCGCCGAAGCGGGCGACATCGTGCTGGTGCGCGACCCGCGCGGACGTCCGCTCGGCCATGCCCTCTACAGCAGCGCGTCGCAGATCGCGCTCCGGATGCTGACGGACGGAGAGAAGCCGGCGGACGAAGGGCTGATCCGCCGGCGCATCGAATCGGCCATCGCATTCCGCGCACTCGCTCGCCATCGACGCGACGGCGTACCGCCTCGTGCACGGAGAGGCCGATCTGCTCCCGTCGCTCATCGTCGATCGTTATGGCGAATATCTCGTCGTGCAGGCGCTGTCTCAGGGCATGGATCGCCTCCTGCCGGCCGTGGTCGCGGCGTTGAACGATCTGCTGCATCCGCGCGGGATTCTCGCGCGCAACGATCCTCGCACGCGGGTGCTCGAGGGCCTCGAGCAGCACGTTGACGTGCTTTCCGGGGAGATTCCGGAGACGGTCGACCGTCACCGAGTCGGGCATCGAGTACGACGTCGACTTGCGCAAGGGCCAGAAGACGGGGCTGTTTCTCGATCAACGCGAGAACCGGGCGGCGGCCGCCGGCTACGCGCGAGGGCGCCTGCTCGACTGCTTCAGCTACCACGGCGGGTTCGCGCTTGCGCTCGGACGGCGATGCGAGGAAACGATCGCCATCGACGCCTCCGAAGACGCCATCGCCCGGCTGCGCGCGAATGCCGCCAGAAATGGCGTGGCGGTCGACGCGCGCGTGGGGAACGTGTTCGACGAGCTGCGCGGGCTCGAGCGGCTTCGCGAGCGGTTCGACACCATCGTGCTCGATCCGCCGGCGTTCGCGAAGAACAAGGCGTCGATCGCCAAAGCGACGTCCGGATACAAGGAGATCAATCTGCGCGCGCTGAAGCTGCTCAATCCGGGCGGCACGCTGGTGACCTGCAGCTGCTCGTACAACATCGGCGAGGCCGCGTTCGCCGAGATCGTGTACGAAGCGGCGGTCGATGCCCGGGTGCACGTGACGGTCGTCGAAAAGCGGATGCAGGGACGCGATCATCCCGTCCTGCTCGGCGTGCCGGAGACGTACTACCTGAAGTGCTTCATCCTCAGAAAAATCGCGTGATATAGTCGTTTCTTAACCGCCAGGGGTATCCCGCACAAGACGAAGTCGCCGCTTTCCGCGATACCGTCGATCCCGGGGCTATCTTGCGACCAGATCTGGTTGTTGAGCGACGTCAGCCCGGCTCCTGACACACCATAGAGGACGTTCACAGCGCCCGCCTCCACATTCCCGACAGTCTCTCTAGGAACACCGATCGCCAAGTCATCCACGCCGTTTCCATCGAAGTCGCCAGCCACCACCCGTCCGAAATTGTCAGTCTGTTCAGCCACACCGTTGATTCCAGGGCTCTCTTGCGACCAGATCTGATTGTCGACCGCCGTGAGCCCAGAAAAGAGCGTCCCATACAGGACGTTCACGGCGCCGGCGTGCAGGATGCTTCCAATGTCTTCGAGGGGACTTCCGACGGCGAGGTCGTCTTGCCCGTCGAAATTGAAGTCGCCCGCGGCGAGGCTAGAACCGAAATGGTCGCCTCCTTCGAGCACGCCCTGTATTCCAGGGCTGTCCTGCGTCCAAAACTGGTTCCCTTCGGCCGTTAGACCAGCGGCCGAGCCTCGCAAAACGTGCACAGCGCCGGCGCTAACCGGACCGCCGAATCCGCCGAAGTCCTCGTCGGGTACGCCGACGGCCAGGTCATCGCGGCCGTCCCCGTCGAAATCCCCTGCCGTCAAAGCGAATCCGAACCTGTCGAAGGCGTCTGCCTGGTCGTCGATTCCCGGGCTATCTTGAGTCCAAATCTGGTTCCCAGTAGCAGTCAGGCCGGCGGCAGAGCCGTAGACGATGCTCACGGCCCCCGCGCCGTTCACACTTCCAACACTGTCCCCGGTGGCGCCGATGGCCAGATCATCGCGGCCGTCGCCGTTGAAGTCGCCCGCACTCAGGGCGTCCCCAAAGTGATCGTCGGATTCGGCAACACCCAGAATTCCCTCGCTGTTCTGGGTCCAGATCTGGTCTCCCGCGGCGGTGAGACCAGCAGCCGAGCCGTAGAGAATGTTCACGGCTCCCGCGAACTCCAGGGTTCCAACGGATTCAAGTGCTACCCCGATCGCCAGGTCATGCCAGCCATCGCCATTGAAGTCGCCAGCAGCGAGCGCCCTTCCAAACTGGTCTTCCGATTCGGCAACGCCTTCGATTCCATCGCTATCCTGCGTCCAGAACTGATTCCCGGCGGGCGCCAGTCCTACCTCAGAGCCGTAAATGATGTTCACCGCGCCGGCGTTGACTATCCCTCCTACGTCCTCGAAAGGAAGCCCGATCGCCAGATCCGCATGACCGTCGCCGTTGAAGTCGGCTTCCACCCTGGAGTCCGCGATTACACTCCGGGTGTGGGCCACCCACAGGGTGGCCGCAGCCAGCGGAACGACGTAGAAAAACAGTTTCCTGCATAGCGATGTGTTCATTGAACTTGCCTCACTACCTTACAGATAACGAAAAACCGGCAATGTGCGAACACGCAAAACGGACCAATTTCCTGGCGACCGAGACCAGCACGATACACCTGACCAACTCGGATTATCCAATGACCCGGTTGCCAAATTCACGATATAGTCATAGTTCGTAACCGCCAGGGGTATCCCGCACGAGACGTGCGGGGATTGAGAGCAGACCCTTGGAACCTGATCCGGTTGAAACCGGCGAAGGGAGAGCGGGATGTCAGCATTCAGCGAAGCGTTTCCCAACTCGACAAAAATCCACGTCGAAGGCCCGCGTGATGTCCGCGTACCCATGCGGGAAATCCGCATGGCCGGCCCCGGGAGTGGCGAACCGCCGCTCCGCGTCTACGACACGAGCGGCCCTCAGGACCACGACCCCAAAGACGGGCTGCCGAAGCTGCGCGCGCCGTGGATCGGCTGCCGGCGCAACGACGCCTGCGTGACCCAGCTGCACTACGCGCGCAAGGGCGAGATCACGCCCGAGATGGAGTTCATCGCGATCCGCGAGGGGCTGCCGGTGGAGTTCGTCCGGGACGAGGTCGCGCGCGGACGCGCGATCATTCCCGCCAACATCAACCACCTCGAGCTCGAGCCGATGATCATCGGCCGCAATTTCCTCGTGAAGATCAACGCGAACATCGGCAACTCGGCGGTCACGTCGTCAATCGATGAGGAAGTCGAAAAACTGCGGTGGGCAACCTTGTGGGGCGCCGACACGGTGATGGATCTGTCGACCGGAAAGAACATTCACGAGACACGCGAATGGATCATCCGCAACGCCGCGGTCCCGATTGGAACCGTGCCGATTTATCAGGCGCTCGAGAAAGCCGGCGGCCGGCCGGAGGATCTGACCTGGGAGCTCTACCGCGAGACGCTCGTCGAGCAGTGCGAGCAGGGAGTGGACTACTTCACGGTGCACGCCGGCGTGCTGCTCCGGTACATTCCCATGACGGCGCGCCGGATGACGGGCATCGTGTCTCGCGGCGGCTCGATCATGGCGAAATGGTGCCTCGCGCATCACCAGGAGAACTTCACCTACACGCACTTCCGTGAAATCTGCGAAATCATGCGCGAGTACGACGTGTCGTTCTCGCTCGGCGACGGCCTGCGTCCCGGCTCGATAGCCGACGCCAACGACGAGGCGCAGTTTGCCGAGCTCAAGACGCAGGGCGAGCTCACCCGCATCGCGTGGGAGTATGACGTGCAGGTGATGAACGAAGGCCCGGGCCATGTCCCGATGCACCTGATCAAAGAGAACATGGAGAAGCAGCTCGAATGGTGTGACGAGGCGCCGTTCTACACCCTGGGTCCGCTGACCACCGACATCGCGCCCGGCTACGACCACATCACGTCGGCGATCGGCGCCGCGATGATTGGCTGGTACGGGACGGCGATGCTCTGCTACGTGACGCCCAAGGAGCACCTCGGGCTGCCGAATCGCGACGATGTGAAGGCGGGCGTGATCGCCTACAAGATCGCCGCGCATGCCGCCGATCTCGCCAAGGGCCATCCCCGCGCGCGCGCGTGGGACGATGCGCTGTCGAAGGCGCGGTTCGAGTTCCGGTGGGAGGATCAGTTCAACCTCTCGCTCGACCCGGTGACGGCCCGCGCCTTTCACGACGAAACGCTTCCCGCCGACGGCGCGAAGGTGGCGCACTTCTGTTCGATGTGCGGACCAAAGTTCTGCTCGATGGAGCTCACGCAGCAGGTGAGGGAAGAGGCGGCTCGCGGGATGGAAGAGAAGTCCGTGGAGTTCAGGAAGACGAACGAGCTGTACGTGAAGATCTGAGGATCTGAGGATTTGAGGATCTGAGGATTTGAGGATCTGACTATGCGCCGCATTCCCTCGAGCGTTCTTGTGCTCGTCTGTTTGGCGAGTGGCGTGCTGTTGACCGCGCACATTGCCGGCCAGAGCCAGCGGACGGACTGCTGGTCCGGGCATCGACGCTGCGGCCAACGGCAGGTTCGAAGGCCACGGTCGATCTGGGACGTCTGCTGTTCTGGGATCCCATCCTGTCCGGCAACAAGGACGTCGCGTGCGCCACTTGTCACCACCCCGATTTCGCGTACGCGGATGGCCGCGATCTCTCGCTGGGGTCCGGTTCTGCCGGCCTGGGACCGGCGCGCAGAGATGCATCGGGAGGGCGCATCCCGGTTGTGAAGCGCAATTCTCCAACAGTGCTCAACACAGCCTTCAACGGCTTGAACGGACGAAGGGGGCGGCGGGACGCGGGCGAGGCGACGCTCGAGTCTGTGGATCAGGCATCTGCGCCGATGCTCTGGGACAACCGGATCCGGAGCCTCGAAGCCCAGGCTCTCGAACCCCTCAAGTCGCGGGAAGAGATGCGGGGCGACGCGTACAGCGAAGCCTCGGCTGTCGACACCGTCGTCTCCCGCCTCCGGGCGAATCCGGAGTACGTGGCGCTCTTCAAACAGGCGTTCGGGCCAGATACGTCCGTCGACGCCCAGCGCCTGGGCCAGGCCATTGCCGAATTCGAACGCAGTCTTGTCGCGATGAACAGCCCGTTCGATCGGTTCCGCGCCGGCGACGCGAATGCCCTTACCGCCCAGCAGCGGCGCGGCCGGCAGGCTTTCGACACCGCCGGTTGTGACGGGTGCCACAGAGGCACCATGTTTTCCGATTTCCAGCTGCACGCCGAAGGCGTCCGGGAGAATCCAAAGCTCGCCGAGCCGGACGCCGGGCCGCGGCGCTACCGCTTCCGCACGCCCACGCTCCGGAACGTGGCGCTGACGGCCCCCTACATGCACAACGGCATGCTCGCCACGCTCGACGACGTCCTCCGTTTCTACGACAACGGGCGCTCCGAAAATCCCAATGTTTTGACTGACGCAGGAGGCCGGCGGGGCGGCGACGACGGTGCGGCCCGTCTGGACAGGCGTTTCGTTCGCGTGGACGACATGAGCGAGAGCGAGATGCGGGATATCGTGGCGTTTCTCGAGTCCTTGAGCGATACGGGTTTCGACAGGACGATACCGGCGCGAGTGCCCAGTGGGTTACCACCAGGGGGGCTTATTTCCCGCAGTACCGGCACGATCTGAATGATGGTCGAAAACCGCGCCGGCTGACCGCCCGGCTTCGGGTTGGGAAACCCCTGCGACAGATCCGACTGAAAGTCCTTGATCGTCACGCCCGGCGGAAACGCCATCGTGTCTTCGTCGAACCGGCCGACGTCGAACTGATGTGTCGCCGGAGCTTCGTAAACAACGTTGCCCCTCTGCTTGAGCATCGTCCGGTAATACGCCACAACATCGACGAACGGCGCCGGAGTCCCGAACAGGTAGTACCGCTGGCCGCGTCCGGCATCGTAGGAGGTCATGAACTGCGCGCCCGGATAGACAGGCACGCCGAGCATGGCCTCGGTCGGCGCTCCTCCGGTCGCCACGGCGGCCGGAGCGGGCGGCGTCTGTGATGGCTTAGGCGGCGGTGCCGGCTGGGCCGGGGCCGGGGGCGCGACCGGAACACCCGGCCGGGGGAACGGTTGAGGCACTGGTTGTCCCTGGGGCGCCGCAAGCAGCGAAACCATCGAACCGACAACGATCAGAGCAAGTACCGGGGCCAGCATCACTGAATTATACCGCCGCCCTGGAACCTGACATGGCGGCGGAGCGTCTGTAGAATATAGATATGAGCAACGTTCTCAAGACCGCATTCCTGCTCGGTGCGCTCAGCGCACTGTTACTCTTCATCGGCCAGGCGCTCGGCGGCGCTCAGGGGCTGATGCTCGGATTCGTATTCGCCGTCGTCGCCAACTTCGGGTCCTACTGGTTCTCGGACAAGATTGTCCTTCGGATGTACAGCGCGAAAGAGGTTGGCCCCGACCACCTCTTGTACCGGCTCACCAACCGGCTGGTGCAGCGGGCCGGCATCCCCATGCCCCGCTGCTACGTGATTCCCCAGGCCTCGCCGAACGCGTTTGCGACGGGCCGGAATCCGAAGCACGCGGCCGTGGCGGCCACCGAAGGAATCCTTCGGATTCTGAGCGAGGGGGAGTTGGAGGGCGTGATCGCCCACGAGCTCGCGCACGTCAAGCACCGCGACATCCTGATCAGCTCGATCGCCGCGACCATCGGTGCGACGATCATGATGGTGTCGCGCTTCGCGATGTTCTTTGGCGGAGGCCGGGACAACGACCGTGGCGGGAACCCGATCGCGCTGCTCGCGACGATGATCCTTGCGCCGCTTGCCGCGATGCTGATTCAGGCGGCGATCTCGCGCTCGCGCGAGTTCCACGCGGACGCCGGCGCCGCTGCCCTCACGGGCAATCCTCACGGTCTGGTCAACGCCCTGCGAAAGATCGAAGGCGCGGCCCGGGCGGTCCCGCTGGACGCCAACCCGGCGACGGCGCACATGTTCATCATCAAGCCGTTCTCCGCTGGCGGCCTGATGGGACTCTTCAGCACCCATCCTCCGACGGAAGCGCGCGTCCAGGCGTTGCTCAATCCGCACGTTTGTAGGCCGCTTCCAGGCACGGCAGCAGAGCGGTAAAATGAGGGCATCTTCGGCGTCAGGAGGACGAACACATGATCTTCCCCGTCTTGGATTCCTGCCGTGCCTTGTATGCGTGGGGTTGCTCACCGGGACGCAGGGGTGGGCGCAAACGACGGAGCCGTACAAGCCGACGGTCGGCCAGCCTGGCAAAGATGCCGTGTGGGTTCCGACATCGGAAGCGATGGTCGAGACCATGTTCGACCACGTCAAGCTCACGCCGCAGGATTTCGTGATCGACCTCGGGTCTGGTGATGGCCGCACGATCATCGCCGCGGCCAAACGCGGCGCGCGCGGGCTCGGCGTCGAGTACAACGCGGAGCTTGTGGAGTACTCGAAGCGGCAGGCGGCCGAAGCGGGTGTGAGCGAGAAAGCGGCATTCGTCCAGGGCGACATGTATGCCGCCGACATCTCGAAAGCCACGGTCCTTGCATTGTTCCTCCTTCCTTCGAATATCGAAAAGCTGGTTCCCAAGTTCCTCGACCTGCCGCCAGGCACGCGGATTGTGGCGAACACCTACTGGGCCAGCGGCTGGACAGCCGATGACACGCAGACGCTCGAAGACGGGTGCGACAGCTGGTGTTCGTCGCATTTGTTCATCATTCCGGCGAAAGTCCAGGGCAGTTGGAGGGTCGCTGACGGCGTGCTCTCCCTCACGCAGCGCTACCAGATGGTGGAGGGCGCCTACACGCCGACCGGCGGGCCCCCCGGGCAGGTGAAGGGGCGCCTGCGTGGAAACGCGATCACGTTGACGATCGACGGAGTGGAATACGAGGGGAGCGTGAGCGGCGACACGATTCAGGCGACTGCGAAGGGCGCGGCGCCCGCGCGGTTCCCCGCCACGCGCATTCGGTAAGTCAGCGTGGAAGCGGCATAGAACTCCACCGACTGTCGGTGTCGTTGTGTCCGGCGACCGTCGGAGGCGCCCGAACGATCGTCACGGGCACATCGCGATTCTCGACGGCGACGTTCCCGCGCACATCGGCAGCCTGCACGCGGACGATGTAATCGCCTGGCGCCAGCAGCGTGGTGTCCCAGAATCCTTTCGACGCCCGTCCCTCCCGCAGCGTGGTCGTGACAACGTAGAGGAATCGCGTGCGTCCGCCGCGATAGAAGGGGATGCCGCTGCCCGGCGCGTACACCAGCGCCGCCACACTTGGATCCTGGGAGAAGCGATCGAAGCGCTGAGTGTGACGCACGGTCTCGAAACCCGCCGCTGGCGAGCCGTCGCGGTTCAACACTTGATAGCCAAGATCGTAAAGGCCGAGCCGCCGCTGCGGCTGGTTGCCGTCGGCCTGATCCCATGCGTCGACCACGATCTGTACTTGCCCCTCGACGACGACCCGCCCGTCGAACCGCCGCGAAAGCGGCCGTGTCTCCTCGTCGTACAGCAGGATGCCACCCGGAGGGATGGTCGGCGGGATGGTGTCCTCGAACTGGACGAGCCGGAACACGAGCGGGTTGTGCTCTTCGCCCGGCCAGCCGACGTTCAGATGCACGTGGTTGAACGCGTTCACGCTTCCGATCACCTCGCCCGTGGTGAATCGCGCGCCGCGCTTGACCCGCAGCCCCGCCAGCCTGCCGCGCTCGTATGCGGGAACGAACCGCTCGAGATCGACCATGTCGTTGCGCCGCCCTCTGCCGGCGCGGATGTGGACGTAGACGATCGGGCCGATCCGGAGCCATTCGTTCAGCGAGCCGAACCCATCGGTGGACACCGGGCTCGTGACGATGCCGTCGCGCACCGCGTGCACCAGCGTTCCCTGCTCGATTCGCACGTCGATGCCGGCATGAAGGCGTGCGGCCCCCTCGCTGCCCCGGGCTTCGCCGAGCGTGCCGGCAATCTCGTGGGGGCCGTCAAACGGCGCGACCGGCCAGAGAAGCGGTTGCCAGCCGAACCGGTCGGCATCGAATTGCGGCGCGATCCGCGGCGAAGCGGGCAGGCGGAGCTCGAGTTGGGACGAAGCGGTGACGAGCCGCACCAGCGCATTGCCCGCGTCGGCGACGATCAGCCGGCCGGGTGACACCCATGCGATCCCGGTCGGGTTGCGGAAGAGCGCATCGCGCCCCCCGCCGTCGCGGAAGCCGGGCCCCGATCCCGCCACGATGCGCGAGCCGTCGGCCCTGATTTCCACGATCCGTCCGCGCTCGTCGGTGGCGTAGATCTCGCCCGCCGAGCCCGCGGCAATGCCAATCGGATGGAAGAGCCCGTCGAAGGGCGAGGGTACGTTGGTGACGAAGCCGGACCGATCGATGACGCGGATGAGGCCGTTTCCTGTGTCGGCAACATAAATGTTGCCGACGGAATCGACGGCGACGCCGGTCGGCGTATGGAAGCGCGCGTCGGGTGCGAGCGTGCTTACCGTGCCGTCCGGATCGATGGTCCGGATGCGATCGTTATACGTGTCGGCCACCAGGACGCGGCCGCCCGGCTCCACGGCCACGCCGATCGGTCCGTTGAAGCGCGCGGCCTGGGCAGGGCCGTCGCTTGCGCCGGCGACCCCGTCTCCGGCCAGCGTCGAGACGTGCCCGTCCTGCGTGATGCGACGGATGACGTTGTTGCCGGTGTCGGCCACGTAGAGCGTCCCACTCGCGTCGAGCGCCAGGCCGGACGGCGTGCTGAACCGGGCGGCGTCGCCGGTGCCGTCGGCATAGCCGTTCTCGCTGCCCGCGAGTGTTGAAACGCGGCCGTCTGGAGAAATGCGGCGGATGCGATCGGCGCCCGCGCCGTCGCTGACGTAGACGGTGCCGTCCGCAGCGCTCGCCACGCCGAATGGGTCCGTGAAGCGCGCCGCGGCGGCGTCGCCGTCGCGTGTCCCGGTGATGCCGTCGCCTGCGAGCACGAGGGCGGTGGCCGTCCAGTCCAAGGGCAGTCCGACTTCGCGCGTGGCGCCGAACGTTCGCCAGATCAGCGCGAATGCGACTGCCGTGACGAGCAGCGCTCCGCCCACGACGACCAACCTGATCCGACTCAGGTTGTTGGATCCGGCTTCAGCCGGATTCTCTTCAGGTCGCTCCGTGGGGCCCATCGATCAAGTGTGGCATGTAATGCTGGACTCGCTGTCGGGTCGGCTAAAAGGCCGCGACACTGTGGCGCGATCGAAAGCTTGCAGATATCACACGGTAAGCCGGACTGTTGCAGGACGGGAACGTGAAGCTGGAGAATGAGAGTTTTTGGAGGGCTCCCCATGTCGTCAACCATGCATCGATTGGCCAATGCTCTCGGGTTCGGCGCCCGCACGGTGATTCTTCTCACGTGCCTGTGGCCGAACGATGCAATGGCTGGAGGCGCGCCGCAATCTCAGTACACCGTCGCCGAGCTCTCCGGCATCGGCGGACCAGTGGTGGAGGCCAATGATGTGAACAACGCCGGCCAGGTCGCCGGGCGTGCGCTGGATCAGGCGCTGGTTCCGCGGGCGGTGTCGTGGAATGGAGCGGTAGCCACCGACCTTGGCGGAGCGGGTTCACGATCCAGCGCCGGGCTGGGGATCTCGCCCGGGGGCGTGGTGGTCGGCTACAAGGCCAACCCGCTCACCCGAGCGACAGCGCAGGCCGCCCGGTGGGACAGCGGCCAACTGACTTTCCTATCGTTGCCTGCCGGACACGTCGGCAGCTTTGCGCGCGATGAAAATAGCAACGGCCAAGCCGCCGGATGGCTGGTGACGCCGATCGGCGATGCACGGGCGACGGTGTGGACCAACGGCCAGGCGACGATACTGCCCAACACCGGAGGCCTCGGGCCGTACTGGGCGTTCGCCATCAACAACTCGGGCCAGATCATCGGGCGGCGGACCGCGACGGCCGGAGCCACGCAAGCCGTCGTCTGGGATGGGGGCGTGCTCACGCCCTTGCCCGATCTCGGTGGCAACTATGCCTCGCCGACGCGCATCAACGATGCGGGCATGATCACCGGCGGCGCCTACGTGATGGTCACCCCTACCGAGGCGGAGATTCGCCCGGTCGTCTGGACAGGCCCGGCGCATCAGATCACCGAGATCGCATCGTTCCCCGGCGGACTGTTCTCCACCGCCGAGGACGTGAACGTCTCCGGCCAGATTGTTGGCAAGGTCGACATCGACCTTCAAGGCGGGAGCCTGGCGCTGATCTGGCCGAGCGCGGACAGCGCGCCGCTGAACCTGAACACGCTGATTCCGCCGGGCACGGGCTGGATCCTGCAACGCGCCACGGCGATTAACGACACGGGGACGATCGTGGGCTGGGGAATGCGATTGGGAATGGCCGGCCAGCGGTCCTTCCTCCTGACGCCGGTCGGGACGGGCTGTGCGCCCAGCGACCTCAACTGCGATGGCCTCGTCAACGGTGCGGACCTCGCTCTTCTGCGCGCCGCGTGGACCGGGAGCGCGACCTATGCCCCCTGCCCTCCACACCAGCCCGCCGATCTCAATCAGGACTGCAGGGTCAACGGATTGGATGCGGCGATTTTGCTCGGCGCATGGACTCCATGAGGCATTCGAAGCAGCAGATCTCGCGGGCCGGACCAAGATCTGTACAGGTCGCCGACCCTCCGTCGCGACTATCGGACCGCGACTGTCGTGGTCAGTGACTGGTGCCTCCCGTGCCGATCCTTCACGAAGACGGTGGCGCCCAGGGAATGCGGCCGCCTCTCGCTACAACCAAAACGGGGTTGCACCGGAAACGCCCGGCTCGTTCCGGCGCGTACGATCGTCGTGCCAAACTGCGCGTTCAGCTGCGAACTGGGAATCGTCACCGACGGCCCACCGAGGTTCGTGCCGTCGATCATGTGCAGCATCATGCTATCCACCGTCAGGTCCTGGCCGCTCGCCACGACGATCACGTCGAACGACGCGCCGAAGACGAGGCCCGTGCAGCCGAATCCGCCAACCGACGTCACGCCGATGAGATTCGGCGAGATCGCCACCGCTGCGACTGGCCGGAGACGCCGTCGTGATCAGGAACATTCCGTTGCCATTGTGTCACACGCCGCAGTCCCGACCGCCAACCCCGCGAGACCGAGGACAACCAGTGCGTGACTCGCACGTTCGTGCAGGCTGAGGTTCTTCACGTCACACCTCCAGCGGCCGGCTACTGCGCTGGCCGCATAAGCGCGCGGTAGTTGATCGTCTGACCCGGTTGCGTGCGAACGTCGACCGACAACGTCTCGAACCCTGGTGCTCGGATCTCGATGTAGTGCACGTTTGCCTCGAGGTTCACCTGCTGAGACCTCCCATCGAAATCGTCGACCACGCCGGCGTAGTAACCGTCCACGAAGACCTGGGCGCTCTTCGGAGCGTCCAGGATTCTCACGCCGCCGGACGGCTTGCCAGGCGCCGCCACGACATAGCCGGAAGCAGGGTAACGGTAACTGCGATATCCCGAGTAGTAATAGGGATAGCCGGCGTAATAGGGATACCCGTAGGCCGGATACCCAATGCCGACGCCGAGCGCAATCGATCCGTGCCAGCCGAAGCCGAAGCCGAAGCCGAAGCCGACCGAGCCGTATGGATAAAAGCCGTACGGGTACCCGTAGGAGAAGCCAGGCCCGTAGTAGGGTCGATAGGAGGGCTGATAATAAGGGGGTCGATAACCGCCGCCCGGATACGACGGCCGTGGGACGGCCTGTCGGACCGTCGGCCCGCCGCTGCGCCTCGCCTGTCCGCCGGAAGGCGGTCCGGTTCGCCCGCGGGTCTGCGCGAACGAGGTCCAAGGCGCGAGCGTAACGGCCGCGAGGACAGTTGTCGCGATGAAGAACCTCGAGTGCATCATGGCCCTGGCCCTCTCCACCCGCTAACCGTGTCGGTTCGCCGGTCGGACTACCAGATGGTGTTCAGCGGCGTGTGACGGCCATCAGCGTGATCGGGACCTCGGCGTAATCGTCAAGCACCACGCCGCCGCTCCCGTCTGGCTTGACGCGGGCGGCTGCCGCCATCGTGCCGGTTCCACTCCCCTTGCCGTCGACGTCCAGCCGGACCAGCGCAACTTCGTAGCCGGCGCGCGACTTGGGGGCCGCTTGCCCGCCGCCGATGAAGGCCACAGGCCTGTCGGTGACGACGACGATCGTCCGGCCTTTCTCGGATGTGGTCAGCCGCGCCCACCGAATCGTGTATTTTTGGCCGGCCAGCTCCACATATCCGACGTCCGGCGCCTTCCTGAGCGCAGGCAGGAACCCGGGATACCCACCGATTCTCAGGGCCTCTTCGACCGTTTTGCGGTCGAAGTCCGGCGTGTAGCGCTCGATGTGAATCTGGATCGGTGCCGACACCGCGGCTCCCGAGCTGTTTTCGGCCTGGGCCTTTGTGCTGAACGTCTCGGGCGCTCCGGGTTGGGGGGATTGTCCAGCCGCGACGGCCACGGCAGCGCAGACACACAGACCGATCAACGTGAGTGACAGAGCGCGCACGGGATACTCTCCTTCTACGAGATCCTGCTCCGCCGGCCGGACAGCGGAATGCCAGCCTCGTCCTTCGTCGCTTGAGCCGACTCTACTAGAAAAAGCGTCCGGCTACTCGGTCTTTTCTCAATCGCCCGACCGGCCCGGATTGCGGGTATCGTCCTTCGCGATTTTCAGTCCCCATCCTCCGACCGAGACGCGCGTCCAGACGTTGCTCAAACCGGCCCGTCGGTAAATCTCTCGGCCGTCGGAAAACGTTTGAAATAGCGAAAAGACCTTCGCTTCCATGTGTGGTCCTCGAGCCACGCACGTGGACCCTGTCCGTCCGCGTTACGAGACAACTCATTAGTTGACAGCCGCTTGTAGCGGTGTGGCGCCCCGGCGCGCCGACGCTGGTCGCTGGCGTGGGTCTTGCTCGTGGCTAGTCGGGGGAGGACAGCCGTGCAGGTAGAAGATCTCGACATCGCGGCAGGCAAGATCGGGGAGACCGCGCAGCGCATCATCGACCGCGCCATTGAAGAAGCGCGCCGTCGCGAGCATGCGTTGCTGACCAACGAGCACCTGTTTTTGGCGTTCGCACAGGTCGAGTGGGACATGTTCTCCGCCATCATGCGAGACGTCGAGGTCAATCCGCATGCGGTGCTCCAGGCAATCGAGGAGCATCTGCACCTGGTGCCGTCGTTTGCCGGGCGCGACCTGCGGGTGTCGCCTTCGACCAAGCTTGTGTGCAAGCTTGCCCTCCACCACGGGACCCGGGCGGGACGCCAGAACATCGAGTCGGTCGACCTGTTCTCCGCCGTGTTCGAAGAGATGCAGGGAGTGCCCGTGTCCATCCTGCGGCGGAATGGCGTCGAGCCCGAGGTGCTGGTGGCCCGGCTTGGCGTCCGCGTTCGTGACATGGAACTGCGCGAGGAGCGCTTGAAGAAGCGCTTCGAGCTGCCGCCGTTCCTCAAACACTTCGCGACCAACCTCAACTTGCTGGCGCGCCAGGACAAGCTGCCGCCGGTGTACGGGCGCGACAAGGAGATCCAGCAGGTCCTCGAGATTCTCTGCCACCGCGAGCGCGCCAATTCCGTGATGCTCATCGGCGAGCCGGGCGTCGGCAAGACCGCCATCGTCGAGGGGCTCGCCAGGCGGATCGAGTTCGAACCGGAGGGCGTGCCGGTCCGTCTCCGCGACTGCCAGATCGTCAACCTCCAGATGAACGCCATGGTCGCGGGCACCATGCTGCGCGGCATGTTCGAGGATCGCATCCAGAACGTCATCCGCGAGCTGAAGGAACGGACCAACCTCATCCTGTTCGTGGACGAGGCCCACACCATGGTCGGCGCCGGCTCGGCGCTCGGCGCGCCGTCGGACGCGGCCAACGTGCTCAAGTCGGCCCTCTCGCGCGGCGAGATCCGAATGGTCGGCGCCACGACGCTCAGCGAGTACAAGGAATATATCCAGGAAGACGAAGCCTTCGCGCGCCGCTTCCGGTCGGTCGTGGTGGCCGAGCCGACGCTCGAGGAAACGCGGCGGATTCTCTATAACCTCCGCCCGCGGCTCGAAAGAAACTACTCGGTCCGCGTGCTCGACGAAGCGCTCGAAGCCGCGATCGACATGTCGCCGCGATACATGCGGCACCTGCACCTGCCCGACAAGGTGATTGGATGGCTCGACACGGCAGCCGTCCGCGCCGAAGTGGACCGCCGGTGGGAGGTCAACCGGCAGGACGTGATGTCGGTCATCTCACATGCCGCGCAGATCCCCGAGGACATGGTCTACCGCGACGTCACCGATCGCTTCAAGAACATCGAGGAGAGCCTCGCGCAACGGGTCGTCGGCCAGACGAACGCCATCAAGGCCGTGGCCCGCCGCCTGGTGCTGAACAAGGGGCCGCTCAAGGACGGATTCGATCGGCCCGACGGAGTGCTGCTGTTCCTCGGCCCGACCGGTGTCGGGAAAACCGAGCTCGCGAAGGCGGTTGCCGCGTTCCTGTTCGGCGACGAAAAGAAGATGATTCGCGTGGACATGTCCGAGTATCAGGACGGCAGCGTCGCCGTGGACAAGCTGATCGGGATGCCGCGGGGCATCGTCGGCAGCGAGCGCGGTGGAATCCTGACGACCCAGTTGAAGGACAATCCCTTCACGGTCATCCTCCTCGACGAAGTGGAAAAGGCGAGTCCCAGCCTGCTCAATCTCTTCCTGCAGGCGTTCGACGAGGGCTGGCTCACCGATGGCCGGGGCAAACGCGTCTATCTGAGCGACGCGATCGTGATCATGACGTCCAATCTGGGCTCGGAACACTTCCGGCAGCTCACGAGCTCGATGGGCTTCCGTGCCCGCAACGTCGGCGTCGACCAGGTGAAGGGCGAGGTGTTCCGCGAGCTGGAACGCCGCTTCTCGCCGGAGTTCCGCAACCGGATCGACGAGGTCGTCCTGTTCGCGCCGCTCGCGCACGACGAGGTGCGGGAGATCGCGAAGCACTATCTCGCGCAGGTCACCCTGACGCTGGCAAAGGCCGGCAAGACGCTGCAGATCGATGACAGCGCGCTCGAGTTGATTGTGACCCAGGGTTACAACCTCGGCTTCGGCGCCCGCTTCCTCAAGCGCGCCATCGACGAAAAGATCAAGCTGCCGATCAGCGTCAGCTGGAAGGAAGGCTCGCACTTCGTGGTCAAGGCTCGCGACGGCGAGGTCGTGGTCGAAAGCCGGCCGGCCCATTTCCTGGTGCCCGCGGACGTGTTGGAACTCGGAGGAGTGGCCTAGAAGGCAAACCCCACCTGCTCGGGTTGACCGGCCTCTCCGATCTCTTCGGGCTCGGTGTTGGCGACTCTCGCGCTTGCCCAAACCGTAGCGCGCCTGGAGCACCCGCACCAAGCCCTGCACCTCTTTCCGATAGGCCTCCGGCGGATACTTTCTCGCGTACAACCTCTCGTACTTCGGCGCCAGCGAAGGGAACTCGCGCGCGATGAAGTTCATGAAGTGCGCCCGCGTGCCCTCCTGCAGGTACATCACGTTGCAGCCCACGAACCGGGCTCCGTGGTCGGCGATCGACTTGATGGTCCGTTCGAGCTTCGTTCGCGACGAAGAGAAGCCGGGAACGATCGGCGCCATGAGCACGCCGGCGTTGATTCCCGCATCCACCAGCTCGCGAACCGCCCGCAGCCGCTGAAGGGGGTGGGCCGTTCCCGGCTCGAGCGTGCGCCACGCGTCCTCGTCAACAGTAGGTACGCTCATGCATATTGTCGAGCGGGCGGCGCGCATGTGCTCGCGGAGCACATCGATGTCGCGGACCACCATCGGCCCCTTGGTGACCAGGCCCATCGGCGTTCGTCCGCGGGTCAGCGCCTGAATGGCCCCCCGTGTCAGTTTGTAATGACCTTCGATCGGCTGATACGGGTCGGTGGCGGTGCCGACCGCAACCTGCTCGCACGTCCATGCGGGACGATCCAGCTCGCGCACCAGGACCTCGACGATGTTGTGCTTGACGAGAATCACCGAGGCGAACTCGTCGCCCGCGTTCATTTCGAACTGCACGTGATAACGGCGGGCGAAGCAGTAATGACAGCCGTGCGTGCAGCCCCGGTACGGGTTGAGGGTCCAGTTGAACGGCATGCCTTCGACGCGGTTGAGCGCGGAGCGGCAGGTGACCTCCTGATAGCGCGCCTGATCGGCGCGCGTTTCCGCCTCGGTGAGCGCGGCGGTTCCGCCCTCCTTCACGAGTTCTGCGATTCGCCGGGTGGTGGGCCTGGGCGGGCCCAGATCAAACAGTGTCATTCGCTTTATGTTCGCCTGATGATGAGGGCCCCGGCGACGCTTGTCAAGCTGCGGAGATGACGCCGCGCCAATAGCCGAGCACGTCGTCGATGGTCTGCTCGAGCGGAATGAGCGGCGTCCATCCCAGCTCTTCGCGCGCGCGGGCCGGATCCCCGAGCAGCAGCGGGACGTCGTTGGGCCGGAAGCGCGCAGAGTCGACGTGCACGCGGATGGGAATACGCGCCCGCGCGAGGAGCATGTCCAGCACGTCGCGAATCGCCACGGCGCGGCCGGAGCACACGTTGTACGCCCGGCCCGGACGGCCGCGATCCGCGATCATCGAATACGCACGGACGGTGTCGCGGACGTCGGTGAGATCCCGCTGCGCCTCGAGGTTACCGACGCGGAGCTCGGGCGGCTGGAGGCCCGCCTCGATCGCCGCAATCTGGCGGGCGAACCCCGACGTGGAGAACGCCGGATCCTGCCTGGGACCGAAGTGGTTGAACGCCCGCGCGATGCTGACATGCACCCCCGGCGGAGCGTGGCTTCCGAGGAGCTCCTGGGCGAGCTTGCTCAAGCCGTACGGGCTGGTGGGGACGAGCGGATGGTCCTCGGTCAGCGGCTCGGTCGCCGGCCGGTAAACCAGCGCCGAGCTCGGCATGATCACGCGAGTCTCCCCGCCTGCCAGACCGAGCGCGGCGAACAGGTAGTGCGTCCCGCGAACGTTCGTCGCGAACGTCGCCTCCGTGCGTTCCCACGCCTGCCCGACGTGAGCGGCTCCGGCGCAGTGATACACAGTGGCCGGCTTCAAGCGCGCGATCGCGTCGAGGACAGGCGATCGATCCAGAAGGTCTACGGCCTCCCACGTCACCGAGGAGCGGGGCGCCGGTGGCATGCGGCCGGGCCGATGCCAGCCGACTACGCCGCCTGGAACGGAATTGCCGGCCAGAAGGTCCAGCAGGTGACTGCCCGCGAACCCTGAGGCGCCGGTGACCAGAATCGGGCGCGGCATGAGGGCGACATCAACCGCAAAGATCGCAGAACGATAGTGCTCTGCGTGCCCGGCGGGCTCTGCGGTGATCGTCGGGCAGCATCAGCGCGGCACGCCGCCGAGGGCCCCGTTGAACGGCGAAAAATTGCCGAGCCCGGCAAGGGTGAAGGAGATGAAAAAGCGGCGGTCGGAAACGGAGAAGTAGCCGGCTTTCTGGAACTCGAATGCGATGCCACAGCACTGGGCGTTGTAGAACGCCGTGATCCGCTGGTTGAGCAGCAACTCCCGCAGGATGTCGTAGTTGAGCGAATACACGCTGCCGTACTTGTTGTCTCTGGTGCGCACCGTCGAAGAGACGTTGATGGAGTGGTCGAGGGAACCCGGATTGTTGAACCCGTCGCAGTTCCGCGATGAATGCTCTCTTGCTCCAGCCGAAGGTGGACAACAGCTGCGAGCTCCAGGAATACGTGCCGGCCACCGAAATCGTCCGAAGCTCACGATACCGGCTGTCGAATTCAGCTCTGGCCGTCGCGTTGAACTCCACGGTCGGCTGAGCGCGCAGGGTGAGCAGGACCGGCGTGAAGTGATTCGGCCTGTGTGCCGCTGTTGCTGGTTGAGTACTGCGGGTCGACCTGTGCCGCCCTCTCGTTCGAGTGGTAGGTCTGCTGCAGCTCGACCGTGAAAATTTCACGCGCCTGGCCGATCTGCCCCGCAGCTGCCGGCCGGCGCTTCGCGTAAAAACGGTTCCTGATGCCGTAGGTATAGCCCGTTGACCCCCCGACAATCCGGTCCGTGTTGTCCAGGACTTGGTTGTTGTTGGGAATCGTGGACGTCCATGCCACGTTCAGGTACGGCTCGATCGCATGCTTGAACCTCTCGGCGTAGCCGTTGTCGGGCGTGTCCCAGATACGATTGAAGACCGGCCCGGTCAGCTGCGTTTGAAGGACCGCGTATTGGCGATGCAGGTTGTCTTCCAGGATTGTCCGTTCGCCGGTGACAGGGTCCTTCGTCCACCGGGTCCAGGCTGCGTGTGTAGAACGTCTCCCGCCAGCCCGCGGAAGAATTCGCCGTGAACCACTGCCACTTCTTGAATGGAAAGCGGAGCAGCGGCGAGAAGTCCAGCCGCGTCAGACCTCTGTCGAGCTCCCTGCCGAGCTGCCGCCCCACGCTGATGTTATTCGCATACTCACCGCTGGCGGAGACGTAGACCGGCGTGTCTCCGACGGGCCGTTCGTTCCGATTCACGGTTACGCGGGGCCAGCATCCGGACACATTGGAGATGCTCTGGCTGGAGAAGTATTCGGAGCGAAGGAGTGTCCCGCTCAGGGAGTAGGTGCCCCACGCGCCGACCACGTTGCCGCCAAAACTCCGCTGGTTGTTCGACGAACTGTTGATGTCGGTGTTGATCGTCTGATTTGTCCTGATGTCGGAGAAGTAGTCGACGCTCGCCCTCGCGCGAAGCCGCCAACGGAAGCAGCTCACTGACCGCGGCATTGACCCTGTAGCTTCGCGTTTTGTCGACGGTCTGCAAACCATCCGGCGTGGTCGCGCTCTCGTTGAGGAAATAGGTCGCGGATGTTGCCATCCGATCCGCCGCCGAAGTTGTACCGGTATTCGCTGCCGACACCCTGTCCGGTCTTCGAGAACCAGTCGTGCAGGAACGTGGCGTCCTGGCTGCGATTGATCGCCCAGAAGAACGCATTGTGAAACGAGTGCCCTCGAAGCGTCGACGTCCCGTAGGTGGGGAGGAGAAATCCGGTGGCGCGGTCGTCCCTCTTTGTCGGGTAGTAGAGCGCCGGCAGGTAGAACAAGGGCACGCCCTTGACCGTCATCACCACGTTGCGCAGCAGCGTGTAGTGATCGAGGTTGAGCACGATCGTGTCGGCGTCGAAATCCCATCTCGGCGTCGGCTGGACACAGGTCGTAAAGCCGCCGTTGATGATCTTGTATTTTCGCGGGCCGATCTTCTCGACTGTCTCGCCGAAGAAATAGACGACGGTATCCTGTCCCGTCATCGGCGGAGGCGCCACGACGCCCGGGCTTGCGCGCTGGCGTCGGGGGCTGCACCGTCGCGAAGCCGCTGGCGTTGTAGAAGGTCCCGAGGCGCGTTTTCGTATTGAAATCGCGCGCGGTCCGCGGCGATCTGGCTGTTGCCCTGACGGAAGACGACGTTCCCGGTCGCGACTGCGCGATCCTGGTCCACATACATGCGGACGTCGTCGGCATAGAGCTTCGTATCGTTGAGCTCCAGCTCGACCTTGCCGGTGTAGTGGTGCTCCCTTTCGTTGATGATCTCGTGGCGCTCCGCCACGACGGTGTCGGTGGACGCGGGTTGCTGCGCGGCGGCACGCTCCGGAACAGCGAGACAAATCGTCACCAGGAGAACTGCCGCGGGAGAGATGCGCATTCAGCTGCCGCTTTCGAAGGGTATCACGAGCTGCCGCGTCGCCTTCATGACGTCCCCGAGCAGAAAGATCGATCCGGCGACGACGATGCGTGGCGACTTGCTGCCAGGCGACCTCGATCGCTTCCACGGGCGCGGCCGCGATCGTGACCGACCGGTCCGGGTCGACGCGGCGCGCGACCTCAGCAAGCATTTCGGGATCCGCGGAACGGCGATTCGAGGCGCGGGTGACAATCAGAGGGCCGATGGCCGGGAGCAGCTCCCTCAGCATGCTCTCCATGTCCTTGTCGCGCATCGCGGCGAACACGAGCGGCAGCTTTCCCGATCCCAATCCCCGCAGATAGGACGCCAGCGCGGCCGCGCCGGCCGGATTGTGGGCCGCGTCGAGCAGGATTTCGCGACCGTCCGTCAATCGCCGCAGATCCAGTCGAGCCGGCCACGACGGCCGGGCGAGCGCTGACACGATGGCCTGGGGCGGCACGGCTATTCCGCGCTCATCGAGCAGCTCGAGAATCCGCACGGCGACGACGGCGTTGCCTATCTGGTGCGCGCCGGCAAGAGCGATCGTGACATCGCCATAATCGCGGACGGGCGTGCGGAGGCCAATCGTCCCGGTGTCCGGCCGCGCGCCTGTCGTGACCCCGTCCGCCGCGCGAATCGAGCGGCGCGCCTCGCTCGCGGGCGATCCTCTCGATGGCGGCGTACGGTTCCGAATCCACCTCGCCGACGACCAGCGGGATGCCCGGCTTGACGATGCCGGCCTTCTCGCCGGCGATGTCGGCCAGCGTCGGACCCGAGGTATTGCTGGTGGTCGAACGCAATCGAGGTGATGGCGGTCATGACCGGATCGATCACGTTGGTTGCATCCAGGCGGCCGCCAAGACCGACTTCGATCACCGCGATGTCAACCCTGGCGCGGCGGAACAGCTCGAAGGCGACGGCCGTCGTCACCTCGAAAAAGGTCGGGTGTGCCTGCAGCGCTCCCTCGGCCAGCAGTGCCTCGACTGCCGCGCGGACATCGGCGACGGCGGCAATCATGCGGTCTTCGGCGACGGCCTGCCCGTCGATGACGAATCGTTCGGTAAGATCCAGGAGGTGCGGGGAGGTGTAGCGGGCCGACCGGTGGCCGGCCGCGCGCAGCCCGGCGTCGACCATGGCCGTGACCGAGCCTTTGCCGTTGGTGCCGGCGATGTGCACGCGACGGAAACGTCCGCTCGGGATGCCCGAGGCGGTCGACGATCGCGACCATGTTCTGCGAGGCCGAACTTGATGCCGAACTGTCCGAGGCCGAAGAGGTAGGAGAGGGGGTCGGTCACGAGGGCCGCTAGGCGGGCGGAGGCTCGTCGTTACTGACAGGGCTGACAGGGGTGACAGAACTTACGGGGCTGCCAGGGCCGCCGACGGCGGGCTCCGCGCCGGGCGGCGAATCGCGGACGACAGGTACGGACTCGCTGCGCGCCGCGCCCATGAAGCGCAGCGCGTTGGCGATGACCGATCGCATGTCCCGCCGATCGACGATGAGATCCAGCATCCCCTTCTCGAGCAGGAACTCGCTTCGCTGAAAGCCTTCGGGCAGTTTCTGCCGGATCGTCTGTTCGATGACGCGCGGGCCGGCAAAGCCGATGAGCGCCTTGCGGCTCGGCGATGTTCAGGTCCCCGAGCATCGCGAAGCTGGCGGTCACGCCACCTGTGGTCGGGATCGGTCAGCACGGAGATGTAGGGCAGCCGCGCGCGATCGAGCCGTGCGAGCCCGCCGCAGATCTTCGCCATCTGCATCAGCGACAGCGCGCCCTCCATCATCCGCGCTCCTCCGGAGCAGCAGACGATCACGACCGGCGCGCGCGCATCGATCGCGCGCTCGATCGTCCGGGCGATCTTCTCGCCGACCACGACGCCCATGCTGCCGCCGATGAACCCGTACTCCATCGCCGCGACCATCGTACGGACGCCGTCGATCGTCCCGGACGCGGCGATCACCGCGTCTTTGAGGCCGGTGGCCGCGATGCCCGCCTTCAGGCGCGACTTGTACGGCTTGGTATCGGTGAAGCTCAGCGGGTCGGTCGAGACCAGGCCGCGGTCGTACTCGACCCAGGCATCGTCGAACAGCATCCGCAGGCGTTCGGAGGCGTTCATCCGGAAGTGATGCGCGCACTTGGGGCAGACGTTCAGGTTCGTCGTCAGGTCTTTGTTGTAGAGAATCTGCGCGCAGCCGGGACACTTGACCATCAGTCCCTCGGGAACCCGGCTGGGCTTCTCGGTCGGCGGCGCGATCTTCTTGCGGGCCTTCTTGAACCACGCCATAAGGGAGTCAGCTTATCAAGGCAAGAGCCCAAAGCCCATAGCCTGTGGGCTATCAGGCTTCAGGCTTTGGCTATTTCGTCCGCGGCACGTAATACCGGGTGCCGGGGCCCATGCTGCGGATCTGCTTGATCAGATGGTCCACGGCCTCGTCGCTGCCGTCCGAGTCGAACTGCGAGGTCTCGACGACCAGCAGCGGGGTGGCGTTGTAGTGAAAGAAAAAATGGTGATACGCCTCGTTCAGCTCGCGGAGGTAATCGTCGTCGGGCTGGAGCGCGACCGATTCGGGTTCCCGACGGCGCGTATGCACCCGCCGCAGCAGAACGTCGGTAGGTGCCTGGAGAAAAATGACGAGATCCGGCGAGGCGACATCGCGGGCGAGCAGGTCGTAGAGCCGCTGATAGATGAACAGCTCGTTGTCGTCGAGGTTCAGGTACGCGAAGATCTTGTCCTTGTCGAACAGGTAGTCGGCGATGGTGATCTGACTGAAGAGATCCGATTGCCGGATCGCCGTTTGCTGACGATGGCGGCTCAGCAGATAGAAGAGCTGCGTCTGCAGCGCCGCGCCCGGCCGATCGGCGTAGAAGTCCGCGAGAAACGGGTTCTCGGATTCCTCCAGCACGACGGTTGCATCGAGATGCGTGCCGAGGCGTTCGGCCAGTGCGGTTTTGCCTGCGCCGATCGGTCCCTCGATCGCGATGTGGCGGAACTGCAAGGCGCCCGATGATATCATCGCGGCAGGTGCCTCTGATTCCATTGAAGATGCTGCGCAGGACGATCTCGATCGCGTTCGCACTGGCCGCCGCGGCATGCGCGAGTGCGCCGGTCGCGCCACCACCCCCACCGGTGCCCACGTTCGAACAGAAGATGGCGTGGATCCTCAGGCTGGAGGATCGAGCGCTCGCTCCGCGATCCGGCGCCGCCGGTCGCCCCGCCCCCGCCGCCGCTGCAACGCGGGGAGCGAGCGCCGGTTGTCGTCCCGCCGCCACCGCCGCCAGACCTCGTGCGCCTGCTGTCGGACACCGAGGCGCGCGTGCGGCGGCGCGCGGCACTGGCGATTGGACGCGTCGGCCTGCGCGACGGCATCGAGCCGCTGACGTCGCTGCTTGCGCGACCCCGAGCCGGAGGTGCGGTACATGGCGGCGTTCGCGCTGGGTCTCATCGGGGACAGGGCGCGGTGGCCCCGCTGGTCGCGGCGCTTGGTGACGCGTCGCCCATCGTGCAGGGAGGCGCTGCCGAAGCGCTCGGTCTTATCGGCGACGTCATCTGCGGCCGACGCGGTGGGACGCCTCGCGTCCCAGATCGTGCAGTCGGGTGCGCTCGCCGAACTGCCCGGCGACGATGCGGACGCGCGGAGAGACCTGCCTGCGACGGCGTTCAGGCAGGCGATCTACGCGCTCGTCAGGCTCAAGGCGTACGACCAGCTCGCAGCCGCGGTGCTCGATGCCTCAGGCCAGCCGAAAGTACGGTGGTGGCCGGTCGCCTATGCATTTCAGCGCATCGAAGACAAGCGCGCGCTACCGGCCCTTCTGACGCTCGCAAACGAATCCCACCCCTACACGCGCGCGTTTGCGGCGAAGGGGCTTGGGGGATTGAAAGACGCCTCGGCCGTTCCCGCGCTGATCGGGCTGCTCGGCAGCAGCGACGGTCCCGTCGTCATCGAGAGCGTCCGCGCGCTCGGCCGGATCGGCGATGCGGCGGCGGCCCCCGCCCTGGTGAAATTGATGCAGGCCAAGGAGACGCGATCTCGCATGTTCGGCTGGAAGTGGTGGAGGCGCTGGGCAGCATCCGCGCTCCCGGCGTCTCCGATCTGGTGCTCGACGCCTTGATCGATCCGAATCCGGCGATCCGTGCGGCTGCGCTGCAGATCCGCCGCTGCGCTCGAGCCGGAACAGTTCGTGGCGGTTCTCTCAGGGTTGGATCCCGACCCGATCTGGAGCGTGCGCGCCGCGGTTGCGACGGTGCTCGGGACGCTGCCGCCCGATATCGCGCTGCCGGGACTGACCGCGATGCTCGACGATGCCGATCGCCGCGTGGTGCCGGCGGTTCTCGACAGCGCTCGTCAAGCTTCGTGCGCCCAAACGTCACGGACGTCCTGCTTCAGCGCCTGAAGGCCGAGGATCCTGTCGTGCGCGCCGCCGCCGCCACCGGTCTCGGCGAAATCAAACCGGCCGACGGCGACCGGGCGCTGGCCGAGGCGTATCAGTTCGGCCAGCGGGACCCCTCTTATTCGGCGCGGGCCGCGGCGCTCGCCGCGCTCGCGAAGTACGGAGCGGCCGCCGCGACACCGGTGCTGCGAATGGCGCTGGCCGACAAGGACTGGGCCGTCCGCCTTCGCGCCGCCATGCTGCTGAAGGAGCTGGATCCGTCGGCCTCGGCCGATGTGGATGCGCTGATTCGTCCGGCGCCTACCGTCGCGACGCCAGCTACGTATCAGGCGGCGCACCTGGTAAGCCCGCCCGTCTCCACGGCTGTGTACATCGATACCGATCGCGGGACCATCGAGATCGAGCTGGCGGTGCTCGACGCGCCGCTGACCGTCGAGAGCTTCGTGACGCTCGCACGGAAGGGATTCTTCGACGGCCTGAGCGTCCATCGCGTCGTCCCCGATTTCGTGATCCAGACCGGCGATCCGCGGGGCGACGGGGAAGGTGGACCTGGCTATTCGATTCGGGACGAGCTCAACGAGCGTCCGTACCTCCGCGGCACTGTCGGAATGGCGCTGGACCTCTGGCGCGACACCGGCGGCAGTCAGTTCTTCATCACCCACTCCCCGCAGCCCCACCTCGACGCGAAGTACACGGTCTTCGGCCGCGTGATTGCGGGGATGGACGTGGTCGATCAGATTCAGCAGGGCGACGTCATTCGCCGGGTCCGCGTCTGGGACGGCGAAACCGACGTTGCAGAGCCCGAAGTGATCTGGTCGAAATGAAATGATCGAGGCGGTGTAAATGGAAAAGGGGGCGACTCGGCGCCCCCTTTTTTGACGGGCGAGGTCAGCTTACCGTTTCTTGCCGGCCTTCTTCTTCCCGCCCTTGGCTTTCTTTGCCATTGTCTGTTATCCCCCCCTTCATCTGGGTTTACTTGCGAGAGTGCTCACGTCATCGTGATTGATCCGGGGAACCCCGGAGGTGGCTGCCGCCTGGCACGCTCACCCGATGCCGGCACTCTGCGCACCGAGGCACCTTCCGCGCCTGTTCAGCTTTGGAAGGGCGAGGTCAAGGCTTTTTCAAGCCTCGACCTCACTAGGGATGGCCTGAGTTCACCATCCTCATACCAGATGTAGATTATGGACGAGAAACGACGAGTGTCAAGCACAATGTGCAAGAAAAGTCAAAAAAAGTTGCGGCCGCCAAGCGATCGCGGAGCGATCGCGAGTAATCACCGCCGCTGGTTTCGCGCGAGCGCGCGCAGTTCGCGTTCCGCGCGCTCGCGTGCGCCGATCGGTTCGCTCGCGCGCATGTCGACGACACGCTGCAGCTCGTTGATGGCTTCTGTCGTGCGATTCATGGCGGAAAGGACCGACGCGAGTCCAAGACGCGCGCGCACTTCGGTCGTGCGCGGCGAGTACACAGTGCCGGCCAGCGCACGTTCGAGCAGCATCCGCCATGCGGCGGCGCTCGCCGCGTGATCGTGAAGGTACTCGTCGCGGATTTCGGCGATGCGCTGGCGGAACAGCGGGTTGTGCGGGTAGCGAGCGTCGAGCCGCTCGAGCAGCGCGATCGCGTCAGCGGTCTGGCGTTCGTACCACAGATAGACGAGATGGAGCTGGAAGTCGGCTTCGCCCTCGAGGAGCTCGCCCTGGTCGCGCGCCTGCAGCATCTCGGCGCAGTCCCTGGACGCGATCGCCGCCGGGGAGCAGCAGCAGCCAGCGAAGCACCTTCGCGGCGGCCGGGGCGACGTCGGCGTAGTAGTGATAGACGCCGATGCCGAAATACGCATCGTGCAGCGCGGGGTCGAGCTGGAGGGCGCGCTCGAGCGCCTCTTTGATCTTCTTGCCGTCGCGCGCCGCGCCGATCCGTTCTCCCCGCAGGACCCGCCACTGGACGCGTGGCGCATACGCCCCCGCAAGATAGAACCAGGCTTCGGCGCGCTGCGGCTCGCGCCGGACCCAGGCATCGTTGGCGGCGATGGTCGAAGCCGCGAGGTTCGAGAACTGCCGATCGAGGGACCGGCTTTCCGGATTGATTTGAATCTGCCACCAGAGCGACACGAGGCGCAGCGCCTGGCACGCGCCCTCCGGCGCCGGTGGGCAGGCTCGCATCGAGCTGGGCCTCGGCCTGCTCGAAGCGCGCATCGAGGATCGCGTCGTAGATGGCCGCGAGCCGCGGTCCCTCCGTCAGCGCCGCGCTCGCGGGCTGCGCAGCGAGTCGACCAGGCACGCGGCAGCAGCACGCCAGGCAGCGCAGTCGCACGCAAGCACGCGAGGCGACTTTGACTGACGTCACATGCTCGTCCGAAGCTGCTGCTTGTCCGTGTGGCGCTCGAGCGCGAGCGCAATCAGGCGATCGAGGAGCACCGGGTACGGCAGGCCGCTCGCGTCCCACATCTTCGAGTACATGCTGATTGTCGTGAAGCCGGGGATCGTGTTCACCTCGTTCAGGTACAAGATGCCGCTGTCGCGGGCGAGCAGAAAATCGACCCGCGCCATGCCCGCGCAATCGACCGCCTTGTAGGCCGCGACCGCCAGCTGGCGGACCTCTTCGCTTTGCGTCGCCGTGAGCGGCGCAGGAATCAGCAGCCTGGACGCCCCGCCGTCCGTGTACTTCGCCTCGTAGTCGTAGAACTCGCGCGACGGGACGACCTCGCCCGGCACCGACGCCTCGGGCTCGTCGTTGCCGAGCACGGCGCACTCGATCTCGCGCGCGTCCGGCACGGCCGCCTCGATCACGATCTTGCGGTCGAACTCGGCGGCCAGGTGCATCGCCGCGCGCAGCTCGGTGGCGTGCTTCGCCTTCGAGATGCCGACGCTCGAGCCCGAGATTCGCCGGCTTCACGAAGACCGGGAAGCCCAGCCTGGCGACGATCGCTGTGCATGACGCCGCGCTCGTCGCGCTGCCAGTCGCGCTTCAGCAACCACCTCGTAGTCGCAGAGCGGCAGCCCGCTCGCGGCGAAAACCAGCTTCATCGCCGCTTTGTCCATGCCGACGGCCGAGGCGAGCACGCCGGCGCCGACGTAGGGGACGTTCGCGAGCTCGAGCAGGCCCTGCACGGTGCCGTCTTCGCCGTACGGCCCGTGCAGCACGGGAAACACCACATCGAGCGCGAGGCCCGAGACCACGGGCCCCTGAGGCTGGTCCCGATCGATGGTGATGAGCGTATCCCCGCCGGGACGCGCGACCACGTGCGCTTCGAGTGCGGCTCCTTCGGGCTCGTTGCCTCGCGCCCGAAGCACGTCGGCGGCGGAGAGAAGCGTCGGCGGCCGCTCAGGCAGCGTCCACCGGCCGTCCTTCTCGATGCGGATCGGGATCGCGTCGTAGCGGGCGGGGTCGAGGTTGGCGAACACCGCCGCCGCAGAGGCCAGCGACACCTCGTGCTCGCCGGATCGGCCGCCGTAGATGATGCCGACGCGCAACTTTTTCATGAGTGCTTTACGTCAGTGCCGCCTTTGAGATTGTAGACTTGTTCCTCCTCGATGTCAGACCGTTCGGCTTTCGCGTCACCCACAGGGATGGCCGCGCCCGCCGCGGCGTGATGACGACCGCGCACGGCGACGTTCCGACGCCCGCCTTCATGCCGGTCGGCACGCAGGGCGCCGTCAAGGGCGTCATGCACAGGGATCTCGAGCAGCTCGGCGCCGACATCCTCTTGAGCAACACGTATCACCTCTATCTGCGGCCTGGCGACGACCTGATCGCGAGGCGTGGCGGCCTCCATGCGTTCATCGGGTGGTCGCGGCCCATCCTGACCGACAGCGGCGGCTACCAGGTGTTCAGCCTGGCGGCGCGGCGGACCATCGACGAGGAAGGCGCGCGATTTCGCTCGCATCTCGACGGCTCTGCGCATCTGCTGACGCCGGAGAAGGCGGTCGACATCCAGGCCCAGCTCGGTTCGGACATCGCGATGGTGCTCGATGAATGCCTCGCGCACCCGTCCGATGCCGGAAGTGGTCCGCCGAGTCGATGGAACGGACGCTGCGGTGGGCGCGTCGCGCGCGCGAGCGCTTTCTTACGCTTTACGAAAAGAGGGGACGGGAGTCCTCTTCGCGGACGGCGTCATCGTGACCAATCCGGGCCAGGCGCAGTTCGGGATCGTCCAGGGCGGCGTCTCGCCCGAATTGCGCGAGGAAAGCGCCGGCGGCACGGTGGCGATCGGTTTCGAGGCGTACGCGATCGGCGGACTGAGCGTTGGCGAGCCGACAGACGTCATGTACGACATGGTGGAGCGGACGACTCCCTGTCTGCCCGAGGAGCGGCCGCGTTACCTGATGGGCGCAGGCACGCCGCAGGACCTCGTGGAAGCGGTGGCGCGCGGCGTCGATCTCTTCGACTGCGTGCTCCCGACGAGGAACGCGCGGAACGGGCAGCTGTTCACCAGCGAGGGCCCCATCAATATCAAGAATGCGCGGTACGCGGAGGACGACCGGCCGCCCGATCCGGACGTGCGGCTGCTACACCTGCCGGACCTGTTCGCGTGCCTATTTGCGTCACCTTTTCCAGGCCGGCGAGATCAACGCGTCCACCCTTAACACGTTGCATAACCTGCACTTTTACCTTGACACCGCTCAGCAGGATTAGGGACGCTATAGCGTTTGGGCGGTTCGAAAGTTTCAGGCTAGACTTCCACAACAGCTTGTCCCGCCGGCTGCACGATTCATGATGACCATCGACGCTCGGTTCTGTGTTCGCAATGGCCGCGACGCCGGAGGGCGGCAGCCCCTGGCTGCAGCTCATTCCGTTCGCGATGGTGCTCGGCGATTTTCTATTTCATCATCCTGCTCCCGATGAAGCGCAAGCAGCAGAAGGTGCAGGAGTTCCTCGACAAGCTCAAGGTCGGCGATCGGGTCATCACGACCGGCGGCATCCACGGACAGATCACGCGCCTCGGCGACCTGAGCGTCCAGCTCCAGATTGCGGACAAAGTACGCGATGGAAGTCGCGCGAGGCGGCCATCGGCGGCTACCAGGGACAGGAGCCGGTCGTCGAACCGCTCGGCGGGACGGCCGAACGCACCAAGTAGGTGATTGTCATGAAGAATCTGCGCTGGAAGCTCATCACCGTCGTCGCGGTCTTCGTCGTGTTCGCGGCGGTCGGCGTCTACCCGATCGTGGCGGCGCGCTACGACATCCAGTCGCCCGCGCTTCCTGATCGACCAGGCAGCTCAAGCTCGGGCTCGACCTGAAGGGCGGCGTGCACTTCGTGCTGCGCGTGCAGACCGACGATGCGCTTGCGGCTGGCGACCGAGCAGGAGATGGAGCGGCTGCGGGCGGAGCTGATGACGCGCGGCATCACCGTCGGGAACATCACGGCTCCCGATCCGATCGCGCTTCGTCGTCGAAGGCGTCCCGCCCGCCCAGGACGCCGCCTTCCGGGACGTCGGCCGCCGAAGTCCAGACCAACTTCGACCGAAGCTCCAGCGCGAACGGCACCTACACGTTCACGATGAAGCCGAACATCCAGATCGACGCTGCGCGACGAGTCGGTCGTGCAGGCGCGCCAGACGATCGAGCGGCGCGTCAACGAGCTCGGCGTCGCCGAGCCGAGCATCGCGCAGCAGGGCGGCCGACCAGATTCTCGTCCAGCTGCCGGGGGTCACCGATGTCGAGCGGGCGAAGGGGATCATCGGGTCGCCGGGTCTCCTCGAGCTGAAGATTGTCGAGCAGGGGCCGGCCGCGTCGCGCGAGGCGCTGCTGGTCAACGGCCAGGAACCGCCGGGCATGGAGATCATCCCGGGAGCGAGCGGCGTGCCCGGCGATACGACGAACACCGTCTACTACCTGGTGCGGAGGGTCGCGGCGGTCACCGGAAAGGACCTGCGGAACGCCCGCCCGACGATCGACGAGAACAACCAGCCGGCGGTCGGCTTCACGCTGAATAACGAAGGCGGCCGCCGGTTCGGCACCGTCACCGGCGAGAACATCGGCCGGCAGCTGGCGATCGTGCTCGACGGCCGCGTGCAGTCGGCGCCGACGCATCGAGGGACGGATCACGACCGACGGCCGCATCAGCGGCAGCTTCACGCAGGAAGAAGTGCAGAACCTGTCGCTGATCCTGCGCTCCGGCGCGCTGCCGGCGTCGCTCACCTACCTCGAGGAACGGACCATCGGTCCGACCCTCGGCGCCGACTCGATCCGGTCCGGCGTCATCGCGTCGCTCGTCGGCCTGCTGCTCGTCATGAGCTTCATGCTCGTCTACTACAAGCTCTCGGGCGTCAACGCCGTCGTCGCGCTGGTGTTCAACCTGGTCATCCTGCTCGGATTGATGGCCTACGTCGGCGCGGTCATGACGCTGCCCGGCATCGCCGGGTTCGTGCTGACGATGGGCATGGGCGTCGACTCGAACGTGCTGATCTTCGAGCGAATCAAGGAAGAGCTCGAGGCCGGGCGCGGCGTGCGCGCGTCGATCGACGCCGGCTTCAAGCGCGTCTTCCTGACGCTGGTCGACACGCACACCGCGGCGCTCATTTCGGCGGCGTTCCTGTTCCAGTTCGGCACCGGGCCGATCCGCGGCTTCGCCGTCACGCTGTTCGTCGGCCTGGTGGCGAACCTCTTCACCTCCACCTTCGTCTCGAAGACGTTGTTCGAGCTGGCCCTGGCGCGCCGGCATCAGGTCGCGACGCTGAGTATTTGAGTCATGCACATCTTCAAAGACACCAACTTCAATTTTCTCCGCTGGCGGTGGCACGCCATCGCGTTCTCCTCGGCGATCATCATCGCGGGCATCGTCACGATCTGGACGAAGGGGATCGCGAAGGGCGTCGAGTTCGCCGGCGGCACGGTGGTCATCGAGCAGTTCGAACAGCCGGTGACCGACCAGCAGGTGCGGGCGGCGCTCGAGCAGACGCTTCGGCCAGGACCTGATCATCAACGCGTACGGCGATCCGTCGCAGCGGCAGATGATGATTCGCGTGCCGCAGGTCGGCGCCGAATCGGGCGCATCGCTCGGTTCGATGGCCGACGCGATCGAAAAGGCCCTGCGCCAGCGCGAACCTGGGCGGGTTCAAGCGTCTCGGCACTGAAATCGTCGGGCCGGCGGTCGGCGCCGAGCTGACGAACAAGGCGATCTGGGCGACGGTCCTGTCGCTGGTCGGGATCCTGGCCTACATCTCCTTCCGCTTTCAGCTGAGCTTCGCGGTCGGCGCCGTCGTCGCCACCATCCACGACCTGCTCGTGACGTTCGCGTTCCTCGCGTTCTTCGGCTACGACCTGACGCTGAACGTGATCGCGGCGCTGCTGACCATCACCGGCTATTCGACCAACGACACGATCGTGATCTTCGATCGCGTGCGCGAGAACCTGCGCTCGATGCGGCGCGATTCGCTCGACCACGTCATCAACGTGGCGATCAACCAGACCCTGGGCCGCACCATCATCACCTCCGGCACGGCGCTCCTGTCGTCGCTGGCGCTCTTGTTCTTCGGCGGCGACGTGCTCAAGGGCTTCGCGTTCACGATGGTGGTCGGCATCATCACCGGCACGTATTCGACGGTGTTCATCGCGGCGGCGATCGTCAGCTTCTGGCGCGGCGCCGGCCCGACCCGCGCCGCGGCGCACGCGCCCGGCGGCGACGCGCGCTGCGCCGCAGCAGCCGACACGCAGGCAGACTCCGAAGCCACAGCGGAAGGCGAAAGCCTCGTGAGATCTCGAGCTGCCAGCCGCTTTCAAGCCGCGCTTCTCGGCGTCATTCAGGGACTGACCGAGTTCCTGCCGGTGTCGTCCACCGCGCACCTGCTGATCGCGCAGCGGCTGCTCGGTTACGAGGATCCGGCGGCGTGTTCACGGTGATGATCCAGCTCGGCTCGATCCTCGCGGTCATGTGGCTCTATCGCGCCAAGCTGCTCGGCTGTCCTGCGCGGCCTGCCGTCGCGATCCGGACGCGCGGCGCTTCGCGCTGATGATCATCGTCGCGTTCATCCCCGCGCTGATCGCGGGCGCTGCTGTTCGCCGACTACGTGCAGACCGTGCTGTACGAGAGCCTCGCCGGTCATCGCGGTCGCGTTCATCGCCGGCGGCATCGTCATGCTGCTGGTCGAGCGGTACCGGCCCGACGCCGACCGTTGCTCGACGTCGGAGCGGACGCCGGTGCCGCGCGCGCTCGGCGATCGGCATGTGCCAGATGCTCGCGCTCGTGCCGGGCGTGTCGCGGTCGGGCGCGACGATCGTCGGCGGCATGGCGCATGGGCCTCGACCGCGCGGCGGCCGCGGAGTTCTCGTTCTTTCTCGCGATGCCGACGATGACCGCGGCGTTCGCGCACAATCTGCTCGACGAGGTGCGGCACGATCTCCGGCCGACCGCGCCTCGAGATCGCGCGTCGGCTTCGTCATGGCGTTCTTCGCGTCGCTGCTCGTCGTCAAGCCGTTCCTGGGCTTCGTGCAGGCGCTCCGGCTTCGCGCCGTTCGCGTGGTACCGGATCGGCCTCGGCGCTGGCGCTTCTCGCCGGCGATCGCGGCGCGGGTGGCTGTAGCGCGATGATGCAGTGGCTCCGCCGCAGCTTCATCGCCGGCTTCTTCGTGACGGTGCCGCTGTTCATCAGCGTCGCCGCCTTCATCTGGATCTTCAACGTCGTCGACGGCCTGACGACGCCGTTCTACGATCGCCTGCTCGAGCAGCGGTTCCGGGCCTGCGCATCCCGGGCCTGGGCATCGCGACGACGATCGTGGTGATCATGCTGGTCGGCGCGTTCGCGACCAACGTGATCGGCAGGCGCGTGCTGCAGCGGGCGGAGGCATGGCTGCTGCGCGTGCCGGTCTTCCGGACGATTTACGCGCCGGTCAAGCAGATCGTGGTCGCCTTTTCGCCGGACAACGAGTTCGGGTTCAAGCGTGTCGTCATGATCGAGGATCCGCGCCGCGGGTACGTGCTCGGCTTTCTGACGCGCGAGTTCACGGTCGATCGCGGGCGCGGGCCCGAAGCCGCTGCTGGCGGTCTATGTGCCGACCAACCACCTGTATCTGGGCGACATCGTGATCTGCGAGCGCGAGCGCGCGACGTTTCCGGATATATCGGTCGAGGAGGGCATCAGGATCTTCCTGACAGGCGGCATGGCGCTGCCGCCCCGGCTGAAGCTATAATCCGAGCTTTTGTGTGAGGTGAGATGAGCGTGTTTGTACCGAGATGGCTGGGACGTTCAGTCGTCGTGTTCCTGCTGCTGGCCTCGATGACTGCGTTAGGCGACCTTGCGGGGACGCTGCTCGCGCAGCCGTCTGCAGCCGCCGCCCGCGGCGCGTGGGCAGGCGGGCGGCGAAGCCGACCTGGTGCTGCCGGACCTGTCGTTCGGTCGACTTCAGCGGCATCAACGGGCGCACGCTGCTGATGGGCGGCCTGCGTCATCTGCGCGCTTGGCCTGCTGTTCGGCCTGACCGCGTTCACCCAGCTCAAGAACCTGCCGGTGCACGCGTCGATGCTCGAGGTGTCCGAGCTCATTTACGAAACCTGCAAGACGTATCTGATCACGCAGGGCAAGTTCATCCTGCTGCTCGAGCTCTTCATCGGCGTGATCATGATCTTCTACTTCGGCGTGCTGCGCGACTTCGCAGCCATCAAGGTCACCGTCATCCTCATCTTCAGCCTGATCGGCATCGCCGGCAGCTACGGCGTGGCCTGGTTCGGCATCCGCGTGAACACGTTCGCCAACTCGCGGGCCGCGTTCGCCAGCCTGCGGGGCAAGCCGTTTCCGATCTACGCCATTCCGCTCAAGTCCGGCATGAGCATCGGGATGCTGCTCATCAGCGTCGAGCTGTTCCTGATGCTCTGCATCCTGCTGTTCATTCCCGCGCGACTACGCCGGCTCCTGTTTCATCGGGTTCGCCATCGGCGAATCGCTCGGCGCCGCGGCGCTGCGTATCGCCGGCGGCATCTTCACGAAGATTGCCGATATCGGCTCCGACCTGATGAAGATCGTCTTCAACATCAAGGAAGACGACGCGCGGAACCCGGGCGTGATTGCCGACTGCGTCGGCGACAACGCCGGCGACTCGGTGGGGCCGAGCGCCGACGGCTTCGAGACCTACGGCGTCACCGGCGTCGCGCTCATCTCGTTCATCCTGCTGGCGGTTCCCGACGCGCAGGTTCAGGTGCAGCTCCTCGTGTGGATCTTCGTGATGCGCATCATGATGATCGTCGCGAGCGGTCTGTCGTATTTCATGAACGAGGCGGTTGCGACCGCCAGGTACGCGAATGTCGACAAGATGAACTTCGAGGCGCCGCTGACCTCGCTGGTCTGGCTGACCTCGATCGTCTCGGTCGTCATCACCTATATCGTCTCGTGGATGCTCGTTCCCGACCTCGGCGACGGCACGCTCTGGTGGAAGCTGTCGACGGTGATCACGTGCGGCACGCTCGCCGGCGCGATCATCCCGGAGTTCGTCAAGGTGTTCACGTCCACCGAATCCCGGCACGTCCGGGAGGTGGTCGCCTCGTCGCGTGAGGGCGGGGCGTCGCTCAACATCCTGTCGGGGTTCGTCGCCGGCAACTTCAGCGCCTACTGGCTCGGCCTGAGCATCGTCACCCTGATGTCGATCGCGTATTACGTCAGCCTGTACGGCCTCGAGTCGATCATGCTCGCCCCGGCCGTGTTCGCGTTCGGCCTCGTGGCCTTCGGGTTTCTCGGCATGGGCCCGGTGACGATCGCGGTGGATTCGTACGGTCCGGTCACCGACAACGCGCAGTCGGTATTCGAGCTGTCGGTCATCGAGAGCATCCCCGGCATCAAGGAACAGCTGAAACGCGATTACGGTTTCGACGCGAAGTTCGAGCACGCCAAGGATCTTCTGGAAGAGAACGACGGCGCCGGCAACACCTTCAAGGCCACCGCCAAGCCGGTGCTCATCGGCACCGCCGTGGTGGGCGCGACGACGATGATCTTCTCGATCATCGTGCTGCTGACCGAGGGCTGACGCAGAACACCGAAATGCTGTCGATCATGCATCCGCCCTTCCTGCTCGGCCTGATTACCGGCGGCGCGGTGATCTACTGGTTCACCGGAGCGTCCGCCCAGGCGGTGACGACCGGCGCGTATCGGGCCGTGGAGTTCATCAAGGCGAACATCCGTCTCGATGACGGCGCCGACGAAGGCCTCGGTGGCGGACAGCAAGAAGGTGGTCGAGATCTGCACGCAGTACGCGCAGAAGGGGATGTTCAACATCTTCCTGGTCGTCTTCTTCTCCACGCTCGCCTTTGCGTTCTATGAGCCCTACTTCTTCATCGGCTACCTCATCTCGATCGCGCATGTTCGGGCTGTATCAGGCCATTTTCATGGCCAACGCCGGCGGCGCCTGGGACAACGCCAAGAAGATCGTCGAGGTCGAGCTGAAGATGAAGGGCACCCCGCTGCACGCCGCGACGGTCGTCGGCGACACCGTCGGCGATCCGTTCAAGGACACGTCGTCGGTGGCGATGAACCCGGTGATCAAGTTCACGACGCTGTTCGGGCTGCTGGCCGTGGAGCTCGCCGTTCAGCTGACGGCGGAGGCGGGGGCGTCGGTGAGCCTGGTGTCTGGCCGCCACGTTTTTCGTCGCTGTCGATGATCTTCGTGTGGCGGTCGTTTTACGGCATGCGGATCGGCTCGGCCGCCTCAGGCTGCGGCTGAGCTGTTCGGCGGTATCGTCCATTTCGCCGGAACCGGTGTCTAACCTTTGTATGCATCCGGAGTTGACCGCCCCAACTCTTCGTTGACACGCCGTTTTAGTCGTGACTATAATCCGGCCCCTTGGCCTGGCGGTTCCATACGGGCCTGTGGCGTCTGAACTCCAAGAAAGCCGCTTAGGAGGACTCCCCCGTGGGTGAAATGTTCAGCGAGATCGTCAACCCGACGATCAAGCTGGGTACCAAGAAGTGGTGGTACATGCCGGTGTCGATCATCGTGCACACGGTGCTCATTGCCGCCATCGTGATCATCCCCTTGATGGCAGTGGGAGCCGTGCCGACGCCGAGCGGAATGGCCGCCTTCGTGGCCGCGCCACCGCCGCCACCGCCGCCGCCGCCGCCGCCGCCACCGCCGCCGCAGCAGGAGGTGCAGGCGCCGACGCCGGATGTCAATCCCGCCGCCGCGCCCATCGAAGCGCCGGCCGAAATCGTGCCAGAAGCCGTCGTGATTCGAAACGTCGGGATCGAACAGGGCGTCATCGGCGGTGTCAGCAGCGGTCTCGCGGGCGGCCTCCTCGATGCGCCACCGCCGCCTCCTCCGCCGCCACCTCCCCCGCCGGTTCGTGTCGGCGGCGCCATCAAGCAGCCGGTGCGGGTGAAGAACGTCAATCCCGTGTATCCGTCAATCGCGCAGTCGGCCCGCGTTCAGGGCGTCGTCATCATCGAGGCGACGATTGGCGTGGACGGCCGGGTCCAGGACACGAAGGTGCTTCGATCGATTCCACTGCTCGATCAGGCGGCGATCGATGCGGTGCGGCAATGGACGTACACGCCGACCCTGCTCAACGGCGTGCCGGTGCCCGTCATCATGACGGTGACCGTCAATTTCACGCTGCGATAAGGCTGATAGCGCTCAGGAGCGACCGACTCCCGACATTAGGACATCAGAACGACCGTCTCAATAAACTCGTCTCGATGGAGGATGGACCGTGGATTTAATTGAAATGTGGAACCAGATGGGATGGATCGCCAAGGGCGTGGCGGTTGTCTTGTTCATCATGTCGATGTGGTCGTTCGGTGTGGCCTTCGAGCGCATCTTTACCTTCACGCAGGCAAGGAACCAGTCGAAGCTGTTCGCGCCGCAGGTGGCCAAGCAGCTCAAGGACGGCCGGCTGAAGGAGGCGATCGCGCTCGCCTCGTCGAAGAACTATCGCTATAGCCACCTCGCGAAGGTCGTGCTCGCCGGGCTCCAGGAGTATCAATTCCAGCAGGAGAGCGGGCAGAACCTGGTGCGTGAAGACGTCATGGACACCGTCCGCCGCGCCATTCAGCGCGCAGCGGCCCTCACCGCATCCGATATGAAGAAGGGCGTGTCGGCGCTCGCGACCATTGGCTCGACGGCTCCGTTCGTCGGACTGCTGGGCACGGTCATCGGCGTCATCAACGCGTTCCAGGGCATCGGCGCCAGCGGCTCGGCGGGCATCGGCGCCGTGTCGATCGGTATTTCCGAGGCGCTGGTCGAGACCGCGCTCGGCCTGGTCGTCGCGATTCCGGCGGTGTGGTTCTACAACTACCTCACCGGCCGCGTCGAATACTTCAACGTGGAGATGGACAACTCCTCGTCGGAACTGGTCGACTTCTTCATCCGGAAGACCGCGTAAAGTTCAAGGGTTCCAGGTTCATGGTTCAGGGTTCGCGCCGTGGCGCCGGACCGCTGAACCAGAACCGGAACCCGGAAACGCTGAATCGCAGGAGTTTTACTATGTCAATGGATCTCGGGGGCGCCAAAGGCGGAGTCAAGTCCGATATCAACGTGACGCCGCTCGTCGACGTCATGCTGGTGCTGCTCATCATCATGATGCTCGTCGCCCCCCTTCTTCAGCAGGGCATCAGCGTGAAGCTGCCGAAGGCGGACAACTCGACCGACAAGCCTGAAACCCGGGGCCAGACGAACATCACCATCGGCGCCGACAAGCGCGTCTACCTGAATGCGAAGGAAGTCAGGGAAGACGAACTCGGCGAGGCCGTCAAGCTCCTCCTCGTTGACAAGCCGGCGGACGAAAAGGTCGTCCTGATCAAGGCCGACGAGGCCGTCGACTACAGTGCCGTCATGGCGACGATGGACCAGCTCCGCGCGGCGGGCGCTGAGGACATGGGCCTGATCACCGAGAAGCCGGGCGGCTCTGGCGGGGCGGGAGGGCAGCAGTAATGTCACATCACAAACAGCACTTCGGCGCCGACAACGTCTACAAGCCCGCCAAGATGGAGACGAGTTGTGACATGAACGTCACTCCGCTGATTGACGTGCTCCTTGTCCTTCTGGTCATCTTCATGGCCACGCTGCCGCTCGGAACGCAGGGCCTCGACATCAACCTGCCGGCCGAAACGCAGAAAAGCACGACTCAGGCCCAGGCCGATGTCAACCAGATCGTGCTCGAGTACACGGCGGATCGCCGCATCGCCATCAACAAGCAGGACGTGACGATTGGCCAGCTCGAAACGCGGTTGAGGAACATTTTCGAGCAGCGCAGCGACAAGACGATGTTCATCGTGGGCGACGGCTCGCTCAAGTACAAGGACATCGTCGACGTCATCGACGCCGCCAAGGGTGCGGGTGTCGAAAAGGTCGGCATCGTCACGGAAGGCATGCGAAAGGCCGGCGGGGTCAGCGGCAACTAGCTTCGCGCTCGTTTCAGGTTTATCCTCAAGACGGCCGGCTTTGCTCAGATGAGCGAGCCGGCCGTTTTCTTTTGTCTGAGCGGCTTTGATATGTCTGGGTACGGCCGGCTTTAGCCGGACCGTGCTGGTCCGCGAAGGCGGACCCTTACGTAGCGCAACCGCAGACCACCTTGGCACCTTTGCACGGCCAGCACCCGGTACGTGGCACCGGCACCAGGCACACTCTGGCACATGGCACCCGACGAAAAAAAGGCCGCCGGGGTGACCGGCGGCCTTCTCGATTAGCGCTGAGCGTGGACGGCTAGTTGCCGACGCCGGTTGCCTTCTTCTTGCGGATTTCCTCGGCCTGGTCGCGAAGCACATCGGCCTGCTTGATAAGCGCCTGCTGCCTGGCCGGGTTCGTCTCGAGGTTGGCCTGGAGGCGGAGCAAGAGGTTCTTGTAGACGATCGCCTCGACGTAATCCGGCCTGATCCGGATGGCTTCGTCGATGGCCTTGATCCCCTTGTCGACGTAGGTCCTCTTCTCGGCCTCGGTCACACCCGAGCCCCGGATAGGCCTGATCCCAGTACTGGGTGGCGATCGTGTAAAAGCCCTCGGGGTTGTTCGGTTCCTGCTCCGAGCGCTGCTCGAAGGCCGCGATCTCCTTGTCGAACTCGCCGGAACGGTCGTAATAGCCCGCGAGCTGCATGTATCCGGCGGGATCGGCCGGCTTGGCGTCCTTCCCGGCAACGTAGACCTTTTCGGCCGCCTCGTACTCGCCAGCGTCCTCGTAAAGCTTGGCCAGCTGGAAGTAGTAAGCGGGCTCGGTCGGCTCCTGCTCGATGAGGCGAATCATGACCGGCTCGGCTTTCACCGGATCGTCCAGTTTCTCGGACCGTAGGCCGCCATGAGGTACTGAAGCGCAAGGCCCTTGATTTTTGCTTCCGTGGGGTCGTTCGCATCGAGCCTCTCGACTGCCAGCGTGTAGTTCTCGACGGCCTTTTGGAGGAGGGCGTCGTTCTCGGGCTTGCCCTTTTCGCTCGGCTTATAGAGGTTGTCGTAGCTGTTCCCGAGATAGAAGTAGACGATGTTGTTATTCGGGTTGGCCGCGATCGTCTCCTCGTAGAGCGCCGCAGACCGGTCGTAGAACTGCCCCTGGTAAGCCTGGTTGGCCTGTTTGAACTTGAACATGGCCTGGACTTCGCCGATCTTCGCGCAGGCCGCTGTCGACCCGGCGACCGTCAAGCCGACGGCCAGCGAGGCCGCCTTCATCAATCGCCCGGCTCCCTGCCGCCCGCGCACCGCGCCGCCTCGATCGCTCTTAATCGACATGTGCTTGTTCCTTGTGGCAAAAGCGGCGACGATCTTGGCTCCAGACCCACAGCCGATGCCGCGTAGTTTCACGAAAGACGAGAATTCGCCCGAGCCGCGAGCCGCGCCAGTATAGTGAACCCAAAAAAGACAAGTCAAGGTGAGGCTGAGCCTTTTTGCCCTCCGCCTGACCGGGCCCGTCCTGACGCCCCCGTCGTGGGCTAAGTTTACGGCAGACAATCGGTTAGACGTTGCCTGAAGGCTCCGAACCTTTACACTACTTATCGTGGCTCGTGGCCGAAACCGCCCGATAACAGTTTAGACACCGATTTTCATGATTCGCTTCGAGGACCTCCTTGAGAAGGTTCGGGCTTACAGCCCGGACGCGGACGTCGAGCTGCTGCGGCGGGCGTACGTCTTCTCCGCCTTCGAGCATCGGGGACAGGTCCGTCACTCCGGAGAACCTTACCTCATCCATCCGCTTGCCGTCGCCGACTTCCTGGCCGACATGAAGCTCGACGCGGTGGCGATTGCCGCCGGCTTGCTGCACGACGTCGTGGAAGACACGCTGACCACGATCGAGCGAATCAAAGAGCTCTTCGGCCCCGAGGTCGCGCACGTCGTCGAAGGGGTGACGAAAATCAGCGCCATCCCGTTCTCGTCGAGCGAGGAGCGGCAGGCGGAGAACTTCCGCAAGATGCTGCTCGCGATGGTCGACGATATCCGCGTGATCCTGGTGAAGCTGGCGGACCGTCTGCACAACATGCGGACGCTCGGCCATCTGTCGGAGGAGCGGCGGATCAAGATCGCCCAGGAGACGCGGGACATCTACGCGCCGATCGCCAACCGGCTCGGGATGAGCAAGGTGAAGAACGAGCTCGAGGAGCTGTCCTTCCGCTACCTCGAGCCGCAGGCTTACGAGGCGCTCCGGATCAGCGTCGACGCCAAGCGGCGCGCCACCGAAGGCCTCATCGAACAGCTGAAAACGACCATCGCCGGCAAGCTGGCCGAAGCGCAGGTACCCGTCGTCGAGATCGACGGTCGCATCAAACGGCTGTGGAGTATCCATCAGAAGCTCGGACGTCAGAAGATCGAGCTGGAGCAGGTGTACGACTTCATCGCGCTCCGGATCATCACCGAGGGCGTGAAGGATTGCTACGCGGCGCTCGGCATCATCCATCAGACCTGGTCGCCTGTGCCCGGACGGATCAAGGACTTCATCGCCATGCCGCGCCCCAACGGCTATCAGTCTCTCCACACGTCGGTGATCAGCCACGAAGGCATGCCCTTCGAGGTGCAGATCCGCACGATCGAGATGCACCGGCGGGCTGAAGAGGGCATTGCGGCGCACTGGAAATACAAGGAAGGCCGCATCGGCGACCAGCGGGACGAGCGCTATTTCCAGTGGATGCGGGAGCTGCTCGAGTTCCAGCACGAGGTGCGCGACCCCCAGGAGTTCATCCACAACCTGAAGATCGACCTCTATCCGGAGGAGGTCTACACCTTCACGCCAAAGGGCCTGGTCAAGGCCTTCCCGCGGGGCGCCACGCCGATCGATTTCGCCTACTCGATTCATACCGACGTCGGCCGGCAATGTGTGGGCGCGCGCATCAACGGCAAGATGGTGCCGCTCCGCTCGCGGCTCAAGAACGGCGACATCGTCGAGATCATCACATCGGCCGGCCACAAACCGAGCCGGGACTGGCTCAACTTCGTGGTGACCTCGCACGCGCGGTACGAGATCAAGCATTTCATCCGCGTCGAGGAGAAAGCGCGTGCCCGGGATCTCGGCCGCAAGGTGTTCGAGAAGGAGGCGCGGCGTTACGGCCTCAACCCCAAGACCCTCGTCGACAGCGAGGCCTTCAAGCACGTTCTCGGAGACTTCGGGGGCCAGAAGCCGGACGATGTCTTTGCGGCGATCGGCTATGGGAAGCTCTCGCCGAAGCAGGTGCTGGGCAAGCTGGTGCCGGTTGACACGCCTGCGCGAGAAGCCGCCCGAAGGCGCCGTCAGGGCAGCGGTCAATCGCGTCCTCGGGACGGGCGAAGAGAAAATCAAGGTTCGCGGCTTCGACGATCTGATGGTCTTCCGCGCGCGCTGCTGCAACCCGATTCGCGGCGAGAAGATCGTCGGCTACATCACGCGCGGCAAGGGGGTGTCCGTCCACTCGGCCACCTGCTCCAATGTCGTCAACCTCCTGTACGACCCCGAGCGCCGCATCGAGGTGGAATGGGACAAGGAAGACGCAATCGCGCGCTATACCGTCAAGCTGACGATGGAGGTCGAGGATCGGAAGGGCCTGCTCGCAGCGGTCAGCGCCCGAATCGCCGGCATCAACACCAACATCAAGAACATGGAGGCCCACACCGACGAAGACCGGCGCGCACGCATCGATATGACGGTCGAAATCAGCGACCTCAAGCACCTGGAGAAGGTGATGAAGTCGCTGCGGGCCGTTGACGGCGTGATCGACGTCGAGAGGGCAGGAAGGGCAGGAGGGGCGGGATAGGCGGGACCGGTCTTACCGTCCAGCCGCTCCTGCCTTTCCAGCCCTACCTGCCTCTCGTAACTCGCGATGGCGTCGATCTCGATGCGGGCATCACGCGGCAGCCGTGCGACCTGGACCGTCGCCCGGGCTGGATACGGCTCGGCGAAGTACTCTGCCGTACACGGCGTTCATCGCCCCGAAGTCGTTCATGTCCGCCAGAAAGACCGTCGTACGGACGACCGCGGCGAAGTCGAGACCGCCGGCTGTGAGCAGAGCGCCGATGTTCTCCATGACCTGGCGCGTTTCGGCCGCGATGTCGCCCGTCACGAGCGCGCCGGTCGCAGGGTCCAGGGGCACCTGTCCCGAAACGAACAGCAGCTGGCCGGTGCGAATGGCTGGCGAGTAGGGTCCGATCGCCTTCGCTGTATGAGGACCCGAGACAGCAAGCTTCACGTTGTCAGGCGGCTTTGACGACCTTGTTCGACCGGAGACACCGTGTGCACACCCGGATTCGCCTGATGCCGCCGTTGATCATCGCGCGGACCTTCTGCAGGTTCGGCTCGAACCGGCGCGGGCTCACGTTGTTCGCGTGGCTGTGTTGCCGGCCGACGACCGGGGCCTTTCCGCACAATTCGCACTTCTTGGACATCTGAACACCCTGGAGCTGTCTGAAGACCGTTCCTATGGCTCCGGTAGGGCACGATCTTCAGACCGTGCCGACCCACCTGCCGAAACTCCTAGTATATCGGGTTACGGCACGATCAATCGCGGTTGGGACGGCGGCTCGGCGTTTCCCCCTGGGCCGCCGGCGGAGTCCTGGGGGGCACTCAAAACACGGCTGAGCACGTCGAGGTACGCGCGGCGATTAGTGGGATCGGCGGCTTTCAGCTCGCGCGCAGCCGCCTCGACGCGCCGCAAGACGACCGCCGCATCGCGGTCGAAGGCCGATCCGGCATGCTTGCCGGCTTCGGCGAGCACCGGCTTGAGCGCCGTCGCCAGGCGATCGGCCGGGAGGGCCGCCGGCCGATGTTCGTAGATGACACCACGCACAGCGGTTTCGAATGTGCCGGCGAGCGCCGCCGCGGCGTCGGCCACGTCGTCGTCGATGATCGGTTGCAGTTCCGCAGGCTCGTACTTGCTGGAGGAACGTGCTGATTAGAAAAAACAGCTGCGACTGCCGCTCGCTCAGGTCGCGCATGCATTGCACGAGCAGCTCCGCGTCGCGTTGCTGCTGCCGAATGGCGGCGGCCGAGGGGTGATCGCGCGCGGCGGTCAGGTAGACGCAATCGGCGGGGCACTGAATCTGCACCAGCCGCTTGGTGGCGCAGCACACGGAACAAATCTGCTTATCGAGAGCAGGACATCCTCGCCGCGCGCGCCTTTCGCCGCACAAGAGGACAGATCACATGCGCAGTATTGTATAATTGGCTGGAAATTCACAGAGCTCATCGGAACGGTGCTTGCAGTCAGCCCGTGGTGTCTGTCGCGGTCGAGGCCATCGCCTATGAGTGATGCTGTTGTTCGACGTGAGTCGGCGTCTGAGTACTTCAAGGAGCTGGTCGAGGGAGCGCTCGCCCATCAGCGCCTCGCGGCCGGCGAGCTGACGTCGTTCTACGTTGTCAATCTGCTGACCGGATTTCTGCAGCGGCCGGCCGACGAGGACGACGCGCCCCTCGCCTTCCGGCTGGCCGAGGCGCTCGACGCCGCCGGTGCGCGCCAGCGCACCAGCCTCAAGCAGATTGGCGATCTCTCGCTCTTCATGTCGGGGTTCTTCGCCGATTCCTTCCACCGCAAACTCGTGGACGTCGACTACTACGTGAGCATTGGCGGCACCGCCTATACCGTCCTGAGCCGGTACGAGACAGATACGTTTTCGTCAGTGTTCGCCGAACTTGCCGACAACTTCGTCGGCTTCGTCGACGTGCTGTCCGAGGTCAGCGAACGGGCCTCGTGCAGTTCCAACGCCGACCTGCTCCGCCTCTACGGGCGGTGGCTGAAGACTGGCAGCCGCCGCTGCGGTCAGTTGCTGCTCGAGCGCGGAGTCGTGCCCAATCCATCCGCCAAGACCGGCCGCGTCCAATAGGGCTGGCAAGTTATTGAAATTCTGACCGTCGTGGTTTGCGCACAGGACTACGGTATTTGGGCAGTGGTGCGTCTACCCGCAGAGGACACCCTCTTGTGCTCAGGACAGAACCGTCAGCCCCGCAGAGGCGTCTAAGAGATCATCAGATTTGAACGGTTGGCCGATATAGGCAAGTGGCGGCCAGTTAATTCGTTGCAAACATGTTGGTTATGGCTGACGTCCAGACCTGTCCAGCGCAACCAGCGTGCGGCCACCCCGTAGCCGTACCGGGCCGCATCTGGCCCATTTGCGACAGAAGCACCCGTTCAGGTATCTGGTACATAACTGGCAGTTGATTTGCATGTCGGCAGGCATCTTACTAGCGGGGCCCAGGGTTGGGCACGGAAGGAGCGGCGAGATGAAGGACACAGAAAAATACGAGCGAGGACCGGATGTCACGGTCTCGCTATGCCGAACTGAAGCAGATGCTCGATGCGCCGTCGGCGCGAGATTCAAGCCGAAGTGCAAGGCAAGATGCGGGATGTGCGCGAAGAAGGCACCTGGGGCGGGAAGCTGAACGAAGTGCTGGATGCGGTCGAAAGCTCCGAGGCCGACATTCAGGAAGACATCGAGTTCGCTCTCATCCAGATGAAGTCCGAAACCCTGAACAAGATCAACGATGCGCTCGTGCGCCTCGAGCACGGGAATTACGGATACTGCTTCGATTGCGCCGAGGAAATTGCGGAAAAGCGGCTTCGTGCGCTACCCTTCGCCGTCCGCTGCAAGGACTGCGAGGAGGCGCGGGAAGTCGCCGAGCAGCGGCAGCGGCAGCTGACGGCCCGGCGCGGTGCCAGCTCGCTGTTCCTCGACATGTAAGATTCCGGCGTCCTGAGTTTTCCAGAGGGCTCCGCCGGTGGCGGAGCCCCTCTTTCCCCACCGGCGTCATTCCTCAAAATTTCAGCATGCGTCCGGCGTCGACCGGACGGGAAACGAGGTCGCGATGAGCGATCGAGCTCGAGAACCTCAAGGCCGAGGATGTCTCGATTGGCGATCGGCCGTTTTCGATTCCGTCGGAGCTGCCGATCCTCCCTCTTCGGGACACCGTCCTTTTTCCGAATTCGTTCATGCCGCTCGCCGTCGCGCGGGAGAGCTCCGTACGCCTCATCGACGACGCCATCGCGAACGGCAAGTTGATCGCGGTCTTCACGCAGCGCGACGCCGCGGTCGAGGAGCCGAAACAGGACGATCTGTTCAGCGTCGGCACCGCCACGCACATTCACAAGATGTTCAAGCTGCCCGACGGCAGCCTCCGCCTGATCGTCCAGGGACTGGCGCGGCTCACGCTCGAAGAGGTGGTGGCCACCGATCCCTACCTGCGCGCGCGTGTCAGCACGGCGGCCGACGACATCAAGGACGCCGATCGCCTCGAGATCGACGCCCTCGCGCGCAATATCAAGACGAACTTCCAGCAGGTCGTGTCGCTGTCGCCGCTCCTGTCGGACGACCTTCAGACGCTGGCGATGAACATCTCCGAGCCGGGGCGGCTCGCCGACTTCATCGCCTCGTCGCTCTCGACGATCAGCACGGCCGTCGAAACAGGAGGTGCTCGAGACGCTGGACGTCCGCGCGCGCCTCGACAACCTCAACCGGATTCTGATCAAAGAGCTCGAGGTGCTCGAGCTCGGTTCGAAGATCCAGTCGCAGGTGCAGTCCGAAGTCGGGAAGAACCAGCGCGAGTACTTCCTGCGCGAGCAGATGAAGGCGATCCAGAAGGAGCTCGGCGAGGGCGACGACCAGACCAAGGACATCGAGGAGCTGACCGAGAAGATCGAGGCGGCCGGGATGCCGGAGTCGGTGAAGAAGGAAGCGCTTCGCGAGCTGGACCGGCTGGCGAAGATGCCGGTCGCGGCGGCCGAGTACACCGTTTCCCGGACGTATCTCGACTGGCTCGTCGCGCTGCCGTGGAACAAGCGCATCGGACGAGGTGATCGATCTGAAGCTGACCAAAGGGGTGCTCGATGCCGACCATTCCGGTCTCGAGAAAGCCAAGGATCGCATCCTCGAGTACCTGGCGGTCCGCAAGCTGAATCCGGAGGTCAAGGGCCCGATCCTCTGCTTCGTCGGCCCTCCGGGCGTCGGCAAGACGTCGCTCGCGAAGTCGATCGCCCGATCGCTCGATCGGAAGTTCGTGCGCGTGTCGCTCGGCGGCATGCGCGACGAGGCCGAGATCCGCGGCCATCGCCGGACGTACATCGGCGCGCTGCCCGGACAGATCATCCAGGGGCTGCGCCGCGCGGAGTCGAAGAATCCGGTCTTCATCCTCGACGAGGTCGACAAGCTCGGCTCCGACTTCCGCGGCGACCCCTCGTCGGCGCTTCTCGAGGTCCTCGACCCGGAGCAGAACAACACCTTCCGGGATCATTATCTCGACGTGCCGTTCGACCTGTCCGAGGTGCTGTTCATCACGACGGCGAACATCCTCGATCCGGTCCCGGCGGCGCTGAGCGACCGGATGGAAGTGCTCGAAATCGCCGGCTATACCGAGGAAGAGAAGCTGACGATCGCGACCGACCACCTGGTGGACAAGCAGGTGAAGAACCACGGGCTCACTCCCGAGTACATCCGGTTTACGCCGGAGGCACTCCGTCAGGTGATTCGCGGCTACACCCGCGAAGCCGGCGTCCGCAACCTCGAGCGCGAGATAGGCGCGCTCTGCCGCAAGGGGGCGCGCCGTCGCGCGGAGGGCGACGAGACGCCGATCGTCGTCACCCCGGAGGTCGTCGTCGAAATGCTCGGCGCGCCGAGGTTCCTCGACGAGGAGATGGAAGAGCGCACCAAGGAACCGGGCGTGGCCATCGGCCTGGCCTGGACTCCGGCGGGCGGCGAGGTGCTGTTCATCGAGGCGTCGCGGATGGCCGGCACCGGGTCGCTGACGCTGACGGGCCAGCTTGGCGACGTCATGAAAGAGTCGGCCCGCGCCGCGCTGTCGTGGCTGCGCACGCACGCGAAGGAGTACGGCATCGATCCCGGACTTCTTCAAGAGCGCGGAGATGCACGTCCACGTGCCGTCGGGCGCCATCCCCAAGGACGGCCCGTCTGCCGGCGTGACGATGGCGACGGCGATGGCGTCGCAGTTGACCGGGCGGCCGGTGCGCGGCGACCTCGCGATGACGGGCGAAATCACTCTTTCGGGCCGCGTCCTGCCGATCGGCGGCGTCAAGGAGAAGGTCCTGGCCGCCCGCCGGGTCGGGATTCGCGAGGTCATTCTGCCGAAGCAGAACGCAAAGAACGTGGACGAGGATCTGACGCCCGAGCTGCGTCTTGATATGACGGTCCACCTCGTCTCGACGATCGACGAAGTGCTCGCGCTGGCGCTCCAGCCGGTTTCGTCCGATGCCCGGCCGCTGAAGACCGATCCAAAGGAGCCCGAGCCGAAGGGCGCGAAAACAGGGCGCCCCGTCGCCGCACGGCCGTAGTGTCCATCAGCCGGTGCAGGCCGGGTCCTGCAGACCCGGCTAGTCCCGCAATGCTCGTCTTCTACTCGGCCCGGTATCACATCGATATCGGGCAGCACGTCTTTCCCACTCGCAAATACGGCCTGGTTCGCGCTCGTCTCCTGGAGACGGGCGTGATTCAGCCATCGGATGTCGTCGAGCCCGCGCCGGCGAGCTGGGAGGAGCTTGCCCGGGTCCATACGGCGGAGTACCTGGCGACGATGCGCGACGGCACCCTGAGGGCCGAGGACATCGCCCAACTCGAGCTCCCGTGGTCGGTCGAAATGGTCGATGGGTTTCGCACGATGGTAGGCGGAACGGTCCAGGCCGCGCGGATGGCATGCTGACCTGAGCCTTCGAGACTTCAGGGTTCCGCGTCGTTTGTCATCTCGGCGGCGGGCTTCACCACGCGTTCCCGAATCATGGCGAAGGATTCTGTCCGTTCAACGACGTCGCCGTGGCGGTTCGCGATCTCCAGGCGCGCGGTCTCCAACGCATCGCCATCATCGATCTCGACGTGCATCACGGAAACGGTACGGCGTTCGTGTTCGAGTCTGCGACCCTCCGTCTTTACTTTCTCCATGCACCAGCAGCACAACTACCCGATGTGGAAGCCGGCGGGCACGCTCGACATCGGCCTCCCCGACGGGACGGGGGACACGCGGTATCTGCGCGAGTTGGAACAGGCGCTGCCATCGGTGCTGGCGAGCCGTCCCGAGTGCGTGTTCTACCTGGCGGGGGCGGATCCCTACGAAGATGATCAGCTCGGTGGATTGCGGCTCACCCGCGAAGGCCTGCGCCGGCGCGACCGGATGGTTATCGAACGCGTCGCGGAAGCCGGCCTTCCGCTCGTCATCACGCTGGCGGGCGGCTATGCCCGTCACGTGGAAGACACCGTCGCGATCCACGCCGCGACGATCGAGGAAGCCGCAAACGCGGTCTAGCACTGCAGCCGGTGAATGGTGCCCGGTCGCCCGCGTGACCGCTCGGAGGTGAGCAGCAGGGTTTCCTCATCGAGGTAGTCGATCGCTTCACCCTGAGGCTCCGCGTCGCCAAGAGAGCACGGTCGTCCCAGGTTTCGCCACCGGCTTCCCTCCGGCCCGGCGTGCACCGCGCCGAAGAAGAAGACTTCGTAGTAGGTCCTTACGGCGAGAGTCATCCCATCGGGCGATACGGCCGCGCCTGTGACATGACGCCCGATTCGTTGGTTTGGCTCGATGCCGGTATCGCCACGGTGCTCAGCGGTCAGCAGTTCTCCCGAGGTAAGCGCTGCGGCGACACTGGCGGCTGAAATGCCGAAGAAATCGATTGTGCCGGAGCGGCCCTTCGTGACGATCGTCACATCCCCGTTTGGCGACACCGCGAAAGCCTCGCTGTCGTGAGGCCCGTCAGGATATCGGTACCGGAACGCCTGTGCTTCGATCGTGGGAGGCTTCCCACCAGTGGTGGCGAGCAGGGGCTCGACGACCACGTAGATCGTCAGTTCCTTCCGCACGCCGTCGTTGTCGCCGATGTCGGCCAGATAAAGACAGGTTGCGCCCTCGAGCGGCGCCCTCGCAGGAGGCTGGCGGGACACGGCCCCGAGGACATATCCTCCCAATCAACAGCCGCGGCGTTGGCGACAGCGAAGACCGCCAGCAGGCGTCCCGACGGATCAATCGCGTAGAGATTGGGGCCGTCGCCCGAATCATTGTGTGACCAGAGGACCCCCGGTTGTGTGCGGCTGACGGCCAAACCGGAGCTCTCCGTCAGCTCGTCTGGTACCGCGCCAAGCTCTTCCAGCACTCGCGCGGAGTATGCTTTCCCCTCCTCAAAATGCAGGTCGAGCTCACGCTGGGCACGTTGGCTGTCCACCCAGGCCCACGCCGCGAATCCGACCATCCCGGCAACGACCAAACCGGAGCCAGCAGCAGCGGCCTTTGCGACGGTCTTCACGCGGATCCTCTCTTCAGGCGAAAGGTATCACCTAAGCGAAGGACAAAGGGGAAAAGTTCGAAGGGCGTTTCAGATCAGTGTCAGGGCATAAGCGGTCTTGAGGTCGACGATCTCGCCGCGCGCGACCATTGCTTTCGCTTCGGCCGCCGGCATGGCGCGGCTGGTGATGTCCTCGTCGTCGTCAGGCTTGTGCGGGGAACCGGCAGCTGGAGGCTGCAATCCCGAGACCCGGAAGAAGATCATTTCCTCGTCGCAGTAGCCCGGCGTCGGGTAGAAACTGCCAAGGCGCTCGACACGCGCCGGCACAAGGCCGATTTCTTCCTCGCATTCCCTGGCGGCAGCGGCCTCCGCCGACTCTCCGGGGTCCACGTTTCCGGCCGGCAGCTCCCAGATGTCGCGCCCAAGCGCGTGACGATACTGCCGGATCATGACAATCTGTCCGTCGTCGTTCACCGGAATGAGGACCACCGACGGGCGGTGGCGCACGACGGCGACCTCGGTCGCGCGGCCGTTCGGCAGAACGACTCTCTCGACCTCCACAGAGAACACGCGACCCTTGTATACAGTCATCGATGACACCCCGTAGGGCGGGTCCTTTGGACCCGCCGGTCGAGCCGGGTCCGAAGGACCCGGCCTACGCCCGTTCTGGCTCTCCCCTCAGCTCGTCGAGCACCCGTTGCAGGTCTTCCGGCAGCTCGCTGGCGAACTCCATCGGGCGGCCGTCCCGCGGATGTTTGAAGACGAGCCGGGCGGCGTGGAGGAACGGCCGATCGAGATGGGTGATGGCACGCAGATCGCCCGGCACGCGACGATGGACGCCGCCATACAAGGCGTCGCCGACAATCGGGTGGCCAATTGCGCTCAGATGTACCCGAATCTGGTGCGTACGGCCGGTATGAATGGCGACCTGAACAAGCGTCAGCACGCGGAGCTTTTCGGTTCGAAGGATCCTCGTGACCGCTTCGCGGCTCCGGCGGGCCCGCGCGGGCTCCTCCGTGCGGCTGTGACGACGAGGTACGGGGATCCGGGCGGACATCTTTTTCCGGTTTGCGGGATCGCGGCCGATGGGCGCGTCGATGCGCCTCCCGGCCTGCACCTCTCCCCATACCAGCGCGAAGTATTCCTTCTGGACTTCACGGTCGTGAAACTGGCGCGACAGCTCTTCGTGCGCCGTGTCGTGCTTGGCGACCACCATCAGGCCCGACGTGCCGCGATCGAGCCGATGCACGATCCCGGGCCGCTTTTCGCCGCCGATGCCGCTCAGATCGTCGACATGGTGAAGCAGCGCGTTGACCAGCGTTCCGCTCGTGTGGCCGGCCGCCGGATGGACGACCATTCCCGGCCGGTTTGTCGACGACGATGAGGTCCTCGTCCTGGTACAGGATGGGAAGCGGAAGCGCCTCCGGGCGTGGGGCCGGGTCAACCAGATCGGGCAGGTCGATCGTAATGGCCTGTCCGGCTTTGACGGGCTGGTTCGCCTTGGTCTCCCGCCCGGCCATGCGGACCTGGCCGCTCTTGATCAGGCGCTGAATCTGCGATCGCGAGCGCTCGGGCAGGACGGAGGCGAGAAAGCGATCGAGGCGGGTGCCGTCGCCGTCTTCCGGAACGGTGATGGTGATATTACGCCACCCTCTTGCGCGCGGCTTTGGGCGCCGGCGTTTTCGCGCGCGCCAGATACACGAGCATCGCGATCGACAGTGGCACCAGGATGATCGAGATGAACTGCGAGGTCGAGAAGGCGCCGACCGTTCCCCGCGGGTCGCCGCGGTAGAACTCGATGACGAATCGCGAGATCGCGTAGAGCAGGATGTAACCCCAGAACGTGCGGCCCGGGAAACGGCCGGCCCTTCCGTTCGGTGCCGAGCAGCAGCATCAGGATCAGGAACTCGGCGCCCGCCTCGTACAGCTGCGTCGGGTGCAGCGGCACGCCAAGCGGCGTTCCGACGTTCGCGGCGGCGAAGGGATCGGTGAACGTGATTCCCCAGGGCGCGCTCGTCGGCTTGCCGTAGCAGCAGCCCGCGAACAGACACCCGAAACGCCCGATGACGTGACCGAGCGCGATGCCCGGAGCGAACACGTCGCACGTCGTCCACAACGGCAGTCCCGCACGGCGGATGTACCAGAGCGCGACGGCGACGGCCATGATCAGGCCGCCGTAGAACACGCCGCCCGAGCGCGCGAGCGTCAGCAGCTCGGACGGATCCGCCCGGAACGTGCGGAACTCGGTGACGACCAGCAGAAGCTTGGCGCCGATGAGCGCGCTGATGATGATGTAGATGCCGAGGTCGAGCACGCGCGCGCCGTCCAGGCCGCGGGCCTGGGCGCGGGTCATCGCGAGCTTGAGCCCCAGAAGATACGCCGCGGCGAGCAGGACGCCGTAGGTGTAGATGGTGATCGCACCCAGGTACGGGATCGTCCACGGAAACTCAATCAGTCTTGGATACATGCGTCCCTACACCGAACATATCGAGGATCATGATCCTGGCGCCGACCGTGATCGCCGAGTCCGCGACGTTGAAAGCCCAGAAATGGTACGTCCGCCAGTACACGTCGACGAAATCGACGACAGCGCCGGACGTTACGCGATCGATCAGGTTCCCGGCGGCGCCGCCGATGATGAGCGCCAGCCCGGTCCGGGCCATGATCTGGTCGCGGGGCAGGCCCGCCGCGTAGACCGCCACGCCTGCGAGCGCCGCCACGGCGATCAGCGAGATCACGCCGGTCTTGAACGCGAAGTTCCGACGTGTTGAGGATGCCGAACGCCGCGCCGGTGTTCAGGACGTGCGTGAAGTCCATGAACCCCGGAACTGATCGTGACGCTCGCATGCAGCGGCAACATCGCTCGGACGATCGCCTTCGTGATCTGATCGAGCACGACAATCAGGATCGGCAGCCATATCTCCAGGCGGCGGTCACGCATGCGCGGTTTGCGCCAGCGCGTCCTGGCACCGCTCGCACAGGCCGGCCCATGCCGGTTCGCTCGAGACCTTCTTCACGTAGCGCCAGCAGCGCTCGCACTTGACGCCTGTCGCGCGGCCGATCGTGACGCGCGGCTTCGGCTCGGCTTTGACCTCGCCGGCCACCTCGACGTCGGCCGGCGCCGGGCGCAGCTCGACCTCGGACACGATGAACAGCATGGGAAGGTCGCGTTCGTAGCGTTCGAGCAGCGCGAGCTCGGCCGGCGTGGCGGACAGCACGACCCTCGCCTGCAGCGAGCTGCCGATCTGCTTGTTCTTCCGCAGCGGCTCGATCTCGGCCAGCACCGCCTCGCGCACCGCCAGCAGCTTCGTCCATCGATCGAGCAGCTCCTGGTCGGCCAAGCGCTGCGAGCTCCGCGTCGGCCGGGAACAGCGCGAGGTGCACCGACTCCTCGCGGGCGCCGGGAACGAAATGCCACACCTCGTCGGCCGTGAACGGCAGGATCGGGGCCATCAGCCGCGTCAGGCCTTCCGCCATCACGTACATCGCCGTCTGCGCCGAGCGGCGCTGAGGCGAACGCGCCGCGAAGGTGTAGAGCCGATCCTTGGAGACGTCGGCGTAGAACGCGCTCAGATCGACGGTCGTGAAGGCATTCAGCCCCTGGAACACCGTGGCGTAGTCGTAGTCCGCGTACGCCTTGGTGATTCGCTGGCCGAGCTCGCCGTAGCGCCCCAGGATGTAGCGGTCGATCTCCTCGAGTCGATCGAGCGGCATTCGATCGATCGCGGGATCGAAGTCGTACAGGTTCCCGAGCGAGATACCGGAGCGTGTTCCGGATCTTGCGATACGCCTCGACGGCGCGCGCCAGAATCTCCTTGCTGAGGCGGATCTCCTGCGTGAAGTCGCTCATCGCCACCCAGAGACGCAGGATGTCGGCGCCGCTGGTCTTGATGATCTCCTCCGGCTCGATCGAATTTCCGAGCGACTTCGACATCTTCCGGCCATCGTCGGCGACGACGAAGCCGTGGGTGACGACCTGACGGAACGGCGGGCGCCCGCGCGTGCCGAGGCCGACGAGCAGCGAGCTCTGGAACCAGCCGCGGTGCTGATCGCTGCCTTCGAGGTAGAGGTCGGCCGGCCACGACAGCTCGGGGCGGACCGAGAGCACCGCTTCGTGGCTCGAGCCCGAGTCGAACCAGACGTCGAGGATGTTCATCTCCCGCTCGAAGCTCGTGCCGCCGCACGAGGGGCAGGACAGCCCATCGGGAACGAAATCCTCGGTCGGCCGCTCGTACCACGCGTCGGCGCCGTAGGTTTCGAATACCTTCGCGGCCTTCTCGACGAGCGCGATCGTGAGAATCGCTTCGCCGCATTTCGTGCAGTCGAGGGCCGGGATCGGCACGCCCCAGACGCGCTGGCGCGAGATGCACCAGTCCGGCCGGTTCGCGACCATGTTGTAGATCCGGTCGTGGCCCCACGCCGGAATCCACTGCACGTTGTTGTCGATGGCGTCGAGCGCCGCCTCGCGCAGCGTCTGTGCCGCGGTCCGCACCGGCTCCTCGTCGCTCTCGTGTCAGTCGCGATCCGCCTTCAGGCGGACCTCGTCCAGCCTGATGAACCACTGGGACGTCGCGAGGAAGATGACCGGGTTGTGGCAGCGCCAGCAGTGCGGGTACTGGTGCGAGAACGACTCGCGATGCCAGAGCCGGCCGCGCTCCTTGAGCGCCTCCTCGACCTTCGGGTTCGCGTCGAACACGCGCTGACCGCCGAACAGCTCGACCGTGTCGAGGAAATGTCCGGCCGGTCCGATCGGCGCGTAGATCTCGAGCCCGTACTTCACGCCGGTGTTGAAGTCGTCGGCGCCGTGGCCCGGCGCCGTATGCACCGCGCCGGTGCCGGCGTCGAGCGTCACGTACTCCCCGAGCACGCCGAGCGAGTCGCGGTCGTAGAGCGGATGCCGGAAGCGGACGCCCTCGAGCACGTCGCCCTTCATGCGCGCGACCGGCCGATCGAAGGCGCGGCCGACGACCTGGCCCACGGTCGGCGCCAGCGCTTCGGCGACGATGACGGCGCGCCCGTCCACGTCGTACGCCGCGTAGTCGAACTCCGGATGAAACGCGACCGCCAGGTTCGACGGAATCGTCCACGGCGTCGTCGTCCAGATGAGGACCGAGACATCGCGGCCGGCGAGGGCCGGCACGCGCGCGACGAGATCGCTCTGGCTCGACGGCGCCAGCGGAAACTCGACGTAGATCGAGGGCGACGTGTGATCCTCGTACTCGACTTCGGCTTCCGCGAGCGCGGTGCGGCAGTGGATGCACCAGTGGACCGGCTTCTTGCCCTTGTAGACCAGCCCCTGCTCGACGAACCGGCCGAGCGCGCGCACGATGGCCGCCTGATAGCGGAAGTCCATCGTCAGGTACGGGTCCGCCCAGTTGCCGAGAATGCCGAGCCGCTGAAACTGCGCGCTCATCGTGCCGACGAAGCGCTCGGCGTAGGCGCGGCACGCGCGGCAGAAATCGGCGACCGACATCTCGCGCTTCTTCGGGCCGAGCTCGCGGTCCACCTGCAGCTCGATCGGCAGGCCGTGACAGTCGTATCCGGGCTCGTAGGGCGCGTCGAAGCCGGCCATCGACCGCGACTTGACGACGAAATCCTTCAGGATCTTGTTGAGCGCCGTGCCCATGTGGATGTTGCCGTTGGCGTACGGGCGGGCCGTCGTGCAGCACGAACTTGGGCAACCCGCGGCGCTTCGCCTGAATCTTCCCGTACAGGTCCATCGCCGCCCACCGGGCGAGCGCTTCGGGCTCGGTCGTCGGCAGGCTCGCCTTCATCGGGAAGTCGGTGCGCGGCAGGTTGACGGTGTCTTTCCACTCAGGCATGGGTATCCGACGATTCTATAATGAACTGATGGCCACTCCGCAGAAGCGGCGACCGGGGCTGGGCCCGCGAGCCGTGAGAAGAACCACGCTCGATAACGGTCTGAAAGTGATCGTCCAGGAAGAGCACACCGCGCCGCTCGCGTCGGTGTGGTGCTGGTACAAGGTCGGATCGAAGGACGAGCAGCCCGGCCTCACCGGCGTCTCCCACTGGGTCGAGCACATGAATTTCAAGGGGACGACCAACATTCCGCGCGATCAGGTGAAGGGCATCATCGAGCAGTTCGGCGGCAGCTGGAACGGCTACACCTTCATCGATCAGACGACCTATCTCGAAACCGCCACGCGCGACGCGCTCGATCGCATGCTGTTCATCGAGTCCGAGCGCATGGCCAGCTGCCTCTACCATCCCGACGATTGCGAGTCCGAGCGGACGGTGATCATCTCGGAGCTGCAGGGCGGCGAGAACGATCCCGATCAGCTGCTCGATCAGGAGCTGACCGCGACCGCGTTCAAGGCGCACCCGTACCGGCATCCGACGATCGGCTGGATCTCCGATCTGGAGTCGATGACCCGCGACGATCTCTACGGGTACTACCGCCGCTACTACGTTCCGAACAACGCCACGCTCGTCGTCGTCGGCGACGTCGACACCGACGAGGCGCTCCGGCGCGTCGAGCATCATTTCGGCAAGATCCCAGCCGGTCAGCTCGCCGGCGCGGCCGCACACGGTCGAACCGGAGCAGACCGGCGAGCGCCGGCTGACGATCCGTCGCGAGGGCACGACGGCGTATCTGAAGGTCGGGTATCACGCGCCCGTCGCTGACCGATCCCGCCTTTTTCCCGCTTCTCGTGCTCGATGCGATTCTGACCGGCGCGAAGGGACTCAACCTCTGGTCCAGTTTCCGTGTGCCGCCGCCGCAGCGCAGCGCGCGGCTGTATCGCGCGCTCGTCGAGCGCGGCCTCGCCTCGTCGGTGTCGGGGTCGCTGCTGCCGACCGAGCAGCCGTTTCTCTACACGGTTTCCGTGACCGCGACCGACGGCACCGCGCTCGGCGGACGGTGGAGTCGGCGCTGCTCGAGGAGCTCGATCGCGTGCGCCGCGAGGGCATCACCGACGCGGAGCTGGCCCGGGCGAAAGCGCAGCTGAGGGCGCGGCTGGTGTTCGAGAGCGACAGCGTCACGAACATCGCCCACCAGCTCGGTTACTTCGAGACCATCGCGACCGTCGATCTGTTCGGCGCGCTGCCGGCGCGCATCGCGGCGGTGACCGTCGACGAGGTCGGCGCGGCCGCGCGGACGATGCTGAGCGACGCGAACCGGACGGTCGGCTGGTTCGAGCCGCTGCCGCTGCAACGTTTCACAGCCTCAAGGCTCAAGCCTCAAGTCTGAGGAGGCGCCTGCAATGAGACTTGAGACTTCAGACTTGAGCCTTGCGCCCGGTCTCAACCCCACCCGCGCGGTCCTCGACAACGGGGCGGTCTTTCTCGGCAAGCACACCCACACGACGCCGGCCGTCGCCATCAGCCTGGCGATGCGTGCCGGTTCGATGTGCGATCCCGGCTGATGCGGTCGGCGCGACCTGGCTGCTGTCGCGGGTCATCGATCGCGGAACGGCGTCGCGGTCGGCGCTCGACATCGCCGACGAGCTCGACAACCGCGGCATCAGCCTGACCATCACGGTGACGCGGCACATCGTGTCGCTCGTCTGCACCTGCCTCGCCGAGGATTTCGAGCCGGTGTTCTCGCTGCTCGGCGAGATGCTGATGCAGCCGTCGCTTCCCGAAGCCGAGATCGCGACGCGCAAAGGCGAGGTCGTGACGGCGATCCGCCAGGACGAGGACAACCCGGCGGTGCGCGTCGACCGAATCGCTGATGGCGCTCCTGTACCCCGACGGCCATCCGTACGGCCGGCGGACGAAGGGCACGGTCGAAACCGTGGAGAACCTGACGCGCGAGCAGCTGGTCCGGCTGCATGCCGACCGCTTCGCGCCGAGCGAGCTGACCGCCGTCGTCGTCGGCGACGTCGAGGTGGAACGCGCCGCGCGATCTCGTCGCGCGTGTCGTTCGGCGACTGGCGGAAGCCGCGGCCCGCGCCGGTTCCGCTGGCGTCGCCGGCGCCCGCGATCGGCCGCCGGCGGCTGGTCATTCCGATGATGAACAAGGCGCAGGCCGACGTCGCCTATGGCTTCACGACCATTCGCCGGGCCGATCCGGCGTACGAGGCGTTGCGGCTCATGAACAATGTCCTCGGGCAGTACGCCCTCGGCGGGCGGCTGGGCGACAGCATCCGCGAGCGGCAGGGCATGGCGTACTACGTGTCGAGCGCGGTCGACCCGAACGTGGTCGAGGGTCCGCTCGTGATTCGCGCCGGCGTCAGCCCCGCAAACGTCGAGCGCGCCGTCGCCTCGATCGACGAGGAGCTGACGCGTCTCGTCGACGACGGCGTCAGCGCCAAGGAGCTTGACGATTCGCGGCAGTATCTCGTCGGCTCGATGCCGCGCGCGCTCGAAACCAACGCCGCCATCGCCACGTTCCTGCAGATGGCGGAGTTCTTCGGCCTGGGCCCCGACTACGACGTCCGCATGCCCGCCCTGCTTCGCGCGGTGACGCTGGACGAGGTGAATGCGGTCGCCCGCCGCGCGATCGACCCAGCGCGCGCGGCGCTCGTCATCGCAGGACCTTACGAGGAGCCCTGAATTTGGTTATCTGGTTATCTAGTTATCTGGTCATTGATTGTCCAATTACCCAATCAATGACCAGATAACCAGATGACCAGATAACTAGATGACTGATTCGGATGTCCACCTATCCAGGCGGCCACTGCATCGGCCGTCCACCAAGCAGGTGCAGGTGGATGTGGAACACGGTCTGACCGGCGTCCCGGTTCGTGTTGAACACCGTTCGATACCCTCCAGCATCGATCCCCCGCTCCTGAGCGATGGCGGCGGCGCGCCTGTGAAGCTCGCCGACGAGCGGATCATCGCCAGGCGTCAGGTCGTTGAGCGACGCGATGTGGCGCTTCGGCACGAGAAGCACGTGCGTCGGAGCCTGGGGGTTGATGTCGTTGAAGGCCAGCACGCGATCGTCCTCGTAGACGATGGAGGCGGGAATCTCGCGCCTGATGATCCTGCAGAAAAGGCAGTCGGTCATCGTAAATCTCCATCGCGGAGGCGAGAGCTCAAACACGCTCGGCGACGGCGGTGCGGGCGATGCCCTGCAGGTCGCGCCGGAGCTCGATCAGCCTGAGGTTGCCGGTGTCCGCGACGAGCGCCTCGACCTGATCATCCTGACCCAATCCGAACTCGCACAAAAGATAGCCGCCGGGCCGCAGATAGTGGCCCGCGCTCCTGTACCAGCCGCTCGACCAGATGGAACCCGTCGCTGCCGCCGAACAGGGCGACGTCCGGTTCGTAGTCGCGCACCTCGGGCTGCAGCCCGCGCCTGTCGCGCTCGGCGACATAGGGCGGATTGCCGGCGATCAGGTCGAAGGGCCCCTCGATGCCGTCGAGCAGATCCCCGCAGTGGAATGCAATGCGATCGCCGACGCCGTGCCGCGCGGCGTTCCGTCGCGCCACCTCCAGCGCGACACCCGAAATGTCGGTGGCGGTGATCCGTGCCGCCGGCCGCTCGCTCGCCAGCGCGACGGCGACGCATCCGCTTCCAGTACACACGTCGGCCGCTCTCAGGTGGCGATCCGTCTCGGGAAACAGTTCGAGCGCCGCTTCGACGATCAGCTCCGTTTCGGGGCGCGGGATCAGCACCGCCGGCGACACCTCGAACGACAAGCCCCAGAATTCCTGCTGTCCGACGATGTAGGCGAGCGGCTCGCGGCCGATCCGCCTCTCGACGAGCGCTTCGTACCTGCTCGCGAAATCGGGCGGCTCGGGCTCGCTGCCGGAGGTGATGAATCGCTCGGCCGTCCAGCCGAGGACGAACTGGGCGAGCAGGCGCGCGTCGAGCTCGGCGCCCCTGATGGAGAGCCCCGCGTCGCGGAACCGGCCGCGCGCGTCGGCGACGCGTTCGTGAATGCGGCTGACGGCAGGCCCTTCCCGCGCTTCCTGGCTCAAGACACCGCCGTGGCGTCCTTCAGCTTTTCGGATTGGTAGTGCGTGCTGACGTTGTCCAGCAGCTCCGCGATATCGCCGTTGAGGACTTCCGTCATCCGGTGGGTCGTGAAGTTGACGCGATGATCGGTGATGCGGTTCTGCGGGAAATTGTAGGTCCGGATCTTCTCGGACCGCTCGCCCGTGCCGACCTGGCTGCGTCGATCCTTCGCGATGGCGTCCTGCTGCTTGCGCAGCTCCATCTCGTAGAGCCGCGACCGCAGCACTTTCATGGCCTTCGCGCGATTCTTGACCTGCGATTTCTCGTCCTGCTGCGAAACCACGACGCCGGTCGGAATATGCGTGAGGCGGACCGCCGAGTAGGTGGTGTTCACGCTCTGGCCGCCGGGCCCGCTCGAGCAGAACGTATCGATGCGCAGATCCTTCGCATCGATCTGGACGTCCACCTCTTCGGCTTCGGGCAGCACGGCCACCGTGGCGGTGGAGGTGTGAATGCGCCCGCTCGCTTCGGTCGCCGGCACCCGCTGCACCCGGTGCACGCCGCTCTCGTACTTCAGCTTGCTGTAGGCGCCGCGTCCTTCGATGGTGGCGACGACTTCCTTCAGGCCGCCGACGCCCGGTGTCGCTCGACGACATCAGCTCGAGCCGCCATCCCTGCCGCTCTGCGTACTTGCTGTACATGCGGAACAGCTCCGCGGCAAAGAGGGCCGCTTCGTCGCCGCCGGTGCCGGCGCGAATCTCCAGGACGATGCTCCGCTCGTCGTTGGGGTCCTTCGGGATCAGCAGGATCTTCAGGTCGGCCAGCAGAGCGTCGCGCCGGGCCGTCAGCGACTTCAGTTCCTGCCGCGCCAGCTCCTGCATGTCGGCGTCGCCGGACCTGCGAAAGCTCCTCGGTCTGCGCGAGGTCGCGAACGACGCGTCTTGTATTCCCGGAAACGCTCCACGAGCGTTTCGATCTCGGACGCCTCCTTGGCGTGCTTCCGGAATTCGGACGAATCGCTCTGCACCTGGGCCGTGCCCAGCAGCGCCAGCAGTTCGTCGTACCGCTGCTCGACCGCAGTCAATTTATCGAACATAAGACACAATCAAACACAACGTTGAACGCAGAGCACGCAGAGCACGCAGAGCAAGAACACGATCTCTGCGGGCTCTGCGAGTTCTGCGTTGATCGTCGTCACCCTCCTGATACCGGCGGCAGGAACGCGACTTCGTCGCCCTCGCGCAGCACCTGATCCATCCGCGCGTAATCGGCGTTGACGGCGGACGAAATCGACCGCTCGTACTGCCCGAGCTCGGGATACTCGCCTGCCAGCTGCTGCCACACGCTCCGGATGGTCGCACCCGCTGCGATGTCGCGCGAGAGCTCGGCGGCGCCGGCGATGTCCCGCAGCCGGGCGAACAGCCGGACGGTCACGCGCATGCCACCCGCTCCGCCTCGGCGCGCGCGCGCGCGTCTTCCGGATCCGCGGTCGCCCCTTCAATCCACACGTCGCCGCCATCGAAGAACTCGCGCTTCCAGATAGGGGCGATCTGCTTCACGCGTTCGATCGCATACCGGCAGGCCGCGTACGCCTCGCCGCGATGCGCCGTGGCCACGGCGATGGCGATGCTGGCCTCTCCTGCCTCGAGCCGTCCGACGCGGTGGTGCAGAGCCAGGCGGGCGCCCGGCCACCGCTCCTGCATCTCTCCGGCGATGCGAGCGAAGGCCTTGAGCGCCAGCGGCTCGAACGCTTCGTACTCCAGGTATCGCACCCGGCGGCCGACGTTGTGATGGCGCACCAGCCCCAGAAACGTCACGATCGCGCCGTCGGCGCCGTCCCGTTCGCCAAGCTCGGCGACGAGCGCGTTCAGCTCCAGCGGGGCGGGGCCGATTGCCAGGAGCGGCATATCCCTCAGTATACCGAGGTCCGGCCGACGCAGGTCCGGTCCGCAGCTGTCGTACCGCATCACGCGTCCAGTCTCTGCGTTCTCAGCGATCTCTGCGGTGATCGTGATTTTGCCAGAAATGATCGAGAACCCGCGCGCCGTGGCCGACGGCGATGCCATGCGCGATTGCGCCGGCGACGTACTGCTGCGCACGGCGCGCCGCCGCCGGCAGCGAATCGCCGAGCGCGAGACCGGCCGCCAGCTGCCGACGCAAAGGTGCAACCGGTGCCGTGCGGTACGGTTGCCGGCGCTCGGCCCTTGGCGTTCTCGACTCGATGAACGTGCTGCCGTCAAACAACAGGTCGACGGCATCGGCGCCATCACCTTCGTCGTCTCGGTCGCCGACGTTCTCCGAGGGCCCACGGGGGAGCCGATCGGGTGGCCCCCCGTAATGACCACGGCGGCCGCGCCCATTTCGATCAGACGCTCGGCCGCCCGCCGTCGATCGCCGGCCGAATGAATCGCGGCAACCGCTCAAGACTTCGGCCTCAGGGATGTTCGGGGTGATCACGCGGGCGCGCGGGAGCAGTTCGACACGGAGCGCGCGCACGCCATCCTCGTCGAGCAGGCGCTGGCCGCTCGACGACACCATCACCGGATCGAGGACCACCGTCAGCAGCGCCAGCTCTTCGATCGCCGCCGCGACCGCTTCGACGATTGCGGCAGTTGCGAGCATGCCGATCTTTGTGGCGTCGATGCGGATGTCGCGGGCAATCGCTTCGATCTGCGCCGTCACCAGATCGGCTGGCAACGGAGCGACTGCCGTTACGCCGCGGGTGTTCTGCGCGGTGATGGCCGTGATGGCGCTCGTGCCGTACACACCGAACGCGGCGAAGGTTTTCAGATCGGCCTGGATGCCCGCGCCCCCGCCCGAATCGCTGCCCGCGATGGTCAGCGCGTGGCGCATAGGCTCAGGGAGACGCTCGCGGCGGCGTGGCGGGCTTGCCGAAGATCAGCAGGAACTGGAACGGGTTCACCTCCGGCTCGCGTGCGATCAGCACGAGGCCGGCGGCGGCCGCCGCTTCGATCACGGCCTCGGGATTGACACGCTGATCCCGCGCCGGTCCGGGCCCCCCGTCGCCCGGATGGAAATCCACGACGCCGATTCGGCCGTCCGGCTTGAGTGATTCGGCCACGCGGCGGAGCACCATCACCGGGTCGGCCGGAGGAATCTCCATTTCACGATAGACGTCGACGATCAGCGCCGCGTCGATCCCCGAAGGCAAGCGCGGATCGTTGGCCGTACCGAGCACGGTCCGCACGTTTCTCAGGTTCTCGCGGACCTTCCGTCGCTCGATCACCTCCAGCATCGCCGGCTGGATATCCTCGGCGTATACCAGACCGTTCGGACCGACGCGTCGCGAGAGCTGCGCGCTGAACCAGCCGCCGCCGGCGCCGAGGTCCGCGACGACCGACCCTTCGGCGATCAGGAGGGAATCCATGATCTGCTCCGGCTTCTGCCACTGGTCGCGGTCGGGCGCCTCGAGAAGGGAGAGCGCGTGCGGAGCGAAGAGCTCCTCCTTCGATCGCGACTGTGCGCTCGGGGCGGGAGGGAGAAGGCGGGAGCGTTGCGCAGGTTGTGCGGGAGCGGCGGGTTGGGCAGCTTGGGCACGAAGGGCAGGAACGACAGGAAGAGTGCCGATGACGAAGGCAACTGTGATCGCCGCCGCTCGCACGCGACTCATCATCGCTCCACCTTTCCTGCTCCCGCCGGTCCTGTCCCTGCCGCTCCTGCCCCTGTTATCCCCCCGCGTGTCATCGCTTCGACCGACAAAATCTCGTCCAGCTGCTTCGCGTCCAGCAAGCGGCGCGCGAGCACCAGCTCGCGAATCGGTGTCCCGGTTCTTCACCGACTCCTTCGCGATCTCGGCAGTGGCCGCGTAGCCGATGTACGGGCTGAGCGCGGTGGCCGTCGCCGTGCTCCGATCGAGCAGCTCGCGCGCGCGCGCCGGATTGGCCGTCAGGCCGTCGATCGTGCGGTCGTTGAGCGTTCGCATCGACTCCCGCAGAATTGCCGACGCGTGCAGGGCGTTCCAGGCGATGACCGGCATCATGACGTTCAATTCGAGCTGTCCCGCTTCCGCGGCCATCGCGATAGTCATGTCGCAGCCAATCACCTGAAAGCAGACCTGGTTGACCATCTCGGGCACCGAAGGATTCACCTTGCCCGGCATGATCGAGGACCCGGGCTGCACGGCCGGCAACGTGATCTCGGCGAGCCCCGCCCGAGGTCCCATGCTGAGCAGTCGCAGGTCGCTGGCAACCTTGCCGAGCTCGATGGCGAGCCGTCGCATTCCGCCGGAATAGGCCACGATGTCGCCCATGCTCTGCGTGACGCGGAACAGATTGAGGGCAGGCCTGACCGGCAGCTTCGTGTCGCGGGCGAGATAGCTCACGACGAGACGTCGGAAGTCTTCCCCGGCGTTGAGGCCGGTTCCTACAGCGGTCGCTCCGATGTTCAATTCGCGCAATTGCTCGGCGGCAAACGCGACATCGTCTGCGCCGCGATCGATACAGGCCGCGTAGCCGCTGAACTCCTGTCCGAGCGTGATCGGCACTGCATCCTGAAGATGGGTCCGGCCGGTCTTGAGCACGTCGGCGAATTCGCGGGCCTTGCCCGACAGACTCTCCGCGAGCCGGCGCGCGGCGTCGACCAGCGAGCGCGACGCCGAGCAGCAGGGCCAGGCGCGTCGCCGTCGGGAACACGTCGTTCGTGGACTGACCCATGTTGACGTGATCGTTCGGGTGCACGCGCGTGTACTTGCCCCGCGGCTCGCCGGCGATCTCGGCCGCGCGGTTGGCGAGCACCTCGTTGGCGTTCATGTTGTGCGACGTTCCGGCTCCCGCCTGGTAGACGTCGACCACGAACTGATCGCGAAGCTCGCCGGCAAGTATCTCGTCGGCGGCGGCGATGATGAGGCGCGCGAGCTCCGGGTTCGAGCCGTCCGAGCGCGGCGTTCGCTTCGGCGGCGGCCTTCTTGACGAGAATCGTGGCGGTGACGAGATCGGCCTGCGCGCGCAAGCCGCTGATCGCGAAATTCTCGACCGCCCGCATCGTCTGCACGCCGTAGTAGGCGTCGGCCGGAACCTCGAGCTCGCCGAGCGGGTCGGATTCGGTGCGGAACTTCATCTCAAGAGGAGGCTAGAGGTTGGAGGTCTGGAGAAGCGAAAGAGCCACGTAACACGAGCCCTCCAACCGCTAGCCCTAACCTCTAACCTCTGAGTTACCTCTAACCTCTAACCTCTAACCTCCAGTGAGTATACTTCCCGTGTGCTGCCATCATTCTTTGAAAGCGTTCTTCAGCTGATTATCCGGACGTCCACGGACCTGCCGCCGGATGTGCGCGCGGCGATGAAGACCTCGCTGCACGCGGAGCCGGCCGGCACACGCTCCTCGCAGGCGCTGACGATCATCGCGCGAGAACATCGACCTCGCCGCTGACGGGGAAGGGGCGATTTGCCAGGACACCGGCATGCCGACCTTCGAGATCAAGGTGCCGGTCGGCGCCAACCAGATCTGGATGCGCCAGCAAGTCCGCGAGGCCGTGGCCGAAGCGACGCGCCGCGGCAAGCTGCGGCCGAACTCGGTCGATTCGATCACCGGCACGAATTCGGGCGACAACCTCGGCCCGGGAACGCCGATCATCCATTTCGAGCAATGGGAGCGGGACGACGTCGAGGTCAAGCTCATCCTCAAGGGCGGAGGATGCGAGAACACCAACGCCCAGTACTCGGTGCCGGTGGAACTGCCGCATCTCGGACGCGCCGATCGCACGCTGGAAGGCGTGAAGAAATGCATCCTCCACGCGGTGTGGCAGGCACAGGGGAAAGGGCTGCAGCCCTGGCGCGGTCGGCGTGTGCATCGGCGGCGATCGGACCTCCGGATACCTGCACGCCAAGGAACAGCTGTTCCGCACGCTCGACGATGTGAACCCCGATTCGCGGCTGGCCGAGGTCGAGGCGTCGATCATGTCGACCGTCAACACGCTCGAGATTGGCGCGATGGGCTTCGGCGGAAAGGTCACGCTCATCGGATGCAAGATCGGCGCGCTCAATCGGCTGCCGGCCAGCTTCTTCGTATCGGTCGCCTACGACTGCTGGGCGTTCCGGCGCCTCGGCGTCGTGCTCGACGGATCGACGGGGGCGATCAAGAGCTGGCTCTACCGGGATCCCGCGCATCCCATCATCCCGATGCTCGATCAGGCCGGCTTCACGCGGACCGGGCGCGAGGTGGCGCTGCGGACGCCGCTCAGCGCCGACGATGTCCGGGCGTTGAAGGTCGGCGACGTCGTCCTCGTGTCGGGCCGGATGTTCACCGGACGCGACGCCGTCCATTCGCATCTCATGAAGCATGACCCGCCGGTCGATTTGGGCGGGTCGGTGCTGTATCACTGCGGCCCGGTCGTGGTGAAAGAGGGCGAGGGCTGGCGCGTCACCGCGGCCGGTCCGACCACGAGCATCCGCGAAGAGCCGTACCAGGGCGAGATCATCAAGCGTTACGGCGTGCGCGCGGTGATCGGCAAGGGCGGCATGGGCGCGAAGACGCTGGCCGCGATGAAAGAGCATGGCGCGGTGTATCTCAACGCGATCGGCGGCGCGGCGCAGTTTTACGCACGCGCCATCAAGCAGCGTGGACGGCGTCTCGCTCCTCGAGTTCGGCACCCCTGAAGCGATGTGGCATCTCACCGTCGAGGACTTTCCCTGCCATCGTCACCATGGACGCGCACGGCAACAGCCTGCACAAGGACATCGAGCAGGAATCGGGGGAACGCCTCGCTTCGATCGGCACATAGAGGGCTTCGGGCTTCAGGCTCTGGGCTTTTGGCCGGAGCCTACGGCCTTGTGCCCGTCGTGAACTTCTTGAGCGGCGGGCGTCCGAAGTGATGGTCCATCGCGGCGACGTCGAGATCCATCGTCTCCATGTCGGCGATCGCGACGAGCGGAAAAGGCGAGGGTTCCCCGGTGTCGACAGTCTTCAGATACGCACCGCAGCCGCTACAGACTTCGATCCGCCGATCGTCGCGTTCCGCGTCCGGAGCGGCCGTGACGAACGGCTCGCCCGCTTCGTCGCAATATACGCACGCGTAGATCGTGCGCTCCCACGTCGCCGCGCAGAACGAGCAGCGCAGGAGCCGATGGCCGCCGACCACTTCGGCGAGCGCCGGCCACGAGCCGCAGGCCGGGCAGTAGCCACGGTTCCAGGCGCCCAGCGCTTCGGCGAGCGGCAGGACGGAACTGCCAACTCCCACGGGCGCCGGAGGCAACGTCGCGAGTAGGGTCCGCTGCAGCGCATGGCCGACAGGCCCGACGGCCAGTTCGGCAACCAGCCAGGTGAGGTCCGGCGCCAGACCCAATTGTGTCGCGCCCGCGCGGATCGCCTCCTCGTCGCGGGCGAGCGACGCCGTCAGCAGCGAGCCCGCGTCGAGCCTGCCGCTTTCGATGGCCCCGCCGAGGTGGGTGGCCGACTCGCCCGCGCCTCCGGCCGCCAGGTCGGCGCAGAAGCCGACAAGGCACGTTTTCAGCAGGGAATTGGGCAGCGGGATCGGCTCCCCGGACAAAATCGGCACACCGTGCGACAGTTTGGCGGCCAGATATTTTCCCGGCAGCGACAATCTCGGCAGGCGTCCTCCGTCGATCGTGCGCGCCAGGTCGATAACGCGCGTCAGGAGCCGGCGCTGAAGGTCAACCGCGGCCTGAAGATCGGGTTTTGCCGCCACAAGGGCCTGCCAGCGGCGTTCGGCCGACGCGAGCACCTGAGCCTGAGGGGGATGGGCGATGGGGAGGTAGGGCACGGTACCTGCTATAATAGGGGGCAATCCTGAAGGATTTGAGAGGGAGTCCATGATCAACGTATCCGAAACCGCGGCGTCGAAGATTAACGAGTTGCTGAGCGAAGAGAACAAGGCCGGCAGCGGGTTGCGCGTCTTCGTCCAGGGCGGTGGCTGCTCCGGGCTTCCAGTACGGCCTGATGATCGAGGAAAACGGGCAGGGCGCGGGCGACATGGTCTTCGAGTCGCACGGCGTCAAGCTGTTCGTGGACCCCATCAGCGTCCGCTACCTGACCGGCGCCGAGGTCGACTTCGTCGACACCATCACGGGCGGCGGCTTCACCATCAAGAATCCGCAGGCGACGTCCACCTGCGGGTGCGGCTCGTCGTTCTCGGTTGAGTAAACAAGAACCTGGCGAGCTGGTGAGTTGGTGACTGGGCGAGTGGGAATCACCAACTCGCCGGATTGCCAACTCGCCAATTCGACCATGAACCGTCCGCTCCCCGATTATTCCAGTCTGCGTCCGGCCGGCGGCAAACGCTCCGGCAAGCGCGACCGCATTCTCGACATCTTCCTCAAGCAGGAAGGCCACCTCAGCGCCGACGATCTGTTCGATGTCGTGCGTCGGGCCGAGCCGGGAATCGGCCGGGCGACCGTCTACCGCACGCTGCAGTGGATGGTCGACGCCAACATCGCCCGCAAGGTCGATTTCGGTGAAGGCCGGTCGCGGTACGAGGCGTCATACCGGCATCCCCGGCATTTCCATCTCATCTGCACGCAGTGCCATCGCTCGTCCGAGTTTCTGAGCTCCGACGTCGAAGGACTGATGGAAGAGATCGCGTCGGCCCGCGGCTTTTCGGCCACCCGGTCGGTGGTCCAGATTTACGGAATCTGCGAGGAATGCCGGACCGGCAAGAAGACGGCGCCGATTGACGGGGCCACCACCGAGCGCGTGTTCGCCCGCGACGCGCTGCGGATGGCGATCGCGACGGAGCGGAGCGGCCTGGAGTTCTACACCCGTGCCGCGAGCCTCACCAAGGATCAGCGCGGCCGCACGGTCTTTCAGGAGCTCGCGGCGGAAGAAGGCGAGCATCTCGGCGTACTCGAAAACCGGTATCGCGAGCTGATGAAAAGCGATCCCCAGCTCGAATCGCGCCCGACGTTCCTGTTTTTCAAAGGGGCGGCGAGCGGACTGTTCCAGGCCGGCACCGACGAGTTGCGTCGCGGCGGCGTGGACGACGCCAAGGCGCTGCTGATCGGCATCAAGTGCGAGCGCGGCTCGCACAAGTTCTTCAAGCGCTACGGCGAGCGGTTCGAGGACTCCGAAGGCAAGCAGGTCTTCCTGGAGTTTGCCGACGAGGAACGCGCCCATCTCGATCTCCTGATCCGCGAGTACCGCTCGCTTCGCCAGCGTCAGGGCCGGCGCCGCGTGCGCCGCGCTGACCCGGGCGGCCAAGTCCGGCGCAGTTGATCGACCTTCACACCCACACCACCGCGTCCGACGGCCGGTGCGCGCCAGCCGAGCTCGTCGCGCGCGCGGCAGCGGCCGGCGTCACCGTGATGGCCGTCACCGATCACGACACCGTGAGCGGATGCGAAGCCGCGGCGGCCGCCTGCGCGGCGGCCGGCATCGCGTTCGTCCCCGGCATCGAAATCACGGCCGTGCGACGACGATGCGCGACGTCCACATGCTCGGGTACTTCATCGATCTGGCCTCGCCCGACCTGGCACGCGTTTCTGGCGGAGCAGCGCCGCCAGCGCATCGACCGCCTGCGCCAGATGGCGGCCCGGCTCGCCGCGCTCGGGATCGCGCTGGATGTCGAGGCGATCCTGCGGCCGGCCATCGACGATCCGCGAAAGTCTGCCGGGCGGCCCTGGATCGCGCGTGCGCTGGTTGCCGGCGGGCATGTGGCGAGCTCAACGAGGCCTTCGATCGCTGGCTGGCGCAGGGCAGGCCGGCGTTCGTTCCGCGGCCAGGCGCCTCGCCCTCGGAAGTCATCTCGCGTGTCCACGACGCGAAGGGCATCTGCTCGCTGGCCCATCCCGCGCTCCTCGAACACGACGAGTGGATTGGCGGCCTCGTGTCCGACGGTCTCGATGCCATCGAGGTCTACCACAGCGAGCACGACAGCGCCGCCACGTCGCGCTATCTCGCGATGGCTTCGTCGATGGGTATCGCCGTGTCGGGCGGATCGGATTTCCACGGAGACCCGTCCCACGGGCCGGCGGACATCCTGGCGCGGTTTCCCTTCCTCGCGAGGCCTACGACGCGCTGTGTCCGCCTGCGCGACGATCCGGGCGACGGCCTCGGGTGCCTCGACTTCTTCGTAGAACAACACCTCGAAGCCCGCGAAGCGGCGGGCGAGCTCGCCCGGCTCCAGCAGGTGATCGGGCGATGTCGGCCCGCATCCGTGCCGCCGCTGATTCACGGTGAAGGTTTCGTACACGACGACACCACCAGGCGACTTCACGGCCTCTCGAATCGATGGAAACAGATCGCGTTGCAGGTAGCGCGTGACGAGAACGACATCGAACGTCCCGGAAGGCAATCGCCCCGCGGTCAGATCGGCGCACCATCCACGGACGATCAGGCCTTCGGTAGCGCGCGCGGGCCGACGCGTCGCGCACGGCGTCCAGTCGCACGTCGACGCCGAACGTCAGGAATCCGGCGCGTGCCAGCAGACGCGCGTGACGTCCCCGGCCCATCGCGAGATCGAGGGCTCGCGGAGGGGGCGGGACCTTATCAGGCTCGGCCCACGTACGATCGATCGCGGCAGCAACGCGCGGGATCCACTCCACGACGAAAGGCGAAGGGAGATCGTCTATCATGAGTGACGACTCCGATGGCTCAAGCGCTGCTCACGGCGGTCGGCATCGGCCTTCTCGGGCTCGTCGGCGCAGCGGTGCTCGGTTGGCAGGGAACCGACCTCGCCCGCCACGTCTCGTTCGGTTTCTTCTCCGCGATGGTCCTTCTGCTCGCGCACTCGATGATGATGTTCTATCTCATCGGGAAGGGGAAGGCTGTCAAGGACGCGATGATCGAAGGCGGCCTGACGGGCGATCACTACCGCCGCATCGCCCTGGTCCGAAAGCCGGTGTTTTCGATCGGCACGCTGGCCATGGCGGTCACGATGGTCGCGGCGATCGTCGGGGCGAGCGTCGACACGGGTGTCGCTGCCGCCGATTGTCCACGAGATGCTCGCCTACGGCGCGATCGCCATCAACGTCGTTCGCGTTCAAGGTCGAAATTTCCGCTCTCACCGGATCCTCCCGCATCGTGGACGAAGTCAATCACCTGCTCGACTCGTGACCGCGACCCGTACGCCCGTCATCGAGATCGCCGCGCTCTCCAAGGACTACCACGGCCTCAGGCCGCTGCGGATCGAGGCGCTCACACTCGCCGAGGGGCGAGCACATCGCGATCCTGGGGATGGATCAGCCCATGGCCGAAACCTTCGTCAACCTCGTGACCGGCGCGACGCTGCCCGATCGCGGCGTGGTCACGATCTTCGGGCGGCCGACGTCCTCGATCGACGACAGCGCGGAGTGGCTGGCAGTCGTCGATCGTTTCGGAATCGTGAGCGAGCGCGCGGTGCTGCTCGACGCGCTGTCGGTGATTCAGAATCTGTCGATCCCGTTCACGCTCGAGATTGAGCCGCCGCCCGACGATGTGCGGGAGCGAGCCGCCGCGCTGGCACGCGAGGTGGGCCTCGAGGAGCACGACTGGTCGCGTCCGGTGGCGGATCTCGATGCCGCCGGCCGTCTCCGTCTCCGCGCCGGGACGGGCCCTGGCCCTCGATCCAGGTGTGCTGCTGCTCGAGCACGCGAGCGCCGGACTTCCGGCGGATCCTGGCGACGACAATCGGGACCCACATCAGGCAGATTGCTTCGCGGCGCGCCTGTGCGCTGATTGCGCTGACCGCGGACGAGGACTTTGCGGCAGCCGTCGCCGCGCGCGTGCTGACGCTCGATCCGGCGTACCGGCCGGCTCGCCGAGCGCCGCGGTGGATTGCTGCGACGGCTGTTTGGTCCGTAAGCCGGCTGAACACGCGACGTCCATACCGACGCAGGCTCTTTCGTCATTCGTAACGGCCGAGCTTCGAACGTCTGCGAAAACAACCGAAACTATTCACACCTGCGGGTGCGATAAATGTGGAATGAATACTTGATATTGGCTGCCTGCGGGCATGTGGCCCAAGGAGACTCGGATGCCGACCGGCACGATCAAACGACTCGTTCGTGACAGAGGTTTTGGATTCATCCGCGACGAAGGCGGGCAGGAGTGGTTCTTTCACCGCAGTTCGGTGGAAGGCAGCTTCGATCAGTTGAACGAAGGCCAACGCGTCAGCTTCGACGAAGAGCCGTCGGCGAAGGGGCCACGCGCCGGCAACGTTCGCGCCGAAGGATAATTCGTCGACGACCATCCTCCTCTTCGACATCGACGGCACGCTTGTGCTTACTGGCGGGGCCGGTCAACGGGCCATGGCGCGCGCGTTCGAGGAGCTGTTCGCGATTGCGGACGGTTTCAGGAACATCGAGATGGCCGGCCGGACCGACACGTGGATTCTGTCGAATGCGGCTGCCGCTCACGGGATTCTTCCAGGCGACCTCATCCGGTTTCGCGACACGTATCTCTCTCATCTCGAGCGCGAGTTGGACGCGCCGAACCCGCAACAAGCTCATCATGCCCGGCGTTCGTCCCCTGCTCGACGCCCTGGCGTTGCGTGACGACGTCTATCTGGCGCTGCTGACGGGCAACTACCAGAAAGCCGCGCGCCTGAAGCTCGAGCACTTCGACCTGTGGCGATACTTTCAGTGCGGCGCGTTTGCCGACGATGCCCCGGACAGAAACAGTCTGGTCCCGAAAGCGCTTGAACGCATTCTTGCGCGTGGGGGGCCGGCCGTTTCGCCAGCCGACGTCATGGTGATCGGAGACACACCGCACGACGTCGCCTGCGCACGCATCGCTGGCGCGCGGGGGATCGGCGTGGCGACGGGCCCGTTCAGCGCGGAGCAGTTGCGCGCCAGTGGGGCTGAGAAGGTGTTCGAGGATCTCAGCGACACGAGCGCATTCTTGAGCTTGCTTGGAACCCGGCCCGACGGGTGAACCGTCGGGCCGGGATTGGATGGTGTTCAGCCTTCGATAAGCCGTACGTCGCCCGCGCGAGGCCCCTTCTGGGAATCTTCAGGCGTAAATTCGACGCGCTGACCCTCGCGCAGCAGTTCGAACACCGCACCCCGCACGGAGCTGCGGTGGAAGAAGTGCTCGATTCCGCCTTCGTCGCGAATGAACCCGAAGCCCTTGTCGATCAGAAGCCGCGCGATAGTCCCGGTTGGCATAACCCAAGCCCTCCGTTCCGACCCCCAGGGCCTACCCCTGGGGACTCAGCCGGTTACGGCGACCGCGAGAAGATGTCACGCTGTCGGGATGTGCGCCGGCTGAGGCGTCCCAGCCGAGCTGGGAAAGTGGCGTCAGTCTAGCAGGTCAAGGCGCGAAGTCAAGCAGAGGCCGACCTTTAGCGGAATCGCCCGGTTGACCCTCGAACGACCACGGGCCGACCTGCCACGTTTCCACGTCGCTGTCGTCTTCCTCGCCCTCATCGTCAGAGTCGTCGCCGTCTTCAGCGTCGTCGCCGAATTCGTCGTCTTCCTCAGGGTCGTCGTCCGGATCGTCGTCTGCAGATCGAAACGCATCGCGTGCCTGCCAGGCCTCAGGGGACCGGATCGGTCGCCGGCTTCGCCTTGTCGGCGTCCGGCGCGGCGGGCGTGTGAGTAAGTCGACCAGAAATGGCGGCCGCAACGGGGACAGACCCAGAACTGATCGGGTGCCCACGGCATCCCAGCGCCCGGGTCGCGCATTTCCATCTCCGTGCCGCAGCGTTGACACCGGATGTGGCGAGCCATGGGGGGATTCTAGCATCGTATGATCGCAGCTGTGATTCCTGCCATCGTGCTGGCCGCCGGCGAATCGAAGCGCATGGGCCGGTCCAAGCCAAACCTGCCGCTTGGGACCGGCACGTTCCTGACGCGCATCGTAGCGACGTTTCTTGACGCTGGCGCAGACGACGTCGTGGTCGTGCTGGGTCACGAAAGCGCGGCAGTGCTCCGGACGTTCGCGAAGAGCGGCCTGCCCGCACGATTCGTCGAGAATCCCGGCTACGCCAGCGGTCAGTTTTCGTCGCTGCTGACGGGGTTGCGGGTCGTCGACCGGCCCGGCGTGGCTGCGGCACTGGTCACGCTGGTTGATGTCCCGTTCGTGTCCGTCGCCACTGTGCGCGCAGTCGTCGATCGTTACCATGAAACGCACGCACCGGTCGTTCGGCCGACACGGGGCGAACAGCACGGACATCCCCTGCTGGTCGATCGATCGATGTTCGACCGGCTGCGCCGCGCCAATCCAGCTGAAGGGGCCAAGCCCGTCGTTCGAGCGCATGCCACGCCGGAAGGGGATCTGGAGATCGCCGATGAGGGAGCATTCGCCGATATCGATACGCTGGAGGAATACGAGCGAGCCCTCAGGATTTTTGATGCCGCCGCTCGCGTTCCGGGGAGCGAGTAGCGCTGCCGGTGGCCACGGAGCTCGTCTTCTGATTGGGCGGGCCGGCGCATTTCTGGTTCCGCGTAGTCTTCCGCAATCAGCCAGGCGCCTACGAGCGAAGAAACCTCCCGGATTTCCCCGGGCTTCAGGGCTGTGAGCGAGACTCCGTCTATATCTCGCTCCCTCGGCATGGCTTTTATGCGTACCCTCATTGCCACTTTCTGCACGAATGACGAAAACAGACGGCACTTCCGGTGTCGTGACCGGCTAGACAGCAAACGCGGTACCATAACTGCTGGATGCTAGTCCTTTGAGTTCAGCAGTTTACGGATGACATGTGCAGCGCAAAAATCAGCCAGCGTCTTGAGTCCCTGACCAGCCGGTGAAACGGCGGATTGCTGCAGAGGCGGTCCGTGGGTATAGTCTCGGCGCTATGGCAGCCGCGCGACAGGAACCGCCGGAACAATTGACCGACGAGGACCGCGGCTACGCCGGCTCGCGGTTTTCCGATGTCGTCGACGCGCTGTTCGCCAATCCGTATCAGCGAGTGTGGGGTGGCGAAGGCCAACCACCGCTTCCGGTCGGCGAAGTCACGTTCCGAAGCGTCGTGGGTGGAATCCGTGCCCACGACCTGTTCACGAAGGCAAGCGAGCGAACCCTCGATTCGGGCGCCGATCTGCGATGGGGCGCGGATCGCAAAGGGTTTCGCCGCCTCGTGCACCCCAACGGCGTGTGCCTGATCGGACAGTGGCGGATCGTCGAGGAGACCGGCTACTCAGGCTATTTCAGCAAGGGCAGCACGGCCCTCGCGATTGCCCGGTATTCCACTTGCTGCACCGAAACGCGGCGTGGGCGCACGCGGTCGCTCTCGATGGTTGGCAAGCTCTTCCCGACGACCGACCCCCACCACGCCGAGCCGCTTCGCACGGCCAATTTCATCACGCAGCAGGACATCGCCGGAGACGACACCGAGTACGTCAACGATGCCGAGTTACGCAACGCTCCGGACATGACCATCTCGCGCCGCGGTGCTGGTGCGCCGCTCCTGCTGACGATCGGCCTTGTGTTCAGTCGCGTCGACAAGGAGCCGGGTATCCGTCAGCTGTATCCGATCGCCGAGCTCGGCAAGCCGGCGGGGACGCCGACGCGGGCGCCGGAGTTCATGCGGCTGCTCGTGGCCCCCCACCAACCGAGAATCGCGGGCGTCGATCTGGACTTCCGCGACGAAATCATGGCGCAGATTTTCGATCGCGGCGATCCTGTGCCACGGCGCACGCTCACATTCACGATCGAAGTGACCGATCAGGGACTGACGACGGGTCCCGCGGTGAAGTTGCGGCGCACGTTCCAGGACTGGCGTGCGATTGGGTCGCTCGTCTTCGACAATGCCGTAATCTCCTACAACGGAGATTCGGTCATCCACTTCAGCCACCCGACCTGGCGTGAGGATCGCAACGACCCGGCGACGGCGACGCGAGTCGGCGGCCGCAAAGTGCGCTGACCGCAGTCCACTACAGCTCATCTGGGCGCGTGAAGGGTTTCGGCTTCCGAGACCGGACGCTTAGAGCATGAACCTTGCACGAACGCCTGGCATGAGTGACATTCGATTTCAAAGCTTCGAAGATTCCGACCTTGCCGACATCTGGTATGCGCTGGGAGGAGCCGCTGTGCGCCACCCGGACCATTTCCAGAAGCTGATGGACCAGTGTCTTCAGGAATTGATGGAGCGCCGCGGCGAAGGCCTCAATCCCTGGCTCGAAGAACGATTCAGGACGTTTCGCCTGGCCGATTCAAAAGAGGATGCGGAAGTCAATCTGCGCACATTCCCTGCATCAGGGAAACGCGATTCAGAAAAGCCGGACCCGATACCCGGCTCTGTTGCCTGATCTCACTCTCCGGATGTTTGGCCCGTGTCAGCCGCCAGGAACTGAGATCCATTCTGAGAATGTATCTCTTGTTCCAGCGCGGGATGCCGCGTGTTACTTACTTACCTGAAGACCGCGAGACGAACGAGACGACAGCAGCGGAGGACCAGTCGTGCGCGGCGTGCGGCAGCCAACGACGCAATGCTTGCGGTGCTGCTGACAGGATCCTCGGGGTGGGCATCAGCAGCATGGCCGCGCGAAGCCGCGACGGCGGAAGGCCAGGTCCCGGCGGAGCCCACCGCTGGCCGCGCGCTGTACCAGTCGGCCTGCGCCGCGTGTCATGGTTCCGACGGCCGCGGCGCGGCGCCCGGTGCTGTGGGCTTCGACACACCGATTCCGGATTTCACCGAGTGCAGCTTCGCCACGCCCGAGCCTGATGCGGACTGGTTGGCTGTCATGCACGATGGCGGGCCGGCCCGCGCGTTCGACCGCCGGATGCCCGCCTTCGGCGGCGCGCTGACGGAGCCGCAGCTGCAGCAGATCCTCGACCACACGCGTACCTTCTGCACAGATCCCTCGTGGCCGCGCGGGGAACTGAACCTGCCGCGCGCGCTCGTCACCGAGAAGGCGTTTCCGGAGAACGAAGCGGTGTTGACCACGACGGTCGCCACGAGCGGGACGGGACTCGTCGGCAACGAGTTTCTCTACGAGCAGCGGCTGGGCGCCCGCAGCCAGTTCGAGATCGTCGTGCCGCTGCTGCTGCAGGAGGACGACGGAGGCGGATGGCAGCGCGGCCTCGGCGACGTGGCGTTCGCGGTCAAGCACGCGCTGTTCCACAGCCTCGACCGCGGAAACATCTTCAGCGTCGTCGGCGAGGTGGTGCTGCCGACCGGCAAGGAGAGCGTCGGCCTCGGCAACGGCGTCACGATCTTCGAGCCGTTCGTCGCATTCGGCCAGATCCTGCCGGCCGACGGATTTCTCCAGCTTCAGGCCGGCATGGAGCTGCCGGCCGACACGCGAGCGCGCCGCGAACGAGAGGCGTTCTGGCGCACGGCGGTTGGCAAGACCTTTACCGAAGGGCGCTTCGGCCGCTCGTGGTCGCCCATCGTCGAACTGCTGGCCGCGCGCGACCTGGAAGACGGCGCCACCACTCATTGGGACCTGGCGCCGCAGATGCAGGTCTCGCTCAACCGCCGGCAGCATCTCATGATCAACGCGGGGTTGCGATTCCCGCTCAACGCCCGCATTGGGCGGAGCACACAACTGATCACGTACTTCCTGTGGGACTGGTTCGATGGCGGCTTGAGGGACGGCTGGTGATGAGGCCGATCGCGCGAGTCATCCGGTCATCGCCGCTGCTGCCCATCGCCTCCGCGGCCTGGCTGCTCGCGGTATTTCTTGCGCAGCAGCCGCGGACCGCGGCCCAGCAGGTCGCCACGGCGCCCAGGACGATTCCGGCGGGCCACACGGACGCGTTGTTCCTGACGTCGCACGACTGCCTCGCGTGCCACAACGGGTTGACGACGCCGACGGGCGAGGATGTGTCGATCGGGGTGTCGTGGCGGGCGTCCATGATGGCGAACTCGTCCCGGGATCCGTACTGGCAGGCGGCCGTCAGGCGCGAAACGATCGACCATCCGTCGGCGGCGCGCGAAATCGAGGAGGAATGCTCGATCTGCCACATGCCGATGTCCCGAACCAAAGCGAGGGCGGCGGCCCAGCCGAGCAGGATCTTCGCGCACCTGCCGATCGGTGCGGGCCGCTCCGAAGACGACCGGCTCGCCGCGGATGGGGTGTCGTGCACGGTCTGCCATCAGATCGGGCCCGAGCGCCTCGGCACGCGGGAAAGCTTCACCGGCGGCTTCGTCATCACCCCTCCGACGTCCGTGGGCGAGCGCCGGATGTTCGGGCCATTCGCCGTCGATGCCGGTCGAACCGGGCTGATGCGCTCGGCGACGGGCATGACGCCGTCCGAGGCGCCGCACATCCGCGAGTCCGAGCTGTGCGCCACATGCCATACGCTGATCACCCATGCGCTCGGACCGCAGGGCCAGGTCGTGGGCGAGCTGCCCGAGCAGATGCCTTACCTGGAGTGGCGCCACAGCGCGTTCGTCGCCGAGAAGCGGAGCTGCCAGTCGTGCCACATGCCAGCGGTCGCGGCGCCAACCCGGATCTCTTCCGTCCTGGGCGAGGAGCGCGAGGGCCTCGGCCGGCACACGTTCCTCGGCGGCAACTTCTTCATGCTCCGCATGCTGAACCGCTATCGCGGCGAGCTGGGGGTGGAGGCGATGCCGCAGGAGCTCGAGGCCGCGGCCCACGCCACTATTGCGCAGCTCCAGCAGGACACGGCAACCGTCTCCGTCATCAGCGCCGCTACCGCGGGCGCCCGGCTCGATGTGGAAGTCAGCGTCCGAAACCTGACCGGCCACAAGCTGCCGACCGGATATCCGTCACGGCGCGCCTGGCTCCATTTCACGGTTCGCGATCGCGAGAATCAGCTCGTGTTCAGCTCCGGCGAAGTCACGCCCTCGGGTCTTATTCGCGGGAACGACAACGACGCCGACGCCGCGCGCTTCGAGCCGCACTATACCGAGATTCGCAGCGAGGACCAGGTGCAGATCTACGAACCGGTGATGCGGGATCCCGACGGCAACATCACCACCGGCCTGCTGCGCGCCTCGGCGTACGTGAAGGACAATCGGCTCCTTCCGCGCGGCTTCGACAAAGCCGCGGCCGTTCCAGAGATCGCCGTGTTGGGCGCCGCCCGCGAGGACCTCGACTTCACGGGCGAAGGCGACCGCGTGCGCTACGTCGTCGACACCGCCGGGCGCGCGGGCCCGTTCCAGATCGACGTCGAGCTTCGGTACCAGCCGATCGGGTTCCGGTGGGCGCAGAACCTCAAGCCGTACGGCGCGGCTGAACCCCAGCGCTTCGTGTCGTGGTTCGACGCCATGTCGACAGGCTCTTCAGTAGTTCTCGCCAGGAACACCGCTTCAGTCCCCTGACCTGAACTGTACGAGCGTCAGCGCGCTGTCCGCTTCAGAAGCCAGTCCGTCACCAGGGTCAAGGCCGCCGGCGAAATCGTCTCCTCGATGGTCGCGTACTCGTTCGGGAGTCCCCTCGCGCTCGTCTGTAGCAGATGATTGAGATTCGGAAGCAGCACTGTGGTCACGTCCGCATTCCCGCCTGCGCGAACGGTGCGCTCGATCTCACGCAGGTTCTCGGCGGCCGCTACCTGAAGGTCCCGTTCGCCGCCGACTGCGAGCACGGGTACGCGTACCTTCGCGAGCACCGGTCGGGGATCGTAGGTCAGGAAGAAGCGGAACCAGGGATCAGATCCGGCGGACAGGAGGGCCTCCCCGAGCTGGCGGGCTGCGGCGCCGTCCGGGGAGCCGGGCGCTGCCGCCTTCTCCGACGCCAGATCGTCGAGCAGCTTCTGCCTGAGCCCGGCGTTCGGCCGGCCATCGGTCTCCGCCTTCAGCCCGCTGAAGACGCGCTCCCGCACCGATCGATCCCACGCAATGGTGGCATCGCTCACGCCGGAGGCTTTGAAAAGCATCGCCGCCTGCGCATACAAGATCTCGTCCCCAGGCAAACCCGGACCGGCAAGCATCACGATGAAGGCCACATCCGGTGAAGACGCGGCGGCCATGGCCGCCAGCATCGCGCCCTCGCTGTGACCGATAAGGCCGATCCGCGCGGAGTCGATCCCGGCCCGCTTCTGCAGGAAGGCGATGCCGGCACGCACATCGCCGACGAAGTCCTCCGACGTAACTTCAGCAGGGCCGCGGCCTGATCTGCCGACGCCGCGGTCATCCACGCGGAGAACGGCGATGCCTGCCCGCGTCAGGTGATCCGCGAGCACCAGGAACGGCTTGTGGCCGAAAAGCGTTTCGTCACGGTCCTGCGGCCCGGACCCGGTAATGAGCAGTACCGCCGCGAACGGTCCGGCCGACGGCGGTTGCGTCAGCGTGCCCGCGAGTTGCAGGCTCGCCGCCTCGTTACGGAACGTGACCTCCTCTTCAACATAAGGAAACGGGCGGGAAGGCATTTGCGGCCGCTTCGGCGCCGCCTCCGCTGCCGGCTCGCCTCGCGCCAGGTTTACGGGCACCGTCCCGCCTCCCTGGGAAAGCGTGCCGGTCATTCGCGCGCCGTCGTCGGAGATCGTGAGCCGAATCGTCGGATCCCCGGGGGCTTTAGGAATCCGGAACGACACGGCTGGCGGATTCACGACAACGTCGGTGAGTGGAACGGCCCTGGCGCCCTGCTGCGGAATGTCAATTGTCCCGCTCCAGGAGCCGTCCGGCGCCGTCCGAAGGCGGACGACGATGGCCAGGCGACCGCCCGGCGGCTCGATGGCGCCGCTCCAGGTGTCCGCGACCGCGATCGGCGATTGCGCGTAGATCACCGTCGTCACCACCAATGTCGGAAGCATCAGCCACCGATGCACAGGGGTCTTGTTCGTCATAACGCGCAATAGCGGCGGGTATCAAACATCGGCGAGCGTCAACGGACGGGGAGTCGTGCCGTCGATGTCAGTGAAGCCGTACTCCTTCGCGAGCGCCGCGGCCACCAGGACCTGTCCAGTATGGCGAAGCACATCAGCATCCGTCGCGAGCGCGACGACGGCCCGTCCAATGAACTCGGGGGATTCGGAATTGGTCAAGTCGAGCCACTGTGCCGATTCCATGACCTTTTCCGTCCTGACCAGCCCCGGATACAGGGAAACAACCGTCACGCCGTAGCGCTTCAGCTCGGTTGCCATGTCGGCTGCCATCTTGTCGGTTGCAGCTTTCGACACGCCATAGGCTACGTTGCCTGCGTACTTCCCCGCAGCAAGCGACGAGATGTTGACGATGAGCCCGCGCCCCTGGGCGACCATCGATGGCGCGGCGAGCTGGCTCGCGTGGTAGTGGGCACGGACACCGGCAGCGAACATCGCGTCCCAGCGCCATAGAGGTTGCTGCCAGAACGGGCGCAGCCAGGTGAATTCGCCGCCGTCGACCATCCGCTCGTAGCCGCCCCAGACGTTGTTGACCAGGATGTCGATCGCACCGCTTTCCCGCAGAATGAGCTCGAAGGCTGCCGCCACCTGCGCGTCATCGCGATGGTCGCAGGTGACCGCGGTGGTTCGTTCCGCGAGAGACTCGCGGTCTCGGCGCTGAACGGCCGGTGACGAACACCCGCGCGCCGTGATGAGCGAGCTCACGCCCGATGCCGCGGCCGACGCCTTTGGTGGCCCCTGTCACGACTGCGACCTTCCCGTCTAGATTCATGGCCAAGTGTAGATCGCTCCTGCGACCTCCGGCAGAGCTTGCATCAGTCATTCTCCTTACGCGCGAAGAAATGAGGGAGGATGACACGTCCAGTCGACCGGTGATTCAGGGCCGGAGCCGGCCGTCGAGCAGGCCCTCCTGCGCCAGTGGCCGGTCCGGGGCGAGACGAACCCGCCGGAGTCAGGAGAGATCTTGTGACCGATCCAGCCGTCACGTATGCCAGCTACCTGAAGATCGACGAGTTGCTGACGCTGCAGCAGCCGCGCTCGCAGGGGCCGGAGCACGACGAGCTGCTGTTTATCGTCATCCATCAGGTGTACGAGCTCTGGTTCAAGGAGCTGCTGCACGAATTCGACCACGTTCGCCAGCTCCTTGACGACAAGGAACCGCATCGCGCGCAGCACACGCTGAAGCGGATCCTGACCATCCTCAAGGTCATGGTCGCGCAGCTGGACATCCTCGAGACGATGACGCCGCTCGAATTCCTCACCTTCCGCGAGCGGCTCGAAGCGGCGAGCGGTTTTCAGTCCGACCAGTTCCGGCAGATCGAGTTCCTGCTCGGCGTGAAGTCGCGAGCAGCCCTTGGCCGCTTTCCAGAGGGGAGCCGCGCGCGGGCCGCGCTGGAGCGGCGTTATCAGGAGCCGACCGTGTGGGACGCGTTCCTGTGTTACCTGTCCAACGAAGGTTACGCTGTGCCTCCCTCGCATCTCGAACGCGATGTGGCCGCGGCCATCGAACCGTCGGCGGAGGTGCAGCGGATTCTCGTCGCGGTGTACAGAGGCGACACCAAGAACGCGGAGCTGTGCGAGCGGCTGGTCGACCTCGACGAAGGCATCCAGGAGTGGCGCTACAGGCACGTGAAGATGGTCGAGCGGACGATTGGCACGAAGAGCGGGACCGGCGGCTCCGCCGGCGCGGCGTATCTGCAGGAAACCGTCGGGCGTCCGCTTTTTCCGGATCTCTGGCAGATTCGTTCGCAGTTGTAGCACCGTGGACAATCTCGCTGCGCACTACTCCCGGTTTCGTGTCGCCGAACGGCTGCTGCTGACCGGTCACTCTCATCAGGCATGGCCGGACGTGTCGTTCGACGCGCAGCAGCGGGCCTGGTTCGACGCGGCGGAGCTGGTCGACGACAAATGGGTACGGGCGGCGGAGCAAGCGGCCCTCGTGCAGCAGGGGTTCCGTCGCCTGCTGAACGATCCCGACGGCGATATCGCCGTCGGTCAGAACACGCACGAGCTCGTCACGAGACTGCTGTCGGCGCTGCCGCTGCGCGCTCGGCCGAAGCTCGTGACCACCGACGGAGAGTTCCACACCATCCGGCGGCAGCTCGATCGCCTCGCCGAAGAGGGACTCGCGATCGTCAAGGTCGCCGCCCGGCCGGCCGAAACGCTGGCCGAGCGTCTCGCTCGCGCCGTCGACGATGCCGCATCGTGTGTGCTCGTATCGTCGGTGCTGTACGACACCGCGGAGATCGTGCCCGGCATCGACCTCGTGGCGCGCGCGTGCGATCGGCACGGCACGACGCTGCTCGTCGACGCGTATCACCATCTGAACGTCGTGCCGTTCGACATCCCGACACTCGGCCTCGGCGGCGCGTTCGTGACCGGCGGGGGATACAAGTACCTGTCAGCTCGGCGAAGGCAACGCCTTCCTGCGTGTGCCGCCCGCCTGCCGGCTTCGGCCGGTTCTGACCGGCTGGTTCAGCGAGTTCGGCGCGCTCGAGCATCCTGCGTCCGGCGGTCTCGTGCAGTACGGCGAGGGGGCGGCGCGGTTCAGCGGTGCGACCTACGATCCCGCATCGCACTACCGCGCCGCCGCGGTGTTCGCATTTCACGTCGAGCAGGGTCTGACGGCGGAGCGCTTACGCGCGATCAACCGCAGGCAGGTCGACTGTTTGCAACGGACATTCGAATCGTTGGACCTCGACCCCGCGGTTGCCCACGTCGAGCCGATGCCAGCCGAGCGGCGCGGAGGATTTCTCGCGATTCGGTGTGCCCGCGCCGCGGCCCTCTCGCGCGCGCTGCGCGATCGAGGCGTGCTCACCGATGTCCGCGGTGATCTCCTTCGCCTCGGACCTGCGCCGTACCTGACCGACGCTCAGCTGCGCGACGCGGTCAACGCACTACACGGGACCCACTAGACCGGACCGAGGCCGAGCGGGGTGTCCGGCTAGCCGACCCAATGATCAGCTGGTTGCGCCAGGTCGAAGCACTCCATACCGCCTAAATAGCGGGCAGCGCTCCACAACCGATCGAAGCCTCAGTTTGGCCGTCCTCTTGCACCCAGCCACCTGACGAATAGCAGCTCGACTGGGCTGCTGAGTCGAACTTCGTGAAGGAGAACCAACTATGCCACTTCGCGCGTTCGTCGTAGTTCTTCCGATGCTCATCTTTATCCTCGCGGGTTGTGGGTCGCCGCCTACGGCCGAGGCGGATGCGGCGCGTCAGGCGATGGCCAGTGCGTCGGGCGCGGGCGCGGACAAGTACGCCGCCGCTTCGCTCAAGGAGGCGCAAACGGCCCAGGCGGCCCTCGACGCCGAGCTGAAGGCGCAGGAGGAGAAATTCATCAAGTCGTACGACCGCGCCCGTGAACTGGCCGTCGCGGCGAAGACCGCCGCCGATAAGGCCGCGACCGATGCCACGAGCGAACGCGAGCGCGCGGAGGCGGAAGAGGCGAGACAGGCGAAGGCCGCCGCGGCCCGACGCGAGAAGCTCGCCAAGGCGATTCGCGTCGGCGGTGAGGTTCGTCCGCCGATCAGGATCAAGGAGGTCGCTCCGCTCTACCCGGCCATCGCTCAGTCCGCTCGGGTACAAGGCGACGTCGTGATCGAAGCGACGATTGACGAGGAGGGCAAGGTCGCCGACGCACGCGTCGTGAAGTCGGTGCCGCTGCTGGACCAGGCGGCACTTGACGCCGTCCGGCAGTGGGAGTATCAACCGTCCCTGCTGAACGGCGTTCCCACAGCAGTGCTCACGACCGTGACGGTCAAGTTCACACGGCCGTAGGGCTCCGAAGCGGAACCTCAAACAGGCGTTCGCTCTGTTGGTCGCACCCTTCGCCAGAACGAGCGCGAAGGGTGGCTTGCCACTCGTAGCTCGCTCACGAAAGCAGGCGAGCGTCTTGTTAATGCGGTTTGACGCGGAAGCTATCCGTATGACAGCCTGATCGTTGTGAACGTCCACCTGCCGTCCGACCAGTGCTTGACGCGGCCGCGTCCGCGCGGACGCATCCTGCAGTGACGAACCAGTATCCGATTGGTCGCGTGCCGATGGTGATCCTGGCTCTATTGGTGTCCACGGTGGGTGTGTTGAACTATTTCTGGCTGTCGCAGAACACCGTGCCCCCGCATTGGGACGTGGCAGCCCGCATGATATCGGCGCTGACGTATCACGACGTGCTGTCGCAGTGTTTCTCCCAATCGCCCTTCACCCTTCCCGGCTTGCGACACTGCCTGGGTGAGCTGGTTGCTGTCGACCAGTTTGTGTATCCGCCACTTTTTACGTTTGCTGGAGGGCTAGTCATTTTTCTCGCCGGCAGCTCCATCACCGCGCTTGCGATGACCAACGTGCCGTTCGTCGCGCTGCTCGTGGGCGCAACCTATCTGATGGGCCGGACGATTCACAGTCGTCTCGCCGGCGTGCTGTCCGCTCTTCTGATTGTCGCGTATCCGCTGGTGTTCCAGATGTCGCACGAGTTCATGCTCGAGTTCGCGATGCTCGCGATCGCAGCCGCGGCGTCCTGCTTTCTGCTGCTGTCGGACCGCTTCAGCAAGACGGGGATGACCGTCCTGTTCGGCCTCACGACGGGACTCGGCGCGCTGACGAAGATCACGCTCCTCACCTACCTGATAGGGCCGGCGATTTGGGTGTTCGCGCACCTGCTGACCGACGTCGTCCGGCGCCGCGTCGATGCGTACGAGGCGGCGCGGCGACTGTTGACGCTCGCGGGCGCGCTCGCACTCGGTCTCGCCGTCGCGGCCCTGTGGTATTGGCCGAACCGAGGGGCTTTCCTGAGTGGCCTCCGCACGGTGGCATCGCTGAATGTGATCGACGCTCCAGTGCTGTCGCTGGCGTCTCTGGCGTACTACCCCAACGCCATGATCTGGGCACAGATGGGACCGCCATTGTTCTTGCTCTTCATCTACGGGGCGTGCCGTTTCGCCTCCCATGTCACGTCCGAATGGCGTGATCTGCTGCTGTGTGGATCGGCAGCATTTACGTAATCCAGACGGCCGTCAGCCACAAAGGGCCGCACGACAGCATCGGCATTCTTGTGCCGGCCGCGCTGATCTCCGCGATCGGCATCGCGAGCCTGCGCCGGCGGCGGTATGCAGCCGTTGCGGTCGTGTCATGCTTCGCCTTGCTGCAACTCGCAGTACTGACCCTTCCGTCAACGCTGGGCGCTCGCGTGGGCACGTTCGGTTGGGTCGATGTCGTATCGCCGTTCCCCCGCGCGGAGGATTGGAAGGTTGAGGACGTTCTCCACAGCCTCGCCAACCGACCGGCACGCGTGGCAGTTGTCAGCGACCATATCTTCATCAACGGCACGACGCTGCGGTTCTACGCTCTGAAAGATAATCTGCCGCTGGACGTCTCCCCCTGCTGGAGGTCCGGAGTCGACAGTGCCGCTCTCCGTCGGTACGATGTCGTGATCGCAAAATCCGACGACGCGTGGGTCCACCCCTCTTACGACGGATGCTTCAAAGGGCCGGCCGGCCGGGAGGAGTACGCCGCCTTACTCCGTCGCCTCGACGATCGATCGGCGGGGTTCACTTTGACCCGGTCAGTCGCATTGCCCGACGGTTCGTCGATGCTGGTGTTCACTGCACTGACAGTGGCACAAGGTGCGTCGTGACGAAGCAGACAGACCAACGTCACCGTTGACGCATTTCACCGTGTGAAGGACAGGATCGACCAATGACTGATCAGAGCGGTCGTTTGACGGCCGCCATGTCACCTCCCCTGTGGTCCATCGGGCCCCGGCCCGTTCTCGTCCGGCGAGCTGGCGTGATCGCGCTGATGGCCGTGCTTGTCCTGTATCAGGCCTGGATGATCCGCGAATTGGGGATGGCTGAGATCGACGGCACCACGTACTTCCTTCTCGACGACGACATCATGATCAGCATGCGGTACGCCAAGAATTTGGCGGCTGGTGTAGGACTGGTCTACAACCCTGGAGAGCGCGTGGAAGGGTTTACCAACCCCCTCCTGACGTTTTTCGCTGCCGGCCTGCACCTGCTGCCCGCCGCTCCACCGACGCTGTCGCTGGGGCTCATGTTGATCAACTTGGGATTCAGTCTCGGTATTCTGTACGTCCTGGCGAGATTTTGGGGCGACACGACCTCTGGCATCGCCGCCGGCTTGTTCAGTGCTTTGTTCTACGTGACGTTGCCCAATCACAGCTGGCATTCGCACGCAGGTTATGAGGTCTACATGCTCATAGCCGTGCTCTTGTTTGTCGTCTGGCGATTCGAACAACTGCGAGTCGGCGACGCCCTTGTGCTGGCGCTACTGCCGCTGACGCACAGTATTGCCATGCAGATGTGGATGGTCCTGATTGTTTTGATTCTATTGCTCAAACAACGATCGCTGAAACAGCGCGTTGTACTCGTAGCGGTTGCGTTCGTCCCTTTCGTGAGCTACGAGCTCTTTCGCATCCTGTACTACCACGATATCGTTCCCAATACCGCTCGGCTCAAGGTTGGCGCCGGTTCACTGACCGGCGGGCTCCTTTATTTAAAGGGGTGGTTACGGATGACAGCGCCGCTGATTCTACTGGCGCTGTATACGCTTTTCACCCAGAGGGACAAGAAGACCATGCTCCTGGGCGTACTTTTGGTCGTCCATACGGCCACGGTCGTGATTCTGGGAGGCGACATTTTTTTCGAATATCGCTTCCTGTTCCCCTGCTCGGTTCTGTTGACCGCACTGGCAGGTAAGGGTATCGCTACTCTCCTCAGCCGGGCGGCTGCGCTCCCGCGTCGGGAGCTCGCGTATGCGGTCGTTCTGCTGTCTGGCACCTTGATGTACACGACCGTGTGGCTTCCCATCCAGGATTATCGTACGAACGCTGAGGAGTTCCAGGTCGACAAGCGATGGCAAATTCGCGCAGTCGCATTAGGGCTGGCTGTCAAAGAGAACACCGCACCCGATGCGGTGGTCGCCTTGTTTGGGCTGGGACACACCGGCTACTACAGCGAACGAGCGGTCATTGACATGCTGGGAAAGGCCGATAGTCACATTGCCCGCACTCAACCTACACCGAATCGTCACATCGGACACAGTAAGACGGACTTCGACTATGTGATGAACCGTTCTCCCGATTACGTCCAGCTTGGCATCCCACCCTGTAGACTGTCGGACGAGAAGGGCCTTCAGCGACAAAGCAAAATCGACCAGTTTGGATACACCGCAGATTTGGCGCTGCATCCCACATTCAGAGCAGCATACCGGCCAAGTATTACTGACCGATCAGGCCGATTTGTCCCTTTTCAGGTCAAAGCGGCCAACCGGGACGCGGTATGGCGACTATCGGAAGACTACTATCGCAATCTGGAACCCTATCAGACGGCATGTGGCGATTGACTGGCGCCACCGGCGAAATGGGTCATGCTCGCTGAAACAAGTCCCGTAAGAACGAGATCTGTGTTGTCTTGTCGGCGTTCAGTTTCTGTTGGTCCACCTTCACCAGCTTATTTCTGATCTCCCCGACGCCCGCACGTTCGAAGAGCGAGGCACGCGGCGAGGTGGTGTAAAGGCGGGCCGAATTCCCGAACGACAGTGTTGGAATGCAGGCGTGAACGCGGTCTGAATACGTCGCGGACGTGTTGGCGAACAGGTGCAGATAATCGTCCGGTATGTCGGAAATCATCATGTCCGGCCGGCTGTAGAATTTTCGCACTGCCCGGTCATTCTTTTCGATGAAGGGCGATCGGGCCTTGAGCGCGTATGTCTTTCTGCTCCGGTCGAACGAATTGGGAAGCACTTCGAAACACGCGTGCTGCGTCCTGAGGATCTTCTTGCCGTGGTCTTCGATTTCCGGCTCCTCCATGACGTCGAAGTTATAGATGACGAAGTCCTTCAACGTGAGTGTCGCCGGCGCGAACGCCTCCCGCACGAAAAAGGCGCAGTCGATACCATCATGCGAGCGGGACAGATCCTTGAAATGACTGAAACTGATTCTGTCCCGTGAGATGAACCCGTACGGTTTTATTTCCGCTAAAAATCTCTTGAAACGCTCGATCTCGTCCGGTGTGTACAGCGAGAGACTGGCGCCCAGAAATACGATCTTCACTCCACGGCTGGCCATGCTGCGGAGAACCGGTCCCTGCACTTCGATGAACTCGTCGCACAGCGTCATTCCAGCCACCACCAAAAAGTCCGTTTCGATCAATTCCGCCACGTCGACGGCCTGCTTCATGTCGACATTGTTGACCCAGCAGATCCATTTCGGCATTTCGCTGGCGATATAGAGTTGAGCCTCAGGCACCGCCTGTCGGATTTGGTACGCCGCGCCCATGTCGATAAACGCGTTGCCAATATTGATCGGCCAGCCGGAATTGTAATAGACGATCGTCATAGGAAATGCCACGGCTACTCATCCTGATTGTAGTGAACAAATAGAGAATCTTGCGGTGCGGGGTGATAGCGCTCTTCGCCGCCGATCCATCCTCGTAACAATCTATTTTCAGCGCGTGCATACAGCCGCTCTCCGAACGGTGCGCTCTTGAATCGGCTGAGAATGGCTAATAGTTGTTTCAGCCTGTTCGTCCGACGGATGCTCGTGCCAAGGGCGCCGGCGATTTCCATGCGTTGTTCTCTTAGCGCCAATTCCCTGAGTTGTCTCGTGTGGGCCTTGTCATCATCGCCCCAGAGAAACATGTGCGCTGACATTTTCGGATCGTAGGTGTCTGTCTCGAATGTCTTGAACTTGTCCAGAACTCCCAACAAGTCCAGGGTCAGCATGGTGCGGAAACATTTGAGACAGCGGCCGCAGTTTCGCTCGCTGGAAAGGTGAAAGCAGACGTGCAAGCTGCGTCTGGCCGCCTCGGAGCGGCTGATCCACTCGATCTTGCTCACTCTTTTGAAGGTCGCTCCGGATTGCACGATGCGGGTCCCGCGCGAGGACAGCAGCGGCATCAACGCCGGGTGATTACCGTGCGGGAAGGTTTCATGGTAACCGCCACTGGAGGCGATGAGCGCCCGGCAGTATCTCTTCTCCAAGGCATGAGCCACACTGGCGAGTGCAGCACCATGATACATATACTCCCAGTCGCAATGTCTCAGCTGCGTCTCTCTGAGATTGGTGGCTACGCTAACGAACTCCTTGCCCAATAAGACAGCGGCCTCAAGAAACGACTCCTCGATCTTATGGAAGGCGTCGCTGTTTGAAATCGGAATATCAAAACCCCACACGTTGACGAGGTCATCTATCGGTATTTGCTGATGCGGGTCCGTCGTCTCGCTGTGGTATAAGGCCGTAAAAAAAGCATCCACGCCGCCCGAGAAGAAAGAAAGCGTCTTCGAGGCTGTTGGGTATTCGCTGTTGACATTGACGTCAGCCTCGATAGAAATCGGTTTCAGACGAGGGAACCAGAAGCTCCATATGTTCATCAACTCATGGACGCCGTGGAGCAATGTCTGGTCGACCGCTCTGGGGAGGCTGAGACGTTCCCCCAGTGTGACAGCCACTGGCGTCAGACAGAGCAGCCATGGATTCCCGGACTCGCTCAAAAACGGCGCAAACTTGTCTGGAACTTCGAACCAATACGTCTCCGGTTTCAGCGCCGGACGATCGTAGGACACTTCTCCGCAAAGGCGCGTGTAGCCGACACGATCGGGAGATTGGCGGACGTCGACACTCGTCAGACGCATGTCATCGTTCCACCATCTGCCATTGCTGCTTGAGTTTCACCAGCCCGCGAGTGTTGTTCGGCCTTTCGACGACGAGCATTTGAGTGAGCTGCTTCCACTCCAGGACGTTCGACTCCTCCTCTTCGCAGACGACGACGGAAAGACTGTAACTGTCCACTGGAAGGTCACAAGGGTCCACCGTCACGCGCACGGTTCCTTTGCCGCAGATACTTGGGAACTTCACATCGTCGATTGAGCTCCAGAAACCAGCGAAGTACACCTTGGATGAATTCCCGAGATTCAGACCAAATATCGGGCTTTGAATGGTCCTTGCGGTCTCATATTCGAAGTCGACAGTTAGTCTGTCGCCACTGAGGATTGCCCCGGTTTCGTCGCCGTTCGAATTTCGCACTGTGAGCTTCTTCACGATGCCGTCGTCAGAGATGCCTGCTTGAGCATTCCTTTGAAGCACGCGGTCGTGAATCAGACGATTGATGTAAAACGAGATGGCGTCTTCGGACCCTCCGCTGAAAATCAGCCGGCCGTGGTCCATCACGACGCAGCGTGAGGTATATTCGCGCATGTCATACTCGTTGTGGGACACGAGCACAATCGTGACGTCGTCGCGCTTCTTCAATTCGTGGATCTTCCGGTAGCATTTGATCTGGAAATTCCGGTCTCCGACCGCCAATACTTCATCGATCAGCAGGATGTCGGGATTGGCAAAGACGGCAATGGCGAACCCAAGACGCACGAACATGCCGCTGGAATAGTACTTGACCGGCGTGTCCAGGAAATCGCCGATGTCGGCGAAATCGATGATCGCGTCAAATTGCTTCAGCACGTCGCGCTTGGACATTCCGAGGATGGCGCCGTTGACCATGATGTTCTCGCGGCCGGTGAGCAGGGGATGAAATCCGGCGCCGACGGCAATCAGGGCCCCGATGCGACCGCGCGTCGAGACTTTTCCCTTATCGGGCCAAAAGATGCCGCTCATCAACTTCAAGAGCGTGGTCTTACCCGAGCCGTTCAGCCCCATCAGCCCCACGCACTGCCCGCGTTTGATCTCGAACGAGACGTCTTCCACCGCCCAGAATTCGGAGGCGCGTAACGTGCCGGGCTGCGAACCGAGACCGACCAGGTTCTTGCCGATGTCGGTCGCGCCATACATCATCGACCGCTTGAGCGACTTGCAATATTTCTTGCTGACGCCGTCAAAGAGGATGGTCGTGTCGGATACCACTCGATTAGACCCTTTCGGCGATGCGGGTTTCGGTGAGGTGAAAAATAACCAGGCCGACAATGAATACGAGCAACGCGAACAGAGAGGACAAGAGGAAGCCGCTCATGTCAGGGATGCTCCCGAGAAGCACCAGGTTTCTCCCCGCAGTGACGAAGTGGTACATGGGATTGAACTCAGTCACGAGGGCGAGCACGCCTGTCGCCGTTTTCGCGTACAAGACCGGCGTCAGGAACATCAGGAATGTCAGAACGATCGCGAGAATGTTGCCGACGTCGCGCATCACGGCGTTCATGAGCGCGAGCAGAAATCCCAGACCAAGGCTCAGGAGAACAACAGGTGCAGTCACCAGCGGAATAGCCAACAGGCCCGGATGAAGTGGATATCGATACCAGGCGATCAATCCAGCCACCAATCCGAGTTGCACCACGAAGGCCACCAAGGACTTACCAGTGGACGCCAGCACCAACGACTTCTTCGAGAAATTGATCTTCGTGATCATCGGGCCTGCCTCAGTAAGTGTGCTGGACGCCGCGATCAACCCCGCCGCAAACAGCTGCCAGAACCCCATGCCGGCCATTGCATAAAGGGGGTAAGGCACTTGCATCGATCCGATGCTGAAAATGCCGGCGCGAGTCAAAACCAGGAACGTGGCAACGCTGAAGATCGGCATGATGAATATCCAAAGGACGCCGATCACCGACTGCTTGTGCATGGCTGAAAAATCGCGCCGAAACAGCTGCCCGGTCAAAAAGGCATTGTCAGCAATTTCGTTCACGATCTCGCTGGCGATGGATGCGTAGCCTTTCCGTATGGAATTGTCAGGTTCGTAGGTGATGACTGTCTCCGTCCGGCTGTCACTCATCGAGCTCTACCTCAGATTCAACAGACGCGCGATCGGCGTGTTCTTGGCAACGTGGACTTCGTGCGATTTTCCGGGAAGTCTTTGGCACGGCCGGACGAACGAAGCGGTCTCTTGTGTCACGCCAGTGTCGCGGGCGACGCGCAGCTGCTTAAGTATATGTGAAGGTTGAGTTTGGTGAAGGTTCATCCGCAAAAGGTTGTGCAGATGAGATGGCGAATGTGAGCCGTGCAGCGGTTACACCACGACACTGCGGCGCAGCCTTTGCCGCTCATGTAAAACCGCGCAAATCTGGACCGACGTCGCCGAGGACGCGGTGGTGTATCGCTGGAGGCCCCGGATCTCCCAGCTAGTCGACGCTGACAACCAGCCCAGGTCCGGCAAGGGCGTCAACGTTGCCAAGTTTCTCGATGATGGCAAGAATGTCTTCGTCGGATCGGCCAGCCACTATCAGGTGATAGCCGCCGCGCCCGCGCTGCGACGCGTAGGCGAAGCCGCGGCGAGTGTCGCGAAGCTGGGCGAGCTGCGGCTCAGGGATGACGCGCGAGCTCGGCGTACGCAGAAAACTGCACGAGGTTCGCGTCGGGAAACGCCTCGGCCTTCGCCAGATCATTGAACCGCACGGTGCCGACTGGAAAGAGCGTGCGTTCGAATGCGTCGGCAAATTCGCTGTTTCCACTCGTCGTCACCAATACCGCCTGTGCGAAGACGAACGGCAACTCGTTGCGGCGGCTTCCGAGCTTGGACAAGACGCCGGCAATGTACGACCGTGAGAACCCACCGATCAGGTGTTCGTTCCGGGCCACGGCGGCTTTCACGAGTGGCACGGCCACACCGGCGAGCACGGGGATATACGGATGCTTGTATCCCGTGTCGGCATCGTCCTCATTGCCAGACTCGCCGTTCTCGAGCGCGTCACCATAGATTCCCTGTGCCGAAATCGCCATCGCTTCGTGGAAGTACGAGTAGATCCCAGCGAGCGACGGAGCGCCCGACGCGACGAACTCGTTCACTAGCGCGAGGTGCTTGTCTGGGGGGATGTAGTCGTAGAGATAGTGCCCGAGCTCGTGCACGGCACCTTCGACAATCTCGTTCGGATCATTTGCGGCTGCGACCGCTTCAATCGGCAGGTGATTCAGAATCGCGGTCGCCGTGTAGTCTTTCGACTCCGGTTCCGGCGGCGCGATGGCGTGAACGTAGGCATCGCGACTTGGCGGTGCGGATTCCAGAAACTGTGCCATCCGCCCCAGTGCCTGCATCACCTGGTTCCGCCGCGCCGTATCAATGACGCCTCGGATCCGTGCCTTGGCCGATCGTTCGCCCTCGGCCCGCCACCACGGACGGAGGCGCCGCTCGACGCGGTCGACGAGTCCGATCAATTCGCTTGCCTCGGCGCGGCTCAACCCGGGCGCACGGCGCTGGAGGGCGGCGGGCGACGACGTTTCGATGAGACCGGCAATCACCTGACGTCGCGTCAGACCGTCCGGGTGCATCGGGACCGCATTGATCAGAAGTGGCGAGGGCTTCATTTCCGGCGCGCGCTCGACTGCGCTCGCGAGGACCCGCTGCCACGCGGCCACGGTCTGACGGTCGTCGACCGATTCGTGCAGACGGTCTTTCCAGAAGCGCTCGAAGATATCGCGCGAGCAGGAAATGGAGCCGCCGAGGCAGGCAAGGTGATAGACGGCGTTGGTACGAAGCGACGCGTCGATGTGCAGCCGCATGTCCAGCGGCGCGCCTGCAGGTCTGACTGCCATGAGCGGAATCGCAAGCACGGCGCAGGCGACGACATTGCGAATCCGCACATGACGGTAGGACGAATCGAGCGCCCTCTGCGCGTGCATCAGGTCCCCCAGCGTGCTAAGCATAGCGGCAACCGCGCGCGCTCGAACTTTGCCGCCGGTTTCGGAGGCGAGACCTACCGAAGCCGTAAGCTGGCACGATTTCTGCCTGAGCAGTCCTCAAGATTCGACGGATCTACGGATCTCCGCGGAAATCGCCTCGATTCCATTGGCGGTACCACGGTATTTCGTGACCCGCGCCACCAGCGGCAGTAAACTGACGCGAAGCTGCTCCGTGCGACCGAAAGGTGGATTATGACGAGACGCTTGATTGCCGCAACCGTCGTGTTGTTCGTGGCGTGCGGTCCGTCGCAGGACCAGGCGGCCGCGCGCGCACAGGCCGCACCGCTGCCGACAGGCACGCTGGACGAATTGCTCGCTCCGATTGCGCTCTACCCGGACCCACTGCTCGCGCAGATGCTGATGAGCGCGTCCGACCCCGCGAAAATCACCGAGCTCGACAAGTGGCTGAAAGCGAACCAGACGCTGAAAGGCACGCCGCTTCAGGACGCCGCGGTCAAGGCAGGATTCGATGCCAGCTTCGTAGCGTTGGTGCTCTTTCCTCAAGTCGTGGAGCGGATGGCGGATCAGATCGCGTGGACGAGGGTCCTGGGGCAGGCGTTCGCGTCCGATCGAAGCGCGGTCTTTGCCAGCATTCAGAAATTGAGGCTGCAGGCAAAGAACGTCGGGACTCTGAAAAGTTCGCCGCAGCAGGAGGTCGAAACCAAGAAGACCTCGTCTGGCCAGGAAGTGATCGTCATCGAGCCCACCAATCCGCAGATCGTCTATGTCCCGCAATACAACACCGAGGTGGTGTACACCCAGGCTCCGACGACGGTGATCGTGCAGGAAGACGATGATGCTGACGAGGCGATCGCGGCTGGCCTCATCGGGTTCACGGCCGGGATCGCGATTGGCGCGGCGATGGACAACGACTACTACTACGGTCCCTACGGATGGCATGGCGGCGGCTACATGTACAACGACGCCTGGGACGACTACTACGACCACCGGGAAGACGCGCGCGAGGACTGGCAGGATCACCGCGAGGACCTCGTCGAGGAGCGCGGCGATCGCGCGGAGAACCGATCGGAAGAGCGGACCGACCGCGCCGGCACGACCCAGGAGCAGCGCACCGACCGTCAAGAGACGCGGCAGGAAAATCCCTGGGTCGCAGGCGCAACGGGCGGAGCGGACGCCGCAAACACAAGCGGCTCCGACCCAGCGCACGACGTCACAAGCACAACCGTCGAATCGCACAGGCAGTGCCGAAGCCCGCGGTTACGGCGAGGGAAGCACAAGTCAGGCAGCCAAGCCGACTCAACGCAGCGGTAGCCCGGACGCATTCTCGGGATATTCGAACGGACAATCACAACGCTCGTCCAGTGCTCGTGGACAACAGAGCCGAGGCAGCTCGCGCGGGGGCGGGGGCGGGGGCCGCCGCCGGTGAGCGCTCGGAAGAGGCAATACACATGATCAGGACGATCGGTAAGAGTCAATCGGCGAACGATCTCGGACCCATTCGCCGCAGCCTCAGCGCTCGAATGTTCGCGTGTGCGGTGCTGGCGCTTCTCGTTTCATCGACGACCGCCGCGGCACAGACCGCGACGCATCGCTCCTTTGCGGCGCCTGAAGACGCCGTCAAGGCGCTCTTCGACGCGGTCAAGGCCGGGAACCTCGACGCGCTGCTGGCGATCTTCGGTCCCGAAGGGCGGGAGCTCGTCGCGTCATCCGATCCCGGGACGGCTCGTCTGAACCGCCAGGTGTTCGCGGTCGCGGTCAGGGAGCAGTGGCGTCTCGAGGATGTGACGCCCACTCAGAAGACGCTCGTCGTCGGCAACGAGGACTGGCCCTTCCCGCTGCCGCTCGTCAAAGGCGCCGACGGATGGCGATTCGACACAGCCGCCGGCAAGGAAGAGGTGCTGGCGCGGCGGATCGGAGCCAACGAGCTGCAAGCGATCGCGACCTCCCGTGCCTACGTCACCGCGCAGCGGCGCTACGCGCAAGAGGGACACGACGGACGGCCCGCCGGGGTGCACGCGGCGAAGTTCCAGAGCGATCCCGGCAAGGAGAACGGCCTGTACTGGCCGACCGCGCGCGGCCAGAAGCGGAGTCCTATTGGTGACCTGTTGGCACAGGCAGCGGCGGAAGGACGTCAGCTCAACGCGGATCGCACGCAGCCCACGCCCCTTCATGGTTACTATTTCAAGATCCTGACCGGCCAGGGATCTGCGGTATCAGGTGGAGCCAAGAGCTATATCGTCAAGGGTGAGATGACTGGAGGATTCGCCCTTGTCGCCTGGCCAGCTCAGTACGACGCGACCGGGATCATGACGTTCCTCGTCAATCAGGACGGCATCGTGCGGGAGCGAGACCTGGGCCCTGAAACTGACGCCATCGCTCGAAAGATGACGGTCTACAATCCGGACGCATCCTGGCAACAGGTCCAGTGATTCGCGTGATGTGAGCAGGGCGATCCGTCCGATGCGTTCCCTCGACGTTCCAATCTGCCTCGGCCGCTGGATGTGTGCCGTCATCCTCGTTCTGTCGTGCCCCGCGCTGTGGCTGACGACGGCCGCGCAACCAGCGCCCCTGCGACTGGTCTCGACGGCATGGCCGCCGTTCACGAACGCACCGCGGCAGCCGCGGTTTGCGCTCGATCTGGTCGAGGATGCCCTCGGCCGCATCGACCTCACCGCCAGGACGACGATCGTCAGCGCCCCGCAATTCACGTCGTCGCTGCTTTCCGGCCTGTTCGATGGCAGCGGGGCGGCGTGGAAGGACCCGGAGCGCGAGCGCGCGCTGATCTTTTCGCAGCCGTATCTGGAGAACCGCCTCGTGCTCGTCGGACGCCTTGGCGCTGACGTGTCCGCGAAGACGCCGGCCGATCTGCAGGGCAAACGGATCGCCATCGTCGAGGGCTACTGGTACGGCGAGGCGATCGACAGGGCCGGCCCGGTGTGGGTGCGGTCGGACAGCGAGGAAGACAGCCTCACACAGCTCCTCAAGGGCGCCGTCGACTACACGCTGATGGACGAGCTCGTCGTCCATTACATCGTGCGCAACTACCCGAAGGAATCGGGCGCGAAGCTGCAGATCGGGTCGACGCCGCTCGTCACGCGGGAGCTGCACTTGGCGGTCAATCGGGCGCGCGCGGACGCGGCGTCGATCGTCGAGCGGTTCAACGCACAGATACGCAGCATGATCGCCGACCGCACGTATCATCGCCTGCTGCACGTGGAGTGGATTCGTGCGGACGTCGACGGCGACGGCGTTCCCGAATACGTGCCGCTGAACGATCGGCCCGGGCCGTCGGAGCCGCAGCAGGCTACACGCTGTTCACGGCGCCCGCGGCGTCCGAGACGGCGGCAAAACCGGGCTTCTATCTCGGCGGCACCATCTACAGCGACTGGGAGAGCGTGCCCGAAAACTACAAGGTCAGTAATTCGGAGAAGCCGGATCCGCGCAGGTCGGCGTGGCAGCATTTTCAAATTCACCTGGTGAGCGCGCGCGGTCGGCGCTCGCGAAAGCCGCTGACCATGTCAGGGGCGGTAGGCCGCGCAGAACGCGCGCCAATCGCGCTCGGCCTCGTCGAGCGAGCGGCCGTAGATCTGCTGAAAGCGCGTCTCGAACTCCGACGACCGCACCCGCTGCAGCTGCTTGAGTCGCTCGGGGCCGCCCTGATCGAGCATGTAGGCGAGAAACGACGCGCTCGCATTGTAGGCCACCTGTGAGGTGTAGTCCCCCCAGGTGTCGTCATCGACGAGGTTCGACAGATCCGGGATCTGCACGGCGTTCCCGGCGGTCCATGGATACAGGAACGACTTGCCGCCGGGATGGAAGCGTTCCGAGATGACGGCGGACGCCAGCCCTTCGTTCATGAAGGAAGTCGCCGGCGGGCCGAGGGCGTTGTGCTGGATGACGTGATTCGATTCGTGCGACACCAGCCCGAAAGTCGTCTCGAGGGGCGGGCTCACGACGGCGCGCACGGCCCCGGTTTCGGGATACGCCGTGCCCGATCGCTCCGATATCGCCGGCGTCGGCCGCCGATTCATAGAGGAAGAGTGAAATCCGGCCGGCGTAGCGGATGTCGAGCGCGCTCGACGCGAAGGCGTATTGATCTTCGAGGACTTCGCCGAGCCGCGCCACGTTCTGCGCGGCGAACGATCCCGGGCGCACGTTGAAGATGAAATGCGGCGTCTCGATCACCTGCCAGTTCGAATCCATCGACGAGGGACCCAGGATGGCATGACACGCCTGGCCCACCCACGCCAGCGCGGCGGCGAGCGCGAATCGACGAAGTCTCGTTCTAGCGGCCAGAGGTCACCCCCAGGGTGAATCGCGACCGGCCGAAGGTGAACGTGTCGTGGGAGGCGGCGCGGCCCTCGCCGCTGTTGAGCCAGGCGGCGTACACGCGCGCCCGCGATGCGACACGCACCTCGCCTCGGATCTCGAGGTTGGTCTGCCAGCCGCCGCCCCACACGCTCAGCGTCGTCTCGGTCTCTGCACGGTGGCGGGCGGTGGATCGTCCGAGCGTCAGGCCGTTACCCCACGCGGCGACGACCGACCATCGCGACCACCGCTGCAGGCGCGCGGCAATCACCGCCGCCGTGGCGAGATTGGTCAGACCGGTCTGCAGCTCGATGGCGGGCTCGTAGTGACGATCAAAAGATAGATGTTCGCCGCTGCCCTCGACGCCGATGCCGACGTCGAAGCCCGCCATCCAGAGATCCTGCCAGGGATAGCGGCGGTACTGGTCCCGGCCGCCGACCCGCCAGGCGCCATCGTCCTCGGGGCCCGCCGTTGTCCGCACCGGCGAGCGCAGCTCGAACCCGCCGGCTGATGCGAACGCGCCCTCGAAGTGATGCAGTCGTGACCGGCGGCCCCGGTCGTACGAGACGTACACCGCCGGTCCCTGACCTTCCCAGGAGATAGGCGATGCCAGAACAGGCGGGCCGGTCCCGGCTACGTCGCGCCACCACAGCGACTCGACCCCGGCGGCGACTGTCCACTGCGGAGGCCGCGATGTCTCCCCGGGAGACGGGGCGGGTTGTGCGAGGGCGGACGCGGCGATGAAAAACCCTAGCGCGGCGACGTATCCCGCGCGGATGTCGATCGTTCGCGTCTGCACGACCGGGACGCGTGGCAAGAAGTTTGCCCCCATTCGGGTAACCTTCCGCCGCTCGAGCTTGCGTGCTACCTTACTACTCGGTTCGTCGCAGTCTTCTTCGGCTGCCCCATGAAGCCACTGCTCAAAGAAATTCAGCACAACAAGCTGCTCTGGCTGCTGGTCTTCGTGCCGGTGGTGTTCGCCGCCCAACAGTTCAATCCCGATGCGCACACGCTTCTCTTCGCACTGTCCGTCCTGGCCATCGTGCCGCTGGCTGCCTTGCTCAGTCACGCCACCGAATCCGTGGCGGCCAAGACGGGGGATGCGGTCGGTGGCCTGCTCAACGCCACGCTGGGGAATCTGACGGAACTGGTCATTGCGCTCACCGCCTTGCGCGCCGGGCAATATGTGCTGGTGAAGGCGTCCCTTGCCGGCGCGATCGTCACCAACACGTTGTTCATGCTGGGCGCGTCCCTTCTCCTCGGCGGACTCAAATATCATGTCCAGGAATACAACCGCATCAGCGCCCGCATGCAAGCGAGCCTGCTCTTCCTGGCGACGGTCGCCCTGTTGATTCCTTCGGCGGTTTCTCAAGCCGACTCAGTCGCGGGGGCCGCGTTCACCCAGAAGTTGAGCGTAGGTCTGTCCTTCCTGCTCATCGTCGCCTACGGGTTGGGCATGTTGTTTTCCCTGAAGACGCACCCCGAACTGTTCGCCAGTGCGGAAACCGGCGAGGCCGGCGACGCGCCGTGGCCGATGGGTCTGGCCCTCGCGACGCTGGCCGGCGTCACGGTGCTGGTGGCGCTGGTGAGCGAGATTTTTGTCGAGTCGGTGCAGAAGGCGGCGGAGACGCTGGGGATGACGCCGGCGTTCGTGGGTTTCATCGTCGTGGCGCTGGTCGGCGCGGCGGCGGAAATGGCCTCGGCGTTTTGCGGGCGCGCGCAAGAACCGGCTGGATTTGAGCGTCGGCATCGCGCTGGGCAGCGCGTCCCAAATCGCGCTCTTCGTCGCGCCGGTGCTGGTGCTCCTGAGTTATGTGCATCGGCCCGACGCCGATGGACCTGCAGTTCTGGCCTGGTGCTGTGGTCATGATGCTCATCGCCACGATGACCGCTTCGATGGTGACCAACAGCGGGCGCTCGGCGTGGTTCGTGGGTGTCCTGCTGCTGATGGTCTATGCGATCTTCGCCATGACGCTGTACCTGTTGCCGCCCCGGGTGGCATGAAAGCGCCTTTCACCGAAACATAACCGAACGTCCTTCAACCCGATATGGCCGATGACACCATAAGACCCACCAAGCGAGTCCTGGACCCGATTGATCGCGTCTCTGAAGTCCTCTTCGGGCTGATCATGGTCCTCACGTTCACCGGGTCACTGAGCGTCGCCGAGGCCGGCCGCGATGATGTTCGCACGATGCTCATCGGCGCGCTCGGGTGCAACGTGGCCTGGGGCATCATCGATGCGATGTTGTATCTGATGGGCTGCCTCGCCGAAAAGGGCCAGGGTCTCATGACCTACCTGGCCGTGCGCAAGGCCACCGATCCGCAAAAGGCCCAGCGCCTCATCGCAGACGCGTTGCCGCCGGTGGTCGCGTCGATCCTGGAGCCGGCGGAACTGGAAACGATGCGCCGACGGCTGATGCAACTGCCCGAGCCGCCGGAACGCGCGCACCTGAGCAAGGACGAGTGGCTGGGATCCATCGGCGTGTTTCTCATCGTGTTCGTATCCACGTTTCCGGTGGTGATCCCGTTCATTTTCATGCAGAGCGTCGGACCGGCCCTGCGTGTGTCCAATGCCATCGCCATCGTGATGTTGTTTCTGACGGGCTACGCCTTCGGAAGCATGACCGGGCGTCACCCGTGGCTGATGGGTATTGCGATGGTTGTGCTCGGGTCCATTCTCGTCGGCATGACCATCGCGCTGGGAGGATAGTCACGTGCGACTACCTGCGGCCGATCGGACAGGGTGAAGTGAGGAGCCTCAGAGATTTCGATGTCGAACTTCTTGTCGCAGCTCACGAAAAGCGAGCGGGCGCGGCTCCTTGAAGAGCTGAATTACATGAACCTCGAGGAGATTCGCGGCTTCTGTTCGGAGCGCGGGATCCCTTACAGGATCGTGGCCGAGTCCTCGAACGGGAAGGTGAAGGCGACGAAGGACACCGATCGCAAACCGATCGTGCTGGCTCGTGTCCGCGCTTTTCTCAGGACAGGCCAGGTCGGTCGGCCCACCTGCATCCCGGCACGGATCGTCCGCGAGGAGAATCCGCCAGCGCGGCTCGGACCTCGCGACCGCCTCTACTATCGTTGGTATGCGAAGGAATTCGAGGGAGTCCTGCGGTTGCTCCGCGACCTGACCGGCGGCCGGTTCAAGGACGGCGCCGTTGCCCGGGTACTCGCAATGGAGTTCTGGACGCGCGGAGAAGCGCCCACATTCGAGGAGTTCGCCCGATCGTGGACGAAAGCCAAGGCCGAAGAGCACCGGCTGCTCACGCCTGAGTACGCCTACCTGACCGACCTCCGCCACCAGCGCGCCGACGGCGACTGGAAGGCGTTGCGCAAGGCTAAGGCGAAGTCCGCGCTGGAGACGCTTGCGAGAATCCTTCCCGTTCGAGCGGCCGAGGGCCGGTTATCTCGGTGATAGATGTGGGATGGATAGCGTCAGCGTTCCAACGACTGTTCGTTCCAGACGAATCGCTTCGACGGGAAAGGCTTTGTGGAACCCGCGTAACCGCACGGCGCGCAACCCGGGCAAGGATATTTCGGAGACCAGGACCGGTGACCACGCGTTACGGCAGTGCCGGTTGGTACGCGGTGTAAGATTGCTCGCGATGACGCTTGGTCACCTCTCCTTTCCTTTCAACTCACGAAGGCGCTGACGAAGCGATAGCTATGTCGGCTCTCACCCGATCCTTCGAAGCGGCGCGCGAGGCCACGAAGGCTGCCTTCCACGTTCGGCTCATCGGAACCTTCGAGCCTAATCTCGTGTGCGCGCCCGCCGACGCGATCGCTGACGCGTGGCTCGCCACCGCCCAGCCGGACTTCGATCGTTTCCCGGTCCGGAATGCCGATCGGACCATTGGCGTGCTCGTGCGCGGCGACTATCCGAGCCGGCTCGTGCGCGACGCAATGCTGCCCTTGAGCGAAGAGCTCATCGTGTCAGCGGACATGGCGATCGCGGAGCTGATCCCGCGAATGAGGGCGCTGCCCTATCGGCTGATCCTGCGTGGCGACCGAATCGATGGCCTGGTCACGGAAAGCGACCTGCTCAAGCTGCCGGTCCGCATCGTTGTATTTGGGCTGCTGACGCATCTCGAAACGGTGATGGCGGATCTGGTCTCGACTCGCTGGCCCGGCGACGAATGGATGACCGCCCTCAGCCCCGGTCGCCGCGCCAAGCTTCTCGAGAAGGAAACGGCGCTGCGCCAGCGCGGCCTGAATCCTCCTCGAATTGAGCTGACCGAGTTCGCTGACAAGCGCGACCTGTGCAGGCGCCTGCTCGCGACAGGGCGGAGGCGGTTCGACCAGGAGATGGACGGGTTACGCAATCTCCGTGATCAGCTTGCCCACGCCGCGACGTTCATCGACGATGCGGACAGTTCGACGGGGATTGGATCGTTTGTCGACAAATGGGATGCCGCGCGGTACTGGGTGCAGGAATTGATGATGCTGATAGAGAAGGAGTCGGCGCAGACGGGCCGCCGCCAATCCGACTAGCGCTTGTCAGGCGAGCCCTGCTCGCTCGGGCGGAGAGGTACGCGACTCTGCTTTCGGCTCACCTCGCCATCAAGTCACCGAATTGCCCCGCTCGAGGCGTACGTCACTGAATATCGGTGCCATCGCGTGCGATATGGCGGGTGCGGAAGACGACGCAGCGGCAACGAACCAGCTGATCAGTCGCGAAAGCACGGTTTCAACAGTTCGTCCTCGGTGAGCAATCGTTCGACTTCCGGCAGGACGTCGCGGCTCGACAGGATGGTGTAGTAGTTCCGTTTCACCGCTGGCGCCGCGCGGATTGCCGCCAGCCACTCCGCCCGTTGGAACGGATCCTCGGCGACCGCCTGCCAGAAACCGGTGGCCTCGAATAACGCGGCAATCTCCCTTGGATGGGCACCTTGGAGGATGCTAACGATGTAGGTCGCGATGCCCACCTGCAGGCCGTGCAGTCGCGGCCGCGCTGCGAGGCCATCGAGAGCGTGCGAGATCAGATGCTCGCTACCGCTCGCCGGTCTCGACGAGCCGCACAGCTCCATGGCGATGCCGTTCAACATCAGTGCCGTGGCCAGCAGCCGAATCCCTTCGTGATCGAGGCCGGGATGACTGAGATAGGCGTGGATGGACCCGTCCGACAGCAGCACCGCAAAGTCGTGGACGAGTTCCCCGGTCGCGTGAAACGCGAGTTTCCAGTCATGGACCGCGGTGAACTTGGCCACGAGGTCGCCGACGCCGGAGAGCGTTAGCACCCGCGGTGCGGCGAGGCAGACGTCGGTATCGATGATAACGCCGAACGGAAGTGCGGCAGGCAGGGAACGCCGCTTGCCACGAAGCGTCAGGCTCGACTGCGGGCTACAGAAGCCGTCGTTCGAGAGCGAGGTCGGCACCGAGTAGTACGGCAAGCGCCCCAGGAACGCCACGTATTTCGCCACGTCGAGAGCCTTGCCGCCGCCTACGCCAACGACGGCGGCGACAGTGGCCGGGAGATCGGCGAACAGCCGCGCCGCACCTTCGATATCGTTGTCCCGGACTTCGACCCACGCCGCCGGCTCGATCCCGTGCGCGCTGAGGCTCGCGCGGACGCGCTCCGGCAGCGGTGACTGCAACGCGTGGCTGACCAGCACTGCCACGCTCCGCCGTTCCTCGCGGTGCAGGTAGAGCCCAACTCGATCCAACGCGCCCGGTTTCACGCGGACCAGAGTGGGAACGGTGATTTGGGTTGGCCGCAGCCGGTCAGGCATTCGATGCCGCCAAGTGATCGGCGATGTCGGACCACGAGTCGAATGAGTCAAATGGCAGATGCTCCCGCCGCAGCACATCGGCCAGATCGCCGCGGGCGAAGCGGAGGCCGGCCCGGACCAGCCGCGCCGGTTCCGCGTCCGGGAATCCATCGCCGGCGAAGGCTACCGTTAGACCCTGCTTCAAGTAGCCGCGCACGATGCCCGTCTTGTCCACGCCCAGCGTGGGGGACCAGCTTGGCGATCCGACAGGCATCTCCATCAGCAATCCCTTACCTGCCTGAAATCGTCCGGGATTGGCGTATACCTCGATGTCGACGCCCGCGGCGTCGAGCAACCGGCGGATGTACCACTCACAGCCGGCCGACGTGACCACGACACGCCATCCGGCTGAGCGCAGCCTTGCCACAGCAGTTGGCAGTTGCGGGTCCAGTTCCATCCGCCGCACGACCGCCAGTACCTCGTCCTCGCTCGCCGCGATGGCCGCAAAGTATCGCCGCAGGGCCTCGAAGTGCGTGAGCCTGCCGGCACGGTACTCCGCCCAGTAGTCCGGGATGTCGGCCGGCAGCAGCGCCTCGATGGCCAGTTGGTAGAAGTCGTAGCGCGTCATCGTCCCGTCGAAGTCGCTGACCAGGACGCCCCGGCCGGGCACGGCGCCAACCGGCATCCCCGTCCCGCCCGTCTCGTGTTCGAAGGTCACTCGTCGGACCTCGACGCCTGCCGCAATCTCTTTTGGGCGCATCAGGATCTCCTGGCCCCGAGACGATTTGCCGGGAGCGGTTGCGCCTCTTCGCAGGTCAAGCGCAGACCCGGCATTTCCAAAAACTCGGCACGGAGACGGTTGATCAATGGACTGTGTGTCATAGCGACCTCAAAGAGACTCGTCACCACAGGTCGCCTGGCTGACCGGTCGATGTGACCACAAAAGCTCCAGAGTGCACCCTGCGGGTCGATCTTCTTGCGCTCGGACACCGCAAGCGAGATTAGCACGCGGGTGAACTGGTGATTCCGAAACTGACGACCATATGCGGCTTCTCAAGGAATCCATGCTGCGCGTATGGCACGAGCGCAAAGCTTCGGTCAAGAACGAGGTGGCGAGCGCTGAGCAGCGAGCGAAAGCGATCCAGCAGAAACTCGATCGCGTCGATGACGCGTTCATCTACAAGGAGTCAATCGACCTCGGCACGTACGAACGCCAACGCGATCGGCTTCGCGAAGAACTGACGCTGGTCGATATTGACCGGCACGGTTCCAAGGTCGAGGAGTTCGATGTGGAGGGCATCCTGAACTTTGCCGAGCGGGTGCTACCGCGTGCCTCGGATCACTGGAATTCAGGCGTCGTTGGAGCAACGGCAGCGGCTTCAGCGACTGTTTTTTCCGGAAGGTGTGGCGTTTAGCGGAAAAGCATTCGATCGAACCGTCGTAACATCTTCTCTCTTCGAGTACTTACGGCCGTCTGACGCGTCGAATGAAAATTTGGTGGACCAGACCGGGATCGAACCGGTGACCTCATGAATGCCATTCATGCGCGCTCCCAACTGCGCTACTGGCCCACACGGCCGCTGCGGCAATCATTGATTGTACCCGATTCCGGACGTACCACGGAACGCGGACTGACGTCAGCTCGAGGAAGCCGCCGCGCGCTCGTGGGCACGCGTCAGCCACTGGCACAACTGGCGGGCGGCTTCGTCCGGCGTGGCCCCGTAAAAAGGCATCAGCGCCGTCGGGACACCGGGGACGCGAACGATACAGGCGCGCCAGCGATCCTCGGTAACCGCGGCCACCTCGATGAGGTAGGCCCGGCCCGCGATGGATTCCTCGAAATGATGTACGGCTGCGGTCACGATTCTTGTTGGATGAGAAGCTCGGGAAAGTTGCGCTGATTTTACGCGTTGCGGGTGCGCGCACAAGCGAAGGGCGCCGCGAAAATTGATGCACAGGTCTACCTTGAGGTCTTTTGCGGAACATCCGGCGCGAAATAAATTTTCGTGATCGCTCCGTGCACAGGAAATGCACCGTTCATCAACAGGTTTTGCACAATGCCGCCGGCGCCATCGCCGCGAGCCTCAATCGCGATGTCCTTGACCCTCAATCAGGAGCACACTACGCTTGAAACTTCATGCGCAGTCGTACGATCGCGGGCTCGTGGGCCCTGGCTCTGCTGTTTGTGTGCGCGCCGGCCGCTGCGGCAGCCGACGATGTCACGTTGCTGCGCGTCTTCCTGAAGGACGGGACCGTGCTCGTCAGCTACGGCGAGCCGGCTCGTGTCGACGACCGCGTCATATTTTCGATGCCGACCGCCGCAACGGCCAACCCGCCGCTGCATCTGGTGAACCTGGCGTCCTCCGCCGTCGATTGGGTGCGGACGACCCGGTACGCCGAGGCGGTGCGCGCGGCCCACTACATCGAGACGCAGGCGGCGTCCGATTACGCCGCGCTTTCGGGCCGGGTGACGCAGGCCTTGAATCAGCTGACCGAGACGGAAGATGCCGGCAGGCGTCTGGTGATCGCGGAGAGCGCACGGAGAATGCTGGCTACCTGGCCGCAGGAGCACTACAACTACCGTCTGAACGAAGTGCGACAGATGCTGTCGCTCCTCGACGAGGCGATCGCCGATCTTCGCGCCGCGACCGCACCGGGAAGGTTCGACCTGAGCCTCACCGCATTTACCGAGCCACCGCCGCCCGAGGCGCTCGTTCCACCCCCGACGCCTAAAGAGACGATCGAACAGGTGTTGATCGCGGCACGGCTCGCCGACACCGCGACCGAGCGGCAGGGGCTTCTCGAGACTGCGCTGACCGCCCTCGACCGCGACCGGGCGGCGCTGCCGGCCGACTGGCGGACGACGACGCGCGCCGCCACCAGGGCGCAGTTCGAGAGCGAGCGTCGCGTGGATCGCGCCTATCAGTCGTTGACTGCCCGCATCATCGGTCAAGCCGATCGCCGCGCCAGGGCGGCCGACGTTCGCGGCGTCGCGCGGCTCGCCGATTCGGTGCGCCTCAGCGACCAGGCGCTTGGCGGCCAGAGGCCCGAAACCGTCGTCTCGCTGATCGCGGCCGTGGAAGCCCGCCTCGACGCCGCCCGTCGGCTCCAGTTGTCGCGGGATCGATGGGCGCTGCGCGTGCCGGAGTTCCGTCAGTATCACGCGGCCATCCAGGCTTCCCTGGATCTTCTGGCTACGTTGGAGCCCATGCTTCAGCAAATCAAATTGTTGGCTGGCAGTTCTCCGTCCAGCCTCCTGCGGATCGAGAGTGCGGTCGCGCAGATTCTCGAGCAGGCCCGCACGATCTCTCCGCCCGAGGAGTTCCGTTCGACGCATGCGCTGCTCGTCAGCGCGGTCCAGCTGGCCGGAAGCGCCGGCCAGATCCGGCGCGAGGCGACGCTTGCCGAGGACATCGCGCGCGCGTGGGACGCCTCGTCGGCCGCTGCCGGCGCGCTCATGCTCACCGCCCGAGCCAGAACAGATATGCAGAGCCTGCTTCGTCCGCCGCAACTCCGGTGATTACGCCTCGCCGGACGCGGCTCGTTCGCGTCCCGGACCTTCACGCTTTCAGGCACGCCATCGCCGGACTCTCGCTCGCGGGTGACGCCCAACGGGTGGCGTCGCGCGTGGTGCTGGTTCCCACGCGTGGCGCGGCCCTTCAGCTGAGGCGAACCATCGGGAGCGCGGCGCCTGCCCTCGCGACTCGTGAGGAGTTCTACGGTCACCTTCACCGGCGGCTGGACAGCCCGCCCGCCCGCTTGACCGCGTACGAACGCGACGTGATGGTCCGGTCGGCCGCACGAGAGGTTTCACCCGGAGAAGCCTGGCGGCTACGGCCCGGGTTCCTCGCCGAGATGACGCGCTTCTACGACCAGCTGCGGCGACAGGGCCGAACCGTCGCACGCCTGGAGGAACTGCTCGACGAAGCGCTGCTGAATGACGCGGAGCACGACCGCGGGGCGGAGCGGATGCTCGCTCAGACGCACCTCCTGACGGCGACATTTCGTGGATACGAGCGTCGCCTGCAGGCGTCGGGCGCCTGTGACGAGCATGCGCTCCGGGAACTGCTGATCGCCCGAGCCTCATCCACGCCGATTCGCGAGATCGTCGTGACGCTGGGCGATTGGATTGCCGATCCGGCCGGGCTCTACCTCGCCGACTTCGACCTGTTGACCCGGTTGCCTGGTCTCGAAGGTGTTGACGTTCTGGCGACTACGACGCTGCTCGAATCGGGCTTCCACCAGCGGGTGCACGAGTGGTTGCCAGGAATCGAGGAGTGTGAAGCCGCCGATCTCGGTCTCGGCCCGGTCCCCACCACTCCCCGGCCGGCACTGGCGGTTCCTGGCGCCGATCGCGATCAGCTCGTGTTCGTCCGGCGCGATCGCGAAGAAGAGCTCATAGAAGTTGCGCGCCAACTCAAGGACGCCGCCTTGCCCCCGGACGCGCTTCATCGCGTCGCTGTCGTCTTCAAACGGCCGCTGCCGTACCTCTATCTAGCTCGCGAAGTCTTCGGGGGCGCAGGTCTGCCGTATCAGGCCTCGGACGCGTTGCCGCTTGCCGCGGAGCCGTTCGCCGCGGCGCTCGATCTCGTCTTCGAGTTCGTCGAGTCGGGCTTCACGCGGGCGTCGATGGTTGCACTGCTGCGGTCTCCGCATTTCGAGTTTCGAAACGGGAACGAGCGTATCGACCGGGAGTCGGTCGCCGCGCTCGACCGCGAACTGAGCGAACAGCGCTACCTTGGTGGGCTCGAGCGGTTGAAGGATGTCTCGGATGAAGGCGCTTCGGCCGCTCTCCATGCCGCGCGGACCGCAGCACTGATGCTGGCGCCGCTCACGGCGGCTGCCCCGGCGTCGTCGCAGGTGCAGTACCTGCTGCGGTTTCTCGACGCATACCAGACGCCAATCGAAGAAGCCGATTCGAGCGGCTCCCGCCTGCGCCGGGGACGAGCGGCGGTGCGCGACGTTCTCGACGCGCTCGCCGGCGCGTACGCAGCGCACGACGATGCGCCGATTGACATCTCTGCGATGGCGGCGAATGTTCGACGGTGGATTGAAGAGCAGACCTTCGTACCGGATTCGGACGGCACGGGGGTCCAGTTCGTTGACGATCAGGCGGCGCGGTACGGCGAGTTCGACGAGATTGCGCTTGTGGGCCTTGTCGATGGCGAGTGGCCGGATCGGCCGAAACGCAACATTTTCTATCCCTCGTCGCTGCTGGCCTCACTCGGCTGGCCGGCGGAAAAGGACCGGCGTGGCGCGGCCGAGGCGCGATTTCTGGAACTTCTCCGGTCGCCGCACGTGCGCGTGACGGTATCCACGGTCAGCCTCGACGATGAGGCGCTCGTGGAGCCGTCCTCGTTCATCGACGAGATCCCGCGGGCGGGGCTGCCGGTCGCCCCGAAAAGGGGTCGGACTCGCACGAAGTCCCGACCCCTTTTTCGACCTGGAAGAACTGGAACCGTTGGGTCGAGAGCCACGGGAATGGCTCGCCATGCGGGCGGCCAGGTCGCCCGGGGACGCGCCCGCATTTCACGGCTCGATTGGCCCGTGGGGGACGGGTCTGCCGTCCCGGGCCTGGTCGGTCAGCGCGCTCGAGACCTATCTCGGCTGCCCCTTCAAGTTTTTCGCGCAGCACGTCCTCCGGCTCGAAGAGGAGCCCGAGGACGAAGAGGTCATGGATCCGCGCACGCAGGGACGGTTCGTGCACGAGGTGTTCGAAGCCTTCTTCAAGCGCTGGCAGGAAGAGGGGCACCAGGCGATCACGCCCGTCACGATTGACCTCGCGCGCTCGGTGTTTCAAAACGTCGTGGAAAAATGCCTCGAACGACTGTCCGACACTGAGGCGGCGCTCGAGCGGACACGATTGCTCGGTTCGCCCGCGGCTGCCGGTCTGGGAGAGGCCGTTCTCCGCATGGAGGCCGAACGCCCGGTGCCGGTCGTGGCCAGGCTTCTCGAGCACCGGCTCAAGGGCGACTTCGCGTTCGATACCGCGGGGGGCCAGCGCCATCTGTCGTTGAGCGGCAAGGCGGATCGCATCGACCTCCTCGCCGACGGCACGTTCCGGTTGATCGACTACAAGCTTGGCTGGCCGCCGAATAAGGCTCGTGCGCTGCAGTTGCCGGTCTACGGGATCTGCGCGGAGCAAAGCCTGGACGGCTATCTCGGCAGGCGCTGGGCCCTCGGCGAGGCGGTGTACCTCGCCTTCAAGGGTCCGAAGCGAGTGGTGGGGCTGTTTTCGTCGCCTCCTGAACGGGCCAAGGTCCTTGCGGACGCGCAGCAGCGGCTGGTCGATACGGTCGACGCCATCGAGGCAGGACAGTTTCCACCGACACCAGACGATGTGTTTCGCTGCGAAACCTGCACGTACGCCGCAGTGTGCCGAAAGGATTACGTCGGGGATGTTTGACGGCCGGTTGCCTTTCGACGATGCCGGGGGGCCTGATGGCGGAGCTAAGAGTCCGCCCCACTTCTGACAAGTGCCCGTCGACCAAAGCAGGCCAAGTCCGACTCTGAAGTAGGCCGGACCTTATCAGGTCCGGCGGAAGTATCAGTGCCGAGCGCTCCTTTTGGAGCCGTCAGACCTGGCCGATGCCGCGTCACGGCAGGCCGCCGTCGATCCGTCGCAGAACGTCGTGCTGGAGGCGTCGGCCGGCACCGGCAAAACGCGGGTGCTCGTCGAACGATACGTGAACCTGCTTCTGGCCGGCGTCGATCCCGGCAACATCCTCGCCATCACCTTCACCCGCAAGGCGGCCGCCGAGATGCGGCAGCGGATCGTGGAACGGCTGAAGGAAGCCGGCCGCTCGTCCGAGCTCGACGCGGCCCGCTGGCGTGACCTGCGCGATCGACTCGGCGACATCGCCATCTCGACGATTGACGCGTTCTGCCTCGCACTCCTTCGAGAATTTCCGCTGGAAGCCGACGTCGACCCCGGATTTACATTGGCTGACGACACGGAAGCCGCTCGTCTCATGGAGGAAGCGCTGGATCGCGCGCTTCGCATCTCCCGCGCGCACGCCCGTGAGGACGACGATGTCGCGCTTGTGTTCGCACAGCTAGGGGAGCGCCGCCTGCGGGCGGGGCTCGCCGCGCTGCTCGCTCGGCGGCTCGTCGCGCCGGACGTCATGCGGAGGTACCTGCAGAATGGCCCACGGGATCTGACTGCGGCGCGCGCCTGCCGGAGTGCCTGCGACCGGCTGACGCGCCTGTTCGCGGAGGTGCCAGGGGGGCTCGACAGCTTTCTCGACGACGGTCCGGTATGCCATCCGGGCTTCGAGATGCTGGCGAGGGACGTTCGCGAGATGCCGGATTCCACGGCGTTTGAAACCCGTTCGGAGCAGGCGGCGTTCCGTGTGCTGGTGGACCGGTTGCGCGGCTACTTTCTCACACAGCAGGGCGAGCCGCGGAAATCGAGCTTTGCAGGTACCGGGTTCACAGCCGAAGACTGTGTTTCGGAGGCGTCGTGGAAGCGCCACCGGGATCGCGCGGCGGACCTGGCGCCGGCGGTCGCCGAAGCCGTTCGCGGGTTCCGGCGCGATCTCAACGTCGTCATGTCGCGGGGGGTCTGGCGTGTCTTCGCCGTGGCGCTGACGACCTACCAGCAGACGCTCGACGCGCACGCGCTCCTCGATTTCTCAGGAGTGCTCGAGCGCGCGCTCCATTTGCTGAGGCAGATGGACGAGTTCGCGCGGAGCCGCTACCGCCTCGAAGCGCGCTACCACCACGTACTGGTGGACGAGTTCCAGGACACGAGCCGCGCGCAATGGGAACTGGTGGCGCAACTGGTCCGCAGCTGGGGCGAGGGTCTTGGCGCGGCGGCCGACGCGCTTTCCCCGTCGATATTTATCGTCGGCGATCGGAAGCAGTCGATCTACGGCTTTCGGGACGCCGAGGCCGCAATACTCGAAGACGCGGCAGGTTTCGTCGAGGCGCTTCGGCCCGACGGCCATCCTCGACAGGCGATTACGGTCAGCTTCCGTGCGGTCCCGGCGCTTCTGCAGTTCGTGAACGACGTCTTCGACGATGTGGACAAGGCCGCCGAGCGCCGCGACGGGTTCAGATACGGCGCGCGCGATCGATTCCCCGAAAAGAGTGTCGAAAGACGCGAACGGCTTCAGCCGGACCCGCCGATCGACACCCTCCGCCTGAACGCCGACACGGCGTACGACGAGGACGTCCCGCTCGGGATAATTTCAGCCGAGACCGCACGCGAGGCGGCTGAAGCGGCCGCCGAGGAGATCGTCAGGCTGTTGTCGTCCGCGACGGTTCGGGATCGGCAGACCGGCGTCAGGCGTGCCGCGAAGCCAGCCGACGTCGGCATCTTGTTCCGATCGCGGGAAAGCCATCGCGAGTTCGAAGCGGCGCTCGAGCGTCGCGGGGTTTCCACCTACGTCTACAAGGGGCTCGGCTTCTTCGACGCGCCCGAGATTCAGGACGCGGTCGCACTCCTGAGATTTCTGGCGCAGCCGACGTCGGATCTCAGGGCCGCGGCGTTTCTCCGGTCGAGGCTGGTGCGGTTGTCGGACGCCGGCATAAGACGCCTTTCCCCACAGCTGGCCGCGGCCATCGCAGGGCCCGAGCCGCCGGCCGCATTCGCGACTTTGGATGTCGAGGATCAGGTCGTGCTCGGCCGGGCGCGCACGGGAGTCGCCGGCTGGCTGGCGATGGTGGATCGAATCACGCCGGCCGAGTTGCTCGATGAGGTGCTCCGGCAGACGGCCTATCCCTTTGAGCTTCGCGGGCCGCGGCGCCTTCAGGCGCGCGAGAATCTGAAGAAGCTCCGGGGCATCGTGCGGCGCATCCAGAACCGCGGATATGCGACGCTCGGGCGGATAGCGGACCACCTGGACAGGCTCGCGATTGGCGACGAATCGAACGCGGCGATCGACGCCGTCGATGCTGTCAGTCTGATGACCGTGCACGCGGCGAAGGGGCTCGAGTTCCCGATCGTCTTCGTCGTCAACATGGGCCGCGGCACGGGGAGCTTCCGGGCGCCAATCCGGGTCGGATTCGACGCCGCCGACAACCCGTCGGTGGCCATCGCCGACTACCAGTCCGAGAGCGATGATGATGCGCAGGCGCGCGAGCGCGAGGAGACGAAGCGTCTGCTGTATGTCGCGCTCACTCGCGCCCGCGACCGTCTGTACCTGTCGGCGACCGCGCCGGGCGGTGTCTGCCGGATGGGGCGTGGCAGCCTGGGCGAAGTGCTGCCGAAATCGCTCGTGGCGCTTCTTGGGGCGTCCGTAAGCTCTTGGGGAACATGGACTTCGGCAGGTGGCCGCCCACACAAATTTCAGGTTTTGGCCAGGCAAGCTCAACAGGCGGCCGAGACCTGAAAACGTTGAAGATGGGCTGGCGACTGCCCTGAAGTCAGGAAGCTATTTCGTGACGCGCTCGGCCCACGCCCGGGCCCGGGCCTCGGCTTCTTCTTGCGTTCGGGCGATGAGAATGACCGATTGGTGCGGCTTTCCGTCCCCGTCGTGGCTGATCCAGGACACCCAGTGCGGGCCGCGAGCTTCGGTATGTACTTGATAAGGGGCCATGTGGGCTCGATTTTACATTGCGCTCAGGCCCGGCCATTACATAGAATCGACGACTCGGAGCTGTGTTTTCGCCCCTCGGCTTTATCGCAAGGGGCGGGGGAGTGGTGCGTGACGTTGACCTGTCCGAACTGCGGCAACGACCGGAATTTTCTGGTCAAGACGCTGCAAATGCACGTTGTGAATGTCGAAGGTAGCCGCGTCGAGGTGACCGAAGAAAGCCGTCCCGCCGTCATCGAAGTGCTGTGCGACGAGTGTGAGTCCGCCCTGAACTTCGGGGAGTTCGAGGACACCCTGCGGAAAGAAGTCCTGCTGACGATCGGCGCGCGCTAGACACCGGTATCGGGAGCACCGGGCGCCGGTTCCTACATTCCTTCGTCGGCATCCTCAAAGTTGTCGCAATCGGGACAGACCCATTCCCGGTGCGGCCGCACCGTCGGTTTCGGGTTGCCCGGAATTTGCGTGACCGTTTGTGTCTCTTTGATCCGCATGGTACCGCCGCAGAGCGGGCACTCCCTTTGCTCGCGATTGTCAGACATGATTCCTAGGTCTCGCAGAAGTTACCACCGGCGTGCATGCCTTGACAAGGTGGAGCACGGTCCCTATCGTTAGCGGAAGACTGATGTCCAGCGACTGCTTCGCCGACGAGATTGCCATCGATTTTCCGAGCGTCGAGCCTGCGGTCGAACGCATGCGGGACGCCTTTCTCGGCGCGCGTCCCGACGACGATGTGCTGCGGACCGAGGTGCTGGTGTCGCCCCGCGAGGCGTGGGACGGGCTCGCGGTTCCGATCGACGTCCCAATTCGCCGCCTGTGCCGGCACTGCGGCGGCCGTGGCGAAACCTGGACCGAGCCGTGCGGCGACTGCCGCGGCACCGGGGCGTTGCTGGTTCATCACGCGGTACGCGTTACGTTGCCACCGGGTGTCGCCGACGGCGCGCGTTTCCGCTTCCGAGTCTCCTCGCCTGGCGCCGATTCGGTTCGCGTGGAAGTCTGCGTGCTGATTACGAATCGGGTAATCGAATAGTCGGGTAGTAATCGGGTAATCGAGTAATCGGGTAATCGATTGGGAATTGAGGGGTCGCTCGTCAATTGCCCAATCAATTACCCGATTATCCAATTACCCGATTATCCAATTCGATGTCTACTCATGTTGACCTCGTCGGGATCCTCTTCATCCTCTGGGGCCTGCTGACCACGCTCGTCGGGTTGTCGACGCTCGCACTGGGCGTTGGCGCGTTCGCGCTGATGTCGTCGGGCGCCTCTGATGGCGGGGGGTTCGCCGCCGGCATCGTCGCCACCGCGTTCACCACGCTGGCTTTGATCGCCATTGTCTGGGGCGCCTCGCACATCGTCGTCGGCGTGCCGCTCCGCCGCTACCGCCCCTGGTCGCGCGTCCTCGCGCTGACGCTGGGCTCGGTGGATCTGGTGTTGCTGCCGTACGGCACGGCGCTCGGCTGCTACACGCTCTGGGCGTTGTTGAACGAGGAGGGGAAGAAACTCTTCGAAATGCAAAGTGCCAATTGATAAATGCTCATTGGCAACTTGCAATTTGCATTGAGCATTTCTACCATCTGTCCGCGTATCTGCTGACGCCTGGCACGATGAGGCGGCCGCCATTGGCGCCTCTGAGGATGGCCAGTAAGTGCAGCCCAAGGATCCCCACCCACGCGAACACCACCAGCAAGACGAGAATAAATCCGAGCCCCAGGCTCGCGATGCTGACGAGGCTCGTCACGACGATGTAGACGAAGAGCAACACCAGTTCCGCCGCCATCAGCACGATGCCATGTTTGGCGTGCCATTGAATCTCGGCATCCTGCTTCTCGGCAAGCAGCGGCACCAGCGCGAGCAGCCACAGATAGGCCAGCACGATCATCACGCCGCGGTCAGGTGACGCGTCAGACATGGGGGACGGCTCAAATTCGTGAAGCCGCCCGAGTGTACGATATTCTTGGGCCTATGCAAGTGGATCAGGCAAGCGTGCTCCAGGCTTTGAAGGTCGTCCGGGATCCCGATTTGAACCGCGACATCGTGAGCCTCGGTTTCATCAAAGACCTGAAGGTGGAGGCGGGCCACGTAGCATTCACCATCGAGCTGACGACACCGGCGTGTCCGGTCAAGGACCAGATGCGCGACCAGGCACGGGCCGCCGTCATGCAGCTTTCAGGCGTGACCGCGGTCGACGTGCAGATGAGTGCTCGCGTGCGCGAGGCGGTGGACCCGTCCGGCGGCCGCGCCGCGGTGCCCGGCGTCAAGAACATCATCGCCGTCGGCGCAGGCAAGGGCGGAGTCGGTAAGACGACGGTCGCGGTGAACCTCGCGCTCGCGCTTTCGCAGTGCGGCAGCAAGGTCGGGATCATCGATGGCGACATCTACGGGCCAAACGTGCCCATGATGCTGGGACTGGTGACCGAGCTCACGACCGACGGCCAGAAGATCGTCCCGGCCGAAAAATACGGGATGCAGGTCATCTCGATGGCCTTTCTGACGAAAGACGACGCGCCGATCATCTGGCGCGGGCCGATGCTCCACGGGGCTCTGCAGCAGTTTTTCCGGGAAGTGCGGTGGACCAACCTCGACTATCTGATCATCGATCTGCCGCCTGGAACGGGCGACGTCGTGCTGAGTCTCAGCCAGACGGTGTCGGTCGCGGGCGCGATCGTCGTTACCACACCGCAGCAGGTATCGCTCGCCGACAGCCGCCGCGCGCTCGCGATGTACCGGAAGCTCAACATTCCGGCGCTCGGCATCGTCGAGAACATGAGCCACTTCGTCTGTCCGGGCTGCTCGCACGAGTCAGACATCTTCGGGCACGGTGGGGGGGAGCGTCTGGCAGTCGAGCTTGGCGTGCCGTTTCTCGGCCGTGTGCCTCTCTATCAGCCGATAAGAGAGGGCAGCGACAAGGGAGTGCCCCTGCTCGTCGCCGATCCCGACTCGCCGGCGGCGCGCGCGATCGTGCAGGTCGCGGAGCGCGCTGCGGCGCAGGTGTCAATCGCCAGTTACTCGAGGCCCACGATTCCTTTGACGGTGGTTCGATGAGAAGCAGTCTGATTGCGGTGGCGCTGTTTGCCGCCGGTTGCATGCCGGCTCCGGGTACGTCGAACACCCCGGAGAGCGGCGCGCCCGTGCCATCCTCGATCGTCGAGCCATACTTGAAAATCCAGGCGGAGCTGTACAACGACAGCGTCGAGAACGTCCGGGCAAATGCCGGCAACCTTGCGACGGCCTCCGCCTCTCTGGGATCGCCCGCCATGAAGATCGACATGGCGGCGATCCAGCTCGCGGCGGCGACCGAGCTGCCCGACGCGCGTGAAAAGTTCGCCAGGCTGAGCGAGGCGGTTGTCACGTACATGGACGGCCTGAAGCTGACCCCTCCCGCAGGTGTCCAGGTCGCGTCCTGCGAGACGACCCAGAGGCGGTGGTTGCAGGAAGGGTCCACCATCGCGAATCCTTATGACGGGGCATCGGCCCCGCCCTGCGGCAGCTTTCGGTGAAGCTTTCCTACACTCGGCATACGCTGGCCAATGGACTCGACGTACTCCTCCACGAGGATCACGACTGTCCGATCGTCGCCATCAACGTGTGGTATCACGTCGGCTCGAAGAACGAGAGTCGCGGACACACCGGCTTTGCCCACCTCTTCGAGCACCTGATGTTCGAAGGCTCACAACATCACGACCACGGCTATTTCCAGCCGCTGCAGGGGGCGGGCGCTTCGCTGAACGGATCGACCAACGCGGACCGGACGAACTACTGGGAAGTGGTTCCGACCGGCGCGCTCGAGCTCGGCCTCTGGATGGAATCGGATCGGATGGGTTATTTGCTCCCGGCGCTGACCGAGGCCAAATTCTCCAACCAGCGCGCGGTGGTTCTGAATGAGCGGCGGCAGAATTACGAGAACCGGCCGTATGGCCTGAGCGCGATGGCCATCCTGGCCGCGCTCTTCCCGCCAGATCATCCGTACCACTGGGCGACCATCGGCGAGGTGGCGGATCTGAATGCCGTCAGACTCGACGAGGTGCACGCCTTCTTTGCGCGCTACTATCACCCGGCGAATGCGTCGATCGCGCTCGCGGGCGATATCGACCCGGCCCACGCGCTCGCGCTGGTTCGCGATTACTTCGAGGACATTCCAGCCGGCGGGAAAATCGACCCGGTACGGGCCGACGCGTCGCTCGATCGCGACGTCCGCATACAGCTCGAGGACCGCGTGGAGCTGCCGAGGCTTTACATGGCCTGGCTGTCGCCGGCGATGTTTGCCGAGGGCGATGCCGACCTCGATCTCGCTGCCGACATGCTCGCCAACGGCAAGACCTCGCGGCTGTATCGACGCCTGGTATTCGAGGAACGAATCGCGACGGACGTCTCCGCGTCGCAGAATTCCCGCGAGATCGGCGGATACCTGCAGGTCGCGGCCACGGCCGCGCCCGGCCATACGCTCGGGGAGCTCGAACGGGCGATCGTGGAGGAAATCGGCCGGCTGGGCCGCGGCGGGCCGACCGATGACGAAATCGAGCGCGGCCGGGTACAGGCTGAAACGCAGTTCGTGTTCAGGCTGCAGACGGTCGGCGGATTCGGCGGGAAATCGGACCAGCTGAACGCGTACAACGTTTTCTGCGGCGACCCTTCGTATTTCGACCGCGATCTCCAGCGCTACTACACGGTCACTGGCAGGTCGCTGCAGCAGACCGTCGTCCGCTATCTCGAGGCGGCTCGACGGGTGACGCTCAGTATCGTGCCGCGTGGGCGCGGCGAGCTCGCCGCGCCCGACTCGGTGCCCGCGGTCGTCACGTGAGCGTCGACCGCTCTCGCCTGCCTGAACCGGGGCCCTCGGGTGTCGTCAGTTTTCCCGCCATCGAAAAATCGACGTTGGCCAACGGCCTGACTGTCTGGACGGTCCGTCACGCGCAGATTCCGGTTGTGGCGTTCTCGCTGCTGATTCGTCGCGGCGCATCGAGCGATCCAGCCGGGAAGCACGGCCTGGCCGCCATGACGGCGGATATGCTCGACGAAGGCAGCGGCGATCGATCGGCGATCCAGATGCACGAGGCGATCGCGCGGCTTGGCACCCAACTCGAGACCGACATCGGGTCCGACGCGGCGGTGGCCGGCTTCACGGTGCTGGGCCGCTTCGCCGACCGTGCGCTGTCGCTGCTTGCCGATGTGGTCGTCAGGCCCGCCCTCAAGGACGAGGACGTGGCTCGCGTGCGTCAGCTGCGCCTGCACCGGCTGACCCAGCTGCGTGACGTGCCGAGCGCCATCGCCGACCGCGCTTTTCTGAACCTGCTCTACGGTGAGCATCCATACGGGCACTCGCCGATCGGCTCCGAACTGGCGCTCGCGTCGATGACCGTCGACGACGTCCGCGCGTTTCACGCGCAGGCGATGCGGCCGTCCGTCGCGACGCTGATTGCGGTGGGCGACTGCGACCACGAAACCATCCGCCGCCTGGCGCACGACGCCTTCGGTGACTGGCGTGGGGCGGCGATCGACGGCAACGCGGTCGACCCGGCGCTGCCCAGGCCGCCGCGGCTCAGCATCGTCCCCCGCCCGGGGGCACCGCAGTCGGAGCTCCGGATCGGCCATGTTTCCGCGCCTCGAAGTACCCCGGACTATCACGCGCTGGTGACGGGGAACATGGTGCTCGGCGGGCAGTTCAGCAGCCGCATCAATCTGAACCTGCGCGAGGACAAGGGGTTCACCTACGGCGCGCGGACCGCGTTCGAGTTCCGGCGCCGCGCCGGTCCGTTCGTGCTGCAGGTCGGTGTGCAGACGAGCGCCACGGCCCAGTCGATCACGGAATCGATGGACGAGATAGCGGCGATGGTCAGCACACGCCCGATTACCCCAGAAGAGCTGCGCCTCGCGGCCGCGGCGTTGACGCGCGGGTACGCCCGCAACTTCGAGACGGCCGACCAGATAGCCCGCGCCGCGACGCAGCTCGCGCTGTATGACTTGCCCGACACATACTTTGCCGATTTCGTTCCCCGGATCGAACAGCTGACGACCAGCGATGTGACGAGCGCGATGGCGCGGCACCTCCAGGCTTCGCGCCTGACGACGGTCATCGTCGGCGACTACGAGGTGGTCGGCGCCGAGCTCCAACAGCTCGGCCTGGGCGAGCCCGTGGTCCTCCCGCCAGACACGTTCTGACTACAGCATTTGGTTATCTAGTCATCTGGTTATCTGGTCATTGATTGATAAATTGGCCAATCAATAACCAGATAACCAGATACCAGATGACCAAATAACCAGATGAAGGCCGTCAGGTTCCACGAGCACGGCGGTCCCGAGGTGCTGCGGTACGAGGACGCACCCGAGCCGGATCTTGTTCCCGGTGAGGCGCTGGTGCGCGTGCGTGCGTGCGCGCTGAACTACCTGGATGTGTGGGAGCGACGGGGCCTCGAGCACGTCACGATCCCGATGCCGCACATTTCGGGCAGCGACGTGGCCGGCGAGGTTGTCCAGATTGGAGAGGCACCCGCGTTCGCGGCCGGCAATGCCGCGATCGGCAGTCGGGTGATGTTGCAGCCGGGCGTCAGCTGTGGCCGGTGCGCCGAGTGCCTGTCGGGCAGGGACAACGAGTGCCGCGACTACGAGGCGCTGGGATATCGACGTCACCCGGGAGGCTACGCGGAATACGTCAAGGTTCCGATCCAGAACCTCGTACCGATTCCCGACAGGATTGACTTTGTCGCAGCCGCGGCGTTTCCGTTGACGTTTCTCACCGCCTGGCACATGCTCATCACCCGCGCGCGGCTCGCCCGCGGCGAGGACGTTCTCGTGTTGGCCGCCGGCAGCGGTGTCGGCCAGGCGGCCGTCCAGATCGCCGTGCTGCACGGCGCACGCGTGTTCGCCACCGCCGGGTCGGACGAGAAGCTGGAGCGCGCACGACTGCTTGGCGCCCACGAGGTGATTCACCACCACAAGCAGGATGTGGCCGCTGAGGTGATGCGACTCACGAATCGGCGCGGAGTCGATGTGGTCGTCGAGCATGTCGGCGACGCGACATGGGCCGGGAGCATGCGCTCGCTGGCCCGCGCCGGCCGGCTGGTGACGTGTGGCGCGACAACCGGGCCACAGGTCGGGTTGGACCTGCGGCCGCTTTTCGCCAAGCAGCTCTCGGTGCTCGGGTCCTACATGGGCACGAAGGGCGAGCTGCTCCAGGTCTCGCGCTTTTTCTTCTCGGGAGAGCTCCAGCCGGTCGTCGATCGGGTCTTTCCCCTGGCGGAAGCGGCCGATGCGCAGCGGCGGCTGGAGGCTTCCGAACACTTTGGAAAGATCGTCCTCGAGGTCTGATGCGGTTTCAGGATGTCAGTGTCAGCCTCTTCGGTCTGATCGCGCTCGTCAGCGTGGTGCTGGCGATGGCGACCATCTGGCTGTTCTTGACCAACCCGGTCACCGTGGCGACGGCCGTTAACGAGGGCGAGATCTCGCCTCTGGTGCGCGAGCTCGCGCGGGTGCTGTTCGAAGCGCTCAGCGGCCTGCTCAAGTACCTATAGATTCAGAAACTATGGCGATTGTGGCGACGACGCTGCCCCGATGAAATATCTCTCCAGCCAGCTCGGCTTCATGTTCGGGGCCGGGGAAACGCGCGCGAACCTGACGGCTCTCCTGAAGTACTTCGCCTTCCTGGGGCTGCTCATTACGGTCTATGCCGTCGTCTTCCACATCATCAAGTTCCGAGTCGAAGGCGAGCAGCACTCCTGGATCACCGGCTTCTACTGGACGCTGGTGGTGATGACGACGCTCGGGTTCGGCGACATCACGTTCACCAGCGATATCGGCCGCCTGTTCAGCATCGTCGTCCTGGTTTCCGGGGTCGTGTTCCTGCTCGTCATGCTGCCATTCCTCTTCATCCGCCTCTTCTACGCACCATGGCTCGAAGCGCGCGTACGGCTCCGCGCGCCGCGCGAGGTGCGGCCGGGGACCAGCGGGCACGTCATCATCACCGAATACGACGCGGTGGCCGTCGGCCTCGTCGGACGGTTGCGAGCCGAGGCCATCCCGTACTTCATTGTCGAACCGGATTTTGCGAAGGCGGTGCGGCTGGTTGACGACGGGGTGTCGGCCATGGTCGGCGAGAACGACGGCAGCGCCACGTACGAACGGCTGCGGGCCGCCTCCGCACGCCTCGTTGTTGCCAACTGCGAGGACACGGCCAATACCAACATCACGCTGACCGTGCGCGAGGTGGCGCCGGGAGTGCCGATTGTCGCCGTGGCCGAAGAGGACGACTCGGTCGACATTCTGACGCTGAGCGGGGCGACGACCGTCCTCCCGTTGAAGCGTCAGCTCGGCGAGTCGCTGGCCAATCGGGTCGATGCGGGGCGGCCCGAGGCACATGTCATCGGGTCGTTCCGAAGCGTGCAGATCGCGGAGCTTCCCGTTCGCGATACGGCGCTGGCCAGCGTGCGCGTGCGCGATACCCATTTGCGCGAACGGACGGGTCTGAGCGTGGTAGGCCTCTGGAACCGGGGCAAGCTGCAGCCCGCGTTCCCCGAAACGGAAATTCGTCCGGAAAGCGTCGTGGTCGTGGCTGGAACGGCGTCACAAATCGCCGCGTTCAACAGCCTGCTCTCGAGCGGCAGCACGACCGCGCCGGCGCCGGTGCTGGTGATCGGCGCGGGCAGGGTCGGGCAGGCCGCGGCGAGGGCGTTGAAGCGGAAGGGCCTTGTCGTCTACGTGCTCGAGCGGGACGGGAGGGCGCTCGAGACCATCGCACCCGACGTGGACGCCGTCCATGCGGGCGATGCCGCCGATCGGAGTGTGATCGAGCAGGCAGGCATCCACCGCGTCGCCTCGGTGCTTCTCACGACCAACGAGGATGCGATGAACATCTACCTGGCGGTGTTCTGCCGGCGGCTCAATCCGGAGTTGCGGATCGTGAGCCGCATTACGCACGAGCGCAACGTTGAAGCGATTCACCGGGCCGGCGCTGATTTCGTGCTCAGCTACGCATCGCTCGGAGTGGAAAGCGTGATGTCGCTGCTGAGCGGCGATGCCTCCATCATGTTGGGCGAGGGCGTCCGGCTGTTCGAGCTGCGCGTGCCAGCCTCGCTCGCCGGACGACCGCTGGGGAACACCGGCATCGGATCCCGCACCGGCCTCAGCGTCGTCGCCCTGGAAGACGGGGACACGCTGATCACGAACCTGAACGCCGGCACCGTGCTGCCGGGCGACGGCAAGCTCCTGATGCTGGGCAGCATGAGCCAGCGCCACAAGTTTGCCGGGGAGTTCGAGCACGCGGCTCTCTGAGAGAGGCCTATCGCAGGTTCATCGCGCGGTAGCCTGAACGGCAGCGGCCTCTCGCGCAAGGACCGCCTGGTCGAACAGGCGGCGGACCCGCTCGCTGGCGCGGAACTCCGCCAGGATGGCGGCACGGCGGCTCGCGTACAGGTCGTCGATGGTGTATGCCAGCACTGTCGCCATCACGGATCCTTCCTCGGTCCGGGTGTCCCTGAAGCGTCGCTGGAAGTCCCGCAGCACCGGCTCGAACGAGCGATCGTCCCACTCATCCGGTGTCGCGTCGAGGCGAAGGAAGTCGTAAAGGACAGACGCATATGCCGCGCTTGGCGGGCGATGCCAGAAGGACACATCCGGGCCGAACGCCTCGACGTGGAGGGGCAGGTAGAGGTCGGCGCCCGCGGGCACCTGCCGCACGAGCGCCGGATTGAATCGGCGCACCTCGTCGGCGGAGAGGCGCGTGACACGGGTGATCTCGGCCAGCGTAAGCGCGCGACGGGCGCGCATGGCGTGGATCCGCGTCTGCGGAACGGCTGCCTTCACGGGCGTGACGTTGAAGGTGTTGCCGAACACCATCTCGGCATACAGAAACGAGCGCGGGACCGTAGGTGCCGTAAACTTCGCGGTAGCTGCGTGGCGAGGTGGCGCGGAGGTGCCGTGTGAGCTCCGAGCCGAGAAAATACTGCTCGCGAATGGCCCGTCCGCCCAACCGCTCGCCGTTGATGACGGTTCGTCCCACGTTGGTGCCGCCCGCGTGGTGCTCGGACAGTGCCGGGATGAACGATCCGTACTTGGTCGCGAGAATCGTCAGATAAGCCGCGCAGTATGGGGCCTGGGTGGTCTGGTTGTGCCCCTCGATGACGTTTGGCGCGAGGAGCTGCAGCCGCTTCCAGTTACCCGCCAGCCACTGGCAGAAGCCCACGGCCCTCGCTTCCGATCGGATCGTGCCGTTCAGGCCTGATTCGATGATCACCTGGGCCAGCCCGATTTCGGCGGGCACGCCGAACCGTTCGTAAATCGCGCCCCACTCCCCCACAAAGCCGCCGTAACGCGAGACGTTCGGGAGCAGAAACATTCCCCTGGTCTGGTTGTGCACGACCGGACCGACTTCCTGCTCCAGCAGGCGCGCCAGATGATCCCGGCGATCGGCGAGGCGGCGCGGCAGTTGCGGACCGGACAGCGTGAAGGCGAAGGCCTCGTCGTCCCAGACGGTCGTGCGGGTCCAGTCCCCGTTCGCTGGCACAACGGCCAGAACGCGGCCGTCGATCGCGCTGCCGAATGCGATAGAGCCGTCGGGAATGGTGAAGATGTGCTGCCAGAACGCATAGCCCGGCCGGAATTTCTGGACGGCCCGCAGATCGTCCGCCAGGCGCGCCTGGACGTGGAGCTGGATCAGCTGCTCAGGCGACCGCGTGACATCCCCGGACTGGGGCTGTCCCGTCGGTGGCGTGGCGAATGAGGCGGCGGTCTGGCCGCCCGCCTGCAGGGTGTTTCCGTCGAATGCCGCAGCAGGCAAGCAGCACGACGCGATCCACGGCACCACTGCCGTCGAGCATGGGTGATCGCGATCGAACGCCGATTCTAACCCACCTCATCCTTTTCCATACCGGTTTTCTGGAGAGCCGGCGCCCTCGGGCTGCTTTGGCGGGCTATTCTGAAGGCAACGACCATGGATCACATTCCCGCGATGCGTTCGGTGATGACGCCCTTCCCGTATTTCGTCGAGGCCCGCGAGAGTCTGCTTGTGGCAAGGAGCCTCATGCGTCGCCACAAGGTGAGACATCTGCCAGTCAAGGAGGGGGACACGCTGGTGGGCGTGCTGACCGATCGCGACATCAAACGGGCGCTCGACCCCGATCTCGGGCTGCCGCCGAAAGACGAGCTCCTCGTGCGCGACGTATCCGAGCCCGATGCCTATACCGTCGACACGAGCGAGCCTCTCGACGGCGTCCTCGAAGAGATGGCCACGCGGCACCTGGGTAGCGTCCTCGTCACCAGCCACGGGCGGCTGGCCGGCATCTTCACCACGACGGACGCCTGCCGCGTTCTGTGCGGGCACTTGCGCGCGCTGGCACCGCCGCGCCCGGGAGACGACGCCGCCTGATTCGGCTGGAAGAAAGGACCGCGGATCGCACGATAGTCTGGTCTCTACCGGGGAAGAGGGGCCGCTTCCGTGATGACGCTGCCCGCGGAGAGCTGTTCGATCGCGCGGTCGGTGAACCCGAGCTCCCGCAGCACGTCGCGATTGTGTTCGCCGAACCGCGGAGGGGGAAACTGCAACGATCCCGGGGTGTCGGAGAGCTTCACAGGGATGCCCAGGTATCGCAGCGGACCGTATTCCGGGTGCGTCAGCTCCTGGACCATTTCGCGCGCGTGAATGTGCGGATCCTCGAGCACTTCGGCGACGGTGTTGATTGGGCCGGCGGGCAGCTCGTAGGCCGCCAGGAGCTCGAAAACCTCGGCGCGCGTCAACTTCCTCAGCGCCGCATCGAGGATCCCCCGCAGCTCGGCGTAGTTCGCGAGACGCCCCGCCATCGTCTTGAAGCGTGTGTCGTACGCAAGGTCGGGAAAACCAAGCGCGAGGCACAGGTTCTGCCACTGCTTCTCGTTTGCGGCACCGATGTTGACGAATCCGTCCCGTGTCTCGAACGTTTCGTACGGGACGATGGACGGATGCCGGGTCCCCATTCGGGTGGGCGAGCGGCCGGTCGCGAAATAGCTCATGGCCTGGTATGTCAGGGTCGAGATCATCCCGTCCAGCAGGCTGATGTCGATGCGCTGGCCCGCGCCGGTCCGATGGCGGGCCAGCATCGCAAGCAGAACCCCCTGGCACGCATACATGCCCGCGACGATGTCGGCGATCGACGCGCCCACCTTGACCGGTTGCCGATCCGGCTCGCCCGTCAGGTCGACGATCCCGGACTCGCCCTGCGCGACGACATCGTACCCGGGACGATTCCGGTAGGGTCCCGTCTGGCCGTAGCCCGAGATCGACGCGTAGATGACTCGAGGGTTGCGGCGCGACACGGCGTCGTATCCGAAGCCGAGCTTGTCGAGGACCCCGGGCCGGAAATTCTCGACGATCACGTCCGCGCGCTCGACGAGCTTCCAGAGCACGTCCCGCCCGTCGGGCGACTTCAGGTTGAGACCGATGCTCCGCTTGTTGCGGTTGATCGACAGGAAGTAGGTGCTGATGCCGTTGACGAACGGCGGTCCCCACAGCCGCGTGTCGTCACCGCGCGGCGGCGGCTCCACCTTCACGACCTTCGCGCCCATGTCGCCGAGCATCATGGTGCAAAAAGGCCCCGAGAGGATTCGAGACAGATCGAGCACGAACACGTCGTCGAGCGGCGTCACGCGAAGAGAATTAAACCACAAGCAACGGATCTCGCCGGCTGTTTCATCGGGGAGATTGTTGTCATCAGATTGGCACCGGCTTCGGGCGACAGTGAACGCGCAGCCTAAAATAGAGCCGTTCAGTGACTCGTTCCACCGCCGCGCTGCTGTCGTTATTCGTCTCGCTCGCCGTGCCGGCCGGCGCGATCGCCGAGCCGCAATGGCGGATGGTCCGATCGCCGAACTTCGTCGTGCTCGGCGATGCCGGCGAGAAGCCGCTGCAGGACGTAGCCATGCGCCTGGAGCAGTTCCGCACCGCGCTCGGACGCGTGCTCCCGGGTGTCGAGCTCGCCACGCCGGTGCCAACCGTCCTCGTCGTTTTCGAATCGAGCAAATCCTACGAAGCGTTCGGCCCGCGCCGTGAAGGCCGACCGGTACAGGCGGCGGGCTTTTTCCTGGCCGGGCCGGACGTCAACTACATCACGTTGACGCTCGACAGCGGCCACGACGGCCTTCGCGTCGCGTTTCACGAGTACTCCCACCTGATTCTCCACAACTGGATGGCGTCGGTCCCGGCGTGGCTCGACGAGGGGCTGGCGGAGTACTACTCCACGTTCCAGCTCGCGACCAACGGCAGGAGCGCCACGATCGGGCTCGCGATCCCGCATCACGCAGGGTTGTTGCGCGAGCGCTTCATGCCGTTGAGCGATCTGCTCGCGGTCGATCGGCAGTCGTCGGTCTATAACGAAGGCGATCAGCGGACCCTCTTCTATGCCGGGTCGTGGGCGCTGACGCACTACCTGTTGATGGAAACGCCGAAGGGCGACGCCAAGATCGCCCGTTACCTGGCCCTTGTCGCCGGCGGCGAAACGGTCGATCGTGCGGTTCAGCAGGCATTTGAGATGCCGCCCGCGGCGCTGGAGCGGCTGCTGGTCGACTACGTCAATCGGGGCGCCTACCGGTCTGCCGAATACACATTCCGGAGTCGCGTCGAGGCGGGCCAGGGAAACGTGCGGGCGTTGTCGGCCGCGGAAACAGAAGGCTGGCTCGGCGATCTCCTGTTGCATCTGAATCGGCCGGACGAGGCGGGTCCGAGGCTCACACGGGCACTGGAGCTCGACCCCGATCTGGCACGCGCGCATCTCTCGGTGGGGATGCTGAACCTCGGGCAGCAACGTCCGGATGAGGCGTGGCCTCATCTTCGCCGTGCCGTCGCCCTCGATCCCGCCAACTTCTTCGCTCAGTACCTGGTACGCGCTGGCGCTGCTGTCGTTTCGTACCGGGGAAACACCGCTCCGGATGGACGTCGAGCCGGTGAGCACGGCGCGAGCGGCGTTGATCAAGGCGATCGAGTTGAGCCCGCAGTCCACCGACGCGCTCTCATTGCTCGGCTATGCGGCCCTGCGCGACGGCACCCACCTCGGCGAGGCGAGAGCGGCGCTGACGCGTGCGGTGAAGCTGGCGCCCGGACGGCTGGCGTACGCGCTGCTGTTGGCCGAGATCTGCGTCAGGCAGAAGGACTACGCCAAGGCGCGGAGCCTGCTCACCATCCTGGCCGCCAGTTCGGACGAGCGCGGCACGAGCGCCCGGGCGCGGTCGATGCTCGAGATGCTGGACGCGTTGCAAGGACGCCGATAAGCGCCTTTGGTCGAGCTGCTGTCTATAAGTTGTCCGGAAGGTTATCCTAACCTCGGCCCCTGAAAGCCACTCAATGAAGATTTTAGGCATTTTCCACTTTCCAGGTTATGCCGATCCATCGGCAGCCGTGGTCGTCGACGGATCGGTCGTCGCATTTGTTGAAGAAGAACGCCTGGTTCGCAACAAACACGCGACTGCGTACTTTCCAAGCCGTGCGGTGGCGTACGTGTTGAAAGAAGCGCGTTTGACACTCGACGACATCGACTACATCTCGTTCGGATGGGACTGCCACCTGCATGAGAATGGAGGCCTGTCGCGACATTTCGACGAAATCAATCGGCTGTACCACCCGACGTCGTTCGATGTTGCGTACCAGAAGAATCGGCTGAGCAGTTTCACATCAGAAAGATTCCGCAGCTCGATCCGACGAGAGCTGCGCCGCATGCATGGCAAAGCGAAGCTGCCGGAGATCGTGTTCGTCAATCACCACCTCGCGCATGCCGTTTCAGCGTATTTCCACTCCAATCTGACGGATGCACTGGTGCTGGCAATCGACGGCAGTGGCGAAATCGACACGACCACCTGGTGGGAAGCGCGTGACCGAAAGCTGACGCTGCTGCATGCCGTGAAGACGCCCCATTCGCTCGGGTGGTTTTACTCGGCGTTCACGGAATACCTTGGGTTCGAGGCGTACGACGGCGAATACAAAGTGATGGGACTCGCCGCCTATGGCAAGCACGACCCCGACCTGGCCGCAAAACTGCAACAACTGATTTGGTACGATGGGAAGGGCGGCCTCGAATCCAATCCGCATCTGCTCGCCATGGGTCCACGCACCGATTCATCCTACGTTCCGGACAAGCTCAGCGAGTTCATGGGCCGTTCGCCCCGATCGAAAGATGAAGAAATCGATCCATGGTTCATCAACCTCGCCTACGAAGTGCAGCAACGGCTCGAAGGCATCGTGTTCGAGATGACGAAATACTGGGTCGAGAAGACCGGTCTGCGGCAGCTCGCGATCGCCGGCGGTGTGGGCTTGAACGTGAAAATGAACGGCAACCTGTTCAAGTCGGGCTACGTCGACGACATCTTCATCCATCCGCTGTGCGCCGATACCGGAATGGCAATCGCTTCCGCCATGACGCTCGAGTATCAGAACGGGACGCTCAAACAACAGCCGATCGAGCACGTCTTCTTTGGACCCGAATACCTCGACGACGAAATCGAGGAGACCTTGAAGGCTTGCGAACTGGAGTACACGCGAGAGACATCGATCGAACGAAGCGTCGCGAAGCTGCTCGACCAGGGGTTGGTGGTCGGATGGTTCCAGGGCCGGATGGAAAGCGGTCCCCGCTCGTTGGGCAACCGCTCGATCCTTGCGGATCCGCGCCGGGTCGAGTCGCGCGATCGCGTGAATGCGGTTGTGAAGTTCCGCGAATTCTGGCGGCCGTTCTGTCCCTCGATGACCGAAGATGGCGCCCGGAGATACTTGACGAAGCACACCAGCGCCCCGTTCATGATCATCACCTTCGACGCTGCGGAGGGTGCGGACAAGGAGATTCCTGCGGTGGTGCACGTCGACGGAACCAGCCGGGTCCAAATCGTTTTCGAAGCAGTCAATCCGCGCTACCACCGTTTGCTGAAAGAATTCGAAGCGATCTCCAAGGTGCCGGTGCTGCTGAATACGTCATTCAACATCAAAGGGGAACCGATCGTGTGCACGCCGCACGATGCGATTCGCACCTATGCAGCGACCGGCCTCGACGCATTGGCGATCGGACCATTTCTCTTGTTGAAACCTGGCGCTCGACTCAAGCCAGTAGCCGAAGGACGACTATGCGCGAAGCGGCGGTGATCGTAGCCCACGCGGACGACGAAACTCTCGGTGTCGGCGGAACCATCGTGAAAATGCTGAAAACGGGTTGGCGAGTGTCGGTTGTGGTGTTCTCGGACACTTACCGCTTCGGCGGCGGGGGTATCAGCAATCGAGCGGGGCTCGAGAAGGCGTGCGGCATCCTTGGCGTGCAGGAACTGCATGTGCTGGATGTGCCGGATCAGCAATTCGATGGAATTCCGATGGCTGCCTTTACGCAGAAATTGATCGATCTGAAGCTGACCCCGGATCTGGTCATCACCCACGCTGCCACTGATTTGAACCTCGACCACCGCATCACCAGCGACGCAGCCAAGATCCTCGCCAGACCACGCCGGAAGCCGGTCAGCATTCTGGCCTGCGAAAGCCCATCGACGTCGTTCTGGAACGGCCACATGTTTCAAGCAAACTACTTCGTCGACATCACGGACACGATCGATCTCAAAGTGAAAGCGTTCGAGCAGTTCGTCCACGAGATTCAGGACTTTCCGAGTCCGTGGTCGCCGGAAGGATTGCGGCTCCTGGCGCAGTACCAGGGCATGCAGTGTGGCTTTCCCTACGCGGAAGCCTTCTCGGTGATTCGAGCCTACGAAGGGCGTTTGCTGTAGTCGCTTGCGACTACTGGACTGACGAGGTGGAGTGGAATCGTACCGCTGCGATCGTTGCCGGTACCGTGATCCTTGCGATCCCACTCACGTTCATTCTCCGGCGCAAAGCGTATGATCCCGTCAAACGAATCATCGATCTGGCCTTCTCCGGTCTCGCTGCGGTCCTCCTCTCCCCGATCATCCTGGCCGCATCGCTCGCAATCAAACTCGATTCGAAGGGCCCGGTTTTCTACCCTGCTGATCGCGTCGGGGCCAAAGGACGGCGCATCAAGGTGTGGAAGCTCCGCACGATGGTGACCGACGCCGACCGTGACGGCAGGATCACCCGTGGCAACGATGTGCGGATCACGCGGGTCGGAAGAGTTCTGCGGGCCACCAAGATCGACGAACTACCGCAACTCTTCAATATCATTTTCGGAACGATGAGCATCGTTGGTCCGCGACCGGAATCCGCCAACCTGGTTGAACGCCACTATGCTCAGAAGGACGCGGAGCTTTTCGAGATCGCTCCAGGTCTGACCTGCCCGGGCACGTTGTACTACTACATTTACGATGAAGATAACCAGGCACCACCAGGGGTGTCGGCTGAGGATTACTATGCTGAGGTCAGCCTCCGAACCAAGCTGGCAGCCGATCTTCACTACGTCCGGCACCGTTGCCTCGCCTATGACATCAAACTGATCGTGTTGACGGTGGTGCTCATCGTGTCGAAATGGCTCGGCAGAAGGCCACAGTGGTTGCCGGACAACATGCGCGATCGCTAGGACCCTGAAACCAACAGAGCCCTTTTCAGGAACCGCGTGAGGATCCAGCCATCGACGAACTTGAATGGTGTCTTGCCGGTGCTGTAGTGGCCGCAACCGAGCACCGCGAGCTCGTGCGGGACTTGCTGTTCGCGAAAGGCTCGCACGAGGTCCTCGGATAAATCGACCGGGAATGTGAGGTCGTAGCGCGCGTAGACGAGCAGTGTTTTCCGATCGCGAAGGCGTTCCAGGTACCACCGGGGGCTGATCGGCCGCCAGAGCGCGCGCAGCAACTCCAGCTCGATATGCCCTTCGAGGCCCTCACGCACATGGCGTGTGGACAGACCGCGCCATACGACGTCGGCAAACTGTGGCGAGATGTGATTGAGCGCCTGGGCCCGAATCAGCGGTTCGTGCGCGGTCGTGAGAAGCGCCAGGCAGGACCCGAGGCTCGTGCCGAGGATTCCGATGCGGTCATAGCCCTGCAACGCGAGCCAGGCAATCGCCCGCCTCGCGTCGAGGACCGCCTGGCGGCAGACCTGGACGGTCCGCGCGATGTTCGCGCTGACGATGTAGTCGGCCCGGTGAAGCTCGGGCGGCATTCGCTGGTCGTGATACGGCAGGCTGAGCCGCAGGGCGCTCATCCCGTTCCAGGCGAGCAGCCGGCACAACCCGACATGGCCGCCAGGATCGGCGTTCCATTGCGGTATCACGAGAACGGCCGGACGTTTCTTGTACTCGCGGGGCCCCGCCCCCGCTCGGTGATCCGCGCGCGGGGAAATAACGACAGCGCACCATGTTGTTATCGGGGTGGGGGGTCGCCAGCGCGCTTGGGAACGTCAGGTTGCCGCTGCCGTCCACTTCGGGCTCGAGCCGATAATCGGTGGTTGGCGGCGCGTGGAAGAACGCATCCGTGTCGTCCATGACCTGCGAGACCCAGTCGCGCAGGACATCGGCGGCGGCCGTTTCTCCAGCGCCTCCAGGGGCCTCGAATTCGTCCGGGGCATGGGGGTTTTTCGGTATCCAATCGAGTCCCCATTCAAAAGGGCGAACCACCCGGTCGGTAGTGACGGAGGCGAGCCGGCGTTCCCAGGCGTGGAAGAAAGCTTGAAGCATCGATTCTCCATGCTATACTGAGCGACTCATGCGGGCTAAGTTCGACACGCGAAAGCGGAGCGGCCGAAAGCGGGCCGGCCGTGTCGCCGCATGCGCGCTCGATCACTGACTCCAGAACAATCGAGCGATGGGCAGCCGACACGGTTATTGACCGCGTCGGCTTTTTTTTTGGATCACGACCCGCACAACGGCACGAGGACGCACGAAGCGAAGGACACGAAGATGGGAAAAATCGAAGTTGGCATTCTCGGCGCGACCGGCATGGTCGGACAGCAGTTCATCGCGTTGCTCGCGGACCATCCCTGGTTCAAGGTCACGTGGCTTGGCGCCAGCCACCGTTCGGAAGGCAAGCCGTACCATGAGGCGGCGGCGTGGCGCCTGCCCGCTCATCTCCCCGACGACATCGCTCGCCTGACCGTCAACGCCGCCACGCCGGGTGGCGCACCCAAGCTCGTGTTCTCCGGGCTCGATTCGTCGGTGGCCAGCGAGATCGAAGGCGCGTTCGCCCAGGCCGGCCACTTCATCATCAGCAACTCGAAGAACTACCGGATGGAACCGGACGTACCGCTCCTCATTCCCGAGGTCAACCCGGAACATCTGGCCCTCCTCGAGTTGCAGGCGGCCGCGCGCGGCTGGAAGGGCCGCATCGTGACGAACCCGAACTGTTCGACTATCGTGCTCTCGATGGCACTCGCGCCGCTCCGTCCGTTCGGGCTGAAGAGCGTCATGATCACGACGCTCCAGGCCATCTCCGGCGCCGGCTATCCCGGAGTAGCATCGTGGGACATACTCGGCAACGTGATTCCGTTCATCGACGGCGAGGAGCATAAAATCGAGACGGAGACCAGGAAGATTCTCGGCTGCTACAAAGAGAAGCGCGTGGAACCGCATCCCATGACCGTCAGCGCCACGACGACTCGCGTCGCGGTCCAGGATGGCCATACCGAGTCCATTTCGGTGGGCTTCGAGAACTGCCCGTCCGCCGAGGCGATTGTCGAGGCGTTCAACGCGTTCACAGGCAAACCGCAGCAGCTCGACCTGCCGTCAGCGCCGCCGCAGCCCGTCGTCTACCTGACCGAGCGCAACCGGCCGCAGCCGGCGCTCGACGTCGATCGCAGCGGCGGAATGACGGTCAGTGTCGGACGCCTGCGTCCGTGCTCGCTCTTCGACTACAAGTTCATCGCGCTCGGGCACAATACGATTCGAGGAGCGGCCGGCGCCGCGATCCTGAACGCCGAGTTGATGCTCCGCGAGGGGCTCCTATGACTCGACCGCCTGCAAACCACGAAGCCACGAAGCTCCCGAATAGGCTGGGAAGCCCTTTCGTAAGAAGGTTCCTTCGTGTTCTTCGTGACTTTGTGGTTTATGGTCGATGACCCGAGTTCACCGTCGATGACACGCGTGCTCCTGGTCGGCTACGGCAAGATGGGCAAGCTGGTCGAAAGCCTCGCCACCGAATACGGGTGCGAAGTTGCGGGGATCGTCGATCCGCTGCTCGGTGGGGAAGGCGTCGATTCGGACCGATGGAGTGGGTCCGCCGGGGTAGACGTCGCCATCGATTTCACCGCACCCGACGCGGTCATGGCGAATCTCCCGCCTCTTGCCCGCCGGCGCATCAATCTCGTCGTCGGCACGACCGGCTGGGGATCCCGCGAGCCTGAGCTCCGCCAGATCGTCGCGGACGAGGGTGTGGGTATCGTGGCCGCCCCCAATTTCTCGGCCGGGGTTGTCGTGTTCGAGGCCGTTGTGGCGGAGGCAGCCAGGCTCCTCGCCCCGCAGAAAGATTTCAGTGCGTTTCTCCACGAAGCGCACCATCACGCCAAGAAAGACGCGCCCTCGGGCACCGCGCTGCTGCTCAAGGGCGCGATCGAGCGGGCAGGCTTCACGCGCCCGATCGACATCTCATCCACGCGCGCGGGGTATATTCCGGGCACGCACACGGTCGGCTTCGACGGTCCGGCCGAGACTGTTACGCTGACACACTCGGCGCGCGATCGGACGGCGTTCGCCCGTGGTGCGCTGGCCGCTGCTCAGTGGGTAAAGGGCCGCCGCGGCTGGTTCACGATGCGAGACGTGCTGGGTATTTGAGAGGTGCGAATTGCCAACTGCTAATTGCAAATGGATTGGGGTGAACCCATGAGAACACCATTCACGGGCGCCGGCACGGCGCTCATCACGCCCTTCACCCGAAGCGGTGATCTCGACGAGCCAGCCGTCCGCCGCCTGGGCCGCCGGCAGATCGACGCCGGGATCCATTTCCTGGCCCCCTGTGGCACGACCGGCGAGAACCCGACGCTCACGCCCCCCGAGCGTCTGCGCATTGTCGAGATCCTCGCCGATGAAGCCGCCGGGAAGGTGCCTATCCTTGCCGGGGCCGGAGGATACAACACCAAAGAGGTCGTGGAGCTCGCGCGCGACCTGGCGAAGGCCGGGGCCAACGGCTTCCTGTCGGTGACGCCGTACTACAACAAGCCGACTCAGGAAGGCCTCTATCAGCACTACCGCGCGATTGCCGAGAGCACCTCGTTGCCGATCGTGGTCTACAACGTCCCGGGCCGGACGGGCGTGAACGTCGAGGTCGCGACGCTCGTGCGCCTGGCGGCGCTCCCGAACATCATCGGCGTGAAGGAAGCATCCGGGAACATGCAGCAGATGTGCGAGGTCTGCCGCGCCGTGCCGAACGGCTTCCTCGTGTTGTCCGGAGACGACGTGATGGCGTTGCCGCTGATGGCGGTCGGGGGGCACGGCGTCATCTCAGTCCTCTCCAATGAGATGCCGGCCGAGGTCGCCCAGATGATCGAGGCGGCTGAGCGCAACGACTTTGCGGCGGCCCGATCGATTCACGACCGGGTGATGCCGCTGATGTCCGCCAATTTCGTCGAATCCAATCCAGGGCCAGTGAAGGCCGCCATGGCGGCGATGGGGTTGGTGGAGGAGGTCTATCGACTCCCGCTCGTGGCTCCGAGGCCGCGCGTCGAAAGAGAAGATTGTCGCGACGCTCAAGGAACTGGGACTCCTGAAGGGAGCGTACGTGTGAGCCTCGAATCGGAAATCGCGGAGCTCGTCGCCGCCGGTCCGTCGGCGGACCGCGAGAGGGCACGCGACGTGTTCGCGCGGCTCCGAGAGGGGTTGTCGGCCGGTACGGTGCGCGCGGCCGAGGCCGATCCTGCCACTCCGACCGGGTGGCGCGTCAACACCTGGGTCAAGCAGGGCATTCTTCTCGGCTTCCGATTCGGCGACATCGTCGACGCGTCGATGGATCACGGACGGTTGCCGTTCTACGACAAGGACACCCTGCCGCTGAAGCGTCCGGGCCTCGCCGCCGGCATCCGCATCGTGCCCGGCGGGTCCTCGATTCGCGACGGTGCGTATGTGGCGCCCGGGGTCATCTGCATGCCGCCCATGTACGTGAACATCGGCGCCTGGGTCGGCGAGCAGTCGCTCATCGATTCGCATGCGCTCGTCGGATCGTGCGCGCAGGTTGGCGCCCGCGTGCACGTCAGCGCCGGCGCGCAGATTGGCGGCGTGATCGAGCCCGTCGGGGCGCTGCCGGTCATCATCGAGGACGAGGCGCTGATCGGTGGCAATACGGGCGTCTACGAGGGCGCCGTGATCAAGACGCGTGCCGTCGTGGGCGCCGGCACCGTTCTGACCGGTTCGACGCCTGTTTACGACCTGGTTCGGGGGGAGGTCATTCGTCCAACCGCCGATCGGCCGCTGGTCATTCCCGCAGGTGCAGTCGTCGTCCCGGGCGCGCGCGCGGTCACGGCGGGGAAGGGCCCGGAGTGGGGCCTCTCGCTCGCGACGCCGGTCATCGTGAAGTACCGCGACTCCCGGACCGACACGCGCACGGAGCTCGAGGCGTGGATTCGCTAACCGTGTCACGACGGTCAACGCAGAACCCGCTGAACACGCAGAGGAATTTCGACTCTGCGAGCTCTGCGGTTTCCGCGTTGCTCGTTGTTGGCAGGATTGCAGGGTGACGGCCGTTCCCGTCGACATCTTGTCGCTCACTCGCGCGCTCGTTGATATCGATTCGACGACGGGACGCGAGGGAGAAGCCGGGCGGTGGCTGGCTGACTACCTGCGCCACGCCGGCTACACCGTGACCGAACAGCCGGTCGACGCGAGCCGGTTCAACGTGGTTGCCACGGCCGGGGCGAGCGCCACGCCATCGGTCTTCTTCTCGACGCATTTCGACTGCGTCCCGCCCTTTTTTCCGAGCAGGGTGGAAGGGGACCGGTTGTACGGCCGCGGTGCCTGTGATGCGAAGGGCATCCTCTCGGCGCAGGTGGCGGCGGCGGACCTCCTGCGTCGGGCCGGGGAGACCCGTGTCGGCCTGCTGTTCGTGGTCGGCGAAGAGCGCGGAAGCGATGGCGCGAAGGTCGCGAATGAGTCGGCGAGCGGATCCCGCTTCCTGATTGACGGCGAGCCGACCGACAACCGGCTGGGACTCGCCACGCGCGGCATTCTTCGATTGAAGCTCCAGGCGGCCGGCCGCGCCGCACACTCGTCGTTTCCCGAGCTTGGTGAATCGGCCATCGACAAACTGATCGACGCGCTCGTTGCACTGCGCGCGATCGAGCTCCCGGCGGACTCGGTGCTGGGCACGACGCACTACAGCGTGGGGCTCATCTCGGGTGGCGTGGCCCCGAACGTGATCTCGCCCTGGGCGGAGGCCGAGGTGATGTTTCGAACGGTGAGCGACGGGGCCGGGATCCGCCAGGCGATCGCTCCGCTCGAAAAGCGTGTGGCGATCGAGCACGTGCTCGAAGTGCCGCCCGTCCGGTTGCGGACGGTTCCAGGCTTCGACTCGGCGGTGTTCCCCTATACCACCGACATTCCGTTCCTTGCGCGATGGGGCGAGCCGCTGTTGTTTGGTCCCGGCTCCATCAATCTGGCGCACACCGCTGAAGAATTCGTTTCTGTTGCCGAGTTGCGGGCCGCCGTCGATCACTACGTGACGATCGCGCGCGCGCTGCTGAAGCAGTGAGCGGCGAATACGCCCGGCGCCTGGGCATTTGGGCCGTCCGCATCGAAGAGCTCGACCGCACGCATTTCGTCATCTCCAATCTCCGGCTGCTCCTGTTTGGTGTCTTCGTCGCCGTGGTGTGGCTCGCCGCCGCCCGGTCGGCGCTCTCGCTGGCGTGGGCCCTCGTCCCGGCAATCGCGTTCGGGGGGTTGCTCGTCGTGCATGCCCGCCTGTTGAATCGCGCGGAGCGCGCGCAGCGTGCGCATCGGCTGTATCAGCGCGGGCTTGCGCGGCTCGAGGGCCGATGGGCCGGGACCGGCATGGATGGCTCCCGCTTTCTCGACGACCATCCGTACGCGCGCGATCTGGACCTGTTCGGGCGCGGCTCGCTCTTCGAGCTGATCAACACGGCTCGGACCGAGGCGGGCGAGGAGACGCTCGCCGCGTGGTTGAAGAGCGGGGCGGCCATCGACGAGGTCCGGGCGCGGCAGGCCGGCGTGGACGAGCTGAGAGGCCAGCTCGACTTCCGCGAGGACCTCGCCGTCCTGGCCGACGAGGGGACGGTCAGCCGCACGGGCGCCGTCGCCCGGTGGGCCGCATCCCCGCCGGTCGGCATCGGCCCCATCGTCCCGCTGCTCTTCGGCATCTGCGCCGTCGTTCTTGTTGTACTCGCTGTTCTGGCGTACCGAGGCGTTGTTCCCTGGTCGCTTGTTCTCGTCTGGCTCCTGGTCGAAGCCGCGCTCGTCTGGGGGTCGCGCCGCCGAACTCAGCTCGTGACGGCGCGGGTCGGCAAACCGGCCGACGACCTCGCGATCATGACCGAGCTGCTCGAGCGGGTCGAGCGCGAACCTCTCGCGGCCACAAGGCTGAGCGCCGTGCAGGACGCGCTCCAGTTCGGTGGCGTACGAGCGTCCCGCGCGGTCCGCCGCCTCACGCAGCTCGTCTCCCTTCACGAATCGTCGACGCACAACCTGCTGTTCTCGCCGTTCACGACGGCGTTGCTCTTGCCCGATCAGCTCGCGATTGCGATCGATCGCTGGCATGCCCGGCATGGTCCTGCCGTCGGTGACTGGCTGCGGGCCATCGGCGAGCTCGAGGCGCTGTCGGCGATCTCGACGTATGCGTACGAGCACCCCGCGGACCCGTTCCCGGAAATCGTGGACGCGGGACCGATATTTCACGCCAGCGCGCTCGGCCACCCGCTGATGACTGACGAGGTGTCGGTGCGCAACGACGTCAGGCTGGGCGGCGATGCGCCCCAGGTGATTGTGGTCAGCGGCTCCAACATGTCCGGCAAGAGCACGCTGTTGCGCGCCATCGGCAGCAACGTCGTGCTCGCGCTGGCCGGCGCTCCGGTCCGCGCGGCCGCGCTGAGGCTGTCGCCCCTGGCAATCGGCGCGACACTGCGCATCGAGGATTCGCTGCAGGCGGGCCACTCCCGGTTTTACGCCGAGATCGTCCGCATCCGCAGCATCGTCGACATCGCGCGTGGTCCCATCCCGCTGCTGTTCCTGCTCGACGAGATCCTCCACGGGACGAATTCGTACGACCGGCGGATCGGGGCGGAGGGAATCGTCCGCGCCCTCGCCGGCTACGGCGCCATCGGCCTGATCACCACGCACGATCTCGCACTCACGGAGTTGCCTTCCCTGCTTGGCCCGAGGGCCGTGAACATGCACTTCGAGGATCGCCTGGAGAGCGGCGTCATGGTGTTCGACTACCGGATGCGCCCGGGCGTCGTCGAGCACAGCAACGCGCTGGCGCTGATGCGGGCAATCGGGCTCGACGTGTGACGACGACGATCACCGCAGAGGTCGCAGAGAGGCGCGGGGAGTCACCGCGGAAAAAGGTTTCCCAGAAACGCCAGCCACCACCCAAGAAGCCCGAGCCACCAACTCGTGTGTCCATTGGCGCCTTCAACGGTGAAGGTGAAATGGACATGATCTCGATGACACGTCGTGTTCGACACGTCCGGATCCGGGCACCCATTGAGGTCGTACACATGCCACCTGCGTGACTCCGACGTCCAGATGTGATCGAACCAGATGATTTCCGTGATTCCGAGCCTTCTCAGGCGCATGTGACGCTCGCCATCGACCGGTTCGAGCAGCCAGTTGACGAGCTCGTCAGCGACGGCCCTCTCGGCGTCGGAGGCCAGGTTTCCTGGAACGGTGATGAACCAATCCCAGGCGCGACCTGCGTGGTGAAGTGAGAATGGCGAGTGTGTGTTGCACGGGCCCCAGATGTCGCCGGAGGCGGATTCGGGATATGCACCGAGGACCATGTCGCGAAATTGTTCGCTCCCGGGCCTGGATGGCTCCTGGTTGAAGCATTCGTAACCAGGGGTCTGCCCGTATGGATCCACGGGTATGCCGGCAAAATCAGGGGTAGAAGGGGGCTCGGCCAGCAAGCGGACGGGGACGGCGATCAGGGCACAAACCAGAACCGTTCTCACAGCCGCCGAAAATGCATCACGTTTGCGCATGAATACTTCCTGGGAATAGCAGGGACAAGGGGTTCTTATACACGACGCACGGGCGTCATGCTGCTAGAATCGCGAGGTCGGAAAGTCGCGCTGATTTGGAGGCGATTCGAATGCGGATCAAGCGTCTTCTCCTGGTTTTCGGTATCGGCGTGCTTCCGTTCGTGGCGCCGGTCTCTGCCCATCATTCCTTCGCTGCGGAATTCGACGCGAAACAGAAGATCAGCCTGACCGGGGTGGTCACGAAAGTGGAGTGGACGAATCCCCACGTCTGGTTCTGGGTCAACGTCAAAGACCCGGCGACCGGCGAAGTCGTCAACTGGGGCGGAGAAATGGGAAGTCCCAACGCGCTTCAGCGGACAGGCTGGAGCCATAACACGCTGAAGGTGGGCATGGTCGTCTCGTTCACCGGCAGCCGCGCGAAGAACGGCAGCTACAGGGTCAATACCAACAACGTCACGGTTGATGGCAAGCGGCTCGGTGCCGCATCGAGTCAGGGAGCCACGCCGTAAGGATGAAATTTTAGATTGCAGATTGCAGATTTCAGATTGCAGTCAGATTTCAAATTGAATCTGCAACCTGAAATCTACGATCTGCAATTTCAGAAGTCCCAGAGGGAGGTCCGCATGTCGGTCTGCAGGACGGCCGGAGTCCTGGTTTTTGCATCAGCTGTCCTGGTGGGTTCCTGGCCGGGCGGCTTTTCTCTCGCGGCCCAGGTCCGCGCGCCTCGTCCGCCGGAAGGGCCGCGGCCGCCTGCGCCGAGATTGGCCGATGGAACGCCGAACCTGGGGCGAATCGATCCGACGAAGGGATACTGGGCACCGGCACAGTACCAGGACTACACGGCAGTGCTCGTGGATCTCAAAGAGATGCCATACCAGCCATGGGCCAGGGCGCTGGCCGATCAGCGCAAGTCAGAGGCCTCGAAAAACGATCCTCAGGGATTCTGCCTCCCGGCCGCCGGCCCCCGCCTGATGACGACTCCCTATCCGATGGAGATCATCCAACTCCCGAAGCGCATCGTCATGATCTACGAAGGCGCCGGCCACACATTTCGAATCATCCACATGGACGGACGTCCCCAACCTGAAGGGGACGCGCTCCCGCCGACGTGGAAGGGTCATTCGGTTGGCCGGTGGGAGGGCGATACCCTGGTCGTCGATGTCGTGGGCTTCAATGAAGGCACGTGGATCGATATGGCGGGCAAACCTCATACGGACCAGCTCCGGATTGTCGAACGCTTTACGCGCCTGGATCTCTATACTCTGCGCTACGAAGCGACCCTCGACGATCCCGGTGCGTACACCCGGCCGTGGACCATCCGTTTCGATATCGGCTGGGATCCCAACGGTGAAATCCAGGAGTATGTCTGCCAGGAGAACAACCGGTGGCCTGAGACGCTCACCGACGATCGCGGCGACCTTGTGCCGGTCCCTTCGAGCAGGTAGGGGTGCGGGGCCCGCGCGATGCGGGTCCCGTATCACGGCGCCCACCGAAACACGCCGCTCACCACACACCGCTCACCGAGTTTCCGTTGCGCCCGATCCCAGTGCCTGCTATCTTGACTCGCCTGTCAGGAGTCCTGTTTCTCCCTTGGAGGACTGAGCGGCCCTCCGTTCGTGGCCTGTAACGGAAGTCGAGAATGGCTGGTCAGGAATTCGGTGCTTTCATCAGTTACCGTCGCGGTGAAACCGATGAGATCGTTGCGCGCGCGCTGCACCGCCTGCTCGAGAGCTACCGTACGCCGCGACGGTTGGTCCGAGCCGGGTTCGCGAGCCGGATCGGCCGTGTGTTTCTGGATACGGCTGAGCGGGAAGCCGCTGCGAATCTCGATCAAGCGATCCGCGCCAGCCTTGATGCCTCGGCCTGGCTGATCGTCGTTTGCTCCAAGAGGACTCCAGCATCGAGTTGGGTGACCCAGGAGATCGCCCACTTCGCCGCGGCCAGACGGGACAGGTCTTGGTGCTGCTCGTCGACGGCGAGCCCGAGGAGTCGTATCCCGCCCCGTTGCTTGAAGGGGGCGAGCCGAAGGCCGCCGATATTCGAGCGTCGAGTCGCACCCGACGCTGGCCAAACTCAAGAGATCGGAAAGCTCGCGCTCCTCGCCCCCATATTGGCGTTCGCTTTGACGACTTGAAGCTCCGTGAACGCCAGCGGCAGCGCCGTCGAGCGGTTGCGGCGTTTTCCGTTGCCGGTACGCTGCTCATGGGTTTCGCGTTGATGCTTGCGATGATCCGCACGGAGAGCCTCAGGAGCCAGCTCCTCGAGACGCTGGACGGGATCCAGGAGGCCATCCCGCAGAATGACCACCAGCGCGCGGCAGAGCTCGCCCTCGAGGCACTCTCACTCAACCGAGAGCACGGGCTCTACAGAGCAAATGAGATCGAACGTGTAGTTCGCGACGGGTTCTACGTGCGGTTCTTCCGGCGAAAGGAGAGCTCGCTCTGTCACCAGGCTTCGATGCTCTCCACGTCGATATCGACTCCGACTCCTTTCGGCTGGCCGCGACCGCCTCTGCATTCCAGAGGCAGAACGCGCCCCAGAGTGCCGTCTTCGTGTGTGAGTATTTCAGTAACTACTCCACGCCTCTAAGAGTGTTCGTGAGCGACGACATTTCGGTGCGAGCGACATTCTCGAACACCGGCGAGATACTGTTCTTCCGCGCTTACACTCCTATGCGCTTCGTCGACCCCAGTGGCCGCGTGTCCGAGCCGGTGGAGTGAGCGTTCCGCACCTCAGTGGCGTTGAAACAGCCTACTAACGAGATCATTACTGTCTACAGCGAATCCGGTGATCTGGTGTGCCTATATTTCTTCGCAAGATCGCTCCTGCCGTTCGAGCTGTCCTTCGACGCCGCAGCGCCGTTAAGAGATCTCGTCTTTGTCCGCGAGCGCGGAGACATGCTGGCAGTGGTGTACCACTGAGATGCCGCGCCTACCCTGTGCGCGCTTCACACCTTCGTTCCGGCGCGAGTGTCACTCTGCGGCGTCGCACCCTGCTAGCTCTCTGCTGGCACTACTCTGAGCAGACTGACAGCGGTCCCGCTTCAGCCACGCCTGTTGATTCGCGCGCTCAACCATATGCTTGATAACTACGAGAATCTCGTGATTTATAACCCCGGTCAGCCCGCCGAGCGAAGCTCTCTGGCCACGCACAGAGACAATGTCAACTACGTATCCCTCTACCGGTCCCGCGAGCTGCTCGCGTCAGTGAACAGTATCGAGTCTATCGTGAAGCTCCACTACTTCAGTACACGCGAGACCAGCGATTTCCACAGTACCCACAGACGCGCCGTTGATTGCCGTGTCGCTCACCGTCTACAACTCCCACACCCGCGTAGCCGTCCGAGACCAGCAAGGACGCGTCTTTGTTCTCTACGTCTACGCCAAAGAGACTGTCGAGCTCACACGCCGCGTGGGACCTGCTCCGGCTGAAGCGCACTCAATCAGTGCCTGTCGCCGGGATCTACTGGCTTGGCGTTTCAGCCTGGTGCCGAGCCGCCCGAATCAGCTGATCCGAGTTCTGCTGGATGACCTGCCGCAGGCGCGGCGGGTAGTCTTTCTGGGCCGCGAGGAACGCGGTGACCGTTTGTGCCGCGGCCGGGGAATTGTGGCCGCCGAGCACGGCATTCGTCCAGTCGAGCGGGAAGAAGATGTCACCGGTGCGCTGGATCTCTCCCAGGAGCTCCAGGCTCCTCTGGATGTAGCGCTCGGCGTGACCGCGGCGCAACGGGTGATTGAGGTACCGCAGTCCGTCGGCCACCCATCGTTCGTGCGCCCGGTTTTCGAGGAGCGCCAGGCTGCCGAAAAACGCGTCGCGCTTCGCCGCGTCGGGCGACAGCGCCGGCATGACGAACGCAAAGCGCGCCTTGCGGTCGGAGTTGGTGATGCTCGCGTGCTGCTCGGTCAGGATCGCGTCGGTGCGCGCCACATGACGCAGCGCGAGCTCCTGCGCCATGTCGATGTAATCGGTTTCCGCAAACGTGAGCCCGGGAATCGACTCCTGCCGTCGCCACACACGCTCGAGGTAGGCGAGGCCTTCCGGCGTCGTGACTGTCCGCCGGAACGCGCCGAAGTAGGCAGACTTCAGTGACGCGGTGGCTGCCCGCGTCATCCCCTCGCGAAGGGTCCCTTCGAGCCGGCCGGCCACCTCCGCGCGCGCGGCGTCGGAGAGGTATTGCCAGAACGCGTCATGCGTGTAGGCGAGGATCCGGGCGACATTCAGTTCTTCGGGCTCATTCGGCAGCGTGCGCAGGGCGAGGTCGAAGATCTGCCGCGGCGGGGTGGCGCCCTCGAGCATGCCGTCCCACAGCGTGACCCACGCGGTGCCCCGCGTCAGGCCGTCGCCGATCTCCGACATGTGATCGAGGAAGAACTGCCTGCTCGCCTCGTCGATCTTGAACAACCCGTAACCGGTGCCTTCGCCATTCGGCAGGATGTAATTCGGAGCCGGGGAGCCGCTCGCGAGCGGCACTTCGGCCGTCGGCCCGCTCATTCTCAGCTCGGTGAGCCGCGCGCCAATCTCGTAGCCGAGCGCAACCTGAAGCCGCTGGTTCCACAGCAATGGCCGGCCGCGCGGATCCGACTGTGAGAACGAGAGATGCGAGATCTTTCCGCCCTCAGTCTGGAGGTTCGTCGCGATCGTCGGTCGCCCGGGCTCGCTCACCCAGACGCGGCTCCAGGCGGCGAGATCCTCGTCGGTGCGCCGATCGAGAATCTCGATGAGATCGACCCAGGTCGCGTTCGAGAAGGCGAAGCGCGTGAGGTACTCACGCAGGCCGTCGCGCAGTGCCTCCGCGCCGAGTATCTGCTCGAGCTGCCGCATGACGATGGGCGCCTTCTGGTAGATGATCGGACCGTAGAGGCTCCCGGCTTCCCTCAGGTTGGCGAGCTCCTGCCTGATCGGGTTGGCGCCGGCCGTTCGGTCCACCTCGTACGCTGGCGGGTAGTGCTGCAGAAAGAATCGCAGTTCGTGGTCAATCTCCGGAAACGTCGGGTTGACGATTTTCGCGGCCATGAAGTTCGCGAACACTTCCTTCAGCCACACATCGTCGAACCACTTCATGGTGACGAGATCGCCGAACCACATGTGCGAGGTTTCGTGCGCGATCAGGCTCGCTCGCGAGAGGAGCTGGTTCTGCGTCGCCGTCTTTTCGAGAAAGACCGCGGGCGCGTTGTAATAAATCGCGCCGGCGTGCTCCATGCCACTGAACTGAAAGGCCGGGAGCAGCACGAAGTCGAGCTTGGCGAACGGATACTTGCGATCCGTGTAGGCTTCGAGCCACCCGAGCGCCTGGTGATGCAGGTCGAAGATCGTCTCCAGGTTTGCCGCAACTTTGGCGGCGTCGGTTTCGCGGTGGTAGAGCTGAAATGTGCGGCCGTTCCGTTCGCCGCGCTCGACGGAGAACTTACCGGCGGCGAAGCCAAACAGGTAGGTCGGAAGGGCCGGTGTCTCGCCGAACCGCACGGTGGCGCGGTCGCCGGATGTCTCGCGGCCGGTTTCGGGCGCGTTCGACAGCGCCGCCCATGCCGCCGGCACTTCGAGCGTCAGCGACAGCGTGCCCTTGATGTCGGGCTGGTCGAAGCACGGAAAGGCCCGGGAGGCCCGCGCCGGGACGAATAGGGAGTAGAGATACTCGTCGTTGCGATTCAGCGCCTCGTCGCCCGCCGTGAAGGCGATATCGACGGTGTTTTCGCCGCGCGCGAGCGATTCCGCCGGAATGATGAGATGGCCGTTCTCGGATCGGATCGCAACGGCCTGTCCATTCGCCTGAACCGACGAGACGTGGTCCGCCGGCTGCGCAAAGTCGAAAATCACAGGCGTGCGCTCCGCCAAGCGGAGGCGGACGCTCAACGTGCCGCGAACGGGATCCCGGGCCTCGGGCGGTATGTTCAGGGCAAGCTCGTACCGCACGCCGCTGATGTTGGCGGCGCGTTCTGACGCGAGCGTCCGCGAAATACCTTCGGCGGGCGGCGTCATCGAGACCGTTCGAGAACCCATACGTTGGGCGAGCCACCACGCGGCGGGCAAGCATAGCGCGACCGCCGCCAACACAATCCACTTTCGCGACATGATGCCGGGCGGCCTCCGATTCAGATTGCCATGATATACGTTGTCGCGATGCTTGCGCCGGTTTCCATCCTGTGAATTCCGCACCGGCTGCACCCGGCGCGCCTTTACGCGGTCCTCTGTTTGCGGATCCCGGACGAAGAGTCCTGACGTTCTGGGCTTCCCTGGCGGCGCTGAATCTCGCGGCCGGCGTCGTCGTCTCGTCGCAGGCGCACCGAATCTACGATCTCGAGTCGATGATGCGCTGGGGGAGAGGCTGGCTCGTCGACGGAATAAACATCTATCACCTGGTCGATTCAGCGGTCGACTATCCCCCGAACGCGATCGTGCTGCTCTCGCCTCTCGGCCTGCTGCCGACCGGTGTCGCGCATCCGCTATATGGATGACGGTCAACATCTCGTTGGCGATTCTCGCGCCGTATCTCGCGGCCCGATTTTTCAGACCGCGGGATCCGTTCCGAGTCGTCGTGCTGCCCATTCTGATGTTTCTGTGCTGGGGCGGGGTGCGCACGCTGACGCAGTTCAGCCTGATTGCGCTGACCTTCAGCATGGCCGCAATGGCGCTCGCCGAACGCCGGCCCTTCGCTGGCGGCGCATGGCTCGGTCTTGCGCTGATGAAGCCGCACGTCGCCGTGCCGGTGCTCCTCTGGAGCGTCTTTACGCGCCGCTGGACCACCATGCTCGGCGCCCTGGCCATGGCAGGGGGGCTGTTCGCCGTGTTCTGCCTCTCGGTGCAGGCAGCACCTCAAGGGGTGATCGCGCGATATTTGGATCTTCTCGCGCTCTATCACACGGACGACGCCATTCTGGCCGGCATCAGCGAGCTGCGTCCGCTGATCGCCCGGCTTGTGACGGACCTCTCAACGGTGGACGCGATTGCCGGTTCGATTTCGCTCGGGTTGCTGGCCGGAATCTGCGCTGCCGGATTTCAGGAAGGCGCCGTCACGAAGCGCGTCTTGTACACCGCGCCTCCGCTGGTCGCGTGCTGGTCGCTGTTGACGTTCTATCACCTTACCTACGGGTTCCTCATTCTGATGCCGCTCATGATGCTGCTGGCACTGAATGACGCTGAACCGTCGAAGCTTCGCAGAGGAGTGTTCTGGCTGCTGCAGCTCGGCATGATGTTCGACATTCCTGGCTTGAGCCGTCGAGCCGGCCTGGCAAACACGGCGCTCTATTCGAACGTTCTTTCACACGCCGATCGTGGATTGATTCTGACGTTGCTCATCGGCGTGGTCGTTCTTGCCCGCCGCGAGTCGCGTTGACTGGCGGTCACTTCCTGCCGGCGAGCACCTTCCATATCCCGCGCACATTCCGGTGGAGATACAGCGCCGGAAGGAGCGCGAAACCCCACGCACGGTTCCCGACGCCGTACGAGCCCAACATGTAGCGGGGGCTGGGCACCAGCACTTCGGTCACGAGCCGAAGCCGATCCTGCCAACGCCGCAGCCCGCCCACGCTGGCGACGAACTCATGATGCCACCGACGCCCGGATCCGAGGTACGCGGCAGAGGGCTCGTTGCCTGCCGAATCCAGTCGTCGCATCACGTGATCGGGGATCCAGGTGCCGAACCACGATCGCGCCAGTGCAAGTTCGTGGGCGCAGATCGTCCCCACTTCCTTCGCGATCGCGAGATCCGCGAACCGCCCGACCTCCGCCGCAGACAGTCGCGATGCCAGGAGGTGGATGTCGTAGACCCAGATGAGCCGTTCGAGGTTGCGATGATGCATCACGGGGTGAAGACATGCGAGCAGCAGCGCATGCACCGGACCGGCTCCGTGCGCGTGCGGTCCAAGCGCCGGAATCGCCACGGCATCGGCGGCCAGCTCGTCGTAGGTCAGCAGGTCGGCAAACACGGATTGCGTACTGATCTTCCAGTGGAAGTCGAACACATGCTCCACGCCGTATCGGTCGTTCCTGGCGAGCGCGAACTGGTAGAAGAGCAACTCGCCATCGCACTGGGTGGGTGCCGTGTAGCCGAGGCCCGCCATCGCGCTACGAACTCCGCCGAGCGCTTCGCGTTGAGTCAACAGGTCGGTGTCGAGGCGAGGGCGCGACGCCGGCGCGCTGTACACCTCATAGGCGAGAGGCGTGCCTTTGAGCAGAATCGGATGCACGTGCGCATCGGCCAGTGCCTGCAGGACCGAGACGAGCTCTTCGTGGCGCACGAGCTCCAGGGCGGTCTGCGCGCGCGCCTGCCGCGCCAGATCGGCGCAGAGCGTTTGCGGCCAGTTGCCGGCGTCGGACAACGCGCGCAATCGCTGATGCACCAAGCCGATCAGATCCTCGCGAGCGCAGACCTCGAGGAATTCGGCGGGTGTTACGCCAAGCGTTGGCCAGGCAACAGTATCTCCGCTGACAAGTGCGCTCAGCACCTGAGTCGGAAACGCCGGCGCGCGGTTCGGGACTGTCACGGTCTACCGGGTGCGGCGAGCACGGCATAATCGGCGAGCTCGTCCAGTTCCCCGACGACGATCGCACCCTCGCATTCGACCCACGCGTGCGACTGCAGTGATGCCGACGAAATGCTTCGATGCCGCCGCACCCCAAGACATAGCTGGGACGCGAAGCCGTGCCTCTGGAGCATCGCATCCGCGGCCAGGGCCTGCCTCAAACACGTCATCGGCACCGGCGATCGGCGAGCGACCGCCATCACGGCCCAGCCGATCCGATCGGGGGCGGGCCTTGCCCCACTCGGAGACACACGGGCGCTTGCGTAGCGATCGAGGAGTCGTCGAAGCGTGGAGAAGTTCAGGACGCCGAGGCCGGCCCAGATGAGAATCAAAACCACGGCCGCCTCGCGCACGAGGAGGCGGTCACCCGGATTCAGGGCTCGAAACCGGCTCCACGCCCTGGTCACGGCTGCTCCCGGACCTCGACGAGGCCGCGAGCAGCCAGCTCGCCGAGCAGCGCCCTCGTGTCGGCCTCACAACTCACCCGCTCGACATCGTACTCGGACGCGACGACGTCACAGATTGCCGCGACCGTGACGGGCTCCTGGATGAGCCGCCATATCCGCGCGCCCACGTCCTCCAGCCCGTAATAAACGCCATCGCGCAGGTTCAGGACGACAAGCTCGGCGCCGAACTCGGTCACGAGCAGGTCTTCAGCGGCAACGACCCTCGTCGAGTCAGAAATAGAGCTGGCCGTCACGAATCACACCGGCTTTCCCGATCGCGCTGCGCAAATGTGGAACTCCGAGCGGGCAGTATACTTCGCCACGATGAGCGGCATCGTCGGTCTCTGGAATCTCGACGGCCGCCCAGTGGATCCCGTCCTGTTCTCGCGGATGAGCTCGTCTCTCGGGCACCGGGGCCCCGACGGCGAGGGCCGGCACGTCGAAGGCCCGGTTGGGTTCGCGTGCCAGCACCTCTGGGTCACTCTCGAGGAGGTGGGAGAGGTCCAACCGCTTGTCGGAAGAGCCGGCATCATGCTCGTGATGGACGGCCGAATCGACAACCGCGACGAGCTGCTCCCGGCACTCCGGCTCTCGCCGACGACGAGCGATGCCGCGTGCGTGCTCGCGGCGTATGAAGCCTGGGGCGAGCGGTTCGCCGAGCGGCTGAATGGCGACTTCGCGATCGCCGTCTTCGATGCCGCGGCACGCCATCTGATTCTGGTCCGCGATTCGATCGGCGTCCGTCCGCTCTACTACTTTCGCAACGATCGCCTGTTCATATTTGCGTCGGAGATCAAGGCACTGCTCGCGCATCCCGATGTCCCGGCCAGACCGCACGAGGACGGAGTTGCGGATTACCTGATGCTCAGCGCCCGCCCAGTGGACCAGCAGCAGGTCACCTGCTTCGTTGGCATTTCAGCGCTGGTCCCGGCGCACGTGGCGATTGTCACGCCCGAGCGCACGGTGACGCGCCGGTACTGGGACTTCGACACGGCCCGGGCGATTCGCTTCGGGTCGTTCGAGGAGTGTGCGGAGGCGTTTCGTGAACGGTTCGCGGAAGCAGTCCGCCGGCGGATCCGCTCGACCTTTCCCGTCGCGGTCTCGGTCAGCGGCGGGCTCGATTCGTCGTCGATCTTCTGCCCAGGCGGAAACGCTGCGGCAGGCCCGGACGGACGGATTGCCCGGAGGTGGTCGGTGTCTCGTATACCGGCGAGGCCGGCACCGACTCGGACGAACGCCAGTATCTGGCGGATCTCGAGCGCCAGTACCGCGTCGAGATCGAACAGTTTCCGATTGAGCCGCTGGTCGGGCTGGTCGATGGCGCGGAGGATCAGATCTACGCGATCGAGGCGCCATTCTTCGATTACATGTGGGGCGTGACCAGAGAGCTTCACCGCCGCGCCAGCGTCCGCGGCGCGCGGGTGCTGCTGACCGGCACTTGGGGGGACCAGGTGCTGTTCTCGTGCGGCTACCTGGTCGATCTGTTCCGCCGCCTGGCTTGGGGAACTATCTGGCGGCACCTGCGCGAGTACCGGCACTGGGTCGGCGAGCCAGTGGCCCGGGTGCTCGCGCGGCGTTTTGCCGTCGATGTGGTGCGGCAGCATCTACCCGACCCGCTCGTAGCTCCTCTGAAGTACATCCGGCGCCGCCTGATGCGAGAGGAGCGCCCGCAGCGTTCGTTTTCCGATCAGTTCCTGCTGCGGGCGCTGCGGTTCGCCGATCGCCCGGCCACGACGGGCCACGGCTTTCATTCTGTCCAGGCAAGATCGCTCTACTTCGAGGCACGTTCGAAGTACCACGTGCACTGCCTGGAATGGAACAACAAGATCGGAGCCTCACGCTCGATCGATGTTGCGCTTCCGTTTCTGGATCGAGACCTCGTCGCGTTTCTGATGGCGATCCCGGGCGAGATGCAGAACTGGAACGGCGTCCCGCGCGCGTTGATGCGGGAAGCGATGCGGGGGGTGCTGCCTGAGCCGGTTCGCCGCCGGAGCTGGAAGGCGGATTTCACGGAGATCGTGAACGCAGGGGTGGCGCAGGACGCGTCGATCGTCGCTCAGGTTCTTTCCACCCACTCACTCGGCGTGCGACTGGGTTATCTGGACCCCGAACGCTTGTCGTCCGAGGTCGTCCGCCTGTCGGCGGGCCTCACCGGCCCGGATTGCGTGGCGAGCTGGAGCCTGGCAGATCTTTTCGGCCTCGAGGTGTGGCTTCAGGTATTCTTTGGGGAACGAGCTGGACGTGCCGCGTCTTCGTCACGGTCGCACAGCAGAGTTGTGACTCATGACTCCAAAGAATGAAGCGCCTCAGCCCGTCAAGAAACGGCCGTACCGCGCGCCCACGCTGGCCGTGCATGGCGACCTGAAGGCCCTGGCGAAAGGGACGGTCAAGGCCGGAACGAGCAGCGACGGCGGCAAACCTGGTACGCAGGACGGGCGGGCCACCCGGGTAACCGGCCGTGGCCCCCCGGCATCGCTATCGGCTCTATGGGCTGACGCTGTCCAGCCCGCTGGCTGCCTGCCTGTGTCCCGAGTGTGACGACCCCGCGGATGTGTGGCTCAGCCCCGCTAGCCCGATGGAATTCGCCCGCGCGCACGCCGAAGTCACAACCGCACACACTCCCGGCGAATGGTTTTCGTGCAGCCGGCTGGCCGACGGCGCCCGGTATCTGCGATGGGCCGGGCTGTTCGAGTTCCTCGTCTCACCGGACGGCCGGCAAATCCGGTACTGCCGTCTCGAACAGGCCAGCTTCGGAATCCCTCAACGTGTACCTGCTCGGACACGTTCTATCGTTCTCTCTGCTGGCCCACGGTATTGAATCGCTGCACGGCACCGCCACGGTCATCGACGGAAACGCCGTCGTGTTCCTGGGCGGCTGCGGCTGGGGCAAGTCGACACTCGCGGCGGCTTTGCTGGCGAGGGGATTTCCAGTGCTGACCGACGATCTGGTTGCGCTGGCGCGGCGCGACGCCGCGTGGGCGGTTCACCCCGGGATGCCTCGCCTCAAGTTGTTCCCTTCCGTAGCCCGCCGGCTGCTCGGGACCGACGTCCGCGAGCCCCGGATGAACACGGGAACATCAAAGCTGGTGCTGCCGCTTGGGACCAGGCAGTCGGTTCGCGAGGTCGTGCCGCTGAAGGCCATCTATCTGTTGCCGCAACCGGCGAAACCGGCGAATCGAGGAACGGCCGGCGTGCGGATCGAATCTCTGTCGGAGCGGGATGCCTTTCTCGAGCTGGTTGGTGCGGCGTTCAATCTGGTCGTTCTCGAACGTGCGCGTCTTGCGAACCAGTTCGCATTTGCGACGCACCTGACGGCCAGCGTGCCGGTGCGGCGACTGCTATATCCGCGCCGTCTCTCGGCTCTTCCGGCCGTCTGCGATGCTCTGCTGGCCGACGTTGCCCGGACCGGCTGCGGAGGGTTGCAGAAAGGCTACACGGCCGGAACGGCGACGACGTAGATAACCGGCCGTCCTCACATCTCGCACCACTCGAAGCCCCGCCTTCGTACACTCCCGCTCGACTTCTCCCGGCATGAACATGTGTTCGTATCGAAGCAGGCGACGCGTCACGGGATCGCGCGCAAAGGCGTCGCCGGGCTCGGGACGCCAGTCCGTTCTTGCCAGGCGGCTCGTGATTCGCGCCACGTGGATGGCGAAAGGGGGCCGCTCGCGTACCTGTGTACATGATGACCACGCGTCCCTGAGGTGAGAGGTGGGCCTTGATGCGCGCGAGTGTCGCGACGCGAGAGGCGGCGGTCAGTAGAAACGAATAACAATTGCCGGCCAGCACGACCACATCGTAGGGCTCCTCCAGATCGGAAGTTTCAATGAACCCTTCTCGTATGATGGCCGTGACCCCGCGGCGAGCGAGGTTCTGCCGGGCCTGGTCGACCAGCTCCGGCGTCGGGTCGAGCCCGGTGACCTCGTAACCCATCTCGCGAAGGGCCAGCAAATCCCGTCCGGCGCCGCAGCCGACGAGCAGGATGCGGTCCGACGGTTTCAGGACGGCATCGTACAGCCGGCGCTCCCACACTTCCAGGCCGCCGTCGATGTCCTCGATCGACGTGCCGTAGTCGCGCCAAAGGAGTCGGCTGGCGGTTCGAAAGTCGTCCTTCCGCAGGAGACCGGCGGCGGCGTAGATGCAGGCATGCCCGCCACGCTGGAATGCGTGTGCGAGGCTCCACAGCAGGCGGTACGCTATCGCGCGGACCCGGCCGGCAGGAGCAAAATCTCCATCGTGCTGCACGGCGGGATTCTGACAAACGGCTGGCCGTTATTGCAACGCGGGCGTGTTGGCGGACGCCAAGCGGCAGAGTTGTTGCACTGTGTGACGGCATGATCGAACAACCACCCGCAGACTTTCCGCGGCCGCCCGATCCGATCGACGCGCCGCCGCCAGATATCAAGCCGATACCGCCGCCCGACATCCCGCCACCGGCCGGGCCGCCGAATGTGCCCGTTCCGGAGCGAGGTGGGCAAGGTACGCCCATTATCTGAACGTCCGCGCCGGACATTCAGCCCGAGACGTGTGCCTCGCACGCCAGCGCTGCGGGCAGCAACTGCTCAGTTTCCGGGCCGACGAGCTGAACTGAGCACGGCAACCCGCTCGCGGTTCGCCCGGCGGGCAACGCTACAGCGGGGTGGCCGGTCAAGTTGAAGAGCTGCGTTTGTCGAAGCATGAGATTGCGGACCGGCTCGATGGTGCCACCCACCTCAATCAATGGAACGCCGATCGGCGGAGCTGGAATGGGCAGCGCGGGCAGGACGAGCGCATCGTGCAAGGCCAGGGCACTGTTGACCTCGCGCCGGAGGAGCTCCCGTCCTTCGAGTGCCCGCACATAGTCTTCCGCGAGCACGTACCGGCCCATCTCTAGACGCATCCGCACCGGGGGCGTGTATCGTTCCGGCAGACGCTCGAGTGTCGCCGCATGGCAGGCGGCCGCGTCGGCGAGCACGAGGTGGAGATACACGGTCGGGGTGAGGCTCGCGTGGCGGATCGTAACGTCTTCGACACGGGCGCCAGCCGCCCGAAGCCGATCGAGAGCTTCGTCGAAGCGTGCGCGCACCCCATCGTCCAGCAGGTCGCAGAAATATTCTCTCGGCACCCCGAGCCGCAGCGTGCTGATCGGCCGCGGCGCCGGCGATTTCGGCCGCGATCCCTCCAAGCCAACGCGGAGGGCGCGATACACGAGCGCCGCATCTGCCATCGTTCGCGCAAGCGGCCCGACGTGATCCAGCTTTCGGGAGAGCGGCACCACCCCCTCTGTGGAAACCTCGCCGTAACGCGGGCTTGAAGCCGACAATGCCGCAGGCGGCCGCCGGGATGCGGATCGAGCCTCCGGTATCGGTGCCGATCGTCGCGAGCGCCATGCCGGCGGCCACGCTTGCCGCCGACCCGCCGCTCGAGCCGCCGGGCGATCGAGTCGGGTCGTCAGGATGACGGGCGGGACCGAAGGCGGACTCCTCGTTGGTCGTGCCGAACGCGAACTCGTGGAGATTGGTCTTCCCGATCAGCACGGCCCCGGCTTCCCGCAGCGCCACGATCACCGCAGCGTCGTGGCGGGCGACGTGCCCCTCGCGAACGCGGGACGCGGCGGTGGTCGGGCGTCCCGGCGATATCGACGAGATCCTTGATCGAGATCGGGACGCCGTGCAGCGCACCGCGATCGCGTCCGGCTGCGAGCTCGCGATCGGCCTCGCGCGCCTGTTGCCGTGCGGTGTCGGCCATGACGAGAATGAACGCGTTCAACCGCGGGTTATCCTCGTCGATGCGGCGCAGGCAGGCCTCGGTGACCTGCTCCGCGGTCACCTCGCGCGCGCGCAGGCGCCGGCCGAAATCGGCGATTGTCAGCGTGTTGATATCCATGAAGTTCTGAGCGGCGTGAAGGCCAGGTCTCTACGTTTGCACAGGCCTACCGCTGTACGGGAGGGCCTTCGGGCCGTCCCGCTGCATCGTCGTTCCAATCGGCGCCGCGCAACACCGTTGTGGCGCGTGCGAGCGTTTCGAGCAGCGGCTTGAGGTCCGGCAGCCCGCGTCGTTCGGCATCCGCGAGCGCCGCCTGGAGCCATGCGTCAACTGTCATAAGTTCCCCCCTGGCCGCTTGAAGGCGGACACTACGTACTGACGCAACCCATTCACGACGATTAACGCGGAACTCGCAGAACGCGCGGAGCAAAAGATGGCTCTGCGGTTTCAGCGGTTTCTGCGTTGATCGTCGTGTCCCTCTTCAGAGGAACCGTTTCACTGAAATCGCGACGCCGTCCCGCAGCGTCACGATGCTGGTGAGCAGGTCCGGGTGCGCGCTCAATTGTTCGTTATAGTTGGCAATCGCGCGCGTTTCTTCGGGGTCCTGCCGCGGATGCGGGACGAACCCCGGCGCGACTTCGCCGCTCCAGAGGACGTTATCGGTGACCAGCAAGCCGCCCGGACGCAAGATCGCCACGAGGCGATCGAGCATTGGCGCGTACTGGCGCTTGTCGCCGTCCTGAAAGATCAAATCGAACGGCCCCGACACCTTTGCCACCAGCAGTCCCGCGTCGCCCACCATTACGTTCGTGCGCTCGCCGAGACCGGCGCGCGCGAAGTTGTCGCGGGCCTGCCTGGCTCGCTCCGGCTTGGCTTCCATCGTCAGAAGCATTCCGCCGGCCGGCAGGGCCCCGGCGAGCCAGATTCCCGAGTACCCGATCGCGGTGCCGATCTCGAGGATTCTCGTGGCGTTGACGGCCGTCGCGAGCACGCGAAGGAGCGCGCCCACTTCCGCATCGATCAGCGGAAGGTCTGTCTCACGACCGGCTCGCGCGACATCCTGAAGAACGGCGTCGGGCAGATGGTTGAGCCCGGCGAGGTATTGCTCGATCGGTTCAGGTACGATCGCACCCATTTTCGGTATTCTACGTTAACCGCGGAGCTCGCAGAGACTGCCGGGAATGTGTCTCTGCGTGTTTTGTGGCTGGGCGGTATGGCTGTCAGTTCAGAGAGCTGCCTCACGTAGTAGAATGTTTCCTTCGTCTCGGTGTTCAGCGACGCGGTGTACCAGATACGATCTTCCGACGGTAATTTCCAGCGCTCGCAATGCCGCACGGCGAGGACTTTCGCCGTCACAGATTCCAGAGCAGCGGCGGCCGACCGGCGCGCCGTAGAGTTGCCGAGTGCACCGCGCGATGGGTGCGCGACTTGCTGCCGCGGCTGTGCAGTCGTCATGTGCTCGATCTCCTGGTGAAGGAGAGAGGCATTCCGTTGACCATCCTGGGGACGGCAACGCTTCCGTCCCGCGTGAGTCAACGAGTGGCTACAGCCTTAGAGGATGCGTTGCTGACCATCAGCGGTTGGACCTGTTGGAGCGACGAGTCAGGTTGGCGAACCTCGAACTCGATTGGGAGCGCATCTAAGTTGTGACGATCGTTGTATGGATCTAGAAGGGTACGCCGGATACCTTTCACGAGGATCGGCACTACTCAATCGCGCTTCGTAGGGACTTGTAGATGACACCTTCCGACGGTCTAAACGTGCAACAGCCCACTATTCCAGTCAGTCCGGGGACCGACAAGAAGCCAGTCGCTATCTACTCGTCACTCTTCAGGTGCCCGATCTGCGGATGGGCCTTAGCAGGCGAGAACACGGCGTTGCGTTGCGAGCTCGGCCATCTCTTCCCGTGCCAGAATGGCGTGATCGATTTTTCCGGGGATTCGATCGACCCTGTTCAGGAGAGGACCCAACACTCTTTTGAAGTCGAGTGGAATAACTACTACCCGACGCTCGGATGGAATCCCTCTGACATCTCCACGGAAACTGAGATGTTCTTGGGCTATACGCGATCGATGCCCAATTTCTTCGCGGGTAAAGTGGTCGTCGATGCCGGTTGCGGCAATGGCCGGTACATCAACATCGTAAACAGAATCTCGGATCCTGCTCCACGACTCATCATCGGCATCGAGCTGTCCGACAACGTGCACCTGGCTGCGCGGAATTGTTCAGAGTATGGCAATGTGGTCATGCTCAAGATGGACTTGAATCTTCTTCCGCGGGTGCTGAAGGAGCCCGTGGACTATATATACAGCATCGGCGTTCTTCACCACACGCCTGACGCCCGGAAATCTTTTGTCAATCTGTCCCAGTGCGTCAAGAAAGGCGGGTTCCTCTCCGCGTTTCTCTACGGGAAGGGCAATCCGATTCTTTACCGGGTCAATGCGTACCTCAGGAACCGCGTGTTTCGAAAATGGCCGCACCGGCTCGTGTACCAGTTGTGTGTTTTGGTGTCGATTCCGTGCCAGATCTTCAGAATCAGATTCTTCGGACCATGGATCGCCGATTTCGTCACCAGATTCGTGTTCGTCTCGGCGGACGTGCACAATATGTTCGATGCCTACACGGCTGGTTTCACGTCGTGGCACGAAAGACGCGAGGTGGAGCAGTGGTACAGAGAAGCCGGCTTCGACTGTGTCGTCGAAGAGCATCTGAATCGAACGTCGCTTTACTGTATCGGGCGGGCCGTCTGAATCTGATGTATTTGCAGTCACCGATGATTGGCGTGACGGTCGCCGGGGGATGATCGCCGCCTGCGACCTTGCGATGAGCGATGCGCATGTGCCATTCAACGCCGGACTCCTCGCGACCATTCGCGACGTTTCCCGAGGCAGAAGTGCTCTGTCGTAAGGGGGGAGGGGCTGCCCCGGGGGCTGAGAACGGGCGTTATGCTAACCGCGCGAGGGCCAGACAGTATGGCTGTCAGTTCAGAGAGCCTGCCTCACGTAGTAGATCGTGGGTTACGCGCCGCCGATGACGGCGACGCGCAGAGCCACATACAACCGAGGCAGGTCATGGCGAAACGTAGCATGTTCGTGGGGATGGATGTCCACAAGGAATCGATCGACGTCTCGATTGCGGAGGAGGGGCGAAGCGGCGAAGTGGGGCACTACGGAGTGATCCCCGGCGACCTGGAGGCCGTGGCCAAGGTGGTCCGAGCGCTGCGGGCGCCGACCCGACGGTTACGCTTTGTGTATGAGGCTGGCCCGTGTGGGTTTGGCCTCCACCGCTATCTCACCGCCCAGGGGGAAGACTGCGTCGTCGTCAATCCCTCGAGCATGCCGAAACAGAGCGGCGATCGGATCAAAACGGATCGGCGGGACGGCGACGCCTTGGCCCGGTTGCATCGCGCTGGCGAGCTCACGGCGATCTACATTCCGACGCCCGAGGATGAAGCCCTGCGCGACCTGGTGCGGGCGCGTGAGGACGCGGTCGGCCTGAGCACCCAAGCCAAGCATCGGTTGAAGGCCTTCCTGCTCCGCCAGGGTCGACGCTATCCGGGAGGCGCCAGGTGGACGCGCCCGTATCGCCGGTGGCTGGCCGACCTGAGCTTCCCGTTGGCCCCGCAGCATATCGCGCTGGCAGGAGTACCGCGACACGATCGACGAAACTGAACGCCGCGTCGAGCGGCTCACGGACCAACTCCGGCAGCTCACACCCGCGTGGCGCTGGGCGCCGGTAGAGTGGAGGCGCTACAGGCCTTGCGCGGGGTCTCATTTGTCACGGCGGTCGGCCTCGTCGCCGAAGTCGGCGACATTCGACGGTTCACGCATCCACGCGAGCTCATGGCGTACCTCGGCCTGGTCCCTTCGGAGTACTCGAGCGGGCCCAGTGTTCGACGCGGCGGGATCACGAAAGCGGGCAATCCGCACGCACGGCGATTGCTCGCAGAAGCGGCGTGGGCCTATCAGGGCGTGCCGCGCATCGGACGGCAGATGCTCTACCGACAAGAAGCGTTGTCGAAGACCGTCTGTGACATCGCGTGGAAGGTCCAACTCAGGCTTGACGTCACGGTTTCGGAAGCTCGTGGCGCGCGGCAAGGCGAAACCAAGGTGGCCACCGCGGTCGCGCGTGAGCTGACGGGCGTCATATGGGCGATCGCCCGGCAGGTGCCCCCGCCGTCCCCGTCGTAGGGCGGCGATCAGGTCGCCAGGTCGGCGGCATCGCGGTCAGGTGGAGAACCCTCGGAAACGTTATGGACATCAGCACGATCGATACGTCCGTGCCTAGGGCGAGGCAGCTCCGCGACGAACCACAGTCTGGGCGGTACCCAACCCGCGGATATCAGCAGCGTCAACCGTCGCTAGAACGCGGTGTCGCCGACCAGACGGACCTGAAGAACGAAGAGCCCGGAAAAGAGCGGGCTAAGAAAGGAACTCACGATCAGTGAGGCCAGGAGAGGTCTGCCCTATTGACAGAAGACAGCCATATCAACGTTTACTGATGCGCCACACGAAGATCATCGCGACCGTCGGCCCCGCGAGCAATACCGACGCCGCGATCGACGCCCTCATCGCAGCCGGGACCGACATCTTCCGCCTGAATTTCTCGCACGGTACACACGACTGGCATCGTGCGGCATACGGACGCGTGCGGGCGGCGGGCGAGCGCGCGCGCCGCGAGGTGGCGATTCTTCAGGATCTGGGCGGGCCGAAGATTCGGACGGGAAAGCTCGAGGGGGGACGGCCGCTGCGGCTGGTACCAGGCGATCGCCTGACAATCGCGACCGGCGACGACAATTTCATCGGAGGGGTGGGCCGCATTTCGACGACGTTCGCGGGCCTCGCGCCGAGTGTCAGGCCCGGCGATCGAATGCTGCTGGCGGACGGGCTTGTCGAGTTGCGGGTCGACGAGACGGATGGGCAGGAGATCCAGACGACCGTCGTCGAAGGCGGCGAGGTCGGCGAGCACAAGGGGATCAACGCCCCTGGCGTCCGCCTGTCGACGTCGGCGATCACACCGAAGGACGTCTACGACCTGACGTTCGGGTTGTCACTCGGCGTGGACATGGTCGCGCTCAGCTTCGTGCAGACCGCGGCAGACGTTCGAGAGGCGCGTCGGTTGATGGCTGAAGCCGGCGCGCCGGATGTCCCGCTGATCGCGAAACTGGAGCGGCCCGCCGCGCTCGATCACCTCGAGGAGATTCTCGTCGCGTCCGATGCCGTCATGGTCGCGAGGGGCGACCTGGGCCTCGAGATGCCCCTCGAACGCGTGCCGCGCGCGCAGAAGGACATCACGCGTCGCGCGCGCCATCACGGTATTCCCGTCATCCTGGCCACGCAGGTGCTGGAATCGATGACGGTGGAGCCCCGCCCGACGCGCGCCGAGGTGAACGATGCCTCCAGCGCCGTCGACGATGGGGTGGACGCGATCATGCTGGCGGCCGAAACGGCAGTCGGCGCCTTCGCTGCGCGCGCGGTGCAGACACTCGACACGATCATTCGCGAAGCCGAAAACACCCCGCCGATCGGCCGCTCCGCGGCCGTGGACCCGGCCGGCCCGCACGACCACGCGCAGGCGCTCTGTGAGGCGGCGGTGATGCTCGCCAATCGCGGCGATGCCCAGGCCATCGTCGCCGTCACCCGCGGCGGCGGCACGGCGCGTCGATTGTCCGCGCTGCGTCCGTTTGCGCCAATCTTCGCCACTACCGATCGCAACGATATGGCGCGTCGGCTGTCGTTGTACTGGGGTGTGGTGCCGGTGTGCACCGACATCGGCGAGAACGTCGATGCGGCGGGAACGCTCGTCGGCCACCAGCTGATCCTCAGAGGACTGGTAGCGGCAGGCTCGGTGGTCGTCCTCGTCAACATCAGCCCGGATTTGACCCGGAGCGACGCGAACTATTTGAAGATCCAGCGGCTCTGATGGTGGACATCAACCTCGCGACCATTGGCGCGGTCATGCTGGCCTTCGTGCTGGCGGCCGTCGCGGTCCGCGTCGCGCGGTCATTCATCCACCGCCTCCTCGACGCCCTCGACATGGTCAGCCCCGACAACCGCGCAGCCGTGCACGAGCGCGCGAAACAGCTGACCGGCGCGCTGACGCTGCTCGCGTACGGCCTGGCGGCGGTCGCCAGCATCTCGTTCGTCCTTTCACGCGTCGGGTTCGGCGACCCCCGATGGGATCTCCGGGCTATTGGCCGCTGGCTGACTACGCACGGCATCAACGTCATCGTCATCGTTGCGGGCGCCTACGTGGTGGTGCGGGCTGCCAATCTGGCCATCGAGCACCTTCAGCACAAGGTGGGCCGGCATCACGCCCAGTCCGACCTCGAATGGCAACGACGGGCCTCGACGATCGGCTGGATTCTGACGAGAGTGGTGACGCTGGGAGTGGGGTTCGTCGCCATCCTGATGCTGCTGCGCGAGTTGGCGATCGACGTCCTGCCCATCCTGACGGGTGCGGGAATCGCGGGGCTCGCGATCGGATTCGGCGCGCAGAACCTGGTGCGCGATTTCATCTCGGGGTTCTTTCTGATTCTCGAGGATCAGATCCGGATCGGCGACCTCGCGCGTATCAACGGCGTCACCGGCAACGTCGAGCAAATCAACCTGCGAACGATCGTCCTGCGAGATGGCGACGGGGCCGTGCAGGTGTTTCCCAACGGGACGATCACCGCGCTCGCCAACCTCAGCAAGCATTTCGCCTACGCGCTGGTCGATCTGCGTGTCGCCTACGCGGAGAACATGGATCGGGTGATAGGCACGGCGCGCGAGGTTGGCGTTTCGATGGAGCGCGACGCCACATGGGGGCCTCTGATCATGGGCCCGCTCGACGTACTCGGGATCGAGTCGCTCGAGGGTGGCGCCGCGACGCTGCGGGTGCGCTTCAAGGTGCTGCCGCTCAGTCAAGGGAAGGTCGCCAACGAGCTGCGGAAGCGGCTGATGGCGACGTTTGTCGGCCGCGGCATCCATCCATACGCCGTGTGAGTTCGCCGGGCCCAAAGGACGCGGCCTCTGCTATGGGATGTAGGGCGGGTCTCATGAGACCCGCCTACGTCACTTTTCCAGCAGCGACCTCAGGGAATGAAGGGCGCGCTCCCAGCCGTGCCCGACGATCTCGTAGTACCGGCGCCAGCGCTCGCTTTCTTCGAAGCCCGATTGCCTGACGTGCACCCTCGTCCCAGACGTGGCATCCGGGCCGGCCAGCGTGCAGCCGACCTCCAGCGCCATGGGACCGATGGGATCGCCGTCGGGCGGCAGCCAGAAACAATCCGCGACGAAGAAGCCCTGTCCCGCGTCGAACTGCATGACGGTGCCGCGGAAGACCCCGCCCAGGCGTCCCAGGACGTCGTCGCGAAACTCGGTAGGGGCCCACTCGATGGCGTACGGTCCGAGCACCCGGGGAGTCGTCACGGAATGCGCGACCTGCCACCACGCGCCCAGCGCGTGGGGGTCGAAGAACGCTTTGAGTACCTGCCCGGGAGAAGCGGCGATGACGATCGTGAGGTCGAGAGCTGTCGTGGCGATCGCGTGCTCCTTCGGGAAAACGCGAATCATAACACCGCAGCGGCGCGGGGAGCTCCCGGCTGTTCTGAAGCACAGAGGTTCCGCAATCTAATGCTCGCGGTTACGCAAGCGGCTCCGTACGCGGCGCACGGCCTGTTTGGGAAGGTTGGCGAACGCGGTAACGGCATGGCTTCCCAGCGCGACCGAGAGTATGGAGCTCGTCATCTCGTCGTAGAGCTCTGAGGGCCGGACAGCCCCATCGAAGCAGACGCGGCAGAGCCCGCGCCGCGGCGTCATGGTGTAACCGCCGCACAGCTGGCACTTGATTCCCATCTTCACAACCTCTTACAAATGAACCGACACAGACGACACAGATTCGATGACCGACACGCTGGGCACGTGGTCTGGAGATTTGCGTGGAGCGTAACGGCCGTAGCTAATTGCGGATGACGAGATCGACGACGAGCGGCGCGTGGTCGCCTCCGTACGGGCTGGGGAGAACGCGCGCATCCGCGCAGCCCCACTGGTCCGACGTCAACACGTGATCGATCCGGATGCCGTACAGGCTGGTGAATTTTGTGTGCCCGAAGCCGCGGCCGCAGTTCGAGAACGCATTCAGGAGGTCTCCCCAGTTGGCGCGGTAGATGGCGCTCTCGACCGGCAGGTTGAAGTCTCCGGCAACCACGAGCCGGTCGGGGCCGTGCCGGGTTCTCTCACGAGCAGCGCGAGATTCGCGCGCCGATTTTTCGCGGTTCCTCATGAACTGCGGCAACCCGCGCCACTGGTGGCCGGCGAGCGCCTCCAAGCCGCCTCGGATCGTTTCGAGGTGCACATTCAGCAACTGCAGGCGTCCCATCGGGGTTTCGATCTCGTATCGATCGGGATCGTAGGCACCGTTCCTCCAGAGATTGTCGGGATCGCGCACGTCCGGAAGGGTGAACGGGTAGCGGCTCACCAGGCACAGGTTTCCGCCGTAGTAGAAATGCCAGTCGAGGTGCGCCATGTCGTTGTTGTAGAACCGACATTCCTGCAGGGCGGCGATGTCTATCCGCTCGGCTGTCATGAATCGATCCAGCGCGTCGCCTGTCACACGGCTCCCGCCCAGGTTGTGGGTCATGATGCGGAGGACCGGCGTCGCGGCCACGCGTCCGAGACCCAGGCGATAGTCCATGAACCCAAAAACCAGAACCAGGCCGGTGACCGCCACGAGCACGATGAGTCTCCGTGCCATACGACCGGTCGTAAAAACGACGACCAGGAGGGCGAGAGGGAACAGTGGCAGCGCGGCCGGCCAGCGTGGCCCAAATGCGAGGATGGTGGCGGGCCAGGCGCGGTCGGCCAACACGTCCAGCGGCCAGCCAGAGACAGAGGACCACTGCGGCATAAGCAACCACCGCGATCGCCAGCGGGCGCCCCGTCGGCGTCGAGAAGCCTTTCATGGGAATGCAGGTTCGAGCCTGTGCGGTTCACTGACGTCAACGCGGTCGCGCGCCCCAGACGCCGGCAAGCGACTGTGCAGATTATGATGAAAGTGTCTGCAGCTCTGGAGTTCGCCGCTGCGTGGCAACCCGGGTGAACACGTCGCAGGTCTTTTCCATCATCTGATTGATCGTGAACTCGCGCAGCACCGTCTGCTGGCCGCGGAGCGCGATCTCAGCCACCCGAAGCCGGTCCTTCTCGAGCGCAGATAGCAGCCGGCTGAGCGCAAACGGATGGTCTTTGGGAAAGAGCGGTGTCCCGGCCCGTTCCGAGAGCTCGATGGCGCCTCCGCTTCCGGTGTTGGGCACCGCGCAACCCGAGCACATCGCTTCCATCATGACCATCGGCATACCCTCGTTCAGGATGCTGGCGAACACCAGCACGTGATGCGCGGCATAGACGGCAGGCATCTCGTCATGAGGCAGGCGACCGAGGAACGTGACGTGCTTCGACAAGCCCAGCTGCGCGATCCGCGCCGTGATGCCGTTCACGTATTCGTCAGGGATGACCGGGCCGCCATGCGCGACCGACAGATGGATTCGGTCGCGCTGGGCCGCCGGGATCAACCCCAAGGCCTCCACGATCGTGTGCAGTCCCCTTTTCTGGTCGATGAATCCGGCGTAGAGCAGGCGCAGCGGCCCATCCGCGTAGTCGCCGGGCGACCGCCGGATGAAGAACATCTCCGGGGACACTCCGCCATGGATGACGGTGGAAGACTCCAGGTTGAGACCCGCGTGTTCGTGCTGGAATCGTCTGAATTCGCTGATGAAACACGCGTGCCCCGTCGGCACGCCGAATACGCGGGTTGGGATGCCGCGCCGCTCCATTTGACGTTCGAGCGGCGCGAGACACAGGCGAACAACTGGCCGCAGCAGGCGAGGCCCCCAACGAACACGCCAAAAGTCGAACCACAATGGACTGTCGACATCGCCGTCCGCCCCGTAACTCGCGGATCATCCAGTTGTCATCGATGCAGTGGACGCTCGGGATACCACGATCCATGGGCATGCGCAGGACAGTTTTGGTCAGTCCTTCGATGTTCCACCAGCTCACGAGGTCGGGCGTGAACTGGTCCAGGATGTCACCGAACCGGGACGCATCCGCGATCTGCCGCTTCACCACGCCGAGGTTGTACAGGCGCCCTCCCGGCTGCCAGGGATCCAGCCTGTGGTGGCGCATGAAGCGGGACACCGGCACGCCGTTTACCGAATCCTCGCGTTCGACGGGCGCGTTGATCGTGCCGTCGATTTTGTACGAGCTGGTCACGACCCTTACGTCATGCCCGTGCCGCTGCAGGTATTCCGCCACTTGCGCGCATCGCAGCTCGTAACCGCCCTGGTGGTGCGGCGGATAGAGATTGCCGACGATTAGGATTTTCATGCGGTTGGCTTTTCGCCGATGGTCACCAGCAGATAATCATGCTGAGCGGGTCTGTAGCCCTGGAGTGCGGTGCTGCGTGGCAACCCGGGTGAACACGTCGCTGGTCTTTTCCATCATCTGATTGATCGTGAACTCGCGCAGCACCGTCTGCTGGCCGCGGAGCGCGATCTCAGCCACCCGAAGCCGGTCCTTCTCGAGCGCAGATAGCAGCCGGCTGAGCGCAAACGGATGGTCTTTGGGAAAGAGCGGTGTCCCGGCCCGTTCCGAGAGCTCGATGGCGCCTCCGCTTCCGGTGTTGGGCACCGCGCAACCCGCGCACATCGCTTCCATCATCACCATCGGCATGCCCTCATTCCTCGTGCTGGCGAACACGAGGACGTGATTGGCGGCATAGACGGCAGGCATCTCGTCATGAGGCACGCGGCCGAGGAAGGTGATGTGCTTGGACAACCCCAGCTGCGCGATCCGTTTCGTGATGCCGTTCACGTACTCGTCGGGAACGACCGGCCCGGCATGCGCGATCGACAGATGCATCCTGTCGCGCTGAGCCGCGGGGACGAGTCCCAGGGCCTCCACGATCGTGTGCAGACCTCTACTCTGGTTCATGAATCCGGCGTAGAGCAGCCGGAGCGGCCCATCTGCATAATCGGCCGGCGATCGCTTGGAAAAGAACCGCTCGGGGGAGACGCCACCATAAATGACGTCACCCGCTCGCACGTCGAGGCCGGCCTGATGATGCAGGTGTCGCCAGAACTCGCTGATCAGGCAAACGCGGGCCGGAGGAACGCCGAACACGCGGGTCGGGATACCACGCCGCTCCATTCGACGTTCGAGCGGCGCGAGACACAGGCGAATAACTGGCCGAAGCAGGCGCGGCCCCCATTGGAGGCGCCAGAAATCGAACCACAACGGCATGTCGAGATCGCCCTTGGCTCCGAACTCGCGGATCATCCAGTCGTCATCGATGCAGTGTACGGTGGGGATATCACGATCCAGGGGCATGCGCAGGACAATTTTGGTCATCCCTTCGAGGTTCCACCAGCTCACGAGGTCGGGTTTGAACTCGTCCAGGATGTCACCGAACCGGGACGCATCCGCGATCTGCCGCTTCACCACGCCGAGGTTGTACAGGCGCCCTCCCGGCTGCCAGGGATCCAGCCTGTGGTGGCGCATGAAGCGGGACACCGGCACGCCGTTTACCGAATCCTCGCGTTCGACGGGCGCGTTGATCGTGCCGTTGATTTTGTACGAGCTGGTCACGACCCTTACGTCATGCCCGTGCCGCTGCAGGTATTCCGCTACTTGCGCGCATCGCAGCTCGTAACCGCCCTGGTGGTGCGGCGGATAGAGATTGCCGACGATCAGGATTTTCATGCGGTTGGCTTTTCGCCGATGGTCACCAGCAGATAACCCTGTCGGAAGTGAGACGGCCGGTGATGTCGCGTCAACCGCAGGGCACGGGTCAGCAGGCTGATCGCATGGGCGCCTCCGGGCAGTGGGGCGAGAAAGTCGATCGAATGCTGACCGCCCACGGAGAACTCCCGAATCGACTCGGCGCCCGCCCGTTTGAAGTGTGGTTGCAAGGTGTGCGACGGGACTTCGCCGCCCCACTCCCAGGTTCCGGTCCGCTCCATATACCACTTGCCGAGCCGATACGCGATCGCCCGCGCATTCGGGACCATGATGATCACCCGTTTTCTTGCCACGCGAAATGCCTCGGCCATGATCGCGTCGATCTGCGTCGCGTTGAAATATTCGAACACGCCGCAGCTGAAGACCATATCCACTGAGTTCGTCTCGAACGGGAGCGGGCGCGTGATGTCCGCCCGACAGAAGGTGCCCGGAAACCCCAGCGCATCGTACATCCCCCGGCAGAACGTGAGGTTGTCGTCGGACCAGTCGACCAGCGTGGTCTGCCGTCCGGCCCGGCGAGCATGGCCGAATGTTCGCCGCGCCCGCAGCCCAGATCCACGGTGGAGACGCAATCAACCGTTTCGTCGACGAGGATTTGCGACCACGGAACGAATGCGCCGGACCGGCGAATGCGGGCGGCGAACTCGGCCGTATCTGCTTTACTCCCGAGCACGGCGGACCATTGGTCGGCCGTGAGGTTCCACATCTTGTCGGT
>CAVVNL010000003.1:0-134582 GCA_963749565.1 uncultured Acidobacteriota bacterium | reverse complement strand
CTTGGCGGCCGCCGACACCTCCAGCACTCTCTTGTTGCTGGCAGTTAGAACGACCGAGCTTCCCCAGATCTCGGGGGCTCCCATCCCGCGCGAGCATGCCCTGGATGGTCACCGCGTCGCCGGGCTTCAGCGCATTCAGGTCCCAGCCGCTTCTCTCGAGGTCGATGGTGCTTTCCAACTCAACGGCCCAGTTCGTGACGTTGTTGCCCTCAACCACGTCCATGAGGATGTGGACATGGGGGTTGGCCCAATCGAGTTTCGTCACCATGCCGTTCAGCGTCCTCGTTCTGGCTGGGTCGAATTTCCCCGTAATGTTGTGGTGCGCAAGCAGGGGTATGGCCGCCAGTGCCAGGAGCAGCGCGACTATTGCCAGATATTTCGCCAGACTTGCATAAAGGACCTTTCCGCAAGAAAAATACGTGCGAATACGCCAACGAGTCAACAATTCTGTTGCGGTGGTAACATCCCAGTGCCACCAGACACGATCTGGAAGCTGACATGAATCTCAAGCTGAGCCTTCGCTGGGTCGCCGTCGCTTGGTTCGCGCTCACCAGCGCACCGCCGATGCTCTTCGCGCAGCCAGGAGCGTTCGGCGGCGGGTATGGACCGGCACTCCAGGTCGTGCCCCCGCTGCGAGCGTTCACCACTTCCGACGAGCACTACCGGCAGCTTCTCGAACAAACCAAGGGCGGCACGAAGCACACGATCGCGTTGATACCGCGCTGGGACGGCCTGTGGGTGACTGCCGGCAACACCCACATGGACATTTTCATCGACCCGCCCGGATTTTCCGGCAAGGTTCGCGAGGGCGTGCTGACGCCGCCGTACGGAGCGGCCTATAAAGAGCGATGGCGCCAGCAGCAGGAGTTGGGCGAGGTCCAGTACGATTCTGACCCACTGCGAGCCGCCCGAGTATCGGCGATGGCTGCTCGAGCCGTACTCGACGAGTTCATCAACGAGCCGCATCAGCTGTACCAGATCAACGATTTCGGGCCCGGGATACGCCGTGTCTACATCGCTCAGGAGCACAAGAACGTGTACGGCACGACTCCTGGTACAGGACACGATCGGATTCTGGGACGGCGGGAAGCTCATCACGCACACGAAATACCTCTTGCCGGCCGACTTCACGCGCTGGTCGCCGATGACGAGCAATCAGTTCGAATCGGTCGAAACGTGGGAGCTCAAGCAGTATCCGGGCGGCATCGAGCGACTCGAGGTTCAAGTCACCTTCTACGATCTGCACGCCTTCGTCAGACCCGTCAACGCCGTCTACGCGTTCCGTCGCGCGAAGGAACTCGAGGCGGCCGATCATCGCGTCCAGCACTGGGAATGTGAGACGATCAAAAACCACGTGCTCGACAAGGGCACGACGACCTCGAGGCTGCCGGGTGAGCAGGGGTTCAAGGATGCGAGAGGGACCACGCTCTTCCCGAATCTGCCGGGACAGTCGCGCGATCCGATCTACAACACCACGCTCCCGGCCGGAAAGGAGTAGGACATGAAGAGGCGGTTCCCCGCGCTGCTCGTCGCCCTGGTCAGCATTGTCGCCTCAATGCTGACCGGAGCCGCCCCCGCCACGGCGCACCATTCGTTTGCAATGTTCGATCGCAGCGTCGAAAAAGTGGTGACCGCCACGGTCGTACGCTGGGCGTTCAATCCCCCGCATTCGTGGCTCTATCTGAAGGTCAAGAACGCGGACGGCAGCGAAACGCTCTGGAGCTTCGAGGGGTCGGCGCCCCCGTCGTTGCTCCAGCGCGGCATCACCGGCAGCACGTTCGAGCCCGGCGACACAGTGACCATCTCGTACTGTCCGTTGAGAGACGGCCGGCCGGGCGGAGGGCTCGGATGGGCGCGGCTGGCCAATGGCACGTTCGTGAACCCCGCCGACGGCGGCTGTGACGGCAGCGTCAAGGCGATCGAACGCTGGAAGGGCTGGCTCGCGGCCGGTTACACCTCGAGCGCCGAGGCACAGAAGTCGCGGTAGGGCCGGACGAATCAGCTGTCTGACCGCTGAAGCGTGACGGCAAGGCCGTTGAAGGCGGCGGTGCCGCTGAGCGTGTCGAGATGCATGTCGCTCGTCATGTCGTTGACGCTCACGCCCGCATGTTCGCGCGCGACGCCAAGGCGGGTACCGTTGCGATCGTGACCCCAGCCGTGCGGCAGGCTGACCACTCCGGGCAGCATCGCCTCGGTCACTTCGACAGTCACGACGAGCGCGCCCGCGTCCGATGCGAGCCGCGCGAATCCACCGTTGACCAGATGGCGCGACTCGGCGTCCACGGGATGGACAAGCAGGGTACAGCGCGGCGGGCCTTTCACCAGACGCCGGGAATTGTGCATCCAGGAGTTGTTGTCGCGAAGCTGGCGTCGTCCGATCAACAAGAGCTCGCCGGCCGTCTCGTGGTCGGCTTCCGCGAGGAGTTGCGCGCGCGCCTCGCGAGCAAGTCACCGGGCGCCACATCGGCCATGCGATCCGGCGTGGCGATCCGAGCCCGAAAGCGCCCTGGCTCGAGCGCTCCGAGATCGATCCCGTGCGGAAACCGGCGCAGCTTCGCCAGCGTCAACCGGTGGGGCCCGACGCGGAGAAGCGCGTCGACGATTCGCTCCGGCCGCAACCTCCGGGCGCCAAGAAGTGCGAACCGGCGGAAGGGACGAGGGACGAAGACCCGACCGGCGAGCTCGGTCATGATCTCCCAGTCGAGCCGCTCCGACGCCTTTCGTGGGATGACCGGCTCCGAATACTTCGCCACGTTGCGCACGGAGAAGGCATACAGCGCGAGATCGTAGTGTGCACGCGACAGCGGCGGAGCGGGCGGGAGGATGACGTGCGCGTGGCGAGTCGTCTCGTTCAGATATCCATCGATGCAGACAATGTGCTCGAGCGTGCCGAGAGCGCGATCGAGACGCCGCCCGTTGGGCGCCGAGAGCACCGGGTTCCCGGCGACGGTGACGAGCGCGCGCACGCGTCCCGGCCGTCCATGTCGATTTCGTCGGCCAGCGTGGCCACCGGCAAGTCGCCGGCAAACTCGGGCAGCTGACGCGCGCGGCTGCGCCACCGATCGTAGGTCCCGCGCAGGCCGAGCCGTGAAAGGATGGCCACGACATCGACGGCCGGCGTCGTCAGCATCATGCCGCCGACCTCGTCGAGATGACCGGTGACGAGATTGAGCGCCTGCACCAGCCACGCAGCGAGCGTCCCGTGTCGCTGGGTGCAAAGCCCGACCCGACCGTAACACGCGGCCCTCGGCGCGCGGCGAAGTCCCCGGCGAGCCGACGGGTGTTCTCCGCGCCGACGCCCGTTGCACGGGCGACGCGCTCCGGCGGGAGCTCGCGGACGAATGTCGCGAGAGCGTCGACGTTTTTGACCTGGCCGTCGAAACGCCCCAGGCGCACCCGTCCCTCGGCGAAGACTACGTGCAGCATGGCCGCGAGCAGCAGCGCATCGGTTCCTGGCCGGATGGCGATATGGTCGTCGGCCATCGCCGCCGTCTCGGTGCGCCGCGGATCGACGACGACGACGCGCCCGCCGCGATCGCGAATGGCGCGCAGACGCCCCTTGATGTTCGGGGCCGTCATGAGGCTGCCGTTCGACACGATCGGGTTTGCGCCGAAAATCAAGAAGTAATCGGTCCGATCGAGGTCGGGGACCGGTATGAGGGCGAGATGCCCGAACATGCGAAACGCGGCGAGCATCTGCGGCAACTGATCGGCCGAGCTTGCCGAATACACGTTCTTCGTCCGAAGCGCCCGCGCAAACGGCAGCGCATGGGTCATCAATCCGAGGTTGTGCGCGACCGGATTGCCGTAGTACATCGCGACCGCGTCACGCCCGTGCGCGTTGCGGACACGCACCAGGCCGTCGGCCGCGCGATCCAACGCGTCTTCCCAGGAGACCTCGCGCCAGCGCGTCCCTTCGCGGATCAGGGGCGCGCGGACGCGATCGGGATCGTCGTGGAGGTCCGCGAGGGCGGCCGCCTTGGGACAGATGTACCCGCGGCTGAACGGGTCGTCTTCGTCGCCGCGGATCGACCGGATGTGCTCGCCGTCGGTTTCGACGAGAATCCCGCACGATGCTTCGCACAGCGGGCAGGTCGCAGTCTGCACCATGAAGACGTCCTACACTCTTTCTTCTATAGAGAGCGCTGTCACTTGAACGCCACAGGCATTCTTGCTCAGATCAGCGGCGAAACCTGAGCCGACATCCACGAAACGCTCCTCCCGGTCGGGTGTGCGCTGATCGGCTGGCGATTCCTGCGCTAGAGCTGGACCACCGAGGTCACTACTGCGCGTTTCCGTTACTGAAGGTGCCACCACTACAATCAGGGCCAGCCGTTTCATCTGGCGCTTTATGCCTTTGTCCGCCGGCACTCGCCTCGGTCCTTACGAAATCGTCGCGCTGATCGGCGCAGGCGGCATGGGCGAGGTGTATCGCGCGCGGGACGCAAAGCTGAACCGCGATGTCGCGATCAAAGTGCTGCCTGATCTCTTCGCGAGCGATCCCGAACGACTCGCACGTTTCACACGCGAAGCCCAGACCCTCGCGTCGCTGAACCATCCCAACATTGCGCACATCCACGGCCTTGAAGAATCCGGCGGAGTGCGCGCCTTGGTCATGGAGCTGGTCGAAGGCGAGGATCTGGCGCAGCGGTTGGTGCGCGGCGCGATCCCGCTCGACGACGCGTTACCGCTAGCGCATCAGATCGCTGAAGCCGTCGCGGCGGCGCACGAGCAAGGGATCATCCACCGCGACCTGAAGCCGGCCAACATCAAGCTTCGGACGGACGGCACAGTGAAGGTGCTCGACTTCGGCCTCGCCAAGCTCGCGCTCCCGGAAGGCATGGCGCGGCATCCCGACGTCACGGCGTCTCCCACCATCACATCGCCCGCCATGATGACCGGCGTCGGCATGATCCTCGGGACGGCGGCTTACATGAGCCCTGAACAGGTGAGGGGGCGTCCCGCGGACAAACGGAGCGACATCTGGGCATTTGGCGCCGTGCTCTACGAGATGCTCACCGGCAAGCGGGCGTTCGACGGCGACGACATCTCGTCCACGCTGGCGAATATCTTGAAGAGCGAGCCTGACTGGGGCGCCCTGGCTGCGGACACGCCGCCCACGATTCGACGCGTGTTGCGGCGCTGCCTGGACAAGGATCCGAAACGTCGCACGCACGATATCGCCGATGTGCGGCTCGACCTCGACGAGAAAGACGTTGCGATAGCTGCCACGCCGCTGCTCTCCAAACCCCGCGTCGTGAACGTGGAGCGTGTCACCTGGGCGCTGCTTGTCGCGACACTGGCTGGAGTCGTGGCTTACGGCGTGCTGCGCGAATCGCCTGCGCCGCAGGTCGTTCGTTTTCAGATCGAGCCCCCGGAAGGCGGCTTCTTCGGTTCCAACGACGGCATCGGAAGGGCGGATGGCACCAGCAGCGGAACGGTTTCGCCGGATGGAACACAGCTGGTGTTCGTTGGAACCGAGAAAGCTGAACGAACGCAGCTCTGGGTACGTCGTCTCGACTCGTTCACGTCGCGGCCGCTGGCTGGAACCGACGATGCGTTAATGCCGTTCTGGTCGCCGGACAGCCGTTCCATTGGATTTTTTGCAGCCGGCAAGTTGAAGCGGTTCGAAATGGCGGACGGCGCTATTCAAACCATTACCGATGCGGCGGGGCTCCGCGAGGAGCGGCATGGGGCAGCCGTGACGTGATCGTGTTCAGCGTCGGCACTCCGGCACGCCTCGCACGCGTCCCGTCACGAGGTGGCGAGGTGACGGCGCTCGCGCGTCTCTGATGCGCGATTCCCCTTCTTTCTTCCCGATGGCCGTCATTTCCTGTATCTCGGACGGCTGCCATCAGCCGACGTCGATCGGCATAGTGCTCGGCTCGATCGAACCGGGGTTCGAGCCGCGATCGGTTATTCCCAGCGACAGCAATGGCGCGTTCGCGCCTCCCGGTCGCCTCCTGTTCGTGAGAGGAGATCGACTGCTGCAACAGCCGTTCGACGTGGACGGGCTGCAGGTGACGGGTGAGGCCACGCCAGTCATCGAGCAGGTGCTTTCACAACCCCGGCAACGGTCGCGCCGACTTCTCGGTCTCGGCCACTGGCGTCCTGGCGTTCCGATCGAGCTCCAATCGCACCAACCAATTTGCGTGGTTCGATCGAGCGGGGAAACTGCTCGAAACCATCGGCTCTCCCGGCAACTACCGGACGCCGGATCTTTCACCGGACGGTCAGCGACTGGTCTACGCCGATGTTAACCAGCGCGATATCTGGATCTTCGATCTGTCGCGACAGAGTTCGTCACGATTCACGAGCGGTCCCGGCAACGAGACGGCGCCGGTGTGGTTTCCGGACGGGAGCAAAATCGCCTATCGCAGCGACCAGGGTGGCATGTTCGAAAAGGACGTCACCGGCACTGGCACCGAGCGAGTCCTGCTCAAAGACCAGGTCAACGGTCCCGACCAGGTATCCGCAGACGGCAAGTGGATTTTGTACTTCAAGGTCACATCTGGCGGGACTCAGGACGTGTACGTGCTGCCGACGACAGGAGACCGCATGCCCCAAGCCATCGTCGAGACGGCGTTTCCCGACGTGGAACCGCAATTCTCGCCCGACGTGCGCTGGCTCGCGTACGCTTCGAGCGAAAACGGGAGGAACGAGATCTACGTCCAGGCGTTTCCATCGACTGGCCGGCGTTGGCAAGTCTCCAATAGCGGCGGCCGTCAGCCGCTGTGGCGCGCCGACGGCAAGGAGCTGTTCTTTGTCAGCGACGATCGACAATTTTTCGCGGTTGATGTGTCCGAGAAAGCCGGTTCATTCGAATTCGGCGTTCCGCAGTTCCTCTTCGAGATGCGCGCCAACGTCTTCAATTCGCGGAACAGCTACATCCCGAGCCGGGACGGCAAGCGTTTCCTCGTGAACATGCTGCTGGACGCCGACGACGCGCCCATCAACATCGTCCAGTACTGGCCAGCAACCGTGAAGTAAGGCCTTCCCGTGGCGACGGCGGATCATCTCGCCGACCTCCGCAACGTGACGATCGAAGCACTGCTGCTAGTTCCTGAAAGAGAATTTGGATCGGTCGGTCCGCGCACTCCCTCGCCTGACGCTGATGCCGCTGCCTGACGTATCCGGGTATTTCCGGACCGGCCAGCAAGAGATGTCGACCGCATCAGGCGTCACTGTTCTTGATAGACTGCGCCACTGCGCCACTGCGCCACAGACACTGTCGCCAATAGAGCGCGTCGAATTGCAGGAGGCCTCGAACCATGGCGACCAATTACACCGTCGTGCTCTTCTCGCGGCAACACCTCGGGAACGAGGCGGGCGTCTTCAACGACGTCGAACCCAACGTTGTCTTCGTGGGGCGTGCCAAAGACTTTCCGTTTGATTGCCCAGGTATCAACACGGCAGAGGCCGCGGTCCTGATGTTTCAATCGCGGGACGTCGATCATCAGCGGAACATCCTCCGCGTCAACGGCGTGGATGTGGCTGGCGGGCTGCCGGCGAGCCCAGCGAGGGACGAATGGAATGGGAACATCCTGCTGGTCGAGCGGCACCACCAACTCGAGGCGACCGGCAACGTCCTGCGCGTCGAGGCTCGCAGCGCCGATGGCGGCGGCACCGGCGACGTCGACGATTTCATCCTCGACAACGTCGTCATCATGTACAAAACGCTCGACGATGTCCCCCAGCTGCCGACGGCGACCGGCGATCTCGGGTCGTTCCTCGCGTCGGAGCTGATCCCATCGATCGCGAGCGTGCGGGGCTCCGGGTCGGGAGCGAACGCCGACGATCAGCACAACGAATACGTGCTTCCCACGCCAGGCCAGCTCGCATCGTGGCGAGTCGTGTTTCAGAGCCTGCTCGCAGGCGCCTGGGGTCAGGCGCATGTTCATGCGCGAACGATCAGCTCTACGTACAATGTGGTCCAGTTTTTCGACACGCCCTCGGGGCGCACGCACTACGTCCTGATGGAGGGCGTGCCGGGTCAGATTCCACCGCCGGTGGCTCATGCGACGGGCGAGACGATCACCAATCCGGCCGATCCGACGCGGCGGGGCTGGGGCACTTACGTCTTTGCCGCGCACCCCCGTCGTTCACTGAGCTTTTCGGCGCCGCATGTCAGAGACGATCTCGAGACCGAGAACCAGGCGATCGAAGCGTACCTAACGGTGGGGGCGCGCACGCTTTTGATTGCCGGCACCGACCGCGACCAGAACGCGGCCGACGCGCCGTGCCAGCAGTCACGGCGTCCGTACAAAGAGGCGGATGTCTCGCACACCGCGGAGTGTGTCTTTCAGATTGCATTCGAGGAGATTTATGCAAGCGACACCTCCACGTGGCACATTCAGTTCCATGGGAGTGGGACCTGCACGGAGGACGTGTTCCTGAGCAACGGCGTTCCGAATGCGCCCGCTCCCGTCCATACGCTTGCGGCAAACATCGTGGCGGAGTCGACGGCCAGGGCGGGCAGCGGCCCCGTGATCAACGCCCGTGTGTTCGACGGCACCGGGGGGTGTGATGCTCGAGGGACCGACAACATGCAGATGCGGTTCGCCTCAGGCCGCTCGCACGCGACCGTCTGCCCGGACGGCAACGGCCCCATCGGACCGTCCCGGTTCATTCATATCGAACAGCGTCGGACCGTACGACGCGCCCCGATGGACCCTGATGCCGCTCCAGGAGTGAATCGCGCCGTCGTGCTGAACGGCATCGTCGCGACTTTTCCGTAATCCGATGTTCGGGCCACGAGGCGCGCTGCTGCATGTCTTCAGCCGATGGTTGTTCAGAACGAGACGCGGACGGCAACCGGATCGTCCACGCGAAGAACCGACTCCTGCAGGAACTCCTCCTTGTAGCGCTCACGGATGACGTTGATCTGTCGACTGCTCACGAGGAAGTCCTCAACCGGATACAGCAGGATCAGGACGAACGAGGCTTCCTTGATAATTGTCCCGCTTGCATCTTGGAACTGACCATCGGCCTTGAGCAGCGTCAAGCCGTCGGGGAACCGCGGCGTGACGGTGTCGTCGATGAACAGCTTGAACTCCTCGTCCGTCACGACCGTGCCGTCGGCCTTCGCCGTGCCAAAGAACAGTTCCGTGCGAGCGAAGTCAACCGAACCGCGGAGTGCTGCCTCAGGAATCGGACGGCGCATGATCGCGCGTTGGCCGTCGAGTGCATCGAATTGTGCGACCGCGTGGCCTGGCGCAAAGACCAGGATGGTGGCGGCAACGGCAAACGCATTCAGCCGTCGGATGATCAGTGTTCGCATGATGTGTATCCTTTCTTGTAATAGTGGGCGGCTCGTTGGGCGACATGATACACGTCCGTGAATGAAAACATGGAGCGGAATCGCTGTCGCCTTTCGGCCGTACCACGGACGTTGCGCTGCTTGCGTGACCAGACCCCCCCTCCTATAATTCCGCCGTCTTTCCAAGAATTGGTGTCGCGCTCGATCGGCCGTCAACACTACCACTTGTGCAAGGAGACAAAATGCTACATCCAGTTTTCGCACGCGTAACTCTGTTTCTAGCTATGGTGTTTCTGCCGAGTGCGCTTTTCGCCCTCCCACCAGCGTGCGGATCGGTCGTGAGTGGCAACTTCTTCCTGGACGGCGACATGATCTGCACGGAGCAGAATGGTCTGGTGGTGGTCGCCGATAATACGAAGATCCACCTCAACGGCCACACGATTAGTTGCCTCAGCGTCGGGCTGAATGGCACGTGCCAGAAGATCGTGGATCCAGCCAATCCAGCCGGGCCCGGCCTTCCGGCTGCCTCCTACAGCGGCATCCTCAGCAGCAACTGGAACAATGTGCGCGTCATCGGCCCGGGAACGATCGATGGATTTGGAATCGGCATCCGGCTCTCCAACGGTGAAGGTCTGAGGGTGAATGATGTCACGGTTACGGGACCGGTGCAGTCTTCCGCAGCAACCAACGCCCGACTTACGGCCACGGGCATTTTCATCGGGCAGACGACGTGTCCGTCTTCCGGCAACGCGGTTGCCGTCGTGGATGGAAACGAGGTGATGAACCAGCGCTTCGGCGTCTTTTTGACGACCGCTGAGTGCGTCAAGGTGAGCGATAACCACATCCACGACAACAACTCGCGGTTCGGCGATGCGCACGGCGTCGATATCATCAACTCCCGGAACAACGTGGTGATGAAGAACATCATCGAACGAAACGGCGCGAACCGGCTGAGCGGCGTCTCCGACAGCGGCATTCAACTCCTGAACGGCGCAACCGGCGACACCTTCAACAACCAGATTCACGACAACTTCGTCAGCGACAATTGCGGAGACGGCATCGCAGTCGAGATCGACGCGCACGACAACGCGATCAGCAAGAACGCGGCGCGGTTCAACTCCACCAGCACGTACGGAGGGCAGTGTCTCGCGGTGGCGCCAGGCACGTTCTTCGACCTCGCGGAACGCACTCCTGGTTCGGGGAACGTATGGAATCCGAATAACCAGTGCCGGACGAACAGCGCGTCGATTCCGCCCGGAGTATGCGGACCAATGGAGTAGGGTGCACCTTCGGCGGCTGCGACACACGCAGAACACCGACAACTAGACCATTACCCCAGAACGGACTGGCATTCTAATAGATCGTGCCGAAGCAAAGGGTCGAGACGACACCACGGGTCTGATGCATTAGAGTGAGTTCGCGATTCAAGGAGCGGAGGATGGCTGATCCGATCACGCTGGAAGTATTCAGCGATTACGTTTGACCATGGTGCTATCTCAGTACCGGGCGTATTGAAAAGTTGAGGCGGAATTTCAATATCGAGGTCAACTGGGTGCACTTCCCACTGCATCCCGACACGCCCGCCGAGGGTATGTCGCTCGAGAAATTGTTCCGCGGCCGCAATGTTGATATCCAGGCCGCGCATACGCGTCTTCAGGCATTGATGGACGTCGAAGGGCTGCCGTATCGACCGCGCACGCACACCTATAACAGCCGCCTGGCTCAGGAAGTTGCGAAATGGGCAGAAACGAAACCCGGCGGCGACGCCGTCCATGACGCCTTGTTCAAAGCCTACTTTGTGGATGGCCGGAACATCGGCGATTCCGCTGTGTTGGTGGATGTTGCCCGATCGGTGGGCCTTCCCGCAGATGAGGCCGCGGACGTACTCAGGGAAAGGCGATACAGAACGAGCGTCGATGCTGATTGGGCGAAATCACGAGAATACGGCGTGACTGGCGTACCGACGTTCGTCTCGGGTGGCCGCGGCGTCGTCGGTGCACAGCCATACGAGGCCCTCGTGCAACTCGTCCGTCAGCCGACGCCTGACAGTCTGGATTGAGCTCAGCGCGGGCATGACCAACGATCCCTTAATCACCGGGTGGCTTACCGAGCTCTCGGGTATCGGCGCCGGGCTCGCTCCGATCATCTTCGTGGTCGCGGTGTTCGCATCGTTTCTCGTCCTGGCGATTTTCCGTCGGCGCGTTCGGCGCTCGCTGGAACACGAACAACCGCGCCAGGAAACGCAGCATTCCCAGGCGTTCGCCGCGACTGACGCAGAACCAACCATCCGCGAACGCTCGATTGCCGCTCATCCGGACCCAACTCCTCCGGACTCACGCTGGCCCGCACTCCTTAGCGAAGCTATCGGGCATCGCAGGCGTTTGGCGAGGTTGTACACGATTGCCGGTGTCGGGCTCGCTATCGCGCTCGCCGCGATAGGCACGATCACGACTGCCGATCGCTCGGACGCACCGCTCCTCCGGTTCTTGTACTCGGCCATCTGCTTTAGCAGTCCTTTGATACTGGTTGCGCGAGCGGTTTATGGACGCTGGGCGCCTTGGCTGGTGCGCGTGGCGATCGTCGTTGTACTACTGGCCGTTCTTTCGCGAGCACTGCCATTTGCGAACGACGAGACTGGTATCGCCCTCGTGATGGCCGCCCTGCTCGCCCTCTTGTTGCATCCGAGAGTACGGGCGATGGGCCCACTCGCGCTTGGGTTCTTCTCGATCGTAATCGTGGGTTCGGCTGTTTCGACCGTATCTGCCCTGTTTCTGTGGACAGCGGAGCTGCGAGCAGACCCGCAAACGGCGGCGATCCTGGAATCCCTTCGGAACATGGAGCCTGCTCAGCGGGCCGGGGCCCTCGTCTCGTTTGGGCAGGAATTTCTGCCGCGCATGCTTGGGGTAGCTGCTGTTGGCGCGGCCGCCGGGCTCCTCGTCTCCGTTCTACTCGGGGGTCTGCTTCTGCGCCTGGTAACGACTTCTTACACGCGGAAACGCACGAGCGACCAATGGCTCGTCATCGCGTCGATTTGGTTGTTCTTTGTGGTCGCCGTCGCTTTTTCGCTCGCTGGTTTGGCGGCGAATCTGGCGTGCGCAGCTGTATTCGTCTTCGTTGTCAGGTTCATGTGGTCGCGACTCCCGCGCCCGGAGAGCCCGTGTTTGCGCCTTTTGCTGTTGCGCTCCTTTTCGCTCGGCGAGCGCAGCAACCGGCTATTCCAGGAATTCGAGACTCTGTGGAGAGGCGTCGGTAGCATCCAACTGGTCGGAGCCGCCGACCTCGCAGGGTCCACGTTGGAGCCGCATGAGTTGCTCGACTTTGTCAGAGGCCGCTCTGGCCGTTATTTCTCACATAGTGAGAGCGACGCCGATCGCAGGCTCGCGTCCTTCGACCACGCAACTGATCCGGATGGGCGGTTTCGCGTCAACGAGATTTTCTGCATTGGCGACGCGACCTGGCAGCACGCGGTTCGACGTCTATTGGCGGAATCTCATTGCGTTTTGATGGACGTCAGGGGCTTCACCCGCTACCGGGCGGGCTGTGTGTTCGAAATTGGATGTCTGGCCAAATCAACCGCCGGGTCACGGATCGTGTTTCTCGTCGACGGAGTGACGGATCGAGGCTTCATCGGCGAGATCTGGGCCAATGCCACTCACGCCTCATCCGTTGAAGCGGGCAGCGAAACGAGCGCCCTCGAGTTTGTATCTGATAATCCAGATGCAGAGCGCGTCTGCGAGCGGATCATTGCTGCGTTCTCGAGCCTGCATGCGGTCGTGCCCATGCGCACCTAGAGCGGTTTCCGATTCCGTGTAGCGCAGGTCTTTAGACCTGCTGAATGGCCAGCGTGGGCAGGACTAAAGTCCTGCGCTACATCGATTCGAAAAACGCTGCAGCCGGGCCTTTTACGCAGCCGGTTCTGCGTCGCAGTTGATTTCCCATCGGATCCCAAACGGATCCCGGACGAGGCCGTAGCGTGGTGACCAGTACGTCGCCTGCAATGGCATGATCACTTCGCCGCCCTCCGCCAGGCCTGCGAATACACGATCCGCTTCGCCGGCGTTCGCCACTCCGAGCACCAGCGAAAAGCCGCGAGGCGTTTCATAGTCGCGCGGCAGTGCGTCGCCGCCCGTCACATCGACTCCTCCGGCGCGCAGCCGCGAGAACCAGACCTTGTCACGCCATTCCGGGGGCACTTCCCGCGCGAGGGGCGACTCGGCATACGTCAGCATGTTCACGATTTCGCCGCCAAATAGCGATGCGTAGCGGCGGAACGCCTCGCCGCACGTTCCCGAGAACATCACCGACGGATTTATTTTCACCATGTCAGACCGCGGCGAATTGCAAGTCCAATAACCACAAGAGCACCGAGCACACCGATAACCCGATTTCGGTGTCCTCGGTGATTGTGGTTTCGCGTCTACGGCGTGCAAGTCTCCGCTACGACTTTGCCCGATTCCACTCGAAGTTGTGGTGCATTCGCGGCCGACGAATCGTTGGATTCCGGGCTCGCGGGTCGCGATGGGCTGTTGTGATCCTCGATCGTACCACTGAGCTCCAGTTTTTTGCCAACATGCGGCATCAGAGCTGCTTCGTTGGCGATCAACCGGTAGGTCTGCGGCGCCGAATTTGACGCGTTTGCCGTCGCCTCCGCCGGAGACGCGACGGCGTTTGCGAGGACGAGTTTCTCATTCCGGCTTCCCCCCTCAGGCTTTGCTGCCGCTTCGGGCGCTGGGGAAGGCGCGGGCGTCGGCGCCGCGCTGCCACTCGTCCCGGTCGGACCCAAAGGCGCCGCCTGCAGACAACCGGCAACAGTGATGCGCTGTCCTTCGCTGCTTTGCGCCTGTGGCGTGGCGGGGGCGGGGGCCGGTGCCGTTGCCGGCGGCTGCGGTGCCGGCTGAGGCGAAGGCTGCGACGTCGATGGCTCTTGCGCGGCGACCCCGATAGTCGCGGCCAATACAACAGCGGCTGATATTCCTGACCAGATGTGTCTTCTCATATCACCTCCGCCGTCTTGCAATTGCAACCATGGATCCATCCGGCAATGGATGAACTCGGAATACCCGCGTTGCCGGTGGCTTCGTTCCGATCCGATTGAATCTTCGATGAATCTTCGCGGAGTAACCCGAAGCGGGTTCGCATGCCTGATCCATGAAGCGAAGTGAAACTCGACGGGATTTTCAAGATGAACATTTGACGCGGTGTTGGCTCTGCTGTTCTTGATGCCTTCGCCGATGATGAGAAAAGTCGTAGCACCGCTTTCGACGGGTGAGTTTCTGCTTCCGGACCAGTCACTGGTTCGAAGGGGAAGCTGGCTGGCGCAACCGGCGTGCCCGGCCTGGCGAAATCGTTCGATTCGCGCTGGCGCGTCCGATTTACTTGAGGCCGAGAAAGCGGGCCGGATTGGTCTTGGTGATCATGTCGATCTCCGCCTGGCTGAAGCCCTCTTTTGCGAGGACAGCCAGAGCCATTTGAAAGGACCGGGCGTAGTCCACCCTGCCGGGCTGGCCGAGATCGGTGCTCAGGATGACGTTTGCCGGACCCAGCGCTCGAATATCCGCAATCTTCTGTGGCCCGTAATCCACCGTTGGATTCTCAGCATTAACGACCGCGGGTACTTTACCCGCGGGTCCTCCCGTGAGGCCGTCCCCGCTCAACACGACCTCGATCAGCGCGCCCAGACTGACCGCCTCCTTCATCTGCGCCATTGACATCACGAGCCCCGAGTGGTTCGGGTGCTGCACGTAGATGTTGTTGACACCTGCAGCCTTTGCCGCCCGGATCAGCATCATCACCTCCGCCGGACTAACGTGTCCGGTGGACAAGCCGAGATTATATTTCGCCGTCACCTTGAGGACTTCATGCACCTCCGGCAGCAGTTGTCCGTCGCGCGAGACCGCGACCCTGCCGGGCTGGCCCTCATTGCGGTATTCCGCGTCCATCGTCGGCATATACACAACCTTACCCCGGCCACCACGCGTCAAAGCCATGGCCTCAACCGCCGCGGGATTCATGCCGCCGACATACCGGTTCAGGACGATCCCGCCGAAGACCTCGATGCCCGGGACCATCCGAGACACCAGGTAGGCCCAGCCTGCGGTCTCCGTATGGTGCTCCTTGAGCACTATTCCCCTCATGCCGTAAATCTTGGCGATCTGGGCCGCTTCGATCGCGTCGAATGCGCGCTGGAAGTTCAACGCCTTCGTCTCCGGCGCCACGTGCGCGTGAATGTCGATGACACCCGCGAGGCTCGGTGCGTCATTGACCTGTGCGATTGACACGCCGGGTAAGCCGACGAGCGACGCCAGAACACCCGATAGCATCCATATTCGCAATCTCATGTTCGCTCCTTGTATTGGCAGGACGAGATCCGGCGCAGGAGTTCCAGGCAGGTACCGAGGTAGGTTGAGTCGGGGCGGATTCTGATCCGGCCCCGACTCTCGAGAGGCCGCCGGTCGCTGTGTCTAGACCCAGCCGTACCCCGCCGCATTGAGCGGCACCGATCGGATGCGGACGCCGGTCGCGGCGAAGATCGCATTGGTGATAGCCGGAATGGCCGGCGGCAAGGCCGGCTCGCCGAGCCCGGTCGGATCGAAGTCCGTCTCCAGGAACTTCACCTCGATCGCCGACGGCATCTGCGACATGCGTGTGGGCTGATAGTTGTTGAAATTGCGCTGCACGACACGACCCTTGTCGATGGTAATCTCCCACGCCATCATGTGGCTCATCGCTTCGACGAACGCGCCCTGGGTGAGATTGACCGACTCGCTGGGGTTGACGATCTGGCGCCCGATGTCGATCGCCGCCCACGCCTTCTTGATGTCGATCCGCTTGTCGGCGCCCACGGCCGCCTCGACCACGTAGGCGACGTAGCCCGCGTGGGCGTACTGGAATGCGACACCCTTCCCGGTGCCTTTCGGCAGGCTGCTCCGGTTGTTCCAATCCGACATGTCCCGCACCGCTTCGAGGACGCCCCGCGCACGTGACGCGTTGAACGCCGCGGCGGCTTCGCCAACAGGATTCGACAGCAGATCGATGCGGTACTGGAGCGGATCCTTCCCGGCCGCGACGGCGATCTCGTCGATGAACGACTGCATGACGAACGACACGCCGTTCGTGCCGGGTGCCCGCAGCGCGCCGGTCGGGATATCGAACGGCGTGATCGGAGCGGAGTGGGCCGAGAAGTTCGCCACGAATCCGCGTGGGAACTCGTTGGCGGGAACGACGGAGTTCATGCTCGCCACGAAATCGCGGAACGCGACCAGCTTGCCCGACGCGTCGAGGCCGGCCTTGAAGTAATGGAAGCCGCTCGGTCGATACTGGTCGTGGGCGATGTCGTCTTCCCTCGACCAGAGCAGCTTCACCGGCACGCTCGGCAGCCCGGCCTTCGCGCGCTCCTCGGTGACGACGCGGGCGATCTTGCCGACCTCGATGTCGTAGTCGCTGTTCAGCCGCCGGCCGAATCCGCCGCCGGCCCGCACCAGGTGCATCGTGACCATGCTGGGATCGATGCCGGCGCCGAGCGCCGGATTCTGGAGAGCCGGGATCTGGCTGCACGACCAGATTTCCAGCTTTCCGTCGGTGGTGTAGTGCGCCGTGGAATTCTGCGGTTCGAGCGGCGCATGTGACAGGAGCGGAAAGACGTACTCCGCCTCGACGACTTTGGCCGCGGTCTTGAACGCGGCCTCGGCGTCGCCGATGAGCGCCGTGCCTGGGGCCCCGGCCGCGGGCGTCTGCGACGCCTGCGCCGAGAGCTGCTTCGCCTGCGCCGCGTAGCCGACGCTGCTTTGCGTCGCCACCGGCCCTTCGTCCCACGTGACCTTCAGCGTCCGGCGCGCGTTGTTCGCCTGCCACCAGCCGTCGGCCACGATCGCGACGCCGGATGCCAGGAAGTTGGCGCCGCGCCCGGCGACCGTGTCGACGATGAACGCGTGCTTGACGCCCGGCAGCCGCTTCACCTCGTCGAGGTTGGCGCTGACGGCCTTGCCGCCAAACACCGGACACTTGTCGAAGACCGCGAAGAGCGTACCCGGCGGCTCGACGTCGATGCTGAACGCCGGCTTGCCGGTCACGATGTCGGCGTTGTCGACGCCCTTGATCGGCTTGCCGATGATCTTGAAGTTCTTCGGATCCTTGTAGGCGGCCTTGACGGCCTCGACCGCGGGCGCCGGCATCGCGGCGACGCGCGCCGACAGCGACGCGTAGGTCGCCTTGCGATTGGAGGCCGTGTGCGTGACGACGCCGCTTCCCGTCGTCAGTTCGCCGGCTGGCACGTTCCATTGCTGCGCGGCGGCTGTCACCATCATCAATCGGCCGCCGGCGCCAACCTGCCGCATCGGATCGTAGTTGACGGGAATGGCGCGGCTGCCGCCTTCGGACTGCGGCCCGTACTTCGGATCGAGATCGGCCTGCTGGATCTTGACCTGGGTCCAGTCGACGTCGAACTCGTCGGCGATGATCTGCGGCAGGGCGGCCCTGATGCCCTGTCCCGTCTCCGGGTTCTTCGCGATGATCGTGAACGTGTTGTCGGGGTGGACGGTGATGTACGTGCTGGGCGCGAGCGACCACTGTGACTGCGCCGGGGCGCCGCCCTGCTGGCCGAATGCGGGCACGTACATGCCGATGACCACGCCGCCGCCGGCAAGAGCGGTCACCTGAAGGAACGAACGACGATCGAGCTGTGCCGTATTTGTCTTGTTCATGGCTACGCCCTCCGTCCGCCGTTGGCCGCGAGGTGAATGGCTTCCTTAATCCGCAAGTAAGTGCCGCATCGGCAGACGTTGCCGTTCATCGCCGTGTCGATTTGCGCGTCGGTGGGCATCGCGATCTTCGTGAGGAGCGCCGCCGCGGTCAGGAGCTGGCCGGCCTGACAGTAACCGCACTGCGGGACGTCGAGCTCCTGCCATGCCTTCTGCAGCGGATGCGATCCGTCGGCGGACAGGCCTTCGATCGTCGTGACCTTCTTCGCACCGACCGTCGAAATCGGCGTCTGGCACGACCGGACAGCCGCGCCGTCCAGCTGCACGGTGCAGGCACCACACTGGGCGATACCGCAGCCGAATTTCGTCCCCTTCATATGGAGGCTGTCCCGGAGGACCCAGAGCAGCGGCATTTCGGCCGGGGTATCAACCGTATGCGTCTGCCCGTTCACAACTAATGAGTAAGCCATCGTGCTAATCCTCCCGCAGGGGCGTTTGTGCCAAGCGTCAGGCAGGACTGAAGTCCTGCGCTACAAGTTTTGTCAAGCGTAGCGCAGGTCTTTAGACCTGCACGTGGCGAAATGCGCCGCCGGCGATTCCTGGTTCGGGCTCGAAACCGGGTAAAAACAGAGCGTGGCGGACAAAGGTTCCCGAGGTTCGGTTCCCGAGGTTCCCGACGCCAGCTGCAAGGGTCGCCTATCTCGGGGCCGCCGTCAACATGAAGTTGTCCAGCGATCCCTCATCGTCGCCCGTCACATACTCCCCACGGATCTCGAGCCGGGTTGGCACGGAAAGGACGCTCTGGATCTGGATCTGGGTCGCCCGCGCGTTCCAGTTCCACGTCCATCCCTCGCTTGCGGACAGCCGGACCGAATAGTCTCGCCAATCGGTCCCCGGACCCCCCGGGAACCGGTAGCTGAGACGTCCCGCCGGCCCGACGATCACGATATCGTCATCGATCAGGCTTACCGCGGTCCCTGATTGCTTCAAGCTGAAGGCGATCCGCCCATCCACCGCGGCGGGCAATTGCTGCAGCACGGCGGCTGGGGCGTGAAAGTACCAGGTCTCGCCCAGGGCCTCATCCCTTCCGGTAATGCAGCCGCCCGGGTGTCCGCCGGTCGCGGTGAAGATGGGGGGGGCGGTGACCGAATCGCCGCTGATGCTCCAGCCCTGGGCCGAATCGGTGAAGTCATGTCTTGCCAGCGTCGGTCCGTTGCGCGTTTGTGCGTCTGCGACCTCAAACGCAAGCAGGATCAGCGAGAGCGCACACACCACCGCGGCGACACGGCGTGGCAGCCGTAGTGTCCCATCGGTGAGAGGAGGTGTTGAATCCACCATCGCGAATCATCACGCCGCGCGAGCGTAATAGCAATAATTGTGGCCGGAGCGCCCTAGACTCCCAGGCGCCTCTATGTCGCCTTGTTGAGCGCGTCGAGGTCTCTTTCCGCGAACGGCTCAGGGACTGGCCGGGCGCCGTGGCGGCCGGCGTACACGCGGGTGAACTCGGCACCGAACAGCAGGATCTGGCACGAGTAGTACACCCACAGCAGGAGAATCATCATCGACCCGACGGCGCCGTAGCTGGAAGCCATGCTGCTCTGCCCGAGATACAGGCCGATGAGCTGTTGACCGATCGTGAAGAGCACGGCCGTCACGAGCGCGCCTGTCGTCACATCGCGCCAGCGGAGCTCGACGTCGGGCAGAAAGCGGAACAGCAGAGCGAACAGCCCCGTGGTCACCACGAGAGACACGAGGACGCTGACGGCGCTCCACACCAGTGGCATGCCGGGGGAGCGGCGGGAGAGCCACGCGTTCAGCGCAGCAATCGCCGCGGTCACCGCGAGCGACACCATCAAGAGAAAGCCGATCGCCACCACCAGGCCGAACGAGCGCACACGGTCCATCACGAACGCCATGAGGTGTCCGCTCACCCTGGGTTTTACCCGCCAGATCGTGTTGAGCGACACTTGGAGCTCGAGGAAGGCGCCGGTGGCGGCGACGGTGAACGTGATGCTGCCGATCACGGTGGCGAGTATGCCGGCGCGCCGCTGGCTGGCCCCCTCGAGAAGACTCTGGACGGCGCGCGCCCCCTCGCGCCCGACCAGGCCATCGAGCTGGCCCACGATCTCCCCGCGGACTGCTTCCGCGCCGAAGGCCATGCCGGCGATGGCGGTTGCGACGAGCAGAATCGGCGCGATCGCGAACAGCGTGTAGTAGGCGAGCGACGCGCCGAGACGGAGCGCGTCGTCTTCCCACCAGGCCCGCGCTGCGGAGCCGAGAAGTCGCAGGATCGCCGGCGCGCGCATGATCATCCCTTCGAGCCGGGTGGACACCGTGTCCGCCGGAGTGGCGCCGAGTATGGCGTACCTGGCCGGCGCCGGCCTGTTCAATTCTGAACTGGGGCGCTGCGGCCGAACGAGTACAGTCAAAGGATGACAGGGCGTCATGGATGACACGTCGAAGAGCCTGAAACCGTGGGTGACCTTCGCCGGTTGCGTGTTGGTCATCGTAGTTCTCTACCTGGCGCAAGCGGTGTTCGTGCCCCTCGCGCTCGCCGTGCTGATCGCGTTCGTCCTCGCGCCTCCCGTCAACTGGCTCGAGCGGTGGGTGGGCCGGGTCCCGGCTGTTCTCGCGGTGGTGACGCTGGTGTTCGTCGTTCTGGGCCTCGCTGGCTGGGGACTGACCCGACAGATGGACCGCCTGGCCGAGGATCTGCCCCGCTACCGCACCAACATTCTGGCGAAGATCGCGGACGTGCGCGGCGCCGGGAAAGGCGGGACCGTCGAGAAGCTGCAGGAAACGATCGAGGACATCAAGACCGACCTGGGACAGTCCGAGGCGCCCAAGGGAACGGCTCCACGGCCGGTCGTGGTCGCCTCCGAGGACGTCAACGCTCTGGCGGGCTTCGCGTGGCTCGGTCCGATCGTCGGGCCTCTCGGAACTGCCGGGCTTGTGCTGGCACTCGTGATCTTCATGCTGCTCGAACGGCGGGACCTGCGCGGCCGGCTGCTCGGGCTGTTCGGCCACGGCCGCCTGACGGTGACGACCAAGGCGTTCGACGAAGCCGGAACTCGTGTCAGCAGGCAGCTGCTGATGCAGTCGATCGTCAACCTTGTGTACGGCGGCGTCACGGGGCTGGGACTGTACCTGCTCGACGTTCCGTACCCGATGGTTTGGGGGACGCTTGGTGCGGCGCTGCGGTACATCCCGTACGTCGGCCCTATCATGGGTGCCGGTGCGCCAATTCTCGTCAGCCTCGCCGCCCTCCCCGGCTGGTTCGGTCCGCTGAGCGTCGTCGGCATGTTCATCGTGCTCGAGCTGTTCACCAACCTGGTGCTCGAGACCGCGCTGTATGCGGGGGCGGCGGGAGTCTCCCAGGTGGCGCTGCTCGTGTCGGTGGCGTTCTGGACGTGGCTGTGGGGACCGCTCGGCCTGCTCATGGCAACACCGCTGACCGTGTGCCTCGTCGTGCTTGGCAGGCACGTTCCCGGCCTCGAGTTCGTCGGGACCCTGATGGCCGACACGCCGGCGCTTGCGCCGGAGTACGGCTACTACCAGCGCCTGCTCGCCCGCGATCAGAGCGAGGCCGCCGACCTCATCGAGCGACACATCAAGACGGACCCGCCGATGTCTGTCTACGACGCCCTGCTGCTGCCGGCGCTCAATTACGCGGAGCGCGATCGGCTGGAGCGCAGGCTGTCGCCCGATGAAGAAGGCGCCGTCGTCGATGCGACGCGTGAGCTGATGGCCGATGCCGCGGAGTCCATCCGGCGGCTGCAGCCGACGCCTTCCGAGCCGCTCGATGACTCACCACACTCCGCACCGCGCGAACCGCTGCGCGTGCTGGGCTATCCGGTGAACGGCGCAGCCGACGAACTGGGGCTCGCGATGCTCACCCATGTGCTGGACGATCTGCCGATTGCGATCGAGATCACGAACAAACGCCTGCTGGCCTCGGAGCTGGTGTCGCTCGTACAGGCGGAAAAGCTCGCGGTCGTCTGCGTCGCAGATTTGCCGCCGAGCCCGCCGTCCAAGACGCGCTATCTGGTGAAGCGCCTCCACGCCGCGATGCCCGACGTGCGAATCGTGGTCGGGCGCTGGGGTCCCCCGGCACTGGCCGATGACAGCACGCAGGCCCTTCGGGAAGCGGGTGCGACGCTGGTGGCCACGACCCTCGCGGAGACGCGCACCTACCTGGGCGGGCTGGTGGAGATCCCGCGGATCCCGCCGCGAGAATCGGGCGGCGAGCCGGCAGGGTAGTAGATCCGCAACCAACCTCGAACCACGCCTCAGTCGAGCGCTTCGCCATTGTGCTCGCCTGGCACGTCATCGGGCTCACCGACTGCCCGGCTGTTCTGGGATATTACCGAGCATCGTCGTGCGATTATTTGCGCGCTCGAGCGCGGCCTTCGGGAGGATGATCGCGAGGGCCACGCCGTCCCACAGCGACTTCTCCGGGCTGCCGATCGAGTCCGCGCCGAGCGGTATCGCGCCGGTAGCCTGGGGATCGAGATGGAACTTGCCGATCAGGTAGTCACGGACAAGCGACGCGCGCACACGCGACCGGACGTACTGCTCGTCGCGGGTGCCACCCTGGGCGTAGCCTTCGACGATCACGATGCCCGACGCGACGTGCTCCAGGTACGGTGCGATCGCCGCGTCGATTAAACCCTTGCCCGGATCGGTCAACCGCTCGTTCTCCGGATGCTCCGGATCGGGCTCGAACAAGACGTCCGCGCGCTGCCACATGCGCGCCACCCGGCGATCGCTGCCCTTCGTGAGCGCACCGAGCCTGTAGTCCGCGGGCGACACCTGCGCGAGGTCGAAGTAGCCGCGTCCCTTGAAGAAGCCGCGCAGCAGGAAGTTGTGCTTCAGGGCGTCCATGTTTTCCGCAAAGCCCTCCATCGCCGCGCGCGCATCGTCCATGGTCTGCTTGACGTCTGCGGCCATGCCCTGGACCGGACCGTCCTTGGACTCGAAGCCTGCGAGCGTCTTCCGCGCGTTCTCGACCACCTGCTGCACGTTGACGGCAATCTCTTCGGCCTGCGTGGCGACGGCTGTGACGCGGTTGTATAGTTCGTCGTCGGTCACGAGCTTGCCGATCGTTCCTTTCCCGCCGCGAATGCCTTCGGCGATTTGCGCGGCGTCGCCAACCAGCATCGAGCCCGATGCCGCCATCTTCTTCAGATCGCCGCTGACGTCGACGATCAGCCCGTTCGCGTTGTCCACCGTGTCGCCGATGGCAGCGACCGTATTCTGGACGTCGCCCTTCATTTCGTCGAAGGTGTCGTTCACCTTCTTGACCGTGTCGCCCATCTGCTGCATGAGATCGGCGATGTCGAACGGCTCCTTGCCGGCGATCGTCGCGTTCGGATCGACAATCGGGGCGGCGTCGGTTCCCGTGCCGATGCCCAGATAGCTCCCGCCCACCAGCCCTTCCGTCTCGATCGTCGCGAGCGAGTCGGTGCGGACCAATTGGTGCAGGTCTTCGGTGATCTCGAGCTTCACGCGGAATTTCTCGCTCGGCGTATTAGGCGGCAGGATCTCCGTGATGGATCCCCCTTTGGCGCCGGACACCCGCACGATAGCCCCGGGTTGAAGACCGGTGATCTTCTTGAACTCCGTATAGACCGTGAACTTCTTCGCGAAGAGCATCTGCCGGTCGCCGATCATGAACAGACCGACGCTGAACAGGAGCAGCCCCCCCAGCACGAACACCCCCACTCCCGCCAGTCTCGCCGGTGTGGCCACTAGCCACCTCCCTGTGATCGCATGAACGCCTGGACGAGCGGCTCTTCGCTCGCGTCGAGCGCCTCGATTGTTCCACTCGCGAGCATTCGTCCTTCCTGCAGCACGGCGAACACGTCGCCGATGACACGCGCGCTCGGAATGTTGTGCGTGACCACGACGAGCGTGGTCCCGCGCTTTTTCGTCTCGACGAGGAGCTCGTCGATCTCGCCGGCGGTAATCGGATCCAGGCCGGCGCTCGGCTCGTCGACGAGCAGGATCGGCGGGTCGAGCGCCATGGCGCGCGCCAGACCGGCCCGTTTCTTCATGCCGCCCGACAAATCCCCCGGCATCTTGTCGAAATCCCTTTCGAGGCCCACGTCCGCGAGCTTCTTCGTCGCCCGTTCGTGAATCTCGGTCTCGCTCCAATCCGTATGGCGGCGCATTGGAAACGCCACGTTCTCGCCGACCGACATCGAGTCGAACAGCGCAGCGTTTTGAAACAGAAAACCCATGTGCTTCCGCACCTCCGCGAGCTCGCGCCCGGCCAGCGCGGTGATGTCGCGGTCCCCCACGAACACTTTGCCGCTGTCCGGCTGCACCAGCCCGACGATGTGCCGGAGGGTCACGCTTTTGCCGGTCCCGCTGCGTCCGAGGAGACAGAACGCCTGGCCTGCCGGGATGTCGAACGAGATGTCGTCGAGCACGGTCAGCGTGCCGAACGCCTTGGACACATGGTCGAATCGCACCGCGTTCATCCCGACACCGCCGGATAGAAGAAGAAGATGATCTTGACGAGGATGACGTCGCTCAGAATGATCAGCATCGATCCCATGACGACGCTGCGCGTGGACGCCTCGCCCACGCCTTCGGTGCCGCGGCTCGTCGTGAAGCCGAGATAGCTGGAGGCCATCGCAATCAGATAGCCGAACACGATGGTTTTCAGCGTCGCGGGAATGATGTCCGAAAAGGCGATGTAACTGAAGGCGCTCTCGAAATACACGCGCCACGACATGCCCGACACCGCCGCCTCCGCGACATAGCCGCCGAAGATGCCGGCGAAGTCCATCATGATCGTGAGCAGCGGCATCGCGATCATCAGCGCGATGATGCGCGTGACCGCCAGATACTTGAACGCGTCGACGGCATTCGCTTCGAGCGCATCGATCTGCTCGGTCACTTTCATCGCGCCGATTTCTGCCCCGATGCCGGCGCCGACGCGCCCGGCGACGAGGAGGCCGGCGGTCAGCGGGCCAGTCTCCCGGATCAGCGCAATGGCAAGGCCGGCGGGAATCATGGCCTCGGCGCCGAAGCGCTCTAGTGAGGCGCGCGTGTGCATCGACAGCACGACGCCGATGGCGAACCCCGCCGTCAGAATCAGCGGTGCGGAGCGGTACCCGAACTGAAAGAGATGCCTGAGGACTTCGCGCCCTTCGTAGGGAGGACGAACGGACTCGACGACAGCGCGCCCGCCAAAGGTGGCAATCGCGCCGACGACTTCAAAGAGACCGAGAACACGGGTGCCGACACGGTCGACGAGCGCGAGCTGCTGCATCTAGAGTACCTTGTGTCAGTTTGGCGCAGTAACTGCTCCGCCATGTGTTCAATACCGCACGTCTCAGGTTTCTGCGAGGCGTCGCGTCAAGCGCCGCACGCTCGAGCCGGCTGCCCGCGTCCCCTCCAGAGGTCCATTTGAGCTCAGGAGCTGAAGCGGCTCGTGCCGTGGGGTCCCTCTCAGGTCGCCGTATACCGGCACCGCTTCTCAACAGGAGATGCTCATGAGACAGTGCCTGACCGTTCTGGCGATCGCGTGGACCGTGAGTTGTGCGCAGGTGCCACACGAAAGGAAAGCGGTCGACGATGCGGCCGCGGCGCTCGGCGAAAGGATCGGCTGCTCGCGTCGAAGACGCTGACGATCGAAGGCGCGGACCGGCGCCGAACGTGGGGCAGAACACGATGCCCGACGGCGAGCTGCCGGTGTGGCAGGTGTCGGAGTACAGGCGCACGACGGATCTGGCGAACGCGCGCATGCGCATCGAGCAACGCCGCGACGCGAAGTTTCTCTTTGCCGGAGCCTTGACCCGGCGGCAGGATCAGCGGCTCGACGGCGATTCGCCTACACCGTCGGTCAGGACGGCAAGCCGGCGCGCCAGGGAGACGCGGCGGCGCGCGATCGGCGAATCGAAGGGCTGCATCATCCCCTGGCGATCGTCCGGGCGGCGCTCGATCCGGCCGCCAGGCTCGCCAATCCCCGGCAGCAGGGGCTGAACAGTTCGTCGGCATCACCACTGCCAGGGGGGACCTGCTGACGCTCGCGATCGACAGCGCCACGAAGCTGCCGTCGCGTGTGACCTCGATGGCCGCCCACCCGAACATGGACGACGTGACGATCGCGACGTCGTTTTCGGACTACGAGGACGTCAACGGCCTGAAGCTGCCGAAGCGGCTGACGACGAATATCGACAAGTACCTGCAGTTCGACTTGCAGGTGACGAGGAACATGGTGGACGGCGATGCCGTCGACCTTGCGGCACCCGAGGCCGTCAAGGCGGCGCCGCCGCCGGTCCCGCCCGCGATCGTCGTGACGGCCGAAGAGGATGGCAACGGGATCTGGTGGCTCGCCGGCTCCGGCAATCACCGCAGCATCGTCTTCGAGTTCGACGATCCTCGCTTCAGTTCGCGGTCGAGGGCGTGTGTCGATATCTGTCATGGGCAGAGAGGATGTGGACGGTGATGACATGTCAACGCCGGTGGGCCAGGTGGGGCACGGAGTAGTGACGAAGAGCGGCGGGCGTCACGCCGCTGTGCGCCGAGGTCGATGGGCGCAATTATCTATAATGTTCGAAGTTTCACCGACGTCAGTGCGCTATCGGAAGCGCAGGCGCGCTGGACGGCGACATCAGGACAACAATGACGATTCAGAACAAGCTCCCAGTAATTAGCGTCCTTAGCGTACTTTGCGGCGTCGCACTGATTTCGACAATCGTTCACGCGGAGATGCTGACCATTTACATCGATGGTTCCGACCGTGCTCCCACGTCGACTACGCGCGGCAAGGCTGGACGCGCGGCGTGGGCGGCCGCCGTCACGGCAAGGAAAGGCACCATCATGACCGATGACTTCCAGAACAATACGGTTGAAGTTCCGGTGAATACGGTCACGTCAGTGGGGAATTTCAGCGTCTTCTTTACGCAGACCGGCGGGTACCCCAAGCTGGCGGGCAACACGGCTCCCGATCCTCATCCGACGGGTATCTTCGTCGGGACGACCGGAACCGGATCCGTAGACGGCAAGAACGCCGAGACCATTCAAGGGCTGGAGCTCAGATACGAGACACTCGGGCCCGTGACGACGGCGCTCGAGTTGAGATTCGATCCTCCCATCTTCGCCTGGGGTGCGGATGTCTATTCTGTTGATGGCAAGGGCTTTGGCCAGGGAGGGGGACCCACCAGCAATGACCACACGACCATGCGGCTGCGAGCTCACTTGTTCGATTTCAGCGAGATCTTCGAGTATGCGGGCAGCGGCTATAACAGCTTCTTCGGCGTCATTTCGGATACGCCATTCAGCTCGCTGAGCTTCACGGCCGAAGGAGATGGGGACCGATGGAGGCTGGACAACGTCTCGATTGCCAGATCTTCGCGGTAATCGTGATCATGTTGGTCGGGAGGGAACAGCCATGAGCCAGCCGACCCGGCGCGACTTTATTGGAACGATCGGGAGAACGATCGGGCTGGCCGCCGCCCAGGTGGGTTCGTCGGGTTCGTCGGGCTCGTCGGGCTCGCCCATCCGGGCGGCCGCGGCAGGCCAATCGCAGGCGGGGGGGAGCCAGGCAAACAAGTTTCTGGGATATGTCGCTTTCCAGGATGAAAACAGAATCTCGATTTTCACGTTGGATAAAGCGACCGGAAAACTCGACTGGCAGGAGCAGGTCAAAGTCGCCGGCGGACCAGCACCTCTGGCTGTCGATCCTCGCAGAAGGTTTCTCTACGTGGGACACAGAGCTACCCACGAGCTTTCCAGCTACCGTATCGATCCACGCACGGGTGGACTCTCTTTGATTGGCACCATTCCACTGCAAGGCGAACCGATTTCGGTCGCTACTGACCGAACCGGCAGATTCTTGCTTTCGGTCTACTTCTATCAGAGCACCGTTGGCGTCCACGCCGTGAGCAACGACGGCGTCATCGCGTTTCCACCCGTGGAGTGGCGTCACTCGTATCATGGCCCGCATGGCATTCGTGGCGGATCGGTCCAACCGGTTCGTGTTCGTGCCGCATACCGCCGATAGAGGCGGGCCCAACGCTATTTATCAGTACAAGTTCGACCAGAAGACCGGGCACCTCACACCGAACGATCCGCCCAGGGTCGTGCTCAAGGAGGTACTTGGGCCCGAGGCATGTGTCCCTTCATCCGACCCTGGACATGCTGTATTCCTCGGACGAGCAGGGCAGCAGCACGACAGCTTACGCCATCGATTCGTCCGCAGGAACTTTGACGCCTGTTCAAACCATCACCACGTTGCCGGCGAACTTCAAAGAGCGAAATAGCACGTCCGAGGTTCTGATCACTCCCTCGGGAAAATTCCTATACGTTTCCAACCGCGGGCATAACAGCATCGCGGGCTTCATCGTCGACCCATCCACCGGCAGGCTCACGGCGAACGGTTGGTTTGCCACACAGCCCGTTCCCAGGACCTTCAGCCTCGACCCGGAAGGCACCTTTGTGGTCGTCTCGGGTCAAGAATCAGGCAAGGTGGCGTCCTACCGAATCAACCAGGAGACGGGCACGCTCACGGCTTTGGAGGTCTACGAGGGCGGCAAGAACCCGATGTGGACGTTGGTTACCACTTTCCCTGGGTAGGGTAAGGGGATCATGGATAGTGTCCGAGCGGGCGTCGCTCCCCGGGTTTCAAGCCGATCTCGACGGTGACGAATCTGTCGCGGTTCGGCATCCGGATTTTGGGAAGCGTCGTCGCATCGAGGACGTCGCTCTCCTTGACGATGCCGTTGAGAAAAAGCACGTACGCGGTCACCGCATAGACCTCGTTCGGCGTGAGCGTTCCCGGTTTCGTCCACGGCATGGCCCGGTTGATGAAGTCCCAGACCGTCGTCGCGAACGGGACCAGACTCCCCTCGATCTTCACAGGCTTCGCATTGCCCAGCGGTATGAGCCCGCGATGCAATTTCGTTCCCGTCCCATTCGGTCCGTGACACGCGACGCAATCGCGTGCATACACGGTTGAACCCTCGCTCACCGAGCCACTCCCGGGCGGCAATTCCTTCCCCAGAGGCGAGACCGCGGTGTCGCGCGCCTTGATTTCCGCTTCGCTTGGGGTTGTTCCCAGCCGATAGGTCGGCCCCTGCGCGAGTGCTGTCGCAGACGCAGAGAGCACGATCGCCGCTGCCAGCAGCCTAGTACATCGCACTCTGGATGCCTCCGTCCCGGTTGACCTTCCAGGGCTGAATGCCATTGAAGTGATCGGCCTGCAGGAAATACTCCGGCGTCACGCCGAGAATCTTCGCCGCCTCGGCGATGGTCGGTTGCACTTCGCCCCGTTCATCGGTGCAGCGCGACTGCAGTACGGCCTCTTCGCCGTTCCACTCCCACGCGAAGCGAAAGCGTGTGTGCGCGTACGGAAGCACCGGCTGCTGAAGCTGCGCCTCCTTGTAGGTCCGGCCACCGTCGATCGACACGTCGACTCTCCGCACGGAGCCTCCACCGGTCCACGCCAGCCCCGTGATCTCGTAGAAGCCGCGGCCGGGAAGGCTTGCTGAGAGTGTTCAAACCGTCGGGTCGATCGCAGGCGTTCACGGACCGGTTCTTCGCTCACTGGCGGTTTGCCGCGCCGGTCTGGATGATCGCCGGACCGGATCTCGCCGGCGCCTACATGGAGCCGGACGAGTTCTTCACGTACCTGCGAGGCCGCCTGCGCGAGCACTTCATCGCCGATCCGGGCGAAGTGGCGCCACGCGTCGCGACACTCGACCGCCTGCGCGACCCGGATGGTCGCTTCCGCGTGACCGAGGTGTATTGCACGGCGGACACGTGGCAGCCGACGGTGCTCGAGATGATGGAGCGGGCGGGCGTGATCCTGCTGGACCTGCGCGAGTATGCCGGCACGCGACTGGGCACGCGCTACGAGCTCACCGAGGTGCTGCGGCGAGCACCGCTGCAAAAGGTGCTGGTGCTGGTGGGGTCCGGCCATGACGTCACCGGACTGCGGGCCGAGATCGAGTCCATCTGGCGGGATGTCGGTCGCTCGCGTCGCGATCCCGCAGAATCCCTCGAGCTGACCGTCCTGCAGTTCAGCAGGAGCAGCCATGCCGAAATGCGTGGACTGTTTCGCGCGGCCGTGCGGGCGGCCCAGAGGGACATCCCGATCGGCGCCGGCGTGCCCCGAACGTCGTTCAGCCCGGTCTGAACTAGTTGCGCGACAGAGGAGCGGTGAAGTCGGCGACGCTCGTGAACCTCGCCGGTAGCGCTTCTTTTTGGTCCGAAGAAGATAAGTCAATCAGAGGGAGTGGAGAAGTGTGTGAACAACCCTCTGGCTACGCTGTGCGACCAATTCCGATGGGCAGAATTACGGCTCGGTACAAGTGATCAATCCGCTGGGAGCCAACGCGTGACCCAGGCGGTTGGCGTGCCTGAAGCCTTCAAGAACAGGACATGGCCGGCGACCGTCAGACACGCGCTCGTGAATTTCGATTTGACGGATTTTTGCAGCCGCCGCCTGTGGACTGGACCTAGGATCTTGACGGAGCCTGCTTTTTCTCGCTTTAGCTGGCGCTGGGGGCAGCGGAGGATCCAACCATATGGTTATTGACGCGACCGGGAACCGTTCGCTGTGATGCGACGATTTTTTTCGTTGGCGATTGCCTGGCTCGTTGTCGTACCGCTCGTCACGGTCTGGCCAACCACCTCCGCCAAGGCTACGGCGGTCACGAAGTCAGACGCGACGCACAGTCGGTATGTCGTGTCCGGCGTTGGCCGGACCTCGGCGGCACAGACCGCACCGGCACAAAACGCATCGGCACAGACCGCGTCGCCCGATCCGGCGTTTCTCAAGCGGTCCTGCATCACGTGTCACAACCAGCAGTTGAAGACCGCCGGACTGGCGCTCGACGCTCTGGACATCACGCGCGTAGGCGCTGACGCGGAGACGTGGGAGAAGGCCGTTCGGAAGATCAGAACGGGGATGATGCCCCCTGGCGGCGCCCGCCGCCCCGAGCGCGCGGTCCTGGACGGATTCGCCTCGCAGCTCGAAGCCAGTCTCGATCGCGCCGCGGTGCCGGGCGCGAACCTCGCCACCCCCGCGCTGCACCGGCTGAACCGGAACGAGTACGCCAACGCGATCCGCGACCTGCTGGCGTTGGACGTGGACGTGACGACACTCCTTCCCGCGGACGGCTCGAGCGAAGGCTTCGACAACATCGCGGAGGCCTTGAGCGTCTCGCCCTCGCTCATTCAGGGGTACGTCTCCGCGGCGATGAAGATCAGTCGCCAGGCCGTGGGCGATCGCACCCTGGCCCCGAGCCAGATTTCGTATTCAGTCCCGGGCCGGCTGGCCCAGGACCGTCACATCGAGGGGCTGCCGATCGGCACCCGTGGCGGCCTGTTGATTCAGCACACGTTTCCGCTGGATGCCGAATATGAGTTCAACGTGGGCGGCGGCGGCGGAGGCGGCGGGGGGATCGCGGGCGGCGCCGCGATCGACGTCACCCTCGACGGCGAGACGATCGAGGTGGACAATCCCCGCACGTTCCGCCTGCCGATCACCGCCGGACCGCACGTGATCGGCGCCGCGGTCGTCGACCGGCTGCGGGGCGCGGGCGTCGACGACATCTACTCGGACTTCCGGATCGATGCCGCGTTCACGCCGGCGGGCGGTGTCAACACCGTCACGATTACCGGTCCGTTCAACGCGACCGGCGTCGGCGACACGCCCAGCCGGCGCCGGATCTTCGTGTGCCGTCCCAAGGCGCCCGCTGATGAAACCGCGTGCGCCCGGCAGATCGTGACCACGCTGGCGCGCCGCGCCTATCGCGGGCCCGTGTCTGCCGCGGAGATCGACACCCTGATGGGGTTTTATCAGCAGGGCCGCAAGGAAGAAGACTTCGAGCACGGGATTCAGCAGGCGCTCGCGCGGGTGCTCGTCGCGCCGCGGTTCGTGTTCCGCGCCGAGGAAGAGCCGCCGAACGTTGCCGCCGGCACGGTCTATCGCATCAGCGACGTGGATCTGGCGTCGCGGTTGTCGTTCCTCCTCTGGAGCAGCATTCCCGACGACGAACTGCTGGACGCGGCCGTCAAGAATCGGCTTCGGGATCCGCAGGAGCTCGAGCGGCAGGTCAGGCGGATGCTGGCGGATCCCAGGTCGGACGCGCTGATCAGTAACTTCGCCGGACAGTGGCTGTACCTGCGTGAACTGGAGGGCGTGCAAACCGACGCCAAGAATTTCAACGACAACCTGCGCGAGGCGTTCCGGCGCGAAACCGAGATGCTCTTCAGCGCGATCGTCCGCGAGGATCGGAGCCTGCTCGACCTGATCGACGCCGATTTCACGTACGTGGACGAACGGCTCGCCCGTCACTACGGCATCCCGGATGTCCGGGGCAGCTACTTCCGTCGCGTCCCGCTCGACCCGGCGAGTCCGCGCCGCGGGTTGATCGGGCAGTCCAGCTTTCTGACGGTGACCTCGGTCGCCACGCGGACGTCCCCGGTGTCCCGCGGTAAATGGATCCTGGAGAACCTGCTCGGCGTGCCGCCTCCGGAGCCTCCCCCGGGCGTCGAGACGAATCTGGAGCAGGATCCGGCGGTCAAGCCCGTCACGCTGCGGCAGCGCCTGGAGGCGCACCGGGCGAATCCGGTGTGCGCGTCGTGCCACAAGGTGATGGACCCGATGGGCTTCGCCTTGGAGAATTTCGATCTGGTGGGCACCTGGCGCGATCGGGAAGGCGAGGCGCCGATCGATTCGTCCGGCCAGCTCGCCGACGGCACGCCGCTCAACGGTCCGGCTGACCTTCGCCAAGCGCTGCTCGACCGATCCGGTGCGGTGATGACGACCATCACCGAAAAACTGCTGATTTACGCGCTCGGCCGCCCGGTGGACCACGGCGCCGACATGCCGACCGTGCGCGCGATTACCCGGCGCGCCGCCGCGAATGACAATCGGTTCTCGTCGCTGTTGCTCGGCATCGTCGAAAGCGACCCGTTTCAGAAGAGAATGAAGAAGGACGTTTCAACGCTCGAGGCTCAACGCGCACCGTAATGAGACCCGGGACCCGGGAGTGACAGTTTAGAGGAGCCATCAATGTTCATCTCGAAAATGCACCTGTCGCGTCGCACGTTCCTGCATGGCGCCGGCGTTACGCTGGCGTTGCCGTTCCTCGAATCGATGCTCCCCGCCGCGGCGGCGCTGGCCCAGACGGCGGCGGCGGCGCGAACCCGGCTCGGCTGCATCTACTTCCCGCATGGCGCGATCATGCCCAAGTGGACGCCGGCGACCGAGGGCGCCGGCTTCGAGCTCTCGGAAATCCTCCAGCCGCTCAAGCCGTTCCACAGTCAGATCAACGTGATCAGCGGCCTCGAGCATGCGCAGGCGTACGGAAGCGGCGCCACGGCCAACCACAACCGATCGGCCGCGTCGTTCTTGAGCGCGGCGCATGCGCAGACCGGCGCGAAGCCGCATCTCGGCGTCACGCTCGACCAGCTCGTCGCGCAGAAGATCGGCCAGGAGACGCCGCTGCCGTCGCTCGAGTTGATGATCGAAGAGGCGACCGTGAACTGCGGCGACGGCCTGAGCTGCTCGTACCGGGACACGATTTCGTGGCAGGGGCCCACGTCGCCGCTGCCGATGCAGAACAACCCGCAGGTCGTGTTCGAGCGGCTGTTCGGCGACGGGAACACCGCGACCCAGCGGGCGGTGCGGCGGCAGCAGTCGCTGAGCCTGCTCGACTCGGTGACGGCCGAGGCGTCGTCTCTCCAGCGGAAGTTGCCCGCGGGCGACCGGATCCGGATGGATCAGTACCTGACCGATGTGCGGGAAATCGAGCGGCGCGTGCAGAAGGTCGGCGAGCAGCTGTCGGACGATCTCGACATCCCGAGCGCGCCCACGGGCGTGCCCACGGACGTCGAAGCGCACGTGAAGTTGATGTTCGACCTTCAGGCGATTGCCTGGCAGGCTGACATCACGCGCGTCTCGACCCTGCTGATGGCGAAGGAGTTGAGCAACGCCGTCTATCCGAAGAGCGGTATCCGGGACGCGTTCCACATCCTGTCGCACCATTCGAACGTGCAGGAGAACAAGGACCGGTTCGCGGTCTTGAACACCTACCACACCACCCTGTTTGCCTATTTCTTGGAGAAGCTGCGCGCCACGCCCGATGGCGACGGAACGCTGCTGGATCACTCGATGGTGCTGTGGGGGAGCGGCATCAGCGACGGGAACCAGCACAATCACACCGACCTGCCGATCGTTCTGGCCGGGGGCGCATCGGGCCGGCTGAAGGGCGGGCGGCACCTTGTGAATCCGACCAAGACGCCGATGGGCAATCTGCTGGTCGCCATCCTCGATAAGTTCGACGTCCCCACGGCGAAGCTTGGCGATAGCAACGGGATGATTACGATCTGAAGAAGCCGACCCGAGAGGGTCGGGGCTCTGTACTGTCTGTGTTGAGGGCGGACCTCAACAGGAGAAAAGTTCAGTGAAGACAACATCTGCGACACCGGCTGCATTCATCGTCGGTGTCGGGATGCTTCTGGCCGCGTCGATCGGTGGGCCGGCATTCGCCCATCACTCGTTCACGGCGGAGTTCATACGGCCGGAAACATCCATTCCGACGCCATCCACGTGGTCGAACGCTTCACGCTCGCTGACGCGAATACGATCCGCTATGAGGCGACCATCGAGGACCCCAAGGTGTACACGGGACCATGGAAGGTCGTAGAAACCTTCCGGCGCATCGCGGCGCAGGATGGCGCAGGATTACGAGCAGTACCAGTTCGCGTGCCTCGAGGGCAACCGCGACCCGCAGCACTATCCCGAGCAGGCCGGCGGGAAAGCGAAGGCGCAGCCACAACCCGAGAAGTTCGGATGCGAATGTGGTCGAGGAGTACATCTGCCAGGAAAACAGTCCCTGGATGCGGCGCCTGTTCAGCGAAATCAGGGAAAAGGGCGACCACAGGTAGCGGCTACCCGGCGGCTGCCGCCGGGCGCAGCTTCAAAGGTGCTCAGCTCGGAGGACAAGAATGAACTGCAAAGCCACGAGGAACCGTCGGTCAAGAACGATTTTGTCGCTGGTGGGCGTGCTGCTGGCGGTGCCCGGCGTGAGTGCGGCCGGGCAAAACGATTCGCGGCTCGCGGACGCGGTGAGAAAGCACGACGGTGCCGCCGTCCGGGTGCTGCTCGGGCAGAAAGTGGATGTCAACGCGCTCGGTAAGGATGGCACGCCGGCGTTGCACTGGTCGGTGCGCGAGGACGATCTCGCGACCGCCCGTCTGCTGCTCGGCGCCGGCGCAGACGCCACACTCGCCAATCGATACGGCATCACGCCACTCTTTCTCGCCTGCGCGAACGGTAACGAGGCGATGATCCGGCTGCTGCTCGATGCGGGCGCCGATCCGAATTCCACCGATCCGACGGGGGAGACCGCGCTGATGGCGGCGGTGCGCCTGGGCAGCAGCGGCCCGGTGAAGTTGCTGCTCGACCGCGGGGCGATGGTCGAGGACAGGGATCCGGCGTTTCAGCAGACCGCGCTGATGGTGGCCGTCCGGGAGAATCATCCCGAGATCGTGACACTGCTGCTCGCCCATGGCGCGCAGCCGAACGAGGCGACCCGGGTCGGTGGCACCCCGTCGTGGATCCTGCCGAATTCGGTGCCGGGATTCGGACACGGGGTCGGCATCGTGCGGGGCGGATTGCCCGCGCGGGGGTTGCGCAACCCGATTCCAGGCGGGCTGTCGCCGCTCCTCTATGCCGCGCGCGACGGCCGTCTCGACATCGCGCGCACGCTCGTCGAGGCCGGGGCGGACATCAACCAGGCCGATGCCAACGGTATCTCGCCGATGATCGCGGCGATCGTCAATAATCATGTCGACGTCGCCCTGTTATTGATCGACCGCGGGGCGGATATTCACGCGAGCGATTGGTACGGCCGCACGCCTCTGTGGTCGGCCGTGGAAACACGCAATCAGGACTTCGACGCCGGCACACTGGAAAACAGCATCGATCGCGAGCCGTTTCTCGATCTGATCAAGGTGCTGATCGAACGGGGCGCCAACCTCGACGTGAGAACGAAGGAAGTCCCGCCGTTCAAACGACACTTTCTGAGGGTTGGTTCGCTGTCGTGGGTGGACTTCACCGGTCAGACGCCGTTCCTGACCGCGGCGCTGGCGGGCGACGTCACCGTGATGCGCCTGCTCCTCGCGCATGGCGCCGACCCGCATATTCCGACGGTAGCGGGGACCACGGCCCTGATGGCCGCTGCGGGCGTCAACTGGGTCTTCTACCAGACCTACGACGAGGGAGCCGAGAAGTTGCTCGAAGCGGTGGAGCTCTGCTACTCGCTCGGGATGGACGTGAATGCCGTCAACTCGATGGGGCTGACGGCGGTCCACGGCGCCGCCAACAGGGGATCGGACGACATCCTCCGGTTCCTGGTGGACAAGGGCGCGAAGCTCGACGTCAAGGACAAGGAAGGGCGCACGCCGATGGTCTGGGCCGAGGGCGTCTTCCTCGCCACACATCCCTCGAGGCCCAAACCAAGCTCGATCGCGTTGATCGAGACCTTGAGCGCGAGATAATTCACCCTCGGTGTCGCTTGCCGGAGGACTGGGATCGTGAATCGACCTGCCATTACGTCGAGTGTCGTTCTCGTGGTTCCGATCGCGATGCTCGCCATCGGACTGTCCGGTTCTTCACAACCCCCTGCGTCCAGAATCCCGGATCTGAGCGGAGTCTGGGGCTGGGGGCGGTGCGTGGATGGGACCGGCTTCAACTGTATGATCATCGAACCGGACGACCCGTTGCTGACAGGCAGGGCCCGGGGCTTCCAGGCCGCGTTCGACGAGATCGCCGCCCCCAAGTACGACTGCGCGCCGATGTCGATCCGCACTTGTACAATTGTTCGCGTGTAAGAGGAGGAGCCAAGTGCGAGTCCTACGCAATATTCTAGCGGTCGTCGTCGGTGTCGGATTCGTATCGTTTCCCAGCAACGCAGTACAGGGGCAGGCGGCAAACAACGGCGCCATCAGCGGAGTGGTGCAAGGCGCACAAGGCCCCGAGGCCGGCGTGTGGGTGATCGCGGAGACGAACGAACTGCCCACGAAAATGATCAAGATCGTCGTCACCGACGATCAAGGGCGTTTTGTTCTGCCTGAACTGCCGGCCGCCAGCTATAGCGTGTGGGTTCGCGGCTACGGCCTGGTGGACTCGAAGCCGCTCACGCTGAAGCCGGACGCGACGGGCGTGAAGCTCAACGCGACGGCCGCGCGGACGCCGCAGGAAGCGGCGAAGGTGTACCCGGGCGACTACTGGCTTTCGATGCTCGAGGTGCCGGCGAAGACCGAGTTTCCCGGCACCGGTCCCAAGGGTAACGGTCTCGCGCCCGGGATGCTCACGCAGAACAACTGGGTCTACCAGCTCAAATCGGGCTGCAACTTCTGCCACCAGCTCGGGAACGCCCTGACCCGGAGCGTCGACCACGTCATGAAGGCCAAGCCCGAGATCAAGGCGCATCAGGACGCGTGGGAATGGCGGCTCGGAACCGGTGTGCGGGGCAACGGCATGTATGGGACGGCCACCGGCATGGGCATGCCGCGAACCCTGCGCGCCCTTGCGGACTGGACGGAGCGCGTCGCCAAGGGCGAGGTGCCGCCGGCGCCGCCCAGGCCGACAGGCGTGGAGCGCAACGTCGTGGTCACGTTGTGGGACTGGGGCACGGATAAGTCCTACATGCACGACGAGGTCGCGACGGCGAAGACCAACCCGCAAGTCAACGCGGGCGGGCCGATTTATGCGGTGTCGTCCGGGCACGGCTTCCTGACGATCCTGAATCCTAGAGAGCACAGTACGTACGAGCTGGAAATCCCGACCCGGGCGCCGAAGGCGGAGGTCCCGTCGCGTTTTCCGCCGCCGAATCGGCCGTCGCTCTTCTGGGGTGACGAGCACTTGTGGGCCAATGCTCCTCCTTACGTCCCCTCCGATCCTCACAATCCGATGCTCGACACCAAGGGCCGCGTGTGGTTGACGTCGAAGATCCGCCCGAACGAGAACGCCAAGTGGTGTAGCGATCCAGCCAACAAGTTCGCGGAGTGGTTCCCGTTGACCAACAGCAACCGGCAGGCGTCGTTCTACGATCCGAAAACGGCGAACTTCACGCTGATTGACACCTGCTACGCGACTCACCACCTGCAGTTCGACAACGACGCCAACGAAACGCTCTATTTCAACGAGCTCTCGGGGCCGATCGTCGGCTGGATCGACACCAAGATCTACGACGAGACGAAGGACGAGCAGAAAGCCGTGGGCTGGTGCGGGCAGGTGCTCGACACCAACGGCGACGGCCGGATTACCAGGCCCTGGAACGTCGCCGCGGGACGGGGACAGACGGCCCCGCCGGCGTTCAACGCGGCGCTCGACACCGAGGTGAGGTACAACCTGTACGCGGTCATCCCGAGCCCCGTGGATGACGCGATCTGGGGCGCCAGCGAGCAGTATCCCGGCTTCATCGTGCGCGTGGACCGGGGCAGCAATCCGCCGTCGACGTGCAAAGCCGAGGTCTACAAGGTGCCGGATCCGGGGCTGGATCCCCGCGGCATCGACATCGATCGCAACGGCGTCGTCTGGACCGCGCTTGCCGCGAGCAGCCATCTCGCCAGCTTCGATCGCCGGAAGTGCAAGTCCCTGACTGGTCCGGCGAATCGCGAAGGCACCGGCTGCGCCGAAGGCTGGACGCTTTATCAAACGCCCGGCCCCAGGTTGAAGGGCACGGACATTCCGGCCGACTTCCACTATTACAACTGGGTGGACCAGTTCGACATCAGCGGCCTGGGGGCCAACACGCCGTTTGCCACGGGATCGAATTCGGATTCGCTGCTCGCGCTGAACCCCCAAACACGCCAGTGGACGACGCTGCGGGTGCCGTATCCGCTGGGCTTCTATTCGCGCGGAATGGACGGACGCATCGACGACCCGAACGCGGGATGGAAGGGACGCGCGCTGTATGCCAACTACGGCACGCATTTCGTGTGGCATATCGAAGGGGGCAAGGGGACGAAGGGCAAGCTGGTGAAGTTCCAGATCCGGCCAGATCCGTTGGCGCGGTAGACAACACGGTACGTCGTCGTGTCCGCTTCACGCGGACCGTGGGAGGTCCGGCCGAAGGTTCGGCCGGACCCGACTCGACGGCATCCGCGAGGCGTTCAGGATCATCGACCTGTAAAGACAGTACGCAAGATCCGGCTTCAGCCGGACCAAAGGGTGGATCAGCATGCCGCTCGACTCTGCGTGCTGTTCTCGGACGATCGGAAACATTGGACTAAACCGCTTCGCGGCAGGCGGTAGCGCGAGGAACGAATAGCAGGGCAGACGGTGGAATCGACGCCTCATGGTGGCCTCCTGGCGCCGATCGTTTACATCACGCGGTGCGCCCGGCACGGGACGCTCCGGTCCTGGGAAAATTTGACGCATCTTTGTGGCTCGTTGTCGCGAGCGCGGACGATAATGAGACGCCAGTTCGTCAGAGGGATCAGGACAACAGCGCCGAGGCTGCGGCGGGAAGGATGAAGGGACAGACTATGAACACGATGGCTCGATTCACGTTTGCCGCATTGGTGACACTGGGTCTCGCGGCGCCGGTGCTGGCGCACCACAGCCCCGCGGCGTTCAACACGCAGCAGACGGTGACCGTGACGGGCACCGTCACCAGGTACCGGTTCGCCAACCCGCACGTCTACCTCACGCTGGACGTGAAGAAACCGGATGGCACGGTGACCTCGATGGAAGTCGAAGCGGGCGCCGCGTCGGTGCTGAACGGGCTCGGGTTCAACGCCAACTCGGTCAAGGTCGGCGAGGTGGTCAGCATTACGGGCAACCCGGGCCGCCGAGAGCCCGAGAAGCTCCTGCTCGGCCGCGATCTCGTCAAGAGCGACGGCGCGTACGTGCCGCTGAACATCTCCTCGCGCAGCGTCTACGACGGCACGGTGTCCACGCCGGCCACGAGCATCGCCGGGACCTGGTTCTCGCTGGGCTTCGGCGGCTTCACGGGCTCGGCGCGGAAGTGGGTGCTCACCGACGCGGCGAAGGCGGTGTCCGCGAAGATGGATGCGCGCTCCACGACGCAGAAGGACTGCGTCCCGATCGGCCTTCCGTTCGTGACCTTCTATCCTGTCGCGACGACGATCGAGGTGCACAAGGATCGCGTGCTGATCAAGACCGACTGGATGGACACCGACCGGACCGTCTACCTCGACGGCCGTGCGCATCCACCGGCCAGCCAGACGTCACTGCACGGGCACTCGGTCGGCCGCTGGGAGGGCAAGACTCTCGTCGTCGAAACCACCAACTTCAGCGAGCATCCAATGGGAAGCTCGACGAACGTGCCGGGCAGCACGCAGAAAAAGCTGACCGAGCGCTTCACCCTCAGCGAGGACGGCAAGAGCCTGATCGTCTCCGGGACGGTCGAGGATCCGCTCTACCTCGCGCAGCTAGGCGAGTGGACCGGACGGCTCGAGTATCGTCCGGGCATGCCGCACTCGAACCAGAAGTGCGACGTCGAGATTGCGCGCCGGTTCCTCAAGGATTAGAGAGTGATCACGTACGAGCACGCGCGATGCGGGTACTTGGCCGCGTTCGCTCACGGTCGCACTGCCAACATGGCGCGTTAACCATAATGACGTCAGCGTGCGCCAATCAGCCGAACCGCGCGGTGGCGACGTGGGGGAGGGCGCTCCACGAGTTCGCGCCGCTGCTGTTCCAGAACGTCAAGTAGCGCGGCTTAGAATCCGCGGCCCCAGACGCCGCCGTCCCAGCACTGTCCTGCCTGTGCCAGCGGTTTCACCTCCGCCGAGGCATAGCAGAGGAAGGCGAGCATGTCTTCGGCGTCCTTCCGTGTGCCGAGCCGGCCGCCAGGACCGGGATGTCCCGGGATCAGCCGGTCCCAATCCATTTTCAACACCTGCTCGATGCTCTGCTCCCACTCGAGTGGGTAGGAGTCGATGAAGCCGCGGCCGCCTATTGCGCCGCCGTTCAGGAAGTCGACGGCGAACAGGATGCGCTCGCTGGGCAGGCGCATGACGAGCGTGCTGTCGGAGTGATTCAGACCGGCGTAGGTTAGCTCCACCGTCGTGCCGCCGAGGCGAATGGTGCGCGAGCGGTCCACGGCCTCGTCCGGAATCACCGTGTTGGGATCGCGCATCCGTTCGAGTCGCGTCTTCGCGTTGCGATGCGCGATGACGACGGCGCCGGCCTCCCTGTGGAGAACGGCAAGTTCGAATCCGTCGCTTCCCCTCGCGTTCCGCATCGCCCAAGAGTTCGGGCTCAAGATCGAGGACGTGTTCCTCAGGGACGAGGAATAAGTGTTCCTCGCCACCGGTGAGAGTGCCCGTGCAAGAAAAGGAGCCGACATGTTGAAGATGATTCCGAAGCGGTTCTCCTGGACGTTCTCGGTCTTGGACGGATCCGAGCCCGTTGCGCACGCGGTAGACCTGTCGTGGTGGTCTGACAAAGGGGAACTCACGGTTCAAGGCGTCACCTACACCGCTCGTCGCGAAGGCGTGATGAGCGGCGCGTTCGTCCTCGAATCGACCGCCGGCGTCGTGGCGCGTGCGACGAAGCCGAGCTCGCTGCGCCGTTTGCTCATCGTCGAACACTCGGGCCGCCAGTACACGCTTCGCGCCACGTCGGCGTTGCGGCGGGAGTTCATCCTGCTCGATGGCTCGACACGTATCGGATCCCTTTCACCAGAAGGGATCTTCACGCGACGAGCGGACGTGGATCTCCCGTCGACATTGCCGCTCCCCGTACGGGTCTTCATCATCTGGTTGACGGTCATGCTCTGGAAGCACGACGAAGCTGCGGCTGGAGCGGCCGCCGTTGGATAAAGGCGGACAGGAGATCATCTATGGCTTCTGGTGGCGACGATCCTGGCTGGACTCCTGTTTGTCGGCTTGCTGCGCCTCATCGGGCGCACTGATACGAGCCGGCTGCGCCGTGCGCGCCACCGACGTACCGTGGATATGTCGGATAGGAGCACAGGGGAAGGCTCCTCTCGCCGGCGGTGACCGTCACCGACATTCCCGGGGCGGTGTCGTTCTCCACCCAGTCGATGAGCAGGCCGACCTGATCGTAGCGGTTCGGAATCGGGGCGCTGGGGATCGTGCGCCCTTCTCCGTCCGTCCCGTAGTTCGTGCCGCTCAAGCCGTGTCCGGCCTGCGGCATCACGAACAGGCGCGCGAATCGATCCACGCTTGCGCGGCCCATGCGATCGAGGACGGCCTGGTAGTAATCGAGTTGCGCACCGGGAGAGGCCAGCGTGTCGTTGGTGCCGATCGTGACGATCAGCTTCCCGCCGCGCTTCTGAAAGGCTGACAGGTCCGGATTCGTCGAGTCGAGGGTCGCCGAGAGCTCCTGCCGGCGTCGATTGAACGCGCCTCCCTCGACATAGTCGAGCGGATTGGCGGACAGGTCCTTCATCAGAAACCCGGTCACGCCCAGCACACCCAGATGCGAATGCATCGCCGCGTCCGCGGCGGCGCCTTCCTGCCCTCTGAATCGCGTGTTCAGAATCAGCCCGCTGCCCGAGGGGTCGGTGTTCGGGACCCACATGCCGAACGTCTGCGCTCCATGCGCGAGCGGCGAGGCAAACCGGTAGCGCGAATACGTGAGTTCCAGTGTCGAGATCTGTCCGTCGGTCAGGCACGCGTTGGCGCTCGTGTCCACGGGATCCGGGTCGACATTGTTCGGACAGCGCTTCGCGGCCCACGGTCGGCGGCTCGGGGCGATCTGCGTACCGTCGAAGAGCGCGCGGCACCCCATGTAGTGGTTGATGATGCCGTCGGCCAGCCCGTCGAGCCCGTCGCACTGGCGCATGAACTCGCCGCGGATCGCGTTGACCTTGGCGGGCGTGACCCAGTTGGCGAGCGGCTTCTCGTGAATGCGAATCAGCTCGGGAGCGAGCATCAGCGTCGAGAAGCCGACAATCGGCACGGTGGCGGAGATGCCGTCGTAGTCGGCGGGATACCGCTGCGCCACGGTGAGCGCCTCGCGGCCTCCCTGCGAACTGCCGATGTAGTAGTTGAAACGCGGACGCGCGCCGTAGATGCGCTCGATGATCACCATCGCGGCGTCGCGCGTCTTCTTCATCTGCAGGTAGCCGAGGTTGGCGATCGCTTCGTCGTTGAGCGTCCAGTCATCGGATGACGCTGGTCTCTCCCCCCGCGCCCCCGAGGGGTCCGCACCCGCTGCCGGAGGCCCGCCGCCGCGGCGCCCGCCGAAGGACGCCTGGTGGCCGGAATCGCTGCCGTAAGTCGCAAAGCCGCGCGCGAGCGGCGAGTTCCCGCCGGTCAGATTCGGCACGACGCCGTTGAAGCCGCCGCCGCCAAGCTGCGCCGCGCGACGGCTCCACGACGCCGGCAGCGCGACGCTGAAGTTGATATGCCGCGAGGTAGGAGTCGCGTCGATCGGCGCCATCGACCCATTCACGCGGCAGTGCGCCGGAGCGGTGTTCGTGGCGTCGACCCAGGTCGGCTCAGACAGCGTGACGGCTCTGACCGGTTCACCAATTGCAGATGGCGCGATCGACGTCCCCACTCTGGCGGCCGTGCACTCGGCAGCCGTCACGAATGCGTTCGCTCCAAATTCCTGCGCGGCCGCGCCCGCCTGCCACGCGAAGAGTGCCACCGCGGCGGCCGCACACGCGCCGATCCCGGCCGTCTTTTTCATTTATTGGCTGCCGGCTGCGGCGCGATCGCCAACGCTCCCGCAGCGGACTTCAAAACGACGTTCAACATGCCCTGTTTCCCCTCATGAATGGCGTCCTATCATAATCCGCGGCGCCCGTGACGAAGAGCCGCAAAAAAACCGTCAAAACGTGTCACCGGACCAGTCTCGCGCCGACGCGCTGCGGCACCTCGACGTGCGGCACACCTTCGACGTCTACAACGGCGACAACGGCAAACCGCATTCGCGAGCGGTTCGAGATGCCCGTGCGGCCGACTTTTCGCGTCAGCTCACGGCACCCTGAAGTCGCCAGGCGGCGGAGGGGTCACGCGACGCGGCGCGGGAATCGGCAGCTGTGGAATCCACGCGTACGGCAGGCGGTAGGCGCGGTAGACCGCGTTCGACTGGTTGGCGCCGCTGAACATCGGGAACATGTATTCCCAGACGATGGCGCCTTCGCGCGTGACCTCGAACATCCGTCCGCCGGCGCCGGCGGTGATGAGCGTGTTGCCGTTCGGCAGGCGCTGCGCGCCGCTGATGTTGGTGCTGAAGAACCGGGCGTTCGTGTAGGACCAGCCGAGCTCCAGCGTCACCGGGTTGATCTCGAGCACCCGCGAGGCCGCGCGCTGGAACGCGCCCCGTCCCTCGGGCGCGATCGGGCTGGCAAAACCGTAGCCGCTCGAGCCGCCGTTGTCGAAGACGAGGAGATTCCCCGCGCCCGGCAGCCCCTTGGGAATCAGGTGTGGATGATGCTGACCGATGATCTGCCGGATCGCGCGCAGCTCCGGCGACGCGCTGAAGTCGGGTCCCATCCTCCATACGATTGACCCGTCCCGAGCGACGATGGCGATGATGCTGGCCTCGCGGCTGCTGATAATGACGTTGTCCGGCGCGAAGCGCCTGTCGCCTTTGTCGTACCACTGGTTCGGACCGACGTAGGTCGCCGAGTTGACGTGCAGCCAGTCGAAGCTGCCGCGCGCCTTGTTGAATGCGGCGGCTGCCTTGATCACCGCCCGCGCGTCCGGCGCGAACCCCATCTCGTCGATGTGGTCGGCTGCCAGCCACTCCCACACGATGTCGCCCTTCTCGTTGACCTCGATGAGCCGGTCGTCTCCGAGCATCACGTCGGCGACGTTCGGCTGCATCCGCTCGGCGTGCGCCAGGATCAGCGTCGTGCGCGCCGCGGTCGAGGGCGTGTACTCCGGCGAGTAGTAACCGGCCGGGAAGTCATTGCGCTGCCAGTCGTGGTGCTGACGCGCCGACCAGACCATCCCCTGGGGCGTTTTGATCTGCTCGCCGCGATCGAACTGCCAGACGACCTTCCCGTCAAAGTCGCGCTGAATCAGTTCCAGCGACTCCTGATGCGGCGGACGCGCTCCGCTGGCGGCGACGACGTGTCCTCCGGGCAACACGCGCGCCGGACCGCCTGCCGAGTTGTTGAGGCCGTCCCAGCGCTTGACCACGGTGCCGTTCATGTCGATGACGAGCACGGCCTGCGTCCCGAGCGGCGACAGCACCGTGAATCCGTTCCAGGACCGATCCGGGTCGTAGATCGTCGTCCCGGTGGGATACACGGTCTGCGCCGAGGGTCCGGGCGAGAGCAGCAACAACACGAGGGAGGCCGTGCACGCCGTGATCAGTCGTGTCATACAGCCGCTGAGGCTACTACACGCAACGGGTTCCGGAGCTAGTGGACCGTCCTACTTGCCTTCCGCTTTCGCCCGCTCGGCTGCGGCTTCGGCGGACGACCGCGCGCCGAAACGCTGCCCGCTTGCCGTGGTGGCCGCCGTGACGTAACCGCCGTCTGCGCCCGAGCGCAACGGCGCCGTTAACACCGTGATCTTGTCGCCCACCTTGATCATCTTGTCGCGGTAGCCGGCTCGAAACATGTTGTTCGTGCTGTGGCCTTCGAACTCGATGTCGCGGGTCCCTTTGGCATCCGTGACGCGCAGCACGAGCTGCATGTGCGGATTGATCGCGAGGAACTTCACCACGACGCCGTTGACCGCCACTGACTTGCCGAAGTCGAACTGCGCCGCCGAGTGGTGCGCCGTGAGCGTGCTGCCTGCGGCGCCGAGCATTACCGCGATTGCCAGGATCGTGAACCGTTTCATGGCTTCTCCTCTCAGTCTCCCGGAACGGCTTGGCGCCCTTCCCTCTACTTACCCGTGGCTGCCTTCCGTTCGAGCTCTTCGAGGCGCTTGATCCAGACTTCCTCGTTGCACTCGTACGGCAGCAGGTGGCCGTTTGGCACCAACGCCCAGCGCTTTTCCGCTTTCAGCGGCTCGGTATAAAACACAGGATCGGTCATCGTCAATTCGGCAAACAGAACCTTCTCACCCTTCGCCCCCTGCTCGAGACGATAGCGCTCGACGATGCGCGCCTGGTCACTGTGCGCACGTTGCTGGTCCACCTGCTCCCTGAGATGGGTCGTTTCGACCACCAGAGTGTCGCCTTCCCAACGGGCGGTGGAGGTGCCGTTGCGGCCCGGAAGCCGGTTTTCTTCCAGAGGGATACGGTCGCCGAGGTAGATGCGCCTGATCTCGCTGTGCGCCTCGTAGACGATCATGATCTGCTCGGGCCGTTGATGGATCTCCATCGGATAGCCTCCCGATCCGAGCATCGAGCCGGGCATCCCCGTGCCGAGGCAGTAGCCGCCGGGCGTCTCGCTGGTGGGGGTGACCAGCGCGCGATACGCGGCGATCTTCTTCCTGGCCTCTTCGGTGAACGGCAGGGCGGCGCCGGCGCCGGCGCCACGCCCGCCGCCGCCGGCCTGGCCGGGCGCGGTGTAGTTGGTCCAGACACCCGTGAAGTCGGGCTTGTCCCGGGCAGCGTCGACAGGCCGCACCGCCGCCGGCTGTTGCGCGGCCGCGAAGCCGGCCGCGAGGCCGACAAAGGAGACGCATCCGAGAGCGGCGCACAAGGCTTTCCGCATCACTATTCCTCCTACCGGCATGTTCTGACGCGACGAGGGTACACCGAGTCCGGCCAGAACGGAAGTGAGGCGAACCGCCCCAGGATCGGAGAGGCAGACCTTCAGACGAGTGGCGAGTTTCGTAGAGGCGTCAGGCAGCTCCTTGAAGCCGAACGGGCGGTGCACCCCGTGCGCGTCGCGGGTGCGCAGCAGCACGACTTTGAGTCCCGCCACATCCGGATGTTCCAGCATCGCGCGCACGAGCCGCCGGCCGATCGCCTGGCCGCGACACTCCGGAATCACGAAGATGTCAGAGAGATAGCCGAAGACCGCGTAATCGCTCACCACGCGGCCGAAGGCGACCTGCCGTCCGTTGATGGAGCCGCCAAAACAGAGCGAGTTCGCGATCGATCGTTCGACGCGGCCCGCGGCCGCCGTCCGTTAACCGCCGACACCCCGCTAATGCGGCCTATCGTCCGGGATTGCCGAAACTTTGTTCGAAGAGGACTGCCTGCGCCGGTAGAATCGCAGCCATGTTGCCGTCACCAGTCTCAGAGACGAGAATCGACGAGCCGCTGCGTCTTGGATACCCCGTGTACGTGCTCTTCGTGCTGATGGTCTGTTACACGCTGGCGTTTGTCGATCGCCAGATCCTCAGCCTGCTCGTGGCGCCCATCAAGCGGGATCTCGGCATCAGCGATACGCGCGTATCGGTGTTGCAGGGGCTCGCGTTCGCGCTCCTGTACACAACACTCGGGTTGCCGATGGGGCGCATCGCCGACAGATGGAACCGGCGTCGGCTCATTTCCGTGGGCGTGCTGGTCTGGTCGGTCATGACCACGTCGTGTGCCGGCGCAAAGAGCTTCTGGTCGCTGTTCTTCGCGCGCATGGGTGTCGGAGTCGGCGAGGCGACGCTGGCGCCGGGGGCCTTTTCGATGATTGCGGATTCGTTTCCGAGAAGGCATCTCGGGCGCGCGATGAGCGTGTACTCGATGGGGATCTTCATCGGCTCCGGCCTTGCGCTCCTTGTGGGCGGCACCGTGGTGCAGGCGACGACCCAAGTCCCCACGATCGACCTGCCCGTCTTCGGCACCGTTGCCTCCTGGCGCCTGACGTTCCTCATCGTGGGGCTCCCGGGCCTGTTGATCGCCGCGTGGGTGGCGACGCTGCGCGAGCCGGCGCGCCGCGATCTGCTGCTCGACCGCGAGGGGCGTCCGTCCGCGCTCACGATGCGTCAGGTGGTCGAGCAGGGACGCGCACGATGGCAGTCGATCATCGGTATTTCGATCGCGATGGTCTTCCAGTCGATGTGCGCATACGGCATCCTGTTCTGGACACCCTCAGTGCTGCAGCGGGTTCACGGTTGGACGCCGAGCCAGGCGGGCAATCGCCTGGGCATTCTGATCGTCTGCTTCGGTTGTCTCGGCATGTTTGCCGGAGGCGCGCTGACGGACCGCTGGCGGAAGCTCGGCATCGCCGACGCGCCGATGCGGGTCGGAATCATCAGCGCCATCGGCATCGGCGTGCTGTTCACTCTGGCGCTGACCGCGCGGACAAGTGACGTGATGTTGATCTGGTTCGCGCCGGCGCTGTTCTTCCTCGGACTCCCGATGGGGGTGGTCTATGCGGCGCTGCAGTGGATCCTGCCCAACCAGGTGCGCGGCCAGATCTCCGCGCTGTTTCTGCTGATCCTGAACCTGGGCGGCCAGACGCTGGGCCCCTTCGTGCCCGCCTGGATCAGCGACAACGTGTGGCGGTCGGAGCTGATGATTGGCGTGTCTCTCGCGCTCTCGACCGCGATGGCGGCTACGCTGATGCTTCTCGCGTTCCTGTTCACCTGCCGGCCGTACAGGACCGATTCCGCGGCGATGCCCTAATATCTTCTAAAGCCCATGTCCGCGCAAATGAAGCAAGTCTCCGTCACAACCATGGACGGCATTGCCGTCGTGCAGATCGACAATCCGCCGGTCAACGCCCTCAGCCGCGAGGTCCGTGAGGAACTGCCGGCCGTCGTCGCACGGCTCGCCGACGATGCGGCGATCGATGCCATCGTCGTCGTGGGCGCCGGCAGGACGTTTGTCGCCGGCGCCGACATCAAGGAGCTGGAACAGGCCGCGTGGAGCACCGCCGAACCGCCGGACCTTCACGATCTGCTGCGCCTCGTGGAAGAGGTTCCCAAACCGATCGTCATGGCGATACACGGCAGCGCACTCGGCGGCGGGCTGGAACTTGCGATGGCCGGGCACTATCGTGTCGCGGTTCCGGACGCTCGGATGGGTCAACCAGAGGTCAATCTCGGAATCATTCCAGGGGCAGAAGGGACGCAGCGGCTGACGCGACTCGTGGGCGTGGAGAAAGCCATCGAGATGTGCGTGACCGGCAAGCCGATTGGCGCCGAGGACGCGAAGCGAGCCGGATTGATCGATCAGGTGATCGAAGGAGACCTGACAAGCGGCGCCGTCGCGTTTGCGCGGGACGTCGTTCGCCTCGGCGCGCCGCATCCCAAAACCCGCGACCGCGCCGACAAACTGGGGACGGCTGAATCGAACGCGCCGCTCTTTGCGAAGGGCCGCGATATGGCGCGAAACACGCGGCGCCATCAAACGGCGCCACTGCGGGCCATCGAGGCGATCGAAGCGGCAGTGACGCTTCCGTTCGACGAGGGGTGCCGCCGCGAGCGCGCGATCTCGCTCGAATGCGTGCGTTCGGATCAGGCGCGGGCGCTTGTACACGCGTTTTTCGCTGAGCGGAACGTCGCCAAAGTGCCCGGCCTTCGGAAAGACGCGCAGGTAGTCGATATCAAGGCAGTCGCGATCATTGGAGCGGGGACCATGGGGGCGGGCATCGCCATGGCCTGCGCCAACGCTGGCTTTCGAGTCACACTCAGCGACATCACGCCGGAAGCGGTCGACCGAGGGCTCGCCGCCATTCGGCGGAATTACGAGTCGTCGGTCACGCGCGGCCGGTTGTCCGCCGAGGCCGTCGGCGAGCGTCTCGGGTTGATTCACAGTTGTGTCGGATACGACGGCTGTGCGACGGCCGACTTGATCATCGAGGCCGTGTTCGAAAACCTGGCGTTGAAACAGCAGGTCTTTGCGGACATCGATCGCTCGGCGAGGCCAGGCTGCGTGCTGGCGACAAACACATCCACGCTGGATATCGATCAAATCGCGGCGGCAACCAACCGGCCGGCGTCGGTCGTCGGTTTGCACTTCTTCAGCCCGGCGCACGTGATGCGCCTGCTCGAAATCGTTCGAGGCCATGCGACAGGGGACGAGGTCCTGGCGACCGCGTTGGCGTTTGCGAAGCGCCTCGGCAAAGTCGGAGTGGTCGTTCGCAATGGTCCGGGGTTTGTCGGCAATCGGATGATGTTCCCGTATATGTACGAGGCGCAGTTTCTGGCCGAGGAAGGCGCCACGCCGGAGCAGGTGGACGGCGTGCTCACGGATTGGGGCATGGCGATGGGCATTTTCGCCGTGGACGACATGGGCGGACTCGATGTGGCCTGGCGCGTCCGGCAGGAGCTCCACCAGTTCGAGGAGCCCGGCGCGCGAAAACCACTCGCGGCGGACAAGCTCGTCGAGATTGGCCGGCTCGGACAGAAGACCGGCAAGGGGTGGTTCCGCTACGGCGACGATCGAAGGCCCATTCCGGATCCCGAGGTACTCGATCTGATCGAGTCGGTCGCTTCGTCCGCGGGTATTCGCCGCCGGCACATCAGCAACGAGGAAATCCTCGAGCGGACAATCTACGCGCTCATCAACGAGGGCGCGCGCGTGCTTGAAGCAGCCGTCGCATCGCGGGCGCCCGACATCGACGTCATTTACTTGACCGGATATGGTTTTCCTGCCCATCGGGGCGGCCCGATGTTCTACGCGGACACCATTGGCCTTGCCAGAATTCACGATCGGATCGCGGCGTTTCATCGCGAGCTCGGCCCCCGATGGAAACCGGCGCCGCTGCTCGTGCGACTTGCGCACGAGGGGTCGACTTTCCGCGAGTTTGACGCCATGCCGAAGGCGATTGAGACGCCAGCGAGCCGATCCTGATGGCGATTCCGCACGCGACACAAGGCGAATGAGATCGGTCAGAATGGCGTCCGCGAACGTGGCGGTCCGTTACGGCCCGGATGGCATCGTCTACCTGCAATCACGTGATCGACTGGACGCGTATCCCGTGAGTCTTACCGAGCGTCTCGAGTATTGGGCGGATCGCGCGGGCGATCGCGCGTTTCTCGCACAGAGAGATCCCTCCGGCCAGTGGCGCTCGTTGACCTACGCGGAGACGCTGGGCATGGTGCGCCGCGTGTCGCAGGCGTTGCTCGCCCGGCGCCTGTCCAGCGAACGGCCGCTCCTGATTCTGTCGGGCAACAGCATCGAACATGCGCTGCTGGCGCTTGCCGCCATGCACACCGGCGTGTTGTACGCGCCGATCGCTCCGGCGTACTCGCTGCAGGCGCGCGAGTACGGTACGCTCGGTCAGATCTTCGATCGCGTCAAACCCGGCCTGGTATTCGCGGCGGAAGGCGCCTCGTATGAGGCGGCCCTTCGTTCGGTCCTGCCGTCCGGCACCGAGTTGATCGTGTCAGCGTCGGCGCCGGACGGATTGCCCGCCACGCCGTTTGCCGAGATCGAGCGCACGCCTGCGACCGCCGCCGTCGACGAGGCGCACGCGCGGGTGGGCCCGGACACGATCGCCAAGATCCTTTTCACGTCGGGGTCGACAGGCCGGCCGAAGGGCGTGATCAACACGCAGCGAATGCTGTGCTCGAACCAGGAGATGATTCGCAGCGTGATGCCGTTCCTCGCCGACGAGCCGCCGGTGCTCTGCGACTGGCTGCCGTGGAACCACACGGCTGGCGGCAACCACAACTTCGGGCTGGTCCTCTACAACGGCGGCACATTCTACATCGACGAGGGACGTCCTGTGCCGGGCGCGTTCGAGACGACGGTGCGGAACCTGCGCGAGATAGCCGCGACGGCGCACTTCACCGTGCCGCGGACCTACATCATGCTCCTGCCGTACCTGCGCGCCGACGCGGTTCTGCGCGAGCGGTTCTTTTCCAGGCTGAAGCTGTTCTTTTATGCCGCGGCGGGAATGACCCAGCGCGTGTTCGACGAGCTGCAGGAACTGGCCGTTGAAACGTGCGGCGACGAGCTCCTCTGGGTGACCGGACTCGGCGCTACCGAAACCGCGCCGTTCGCGCTGTGCACGGGGCAGGCCGGCGCGTGGGCCGGGTTCGTGGGCTTCCCGGCTCCCGGCATGGAGCTCAAGCTGGCGCCGGCCGGCGGCAAGATCGAGGCGCGCGTCCGCGGGCCGAACATCACGCCGGGATATTGGCACGATCAGTCGCTCACCGATGAGGCGTTCGATGAAGAAGGCTTCTACAAGATGGGCGACGCGATGCGGTACGTCGATCCCGACGATCCTGCGAAGGGCCTCATCTTCGATGGACGGCTCGCCGAGGACTTCAAGCTGTCGACCGGGACGTGGGTCAGCGTGGGACCGCTGCGCGCCAACATGCTCGCGCATGCAGGCGGTTACGTGCAGGACGTGGTGATCGCGGGCCACGATCATGAGTGTGTCGCGGCCCTCGTGTTTCCGAACGTCCAGCTCTGTCGCGGCCTGTGCCCTGATATGCCCGGCGACGCGCCCGTTCGTCGCGTGCTCGACGATCCGCGCGTGCTAGACGGTGTTCCGGCGCCTACTGACGGAGCTCGCCGCTCAAAGCACAGGCAGCTCGACCTTCGTGGCGCGCGCGCTTCTCCTCGACCTGCCGCCATCCATCGACGCCCGCGAAATGACTGACAAGGGCTCCTTGAATCAAAAAGCGGTATTGCAGAATCGAAGGCAGTGGGTCGACGAGCTTTTCGCGTCGCCGCCGTCATCGCGAGTCATCGCGGCATGAGATCGACTCCGACCGGGTTTGACGTCGAACGATTGTCGGCGATCGACGTCCACGTCCATCTCGAACACACCGGCAGCCGCGTGGACGCCGACGAGGCGGCCGCGAAGTACTTCGGCGCGGGCGGCGATCGCGACTGGAACACGCTCGCCGACTACTACCGCTCGCGCCAGACTGGCTGTGTCGTGTTCACGGTCGACGAGAAGCTCACCGGACGGCCCCAGGTCTCAAACGACGCCGTCATCGAGTTCGCCGCGCAGAACGCAGATATCGCGATGGCGTTCGTCAGCCTCGATCCGACGCGAGGCGGTGATGCGGTGCGCGAGGCGCGGCGGTTGGTTGCGGGGGGCGGCGTTCGGGGCTTGAAGCTTCATCCGCCGCTGCAGCAGTTTTTTCCGAACGATCGCGTCGCGTATCCGCTCTATGAAGTCTTCGCGGAAGCGCGCCTTCCCGTCCTCTTTCACACCGGGCACAGCGGGATCGGGACCGGCATGCCTGGCGGCGGCGGCGTCAGGCTGAAGTATGGCCATCCGATGCCGATCGACGATGTGGCGGTCGATTTCCCCGACATGCCGATCGTCATGGCGCATCCGTCCTTCCCGTGGCAGGACGAGGCGATCTCCATCTGCTTGCACAAGCCGCAGGTGTACATTGATCTTTCGGGCTGGTCGCCGAAGTACTTCTCGCCGACGCTCGTCCAGTATGCGAATACGCTTCTCAAGCACAAGGTGCTGTTCGGCTCCGACTACCCGTTGCTGACGCCCGATCGCTGGCTGGCGGATTTCGAGAAGATCGGCATCCGCGACGAGGTGCGGCCGCTCATCTTGAAAGAAAACGCGATGCGGCTGTTCCGGCTGTAGTGCAAGTCGCGGAGGCACTCAGACGACGAACCGCTCGGCGGTCAGGAGTCGCCCGGCAATACTCTGCTGCAACCGGACGACGTTGACCATCTCGCGCGCCGCGAGCAGACGAACCTTTGTCTGATACGCCGGGTCGACCCCCGGGCATGCGCTCAGGATCGTCAGGGCCGCGGTCTCGAGATGGCGAAGAGACTCGCGAACGAGCACACTCGTCATGTCGGCGGCATTGGCGCCCCTATCCGATCGGGAGAGTTTTTGGTGCCGGAGGCTGCTCGATTCCATCGCAAAGACGTCTATCGCCATATCAGAAAGAGTCGCCAGCAGTGACTGCTCTCTCTCCAGCCCACTTCCGTAGACGTCGAGGGCGGCGCCAAGCGCCAGCCGGAACAGCTCCTTTCCTGCTGTCACCGGATCGTTCGAGGCTCGATCCTCTCGCGCCCTAATAGCGTCGGGTGTCGATCCTCGTCTGATTTCCTGGACCGTCGACATCAACTCCGATTCGCCGCAGGCGGCGCGCTTCAGCAGCGCCCTCCCGATGAGCAGCCGATTGATCTCGTTGGTTCCTTCGAATATCCGATAGACACGTGCATCTCGGTAGGCGCGCTCGACCAGGTAGTCACGGTGGTACCCGTAGCCGCCGTGAATCTGCACGCCCTCATCGACGATATACCCGAGCGCCTCCGAGGCATATACTTTGACCATCGCACACTCGGCCGCGAACTCCCTGGCGGCTTCGAGCCGACCTGGTTCACCGTTCCTTGTGGTCGCTGAGGCTCCTTCGATCAGCCCGACGACCCGCCAGACCATCGATTCCGTGGCATAGAGCCGGACCGCCATATCAGCGAGCTTCTGGCGTATCAGGCCGAGAGCGCCGATCGGACCACCGAATGCCACTCGTGATTTCGCGTACCTGAGGGACGTGCTCAGCACATCCTTCGATGCGCCGACCGCGTAAGAACCGACCTTCAGCCGCCCGAGATTGAGGACGTTGAACGCGATCGCGTGACCGCGGCCCACTTCACCGAGGACGTTCGCGACAGGGACTGCTACGTTGTCGAGGAAAAGCGGAGTCGTCGAGCTCCCGTGGAGTCCCATCTTCGCTTCTTCGGCGCCCGTGCTCACGCCCGCGAAACCCCTCTCGACGATGAACGCCGTGAAGTGAGTGTCCTCGACCTTGGCGAAGACGATGAAGAGATCCGCGATGCCCCCGTTCGTGATCCACGCCTTCTGTCCGTTCAGGATGTAGCACGTGCTGTCGGGCGTGAGCTGTGCACGCGTCCGAATCGCCAAGGCGTCCGATCCAGCTTGAGGTTCCGACAGTGCGTACGCAGCGATCATCTCTGCGGCAGCGAGGCGAGGCAGATACCTTCCCTTCTGGTCGTCGCTGCCGAAGTAAACGATCGGCCATGCGCCAATCCCTGCCTGACCGCCCAGGGTCACGGAGTACGAGGCATCGCGAGCCAGGGCCTCTTCTGCCACCATCACCGACGCGAGGTCCAGCTCCATTCCGCCAAAGGCCTCGGGAATGGAAATGCCCGGCAGCCCCAGCTCGACGGCCTTCCGCAGCAGTCTCGCCAGAACGCCGGGCTCTTTGCGATGCATCGCCGCTAGATTCGGCGAGATATCCCGCGTCCAGAACTCGTCGATCATCCGGACGATCGCGACGTGCTCCTCGCGCAGGTCCTCTGGCGTGAAAACGTCCTGCGGGGCCGTCGGCCGGACCAGGAAAAAGCAGCTCGTCATGGGATCGCAAATTCACGAGCGCGCTTCTGGAGGCGGCGAAACCGCGCGGCGCCGCGCAGCGGATCCAACTTTGGATCGACGTCCATCGCGTATATCCACGCCGAGTTCTCGGCCGACGCACGCTCGAGCTCGTCGAGCGCTCGATCGCGCTCGCCGAGCGCCAGGCGAAACACTGCCATGTGGTACGCGTCCACGTACTCCGACCGGCGCAGGGTCTCCAGACCTTCCAAAATCGCGCGCGCGTCGCCGTCCTGGCCCAACCTGGCTCGACACGCGCCTTCAAGCGCCCGCTGCCACGGCAGGCCAAGCGACAGGATCGACGCCACCTGATACTGCGCGAGCGCGTCCTCGAGTCGTCCGGCACACTGGAGCGCCTGCGCGTAATCGACCCGCACGATGTGAAGGTACGGGTGCAACTCGACGGACTTGCTGCCTACCGAAACGGCCGCTTGGAAGTCGCGCTTCCAGCAACGGACCAGGACTTCCGCGCCCGCGAGCGTTGGCAGCAGCGGGTCGGCCTGGCGGCCGCGGCCGAGAATGTCGAGCGCCTCATCGAACCGGCCACGCGCGCCGTACAGTATGCCGAGCCGCACATACGTCGATCCCAGCGCAGGTTTTTCCTCGAGCGCCCGCAGGAACTCGGCCTCCGACTCGGCGTGGCGCCGCTCGAATACGCACAGACCAAAGGCGCGGTTACAGCGCAGCTCGGGGCGAAGGCCGCTGAGGATCGCCGCCTGTTCGTGCGCTTCGAGAAAGCGCGGATACACCTCGAGCGGTGGCCGAATCCCAAAAATCGCCAGCGCCAGGTACGAGGCCGAGAGACCCTCGAACGCGCGGAAATCCGATGGACTCTCCCCGATGGCGCGCTTGAAACACTCGATCGCGCGCTCACAGCCGGTGCGCGTCCGCTGGCTCCAGAAATGCCATCCCTGACGGACGAGCTCGTCGGATCGCGGCACCTCGAGCGCATACCCGAACTTGGGGCGGTGGACGATCCAGCGGCCGTACTCGCCGAGACATTTTCGGACGTCGGCGAGTGTCACGTCGATGGTGTGGCGCGACACATGAATGCCTTCCCACGCCTCCGCCATCATCGCCTCGTAGCCGACGAACTCGCTGTGATGCTGCAGCAACACGCGCAGGCTGTGGAACGCCCGCAGCCTGAGCCGGATCTCGACGCCCTCACGCGCCAAACGCGACGCGCTGGTGTCGAGCAGGAACGGGCCGAAGGAGTACTCCATTGAGGCCGACTATTGTGCAGGTTTTTGACGGTTTTTTGTGCCGCCCACACTCGCTGCTTGACCGTACAATCGCGCCGCGTCAATCAACTGGAGAAGTCCACTCTATGCGCGTCTGCCCCACCGGCTCCATATTAAGGGAGAAAACGGTACGGTGATGATTTACCCCTATTGGGACTGGAGACTCCTGATCTTCCGAGAGGGCCGCTCATGACCGTGCCGATCGATCGTCGAGGCTTTCTGGTATCCCTCCCGGCTGTGCTCGCTGCCCACCGCCTGATGGCACAGGGGGGCCCGCCGCAGATACGTGTGAACGGACTCAGCCAGTTGACCCTCACGGTGTCGGATCCCAAGCGCTCAATCGAGTTCTACCAGGGGCTGTTCGGCATGCCTGTTCAGGCGCGGCAGGGGACGACGACGTACCTGAGAATCGGCGCCGGTCCCCGGTTCCTCGCGATTGAGCCTGCGGGGCCTGGCGAGCGGCCGAGCATCAGCCGCTTCGGCATGGGGGTCGAGCCGTTCGACGTCGACACCATCCTCAAGATTCTCGCGCAGCATGGCGTGACGCCCGCCGATCCCGCCAACACCACGAGTGCGAGCGGCGGACCGATGAAGGTCCGCGTCATGACGCGCGGCAACACGCGCGAGATGTTCGTGGGCGATCCGGCCGGCATCGTGTTCCAACTGCACGATGTGAGTTACTGCGGGGGCAACGGACCCCTCGGCAACATGTGCCAGCCGGAGCCGGCGCCGACCAAGGGGCTGCTGGCGGTGAAGGACATGAGTCACTTCACGATCTCCGCTCCGAGCGCCCAGTTCTACCCGGCAGTGTTTGGCATGCCGGTGCAGGCGATGCAGGCGACGACGCCCGCATACGGCGTCGGACCGGGCGTTCATTTCCTGATGTTCACCGGAGGCGGCGGCGGGGGCCGCGGGGCAGCACCGGGCGGTGGAGCGGCGGCGGCGGGGCGCGGCGGTGCTCCGGAGACGGGCGGCGCGGCGGCGGTGCGCCGGCCGTTCCGACCATCGATCACGCCTGCCTGGGGATGGACGGCTTCGTCCCGGAGGCGGTCACGAAAACGCTGACCGGCTTCGGCATCAAGCCCGGAGCCCGGTCGGATGGAGCGCTCGTCACCTATATCTCGCTCCGCATGGAGAACCGGGGCGGGGCGCCCGTCACGGGCACGCCCGAGCTGTACTTCACCGATCCCGACGGCCTGGCGATCCAGCTTCAGGACACGAAGTACTGTGGCGGCGGCGGCTACCTCGGCGACGTCTGCCCCGGGTAGCCGATAACACGACAGAAAGTGCGTGCGGCGTTCACTCGGCGACTTTCTGAAAGGGGATCACTCAGGCACAGCGACTGAAACTTCGGCGTCGATTTGCGACGTCCGGAGCTCAATCACGTTACGACTACGAAGGAGTCAGTTCATGAAGAGACTGCTCGGGGCGTGCATCGTCGTACTGCTGGTCGTATTCCCGTCCGCGGCCTTTGCTCAGGCCTCGATCACCGGTATCGTCAGGGATTCGTCGGGAGCCGTGCTCCCAGGTGTCACCGTCGAAGCCTCCAGCCCGGTGCTGATCGAGAAAGTCCGCAGCGCCGTCGCTGATGGCGCCGGCCAATACCGCATCGTCAACCTTCGCGCCGGCACCTACACGGTGACGTTCACGCTGCCCGGGTTCGGCAGCGTCAAGCGCGAAGGCATCGAGCTGACCGGGGCCTTCGTCGCCACGGTGAACGGCGAGATGCGAGTCGGGACGCTCGAAGAGACGGTCACCGTCACCGGTGAGACGCCGATCGTCGATGTCCAGAGCGTGCGGCTGCAGACGGTGATGAACAACGACATGATCAGCGCGCTGCCGACCTCGCGGGCCTACAACAGCCTGATGACGCTGATGCCCAACGCGGTGGCCGCCGGCGGTGCCGCCTCGGATGCGCAGACGGTTCCCGGCATGGTGGTGTTCGGCGGCGCCGGTGGCCGCGGCAACGAGGGACGTCTCCAGCTCGACGGTTTGAGCGTGGGCTCGGCGTTCAACGGCGCCGGTGTGTCCGCGTACATCCCGGACATCGGGAACGCGGCGGAAATCTCGATGGTCTCGTCGGGCGGCCTCGGCGAAGCCGAAGTCGGCGGCCCGACGATGAACATCGTGCCGAAAGAGGGCGGCAACACGATCGCCGGTTCATTTTATGCCGCCGCCACGAGCGAGGGGATGGTGGGCAGCAACTATTCCCAGTCATTGAAGGACCGCGGCCTGACCACGCCGGGCGAGCTCCAGCAGCTCTGGGACCTCAATCTCGGCATCGGCGGGCCGATCGTCCGAGACCGCCTCTGGTACTTCGCCGGCATCCGCGATGAAGGCAGTCATCGGTCGGTGCCCGGCATGTTCGCCAATGCCAACGCCGGCGATCCGAACAAGTGGACGTACGTGGCGGACACGTCCCGGCCCGCGGTGCACGCCGCCTCGTATTTCAACCTGTCGCTGCGCCTGACCGTGCAGGCGACGCCGCGGAACAAGTTCAATGTGTTCTGGGACGAGCAGGCGCCGTGTGAGGGAGGAGCGACTCCCCAGGTGGCGTCGGACGTGTCCACGTGCCGGAGCTCCGGCGACGGCGAGTACTTTGCCGGCGGCACGGCGGCGCCCACGCCGCGCGCCAGCGCGACGCTGGCGCCGGAAACTGCCGCGTATCGCCAGTTCGGGCAGCGGGTCCGGCAGGTGAAGTGGACCTCGCCGGTGACGAACCGCGTGCTGCTCGAGAGCAGCGGCGGCGCCTACTGGAGCCGGTATGGCGGCATCCCGATGCCGGGCTCGAGCACGACCGACTTGATTCGGGTGGTCGAGCAATGTGCGGGAGGCTGCCTCGCCAACGGCAACATCCCGGGCTTGACGTACCGGTCGGGCAACTGGTCCTCGAACATCAACATGTCGGTCAACTGGGCGGCGGCCGCCACCTACGTCCTGGGCGCGCAGAGCCTGAAGTTCGGGTACCAGGGCGCGTTCCTGTATCAGCAGAATAACGCCCTCACGAACTCCCAGTACCTGCAGTACCGCTTCAACAACGGTGTGCCGGATCAGATGACCATGACGATCGGCAATTATTCGTTCGGCGGGCGCGTCCGCGCCGACTCCTTCTACGCGCAGGATCAGTGGACGCGCGGCCGGATGACGCTGCAGGGGGCGCTGCGGTACGACCACGCGTGGAGCTATTTCCCGGAGGTGCAGGTCGGCCCCGTCCGGTTCTTCCCGGATCCGGTCGTCTACCCGCACACCGAGGGCGTGACGGGCTATCACGACCTCACGCCACGCGGCGGCATCGCGTTCGATGTCTTCGGCAACGGGAAAACGGCGATCAAGGGGAATGTGGGCCGGTATCTCGAAGCCGCCCAGAACGGCGGCCTCTTCACCGACTCGAGACCGGTCGGACGCCTGGTGACGACGACGACCAGGGCCTGGACGGATCAGGACAAGGACTTCGTGGCCGACTGCGACCTGTTGAATCCCGCGCAGCAGGACCTGCGGAGCAAGAACGGAGATTTTTGCGGCCCGAATGCCGAACCAGGCATTTGGCACGCCGAACTTTGACACGACGCAGGACCCGGCGTTGTTCTCGGGCTGGGGGATCCGGTCGGGTGACTGGCAGGTGGGCATGGCGATCGAACAGCAACTGCTGCCTCGCGTGTCGGTCGAGTTCGGCTATCAGCGGCGCTGGCTCGTGAACTTCTACGCCAGCGACAGCCTCAACCGGAGTGTGCAAGACCACACGGAGTTCGGCCTCAACGTGCCCACGGATGCGCGGCTGCCGAATGGCGGCGGGTACGTGTTCGGCGGCCTGTACAACGTGACCGCAGACGCGGCCGCCAAGGGCGCCAACAACTTCGTCACGACCGCGAGCACCTACGGCGACCAGACGCAGGTGGCCAACTCGATCAACTTCAAGGTCACCGCGCGGCCGGCGAGCGGACTGTCGCTGCAGGCCGGCTTCAACACCTCGAATACCCATTCGGATTACTGCGAGATTCGGAGCCAGCTGCCCGAATGGACCGTGGCCGGTGCGCAGAACCCGGTCAACCCCTGGTGCGACACGTCGACCGGGTACGTCACGCGGTTCACCGGCTTCGGGTCGTACATGATCCCGAAGATTGAGGTGCAGCTGGCGGGGACGTTCAGGAGCGACCAGGGAGGAGAGTTGGACGCGAACTGGGCCGCGCCCAATTCGGCCACGGTGGGGCTGAACCGGCCCTTCGCGGGTGTCGGGGGCCAGACGGTGACGGTCAACCTCATCGAGCCGGGCACGTTCTTCGGCGATCGGGTCAACCAGATCGACCTCCGTGTGGCCAAGATTCTCAGATTCGGGCGTACGCGGACCAACGTCGGGTTCGACATCTCCAACATCACGAACGCGGCGCCTGTGCTCACCTACAACGAGACGTTCATTCCGAACCAGGCGGTCTCGACCTGGTTGACGCCGACCTCGGTGCTGCAGCCGCGCTACATCAAAGTGAGCGCGCAGTTCGATTTCTGATGCGACAAAAACCGAAGTCGATGCGCCGGTAGATTCGGATCTCTCGTGCGCCTCTCCTGAAGGCCCGCTCTCACAAGAGGGCGGGCCTTCCTGGCTACGCGGCGATGTGGGGCGGCGTGCCGGGCGGGTACCGCAACACGGCGAACGACAACGTGGTGCTGGTCGTGATGATTGAGACGCTCGAGGGCCTCAAGAACGCCGACGAAATCGCCAGAATCCCAGTTTCCAGGCCGGCAGCGAGACGGCCGCCATCGCGCGCGGCGTGGCCGCGGAGCTCGGTCCGCTGGCCAACACGCAAGGCAAGCCCGAGCAGGACCCTTCGTCGCGCCGTCAAAGCAATGAAGAAACCCAGGAGAAGGACAATGCGCCATCTGTTCCTCGTGACGTCGGTTGCTCTGCTGGCGCTTTCGTCGGCGTCGGTCGCACAGAACAACGTCCAGAACTTCACCCCCGTGACGCAAGAGATGCTGGCGAATCCGAGCGCGGACGACTGGCTGATGTACAGCCGGACCTACGACGCGCAGCGCTTCAGCCCGCTGAAGCAGATCACCCGGCAGAACGTCGGGCAGCTTCGCGAGGTGTTCAAGAAGGAACTGGGGACGGGTAACCAGGAGAGCATTCCGATTGTGCACCAGGGCGTGCTGTATCTTGCGGCTCCTGGCGCCAGCGTTCTGGCGGTCGATGCGACAACCGGCGCGACGATCTGGGAGCACAAGCGGCCGACGGGCGCCAGCAGGACGAAGGCGATCGCTATCTACGAGGACATGGTCTTCTACGCGTCGCCGGACGGCTTTTTCGTTGCGCTCGACGCGCGCACCGGTGCGGTGAAATGGGAAACGAAGTCGAGCGGAAATCTCACCTCTGGTGTGATTGTCGCCGACGGCAAGGTGTTATCCGGGCGCGCCTGTGGAACCGAGCGCGACAACTGTTACATCTCGGCGCACGATGCCAGAACTGGAAAAGAGGCGTGGCGCTTCTACACCGTGCCGGCGGCCGGCGAGCCGGGGGACGAAACATGGGGAGGGTCGCCTCCCGGAGGACGGCTGGCCTCACCGTGGGGATTGGCGGGCGGGTACGATCCGGTGCGGCGGCTGATTTTCTGGGGGGTCGCCAACCCGATGCCGAATACCCGGGCGGCCCGCCACGGCGGCGACGCGCGGGCGGTGGGGCTCTCGTCGCCCGCGGATCTCTACAGCAATTCGACCGTGGCGCTCAATCCCGATACCGGGAAGCTGGTCTGGTACTACCAGCATCTGCCTGGCGACGACTGGGACCTGGACTACACGAACGAACGCGTGCTGGTCCGGACCGCGGTCAGCCCCGATCCGAAGTTCGTCAAGTGGATCAATCCCGACATTCCCCGGGGCGAGCAGCGTGACATCGCGTTGACGGTCGGCGAGGGCGGCGGCATCTGGGCGCTCGATCGAACGACCGGCCAGTTCCTGTGGGCGAATCCGTTCCCCTACGACACGCCCGAGTTCCTCATCTCGAAGATCGACGTGAAGACAGGAAAGACGTATATCAACGAGAGCGTGCTCGTCGACGCGCCCGGCAAGCGGCGGACGGTGTGCTTCTGGAACACGAAGAGCTACTGGCCGATGGCGTACCATCCTGGCGTCAACTCGCTCTTCGTGCCGTACACGGACAACTGCCTCGACATGACGGCGGCGGCTCCCGCATCGGACGGGCAGCCGGCGATCGCAGAGCGTCGCGACGGCATTCCGCGCCCCGGATCGAAGCCGGAGGAGTTCGCCGGCCTCGCGAAGATCAACGTGGCGACCGGCCAGATCCAGCACATCTACAAGGGACGCGCTCCCGGCAATGGCGCGGTGCTGGCGACGGCCGGCGATCTGATCTTCTGGGGCGATCTCGATCAGAAGTTCAGAGCCTTCCATGCCCAGAGCGGGGAGATGGTCTGGGAGACGACGCTCGGCGGAACCATTCAGAACAGCACGATCACGTACGCAGTGAACGGTAAACAGTACATCGCGGTGCTGACGGGAGAAGGATTGATGACCGGCGGCCTGATTACGCAGGCGAAGCTGCAGCCGACGCGCCGCTACAACGCGCTGTACGTCTTCGCGTTGCCCTGAGCGAGGACTAACAAGTACAACGTACACCGCAGAGCGCGCAGAGACCGCTGAGAGGAAGAAAGTAGTGTCTTCGATTAGCGCCTGAGCGACCAACGATGCCGTGATACGGCCAAGCGCCGACCTCATCCACTTGCGATCAGGGATAGTGTCCGAGCGGGCGTCGCTCCCCGGGTTTCAAGCCGATCTCGACGGTGACGAATCTGTCGCGGTTCGGCATCCGGATTTTGGGAAGCGTCGTCGCATCGAGGACGTCGGTCTCCTTGACGATGCCGTTGAGAAAGAGCACGTAGGCGGTCACCGCATAGACCTCGTCCGGCGTGAGCGTTCCCGGTTTCGTCCACGGCATGGCCCGGTTGATGAAGTCCCAGACCGTCGTCGCGAACGGGACCAGACTCCCCTCGATTTTCACAGGCTTCGCATTGCCCAGCGGTATGAGCCCGCGATGCAATTTCGTTCCCGTGCCATTCGGTCCGTGACACGCGACGCATTCGCGTGCATACACGGTTGAACCCTCGCTCACCGAGCCGCTACCGGTCGGCAATTCCTTCCCCAGAGGCGAGACCGCGGTGTCGCGCGCCTTGATTTCCGCTTCGCTTGGGGTTGTTCCCAGCCGATAGGTCGGCCCCTGCGCGAGTGCTGTCGCAGACGCAGAGAGCACGATCGCCGCTGCCAGCAGCCTAGTACATCGCACTCTGGATGCCTCCGTCCCGGTTGACCTTCCAGGGCTGAATGCCATTGAAGTGATCGGCCTGCAGGAAATACTCCGGCGTCACGCCGAGAATCTTCGCCGCCTCGGCGATGGTCGGTTGCACTTCGCCCCGTTCATCGGTGCAGCGCGACTGCAGCACGGCCTCTTCGCCGTTCCACTCCCACGCGAAGCGAAACCGTGTGTGCGCGTACGGAAGCACCGGCTGCTGAAGCTGCGCTTCCTTGTAGGTCCGGCCACCGTCGATCGACACGTCGACTCTCCGCACGGAGCCTCCACCGGTCCACGCCAGCCCCGTGATCTCGTAGAAGCCGCGGCCGGGAAGGCGCTGGCCCCCGGACGGGCGAGTGATCACCGATTTCGGGCCCAGCGCAAATCGGAAACCGAGCGCCTTGCCCTCAGCGTTGGTGTCGGCGTTGTTGCCGGCTTCGTGCCAGGCCATGGCGGGCCGATCGACGACGGCGATGCGGCTCAACCACTTCACGGCGCGAATCGCTTCCCAGCCCGGGACGACCAGTCGCAGCGGATACCCGTTGTGCGGGCGGACCGGCTCGCCATTCTGGGCGTACGCCACCAGCGTGTCATCCATGCACTTGGCCAACGGAATGCTCATGGTGTACTTGTTGGATTCCGATCCTTCGGCGACCACCCAGCTCGCGCCGGCCTTCACGCCGCACTCCTTGAGCAGGACCGAGAGCAACACCCCGGTCCATTCGCTGCAGCTGGTTCGGCCGTGCACCAACTGCACCGAATCGCCGTTCGGACCACGAAGCGGGCGGCTGTTCGCGTTGCATTCGAGGAAATAGACTTTCGAGACCGAGGGGAAGCGCCTCAACTCGTCCATCGTGAAACTGAGGGGTCGATCGACCATGCCGTGCATCAGCAGGCGATGCTGCTGCGGATCGATATCCGGAATGCCGTTGACGTGGTCCATCAGGAAGTGCAGGCCCGATGGCGTGATGATCCCATCGAGATCCTGCAGCGGTGTCGTCAGCGCACTATCGGTGATAGGCGTGCCGGAACTGGTAGCCCTCCGCACCGTGTTGTCGAACTGCGAGGGTTGTCCGTAGGCCAGGGTCTCCTTGAGACGTGCCGCAGACATGGGTGTCTGGGCATCGACATCGGCCGTCTGGAGCGCCCCTACAGCCAGGCCCGCCAACGCGGCGCTTTCCGTCAGGAACTTCCGGCGATCGGAGTGGCGGTGCGAACCCATACAGGTTTCTCCTCTTCGCTTCGAGCCATGACCTCACGTGCTCCGGAACTCGCAGCACGCTCATGTTGAAATGCTCGTCAGCAGCTGTCAATCCCTAAAGCGTGAGCCGCGAACTCGGTTAGGATGGCGACTCCAGCGGGTCGTCTGATAGGAGGCTTCTATGAAAGCGCGTGTCCTCGTGTTGTGCGTGCTCATGGTCGCGCCGGCCTTCGGCCAGGAAGCCGTGCCGAACCTGCCGTTCGAATCGGTGCCCGACTTTCTGAAGCTCCCGGCCGGCTTGAACTTTGGCGAGGTTCCGGGCGTGGCCGTCGACTCGAGGGGCCACGTCTTCGTGTTCACGCGCTCGAATAGCGCGCATGGTCCCGCGTTTGGACCTGCCGCCTCGCAACTGCTCGAGTTTGGTCCCAAGGGCGAATTCATCCGAGAGATCGGCGCCGGTCTGTACGGCTGGTCGTTCGCTCATACGGTGCGCATCGACAGGGACGACAACATCTGGGCGGTCGACAAGGGCTCCGACATGATCATCAAGTTCAACCAGGCGGGCCGCGTCGTCTGGGTGTTCGGGCGCAGGAAAGAATCTGCGGAGGAAGCCGAACCGTGGGAGCACGTCGATCCTCCGCTGCCACACGTGGACGGCCTGTTCCGCCAGCCGACCGACGTGGCATTCGACTCGGACGGCAACATCTATATCAGCGACGGCTACATCAACGCGAGGGTGGCCAAGTACGACAAGAACGGCGACTGGGTGAAGTCGTGGGGCGCCCACGGCACCGGGCCTGGACAATTCAACACCCCGCACGCGATCGTGGTCGACCGCAACAACCAAATCTATGTGGGCGATCGGGGGAATCGGCGCATCCAGGTATTCGACGCTGATGGCAAGTTTCTCCGGCTGTTCAGCATCGACGTGCCTCCTGCTCCGGGAACCAAGGCGGTCAACGGCAACACGCCGACCGGCGAACGCCTGGCGCAGACCATCGGCGCGCCCAACTCGATTTGCATCACTCCCGGACCCAACCAGGTGCTGTTCGTCGGCGAGAGCACGTTTCCGGGCCGGGTGTTCAAGGTGACGCTCGAGGGCAAGGTGCTGGGTGTGATCGGCCGTTCAGGGCGGAACCTGGGACAGTTCTCCGGCGCCCACCAGCTCGCCTGCCGCTCCGAGACCGAGGTCTACGTGGCCGAGACATCGAACTGGCGCGTGCAGAAGCTCCTCTTCCCGGCGCAGCGGACGACCGCGGCCGCGGCGCGGTGAGCGAGTGCCAAGTAACACGCCAGATCTCATCGTCCTTCACGAGCACCCCGAGTGGCAGAAGCCGCTCTTTGCGGCGCTCACGCGGCGCGGCGTCTCGTTCGAGCCGTTCGACCTGACCCAGGCTGCGTTCAGCAACGTCGAGGCCCTGCGCGCACCGGTCTACTTCAACCAGGCGAGCCCGAGTGCGTATCTCCGCGGCAACACCCGCGCAGTGCCGCTGGCGCTGGCGTACATGCGCTCGCTCGAGCTGCGCGGCGCGCGCGTCCTCAACGGCGCAGATGTCTTCGCACTCGAATTGAGCAAGAGCGCGCAGGCGACGCTCCTGCGCACTCTCGGGATCGATTGCCCACGTTCGATCACGTTCAACGACCCGCGTGCGTTGCACGCCTACGCGGCGGAGATCCGCTGGCCCGCACTGCTGAAGCCGGACCAGGGAGGCAGCGGCGCGCGCATTCAGATGGTCGATTCGCAGGCGCACGTCGAAGCGATCTTTTCACGCGATCCTGGCATGTGGTTGCCCGACAATCTGTTCCTGCTTCAGGAGTATCTCCCGCACGATCCCGAGCGCGGCATCACCCGCCTCGAGTTTCTCGGCGACGAGCTGCTGTACGCGATGCGCGTCGTCACCCATGGGCGGTTCAACCTGTGCCCCTCGCCGGTCTGCAACCCCGACGACGGCGCCGGCTCGTGCGAGCTGCCGAGTGAGCCGACGCCGATATCGGCGCCGCCTGTCGAGTTCTATCCGTTCCGCGAGGTTCCCCAGGACGCCGTCGACACGGCGCAGCGGATCGCACGAGCGGCAAGACTGGACGTCGGCGGCATCGAGTATCTCGAGACCGTCGACGGCCGACGCGTGTTCTACGACATCAACGCCAACTCCAACCTGCGGCCGTCCGTGGCCGAGGCGTTCGGCTTCGATCCGTTCGAACGTGTGGTGGACTTCCTGGCGGGTCAGCTCGCGAGACACTGAGACGAGTGCCGTGTCCTTGCTGAAGCAGTACCGTATCAAGGACAACGTATAACGCGGAGACCGCAGAGATCGCAGAGAAGACAAGCTCCACCACGGAGGTAGCGGAGACAAACGGAGGTCACGGATTCAAGGTTGTTTTCCCTGTGTTTTCGGTTTGCGCTGTGTCGTTCGTGGTACTGATTTGTGTGTAATGCCAGCGGGACGGGTTCGTGTCTCTGCGTGCTCAGCGAGCTCTGCGACGGGGCCCCCAGCGCGGCTGCCGCGCTGGGGACCCGGTTGATCGTCGTCGTCGGTAGTGAACCATCGTATACAGGGCAGTAGAGGGACATGATCGCAGACAGCCACGACCTGATCCGCGTCCAGGGCGCCCGGGAGAACAACCTGAAGGACGTCAGCGTCGAGATCCCCAAGCGGCGGCTGACCGTGTTCACCGGCGTCTCGGGATCGGGCAAGTCGTCGCTGGTGTTCGGCACTATCGCAGCGGAGTCGCAGCGGCTGATCAACGAGACCTACAGCGCGTTCGTGCAGGGATTCATGCCGACGATGGCCCGGCCCGACGTCGACGTTCTGGAAGGGCTGACGACCGCGATCATCGTCGACCAGGAGCGAATGGGCGCCAACGCCCGTTCCACGGTCGGCACCGTTACGGACTCCAATGCGATGCTGCGGGTGCTGTTCAGCAGACTCGGCAAGCCGCACATCGGGCCTCCGACTGCCTACTCGTTCAACGTCCCGACGCGGAAAGCGAGCGGGTCGATGACCGTCGACAAGGGCAAGGGGGAGCGGATCGTGGTGCGCGACGCCGTCTACCACGGCGGCATGTGCCCGCGATGCGAGGGCATGGGATCGGTCTCCGACATCGACCTGTCGCAGCTCTTCGACGACAGCAAGTCGATCAACGAGAGTGCAATCAAGGTTCCCGGGTACACGTCTGACGGCTGGTACGTGCGCATCTTCGGGGTCTTCCTCGACCTGGACAAGCCGATCCGCAAATACACCAAAAAGGAGCGCCACGACTTCCTCTACAAGGAGCCTACCAAGGTGAAGGTCGAGAAACTGAACCTCACCTACGAGGGGCTCGTGCCGCGGATCCAGAAGTCGTTCCTGTCCAAGGACGTCGAGGCGATGCAGCCGCACATCCGGGCGTTCGTGGAGCGCGCGGTCACGTTCAGCACCTGTCCCGAGTGTAGAGGCACCCGGCTCAACGAGGCGGCCCGCGCGTCGAAGATCAACAAGATCAACATCGCCGACGCTTGCGCGATGCAGATTAACGACCTGGCCCAGTGGCTGCGCGATCTCAAAGCCCCGGCCGTCGCGCCCCTGCTGGGGAAGCTGCGGCAGACGCTCGACTCGTTCGTGGAGATCGGGCTCGGGTACCTCAGTCTCGACCGGCCGTCGGGCACGCTGTCGGGCGGCGAGGCGCAGCGCACGAAGATGATCGGCCACCTCGGCTCCTCGCTGACCGACGTGACCTACGTCTTCGACGAGCCGACGATCGGGCTGCACCCTCACGACATCCAGCGGATGAACAACCTGCTGCTGCGATTGCGCGACAAAGGCAACACCGTCCTTGTCGTCGAGCACAAGCCGGAAGTGATCGCGATCGCCGACCACGTGGTCGACCTGGGCCCCGGCGCTGGTGCCGCCGGCGGCGAGGTGGTCTTCGAGGGCACCGTTGATGGGCTGCGGAAGAGCGGCACGCTCAGCGGGCGGCATCTCTCCAACCGGGCCGCCCTCAAACCGTCGGTGCGGACGCCGTCGGGTGTGATGAAAGTGCGCGGCGCCCGCACGCACAACTTGAAGAACGTCAACCTCGACATCCCGCTTGGCGTGCTGGTGGTGGTGACCGGCGTGGCGGGGTCGGGCAAGAGCTCTCTGATTCATGGCTCGGTGAGTGGCCAGGACGAGGTGGTGTCGATCGACCAGACTCCGATCCGTGGCTCGCGGCGGAGCAACCCGGCAACCTACACCGGCCTGCTCGATCCGATCCGCAACGCGTTTGCGAAAGCCAACGGCGTGAAGCCCGCGCTGTTCAGCGCCAACTCCGAGGGCGCCTGTCCAACCTGCAACGGCGCCGGCGTGATTTACACGGACCTCGCGATGATGGCCGGCGTCACGACGGTCTGCGAGGAGTGCGAGGGCCGGCGGTTCCAGGCGTCGGTGCTGGAGTACCGGCTCGGCGGGCTCAACATCGCCGAGGTACTCGGCCTGTCGGTCGAAGACGCGGTTGTATTTTTCGGCCCCGGGGCGCCGAACATTCTCGAAGCCAAGGCGCATACGCCGGCGGCGCACGCGATCCTGCAGCGGATGGCCGACGTGGGGCTCGGCTACCTGCGGCTCGGCCAACCGCTCACCACGCTGTCGGGTGGCGAGCGGCAACGGCTCAAGCTCGCCACGCACATGGGTGAAGAAGGCGGCGTCTATGTCCTCGACGAGCTGACCACCGGGCTGCACCTGGCCGACCTCGAGCCACTGCTCGGGCTGTTGGACCGGCTGGTCGACTCCGGCAAGTCGGTCATCGTGATCGAGCACCACCAATCGGTGATGGCGCACGCCGACTGGATCATCGACCTCGGGCCGGGCGCGGGCCACGACGGCGGGCGGATCGTGTTCGAAGGCACACCAGCCGACCTGGTGGCGGCGAGGTCGACGCTGACCGGTCAGCACCTGGCGGCATTCGTCGGCAGCCGTCCGAAGGCGGTCCCATCTCATCGAGTTGGTTGAACGGTCTCCGCACTCGACCTAGCGTTGCCATAGTCCGTGTTGCACGTCGCCCTGGATCACGATTGCAAAGGTGCCCCGCTGTCCCTGTCGGGTCGGGGGGTAGGCAATGATCGCGCCGGAGTCGTCGGCCTTCTTCACTGCTTGTTGGATGTCTTCGACCGCGAGGTAGGTTCGCACGATCGGCTGCTCATGCGCCGCCAACGGCTTCCGGATGCCCACCAGAGTTCCGTCGGTTCGAGTCGCCACACGGGCCTGCCCGAGATCGGGGTCTGGGGGACCAAACGAGAGACCGTGCATGCGCTGGTAGAGCGCAGTCAGGGTGTCTACGTCGTTACTGACGATCTCCAGGTAGTGAACGGCCATCTTGAAATTCCCTCTTTGCGGATTCTGCGTATTCATTCGACGATCGTCTTGAAGCCTCCGTACGCCATGCGCTTCATGTCGAAGGGCATGTCCTTCGGGGCGCCCATCGCAGCCATTTCCTTCATCACTTTGGCATTGACGCGGTCGCGATGCGCGCGCGATTTGAACACGATGTAGGCGAAGACCGCCGTCTCGCCCGGCTTCAGCTTCATCACGCGGGTGAACGGCGTACCCCATTTCGCGGCGAGGTCGTCGCCCGCGCACTCCTTGTAGTCCACAGCGCCGTGCTTCATCCACGCCTTCCTTCCCAACGCCGCCATCCGTCGGTAGGCCTTGAGGTGCTTCTTCGGGATTGCCAGCACGTATCCGTCCACGTAACTCATGTGACGACTCCTTTTTCGAGCCTAAAGAATATCGTGATCGTTCCCGTCAAGGCACTGGATCAGCCAGGTACCAGTGGAGTTCGTCCTCGGGCACCGGTTTGATCTGCACCAGAGCCATCTGCCGCGCCATCTCATCGTCGCGCCAGAAGGGTGAGCGTCCCCGGCAGACGGCTGTGCAGGAGAACGCGGTCGCATCCACTTCCGAACCGGGCCGAAATGCAAGGTAGCCATCGCGCCGCCACGCCAGATCGCTTTTGGCGGTTGCCCGTAAGGCGCCGACGACGCGAGGGTCGGACAGCGCCAGTCCATACACGTCTGCGGGTGTGGTCGTGACCGCCCATCGGGTACCCGGGAGCAAATGGCAGTCCGCAGGCGACTGCCCGCGCACCCAGCGCCGGTCGATGGCTGCGCCAGTCAGCCAGGACCAGGGCGCCACAACGAAGCCGAACCCACCTTCTCGTGCCTCCACGAGCATCCAGCTCTTTCCGTAGGTGAGCGGCTCGAAGTGCTCTTTCAGGTAATTCGCGAAGAGCGCGTCGAGCAGCGCCTCGAGCGAGGCGTAGGCGCCGACTTTCAGTATCGCCGCCGACCTGTTGGCGGGGTCATGCGCGGTGGCGGTGGGCGGCAGAGCGACCGAGACGCATGACGGTGGAAACGGTTCGAGCAGAGGGTGCGCAAAATCACTGAGTACCCGCTTGTTCGGCGAGCGGTCGAAGCACCTCCGCCAGCCGGGACGTGCCCCGTTCGAATTCCTCTCCGCGGCAGTCCACGTATTGCGACGATGTCAACATCAGCGGTGCGCAGTCTTCCCACGCATCGCCGTGGGTCCACGCGGAGAACAGCGGCAATCCGCGTGCGATGGCGATGCCGACCTCACCGCGCACGTACACCGATCGTGCGGCGGCGGGCGAAGCGATCAGCACCACCGCGACGCTGGCGTCAAGCGCGTTCCTGACCGCCTTCTCCCAATCCAGCGTCCCTGGGACCATCTGTTCGGCGCTTGTCCAGACGGCGACACCAGCGGCCCGTAATCGATTCGCGAACCGGCGTACGATCTCCACGTCTTCGTTCGCGAACGAGAGGAAAACGTGCGTGCGCATCGGGCCGGTCGATCCCCTGAGAATCGCGAAGGTGGTTCCGACTCGTCTCGCTATACAGATGCGGGGTTAGCGCCTCCGCTCCCCGGAGCACTCCGGCAACGACTGGCGTAAGCGAACGGGCGAAAAGAATCCGCTCTGCGCAAGCGTCTCCTTATCCGTCTCCAGGAGGAAAGTCTGCGGATAGGTGATATATCCCAGATACATCAACGTGTTGAGCGGACACACCGTATTAGGGTCCGAGTCCTCGCATTCCGGAGGATGCGGCAGGCCGAACGCATGACCCAACTCGTGCCCAAGCCCACCAACCCACCGGCACACCCCCGCAGTGTCTGGCGGAGCGCCTGCGCAAGGAGGGACGTATGGTTCTCCGGCGAGTCCACGCAAATCATTCGCACCGAGTAGAACCACTCCTAACGTTGCGCCGGCCGCCTGTTCACAACCTGGGTCGCTGTCGATGTAGAAGACCCAGGTGTTGTTTGGGTCGGCGAACTTCGCCCCAGTGAGTGCGAACGCTTCCGTCAGAACGTTGGTCCAGAACCACAGTGCGTAATCACCGCTCGGATTGGTGCTGTACCATGCGGCCACCTGGGACGTGTGAACGACTTCCACAACACGCCTGTTAGTGCTGAACGTGGTGCCATCACCCATTTCGTTCCGAGTCCAGATCCGCACATGCTGGATTGCCGCCTCCAGACGTTCTACGTAGGCGTCGCTCACCGCCCGGTCTGCCGGGACCAGGTAAACGATACGCACCACGGGCCCGGTGGCCCTGGGGCTTTGGGCGCTAGAGGAGCTCTGGGACGCGAACAGCAGTAGATAGGCGATGCTTGCAGACAGAATGAACACTTGCTTTGAGCGAGACGGATTCAGCAGCCGGTTCGAAAGCGAGCGCATCATAGCCGACACCTCCTCGGGCGCATTCGCTCGCCCCCACTCAGAAAATTTACGGGTTCAAAACACGATCGTCCATCCCGGGTGGCGTGCCTGCTCCTTCGTGTACGACACGCCATGCACCTTGAGGCCTCTCTCATCCACCAGCGTGATGACGCCGCCTTCGTTCGACAGGGCCAACGGCTGGCTGACGCGCACGACGCGAGTGGTGCCGGCGCTCAGCACCTCCGAGAGGGGCAGTCGCTTCTTCTGGGTATCGAGCAGCGCCCATCCCGACAGGTCGACGTCGTGTGGGGCAGTGTTCAGCAGCGTGACCACCTCGATCTCCGGCGACTGTGTCGGATTGACAAGTGCTGCCACGATACGGACGAGACCATCCGGATCGTCGGAGGTGGGTGGACCTGGGGGCTGCGGAGGACCCGGGGCCGGGGGAGGGACAGGTCCGGTAACGGAGTGTCCGGTCTTGTCGTCGGTGTGCCAGCTTTGCGACTGGAACTTCAGGAAGATGGCGGTCCATTCCTGCTGGTCCGGGAAGTGCACCACGACGCCGCCATCCTGAAACACTCCGTCATCGGCGGCATACTGGGCGGCATTGCCCTGGTTCATGTGGATATCGTGGATGCCGTTGCCCGGCAGGAAACCGAAGTACTTGTCCTTCTTGCCCGGCTCCGGTCCCCAGCGCTCACCGAAGGCGTACACCAGCGCGCCCTCGTCGGCAACCGCGCGCTGCATCACCCGATCGAGCTTCTCGTTGAGGTCGTTGTCGAAGCCAGGGACACTGAAGGGCAGCGGCCGCATCTGCGCGCGGTCGAAGAGATTGCCTCTGATGAAGTCGAGTGCTCCTGAGCCGGGCTTCCGCTCGAGCGCGGTGAAGCCTTGCGGGAGCCGCTCGACTATCGGCGTGATCGGATGCTGAAAGTGCTCGATGACGATGAATTCGACATCGGAGGGGGGCAGCTGCGACTTGACGTTGACCGCAATCCGGTAGTCCGTCGTGTCGTCAACGATGCGCACCTGGTAGTGAGGGCTCTGCCCGGCGCCCAACCGGACCTCGATTGCCTTCCCCTTCAACACACCGTAAGAGCGTAGCGCCACTAACCCCTCCATCATCCAACGCTGCTGCGAAACAGCGACACGTTACACGCAAGCTCACGATCGCTCAAGCCCAATCCTTGCGATACACGGTCGCAGGGGAGACGGCCGGCAGGACTTTCCGGACTTTCTTGACCAGGTTTGATAATCATGACGATTGCGTTTTAGACTCCCAGGGTGCCAGGTGCCCGAATGTCGCGGCGCCTGCTCTCAGGAAACAGGTAGGAAAGGAGAACGAGACACGTGGCTGACAAGGACGTCACTCGGACGCATGACAAGGACGCGACTGCGAGCGTGAGCGAGAGCGAGAACCCCGTAATCCCCGCCCCGACTCCCAAGCGAGGCCGGCCCAGGACGAACAAGGACTGGTGGCCGGATCAACTGGACCTCTCGGTTCTCCACCATCACTCGGCTCTATCCAGTCCGGTGGGCGAGGACTTCAACTACCGCGAGGAGTTCAAGACCCTCGACGTCGACGCGCTGAAGCGCGACCTGATTGCGCTGATGACGACGTCGCAGGACTGGTGGCCGGCCGATTACGGCCACTACGGCGGGCTCTTCATCCGGATGACGTGGCATGCCGCGGGCACCTACCGCATCGCCGACGGCCGCGGCGGCGGCGGCGAGGGCGCGCAGCGTTTCGCCCCCTTGAACAGCTGGCCCGACAACGCGAACCTCGACAAGGCGCGCCGGCTGCTCTGGCCCATCAAGCAGAAGTACGGGCAGAAGATCTCCTGGGCCGACCTGCTGGTCTTCGCCGGCAACGTCGCCTTGGATTCGATGGGCTTCAAGACGTTCGGCTTCGGCTTCGGGCGGCCCGACATCTGGGAGCCCGAGGAGATCTTCTGGGGCACTGAGGAAACCTGGCTCGGAGACGAGCGCTACAGCGGGGACCGCGAGCTCGGCAGACCATTCGGCGCCGTCCAGATGGGCCTGATCTACGTGAACCCGGAGGGGCCCAACGGCAACCCCGATCCCCTGGCTGCCGCCCGGGACATCCGCGAGACCTTCGCCCGCATGGCGATGAACGACGAAGAGACGGCTGCGCTCATCATAGGCGGCCACTCGTTCGGCAAGACCCACGGTGCGGCCCCTGCCCCCGATAACGTCGGGCCGGAGCCGGAGGCTGCTCCCCTCGAGCAGCAAGGCTGTGGCTGGAAGAACCGCTTCGGCAGCGGGAAGGGCGGCGACGCGATTACCAGCGGCCTCGAGGGCGCCTGGTCCAACACGCCGACGAAGTGGAGCAACGGGTTCCTGGACAACCTGTACAAGTACGACTGGGAGTTGACCACGAGCCCAGCCGGTGCGAAGCAGTGGACGCCGAAGAATCCCGAGGCCCAGGGCACGGTGCCGGATGCGCACGACCCGTCGAAGCGGCACGCGCCGATGATGCTGACGACGGACCTCGCTCTCAGGTTGGATCCGATCTACGCGCCAATCGCGAAGCGCTTCCACGAGAACCCGGACCAGCTCGCAGACGCCTTTGCGAAGGCCTGGTACAAGCTGTTGCACCGCGACATGGGGCCGGTCTCGCGCTATCTCGGTCCGTGGGTTCCGGAGCCACAGTTGTGGCAGGACCCCGTCCCTCCCGTCGACCATGACCTGATCAGCGCGGAGGACATCGCGGCCCTCAAGAGCAAGATCCTCGCATCGGGCCTGTCGATCTCCCGCCTGGTTTCCACCGCCTGGTCGGCAGCGGCCAGCTTCCGAGGCACCGACAAGCGCGGCGGGGCGAACGGGGCACGGATCCGCCTGAAGCCACAGCGGAACTGGGAGGTCAACGAGCCGGGCGAACTGGACAAGGCGCTGAAGGCGCTCGACAAGGTCCAGCAGGAGTTCAATAAGTCACAGTCCGGCGGGAAGCGCGTCTCGCTCTCTGACCTGATTGTGCTGGGTGGCTGCGCGGCCGTCGAGCAGGCGGCAAAGAACGCCGGCCACACCATCACGGTGCCGTTCGCGCCCGGACGCACCGACGCCTCGCAGGAGCAGACCGACGTCGAGTCGTTTGCCGTCCTCGAGCCGGACGCCGACGGGTTCCGCAATTACCTTGGAGCCGGAGCGAGGTTGTCCCCCGAGACCCTGCTACTGGACAAGGCATTCATGTTGACGCTGACCGCTCCCCAGATGACGGTGCTGATTGGCGGCATGCGGGCCCTCAACGCCAACGTCGGCCAATCCCCGCACGGCGTCTTCACCGACCGGCCGGAGACGTTGACCAACGACTTCTTCGTGAACCTGCTCGACATGCGCACGGAGTGGAAGCCATCCGGCTCGGGGGAGCACCTGTACGAGGGTCGCGACCGCTCCTCGGGCAAGGTCAAGTGGAGCGCCACGGCCGCCGACCTCGTCTTCGGTGCGCATGCCCAGCTCCGCGCACTCGCGGAGGTCTACGCATCCAACGACGCAAAGGAGAAGTTCGTGCGCGACTTCGTCGGCGCGTGGGACAAGGTCATGAACCTCGATCGGTTCGACCTTGAGTAGCAGCTCTTTCCCGGGAGAAAAGATTCGAGCATCTGGGCGACTGGCGGGGCGAGATGCTCTCCCGGCTCCGCGACCTGATCAAGGAGGCAGACCCCGAGATGGCCGAGGAGCGGAAATGGAGGAAGCCGTCGAATGCGATGGCGGGCGTCCCGGTCTGGTCGCACAACGGGATCGTCTGCACCGGCGAGACCTACAAGAAGGTCGTGAAGATGACCTTCGCCAAGGGAGCCTCCCTGAAGGACCCTTCAGGCCTCTTCAATTCCAGTCTCGAAGGCAACGTCAGGCGCGCCATCGACTTCCACGAAGGCGACAAGCTGCCCGAGAAGGCTCTGAAGGCTCTCATTCGGGCCGCCGTGGCCTTGAACAAGCCGTCAGCCCGCGGGTAGTGCCGGAGCCGGCAAGCCACGGCAGGATGCTCGCCCGCTATGATGGTCACATGGCTGGCTGGCACCTCGAGCACACCTACGCGGAGCTGCCGCAGCTTTTCTACTCGCATGAGGCACCCACTCCGGTTCGCGAGCCGCGCATGGCCGCGTTCAACCGGCCGCTCGCGACGATGCTCGGACTCGAGCCGGAGGCGCTCGAGGGTCCCGAAGGCGCCGCGATTTTCGCGGGCAATGCCGCCCCCGAAGGCGGCCGCCCGATTGCGCAGGCGTACGCGGGCCACCAGTTCGGCCACTTCACCGCCCTCGGCGATGGCCGTGCGATCCTGCTTGGCGAGCAGGTCACTCCATCCGGCGATCGCGTGGACATTCAACTGAAAGGGGCGGGGCAGACGCGGTTCTCGCGCCGGGGTGACGGGCGCGCCGCGCTCGGGCCGATGCTGCGGGAATACATCATCAGCGAGGCGATGCACGCGCTCGGCATTCCGACCACCCGGAGCCTGGCCGTGGTGAAGACGGGCGAGCCTGTCCATCGCGAGACGGTGCTCGACGGCGCCGTGCTGACGCGCGTGGCCGCGAGCCACATTCGCGTCGGCACGATGCAGTGGGCAGCCGCACACGGGGACCAGGAAGCCGTGCGGGCGCTTGCGGACTACACGCGCGCGCGACACTACCCGGAGCTCGCCGATTCGCTTGAGCCGCATATGCTTCACGGGGCGCTGTTCGACGCGATCCTCGAACGGCAGGCGTACCTGATCGCCCGCTGGCAGCTGGTCGGCTTCATCCACGGCGTGATGAACACCGACAACATGGCACTCTCTGGCGAAACGATCGACTACGGCCCGTGCGCGTTCATGGATAGGTACGATCCGGCCACGGTGTTCAGCTCCATCGACCATGGCGGACGATACGCCTACGGTAACCAGCCGTCGGTCGCACAGTGGAACCTCGCCCGGCTTGCCGAAGCGATGTTGCCGCTGTTCGATCGGGACGTCGATCGCGCAGTGGCGCATGCCACGGCGGCACTCGACCGCTTCCCGGACCTGTTCGAACGGCACTGGCTCGACGGCATGCGAGGGAAGCTTGGGCTGTTCACCCAGGAAGAAGGAGACAAGGCGCTCGTTGACGACCTCCTCACCTGGATGCAGCGGCAGTCGGCCGACTTCACGAACACCTTCCGGTCGCTGACCAATGGGCGCCAGATCGGGGACTCAACGAACGCCGATCCCGAGCTCGAGGCGTGGCATCACCGGCTGGCGGCGCGCCGCGAACGGCAGCCGCAGTCGCCTGCCGAGGCCGAGAGCCTCATGCGGCGGCACAACCCGGCGTTCATCCCGCGCAATCACAACGTGGAGGAGGCGCTCGAGGCGGCGACCAGCGCGGACGACTATTCCGTGATGGAGCGACTGCTCGACGTGCTGGCGACACCCTACGACCACGCGCGCGACTTGCCCAAGTTCAGCACGCCCGGCACGCCCCGTTCGGGCGACCAGTCTTACCGCACCTTCTGCGGCACGTAACCCCGCATCGCCTATGATTGGCATCATGATCGGGAGTCCCGCCCTTGTCTGATCCACGACCGAGCCGCCGTGAAGCGATCGCGGCGCTCGCATCCGCAGCCGCCCTGCCGCTCGTCTCCGCGTGCGGGGGTGACCGTGCGCCGGCACCGCCCGCAACAAACGAGGCCGAGGCGCTTGCGCTGCTCGACGGGTTTGCCGACAGCCTGCTTCGCCTGTCGCCGGAGAGCGCAACCTCGCTTGGCATCGACAACGGTGCGAGAGCGGCTCTTCGATCCCAGCTTGCCGATCGCTCTGCTGAAGGCCAGCAGCGAGTGGCGCAGCAGCTTCGCGCAGACCTGCAGCAAGTCAACGCCTTCAACACGAGCGGTCTTTCGCACGCATTGCGCACCAGCTTCGAGGTTGTGCGAAGTGCCTATGCGACGTCGCTCGAAGGCTTCGCGCTCCCTTATGGCGACATCACGGTTGGCGGCTGGCGCAACACGCCGTATGTCGTCATTCAGAACGTCGGCGCCTATCTCGACATCCCGCGCTTCCTCGATAGCGATCATCTAATCGAGAACGCCACCGACGCCGAGGCGTATCTCGCGCGGCTGCAGTCGTACGTGAAGCAGCTTGACGGAGAGCTCGGGCGCATGCAGGCGGCGCGCGCAACCGGGCTCGTGCCGCCGGCGTTCCTGATTGACAAGGCGTTGGAGCAGATGAGCCTCTCGGCGAAGAATGCGCGCGAAGGCGGGGCGGTCGTCGACTCGATCGAGCGGCGGTCGAAGAACATTCCGGGCAATTGGGGTGAGCGCGCGCGGACGATCGCCGTGCAGGAGATCGCGCCCGCGCTCGAGCGGCAGTTACGCGAACTGCAGGCACAGCGAGCCGTCGCAACCAGCGATGCGGGAATCTCGGCACGTCCGCACGGCGAAGAATTCTACCGGTGGGCGCTCAAGGCATCGACCACCACGAACATGTCGCCGGACCAGGTCCACGAGATGGGCCAGGTCGAGGTGCAGCGCCTGCATGCGCAGATGGACGCGATCCTGAAGGAGATCGGCTATTCGCAGGGCACCGTGGGCGAACGGATGAAAGCGCTGGCGAAGGATCCTCGTTACCAGTTTTCCCAGGGCGACAAGGGCCGCGCCGAGATCATGGCGTTCATCAACGATCGCCTCGACTGGATCCGGGCGCAGATGCCGCGTGCGTTCAACAAGGTGGTCAATCCCAATATGGAGGTGAAACGGCTGCCGCCCGAAGAAGAGCCCGGTGCTCCTGGTGCGTACGGCGGCGCGGGATCGATCGACGGCAAGATCCCCGGCCGGTTCTGGATCAACCTCAGAACCACGAACCTCCACAGCAAGTACAGCCTGGCCGACCTCACCTTCCATGAAGCGATCCCCGGCCACATCTGGCAAGGTGAATACACGCACGACATGCCGCTGATTCGTCAGATGCTTTCCTTCAACGCGTACTCGGAAGGGTGGGGACTCTATGCCGAGCAGCTCGCCGACGAACTTGGCGCGTATGAAAACGATCGTGTCGGGCGCCTCGGATATCTACAGTCGATTGCCTTCCGGGCCTGCCGGTTGGTCGTCGACACGGGCATCCACGCCAAACGCTGGACGCGCGAGCAGGGCGTCAAATACTTCGTCGACGTGAACGGATCGAACCCCGAGGAAGTCGCCAGCGAGGTCGACCGCTATTGCTCGTGGCCAGGACAAGCGTGCGGTTACAAGGTGGGTCTCAGCGAGATCAATCGACAACGCGAGAAGGCGACGACGGCACTCGGACCGAAGTTCGACGTGAAGGCGTTCAACGATACCGTGGTGCTCGGCGGCAACGTGCCGCTCGACGTGCTGGCCAAGAACGTCGACGAATATATGCGGACCGCCACGAGCTAGGCCTCCCCCTTCATGGCCTGCATGCGTGCCCCCAGTTCCTTGAGCTGAGGACGGCTCAAAACCGACCGCGCGGTCTTGAACATTTCGCCTTCCTCTTCCTCGATGTGATGCTCGACGTTCTCTTTGAAGACCTTGAACTTTGCACCCCACCGTTCGTCCGACGGCCGCAGGCCGTGCAGCTCCTTCAGCACGATGTCGGCGACATGGTGCTCCTGGTAGCCTTCGAGCACGATCGCTCTCGCCTCCGCGTGTGTCTTCAACGCGGGATAGAGCACCTTCTCCTCGATCAGCTCGTGAGCCGTCAGCTCGGTCGTGATCGTCTTCAGGATCTGGGTCCGTCGTTTAACGGCCCGGGCCGTCGTCTCTTCGCCGGCCTTGAACAGCTCTTCCAGACGTCTGTGGTCCGTCTCGAGCAGTGTGATGGCGTCGTTCCCCCTGGGCCAGGGGAGACGGTCGGCGACCGCGGCCGCGGCCTCGCCGAGCGTGCGGCCGACGGCCCGCGCGGTGGCGGTCACCGCGGACGATGCGGACCGGGAGCGTTTCCTGGGACGGGCCCCGCCTGGCTTCTTCGCCCTCGGTCGCTTTCGAGTAGGTCGTGTTTTGGCCATTCCTGCCTCCGGCCTCAGGCTCAGCAAGAGGACTGCCAACCTTCCTGGACCAGACTGTTCGGCAGGGTCGCCAAAGGCGGCCAGGGGGTTTTGAACCCCCTGGCCCGAACGCCGAATCCGCGAGCTCTGTCAGTAGTCGACCGTCACGTTCCAGCGGATGAACCGCGGCGTGTAGATCGCCGTCGGGTTGTTCCATGTGCCGCCCTGCGCCGTATTGCCGGCACTGTACTGATAGGTGTCCTCATACGTCGTCGCGTAATTGGTGTTCAGCAGGTTGCCGAGGTCGATGCCCGCATTCAGGCGCCTCGAACCGAAGCGGAAGACCTTCGCGATTCGCATGTCGATCTGCGTGCGCCGATCGTCGGCATACAGCCGATGGTCGTTGTCGATGATCGCGATGGTTGTGTTGCCAGTCGCGTTGCCTCCCGGCGGCAGGCGTCCGGTAATTCCCTGGATCACCGTATTCGGCACCTGCCAGGTGGCGACGCGCTCGACCGCCGGCTGCGAGCGCAGCGTGGCGCTGACGAGCACATCGACCTTTGGAACCGTGTACGACGCCAGTCCTCGCAGAGTCGTCAGGTACGGATCGACGTCGCGGCAATTACGCAGGTCCTTGATCGTGGTCTGGGTTGTCCCGTCGATCACTGCGTCAGCCGCGCAACTGTTCAGGCTCGACCGGCCGGTCTGCGTCCCGAACTGGAGGTTCAGTCCCTGGCGGAGACGCGCGTTCACCGTGAAATCGACGCCCTGCCAGTAACTGGTGCGCTCCTCGCCGAAATCGTCTTCGAACGTGACGTAGTTCTGCGCGCCGCGAGCGGCGGCCGCCGCCGTCACCATCTGAAGCGTAATCGGGTATCCGCCGCCGTCGGGCAGCCGCGGATCGACCGGCGCCAGGATGGTGAACTCCTGGTAGTCGCCGGGCCCGCGAAGCTGATTGTCCGTCACCTTCTCTCCGTAGAACGACCGGCGGCTGTAGCCAATCTCCACTGACACGCGCGGGACCACCTCCTGCTGAACGTTGATCTCCCACTGCCAGTCGTTTTGACGGACGCCCCAGCCCGTGAGCGTGTCCGGGTTCACCGTTGTCGTCGGATTGGGCTTCCCGAAGTTCAGGTCGTTGCCGGTCAGCGCGGAGCATTCGCTGTTCTGCGCAAAGTTCATGATGTCGCAGTCGATGACCTTGTTGTTGTTGGTGTCCTGCCAGTTCCGGGCGGCCGTCCGAACGATACGGGCCTGCGGGCTGTTGCTCGTGTACTCGCTGTCATTCGTCGCCGCGTCGAGGTAGTGGCCGAGTTTGAACTTCAGCGCCGTCTTGCCGTTGCCGAACAGGTCGTAGGCGACGCCCATGCGCGGCGTGATGTCGTTGAACGCGTCGACGCCGGGCGTCCGTTCGAAGGTAATCGGCGCCGCATTGAACTTCGACGTCAGCGTCGTCCCGTTGTTCTCCGCCGGGCTGAAGCTCGAGGCGCGGTCGTAGCGCAGCGCGCCCTGCAGCGTCAACCGGCCGCGCGTCCACCTGTCCTGGATATAGATCGCCGTCGTCGACGTGCGGTCCGCCGTCTCCCACGTCGGCAGCCGGAACGTGAACTGATTCGGCACGCCGTTGCTGAACCGGTAGGACAACTGCGACTCGGGAATGCCGTTCGTAAAATTCACCCGGATGTAGGCGCCCTGGTAGCCGACCTTCAGGTCGTGCGACCCGGTGACGTACGACGCCGAGGCGCGCCACATGTTCGGGTTGGCGTAGTTGGTGTTGGTGGTCGGGACCGACCGATAGACGTAGTTGGCCCGCGGCGCGTAGCGGAGTCCCGTCGCCGCGTCTCGGATCGCCGTGGACTGCTCCGTCACCGAGATCAGATCGAAGCTCCCCTCCGGCGGGACGCTGCCCGTCGTACCGCCGAGGAACATGAATCGGCTGATATCCGGCCTCGAGGAGCAGCTTGTTCGTCATCGGCGCGCTCCAGACCGCCTGCGTCAGGTGATACGGGGTGTTGAAATAGTTTGGATTCGCCTCGGGCGACACGGTCGCCGTTCCTGCCGCGACCCAATCGGCGCCCCGCGTGTTGCAGCCGTCGACGCCGACCTGCAGCGGTGACCCCTCGCAGCGGTTCTGGTACTCGTGGCTGAACGAGATCACGATTCTTGTCGGAAACCTGCGCCGTGAGCCGCCCGATGTACATCGTGCGCCCCTGGATCTGGCGCGCCGTGACGCTGTTGTCGGGGACCCAGTCCCAGCGTGCCGCGTCGAAGGCGTTCGCATTGGCGACTACCCCCTGGACCGGCGTCACCGTCTCGAGCGTGCGGTAGCTGCCAAAGAACCACAGTCGATCGCGCATGATCGGGCCGCCGAGGGAGCCGCTCAAGTCGTAGGCGTTGATGATGCCGGGCGTCTCGGTGAGGCCGACGGCGCGCAGCTCGTCGTTCAGGTTGTCGCCCTTTGACCACTCGCCCGCGTTGTTGAAGAACGCCTGGCCGCGGAAACTGTTGCCGCCCGTGCTCGGTACAAGGTTCATCACCGGCCCGCCGATGTCCGACTCGCCCATGCCGCCGGAGACGGCCACCGAGACCTCGTCGACGTTCACCGAGTCGAGGACGTACGTCGACACGCCGCCGCCGTTGAACGGCGCCGCCACCGTCATGCCGTTGACCGTCATGCGGCCTTCATTGGTCGGGCCGCCGCGCGATGAGAAGGCGGTCATGGTGGGCGACGCGTTGAGTCCGGCGTCGCCGACCACGAGGCCGGGCGTGAGATTCAGCAGGGAGCCGACGGCGCGTGTTGCCGGGATGGCCGCGATCACGTCCGAACTGAGCACAGCCTGACGCTGGACCGACTGGACGTCCACCACGGGCGTCTCGCCGGTGACCGTGATCGTCTCCTCCAGGGCGCCTACCCGCATGTCGGCCGAAATCGTCAGCGTCGCGGTGCCGCCAAGCTCGATGCCCTCCCGCCTCACGGCGTTGAAGCCGGGCAGCGTGAACGTCAGCGCGTAGGTGCCGGGATTCAGGCCGGTAATGCGGTACACCCCCGCGCCGTCGGTGACCCCCGTGCGCACCTTCTCGATGAGGGCGGGGCTCGACGCCTCAACGGTCACGCCGGGCAGGACGCTGCCCGACTGGTCCTTGACCGTTCCTGTAAGGGTGCCTTGCGCGAACGCAAGGGAGGGCAGCATGCAGCCGCCGTCAGAATCAAAACAACCTTCAACGCTCCACGCATGGTGGGAACTCCTTGATGAGAGAGTATTTCGACGACTGGGCGCGCTGTCTCGGCGGAAGTCTGACCGCATTCAACGACGTCTGGATATCTTTGTCAATGAAAACGGAGCCAGGAATGGTGTGAATACGTCACGTTTGCGCGTTGTTCAAGACATGAATCCAACTTATTGGAGATTCTGAGAATGCGTCACGTTGGGCGGCAATAATCTGCGCCGAAAAAACTGAGCGTTGAGCTTGACACCTGGGGATCGGCGGGCGTAGTGTCGCGGCGATCTGGAGGTGTACTTCGCAAGAAAGCCTCTGAATTACCCCAACAAACCTCGGCAATTACCGCAGTCAAACCTCGGCGTCTAGTCTCTGGACGCCTCTCGAACCACGTCAGGAGGAAGGGATGGTACAACTGCTAGGGCGAATGTCGGCGCTGCTACTTGTTTTGTTGCTCCTGCCCTCGTCTGCTTCCGCACAGTTCACGGGCGCGATCACGGGGGTTGTCAAGGACGACTCGGGCGGCGTTCTGCCGGGCGTGACGGTCGAAGCCTCGAGCCCGGTCCTGATTGAAAAAGTCCGGACGGTCGTCACCGACGACACCGGTCAGTACCGCATCGTCGACCTGCTGACCGGGACCTATTCGGTGACGTTCGCCCTGACCGGCTTCAGCACCGTCAGGCGCGAAGGGATCGAGATTTCCGGGACCTTCGTGGCGACGGTCAACGCCGACCTGAAGGTCGGCGCGCTCGAAGAAACGATTACGGTCACGGGCGAGACACCGATCGTCGACGTGCAGAGCGTCCGCGCGCAGCAGACGGTGAGCAGGGACATTCTCGCCGCGATTCCCTCGTCGCGATCGGGCGGCGGCATTCAGGCTCTCATCCCGGGGATGAGCAGCGGCGGCGATTCCGGCGGTATCACCGGCGGCGGCGGCTCGGCCGGGCAGATCCACGGCGGCCGCGGGAATGATTCGCGCACGTATAGCGACGGCCTGAACGTCGGCTGGGCGGGCGGTGGCGGCGGCCAGTGGGGGAATGGGATAAACGTCGCCGTCGCGCAGGAAGTGGTGCTCAGCACCTCGGGCGGGCTGGGCGAGGCCGAGACCGGGGGCGTCAGCCTCAACGTGATCCCGCGCGAGGGCGGCAACACCTACGTTGGCAGCGTCGCGGTCAACGGCGCGAAAGGATCCTGGCAGGGGAGTAACTATACCCAGTCGCTTCAGGACCAGGGGCTGCGGGCGCCCTCCGAGCTCATCGACATGTACGAGATCAATCCGATGGGCGGCGGCCGCATCGTCCGCGACAAGCTGTGGTTCTACACGTCGTACCGGCACGTCTATACGAACAACACGGTGCCCGGCATGTTCGTCAATCGCAATGCCGGCAACCCGAACGCCTGGAGCGTTGATTTCGACCGGAGCCAGCAGGCGTATACGCAATTCCTGGATCGCATCTTGTCCGCCCGCATCACGTGGCAGGCGACACCGCGCAACAAGCTCAACCTGAGCTGGCAGGAGGAGATCATCAAGGATAACTGGAAGAGCGGCGGCACCGCCACGACGACAGGCGAAGCGTTCAACTGGCGTTTGATGACGCCGTACCACCTGCAGGGCGTGACCTGGTCGTCGCCAATGACGAGCCGGCTGCTCGCGGAAGCGGGCTGGGGCACGTTCGAGGCGCGGTATCGCAATCCCTCGCCGCGGACGGACGGCACGCACCATCCGCGGTTGATCCGCGCGCAGGAGCAGGGTTCGATCTACGGCATCCCGAACCTCACCTACAGGTTTCCGGGCGGCGTGGGCGGCGGCTTCAATCATCATTTGATCGGGACGAAAGCGAACCTCCGCGCGTCGCTCTCATATGTCACCGGCGCGCACAACATGAAGTTCGGGTACCAGGGGGGGTTCAACAACCCGAACCAGACGTACCAGTACTTCAACGAAGTCATCCATGTGCGGTTGAACAACGGCCAGCCGAACCGGCTGACGCAGGTCATCACCACCAACGACTCGCCGGCGCGCATCAAGGTGACGCGGAATCTCTGGCCGACCTCGTTCTACGCGCAGGATCAGTGGACGCGCGATCGGCTCACGCTGCAGGGCGGCATCCGGTACGACTACTACATGATGAACTACCCCGAATCGAAGATCGGCGGTCCGGGCTATACGGAGTCGGCGCAGCCGGAGATCGTCTACCCCTCGCGATCGACGCAGCAGGTCAAGTGGCACGACCTCACGCCCCGCGTGGGCGCCGCCTACGACCTCTTCGGCAACGGCAAGACCGCTCTCAAGCTCAATTTCGGCAAGTACGTGCAGGGCGTGACCGCGGCCAACAACGACTTCGATCTCAACCCGATCATTCGCACCGCGATCAGCACGACGCGGACCTGGACTGATACGAACAAGGATTTCGTGCCGAACTGCAACCTCGTGGACCCGGCCAAGAACGGCGAATGCGCGGCGATGAACAACGCGAACCTCGGCAAGGAGGTCTTCGACCGGACCTACGATCCGGGCTTCGTCGAGGGGTTCGGGGTTCGTCCCTACAGCTGGAGCCTGGGCATGTCGGTCCAGCAGGAAGTGATGCCACGCGTCTCCGTGAACGTGGGGTATTTCCGCAACTGGTGGGGGAACTGGTACACCGTCGACAACCGCACGAACCAGCTCTCCGACTGGACGCCGTACAGCATCACGGCGCCGGTCGATCCGCGGCTGCCTGGCGGCGGTGGCCAGGTCATCAACGGTCTGTACGACCTCGCTTCATCGCGGGTCGGTCTGGTCGACGAGTGGGCGACCAACTCGAAGAACTACGCCGAGCAGAGCGAGAACTGGCAGGGGGTCGACGTCGGTGTCGTTGCGCGGTTGCGCAATGGGCTGACGGTGCAAGGGGGGACGAGCACCGGGCGCCGGTCCTCGGATTCGTGCGCGTTGAAGGCGATATTGCCGGAGCAGGGCATCGGCACGCGCGGGGATACGTCGTCGATCGCCGGCGGGTCACCGGTGAACCCGTACTGCCATGAGGTGGAGCCGTACCTGACGTCGATTCGCGGTCTCGCGACGTACACGATTCCGCGCATCGATCTCCAGGTCAGTGGCACCTGGCGCAACGATCCGGGAGACGATCTGGCGGCGAACTTCGTGGCCAGCAACGCATACATCGCCGCGAACGGGACGCTCGGCCGCGACCTGTCGGAAGCCGCCAACGTGACGATCAACCTGATCGAGCCGCAGACGTTCTTCGCTCCGCGGCGGAACAACATCGACATGCGCATCGCGAAGATCTTCCGATACGGCCGGACGCGCACGCAGATCGGGTTCGACATCTACAATCTGACGAACACCGACGTCGTGACGGGGTTCAACCAGACGTTCTCGCCGACGTCGACCACATGGCTGACGCCGACGGATATTCAGCCGGCGCGGTACGCGAAGATCAGCGCGCAGTTCGACTTCTAAACCGGCTCTGGGCTCCGGGCTTCAGGCCGGGGGCCACTGGCAGGAAAAACGAAGGCCCGCTCTCGCAAAGAGGGCGGGCCTTTTTTTGTGTGCGGGGTGCCCATGCCGTGCCCAGAGCCCAGAGCCCAGAGCCCAGAGCCTGAAGCCCGGAGCCTGAAGCCCAGAGCCTGAAGTTACGTAGTGTCCGGCTTTAGCCGGACCGTGAGGTCGCCCAGTCGCGATCTACACTACAGGCCCATGCAGCTGACCCGCGCGAGACGTCACGGCCTCACCGCAGTGCTGTGCGGCGCGTTTCTGGCGATGGCAACGCCGTCGCATGGCCAGGACGGCTCGTTTGTCAGCCGCGGTCTTCAGCTGCACTACCGGAGCATCGGTACCGGAACGCCGATCGTCATCTTGAGTGGCGGACCCGGATTCGACGTCGACTACATGCTGCCAGTCGCTGATGCATTGCCGCTGCACCGGCGAATTATGTTCGAGCAGCGCGGCACCGGGCGTTCAATTCCGACACGGTTGGCGGCCGAGGACATGACGCTCAGCGTTGCGGTCCAGGATCTCGACGCGCTTCGGGTGCACCTCGGACAGGAACGTCTGCTCCTGGCGGGGCATTCCTGGGGCGGGATGCTGGCGATGGCGTATGCCGCCGCGCATCCCGAGCGAATCGATCGGCTGATTCTGATCGACTCCGGCGGCGCGACGATGGAGTTTGGAAGCTGGTTCGGAGACAACATTCGCGCACGGATGCGTCCGGAGGACATCGAGGCGGAGCGGTATTGGACTGACGCGGCGGGACGCGGCGTTTCCGCAGACAAGGTGGCGCTCGAGGTGGCCAGGGCAGCCACGCCGGCGTACTTCTTCGACCGTGGCAAAGGGCTGGCGTTTGCCGCCGCCATGACGGACGGATCGCTGCACGACGCTCCCAGTGCGATGCTGTTTGCCGACCTGGCAAAGGCCTATGACGTCCGAGCCGGGTTGCGCCGCCTGAACCGTCCGACCCTGATCATCCACGGACACCAGGATCCGATTGGTGACAAGACCGCCGAAGAGTTACACGCGCTGATCAATGGATCGACGTTGATCTACCTGGATAAGTGCGGGCACTTTCCGTGGATCGAGCAGCCCGAGGCGTTCGGGCGCGCCATCAGCGGCTTCCTCGGCAGATGAAGCCCGGCGTTGATATGACTATCGTGGTGCCACGCAGCTGAAGTTCGCCGCGTCGTCGATGCTGCCCTGGCCCTTGTAACGCGCCACCTGCGGATAGGGGCAGAGCGGGCGTGAGCGCGTCACCGTGCCGTTGATCACTTTGCTCGCCAGCAACGAGTCGGGCGCCTTGTTCTTCTCCACCCAGTCGATCACCGCCGTCACGGCATCGACGCGATCGGGCCCGATACCGCCGCCGCAGTGCGCAACGCCCGGCATCATGAACAGGCGCGCGAAATCGGAGGTGCCGCTGCCGTTCTTCGCGACGACTGCTTCGTAGTAGTTCACGCCCATCATCGGCTGAAGAATCTGATCGGCCCACCCGTAAGTCATGATGACTTTCCCGCCGCTCTCGCGAAACCTGGACAGGTCGGCCTCCTTGGCGTCGGCCAGTTTGCTCCAGCGTTCGACGAGTGCCGTGTCGCGGTCGTAGTCGAACGTCATGAAGTCATACTCCGGCTGCGGCGGGTCGAGGATCAGGTAGCGCATCACGCCTTCCGCCAGGTTGAAGTCCGCCGGCTTGGCGCCAGGCTGCGCCGGCACGATTGCGCCCACCCATCCGCTGTTGGTGGCGCCGTTCGCCGCTGTCGTCGCCGCCTCGCTGCCCGGCATGAAACCCGCCATCAAGGGCTTTCCCTTGCTGCTCGGGCCGCTATTAATCTTGTTGATCGTCGCCGCCTGTGCCGCCGTGAGGCAGTCTTCCGAATCGGCACCGGCGCTGCATGCCGGCACGTCGCGCGACGCGTCGAAGCGGCACGCACGCGGGTCGTCAATCAGTCCATCCTTGAGACCGTCGACCGCGTCGCACGTGTCCATCACCTTCTGCGCGACCAGGAGCAACTTCGCGGGTGAGACGGGCGCCTCGGTCATCGCCTTCTGGTTCCACATCGCGCCGATGGTGAACCCGGTCTGATCGACCCAGGGCGCGTTGGCGACGATGCCGTCGAAGTCGTCGGGGTAGCGCTGCGCCTCGAGCAGCCCCTGACGGCCGCCGTTCGAGCAGGAGTTCCAATACGAAGACAAGATGGGCTGCTCGTAGTAGCCGGTCGCGATCGTCTTCGCCGTCTCGGCGGTGACGTGCACGGCGCGGTACGCGTAATCGATCGCTTTCTGCGGGTTGCTGAGGACGAACGACCCGCTCGGCTCCTTCCGCGCGTCGTGCCCCGTATTGGTCCGCGCGTGCACGAAGCCATTGCTCAAGCCGGCGGTCCGGTCCGGACTGGTCGGACCGTCCAGGGCGTCGCCCGCGAGTCCGCCGTTGCCGGTCATGTAAAAGCGGCGGTTCCAGCGGTCCGGCAGGTTCACCTCGAATGCGACCTCGGGGGTGATCACCCCCGTCACCCGACAGTGCTGCGGTGTATCCCCTGTCGCCGGCACGATGCGCGCGTTGATCGACACGATCCCGTCGCCCTTGAACGCCGCGAGGCTCTCACACGACTTCCGCGGCGCGGAATCGGCAACGGTGTAATTGGCGAGCGATGTCTTGGCGTTCGCAAACGGTTGTGCGAATGCCGGAACGGCTGCCGCGCAGAGGATGAGACACGTAGCAAGCAGACGCATCACAAGTCCCTTTCGACCCGAGCGATAGGTGCGGTATGCAGCTATCGCGGCCATTGAATCCGACCCGGCGGCGGCTGTCAAACCGCGCGTGGCCAACCCCGTTCACCACGACGTGGTGCGCGCCCATGCGACGCGGCCGCCCTCCGTACTGTTCGTGCCTTCCCCTGACACGTCACAGAACGTTAACCGGCCACCGGTCACCGATGCGATCGCCGTCGCCGCGGCAAGGGTCAGGTCGTATGTCAGGCGATAATATTCACTGTCACTCAAACCGACCGACGACACGCCCAGGCAAAAGAAGCAGGCGTCCAATTCGACGAACTGCGGCACTCCTTGGCCTACCATACCAGTGGCACCAAAGATCACGACCTTCATGGCTGACTGTTTACAGCATAGTCAATGGAAGGTCCGTTTCGCGTTTGCCAACATCGCCGCTTCTGATGAGGGGTCGAGCTGACGTGACGAAAAGGGCGATCAACCGATGTACCTGGGCCGGCAGCGACAATCCGCTGATGCTGGAGTATCACGATCGCGAATGGGGCGTGCCGGTCCATGACGATCGCAAGCACTTTGAATTTCTCCTGCTCGAAGCGGCGCAAGCCGGGCTCAGCTGGTCGATCGTGCTCAAGAAACGGGAAGGCTATCGCCGCGCTTTCAGCCAGTTCGATGCTGGAAAGGTGGCGCGATACACGCACAACCGGATTCAGAAGCTCATCGCCGATCCCTCGATCATTCGAAACCGGATGAAGATCGAGGCGGCTGTGCGCAATGCGCGAGCGTTTCTCGCGATTCAGGACGAGTTCGGAAGTTTCGACGCTTATTGCTGGCGGTTCGTCGATGGGCGGCCACGCCTGAATCGGTGGAAGGCAATGAACGGGATTCCGGCAACGTCACGCGAATCCGATGCGTTCAGCAAGGATCTCAAGCGGCGCGGATTCAGCTTCGTCGGTTCGACCGTCATCTATGCGTATATGCAGGCGGTCGGAATGGTGAACGATCACATCGTCGGCTGTTTCAGATATCGCGAGACTCGGCAGCTCGAGTAAATCTCCTGCCACGGCGCTGATGTTGGGCGTCCGCCTGTTGGCGTGCTTCGTCCACCACCTCGCTGGCCACGACCGACCCGACCGCCGTCCCGGCTCTGACGTCTTACTGGCCATGAAACGCCAATTAATGATCCCTGCAGTGTTTGTAAGCGTCATGGCCACGGGAGGCTTGCCGGCAGCCGCTCAGTCGACGGACGCAGGCAATGCGGCGCCGGTTGAGGTGACGCCGTACGTCTCCCTGGGCTCCTATCCCTCGCCGCGCGTCGGCGCGGCTGTTCTCTTCCCGTTGACGCGCACTCTCAGCGTCGAAAGCGAGGTCGGTTACCGTCACGAACCGACCGGCGCGCTGAGCATGTCGGCGAGCCTCCTCTACGACTTGCCGCGATTCGGACGCGTCACGCCGTATCTTGCAGCCGGCGCTGGCCTCGAGCAATACGCGACCGCGTTCCAACTTCCAGGCGGCGCGCTAGCGGCGCGGCAACGGACGGCGCTTGCGATCAACGCTGGCGGAGGTCTCAAGGTGTCGGTCAATGACAACTGGGGCATGCGAACGGATGCGCGCTGGTTCAACGGTCTCGGGAGAGACGCGGGCGAGCACTGGCGGATTTACGACGGCGTGACGTTTCGCACCGGCCGCCGCTGACAATCAGCGCCTCGTAATTGTGCTTCTGGTAGGCCGCCGGGCGCCGTCGGACGTTGCCGCGGCGGCTTACACAGATAGCCGCGTGGGCTCTGCCTCCGCCCGCACGGCCACCGAACGCGCGGCCACCAGATACCACCCGAACAGGACGACCATCACCGAATCGATCGCGACGGCGATACCTGCCTGGTGGCTCAAGTACCGCGCGCCCTCGGAAAGCACCAGTGCGATGAAGATGACCTTGCTCGCCCCCGCAACGATCAGCACGAGCGGGCGCTGGAGCGGATTGAAGGCGCCATAGATCAGCATGCCGCCAATCAGCGCAATGAGCGCCCCCCAGTTGCGGGCCACCAGGTGCGCCAAAGGGCCGCTCACCGTCTCCCCGAAGTTCGACTGGAGGGCGGCGTCGGGCGCGAACGCCGCCTGCACCATGGTTGCCGTCAGGCCCCCGGAGACGAGCATGATCCAGCGCATGTTGTGAACGATCCACATAGCGGAGCACCTTCTCTGTCTCCATCGCCTCATAGTGAAGGGGCGATGCCGGTTGGCGCGCCATCACGACGAGGACGTCGCGATCTGCGCCTCCGTCCAGCACGGCCTGCGCTCGCGCGCGCACAAACGCAGGCCGCCTATCCGTACGACGCGAGGCCGGTTAGCACTGTTTCACCGACTGTTGTATGACGCGTCATCGGTCACGCGGAAGCATGAAGTGCTCAGCCGCGAACTCGGGCGCCTTCACGCAGTACGCCTGACTGGCTTCATTGTCGAACCGGTAATGGATGCCACCAAAGATGCGACTGTCTGCTTCCTGCTGCGCAAGATCCGAGAAACCCGCGTAAGTACGAGTCTCGGTGGGCAGGCCCATAGTTCGAGGGTAGACGACGGTAAACGGAATGTCATCCCGGTCGAAGGCAATCTGCAGGGCGCGCGCCGAAGCGGCCGACAGGCATGCAGCGTTGCCCGCGTACGCTGGATACGTCGGCGTGGTCAGCAGCGGGGTCCAGTTGTCTTGCTGATCCGTCGCAGGGTTCAGATCCTCGCTTGCGCGACGAATCGCGGTGACCGGCCGCCACAGCCCATACGTGAACTTGCTCGTGAACGACGTCTGCAGGCCGTCGTGAAGACCAACCGTCAACAACACGAACGTGCGCGCGGTATCGACGAGTGACAGGTTATAACGATCTGCCACATCGCCGGCCACGCGGTTCCAGACGTGGAAGAAGCCGATCTGCGTGTTCACACCTGCGTGGACCTGTGTCCACAACGTTACGTCCGCCGGACGAACTGCGCTGTCCACTGCTCCAAGCAGCTTCACCTCATTGAAGTCTGTGGCGTAACGGGCGCTCGTGAGAGTTGGCGGAAGCGGGGGCAGAAACTGCGTGGCGGTCAACATCGCGAATGGAAGCACGTGTGGATAGAACGTAAACGTCGCAAAGCTGTTCGCCGGCGGTGTCGGCTGCCATGACCCCGGGAACGGGGGAAGCACGTATGTCGGGTCCGGAGCCGTGGCAGCCGCCTGAGTGGTCGGCCAGCCGTCGTCCTTACGCCAGTCGAGAACCGCCTTGGCCGCTGCCTGCCCGATTTCCACTCCTCGTTGCGCGAATCCGGGCGGTATTCCCGCCAACTGTGACGCCAGCAGGTCGTCGAACACGGCCTGCTGCGCCGGATAAAGCGCAACCAGCACGTCTCTCGCCGCAGCGGCGGCCGCCGCGTCAGCAGAAGCGCCGAGCGAACCTCTGATCCTACCGAGATACGGCGTGTAGCGCCCCTCGATTGAGTTAATCGCGTCGAACATCGCGATGTGCATCATCGGCAGCGCGCGAAGGTGAATGCCAGGCCCTGTTCCCACGAACTGCGCCTGCAGCGTCTCGTTCCACTGTATGACGACGTTATGAGCGGATGCGCGCAGCCCACCTGCGTGCAAGGCGATGCCGGTCGCAAGAATGAGCGCCGAGAGTTTCCCCGCATGCAGCATGACGACCTCCTTGCCGACAGTTCCGATTTGAAGGGTTTTGATCGGTCGCATCCTACACCAACCAGAGCGCGCTTGGGTCAGGCTTCCTCGTGCGGAACCCGAGCAAGGCGAAGAGCCTTCCGATTATGAATCGTGTCGCGCTATGCTGCCTTCGTTCCCCGATGCCGACCGACGTCTTCATCCGTTGGGCGAGCCATTGCGGCACGCGGGTTCCGTCAAGGGCGCCAGCTTTAGCGGAGATGGCCTGCGAGTTGTGACCGCGTCGCAGGATGGCACTGCCCGCATCTGGGACGCTCAGAGCGGCAGACTGGCGGCTGAGCCGTTACCCCATAAAGAAGGTGTTTGCGGCAAGCTTCAGCGCGGATTCGCGGCGGGTCGTGACTGCCTCCAACCGGACCCTCTTACTTCACGTACTCCAAACGCGGAGAACGCGGCGACACGCGTGACGTGCGTCAAGGTCCGGACGGATTGCTGTACGTGCTGACCGACGCCGGCGCGCTCCTGCGGCTCGAACCAGCGCCGTAAAGATGAGGACGGCGCGCTTCCGGTCCGGGCTCTTCCGCTCCGGCGGAGTGTACGAGCGCAGTCGTGGCTTCCGGTTCGCCAGGAATTCGGCGACGGTCGCCGTCTCCCCGCCAGACCCGTCACACGGAATCGGGTAATTGGATAATCGGGTAATCGGGTAGTTGATGGGCAAATTGAAATAGCAATCGAAACAATCGATTACCAAATTACGCGATTACCCGATTACCCGATTGCGTCGCGACTGTGTCCGCCCTCCGTTCCGCGAGTTTCGCGACCAGGCCAAGCATGCTGACGGTCGTTTCCGGGCTGCCGCTGATGAACACCTTCAGTCGTGCGCGCTCCTCGTCATAGGTGGTGTCGATTCGCAGCGCGTGGTCCTCCTCGCGCGGCGCTTTGGCGGCCGCCATCAGCATGTTGGTCAGACGGCTGACCGAGTCAGGACTGATGGCGTCGACCTGGACGATGCTCGAGACGTCGATGTGTCGGGTACGCCTGACGGGCTCGAACGCGCCCGACCGGCCCGTCAGCGTGTCGAGATCTTCGCGCGCAATCCGATACTGCTTGCCGATGCGAACGCCTTTCAGGCGCCCCGATCGCAGGTAAGCGCGAACGGTTCGGACGTGTAGTCCCAATCGCTCCGCAACCTGTTCTACGGATAGGAAGTCAGATTCGTTTACAGCCATATAGGGACTATAAACGAATCAATTATGGTGTCAATAGATATGTTTAGAGATATATAAGACCAAATACGACCTTCAGGCAACTCATTCGATCGGCCACAACCCACCCCCAACGATTCACTGACTTCGCCAGTGGATCCCGACATGTAATGCGCCTAAACTTGACCCGGAGCATTCGTGGATCGGCCCAGTCACACACGTAGACAGATACTGAAGGGCGCGATTGGCGGCGCCGCCGGACTCGTTCTGGGCGCGCCGGTTCTACGCCTGACCGCGGCGCCGGCGCAATCGGTGGCCGAAGCCGCCGGCACCCTGCGATTGAGCGACGACCTGTTCGTCGTGAGAATTCCCGGCGAAGCCAATGTCATCGCGCAAACCGATGCCAGGGGCGTCCTGCTCGTCGACGGCGGATCTGCCGCCGGTTCCGATGCGCTGATGAAAGCAGATCGCCGACCTGCCCGGGGGCGGTCCGGTTCATACGATCTTCAATACGCATTGGCACCCCGAGCAGACCGGCTCGAACGAGCGGCTGGGCACGGCCGGCGCGGCGATCATCGCGCACGAGAACACGCGGCTGTGGCTGACGCAGAACGTCACCTGGCCCTGGAACGGGCAGCGCTTCGAACGCTTGCCCAAGATCGCGCAACCGGGCAAAACCTTCTACACGACCGGCAAGCTCGACTCCGGCGTTCGCTACGGGTACATCCCGGATGCGGCGCACACCGACGGCGATCTGTATGTCTACTTCCCCACGCAGAACGTGCTCGCCGTGGGGGATGCGGTGTCGGGCCAGGGCTGGCCGGTCGTCGACTATGTGACCGGCGGCTGGATCGGCGGCATCGTCGGCGGCCTCCAGCGGCTGCAGACGCTGGCCAATGAGGAGACACGGATCGTGCCTGGGCGTGGACCGGTGCTGGGCCTGAAAGACCTCAAGGCGCAGTCCGAGATGTATGGCACGATCTACGAGCGTCTCACGCAGCTTCTGAACAAAGGCCGTGGGCCGGGCGAGGCGGTCGCGGCGCAGCCGACAAAGGAATTCGATGCGCAGATGGGGAACCCGGACGAGTTCGTCCGCCGCGCATTCGAGAGCCTTTGGGCATACGTATCACCGGACGCCTGAGGCCTGAAGGCCTGAAAGTTTTGATCGCAATGAACAGGACTCCGTCACGCCCCATCGTCGTGATTGCGCTGGCTGGCGTTGCGCTCATCGCCTCGCTGACGCGCGTGTTTACGGCGTCGCAGGCGGCGATCCCTGCCCGACAAACATCCGCAGGCATCCGGCGCGCAGCAGCTGGCCCAGTTGGCAACGATGCAGCAGTACTGCGTGGCGTGCCATAACGACCGCGCCAAAGTGGCGGGCGTCAGCTTCGAGGGCATCACGCCCGAGAGCATCGGCCAACATGCCGACGTGTTCGAGAAGGCCGTGCGCAAGCTGCGTGGGCGCGTCATGCCGCCGCCCGGCGCCAGGCAGCCCGACGCCGCGGCCGTCGACGCACTGGTTGCCTACCTTGAAGGTTCCCTGGATCGCGCGGCCACAGGGGCGCACGTACCGGACCAGGTCGTGCTGCATCGGCTCAACCGCAAGGAATACGCAAACGCGGTTCGCGATCTCCTGGCCGTCAACTTCGACGCGAGCGAGGTGCTGCCGGCAGACGACATCGCCGAGGGGTTCGACAACATCGCCACGGCGTTGCAGGTGTCGCCCTCCTTCATCGAGCAATATGTCATCGCCGCGCGCGCCGTCGCCGTGAAGGCGGTGGGCCGGCCGGATGCACGGCCCGGCGGGTGGACCTTCCGCGCCGGACCCGGCACGCAGCTCACGCACGTGCCTGGCCTTCCGCTCGGCACGCGGGGAGGCATTCTCGCCAACGTGGATCTCCCGTCGGACGGCGAATACCAGATCGACGTGGCCGACATGGCGACGCACATCTGGGGCAACGGGATGGAGTTCGAGAACCCGCTGGTGGTCACGCTCGACAACAAGCTCGTGTACGAGACGGTGATCGGCGGCGAAGAAGACATGAAGCTCTACGATCAGGTGCAGAACGGCGCGCTCGATCGCGTCAACGCCCGCCTGAAGAAGATCCGCTTCTTCGCGACCGCGGGCCCACACAAGATCGGTGTGGCCTTCAAACGCCGGACCTTCGCCGAATCCGACGATCAGCTCCAGATGTTCGCGCCCGGCGGCGGCCAGGATCGTTTGTATCGCGTGAATTCCTTCCAGCTTCAGGGGCCATTCGACGCCAAGGGCATCAGTCCGACGCCGAGCCGGGAGCGAATCTTCATTTGCAGGCCCGAAGACGCGACGGCTCAGGAACCCTGCGCGAAACAGATCATCACGTCTCTCGCCAGACGCGCCTACCGGCGACCGGTTTCCAACGAGGACGTGAATGAGCTGTTGGAGTATTACCAGGACAGCGTGAAGGACGAGGGCTTCGAGGGCGGCATCCGCAGCGCCATCACCGGTCTTCTGGCGAGCCCGTTCTTTCTGTACCGCGGCGAACGCGTCCCCGACGGTTTGCGCCCAGGGGCCACCTACACGATCAGCGATCTCGAGCTCGCTTCGAAGCTGTCGTTCTTCCTCTGGAACACGATCCCCGACGAAGAGCTCCTGCAGCTCGCGCATCGATCGGAAACTGAGCGACGCCTCCGTGCTCGATCGGCAGGTACGGCGCATGCTGGCCGACCCGCGGTCCGTGACGCTCGCGAGCAATTTCGTCCACCAATGGCTCGACATGAAGCGCCTCGACGAGATCGTGCCGGACTCGGACGTGTTCCCGTATGCCTCCGGCCGGTCCGATCCGCGCGGGGATTTCCGCACCGAGCTGACGCTCTTCGCCGACAGCATCTTCAGGGAAGACCGCAGCGTGGTCGATCTCCTGAGAGCGAAGCACACGTATCTCAACGAGCGCGTCGCGCTCCATTACGGGATCACCGACGTCAAAGGCGATCGCTTCCGGCGGGTCGAGCTCGAGCAGTCGGCGCGCTGGGGGTTGCTCGGCAAAGGCGCCGTGTTGATGGCGGCGGCGTACCCGAACCGCACGTCGCCGGTGCTGCGGGGGGCCTTCATCCTCAAACACCTTCAAGGCGTGCCGCCGGCAAACCCGCCTGCGAACGTCCCGACGCTCGACGAGAAAGACATCGGCACGACGAGGGCGCTGACCGTCCGCGAGATGATCGCCAGGCATCAGGTCGAACCCGACGTGTGCGTCCTGTCACGCGGTCATGGATCCGCTCGGGCTGGCACTCGAGAACTTCGATGCGACCGGCATGTGGCGGGATCGCGATCGCTATGCCGGCGCGGCGATCGATTCCTCTGGTGAGCTGCCCGATGGCACGCCGATCAAAGGACCCGACGATCTGCGCAAGGCGCTGTTGCGCCGCCCCGAACAATTTGCGCAGACCTTCACCGAGGGGCTGCTGACGTATGCGACGGGGCGTAAACTGGAGCACTACGACATGCCCACCGTCCGCCGGATCGTGCGCGGTGCAGCGGGCAGCGATTATCGGTTTTCGGCGCTGGTCCAGGCGGTCGTGCGGAGCGAACAGTTCAGGATGCGCCGTGTCGGGCGGACCTGGCGGCTCGGCCGCCGGGAATTAGCAACGGAGACATCAATGTACGTATTCAAGAAGCACGTCACGCGGCGTACGGTGTTGAAAGGCGTTGGCGCCACCATCGCGCTGCCGCTCCTGGATGCGATGAATCCCGCCGCCACCGCGTGGGCCCAGACCGCCGCCGGGTCGTCCCCGAAGCGGTTCGCCTTTGTCGGGTTTCCGCACGGCGCGATCATGGACCGCTGGTCGCCCGCGCAGACCGGCACCAGCTACGAGATGTCGCCGATCCTCCAGCCCCTGGAGCCGTTCCGCGAGCATCTGACCATCGTCTCGGGGCTGCGCAACAAGCCGGGCGAAACGCCGGAGCCCCACGGTTATATCGAGATGACGTGGCTGACGTGCGTGAAGCCGTGGGACCACGGCGTTGGTGGTCCGGATGCCGGCGTCAGCGCGGACCAGTTGGCGGCGAGGCACATCGGGCAGGAGACGCGCCTGCCTTCGCTCGAGCTCACCACGGCGCTCGGCGCCGCGCGAGTGGCCTGGCGGACACCGACCCAGTCGCTGCCACAGGAAGGCAATCCGCGTGCGGTGTTTCAGAAGCTGTTCGGCCAGGGTGATACCGACAAGGAACGTGCGGCGATTCTCAACGAAACCGGCAGCATTCTCGACCGCGTCAAAGGCCAGGCTGCGCGGCTGCAGGCCAGCCTCGGCGTTCACGATCGCGTCGTCGTCGGCGATTACCTGGACTCGGTCCGCGAGATCGAGCGGCGCGTGCAGATGGCGGTGGCGTCGCAGCAGGACCCCTCCCGGCCCGACATTCCGGACGCGCCGGTCGGCACGCCGAATGACCTCACCGAGCATTTCAAGCTGATGTTCGATCTGATGGCGCTCGCCTTCCAGGCGGACATCACCCGCGTCATCACCTTCTCGCTGGATCGCGAAGCGAGCATGCGCACGTATACGAACCTCAGCATCGCCGAAGGGTTCCATCCGCTGTCGCATCACGGGAACAATCCGCAGAAGCAGGACAAGCTGGTGCAGATTCAGAAGTACCACACCGAGATGTTCGCGAAGTTCGTCGAGAGCCTGGCGAAGGCGAAGGAGGGTGATGGCACGGTGCTGGATCACTCGACGATTCTGTACGGCAGCAACATGAGCAACAGCGACAAACACAACAACGATCCGCTGCCGGCGGCAATCCTTGGCCATGCGCACGGACGCATCAAGGGCGGTCAGCACGTGAAGTACCCGCAGGACTCGCGCTTTGCCGATCTGCTCGTGACGCTGTTCGATCGCAACAACATCCCGGTAGAAAAGCTCGGCGACAGCGGCGGCATCTTCTCGGAGCTCTGACATGCGGCGATGACAGCTGCATTCGGGATTGGCAGTAGTGTCCGGCTTCAGCGATCTGGGGTCGCGGCAACTGCGCACGGTCCGGCTAAAGCCGGACACTACGTCCTGCCGCGATCGTTGTCGTGGCGGTGTTGATCGCCGCGAGCCTCGATCGCGAAGGCGGCCGAGCCGACGCTGCTTGATGCCGCCGAGCGTGGCGATCGCACGGCCGCGTTGCAGCTGCTGGCGAAAGGCGCGAACCCGAATGCGCCGGGGCCGGATGGGACGACGGCGATCATGTGGGCCGCGTCGAGCGACGATCTCGAGCTGGTCCGCGCGCTGATCAAAGCCGGCGCGAACGTCACACTCAAGAACCAGTTCGGCACGTCTGCGCTGACCGAAGCCGCCATCATCGGCTCGGCGCCGGTCGTCGACGCGCTGCTCAAGGCAGGCGCCGATCCCAATACCAGGAATCCGGAAGGTGAAACACCGCTCATGGCCGTGGCGCGCAACGGCAATGTCGAAGCGGCCAGGCGGTTGCTGGAGGCGCGTGCCGACGTCAACGCCAGGGAAAACTGGGGCGGGCAATCGGCCTTGATGTGGGCTGCCGCGCAAGGTCAGGCGGAGATGGTGAAGCTCCTCGCGTCGCACGGCGGCGACGTCAATGCGCGCGGCGTCATCCGCCAATGGGAACGCAAGGTCATCACCGAGCCGCGTCCCAAAGACCTGAACAAGGGCGGCTTCACCCCGCTGCTCTATGCCGCTCGCGAGGGCTGTGTCGAATGTGCGCGGCACCTGATCGCGGCCGGGGCCGATCCGGATCTCGAAGATCCGGAACGCATCACGCCGCTCAACATGGCGCTGTTCAATCTCCACTTCGAGTTCGCCGCGTACATGATCAAAGCCGGCGCCGACGTCGACAAGTGGGACCTGTTCGGCCGGTCGCCGCTGTACATGGCCGCCGACGTCAGCACGCTGCCGGTCAAGGGCAACGGCGCGATGGCCGTGATCCCGAGTGAGGATTCGGTCACCGCGCTCGACGTCGCCAGGCTGTTGCTCGAGGCCGGTGCCAATCCGAACCTTCAGCTCAAGCGCCGTCCACCGTATCGCGATGTCCCGCAGGATCGCGGCGGCGACTCGATGCTGGCCCAGGGCGCGACTCCCTTGTTGCGCGCAGCGCGGGCCGGCGATGCCCCGTTCGTCGAGCTCCTGTTGAAACATAAGGCCCTCGTCGATTTGCCCAGCAAGGAAGGCGTCACGCCCTTGATGGCTGCCGCGGGTGTCGAATTCGGCGCTCGCGTGACGCGCGGACGGAATCGCACCAACGAAGGCGTGCTCGCGACCATGCGGCTGCTGCTCGACGCCGGCGCCGACATCAATGCGAGGAGTGTGGCCGAGCCGAGGCGGGTCGTGCCTGGCATTGACGTCGGCGCAGCCGCGCAGGCGGCGGCCGCAGTCGGTCGTGGTGGACGGGGCAGCCAGGTGCCGACCGCCGCGGCAGTGCCGAACCAGACGGCGTTGCACGGCGCGGCAGAGAGGGGCTTCACGCCCTTCGTGAAATTCCTCGCCGACAACGGTGCGGACTTACAGGCGAAGGACGCGAGTGGCCGAACACCGCTCGATCTCGCGAAGGGTGTCGGGGTAGCCGGTGTTCGACAAGCAGCCGGCGAGGGGTTCCCGGAAACCGTCGCGCTGCTCGAATCGCTGATGACTGCCCGGTAGGCCCTTCGGGCCTCGGACACATGCTCGGCGTCACGGCAAAGCCGCCGTTGGCGGTCTTCTCCCTGGCTCAGCCATCTACCAACAGCTCAGCCATAATCACAACTCATCCTTACGCTCGCTTGCGAACGGTATTTACTTCTTGCTAGTCTGCCTAAACGACGACTAAAGTCCTCGAACTGTCGGCCTTCAAACAGCCTGGCGGTCCATCGCCGGCAGTTCCGAGCATTTTTCGGCATTTTTGAAGCGTGGCCGCGTGTTCCGTTATGGCACGACAGTGGCGATCAGACTTTCGTTCCCAAGGTTTCTTGAACATCGCAAGGAGCACTTCGAGTGCCATCGGTGAGCCATGCAGTCATCGCCTCATGACGTCCACGACCTACAGCTCGACGATGTCGAGAACGCCGAGCTCCACCAGCCGGTTCTTGTCGAGCGTCGCCGCTTCCGCGACCTGATGGGCCTGTGGAGGCCGAAGACATCTCCACCTCCAGTCGTCGACCTCGAAATAAACGCCCTGCTGGCGTTTCCGTCTGAAGCGGGCTCATGGGTCGAGCCGACTCGGACCAAGAACGCCCCCAAACTGGTTCGGGCAATATCGACTGTTGGCGTCATCATCGTCCTGGCCGGCCTCGGCGCGCTCGCGATGCAACGCTACAGCATTCTGCAGCCGACCCGGCCCGGGACCCTGACGATCGACACCCGGCCCGGCGACTCCGAGGTTCTCATCGATGGGGAGCACCGGGGCACGACGCCGCTGACGCTGTCCCTCACACCCGGCGCGCATACGATCACCGTCCGCAACGGGAGCGACGAACGCGTGCTGCCGCTGACCATCGCGTCGGGAGCCGAGATCAGCCAGTACTTCGAGATGAAGGCGGTTGAGCCGGCTGCCGCCCCCGTCGGCGTCGGCCGGCTGTCCATCGTGACCGATCCGCCGGGCGCGCGCGTGATCGTCGACGGCAAAGAGCGCGGAACCTCGCCGCTGACCGTGGCCGATCTGACGCCGGCAGAGCACAAGATCGCCGTCACGAGCGACACCGGCTCGGCGGAGCGAACGGTCACCGTTGCCGCCGGCGGCACGGCGTCCGTCATGTTTTCGCTGCCGAAGGCCTCCGGTCCTGTCGGGGGATGGCTGTCGGTATCCGCGCCGTTCGACGTGGAGATCACCGAGCGCGGTGAGGTCGTCGGCTCGAGCGGCGCAAGCCGGATCATGCTGGCCGCCGGTCGCCACGACATCACGCTGGTGAACCGCAGCCTCGGGTATGAGGTTGCGCGCCGGGTCGATGTCGCGGCCGGGAGGACAACGGCCATTCGAGTCGATCCTCCGGAAGTGGTGATTAGCGTGAATGCGCGGCCGTGGGCCGAGGTCACCCTGGATGGCGAGAGCCTGGGCCAGACGCCGCTCGCGAACCTGCAAGTCACCGTCGGTTCGCATGAAATCGTGTTCCGGCATCCACAGTTCGCCGATCGACGACAGACCATCCTCGTTACCGCGAACGGCCCCAATCGATTTGCCGCGGATCTGACCAAGTGAAGATGCTCAATCGAGGACGCAAGATGAAAGCGATCGCCATCGTCGGACTTCTGCTCGTAGCCACCCAGGCGGCGCTCCGCTCTCAGGACTCACTCACCGCTGCCAAAGACCTGTATGCGTCGGCCGCTTACGAGGAGGCCCTTTCGACGTTGACGCGCCTCGCCGGTGATGGCTCGACCGCCCCCGACATCGCCCGGCAGGTCGCCGAATATCGCGCGTTCTCGCTGTACGCGTTGGGTCGCACGGGTGAAGCGGAATCGGTCGCCGAGTCGATCATCCGGAAGGAGCCGTTGACGACGCTGGGCGCCCCCGACGCGTCGCCGCGCCTCGAACTGATGTTCTCGAACGTGCGCAAGCGGCTGTTGCCAGTCGCTGATCCGCGACCGGTTCCGGACGGCGCGATCTGCGCTCGATCAAAAGAACTTGGCCGAGGCCGAACCGCGGCTGGTCGAAGCGCGGCAGATGATTACGGAGGCGGAGAAGCTCGGCGTAAGCGACGATGGACTCGCCGACCTGAGTACCCTGGTCGATGGATTCCTCGAGCTGGTCCGATTCACGGCTGCGCAACCGACATCCACGCCAGCGGTGGTCGTTGCTCCCCAGGTTGCAGCGGCGACACCTTCAGTAGCCTCGGCGGCGATTCCCTCCTGAAGCGGCCGCTCGTGAGACAGTCGTGCCCTCGCCGGCGCCCGGTGCACCCGGCGTCCCGCGCGTGTACACGGGCTATGACTGGGACGTAGTCCCCCCGGTCGTTGTCAATCAGCGCATGCCTCCGTTGGTACCTGAGTTGGGGAGATTCGCCAAGTCGATGAACAGGAGCGCGATCCTCGATATCGTCATCGACGAGAAAGGTGATGTGCTCGAGGCGACTATTCGCCAGTCGATGCATCCGATGTTCGACAGCCTCCTCGTCGACGCAGCCCAGCGCTGGAAATACCGGCCGGCGATGAAGGACGGAGTGCCCGTGCGGTTCACCAAGACCCTCACGCTGCTCCCGTAACTCCGGGGATCCGATGCTTCAGTCGTTTTACGGTTTGGCGGAGGCCCCATTCGAGCTGACGGCGAATCCCAGGTACCTCTTCCTCACCGCGCATTATCGCGAGACGCTCAGTAATCTCGAGTGCGGGCTGACGTGGGCCGAGGCGATCACGCTGCTCGTCGGCGCAGCCGGAACCGGAAAATCGACGCTGCTGCGCGCCGCCCTCGAGTCGGACAGATGCCGCCAGGTTTTGTGCGTGTTCGTGGACAACCCGACCTTGACGCCTGACGAGTTCGTCGAGACGCTGGCGTTGCGATTCAATCTCGGCGCGAACGCGGAACGGTCGAAGACCGCCCTCCTCGGCGGCCTCGTAGCGGCCGTACGCGATCGCCAGGCTCGCGGCCTGGTGACCGCGCTCGTGGTTGACGAAGCGCAGGCGATGCCCGATGAATTGTTCGAAGAGATCCGTCTGCTCGCAAACATGGAGACGCCGGCGGGCAAGCTGTTGCCGGTCGTGCTTACCGGCCAGCCGGAGCTCACGGAACGGTGGAACGAGCCTGGAGTGCGGCAGCTGAAGGAGCGCGTGGCACTGAAGTGCGAGCTCAAGCCGCTGGACCTGCCACAGACCGCGGGGTACATCGCGTCGCGCATCCGCACGGCCGGCGGCGATCCCGGTAAGATCTTCACCCGGGAAGCCGTCACGCTCATTCACGAGTACTCGCAAGGGGTGCCACGGATGATCAATGTGATCTGCCGCAACGCCCTGACCTCCGGGTTCGCACGCGAGCGGCGGCGCCTCGACTGCGAGATCGTGCGCGACGTGTGCCGTGACATCGATCTGCGTCCCGTCGCCAAATCCCTACCGGCGGCGGCGCCCCTCAAACTCGTCGAGCCGGCCGCACACGCGAGCAGTGTCGAGGGGGCGAATGAGAAAACCGGCAATCAGTAAGCCGGGCTCCGCTGCGGGCCGATCCCGTCAGCCTGAACGTCCCTGACATCCGAGTAGGCCGGATCTCTTTTTCGAGCACCGCGTGGCATGATGCCGCTGATGCCCGAATTACCGGAGGTCGAGGCGGTCCGTCGGCGGCTTGAACCCGCGATGCGCGGCGCGCGGATCGCGCACGTGCTGCTGAGGCGCAAGAACCTGCGCCGGCCGTTTCCACCTGCCTTCGCATCGCGGCTCGAAGGTCGCCGGATCCGATCGGTCGACCGCCGCGGCAAGTATCTCCTGGCTGAGCTCGACTCCGGCGATACGCTGTTGATGCACCTGGGTATGTCGGGAACGTTCCGGATCGATCGCGACGCGAAACCCCGGACGTCGATGGTCGAGGCGGCGGTCGAGGCGCCGGGCGATCGCCACGATCATGTCGTGTTGACGCTGTCGAACGGGTTGACCGTCACGTTCAACGACCCGCGGCGTTTCGGCGTCATGGACCTGCTCGGCGCCGGCCTTGCCGCCTCCCACCGGGCGCTCGCCGCCATGGGGCCGGAGCCGCTCGGCGCAGCCTTCAGCGCTGCGGCACTGGCGTCGGCCCTGACCGGCAGGCGCGTCGCCCTGAAAGTGGCGTTACTCGATCAGCGTGTCGTCGCCGGTCTCGGCAATATCTATGCGAGCGAAGCGCTGCACCGAGCCGGTCTGTCGCCGCTGCGGCGGTCGTCGACGCTCGCGACAGCGGCGGGACGCCCGGCCCCAGCCGCCGTGCGCCTGGCGGCGGCGATCAAGACCGTTCTGCGGCAGGCGATCGCCCGCAGGGAGCATCCGTATCGCGCCAGTCGCTTCCGCGTCTACGAGCGCGAGGGCGAGCCGTGCAGAACGCCCGGCTGCCACGGAACGATCCGCCGCATCTCGCAGGCCGGGCGATCGACGTTCTACTGTCCGGCGTGCCAGCGCTGATCGCACCGTCGGCAGCGTCAGCCTGCGGCCGGGCAGACGTAGTACGCGTTCAGCGGATCGCCTTCGACGCTCGATCGGAATTAATCCTGGCCGGCCCGGAAGCTGATGATGAAGAATGCGTTGACGGCGACGAAGGCGAAATGCACTATCGTGACTGCCACGCCTTGAGTCTCCGCCTGCACGCGCGTGAACACATCGAACCAGACGATGTTGCTCCCGCCCATGATGGCGTGGGCGATAAGCGCGACCCAGTGCCCGTGTCTCGCGCGATGTGTCGCAAGAAACCATATGCTGCCCGCGGTCAGAACGGCGAGCGCGTGCGCCTCGACAACGCCGATCACGGTCGGGTTCTGGTAAAAGGTCTGGCCGAACGGACCGCTCCCTGACGCGTAGGACCGCACGTCGGACGCCAGGCCGAAGACACCCGCCAAGGTCAGGAACAGGGCATCAATCCGCAGAACTACCCGGTTCATCGTCACCGGCACAGACCCCTCCATGGAACCCTCATTCCAGTTCGCGCAGATCCACCTCGCCGGCTTCAACGGCGTGGACGTACTGCACCGTCCAGCGCCCCGCCTCATCGAGGGACGCCGCCGACACGATGGCGTAACCGCCGATCAGTTCTTTGCTCTCGATGAACGGGCCGTCGTAAACGGTGACGCCGTCGCGGGAGTTCTTGTAACGCCGGCCGCTCCTGCTGGGGCGCATGGTTTCGGTGATCAGGTGCACACCGCCGCTCTCGTCTATCAGGCGCGCGAATGCCGCCCCCTGTGCGGAAGACGGCGTCCCGCCAGCCTCCGTCGAGGGGGTGGCCTTGCGCAGGACCATGTAGCGGCGCGTGCTGACGTCGGCCGGCGCCGCAACCATGCCGATGTCCCAGGGCTCGGTGACGGGGCGGATGTCGAGCTCCACGTTTTCCCCGGGCTCCCCGAGGGCGTGAGCCTGGCGCGTGGCCCACTCGATCGCGTCCTCCAGCGACCTCGTCCGCAGGATGCTGAAGCCGGCGGGCAGTTCGTTGTCCCCCTCGAAAGGACCGCCGAGAACGGTCCGCGTGCCCGCCGCAAACGTGAGCCGCACACCCTCCGAGCTGGCACGGAGGCCTTCTGCGCCGAGGAGCGCACCCGCCTTCGCCAGCTCGCCGAGCAGTGTTCCCACACGCGCGATCAACTCCGGGCCCGGGATCGCGCCCGACTCCCAATGCGCGTTGGTCTTGTGCATGATGATGAATCGCATGCTCATCAGCTCCGGCTGGAGGTCGTGGCCGTTGGCGCGGTGAAGAACTCCACCACCGCCGGCGTCAGGACGTCGGGCTTCACGTTGTGCGTTTGGCCCGCCAGCTCCCGGTGATGCGCGGCTGGAATGACGTTCACGAGCGTCCGCGCAGCCTCCCGCAGCCTGGGATCGGTCTTCGTCCCGTTCATCACCAGCACCGGCACGGCGATTGGCGCGAAGCGCGCGCGCGGAATCCTGAAACCGGTCATCACAGCGGCGTCGTAGGGGAGGGTATGGGCGACCGCTTCGAGCTTGCGCCAGATCCATGGCATCAGGCGCATCATCACCACCATGGGCGCCGGCGCGCCGACCATGTCCTTCATGAAGTATTTCACCGCGCCGCCGCGGTTTCCTTCCGCGAGCAGTCGCTCGAGTCGTGCCTCGTGCGCGGCTCCGCCGCGTTGGCCGCTGTCGTCGCTGGAGTAAACGTACGGTGGTTCGTACGCAACCAGCCCGGTGATGGGAAGACCGCTGGCAGCGGCTTCGAGCGCCAGCGCTCCGCCTGACGACAACCCGAGAAGAAACGCCGGCCCGCCCGCGGCCTCGACGAGCGCGGCGATGTCCTCCACCTCGCGCGCCGGGGAATACGGGTGCGTGTCGCCGCTCTGTCCGCGCCCGCGGCGATCGTAGGCGTAGACGGTGAAATGCCGCGCGAGCAGCGGCGCGAGCTTTGGCGTTGGGCCGAAAGCGCGGCTGCAGAGCGCGCCGTCCACGAGTATCAGCGCCGGGCCAGCGCCGGATCGCTCGTAGGCGATCGTGGTTCCGTCCTTCGATGTCACGTGGCTCATGACTGGCTCCGATCGCGCCAGGGCAGGAACGCCCGCAGCCGCGCGTCGCGCAGCACCAGGCCTCCCCAGAGGAGCGCCGCGACGTACGTGGGAAAGAGGACGTGCGTGAAGAGCGGGTTCGCCACGCGTACGTGCGTCGCCACGGCACCGCCGAGATAGCCCGTCAGCAACACCGCGCCCAGCACCGACGTCCGGGGAACCAGATACGTCAGCACGCACAACAGCAGGGTCACCCCGAGGCTGAACACGATATCCGGAGGGTACCCGAGCTGCTTCGTTCCGTCGATGACGGGTTGCACCTCGAGCAGCTTGCCAACGCTGTCGAAGATGAGGAAAGCCACGGCCAGCCCGCTGGCAACCCTGCCGGTCCACCGCGCCCGCCTCGAGCCTGCGTGACTCGAGCCTGCCTGCTTGGTCGTGATGTGGGCCGCGAACGGATGGTCTCTGCGCGATTGTCTGCATATTCCGCCTCCACATGCGCGTCGAACAGGCGGGCCGGGGATCGACAAATTCACGGACGCGGGAACAGGTGTTGTTAATCCATGTGAATTCAGTGGCTTAGCGGTGGTGCTACGATGAGAACGCGGACCCACCTGCCGGGGCGCCGCAGAAAGGGTCTGCTCATGTCGACAGTTGAGAGGGACGGGTCGCGCGCATGCGCCTCGACGGGCATTCCCGGCCTCGACGACATCATGGCCGGTGGTTTCACGAGCCGGCGCCTCTTCCTGGTCGAGGGGGTGCCCGGCTCGGGCAAGACGACGCTGGCGCTCCAATACGCGATGGACGGCGCTCGTCGTGGCGAGCCGGTGCTGTACGTCACGCTTTCGGAGACGGCAGAGGAGCTTCGCGCGGGCGCCGAATCGCACGGCTGGGCGCTCGATGGCATCGAGATTCGGGAGCTCACGCCTCGGGAAGAGGAGCTCGACCTCGACGAGCAGAACACCATGTTTCACCCGTCTGAAGTCGAGTTGGCGTCGATCACGAAGCTGATTCTCGAGGACGTGGAACGACTGAAACCTGCCCGTGTGGTCTTCGATTCGCTCTCGGAGCTGCGGCTGCTTGCCGGAAGTCCGCTCCGTTACCGGCGGCAGATTCTCGCGCTGAAACAGTTCTTTGCGACCAGGCAGTGCACCGTGCTGCTGCTCGACGACCTGACCGCGGTCGATCGCGATCTGCAGGTGCAGAGCATCGCGCACGGCGTCCTGTTGCTCGAGCAACTGAATCCCGAGTACGGCTCGGAGCGTCGCCGCCTCCGGGTCGTCAAGTACCGGGGCGTGCAGTTTCGAGGCGGCTACCACGACTATCTGATCAGGAAGGGCGGGATTGAAGTCTTTCCGAGACTCGTCGCCGCGGAACATCGGCAGACGACGACACGCGAGAAGCTGTCGAGCGAAATCGAGGAGCTCGATGCGTTGCTCGGCGGCGGCGTCGAGGCAGGCACCAGCACCTTGATCGTGGGTGCGGCAGGGACGGGCAAGTCGACCGTGGCCGCACAGTTCGCTGCCGCGGCGGCACGACGCGGTCAGCATGCGGCGATGTTCCTGTTCGACGAGAGTCCGCAGACCCTGCTGTCGCGGTGCGCTGCCTTGAATGTGAACCTCGGCGCCCAGGTGGATGCCGGCCGCATCACCCTGCAGCAAATCGATCCGGTCGAACTGACACCGGGGGAGTTCATCAATCGAATACGGGTCGCCGTCGAGCAGCACGACGCCAGGATCATCATCGTTGACAGCTTGAACGGCTACCTGAATGCCATGCCCGAAGAGCGGTTCCTGACGATTCAACTGCACGAATTGCTCATGTACCTGAGCCAGCGAGGCGTCGCCACGATCTTGATCGGCGCGCACCAGGGCCTCATCGGCAGTCAGATGAATACGCCCGTGGACGCCAGCTATCTGGCCGACGCCGTGATTCTCCTGCGCTATTTCGAAGCGAAAGGCGAAGTCCGACAGGCCATTTCGGTCATGAAGAAACGCGGCAGCAAGCACGAACGCACGATTCGGGAGTTCCGTCTCGACGGAGGCCGGATCAGCATCGGCGAGGCGTTGACGCGATTTCCGCGGAATCCTGACCGGTGTGCCCGTGTATGAAGGCCCCGAGCGGCGTCAGGGGAACGACAAACAGTCGTGAGCGGGAGCGACGCCACTGCCCGTGACAGCCGCGTGCTCGTCCTCGTGCCCACCAGCAAGGATGCATCGGTCACCCGGACGCTCTTATCGTCCAACGGCATTCCGCTCGAGGTCTGCACGACGTTCGAGGCGCTGGTGCAGGACCTGAGACAGGGCGCGGCTGCCATCCTCCTTCCCGAGGAGGCGGTGTCGCCCGCCCACAACACGGTACTTTGCAAAATTCTTGCGGAACAACCGCCATGGTCCGACCTTCCCGTGCTGCTCCTGACGCGTCGCGGAGCCGATTCCGCCGCCCTCGACGAAGCGGTCCGTACGTTCGGCAACGTCACGCTTCTGGAGCGCCCGGTCCGTGGCGCGACGCTGCTGAGTGCCGTCCGGACCGCCATTCGGGCACGCGAGCGCCAGTATCAAATCCGCGGGCACCTGGAGGATCGGGCGCGCGCGGAAGAATTCCTTCGGCTCGCCGATCAGCGCAAGGACGAATTCCTCGCGACGCTTGGTCACGAGCTGCGCAACCCGCTTGCTCCACTGTTGACCGGCCTGCAGCTGATCAAACTGGCTGGCGTCCAGGATCCGGCTGCCGCCAGGGTGACGGCGGTCATGGAACGCCAGATCAACCACCTCGTTCGACTCGTGGACGATCTGCTCGAAGTCTCGCGCATTACGCGAGGCGTGATCGACCTGCAGAAAGAACCGCTCGATCTCGCCTCCATCGTCCGTTCGGCCATCGATACGAGCCGTCCGGCTGTGGACGCTGCGCGGCACGAATTGACGGTCGACGTGCCGAATGAACCCATCGCTGTTACGGGTGACGCGGTTCGGCTCACCCAGGTCTTCGCCAATCTGCTCACCAACGCCGCAAAGTACACAAATGCCGGCGGTCACATCTGGCTCACCGTACGAAAGGAAGGCGAGCGCGCGGTCGTCTCCGTGCGCGACAACGGCATCGGTATTGCGCCCGCCCAACTCGCATCGGTATTCGACATGTTCACGCAGGTCGACCGATCGAGTCGTCGCAGCCAGGGCGGTCTCGGCATCGGCCTGACCCTGGTTCGCAGCCTGGTTGCCATTCACGGCGGCCGGGTCGAAGCCAGAAGCGCCGGCCTCGGCGCCGGAAGCGAGTTCATCGTCGACCTGCCGATCCTGATCGGACGGCGGGTCCGGACGCACAACGCCAGGTCGCTGGCGCCATTCCCGTCGCGGCGCATTCTCATCGTCGATGACAATCGCGATGCCGGAGAGACGCTGGGCGCCCTCCTGTCGGGACTCGGCGCGACCGTGTCGGTCGCGGACAGCGGCCCAGCGGCGCTCGAGCTTCTCGAGACGTTCCAGCCTGATGCGGTGCTGATGGATATCGGGATGCCGGAGATGGACGGATACGAGGTCTCGCGGAGGATCAGGGCGGATCCCGATCGCGGGCGCGTTCTGCTCATCGCCCTGACTGGATGGGGGCAGGAAGACGACCAGCGGCGGTCACGCGCCGCAGGTTTCGATCATCATCTCGTCAAGCCGCCCGACGTCGACAAGTTGCGCGATCTGCTGACGGCAGGCTGGTCGTCGTCCGGTCCGGTCGACGGCGCTGACCGCGATTAGTCGACGTCTGTAGTACGTGGTGTAAACCGTGCTGGTCCGCCTGAAGGCGGACCCCCACGGTTTCGCAAACACGAACGCGGACCTATGGCGTGCAGCGATTGGCCAGGTCCGGCTTCTCCCGGTACTTATCGTGGCAGGCCGCGCACGCTTCTGTAAGAGTCCCTGCCGCATTGACGATCTCGTCCTGGTTCTTCGTCATCGCGGCTTTGTAGCTGGCCTGTGCCGCGTCGCGCAGTCCCTGCACAAGGCCGGGCCAGTCGGGCTGATCCATCGGTACCGGTTTGCCGTTCATGCACTTACGCCCCGGAATAATCAGCAGGTTGGCCGCCTCGGCGAGCGAGATGGCGGCATTCTCGACCTCCAACCAGCCGCTGTAGGCATTCCCGTACGGCGCGTCCGACTTCTTGGCCTTCTCGACCGGGTCCGTGCCCTGAGCGTCGAAAATGATGTTGGAACTGGGAAACAGGATGCCGCGCATCACCTGGCCGAGGTCTCCCTCCACCCTGGGGGACATGTTGGCCTGCGGCGCCGGGGTGGCCGGCGCGGCAGACTCGCTGGGCGCCTGTGCCCCACAGGCAACCGCCGTGCATCCGAGCAACGCAATCATGATTCTGAGAAATCGCATACGTCCTCCCATGAACACCGGCGCGCTCGTCCTGAGCGCGCGGCAGTAAAGGTGCAGCGCCGATTATCGCTTCCCCGGCGAGGTTATCAACCCAATTTTCGGCCAGCCGCCAAGTTCGTGATGACCGCCGGGATCCAGCCGGAAATTCTTCCTCGCCGGCGCCGCTCGTTGCACAATGGGCCCAGCAACTGTCTGAGGAGGATATATGCGTGGTGCAATGCTGTTCGCGGCCGGACTGTTCGCGGGGTTGGCAGTGCATGTGGCGATGGCGCAGAACGCCAGCGGTGGTGTCGTGATGATGAATCACGTCGGCATCAACGTGCCCGATATCCCCGAGGCGATGACGTACTACACGCAGAAGATGGGCTACCGCGAAGCGTTCCGTGTCAACGATGACAAGGGGCAACCGAGGCTGGTCTACATGCACATCAGCAGGAACACGTTTCTCGAGCTCAACCTGGCGAACGCTCAACGGCCCGCCGGCTTCACCCACTACGGGCTCCACGTCGAAAACGCGGCAGAGGCAGTCGCGCGATTCAGGAAGAACGGCGTGACGGTGAGTGATACGAACACCAGCGATACCAAAGCGATCCTCGCCAACATCACCGATCCGTACATGGGCCGCATCGAGCTGGCCGAGCTCCCTCCGGATTCCCTGCATCAAAAGGCCATTCAGAGTTGGAAATGAGCGCGAGCGAGGAGGACCGGATGATGTCCCTTTCAGGCTTCGTGAGATTCTGGTCGACAGCGGCGATCGTCGTCGTCTGCGTTGCGCTGCACGGCACCAGCGTTCAGACGCAGCAGCGGGGAGGCACCGCTCAGACGGACAAGGTTCAGCCCGTCAACAGCGGCGCCAACCCATATCGCGTCATCCGGGATTGGGCGCAGCTGAGCTCGGAGGGAAGGCCGTGGGGCGGCTCCAACGGCGTGGCCATCGACCGGGATGGCAGGTCCGTGTGGGCGACCGACCGATGCTCACCCGGGACGGCGCCGGGCTGTCTCGGCAGCAAAGCCAACCCCGTCCACCACTTCGACGAGTCGGGGAAGGAGATCAGGAGCTTTGGCGGGGGGATGTTCGTGTGGCCGCACGGCATCCATGTCGATCGGGATGGAAATGTGTGGGTGACCGACGCGCGCGCCGCGAGCCCCGAGGAGCTCAAGAAGTTTCCCGGAGAAGGCAACAAGGGAAGCGTGGTCGTCAAGTTCAGTCCCGAAGGCAAGGTCCTGATGACGCTGGGGAAGCCGGGCGTGAGGGGAAATCCTCCCGAAGCCCTGACCGACCCGACCGACGTCGTGACCGACCCGGGCAATGGTGACGTTTACGTGGCGGAGAGCCATACGGACGTGGCGGACCCCAATCTGGTCGGGCGCATCTCGGTGTTCGACAGGAACGGAAAGTTCCTCAGAGTCATCGGCAAGACCGGAACAGGACCGGGCGAGTTCCGGACGCCGCACGCGCTCGAGTTCGATTCCCGGGGCCGGCTGATCGTCGCCGATCGCCACAACCATCGCATCCAGATCCTGACGAAGGAAGGGAAGTTCATCAGCGAATACGACGACTTCGGCCGTACCAGCGGGCTGGCCATCGACAGGAACGACGTCATCTACACGGCCGACTCGGAGTCGACCGAACGGGTTCACCCGGGCTGGCAGAGGGGGATCCGGATCGGGAGTCTCAAAGACGGGAAGGTGACGATATTCATTCCGCCCCACATGACGCCGAACTCTCCCGATGGCGCGATGGGGGAAGGCATCGCCATCGACGCCGCCGGCAACGTCTATACTGCGGAAGCACAACTGAGGGGCGTGACGAAATACGTCAAGAATTAGGAACCGTGCTAATGCCTTCAGAACAGGCGGTTGCTCGACCGGTCTTGTTGACGATGGTCCTGCTGACGACGTGGGCCGGAAGCGTGTTCTTGAAAGCGCAGGCAGCCGACGCGCGGACCGTCTGGGACGGCGTCTACACGGACGCCCAGGCAGAGCGCGCCACCGCGGCTTTCAGCCAATCCTGCTCGAACTGCCACACGCTCGAATCGCAAGGCGAGGGCCCCCTGACGGGCGAGAAATTCTGGGAGGGCTTCACGCAGAAGACCGTCGGAGAACTGCTTACCTATATCAGCACCTACATGCCGAACGGCAGGGGCGGCTCGCTGCCGGCGTCCACATACAACGACCTCGTGGCGCTCATCCTGAAATCCAACGGCTTGCCCGCCGGGACCGTCGAGCTCGCGCCGGACACCGTTGCCCGCGTGCAGATCATTCCGAAGGACGGCCCCGGCGAGCTCCCGGGTAACACGCTGGTCCGCATGATTGGCTGCCTTGCCCGCAAGGGAAATGACTGGGTGCTGACGAGCGCGACGGCCCCGGAGCGGATCGAGCGCATCGGGGTGGGCGCGGGCGACGCCAGCCGTCCGCTTGGCAACCGCACCATGACGCTCAGGTTCGTCCTGACGCGCCTCGATGCCTTCGTCGGGCAGCGCATGTCGGTGAGCGGCATCCTGATTGGCGCGGGGGGCGCCGACGGCATCAACGTCTCCACGGTGAATCGCGTAGGCGATACCTGCCCCTAGACGGAAAAGGGGTCGGGAGTCTTTTCCGCTCCCTTCAGGAGGAAAAAGACTCCCGACCCCTTTTTTTTGTCCTGCAAGTCTGGCTACCGGATGGGCCGCCCAACAGTGTAATATCAGCCCTATTGCGGCCCTTCGTCGGCCGCCTTCCGCGTCGCTGTTCGCCGGCCTCTTGAAAGGTGATGGCTCAGATGCGCACCCAACGGAATTCCGCCTGGCTGCGGACGTCGCTGGTATCGCTCGTCATCGTGGTTGGCGCCGTCGGCGTCGGCGGACAAACCGGCGACGCGCCCCTGGTGGCTGCCGCCAGGAACGACGACCTCCAGGCTGTTCGCGCCCTGATAGCCAAACGGGCGAATGTGAACGAGCACGCGCGCGATGGGTCGACGGCGATTCTCTGGGCGGCCTACCATTCCAATCTCGAGATGGCGCGGGCGCTCGTTGCTGCCGGCGCTGCCGTCAACACGCCCAATCATTACGGCATCACGCCGCTGCTTCAAGCCAGCCGCTCGGGTGATGCGCCTGTTGTCGCGGCGCTGTTGAAGGCCGGGGGCGACGCCGCGGCCACCCATCCCGACGGCGAGACGCCGCTCATGGCCGCGTCGCGCACCGGGAGCATGGACGTCGTGCGGCTGCTCCTCGAGGCGGGCGCGAAGGTGAACGCCACCGAGGCATACCAGCAGCAGACAGCGCTGATGTGGGCGGCGGCGGAAGGCCACGTGGATGTGTTGAAAGCGCTGCTCGCGGCGGGCGCGGATCCAAATCGCAAGGCCCACGTCAACGCTATAGATGAGCGGAAGCACGCCGATCACCCAACCGGCGGCTTCACGGCCCTCATGTTTGCGGTGCGCAACGGGCACGAGGAGGCCGCCAGAGCGCTCATCACGGGCGGGGCCGATCCAAAGCTGACCAACGGCGACGGCGCCACGGCAACGATGGTGGCCATCGTCAACGATCGGTTCGATCTGGCCAGCCAGCTCCTCGACCTCGGCGCCGACCCGAACGACGGGTCGTTGTACTTTGCCGTCGACATGCACGACGCCACGACCGACATGCGCGCGCGCGACGGGTCGCGGCTGCGCGCCAATCATCCCAATAAACTGACCGCGATGGACCTCGTCAAGCTGCTGCTCGATCGCGGGGCCGACCCGAACAAGGCGTTCGTCGGCCAGCTGCACTCGACTTCATATTGTTGCGGCGACGACATCAACGGCTCGGCGTTCTATCGCGCCGCAGTGGCTTCCGACGTCGAGGTGCTGAAGTTGATGATCGCGCGCGGCGCGCGGGTCGATTGGAGCCCGACTGAGGTCAAGAAGCCAGGGGCCGCGGCCGGTCGCGGCGCGAACGCGAACGTTGGCAAGACGCCGATCATGGTCACGATGGGCGGTGGTCGCGGCGCGGCGCTGGCGGGAGGCCCGGGGTTCGACCGCATCGGACTGCCGCCGTTCCGCGAGCCGTCCAACCGCGATCCGATGGAGGCGCTCCAGTTGCTGCTGACGGCCGGAGCGAATCCGAATGCCAAGGCGCCGGACGGCTCGACGCCGCTGCACCAGGCGGTCCAGGCGCGCCAAGTGGCAATGATCCGCACGCTGGTCGCTGCCGGCGGGTCGTTGAGCGCGACCAACAAGGACAATCTGACGCCGCTGCAGCTGGCCGAAAAACCCGCCGGGCCCACTCCGGTGTCGCAAGTGGGTCCTGGCGTCATCCAGCCCAAGCGTGACACGCGTGAGGAAGTGATCGCTGCGCTGCGCGAGCTGATGAAACTCGGCCCCAACGATCCCACGCCCGTGCCGCCGCCGGCGCCCGCCGAGCCGGACAAGAAGGAAGAGAAAAAGGAAGCCCAGCAATGAAGAGCGTGCTGGTGACGGCGGCGCTCGTCTGGGCGAGCGCGGCGGTGCTGCTGCCGCAATCAGCCCAGACGCCCGCGCGTGCGCAGTCGGGATCTCCCGCAGCAGCGCAGCCGGTGGCCCGCGCGGCCGCGCAATCGCCGTCACCGGCGGCCGAGAGGGCCAAGCACCGAGCCTGGTTGAATCAGTACTGCGTGAGTTGTCATAACAGCCGCACGGCATCACCGCGCGAACGATCCGGTCAATCTCGAATCGGCCAGCCTCGACGACCTGTTGCCCCACGCGGCCACGTGGGAGCGCGTGCTCCGCAAGTTGAGTGTGCGCGCGATGCCGCCCCAGGGCATGCCGCACCCGACCGAACCCGAATATGCGGCTTTTACCAGCTGGCTGTCCGGATCGCTCGACCGCGCGTGGGTGGGGCGGAGCAGTCCGGGCCGCTACGTCGTGCATCGCCTGAACCGCACTGAATACGGCAACGCGATTCGCGATCTGCTGGCGCTCGACGTCGACGTGACCGCGCTGCTGCCGAGCGACGGCGCGAACTTCGGCTTCGACAACATCGCGGCCTCTCTGAACACGTCGCCACTCCTGCTCGAGCGGTATCTGACCGCGGCGCAGCGCATCAGCGCGCAGGCGGTGGGCGATCCGGACGTGGTGCCCGGGACGGTCGAGTATTCGATCAGCCGCGAATTCACCCAGAAAGGACACGTCGACGGCTTGCCGCTCGGGACACGCGGCGGCACCGTGGTCCGTCATGTGTTTCCGGCCGACGGCGAATACAAGCTCTCCGGGCGGCTGGTCAGGGGAGTGGAGGAAGGCTACGCCGGAGTTGAGGGCAACGATCTGCCGCACACCTTCGTCATCACGATTGACGGTGCGGAGGTGTATTCCGCGCAGGTCGGCGGCCTCAAGGACCACGAAGTCCAGGCAAAGGACATGAACGAGGCGCGCACGCTCGTCGACGCGCGCATGACCGGCCGTGTCACCGTGACCGCAGGTCCGCATGACGTGGGCTTCACCTGGAGAGAGAGGCCGTCGCAGCCGCAGGACGTGTGGCAGCCCTCCCTGCGCGACAGCCAGGAAGTACACATGATTGGCGGCCAGACGCGGTTGCAGACCGTGGGCATCGAAGGCCCCTACGGCGTGACGGGGGTCAGCGCCACGCCAAGCCGCGACCTGATCTTCGTGTGTCAGCCGGAGGTTGCCGCAGGAGGAGCTCGCGTGCGCCACCAGGATCCTCACCAACCTGGCGCGCCGCGCCTACCGGCGACCGGTCACCGCAGCGGATGTGGAGGCGCCGATGGCGTTCTACAAGCAGTCGCGCGAGAGCGGCGGCAACTTCGACGCGGGCATTCGCTCCGGGGTCGCGCGTATCCTGGCCAGCCCGTCGTTCCTGTACCGAATCGAACGCGATCCCGCCGGCCTGCGGGCAGGCACTTCCCACGCGGTCAGCGACGTGGAGCTCGCCACGCGCTTGTCCTTCTTTCTCTGGAGCAGCATTCCCGACGAGACCCTGCTGAACCTGGCGACCACCGGCCGCCTTCGCGGGCCTGGCGCGCTCGAGGCCCAGGTACGCCGCATGATTGCCGACGAACGCGCCGATGCCCTGGTCAGTAACTTCGCCGGGCAGTGGCTCCAGCTCCGCAACCTCGAGGCGAAGGTCTCTCCCGATCTGCTGATGTTCCCCGATTTCGACGACAACACCCGAAAGGCGTTCCGCCTGGAGACAGAGCTGTTCTTCGGCCACATCATGCGGGGGAACCGAAGCGCCCTCGAGTTGCTGAGCGCCGACTACACGTTCGTCAACGAGCGGCTCGCCAAGCACTACGGCATCCGGGGTGTTTACGGCGAGCGCTTTCGCCAGGTGAAGCTGACCGATCCCAACCGGCGAGGCCTTCTGGGACAAGGGAGCATCCTGTCGCTCACCTCGGTTGCGACCAGAACCTCGCCAGTGTTTCGCGGCAAGTACATTCTGAGTACGTTCCTGGACACGCCGCCGCCCCCGCCTCCGCCGAACGTCCCGACGCTCGAGGAGAGTAATAAAAGCTCGGCGGCCGCGCCGAAGACGGTGAGGGCGCAGCTGGAGGCGCATCGGAGCAACCCGGCCTGCGCCTCCTGTCATCGCATCATCGACCCGCCGGGCTTCGCGCTGGAGAACTTCAATTCAGTCGGGCAGTGGCGCGATGCCGCTGCCGATGGCACGCCGATCGACGCCGCCGGCGAGCTGGCGGACGGTGCCAAAGTGGATGGTCCCGCTGCGCTGCGCGACGCCATCCTGAGCCGGCCCGATGTGTTCGTCACGACGCTCACCAGCCGGATGCTGACGTACGCATTGGGCCGCGGCCTCGAGCCGTCCGACATGCCCGTTGTCCGCAGGGTCGTGAAACGGGCGGCGCAGAACGATTATCGCTTCGCGTCGATCATTCTCGGCATCGTCGAGAGCGCGCCATTCCAGATGCGAGCCACGCTCGAACCAGTCGAAACCGTCAACCGCGTCGCACAAGCCAAGGAACAGTAGTCATGATCATTACGAAGAAGCATCTTTCCCGCCGCACGTTCATGCGTGGTGCTTTCGGCGCGACGATGGCCCTGCCGATGCTGGAGGCGATGGTGCCGGCGTTGACGGCGCAGTCGAGCACGGCGGCGCGCTCCGCGTTCCGGTTCGGCGCCATCTACATGCCCAACGGCGTGTTCCCCGACACGTGGCATCCGGACCAGGCCGGCAGCAACTTCCAGTTCAAGCCGGTCATGCAGCCGCTCGAACCGTTCCGCGATCAGCTGGTCACGGTCAGCCAGATGAAGGCGCCGTGGGGAGCCTCCATACACCTTGGGGCGAGCTCGGCGTTTCTCAATGGCGTCGGGCCGGTCGCCAACAGGGAAGGAGGCACCAGCGAGTCCTTCGGGAGGCTCGAGTCGAAGAAGACACTCGAGCAGTACATCGCCGACAAGGTCGCGGATGATACGCCTCTGCGCTCAATCGAAGTCGGCACCGAGGACATGGGCACCGCGGTGGGCGCCTGCGACGGGTTCCCGTGCACCTTCTTCAACGCGCTCTCCTGGCGGGACGATACCAGCCCGCTGCCGGTGTCGATCAACCCGCGGGTCACCTTCGAGCGGATGTTCGGCGAGACCGGCTCGACGGAGCAGCGGGCGGCACGCCTGCGGGAGAAGCAGACCCTGCTCGATTCAGTGACGGAGGAAACGGCGAAGCTGCGGCAAACCCTGGGCGGGCCCGACCGCGCCATTCTCGACGAGTATCTCAGCAACATTCGTCAGGTGGAGCAGCAGCTCGACAGGATGGAAACCCGGCTTGGCACCATCACCGGTACCCCGGAGGCGCCGATCGGGCTGCCCGAGGCGTTCGACGATCACATGGCGGTGACCTACAACCTGATGCACCTGGCATTTCAGGGCGACATCAGCCGTGTGTTCACGTTCATGATCTGTCACGAGGCGAGCGACCGCGGCTACGCCCACATCGGCATCCCCGAAACGCATCACAGCATTTCGCACCATGGCAACGACGCCGAGAAGCTCGCGAAATACGCCAAGATCGGCACCTACCAGATCGTGAAGTTCGCCGAGTTCCTCGACAAGCTGAAAGCCACGCCGGACGGCGACGGCACCCTGCTGGATCATTCGCTGTTCTACTGGGGCAGCGGCATGAGCAACGGCAACGAGCACGATCGGAACAACCCGCCGGCAGTCCTGGTTGGCGGCGCACACGGCCGTCTGCAGGGGAATCGTCACGTCGTCGCGAAGAAGGAGGAGCCGACGGCGAACCTGCTGCTCGCGATCGCACAGCTAGCCGGCGTGGAGGTCGAGAGTTTCGGTGCGAGCACCGGCAGGCTCGACCTCTAGCAGGCTGCTGAAAAAGTAGTGTCCGCCTTCAGGCGGACCATCTGGTACGTGGGGTCCGCCTTCAGGCGGACCAGCACGGTCCGGCTGAAGCCGGACACGACTGCACTACACGGTACCGGGAGCGGGCGCTCCGCGATCGCGGCCGGGCCGGTCCGAAGACCGGCCCCTACCGGGAAGGTTGCTGGATTCCGCGTGTCAACCGGTCGTCACCACCTGACTCCGAACGTGAGCGGGTAGTACGAGGCGTTCGAGCTGCAGCCCCCCGAGCAGGTCGTCCCCGTCACGCCCGCCGGGAGGTTCGCAGGAGCATCGATGGTCGGCCCCCACACATAGTGAAAACGCGTCTCGATGTAGAATTTTGCCTCGCCGCCGAAGGTCACGCCGCCGCCGATGTTGATGCCGAAGTCGTTCGACGACCGATCGCCGAGGATGTTGTCGACCGACACGGCGACCGGATAGCACACGTACCAGTACGGATCGCAGTACGTTGCGTAGCCGACAGCCGGCGAGGTCAGCTGGATCATTCGGTGGTAGATGCCAAGGCCGCCGAGCAGGAAGCCGCCGACCGCGCGGTCACTCGGATGATTCTTGTACACGAGGTTGAAGGAGCCGATGTGCATCTGATGATTGGCCTCAATCAGCTGAGCGCTCGTCGCCCCGCCCGGAACCGGGCTCACCAGGATCGTCTTCTCGGGCCCGTTCATCCGCGAGTAGATGTACTCGGTCTGCACCCCGAGATTCTCGTTGATGTTGAACGTCACGCCGAAGGTGCCGTCCCAGCCGGTGTCGAAGCTGTCCGCGAAGTTGCCGCTGGGGAATGTCGCGCCGAAGCCGAAGTTGACGTCGACCGGCTTGTCCTGGGCCAACGCCGGTGCCGCGGCGACGAGGATTACGAAGCACGCTGTCAGTAGTTTCCGCATTAGAACGCTCCTCATCAAGAGAGTATAGATGGTCACGTCAATCGTGGCCGCCCCTGGCCGTCGAGCACCAAAGGTGCCAAAGCGGCGGAATCGACGCTCGGGCTCCATGTCCTGCGTATCCAATGGTTTAACCGTCAGTGAGAACCAGGACGCAGCCCCACGCGGCGCCACGCTGGTCCGAGATTCCGGAGTGACTCCTGCGGGCCGGAGTGACTCCTCCGGGCCGGAGTAGGCCACCCTCAAGACTTCTGCGCCCGGCTCTCCCGGAGGTAGTGAGGGCTGTAAGCGAGGCCGTAGGAGGTCTTCTGAACCGCGGCGGCTTTGTGGCGGTTGAACTCCTGCCGTGACGCCTCGAAGGCTTCCACCTCTTCGTTCGTGCAGCTGCGCAGCGTGATCTCCTCTCGCGACTGGAAGAAGACCTGTCCGATTGGAAGGCTGTGCTCGACCGTGATCCCCTCGCCCGCCTGGAGCACGTAGCGGAATTCGGTTTCGTGCGCGTACCAGTCGGTTTCGACTCGAACGACCAGCATCGGCGCGACCGGTCGCTCGATCATGTTGAAGATCGGCGTGTACACAGTGTCCCAGCCCGATGGCGTCTGGAAGTTCGTCGCGCCACGAAGGGCGATGGCGCCGGCCGGCGTCCCCATGTCCTCGGGGACGAGAAACACGCGCGCCACAGCCAGCGCGGCTTCGCGCGACAGCGCCGGTGCGCCGACGAACGTCACCTCTTCCCTCACCATGCCGACACCACCCACGGACAGACTCATCATGACCTGGAAAATCGGCGTGGGCTTCCCGTCCTGTGTCTGCAGATAGTAGACGAACCGGTACCGTCCTTCGCCCTCGTGCTCGATGTAGAGCGATTCCTTCGGCTCGAGTGGCGCGTAGACCATGAAACCGAGCGCGCTCCCGGCCTCGAGCACCGGACAGTGGCGGGCATGCTGCGGCAGCAGTGGCCGCGTCGCTTCGCGCCGGGGCGCGAGACCCACCCCCGGACGCCTCGAGTTAGGCAACAGTCGAACTTCCATGCCCGTATGTTACGCGCTACTTCGCCGGGAATTTTGGATCGGCTTTGATCTCACGAATCTGAAGGATATGCCGCTGTTCGTGCGTGGAAATGAGCAGCGCCCACTGGTACGCGTCGCAGCCTTGCCGTTCCACGTAGTGGCTCCGAAGGTCGTCTTCGGTGGTCCTGACGTACTCGAGCAACCGCGCGTGCAACTTGCGGTGAGCGTCCAGCCCGCCCCGGAGATCGGTCAGTCCTTTCGGGACTTCCGACGGGATGGCTCTTTCGCGGTTGGTTCGATCGATCCCGTACCAGAGAACGTCGGCGTCGCTCATCGTTGTCTTCCGCCCGCCGGGCGCCTTGATTGCGGTCTGAAGGTCCTGCCAGTAAATAGGTGCGACGACGAGAAGGTGATCGATCACCTCCACGATCGTCCACGCTTCGGGGGCACGACGAAACGCGAGCTGGCCGGGTGAGAGGCCGGACACTTCGTCCGCCAGCCAGCTTGCTGTCATGTCCAGATGCGCGATCAGCCGCTGACGGTCCCGTTCAGAGAGCGGCGCGGCAGACATGGCGACACTGACCAGTCCCAGTAGAATGACGATGGCGATCGCTTTCCGCATACAGCCTCGCTTCTCTACCCAGACGGTCCGCCTGAAGGCGGACACTACATCGTTGTGAAAAATGCTCTCTAGGGCTCGTCCGCACTCGGGCCGTACACCTGCGGTACGGTTGATCCCATCGGGCGCAAGTACGTCGTGATCTGGCCACGGTGGTGCACGATGTCGAACAGAAAGCTCCAAGCCATCTGCGATGCGGGCCGCTGACTCCCGAAGAAGTCGAGAGCGCTCTCCCACCGCGCGGCTGGCAGCGCCTGCCAGCGCCGCACGATCTCCGCGCTCTGCCTGTCATACGCGTCGCACAGTTCCTTCATCGTCGCCGGCGGCGTTCCCGGCGCCCACGCGACCGCACCGGTCTCGAGCGCTTCGATGATCATCTTCTCCTCGCCGACGATCTGCCATGCGATTTCGCGCGCGGTTCGCGACTTCGGATCGGGGCGATAGTCGGAGCCTTCCGGAATGCGCCCGAGGACCTTGCTAGTCGTCGTGGCCTCTTTGCTCCAGAATTGTGTGAACAGCGATTTTTCGTCCATGTGAATAGTCTATAGCCGGCGCAGCTTTTCGATCGGCCGTTTCAACGATCGCCCTCGACGCCGCATTCCGGCCCATAAGTCGCCAACCTTCGCGAGGCGGTCGGGCATGCTGCGGAGCGTGAAGGTGCGGGGATTCACTTCACCACGCTCGACTTCCTCCCAGGTGCACGGCGCGGACACCGGCGCGCCGCGCTTCGCGCGAACGGTGTACGCCGCCGCGAACGTCGCGCCGTAACCGTTTCTCCCCGTGTCGACATAGATCCGCCCGCCGCGATCGGCCTTGCTGAATTCCTGCGTGAGGCGATCGGCCGCAAGGCTCACGAACACCGTCCCCACCGCATTGGCAAAGCGTGCGACGGTACCAATGGGCGTCTTGCCGTCAAGGGGGACGACGATGTGGAAACCCTTCGAGCCTGACGTCTTGATCCACGAGGGCAGGGCCAGCTCCTCGAGCAGATCGCGCAGGCCGATCGCGGCGGCGCGCACCGCTGCTGCATCGTCGGTCGACGGATCGAGATCGAAGACGCAGAGATCGGGGTGGTCGAGGCGGGGCAGGCGTGACGTCCAGACGTGTTGCGTGATCGTGTTCTGGTTCGTCATCCACAGCAGCGAGCGCGTGTCCGTGACGACAGGATGGTGGACGACGCCGCCCTTCTTTGGGACCTCGACGCGCTGCAGCCACGCTGGAAATCCTTTGGAAACGTCCTTTTGCCAGAATCCCTTCTCGCCGATGCCGGCAGGGTAGCGTTCCATCGTGACCGGCCGCCCGCGCAGGTGTGGCAGCATCACCGCCGCGATGGCTTCGTAGTAGGCCGCCAGATCCCCCTTGGTGATCCCGTCGTCGGGGAAGAGCACCTTCTCGGGATGGGTGATCACGTCGGACTCCGAGCAACCGCGGGTGCCGCAGCTTGCCGTGCACGGTCCACTCGATGAACGCCACCTGCACGACGATTTCCGGGCGCACCCAGTGAGCGCGCAGTCGCGGCAGGCCGGTCGCCTTCGTAAACGGCGACTTCGGCAGCTCGATCGCGTCGAGGCGGCTCCGCAAATCCAGCAGGAGCTTCGTGTCGAAGCCGGTGCCGATCTTCCCGGCAAAGACGAAATCGCTCCCTTCGTAGTAGCCGACGAGCAGCGCGCCAAGACCCACGCGCGCGCCCTGCGGATCGGTGAACCCGCCCACGACGAGCTCCTGCGATGCCTCGCACTTCATCTTGAGCCAGTGCTTCGAGCGGCGATGCTCGTATGGCGACCCTTTCCTCTTGGCAATCACTCCTTCCCAGCCCTCGCGCCTGGCGCGCTCCCACGGCTTCTCGTCGTCGAGCAGCTCGACGCGCCGCATCGGGTCGGCGAACGGCAGCCCCTGCAACAGCGCACGTCGATCTTCGAGCGGCAGTGTTGTCACAAGGCGTCCGTCCAACCACAGAATGTCGAAGACGTGATAGGCGCTCACGCCGTCCCAGGCCATCTCGCCGTCGAGAATCACCTCGCGGACAGGTAGATTGGCAATTGTTCCGGCCAGCGCCGGCAGGTTCTGCGGAAGCCGATTGCGCGAATACAACCGAACGTCGGCGCCGCGTTTGTAGGCGAGCAGCCTGATGCCGTCGAACTTGCGCTCGAACAGCCAGTCGCCGCCCCCGCTGAAGCGGTCCTGCGTCAGGGTGGCGGCCATCGGCTCGAGCCAGTCGGGCATTGTCGTGGCGGGTGCCATGGTATTCGGCCGAGAGTATTGGATATTACTCTCGAGGGAGCGCTCGGTACGACACGCCGTGCGGCGTGTCGTACGAGCCTGTCAGAAGGGCCAGGGTATGCGGCTCCCGGGCCGGCGATCGTTGCGCGAGATGCGGTCGTAATCGCGGTAACCCTCGTCGTAGGCCGCGCGGAAGCCGTCCCGGTAGGTGCGCTGATATTCGGCCTTCGATCCGTAGCGTCGTTCGTACCCGCGATCGGCCGAGCGGAACCGCCCGTGGCGGGCCGGGTCGTAGCGGTCGTTGTCGCGCGCATCTTCGCGACCCTTGTCGTATCCGTCCTGATAGCCGTTGTCGAACGCATCGTTCCGGTAGACCTGGCGCCCATTCGGATACGGCTGAGAATCCGACGGCACACGTCGCGGAATGGTGCGCGGTATCGCGCGCGGCTGCGGCGCCTGGCCTGCACGCACGCTCTCGCTGCCGTAGATTACTCGCGCGCGCCGATCGAGGGCGGCGATGCGTTCGGCATCGCGGCAATTGGTCGGCCTTGGCTGTTGTCCGGGGGCCACGCCGTCGTACCACACGCGGCACGAGCCGGCGGGCGGGAGTTGACCGGGCGGGATGCCCTGCGAGTTGCGGGGACCCTGGGCACCGGCCGGGACGGCGACGGAGGCAATCAACGCGAGCGCCAGAACGATCCGTTGCATGCGCGGCTCCTTCCTGACAGCAAACTGCAGGAGCAAGACCGGGGCCGCCGCGTTTCACGAGCGCTGCCGGGCGTGAGCGGACCGACCTGTCACCGTCGCAGGACGGGCCTCTCATCCAGAGGCGACATATCTCCTCAGGCCACCATCGCGAGCCCCTTCGGCTCCAACGCGAGCGCCAGCACTTCGTCCACCGACGTCACCGCGTGGAATTGCATGTGTGCGCGCACGTCGAGCGGCACCTCGTTCAAGTCCGGCTCGTTGCGCTCCGGGAGAATGATCGTCGTCAGGCCGGCGGCGTGCGCGGCGAGCACTTTCTGCTTCAGGCCGCCAATCGGCAGGACGCGTCCCTGCAGCGTCACCTCGCCCGTCATGCCCACGGTGCTCTTGACCGCCCGGCCGGTCAGCAGCGACGCCAGCGCAGTCACCATCGTCACACCCGCACTCGGCCCGTCCTTGGGGGTCGCGCCGGCCGGCACGTGCACGTGGAACTCCCGGCTGTCGAACGCCCGTTCATCGATCCCGAGCTGCGGCGCGTGGCTCTGGACGTAGGTGAGGGCAATTCGGGCGGACTCCTTCATGACATCGCCCAGTTGTCCGGTGAGCACCAGCCCGCCTTTGCCCGCCATCGAGGCCGCTTCGACGAACAGGACGTCACCGCCCACGCCCGTCACGGCGAGTCCGGTCGCAACGCCGGGTACCCCGGTTCGCGCGGCCGCTTCGCGATAGAACTTCGGCCGTCCCAGCGCTTCCAGCACGGCGGCGGCATCGACGACCACTGGCTTCGGCTGATTGCCGGCGGCCACCCGCGTGGCCGTCTTCCGCAGCACCGTGCCCAGCTCGCGTTCCAGCTGGCGGACGCCCGCCTCGCGGGTGTAGTCGCTTACCACCAGCCGTAACACATCGTCGTCTGTCGTGACGTCGTCGGGCCGCAGGCCATTTTTTTCCACCTGACGCGGCCAGAGGTAGCCGCGCCCGATGGCGACCTTCTCGTCGGTCGTGTAGCCGTCGAAGCGAATCACTTCCATCCGGTCGAGCAGTGGCGCGGGAATCGTATCGGCCACGTTGGCAGTCGCGATGAACAGCACGTGTGACAGATCGAGCGCGACATCGAGGTAGTGGTCCTGGAACGCATGGTTCTGGGCGGGATCCAATACCTCGAGCAGCGCCGCCGATGGATCGCCGCGCCAGTCGGCCCCGAGCTTGTCCACCTCGTCGAGCAGGATGACCGGATTCATGGTGCCTGCGTCGCGGAGGGCGCGCACCAGCCGGCCCGGCAGCGCGCCGATATACGTGCGGCGATGTCCGCGGATTTCGGCCTCGTCGCGCACCCCGCCGAGAGACATCCGGACGAATTGCCGGCCGGTTGCCCTGGCGATCGATTCGCCGATCGAGGTCTTGCCGGTTCCCGGCGGGCCGATCAGCGTCAGGATGGCGCCCGACCGGCGATCGTCGGTCAAACCGCGCTCGGCGCGGAGCTTGCGGACCGCCAGATACTCGGTAATCCGCTGCTTCACATCGTCGAGCCCGGCATGGTCGGCGTCGAGCACCTCCCGTGCGTGCTGCGGATCGAGACGCTCCTCCGATCGCTTCGACCAGGGAACAGCGAGGAGCCAGTCGAGGTAGGTGCGGATCATCGACGCTTCGGCGTTCGAGTCGCCCATCCGTTCGAATCGCGCCAGCTCACGCTCGGCCTGCTGCTGCGCCGCGTCGGGCATCTGCGCGGCCGCAATTTTCCTTCGATACTCGTCGGCCACCGAGGCCTCGTTCTCGCCGAGCTCCTTGCGAATCGCGTCCATCTGTTTCCGCAGGAAATACTCGCGCTGCTGCTTCTGGGCGCCCGTCTCCACGTCGTCGCGGATGCGCTTCCGGACGCGCAGCTCGGCGAGCCGGTCCTGCTGGAACTGCAGTGCCAGTTTCAGCCGTTCGACGACGTCGAGCGTTTCGAGCAGCTCCAGCTTCTGGCCGCCGTTCAGATCCGGCGAATAGCCGGCGGTGTCCGCGAGGGAGCCCGGATGGGTGATCGAGCGCACGAACGCGCTGATCCGGCCGTCGTCGCCGCGAAGCTCGAGGATTTCCTCCACCACCGCGCGGTACTCGCGCTCGAGGTCCCGCGTCAGGCCGGGCGGGGGCGCGACGTCCGGACGCTCGTCGACTTCGACGCGCAGGACGCCGTCCGGGTCGGTGTGCGCCGCGCCCGGCACGCCCCGGTGGAGCGCCATGAACGAGGCGAGGCCGCGCCCGGCAGACGCGACCCGCTCGGAGACTTCCGCGACCACGCCAACCTTCGCGTAACCGTTGCCGCTTCGCGGGATGAGCAATACGCGCGTATCGCCGCCGTCGGCAGGAAGCGTCACCGGCATGCCGGGGAACACGACCACATCATCCAGAGCGACCAGCTTGAGGGGTGTCATGAAGTCGAGGTTACGCTCAATACTTGATGATGTCAACTATTGATGAGACCAACTATTGAGGAGATCAACTATACTGACCGGGATGAAGCCTGCGGGTCCCACCGCCTGCGACGCCTGGCAGCTGCTGACGCAGCTCCTCTTCGCTCAGCGCGCCAACCTGCCGCCGCTCGCCGCGGAGCTTCAGCTCTCGCCGGCGCAGTGCCACGTGCTGCGCCTGATCGAGCCGGGCCGGCCGATCCCGATGGGGCAGCTCGCGGAGACGCTCGCCTGCGACGCGTCGAACGTGACGGGGCTGGTGAACCGGCTGGAGTCGCGAGGTCTCGTGCGCCGCCTCCCGTCGGCCGGGGACCGCCGGGTCAAGGTGTTGGATCTCACGCCAACCGGCGTGCGGCTCCGCACGCTTCTGCTCGACCGCATTACCACACCGCCCGCCACCCTCAGACGGCTTTCCGTCAGCGAGCAGCGGGCACTGGTGCGAATCCTGACGCGGCTGCTGGAATAAGGTGTTATCTCTTCGGTGACGGACTACAGGCGGCGAATCTGGAAGGTACCCTTCTCGCCGCCGCGCGTCCACGTCCCGGTGAGCCTGCGGTTGCCGGCCACCGGGTTCTGGAGGATGCCTTCGAAGGTGCGCCCGTCGACTTCGAAGCGCACGTGGAAGATCGGCGGAACGCCTTCGGTCGACCGCTGTCCCTCGGCCGCCGCCTTTCCGGGTGTGATGGTCATGACGGCGGACGTGATGGGGCGCGAGTCCGGGCCGGGATTGATCAGCCCGGTGACGCTGCGCCCGTCCCACTTCATGATGACCGTCAGATCGTTCTTCTGATTTCCCGTGGCAAACTCACCGTACCAGGTGCCTGCCAGGGGATATCCCTCCTGGGCCGCCGCGGTCACGGCAAGCGCGATCACGGCGACGGCCAGGATCCATACACGCACAGATGTCATTCGCATTGGACTCGTAACCTCGCGTGCCGCTAGGGAACGAAGAAGCGTGTGTTGTCGATGTCTTCCTGGCTCCCGAGCATCATCTCGGGCCCCTGGTTGTATTGCTGGCAGATGTACTCGAACAGCTCGTCGCCCGGTCTCCAGCGCAGCTCGAATACACCCGTCGTCCAGGGCTTCGTATACGCGCCCGGGTCGTCGATCGTCACCACATACCGCATCGTGTTCATGTCGCTGCGCGTGAATCGCTCGGTCATTTTCAGCTGCGAGGTATGGGGTGTTCCGCGGGTGTCGATCCAGAACTTCTCGTTCAGGCCGCGCGTCTCGACGACGAGCGTGTCGCCCTCCCAGCGTCCAATCGAGTAGCCGTAGTTGGTCGGAGCGATGTCCTTCGGGAAGTCGCGGCCGTCCAGGAAGATGATCCGGTACGAGTTGGGACCGCCGTTGTCCATGATGTACATGCGCTGGAGGTCGGGGACCTCGACGAACTCGGTCCCGTACGGCGTCGAAAATTGCCGCGACACGCCTGATGCCTTGCATCGGGTATGCGGTTCGAACTGGTCGATCTGGCGGATGTCGTAGGCCGCCCGGGCCCATGGCTGAAAGGGAATGTCGTCGAGATTCATATTACGCGGCAGGGTCGTGACCCCGGAGCCCCAGCCGCCCACTGGCTGGCCCGGCACCGCGCCGAGGATAGGTTTCCCATCGGGCCGGCGCGGGGTCGGCGCCGAGGGCGGCTCTGGCTTCGCCCCTCGGCCTTGCTGAGCGGCCACGTCGCTGACCCCGGCCATTCCGATCGCCAGCACCAGCACGGCTGCCTGCGCGAACACGCGGTTCATCAATCGAACTCTCATAGCCGAATCCTCCCGGTATTCATGGCCGGTTGTCCTGGCACAGGAAATACGGCGTTTCCTCGCCCGGCACCCAGCTGAACGTCCAGCCGCTCTTCCAGGGCCGGGTGTAGGCGCCCCGATCGTTGATCGTCACTTCGTACCGCATCGTGCCCATGTCGACGCGTGTGAATCGCTCGATGACCTGCAACTGGTCGGTGTGCGGCAGACCGCCGTTGTCGAACCAGAACTCTTCGTTGAAGCCGCGCGTATCGACCACGAACGTGTCCTTTTCCCACGTGGCGACTGCGTAGCCGTAGAACACCGGGTTGTCGTCGTTCCCCTGGATCTGCCCGACTTGTTTCCGGCCATCGGTATAGATGGTGCGGCGATTGCGGTTGCCGCCACCCAGAAGGACGAAGACGCGCTTGAAATCCGGCTGCTCGACGAACTGAAATCCGTAGATGTCCGCGAACTGACGAGGCCCGCCGGGCGGCTTGCACCCGAGGTACATCGGATCGCTGGTCGAGGAACGTGCTCTGCCGGAGCTTGTAAATGGCCAGGGCCCACGGTTGCATCGGCGCAACCTTCGGGGCGTCGGCGATGTTCTTGAGAAGCCCGTAGGCATCCATCTCGACCTTGACGCCGTCTTCGACGAGGCTGGTCCGGCTCGGATATCCCCAGTAGCCGGTCTGCCCGGGCGGCGGCCCGAGGCGCGGGCGCCCATCAGGCCACCGCGGCGTCGGCCCCGAAGCGACGGGGCGAGGACGCGGCGTGCCGTTCGTCCCGACGTAGACGGGCTGGCCCGTGCGTGTCACCACCACCGACTTGCCCGATATTTGATTGCTCCCGTCGCGTGACGCGAATCCCTCGACGCGTATGGCTTCCCCTGGCGCCAGCGATGTCTCGCTCCACCCGTTGTTCCCCAGGATGAGGGGGCCCTCCAGTTCCACGGCCCACAAGGCCGGGAGCGGCTTGCCTGGCACCTTCATGAGCACGTGCACGTAGGGATTGGCCCAGTCGATCTGCGTCACCGTGCCCGTCAACGTCAGTGGCTTCGTCAGATCGAACTTTGCCGCGAGCGTATGCTGCGCGGGTGCGGAAACCGCGCCGAACAGCATGGCCAAACATGCCGTTCCCGCGACGACAACCTGCCTCATCGGGACGTTCCTCCAGGAATAGAGCGTACGAGACAGGAGAAATATACTCTCGAAGCGTAAGTAAACCAAATGCGATACATCTTCGCCCCCGGGTCCGGGCCAGGCACGTTTCCTGGCGCCGCGTGTGCCGAAAGGGAACACGGGGCGCCGGTTCCCCATTCGGCCAGATCTGTCTAATACATTCTCCAGCAACAAGTTGTGCCGCTACACTGGCCTGGTCCGGGCATTGCTTCATCAGGCCGCGGTGAATCGACTCCTCGAATTCCTCGCCGAAGCTGCCTGAATGCGGTCGCGTCCTCGGCTTTCCTCGGTCGTCGTGTTTGCGGCTGTCGCGATCGGAGCCGGAGTGCTTCTTGGGTTCGCAGGCTGGCCGCAGCCTGACCGGCCCCTCGAGCTTCCCGGCCTGATCCTGGCTGGGATTCTGACCTCAGCCCTCGCGATGCGGCAGGCACCTGCGAAGGACTGGGCCACGATGCCGCCGTCCTTCGTGATCGCTTTCACCTCGCTGCTCCTGTTCGGTCCCGACGCGGCCACGTTTGTCGCGGCGGCCGGGATCGTCGCGCAGGCGCTCGCGGATTCCTCAGGGCTCGCATCCGTCCCGCCGAATGCTCGTGAACTCCGCCACCGTCATGGTCGCGATACAGGCAGCGGGATTCGCCCACCGGGCGCTCGGCGGCACGATGGGCCACTTCATCTGGCCGTTTCAGGGAGTGCCGATTGCGTCTGCGGTTGTCGCGTATTGCCTGGTGAAGAGCGCGTCGGCGGAAATCGTCGTGCCCTTCTTCACGAAACAGCCGGTCAATCGATCGTGGCCGAAGAGTCTCCTCCGGGGCTGTCCGAGCTACGTTATCGGGGCCAGCCTCGCGGTGGGACTCGTTGAAGTCATCGACCACCAGATGTGGCAAGTCCTGCCGGTCGCCGCGGTTCCTTTGTATTTCGCCTACCGCGCGTACGGCGCCCAGGTGAACCGGCTCGAGGAAGAGCACCGGCGCCTGGAGGTCATCGACTCGCTGGATCACGGCATGTCCGTCGTCGACAGCAACGGCCTGCTCACGCTCTGGAGCGATGGCCTCGAACGCATCCTGGACTGTCCCCGTGAACGGGCGCTCGGTCGTTCGCTCGCCAGTGCGGTGCCAGTCCTGGCCAAGACCGACCTCCCGCGCGCGGTCAGCGAGGCTTTGACGAGCCGGACCCCGGGAACGCTCGCGCCTCTCAGGTTGTCTGCCGCTGCAAGTGCGCGGACGCTGCACGTCAGGATTCTCCCCGTTGTCGGTGGCGTGACGCTGCTCTGGCATGACGTCACGGAGCGCACGCGCGCGGAACACGCCATCAAGCGGGGCGAAGAGCGGCTCGCGCTCGCGGCGGAAGGTGCGAATGACGGCTTGTGGGAGTGGGATCTCAGGAGCCAGGAGTTCTACTGCTCGGGCCGGTGGAGGGCGATGCTCGGCCTGCCCGAACCCGCGGGCATCGGTCGGCCTGAGGAATGGATGGACCGGGTCCATGCCGACGACATCGTGGCGCTCAAGGAGGCTCTCGAGGCACATCTCTCCGGCACGACGGATGTCTTTCAGCACGAGCACCGGATCCGCCACGAGGACGGCACCTACCGGCGGTTCCTGTGCCGCGGTGTCGCGCCGCGTCTCGCCGGCCGCCGCCCGGCGCGCATCGCGGGATCGCTGACCGAAACGACGGAGCGGCAGGTCGCACCGACACCGCTCCCCGCGGCCGGATTCCTCGATCCGCTGACCGGGCTCTGCAACCGCGCGGTCTTCGTCGAGGGGCTCGGGCGCCGTCTCGAAGAGTTCAAGGCCCGACCCGGCGGCAGCCAGTTCGCGGCGCTCTATCTCGACCTGGACCGCTTCAAGATCGTCAACGACAGTCTCGGCCACCTGGTGGGCGACGAGCTGCTCGTGGCGGTGTCGCGCCGCCTCGAATCGTGCCTGCGGCAGGGCGACGTGCTCGCGCGGCTGGGCGGAGACGAGTTCGCGATTCTCCTGAACGAGCTCGGCGACGGCAGTCAGGCCAACGCCATCGCGTTCCGGATTCAGGAGGGACTGAAAGCGCCTTTTTCGGTCGGCGGGCGGGAGGTCTTCACCACCGCGAGCATCGGCATCGCCTTTTGCCACGCCCAGTACAACAACCCTGACGAGATCATGCGCGATGCCGACACCGCCATGTATCACGCCAAATCGCGCGGCAAGGCGCGCCACGAGCTGTTCGATGCCGACATGCACGCGCGCGAGCTCGACCGGCATGGCCTCGAGAACGACCTGCGTCACGCGGTCAACAACAACGACTTCGAGGTGCACTATCAGCCGATCGTCCTGCTCGCCTCGGGGAAGTGCGTCGGGTTCGAATCCCTCGTGCGATGGACGCGCAACGGCAAGCCGGTCTCGCCGGTCACCTTCATCCCGCTCGCCGAGGAGTTGGGGATCATCGAGCCGCTGGGCACGTGGGTGCTTCAGCAGGCGTGCACCACGTTCGCCGACTGGAAGCGGCGATTTCCGGCCAGCGGCCTCGACTACATCACCGTCAACGTCTCCAGCCGGCAACTGATGCAGCAGGGTTTCCTCCTGCTCGTCGAGCAGGCGGTTCAGAAGGCGCGGTTGAAGCCGTGCGACCTCCGGCTCGAAATCACGGAGACCGCCGTGATGGACAGCCCCAACGAGGCCGCGAAGCTGCTCCGCGAGCTGCGTGAGTTCGGGGCGAAAATCTACCTGGACGACTTCGGGTGCGGCTTCTCGTCGCTCAGCCATCTGGCCAAGCTTCCCGTGGACGTGCTGAAGATCGACCGCTCGTTCGTGAAAACCCTGTTGCTCCCCGATCGACCGGCCATCGTCGAAAGCATTCTCGCGCTGGCCCGAACACTGAAGACGGGCGTGGTCGCCGAAGGCATCGAGGACGTCGTGCAGGCGCGTGAGCTGGAGCGCCTTGGGTGCACGCACGCCCAGGGTTATCTTTTCTCGCGTCCGCTGTCGGTCAAGGCTGTTGAGGAAATCCTCGTCGCCAATCAGCCGCTCGGCCCGAAGAAGGTCCAGCCATCGGATCCGGTCGCCGCGACCGGCAGACGGGACCGGGTCGCACTACTCGTCGATACCCACCGACTTGCCGAAGGAATTGCCAGCCGGCCTCCTGAGCGCGACTCGTGGCACCGAGGCCCGATCGTCACGCGCGCGGCCGACGGCATCGGCCGCTGCCATCCGTGTTCGGCCGCCGGGAAGCCACGCTTCGCTCGGGCTCCTTCGCTCCCGCGGCGACAACGGCTGCTTCCAGCTTGGTCGCTCATGGCAAGCGCCGGCAATGCTTGGCCGACGTCACGGA
>CAVVNL010000002.1:0-64497 GCA_963749565.1 uncultured Acidobacteriota bacterium | reverse complement strand
CTCGCTCCGCGAAACCATCCGAGCCCCGCGCGTCCCGCGCCCTCAACGTGCTGCTCGCGGAGGACAACATCGTCAATCAGCGCGTCGCCGTAGGATTGTTGACGAAACGAGGTCACGCCGTCACCGTCGCCAACAATGGGTTGGAGGCCCTCGCCGAGCTCGAACGGAGCGTCTTCGATGTCGTGCTGATGGATCTACAGATGCCCGAAATGGGCGGGCTCGACGCCACTGCCGCCATCCGGAAGCGAGAGGCAACCAATGGCGGTCACCTGCGCATCGTCGCCATGACTGCGCACGCGATGAACGGGGATCGTGAGCGCTGCCTGGACGCCGGCATGGACGGGTACTTGTCCAAACCGATCAGTCCGGCCCTCCTCTACGCGGCCCTGGAGCATCAGACCCCGACGGGCGCTGCGGCGAGCGCGAGACCGAGTCAGGCGACTCCGGCGACTGCAGCCGCTCCGGCGGCCCCGCCGACGCCCACTCCGATCGATCACGATCGCCTGATGGAGCGGCTTGGAGGCGATGAAGAGCTGCTCCTCGACGTGGTTCGCCTGTTTCTCGACGACTGTCCGGTGAGGCTCGCCGCCATCAAAGCTGCGGTCGACAGCGCCAACGCCGAACAAATACGCACGACGGCGCATGCCCTGAGGGGCGCGGCCGCGAATCTCTCCGCTCAGGGTCTGACCGATGCGGCACGGACGCTGGAGCGTCTTGGCGCCGAGAACCGGCTCGAACCGACCGAGGCCGCATGGCGACAGTTGTTCACCGAGGCCACAAAGGTCATCGACACGCTCCGTCAGTACGAAACCGCTCCCGCCAGAGAGACGGCCGCACACGCGCTCTAGCCGCAGCTCCTCAGAGCGATTCGGCGATGACCGCGAACTCTTCGACGAGCGCGGGAAATTTCCATCCTCTGGCCGCCTCGTCGCGCATCTCCCGAAATGCCTCGGCTGTTGAGAAAGCGGCCTTGTACGGCCGTTCCGTCGTCAGCGCATCATAGCTGTCGACGACGTTCATGATCCGGGCAAGCAGCGGAATTCGTTCGCCCTCGAGCCGATCCGGATAACCGGTCCCATCCGGGCGCTCGTGGTGATGCCGGACGATGGGCCGCACTTCTTCGAGCGATCGCAGCTCGCCGCACAACCGGTGGCCGATGACCGTGTGTTCCTGCATCGTCGCCTGCTCCGAGGGCGTCAGGCTGCCAGGCTTCAGCAGAATGGCGTCCGGAATGCCAACCTTGCCGACGTCGTGCAGGAAGGCGCCCCTATGAAGCGCGACGAGCTGGCCGTCGTCGAGCCCGAGACGCGCCCCAAGGGCCGCGGCGTATCGCGCCACACGTTCGCAATGCCCTTGTGTGTACGGGTCGCGGGACTCGATCGTCAATCCAAGCGTCAGGATGATCGATTCAGCAGTTTCGAGCTCGTCGGTGTACCGCTTGAGGCGTGTGAGCGAGCGGACCCGCGCCTCGAGCTCCGCGATGACGGGCGGCTTCGTCAGGAAGTCGTCCGCGCCGGCCTCGATCCCTCGCACGCGGTCGGCGGTCGCGTTGAGGCCCGTGATCAGGATGACCGGAATCAGCCGGGTTCCGGCGTCGCTCTTGATGCGGCGGCACACTTCAAAGCCGTCGATCCCTGTCATGTTGACGTCGAGGAGCACGAGATCGGGCTTGTGCCGTGCGACTGACTCGAGCGCCAACTCGCCACTTGTGGCGGTCAGGACGTCGTAGCCGAGGCGGCGCATCAGGCGGCTGATCACCTCGACATTCTTCGCCTCGTCGTCCACGACCAGAATCCTGCCGGCAGCGGCGTGACTCATCCCCTACACCCGCCTCGAGGCCAGCGGGCTGGCGCAACCAAACATTGGGGGCCGGAGGCGTGTTCGTGGCAGGCAGACGCCGCCACGTGTAAGTGGGGGCGTCTTTGACGTGTCACCGTCCGCGCTTGGATGTTGGCGGGGTCGACGGGACTCGAACCCGCGGCCTCCGGCGTGACAGGCCGGCGTTCTAACCAACTGAACTACGACCCCATTCGTATCGATGAATGCTTGCGGAATGTCGATTGGTGCATGTCAGACGCAGCTTCCAATCTGCAATCTGCAAATCAACAATCTGCAATTCTCGATCAGTGCTAGTGGGCGGTACAGGATTCGAACCTGTGGCAGCCGGCGTGTAAAGCCGGTGCTCTACCACTGAGCTAACCGCCCTCACGCCTGTACTACTGGCCGGCCGCCGCCCGCCAAAACGTCCCATTATACGTTGCCTTCAGGACGAGCAGCAATACGGCCAGGGCAAGCCCCGCGACGGCGCGATGCTCCCGGTTGGCGATGGCCTGAGCGACGCTGAACGCGCGCCTCTCACTACCCGACCGGTCGCCGCGCCGATAGCGATCGTACCGGTCCCCGAACGCACGGCGCAGGAAAGCCTCCTCGCTGCTGACGGCCGCGGACAGGGTCACGACGAGATAAACGACGATCAATGCCGTCACCACCAGGTGGTTCGCGATGATCGCCAGTCCGACGCCCATGATCGACGACCCGATGTAGAGCGGATGGGCGAACCAGCGATATGGACCCGACGCCGTGACATCGCGCGCCTTGTTGAGGTGCCCCGAAGCCCACACGCGCAGACACTCGCCACCGATGGCGACCGCCGTTCCGATCGCGAGCGTCCCTCGCGTCGGCTGCGCGAGCCAGAGCACGACGGCCCCGAACACGAACCCGAGCGGTACCCGGAGGCGGGCGATGGCCGCAATCATACGGCCGCCAGCCGCCGCTCGGCCGCGTCCAGTACCTCGGCCGTCTCCACGTCGAACAGACACATCCGCTCGCGTGTACACCGGCGAAGATGATGGCACTGGCAAGACGCGTCGCGCGAGATGGTGATGTCGCCCGGCGCCCACGGGCCATTGCGCGAGGGGCGGGTCGGACCGTAGATGCCAACGATCGGCGTGCCGAGCGCGGCGGCAACGTGCGTCGGGCCGGTGTCGCCAGAGATCATCAGCGCGGCGCCGCGAAGAAGCGCCACGAGATCGCCGATGGATGTCCTCGGCGAGAGAAGGGCCGCGCCCGCCCCTTCGCGCACGACCTCCTGCGCAAGCGCTTCCTCGCCGGGTCCCCAGGACACGATGGTCTTGAGGCCGTGCCGCTCATCGAGGGCGCGCGCTACTGCCCCGTACCGCGCGGCGGGCCACCGTTTATTGGGCCACGCCGCGCCCGGGTTGACGAGCGCATAGCGATTGCCCACGCGCTCCCGCATGGCGCGCGCCGTTTCGGTGTCGACCCGATCGAGTGGAAATTCAGGCGCTGCGGGCGAGAGGCCGATTGCAGTCAGAAGTCCAAGGTTCATCTGCACAACGTGCGACCGCTCGTTCGGATCGTACATCCCTCCTCCGCCCGGGTCGTACGCGTCCGTATAAAAGGGCCGCGCCATCCGCTCGCGAAGATACCGCGACGAGAAGCCAACGACCCGCGGCGCCCCAGAGAGACGGGCCAGAACCGCGGACTTGAGCAGGCCCTGGAGATCGAAAACGACGTCGTAGTGCGACCGCCGGAGCTCGCCAATCGCCGCCAGAAGCGATGTGCCGGCCGGACGACCCGGGATCCGACCTCCGCGCCAGCCAGCAAGGAGACCGGTCGCCGTTCCGCGGTCCTCAATCACCAACCGGCGATGAATCACCGGCACGAGATCCAGTAAGTCGCGATGCCTGGCGCTGACGAGCCAGTCGATTCGCGCGGATGGAAAGGCCCGATGGAGCGCCGCGGCGACCGGGATGGCGTGGACGATGTCGCCCAGTGCGCCGAGACGGACGAGAAGGAACCGGGACAAGTTGGTCGTCAGTCGTTGCTCGTTAGCCGTTTCTTCAGGAGGTCCCGCGAGGCGTGGTGCTTGGGATCCCCGACGATGGCGGTGCGGCCACCATACGCCTTTACTATCGAACGTTCGGGCACGGTGTCGACCGTGTAGTCGGTTCCCTTGCAGTGGACGTCCGGTTTGATCCGCTGCAGCAGGCGTTCGACGTTGTCGTCGGCAAACGTCACGACGTAATCGACCGCTTCGAGCGCCGCGACGATCTCGGCCCGCTCGGCCGCGGGCATGGCCGGCCGCCCCGGCCCCTTCAACCGTGCGACCGACGCATCCTCGTTCACGGCGACGACGAGGCGATCGGCTTCTGCGGCCGCCCCCTGAAGGTACCGCACGTGGCCGACGTGCAGCACGTCGAAGCAGCCGTTGGCAAACGCAATCGTGCGCCCCGCGCCGCGGTCGGCGGCGACGGCCTCCACGAGCCCGGACTCGCTCAGCACCCGTCCCATCCCTGGTCCCCAGTCCCTAGTCCCTGGTCCTTAGTCCCTGTTCTCCGTCCTACGTCGTCTCCCCTGCGCCGGCCCGTCCTGCGACCAGGCTTCGGAAGGCGAATCGTGATCGCTCGCCACGGCATCGGACATTTCCTGTGCCGACACGGTCGCCGTGCCGCGTTTCATGACGACCAGCCCGCCGGCGTAGTTGGCCAGGCGCGCCGCCTCGTAGAACGACGCTCCTGCGGCCAGCGCCAGGCTGACGGTGGCGATGACCGTGTCGCCCGCGCCCGTGACGTCGGTGACTTCGTCGGACCCGAAGATCGGAATGTGCACCGTCGGCTGCCTGGCCTCGAACAGCGCCATGCCGCGGCCTCCCCGCGTGATGAGCACGGCGCCCATACGCGTGCGCTGCCGCAGCGCGCGGCCGGCCCGTTCGAGCGCCTCGGCGCTGTCGCTCACCCGGATGCCTACCACCTGCTCGACTTCGGATTCGTTCGGCGTACAGGTGGTGAATCCACGGTAGTCGAGCAGTCGATAGCGTGAATCGACCAGAACAGGGACCGGCCGCCGTCGCGAGCGCCGTCCCAGGACCCGCCGCACGCGAGCCGCGAGCGCCGGCGTCACCAGGCCCGATCCGTAGTCGGACAGCACCACGGCGTCGCACCCCTCCAGCGCGGACTCGATTCTTCCGGTGTACGCGCGACTCGCCGCGGCGGTCAACGGCGAGATGGCCGCGCGATCGATGCGGACGATCTGCTGCTTGGCCGAATGGATGCCGCCCGCCAGGATGCGGGTCTTCACCGGGGTCCGGTACTCGCGCGCGCGGGCGATGAAGGATCGATCCACGCCCCGGTGAAAGCTCGCCAGGAGGCGGCGTGCTTCGGGATCCGCGCCGACCACGCCCATCAGGCGCGCGCGGCCGCCAAGGGCCGCGACGTTGTTGGCCGCGTTGCCCGCCCCTCCGGCTACCATCTCCGTCGCGTCGTACTTCAGGATCAGGACCGGGGCCTCGCGGGAGACGCGGGCGACCTCGCCGTAGATGAACTCGTCGGCGATGATGTCGCCGACCACGAGGATACGGCGGCTCGAGAAGCCGTCGATGAGCGAGAGCAACCGCTCCCTGCGCTCGGCCTCGCCGGGCTGCGGATGGACGGAGCGGGCGATGAACATCATTGCGGACTGGTAATGGCGGATTGCTGATTGCGAAGAATCCAGCCGACGGCTTCGATCAGATTGTCTGCCACCATATCAGCCTTCAGATCGGGCGGCGGCACCTCTTCCTCGGCCGCGCCGTATCCGGTGCGGACGAGGATGCCCCGCGCACCGGCCGCACGCGCCGTCCCCACGTCGAGCCACTTGTCGCCGACGACGAACGACTGAGCCGGGTTCAGGCCGAGGTCCGCCGAAGCCCTGTCGATCATGCCGCGGCCGGGCTTGCGGCAGTCGCAGCGCCTGCTGAAGGCCGCCACGGTGCCGCCGGGGTGGTGGGGACAATAGTAATACGCGTCGATGCGCGCGCCGCCCGCGGCGAGGACCGCCGACATGTGCCGGTGCAACTGCTCGACGATCTCCTCCGTTAGCAGTCCACGCGCCACGCCTGACTGATTCGTGATGACGACCACGGGAAGGCCCGCCTGGTTGAGTGCGCGGACAGCGTCCACGGTCCACGGAAAGAAGGCCATGTCACGCGCGTGGCGCAGGTAGCCGACATCCTCGATGAGCGTGCCGTCGCGGTCGAGGAAGACGGCGGGCTTCAAAGCATCTGCCGCACCGCGCCGACCACGCGGTCGACGCCGATGCCCCGCATGCATCGATGATCGATGGGACACTCGCGCATCATGCACGGCCGGCACCAGACAGGATGCGTGAGCACCGCGTGCCCGTCGCCCGCCGGCCGCGTCAGGCGTTCGTCCGTCGGGCCGAAGACCGCCGTGACGCGAACGCCAAGGGCTGCGCCGAGGTGCATCGCCCCGGAGTCGTTCGACACGAGCGCCCGGCACGCGGCGAGGATGCCCGCGAGGGTCGGCAGATCCGTCGCCATGAGGTTCAGGACGTCGTGGCCGCCGAGCGCAGCCTCGATCGCGCGTGCGACAGGCAGGTCGCCCCGCCCGCCCACCATGACCGTCTGAATGCCATCCTCGGCCAGCGCGCGGGCAAGCTCGGCAAACGAGGCCGGCGGCCAGCGCTTGGCGCCGCCGTAGGCGGCTCCAGGCGCGAGCGCGACGAGCGGCCTGCGGCCGTCCCATCCGGCGCCTTTCAGCTCGTTGACGCCGATCGCACGCAATTCCTCGGAGATCACGATCTGTGGTTGACCCGGAAAAGGGGACGGGTCTCCGGACCTGTACGGGGGACGGGTCTGATAGGCCGAGCGCTCGGACCAGGTGCTGGTAGTACTCGACCTGATGCACCCCCGTCGGCGGATCGATCGCGCGCGTCAGGAGCGGGCCCCGCCAGTCTGTCCGATAACCCCAACGTTCGGGCACTTTGGCTCGCCAGGCCGTCAGCGCCACCTGAAACGAATTGGGAAGCAGAATCGCGGCGTCAAAAAGGGGTCGGGAGTGCCGACCCCTTTTCGCACCCAGCAACACGACCTCGTCGATACCGGGCACCATGCTGAAGAGCGGGGCGATCGCGGGACGGGCGGCGACGACGAGCGACGCATCAGGCATGGCCCGGCGCACGCCGGCGATCGCGGGCAGCCCCATCACGCTATCGCCGAGCCAGTTGGGCGCAAAGACGACAAGCCGGCGCACGGTGGGCTTCACGGGGACCAGGGTCCCTCATGTTAGGCTGAAGTGAGACCGCCCGTAAACGCCGTGAAAATCGCGCTGCTCCAAATCAATCCGCTGGTCGGCGATCTCGTGGGCAATGCCGCGTTGATTGCGGAGGCTGCGTGCGAAGCCGGGCGCCGCGGCGCCGGCCTTGCCGTGACCCCAGAGCTCGCGCTCGTGGGCTACCTGCCCCGCGACCTGCTGTTGAGCAGCGCCTTCGTCGCGCAAAGCTGGGAAGCAGCGGCCGAGCTCGCGGGCAAGCTGGCGAGCCAACCACCGGTGCTCGTCGGACTGCCGGAGCCCAATCCATCCGACGAGGGACGGCCGCTCTTCAACACGGCGGTGCTGCTGCACGAGGGTCGCGTCGGCCAGCGCTTTCGCAAGGAACTGCTCCCCACCTACGACGTCTTCGACGAGGACCGCTACTTCGAACCGTACCACGGTGCGCAGCTGCTCGAGCTCGGCGGGCGCCGGCTCGGCATCAGCATCTGCGAAGACATCTGGAACGACCGTGACTTCTGGAAACGCCGCCGCTATCACCACGATCCCGTCGAAGCGCTGATGCGCGCCGGGGCAGATGCGATCGTCAACCTTTCCGCGTCGCCCTTCTCGGTCGGCAAGCACCGGCTCCGCGAAGAGATGCTTGGCAGCATCGCGCGGAAGCATCGCGTGCCGATCGTGTACGTGAACCAGTGGGGCGGAAACGACGACCTGGTGTTCGATGGCCGCAGCCTGGGATTCAACGCCCTTGGGGCGCCGATTGGCCGCGGCCGGGAGTTCGCGCCCGATGTCGTGATCTGCGACATCGGCAACGACAACATCGATGGCATCGACAGCAGGGAGCGGACCGTCGCGGTCGCGACGGAAGATGACACCCGCGCCGAATCGGAGATTTGGGGCGCGCTCGTCCTCGGCACGTACGATTACGTCCGCAAGTGCGGATTCTCCGACGCCGTCGTGGGGCTGTCAGGCGGTATCGACTCGGCGCTGACGGCCGCAATCGCCGCCGAAGCGCTCGGCGCCGATCACGTGCTCGGCGTGCTGATGCCATCGCCCTATTCCAGCCGGGGCAGCATCGACGATTCCCTGGAGCTTGCCGCCAATCTCGGCATTCAGACGCTGACGCTGCCGATCGAACCGGCGATGCGCGCGATGGACGCCACGCTCGCCCCGGCGTTCTCGGGTACGGGACGCGACGTCACGGAAGAGAACATTCAGGCGCGGATCCGCGGCAATCTGCTGATGGCGCTCTCGAACAAGCGCGGCGCGCTGCTGCTGAGCACCGGCAACAAATCGGAATTGTCGGTAGGGTATTGCACGCTCTACGGCGACATGTCCGGCGGGCTGGCGGTGATCGCCGACGTGCCGAAGACGATGGTTTACCGCATCGCGCGATGGCTGAACGACACGCGCGGACGGCCGGTGATCCCCGAATCGACCATGACGAAAGCGCCGTCGGCCGAGCTGCGGCCGAACCAGACGGATCAGGATTCGCTGCCGCCCTACGACGTTCTCGACGACATCCTGCAGCGCCACATCGAACAGCATCAGACGGCCGACCAGATCATCGCGGCCGGTTTCGACGCGGAAACCGTTCGGCGGGTACTCCGGATGGTGCGTCTGGCCGAGTTCAAGCGAAAGCAGGCCGCGCCCGGGCTGAAGGTGACGGACCGCGCCTTCGGCACCGGATGGCGGATGCCGATAGCCGCCAGAACGGGGCCAGATTCCTAAGATCCTCCCACTCCCAAAATCAGACGCGGGCCTGTGCGCTCCGGATTTCAGCAACGACCGCACCGACGTCGCCGTATTCCTCGAATGCCTCGACTTTACCGTTGCGCACGGTGAACACGTGCGCCCATCGGTACTCGACGCTTTTTTCGGTCGCTTTCACCCGCATCGTCTCCTCACCGAGAACGACGACCCGCTCACCTTGTGCGATGAAGTCCTTCGGTTCGAACCGCAGGATGTCGCCAAGGCTCGACACCGCCTGGAAGAACTCCTGGACCGCCTGGTGGCCTCGGCGAATCCCCGCCGTCGGAAGGTCCGCCGGTCCAGGAGTGACCCAGGAGACCTGCGGATCCAGCAAGCTCAGTAAGCCCGGAATGTCTCCACGACCGAATGCGTCGTAGCCTTTGCGGACGACGTCGAGATTCTGCTGTTCGCTCATGAGGCCCTCCATTCATCGGCGCGAATTATAGACCGGCGTGGTCCGTAGATGCTCACATCCTCAGCTCCTCAAATCCTCAAATCCTTACATCCTCAGATTCAGACGTCTCCCCATTGTCCCTCCACCTCCTGTGCATCCACAGCCACAGCTCGGGGTGGCGCCGGACGTACATCTCCAGTACGTCGGTGCATCGCTGCGTGAACTCGTGGATGGCGTCGGCCCCCTCGCCGCGCGGCGGCTCCACGGGATGTTCGTAGACCATGCGGTAGCGGCCGGCGCCAAGCGGCAGGGCGAAACAGGGCACGACGGGCGCGCCGGTCCGGAGCGCCAGAGCGGCAATCGCCGACGTGGTTGCGGCGGGCCGTTCGAAGAAATCGACGTACACCGCATCCCGATGCTGGATGTGCTGGTCGATGAGCACGGCGATGCCATGCCCCGCCTGCAGCGTCCGCATCACGCGGCGGATCATTCCCTGGCGGTAAATCACTGGGTTGCCCGTACGCTGCCGGATCTGCTCGAGCAGCGCATGGAGGAACGGGTTGTCGAGCGGCCGCGCGATCACGCTGAACGGCTCGAGCCGCAGCGCGTGGACCAGAGCGTGCAATTCCCAGAAGCCGAAATGACCGGTGAAGAACACGACGCCCCGGCCCTGGGCGTAGGCCAGGCGCGCGCGATCCTCGCCATCGAACTCGACACGCCTCAGCATGGCCTCTTCCGAGAGCGTGCTGAACTTCAGGAGCTCCATGAGGAGCCTCCCGAAATGCGCGAACGCGGCGCGCGCGATCAATTTTCGCTCGCGTTCCGGGCGCGTCGGAAACGCGCCTGCCAGGTTGCGCTGCGCAATCCGGCGGCGCGTGCCGTCGAGGACATAGACCGCCCGGCCCAGCAACGTCCCGGCCGCGCGGGCCAGGCTGTCCGGCACCAGGCGCACCGCCACGAGCAGGGCCTTGACCAGCGAGTATTCCAGTCGGTGTCTCACCGGATTCGACCAAGGAGCCAGTCGCGGAACTCGTCCGCGGGGTCGATACCAACGAGGAGCGGGACTGCGGCGACCCGCAACTCACCTAAATCGCACGCTTCCAGGCGCACGCCATCCTTCTCGGTGGTCAGCACGATGGCGGCCGCGGCCGCCCGCGCCGCGGCCGCGATGCGCCTGATGTCGGCTCGCGAGAAGCGATGGTGGTCGCGAAAGCCCATCGAGCCCACGAGGTCCCAGCCCGCGGCCGCGACATCGGAAAAAAAGCGCTCGGGCCGGGCAATCGCGGCCATCGCAAACACGCGGGACTGCGACGGCACCACGACAGAGTCGAACGGATTCGCAATCGTACGCGGCGCCCCCAGCGTGCGGGTCACCTGGAACGCCGTTCGAATCCCGGCCGTCCGCGCCACGCGATCCACGGCGCTCGCATAACCGGCCGACACCAGCGCCGCATCGGCGACGGCCGCGGCTGTGAGCGGCTCCCTGAGGCGGCCGCCCGGAAGCGGCCGATCGCTCAAGTCTTCCTCGGACAGCAGCAGCAGATCGACGTCCCGTGCGACCTGGAGATGCTGAAAGCCGTCGTCCAGCACGTGAACCGTCGCCCCCAGCTCGCTTTCGGCGAGCCGGCCGGCGTCGTAGCGGCTTTCGCCGACGACCACCGCGACGCCCGGCAGCGCACGGGCCAGCATCAGCGGCTCGTCGCCCGACGAATCGATGCCGGCGCGGATCGCCGTGCCGTCCGAGACGATGGTGACCCTTCCGCTCCTCAGGCGCCTGCCGTACCCGCGCGTGAGGATGGCCGGACGTTCGCCCGCCCCGAGGAGCAGCCGCGCGATGTAGCCGACGACCGGCGTTTTGCCGCTGCCCCCGACGCTGAGGTTGCCGACGCTGATCACCGGGCGCGACAGCCTCGCTCGGCGCGACGCACGCGCGTAGTACCGCCGCCGCCAGACCGCGACCGCGCTGTACATCGAGCCGAGGGCGTGAATCAATGGACCAATCGGAAGGGACGGACAACGCCTCCGGGTCGCGCACTGGCCGGCGGCAGGAGGTCGGCGATGACCGCGAGCGTCTTGTTCTTCGCGCCGCGATTGGCCTCGACAAGCGCCCGCGCCGCCGCTCCAAGCCGCGCGCGCCGCACGGGATCGGTCACCAGCGTCAGAAGCGCCTCGTCGAGCTCGCGGTCCGACTGGACCTGCATCGCCGCGCCATTGGTGATGAATGCGTCGGCGATCTCCTGAAAATTCTGCATGTACGGGCCGAAGACGATCGGCTTGCCGTACATCGCCGGCTCCAGGATGTTGTGTCCGCCCTGGTTGACCAGGCTCCCGCCGACGAACACCGCCGTCGCCACCTGATAGAGCTGAGCCAGCTCGCCGAGCGAGTCGAGCACGACGACGTCGGCGCGCGGCTCGACGTCGATCGCCAGCTCGGAACGCCGCGCGGTCACGAACCCGGCCTCGCGCGACAGCCGCTCCACTTCGCCGAACCGCTCCGCCTGCCGGGGCGCCACGATCGCCAGCGCGTTCGGCATCGTCGTCTTCATGCGGGCGAAGGCGCGCAGGACGGCGGCCTCTTCCCCACGAATCGTGCTGCCCGCGATGATGACGGGGCGGTTGGGCGAGATGCGGAAAAACCGGAGCACGCGTTCGCGCGGCCGCCCGTGCGCAGCGGCGGTCGGGACCTCGAGCGAATCGAACTTCAGACTGCCGGTTACCGTCACCCGGGCGGGATCGGCGCCGAGGTCCACCAGCCGGCGCGCCGATTCCTCGCTCTGCATGCAGAACCGATCGACGTCGGCGAGGACGCGCCGGAAGAACGGGCGGATGAGCCGGTAACGCGGATAGGAGCGCGACGAGATTCGGCCGTTGATAACGACCATTTTCACACCGCGCTTCCGGCAAACCCTCAGCAGGTTCGGCCAGAGCTCGGTCTCCATCATGATGAAGACGCGTGGCTTGACGATATTGAGCGTCCGCCGGACGATGAACGCCCAATCGAACGGAAAATAAAACACCGCGTCCACGTGATGCAGGCTGCGGCGCGCCACTTCCTGCCCCGCCATGGTCGTGGTGGACAGGAACAGGCGCAGGCGCGGATAGCGGGCCTTGAGGTCCTCGGCGAGGGCCCGCGCGGTGAGCGCCTCGCCAACCGACACCGCGTGGATCCAGATCGATTCCTCGCCGTCGACGTTGAAGGAAATCGGCAGGTAACCGAGGCGCTGGCCGAGGCTGCCGATGTACTTCTTGTAGCGGATCGCCTGGTACACGAAGTACGGCGACACGACGACGAAGAGAATCAGCGTCAGCAGGCTGTACGCGAGGTACATTGCGGTGAGCTATTGTAGAATGAAACGTTTGTCTGGAGGGCACGGATGGCGGTAAGGGTCGGAATCAACGGGTTCGGCCGCATCGGCCGGAACATCATGCGGGCCGCGCTCGGCGACGACAACATCGACTTCATCGCGGTGAACGACCTTACCAGCGCGCACACGCTCGCGCATCTCCTCAAATACGATTCGGTGCTCGGCAACCTCAAGGCACGCGTGGAAGCCAGGGAGGACGGGATCTCGGTCGACGGCGACGAGTTCAAGGTGCTGTCGAAGCGGGACCCGGCCGAGCTGCCCTGGAAGGCGCTTGGGGTCGACGTCGTTTTCGAGTCGACCGGGCTCTTCACCGACCGCGGCGCCGCCGCCAAACATCTCGCCGCGGGTGCGAAGAAGGTCGTGATCACCGCGCCGGCCAAGGGGCCGGACATCACGCTGGTTCTCGGCGTCAACGAGGAAAAGTACGATCCGGCCGCGCACCAGATCATCTCGAACGCGTCGTGTACGACGAACTGCCTGGCGCCGCTCGCCAAGGTCATCCATCAGACGTTCGGGATCAGGAAGGGCTGGATGACGACGATTCACTCGTACACGAACGACCAGCAGTTGCTCGACCTGCCGCATAAGGACCTGCGGCGCGCGCGCGCGGCCGCGCTGTCGATGATTCCAACCAGCACCGGCGCGGCATCCGCGGTCGGCGAGGTGCTGCCGGAGCTGAAGGGCAAGCTCGACGGCTTCGCGATGCGCGTGCCGACGCCGAACGTGTCGGTGGTCGATCTCGTCGCGATCGTGGACAAAAAGACGAGCGCCGAGGAAGTGAACGCCGCGCTCAAGGACTCGTCGACCGGCGCGCTGAAGGGCCTCCTGCAGTTCTCCGAGGAAGAACTGGTATCGATCGACTTCAAGGGGAACCCCCATTCCTCCATCGTCGACGCGGCTTACACGAAGGTCATGGACGGTGATTTCGTGAAGGTCCTTTCGTGGTACGACAACGAATGGGGCTATTCCAATCGGTGCGTCGACCTGCTGCGCCTGCTGGTAGACCGCGGAATCTGAATGGCAAAGATTTCCATCAAAGACCTCGACCTGAAGGGAAAGCGCGTTTTCATCAGGGTCGATTTCAACGTGCCGCTCAAAGATGGGCGAATCGGCGACGACACGAGACTGCGCGGGTCCGTTCCGACGATTCAACACGCGCTCGCCGCGGGCGCCACCGCGGTCCTTGCCAGCCACCTGGGGCGCCCGAAAGGCAAGAAGAATCCGCAGTTCAGCCTGCGGCCGGTTGTGGAGCCGCTGGCGGAACTGCTCGGCCGCCCGGTCACATTTGCCGACGATTCGGTCGGCGACGGGGTGAAGCTGACGATCGATCGCGTCCACGCGCCGGGCGGCGGCGGTGTGGTGCTGCTCGAGAACCTCCGGTTCCACCAGGAGGAGGAGAAGAACGAGCCGGGGTTTGCGGCCGCGCTCGCCGCGCTCGCCGACGAGTACGTGAACGACGCGTTCGGCGCCGCTCACCGCGCCCATGCCTCGGTCGAGGCGATCACGCGCCATTTCCCGAGGGCGGCCGCCGGACTCTTGATGGAAAAGGAGCTCCGGTACCTGGGCCACGCGCTCGAGTCGCCCGACCGGCCGTTCGTCGCGATTCTCGGCGGCGCAAAGGTGTCCGACAAGATCGAAGTCATCGAGAACCTGCTGGGCAGAGTCGATCGCCTGCTCATCGGCGGTGCGATGGCCTACACATTTTTCAAGTCGCGGGGCGTGGCCACGGGCAGGTCGCTCGTCGAGGACGACAAGCTCGACGAGGCGCGATCGATTGAGGCCCATGCGAAGACACGAAACATCCGCCTCGAGCTGCCCGTCGATCATGTCGTCGCCGATCGCGTCGACGCCGGCGCCGCGCACGAAGTGCTCGACGTGGGCGACGGGAGGATCGGCGACCGTCTCGGACTGGACATCGGCCCGGCGACGATCAGGAATTACGAGGGGTTGCTCGCCGACGCGAAGACGGTGATCTGGAACGGGCCGATGGGTGTATTCGAAATCCCCGCGTTCGCGACCGGCACCAACGCCGTGGCGCGCGCGGTCGCGAACGTGAAGGGCACGACGATCGTCGGCGGGGGCGACTCGATTTCTGCCCTCAGGAAAGCCGGTATGGCCGACCGCGTCACCCACATCTCGACCGGTGGCGGCGCGTCACTCGAGTTCCTCGGCGGCCGGACGCTACCCGGGGTCGCGGCACTGGCAGACAGGGCTGGATAGGCAGGAAAGGCGGGATGGGCAGGAAGGGCTGGATCGCGGGAGCGGGTTTTCCCGCCTATCCTGCCCCTCCTGCCTCTCCTGCCCGACAGGTACAAAAAATGAGGACTCCCCTAATCGCTGGCAACTGGAAGATGTTCAAGACCGTGCAGGAGGCGACGGTCTTCGTCAAGGAGCTCCGGAACGTGATCAAGGACGTCACCGACGTGGAGATCGTCGTCGCTCCGCCGTTTACGGCGCTGCATGCGGTCGCCGAAGCGGCGCGGAATACGAACATCGGCGTCTCGGCGCAGGACGTCTATTGGGAGCGCGAGGGCGCGTTCACCGGCGAAATCTCCCCCGTCATGATCAAGGAAGCCGGGGCGGAGTACGTCATCGTGGGCCACTCGGAGCGGCGGCGCTTGTTCGGCGAGAGCGATCAGATCGTGAACCGGAAGGCGATGGCCGCGATCGCCGCCGAGCTGATACCGATTGTCTGCATCGGCGAGACGCTCGAGGAGCGGGAGCGCAACGAAACGTTCGGCGTGCTCGATCGGCAGATCAAAGAAGGATTGAACGGGCTGGCGCCGACGTTTGTTGTGGCGTACGAGCCCGTCTGGGCGATCGGGACCGGCCGGAACGCCTCGTCCGCCCAGGCCGGCGAGGCGCACGCGCACATTCGTGGCCGGCTCGGCGAGTGGTTTGGCGCGGAGGCGGCCGATCGGTGCCAGGTGATTTACGGAGGCAGCGTCAAGCCGGAGAACATCCGCGAGCTCATCAGTCAGCCCGACGTCGACGGCGCGCTCGTCGGGGGGGCAAGCCTCGACGTCGCCGGCTTCGCGGCGATCGTGACAGGCAGCCGTTCGGCTGCGGTATAATCCACTGTTTCCTGAATTTGGTTATCTGGTCATCTGGTTATCTGGTCATTGATTGGTATATTGCTCAGCCAATCCCTCAATCCCTCAATCAATGACTAGATAACCAGATGACCAGATAACCAGATTCGAGCATCCCCCATGGTTCTGTATTACTTACTGACTGCTTTCTACGTCCTCGTGTGCATGGTCCTGCTGTTGGTGGTCCTGCTCCAGCAGGGCAAGGGGGACATCGCGGCGGCGTTTGGCGGCGGCAGCAGCCAGTCGGCGTTCGGCGCACGTGCGGGCCCGACGGTTCTCTCCAAGGCGACCGCCATCCTGGCCGTGTTGTTCATGCTCGGCGCGATGGCCCTGGCGATCATGGGCCAGCGCGGTCCAGGCTCGGTTATCAGGGGAGCAGCGCCGCCGCCTCGTCCGGCGGGCGCGCCCGTGACACCGGCGCCCGTGCCCGCGACCCCACCGGCGCCGACGACCCCGGCACCCGCGCCAGCCACACCGGCGCCGCAATGACCGTGAAACCGGTGACCTGGTAACTTAGGGACTTGGTAATTCGACTCACACACTTGCGAACTCGCCAACTGACGAAGTCGCGTCCCCGCCTCGTCGATCTCAGGAGACACCAGATGTCGCGCACATCCATTCGTGTGGCAGGCGTTGTATTCGCCGCGCTCCTCTACGGGGCCTCTCCAGTGTCGGCACAAGCGACCGCACCAGGCCTTGGATCGCTCGCCACACACGCGATCGTGTCCGACACCTACACCAATTCGCTGAACGCCGGGCTGGAAACAGCGATTATCGGAAATGTGTGCTTCACGACAGGATCCGCAACGGCGCCGATATCAGTCGTCGGGTCGTATGGTGCCTGTCCTGCCGCAGCGGGGGTCGATCAAGGCAACGCCCTGGCGATTCTGAATGGGCAGGCCGTGTACATCTCTCGGCGGGGGTGCGGTTAACCTGAACGCGGCTATTGTCGGCGCGAATCCGCCTGGAACCTTCCCTCCTGGCTGCTATTCGAGCGGTGGCGCGATGGACATAACGGCGAGCACCACTGTGACCCTCACTGGCGCAGGCGTGTACATCTTCAGGCCCGGCGGGGCTCTGACTACCGGAGCCAACTCGCGAGTGACCCTGGCGGGTGGCGCCTGCGCGAACGATGTTTTCTGGGCTCCCGTCGGCGCGACGACCCTGGGAGCAAACGCTGCAACATCACCTGGTGTACCTACCTTCGTGGGGAACATCTTTCGAGGGACTGCTGCTGGCCTGAGCATCACGCTGGGACACTTTGCGCACCTGACGGGACGGGCGTTGGCGTTCGGCGCCACGGTCACGACCGATTCAAATACCATCGATGTCCCTACCTGCGCCCCGTTCGTGCCGCCGGTCACGGTCCCGCCCCAGATCACCAAGGCCTTCAGCCCCAGCACCAACGGCCCAAGTGGGATTTCGACGCTGACGATTACCCTGGCCAACGTGAACGCGACAGCCGCGACGCTGACCGCACCCCTGGTCGACTCGTTGCCGGCGGGCGTCGTCCTCGCCCCGAGCCCGAACGCCAGCACGACCTGCGGCGGAGGCGTGGTCACCGCCATCGCCGGCGGAAGCTCAATCACGTTGTCGACGGGGAGCACGATCCCTGCCGGGGGTAGCTGCACAGTGATCGCGAACGTCACTGTCGGCGACCCCGGGCACTTATACCAACACGATAGCGGTTAACGGACTCCAGACCACCCGTGGCAACAACCCGGTAGCTGCCACTGCCAACTTAATCATCAGCGCAGTCATACCCCCGGTCCCCACGCTTACCGAGTGGGCCATGATCGGCTTGGTAGGGCTCTTGTTCCTGGGTGCGTTCCTCGCTATCCGCCGAAGGCGGATGACAAACTGAGAGCTTCGGCTCAGCGAACGATTTGCCGCGTCGCTGGCTCCTTAGTCAGAGCTGACAGGCCAGATCACCAAGGCCTTCAGCCCTAGCACGAACGGCCCAGGTGGGATTTCGACGCTGACGATTACCCTGGGCCAAGCAGGGCCACCTTCCAAGTAGCGTTTTCCAAAAGTTTGTAGAATCTTCACTTTTGTCGTGGCTACCTTAAGGACCGGGCGACCCGCTTCTAATGCCAGATTGACGCTCGCCGCGTGGTGCGTGAGCCGCAATGCTCGACGGTCCGGCGGCGCGGCACATGAGCGCGTCGACCTTCATTCTCGGAATGACGTTACCAGGAGACTCCATCTCGATGAGATTTTATACAGACATCATCGCGGCTGAGGACACGGGCGAATCGCAGTACCACCGGTGGTCTGAACAAAGCGTTCAGTCGTTCTGGAAGCTCTGGACGAGCAATCCGTTTCTGAAGCGCCAGTTCTATCCCCTTACCTACTGGCAGGATTTGCTCGCGTGGGCGAAGCAGAGGCTCCCGGAGACGCCGTCGGTGGTCGTCGATGTCGGCTGCGGAAATGGCAACCTCGTCGTCTGTCTGCAGGAGGCGTTCGGCAAGGCAACGATTGTCGGCGTGGACCTGACGGAAGAATCGCTCACCGGCGCCCGTCAACGGTTCCAACAGGAGCCGAATGTCAGCTTCCAGGTCGGCTCGCTAACCGCGCTGCCCTTCTCGAACGGGACGGTCGATCTCGTCACGTGCACTGAAGTCCTCGAGCATACTTTCCCCGATGTATTCGCGCATTCCTTTGCGGAGGTCAGTCGCGTACTCAAGGTGGGCGGTTACTACCTCGCCAGTGTGCCGTTCAATGAGCCGGCCTATTTCGTGTGCTGTCCGGGGTGTCACGAGGTCTTCACCCCCTATCAGCACATGAACTTTGAGATCACGGACGACGATATCCGGAACCGTCTCACAGCGACCGGCTTGGAGCTGGTCGCGTTTTTCACCCCGGCGGATCAGAGTCCTAGTCGATCGGCCGCGACGGGCACACTGAAGCGTGTACCCAAGCCGATCCTGCTCCGGCAGTTCCCGGCCCTGGCGGCGCGTCTGTTCCCCAAGGCGGGCGTCACCGGATTTTTCGCGCGGAAGGTGTCAGAACAGGCCGGCCACGACGCGTTGATCGTCAGTTGGCGGGCCAGGCTGACGCGCAGTTCAGCAGTCGCTTTGTAACTTGGTTCTGCCGATGAGCTTTCCCCACACGCGAGCAAAGATCCTGGGAGCACCGTTTTCGTGTTCAAGCTTGAGTCTCCCAACGTATAGCGTCGCCAGCGTTCCGTCCTCTGTTGTCGGCGCTCGGCCTGTGCCATATACTCTGGAAGAGTCTCGGACGACAGCAATCTGTTGACAAGTGTTGTCAAGTTCAGGACAGCGATTTTCATCAAGCGGAAGTGGCGGAACGGCAGACGCACCAGCTTGAGGGGCTGGCGATCGCAAGATCGTGGGGGTTCGAATCCCCCCTTCCGCACCAAACCTCAAAGAGGCCAGATTTCAATGGCCTTTCGCGCTGCCTTCTGGCCCGTTGCTAACGCACTGCTAACCAACACCAAAACCTACCGGCGGTGAAGAAGCGCGGCGAGTTGGCGCGCTGCGTCGCGCTGCATCGACGGCAGGACGTGCCCATCGGTCTCCAACGTCGTGCCGATCGGCTCAAACGCAATCGACCAAGGTCACCCGCGGCCGACCCACGAGCCCCAGGCGGTAAACGCCAGCCGCTCCTGGTTGACGAGGACGTTGTCGAAGATTGGCCTGACCAGCGTCACTCGGTGAATCGATATTTCAGCAGCGTCCAGACGGCCACGACGCCGTCCTTCCAGGTGATCTTCTTGCCTTTGTCGTACCCGCGGCCGTCATACGTGATCGGCACTTCGTACACGCGATACCGGCGCTTGAAGATCTTGGCGGTCAGCTCCGGCTCGATCCCGAACCGATTCGAGCGGAGCGTCATCGAGCGGAGCACGTCCACCCGCATCGCCTTGAAGCCGGTTTCCATGTCGCTCAGGATCGTGTTGTAAAGGATGTTGGTGAGCACCGTCAGGACCCAGTTGCCGACGTAATGCGTGAACAGGAATACGCGGTGCCGACCGATGAAGCGCGACCCGTAGACCACATCCGCGCGGCCGGCGCTGATGAGCTCGATGAGCTGGGGGTACTCTTCCGGCGAATACTCGAGATCAGCGTCCTGAATGACGACAATGTCGCCGGTGACAGCGGCAAATCCTGTCCTGAGCGCCGCGCCCTTGCCGGCGTTCTTCGGCTGGAGCAGCAGTCTGAACGGCAACGTCGATGACAGCGCCTGAAGGATATCGCGCGTTCCATCGATCGACGCATCATCCACCACGATGAGCTCGATGCGCAGGGGCACAGCGAGCACGCGCCGGATAATCTCTTCAATCGTGTCGCGCTCGTTGTAAGCGGGCATCACGACCGACAGCAATGGATCGATGAGCGGCTGGGTGCTTCGGCGCGCGGTCATGGCTGGCCGTACCCGTTGGGGTGATTCTGACGCCACGCCCACGCGGTGCGGACCATGGAATCCAGACCCGGAAACCGCGGAGTCCAGCCCAGTTCGGCCTTCGCCTTTCTTGTCGCCGCATATAGCACAGCGGGATCACCCGGCCGGCGCGGCGCCAGGGTCCAGGGCACGCGGCGCCCGGTTACCCGTTCGACCGCGTCGATCACCTCCCGTACAGAATGAGGCTCGCCGGTACCCAGGTTATAGGCGCCCGATTGCCCCCGTCTCGGCCATGACCTCGAGCGCCCGCACGTGCGCATCGGCCAGGTCGGATCTATGTATCGTCCCTCAGGCAGGTTCCGTCGGGCGTCGGGTAATCGTCGCCGAACACCTGCAGGCCGGGGCCGCCGGCCGCCGCTTCAATCGCACGGGGGATCAGGTGGATTTCATTTGTCATGTGGGAATGGCTGGGTGGTGTCGGTTGTGGCTCGAAACCTTCGAGCCGTTTCTCAGCTCAATAGCGCGCGTGAGTCATGGGTGCCATCTAATCGCACTTGATTTGCCGAAACAAAAAGTCGAGGTCGCTAATGGCTCCCGATCCGCTGGATTTCAAACCAGCCCCATTTGCCGTCGCCCGCCCGGCGCCGGAAGACGTCCGGTCGCTCTTCCATCCATGCCAATTCAGGGCTGACAGGCAAAAAGCTCACGACATCGGTCGCCCCGCTCGCCACCACGCGATCCATCCAGGATTCCCGGCTTCCCGCCGCATCGACGTATATCAGCTCATTTTGCAACCGCCGGCCCAGAAGCGGATAGGTGAACCAATGATCGGAGAGTGGGTTTTCGCCACTGGTGACGGCTACCCGGCGTGCCGCGAGCTGATCGAGACCGGTGGCTGCGGCATGCCAATAGCGAGGCGTGGAATGGAGCGCCACCGACTGCTCCCATGCGTCCGGCCGTCGATATCTCTGGATGTAATCGACGCCCACTATGGTTGCACAGAAGACTGCGGAAACGACGCCGGCCACCAAGAGCTGGCCCGCTCGCGGCTGCCGTCGCCGCACGAATAGTCACGGTAGCTGAGCCGAGAAGCAACAGCGTCGCGGTCTGCACGAGAGCGACGCCTTCGAAATTCGCACTCCCCGACAGAGCGATCCATGCGGCATGGAAAAAAATCGAGCCGCCAATCAGCCACGTATAGACGCTGATGAGACGTCCGCCCTCGGAAAATGCAAGGAAGCTGAACGGAATTGCCAATGCCAGAAGGGTAATCAAGAACCTAGACGTATTGCCGGCCCAGTACAGCCTGATAACAGCCATGCCGGGGTGATAGTAGGAGACGAGCACCGCCGCCATTGCAGCAGTAGCTATCAAAAGCCTGCACCACTCGCCGCGGCGGAGTAAACGCAGGCAGGCTATTGGCACCAGGAGAAGGGGAAGGAGCGAAAGCGGTCCGAGGGCGTAGCGGTCGGTCCGATAGCTGAAGACTTGTGACAGGACGCCGAGTTCACCGCGCAGCGTGTAAGCGGCACTGAGGTCGCGGGCGAGATCGAGTTCCAACTCACGATTGGAAATGCCCAGGCGCATTCCGAAGACCGTCACCGGCATCGGGCTCAACGGGTAGCCGGTGTCGCGGTAGGCGATCCAAAGCCAGGGCAAGGGGGGAAGCAGGACGGCCAGCAATCCAGCAGGAAGGACGAGCAGGGCGTTCCGCCGGTGTCGCTGCGAGAACAACACCCCCATCAAAACGGTCAGACCGGCCACGCCAGCGGGTAGCCCGCCGTGCAGTTTGATTCCTATCGCCAGGCCGCTGGCGGCAAACGTCAACAGCGCGTAAGAAGGCCGGGCGGTGCGCGCGAAAAGGATCGCGAACGCGATGGCGAGAACCAGGCTTGTACTCAGGGCATTTTCTACGTAGCCACTCAGTGCCAATGCCAACGCGGTCGGAACGAAGAGCACCGCGATACCCGCAATCACTGCTTTGCGCAAGCCGAGGCCAAGCGCCTCTGACAGGGCGGCGGCCGAAATTCCCAAGGCAAGCCATTGCACCCAGGTGCAAACATTCACGAGCAGATCGGAGTGAAAGGGGAGCATCACCCAGGCATCGAGCACCTCAGCACCCGCCAGGAAATGTCGGTATTTGCTCCAGGGGCCGGGCGCGGGGCCGAAGGTCCAGCTGCTTTCTTGCACGAAATGGGCGCTGCGAAGCCCATGATAGGTCAACCAGTCCCAGCCCAGAGGCGGAAGAACCAGACCACGCACGAGCACTAGGCACGCCGTCGGCACGGCGACGTAGATCGACAGGCGCTCGCCTGCCGTCAGTGTGTCCCCCCAGTCCTTTCTGAGATGCTCCCAGTCTTCGCCGAACAGGGAACGGATCGATCGGTTCCCGGGTACGAACGAGGCTGCGAAGGCGAGGCCGAAAGCGGCGGCGGCAGCGACCGGCAGGCGAAAGAGAGAGAGAGTAAAGAGCAGATGAAAACCTGTCGTGGCCAGCCAGGCACCGATAGTGATTGTCGCCGCCATGCGTATGAGCGGCGAACAGGGTCCCAGGAGGGCCCAGGCCAAGCGGTAGGACGCATAGACGGTCGCGCCGACCAAATGAAGCGTGGACACGGAACCGACAATGAGAAGACCCATTGGCGCGACTATTTTGCCACGGCCGTCTCGCCGCTAGCATAACGCCCGTTCTCGGCCCCTCCGGCACTCTCACGACAGCCACTCGTGCGTGATCCATTGGTGGCCGGCTGCAGTGAACGAGAACGTGTCCGCGCGGGGAATTCCCTCCTCCAGAATCAGCTGTCCGGTGCGCAGATGCCACCGCATGTCGGGATCGAGCGTGTAATGGACAGCCACCGCGAAGGGGCCAATCGCGAGGATGGTGCGGACAGTCGGTCGGACTTCCCTTTTGATATGGCTGTAGTACGTGGTGTCCGGCTTTAGCCGGCACCGTGCTGGTCCGCCTGAAGGCGGACCCCACGTACGTAGTCGCATACCACGCTACATCGATGTGAAAAGCGCTCTCTAGGACCCGCCTCTCCTCAGGGGACGATCGGGCTCCTGCGATCGATGGACGTTGCCTCGCCGACCATCAGCTCGTCCGCGAAATTGGATTGCTGGCAGACGTACTCGAACAACTCGGTGCCCGCCTCTGACAGCAGAACGAGCCGACCCGTGAACGGCGCCGTATACGCGCCGGAATCGTCGATCGTCAGCTCGTACCGCACCGTGTCGAGATCGACCCGCGTAAACCGTTCGAGCGTGTGAAGCTGGTTCGTGTGCGGCAGGCCGCTCCGATCGAACCAGAAGCGTTCGTTGAAACCAACCGTGTCCACCACGAGCGTGTCACCCTCCCAGCGACCGATCGAATGGCCGTAGTAGCTCGACTCGAGCTTCGTGGGATGCGTCCGGCCGTCCATGTAAACCGTCCGGAAGGTGTGGGGTCCGCCCACGTCGAAGATGTAGACACGCTGGAGCTCCGGGAGCTCGACAATCTCCACGCCGTAGGGCGTCAGGAACACTCGCGGGCCACCCGATGGCTTGCACCGCGCGTGCGGTTCGAGCGGATTCGCTCGGCGATTGGCGTGCAGCGCCCGCGCCCAGGGCTGGAAGGGAATGTCCGCGGGCAGGCCAAGTGGGTTCGGAATGAAGGGGCTTTCCGGCAGCCACACCCCCTTCTCCTGCGCCGTGGTGCCGAGCAGCGCGCGGCCGTCCGCGGAGCGCGGCGCCGGCCGCCCACTCCGCCGCGGACGCGTCTCGCCGCCATTTCCTACGCCATTCGGCGCCTGGCCAGCGAGCGGTGTTGTAAATACCGAGAGAAACAGGAGGACCGCGGCGCCGAGTGGGATGAGCGGATTTCGCATCTGCCTGCCTGCCTCCCGGGGGCTTCGCTCGGTGATTCTCGCACCGCAACGCACACGACTGCAACTGACGGACATCTAGTCAACCTCGGCCACGATGGTGCCGTCCGCATCGATCAACCGGCCGGGGTCCCCGCTGTTGCTCCAGACGTTCTGCACCGTCCAGCGCAGGAAGCCAGCGCCTGCCGTGGCCATTGGACCCGAGCTGATCGTCACGGCCTGGCCAGGAGTAAGCGAGAGGCCGTCCGGAAACTGGTCAAAGGTTTGGTTGCCTCGAACGCTGACCAGCTTCCACCCGGTGAGTTCGATGGGCGCCGTCCCCGTGTTGGTGATGCGTGCGGTTTCCGCAAGTACATCGACCGCGAGTGCGACGCTGACGAAGGTCTCATCGCCGCCAGGTGTGTCCCCGTCAGGGACGCCCGCCGGCTCCAGCCATACCGGCGCCGTCCACGCGCGGTTTCCGTCCGTCTGCCGCACGCGGAGGAAGGTGTACTGCTCCCCACCCTCGTACGCAACGTCAGTGATGGTGTGCGTACCATTGCCCGTGACGGATTGGGTGTGGACCACCGCGGCCACAGCGCTGCCACCGATCTGATCGGTAAACACCTCGACGACATAACTCGCGGCGGGTTCGTCGTCGTCGGTGATCTCAAGCGAGACATCGAGCGGCGTGCTCGGAGCCGGGACCTCCGCTCCCGTGATTCGCGATCCCAGCAAGTGACCGTTGACGCGGTACACCAGCCGGAGATTCCGATCCTCGGTCGCGTAGACGTTCCGCGCCCGCAGGGCCGTCAGCAGCGCCGCCTTCGTCAGGGCGGGGGCCACGACCGCCGTCCGGGCCTCGGTCGCGTCGCCCCAGTTCCGTTTGTGATTGTCCTGGTCAGCCGTCGGCGCGACATGGAGGCCGAGATTGAGATAGCGGCGGAATTCGCTTTCGGACGGCGAGCCGGGCTGCAGGCCTGTGCCGTCTGCGTGCGACGGACCATTGATCAAATTGATCAACTCTGCGCGCGGGTCCAACGCGGCCAGCCACGCCGCGGTATCGCCGCCGAAGTCGTCGATGCCGTACTCCAGATGCTTCGGGCTGTCGCTGGTCGCGGGATGATTCAGCAACAGCAGCGGCTCTTGCCCCTGCGTGTCGCGGTGCGCGGGGAGCCACGTTTCCAGCAATGTCCGGAACTGGCCGTTGGGCACGTCGATCACCTGGGGCGCATCCAGCACGTTCATGTGGTTGCCACCGCCGATGGTCGAGAACTCCTGGCCGTAGAGCGCTATGAATCGGCCCTTCTCCGTGAAGCGGTGCGCCGTGGGCAGGAGCGCCAATGACCCGGGACCGGTGTACAGGGCGGGATTGCCGGCGATATCACCCGCCTGTGCATGGTTGTGTTCGGTGATCGCCAGAAAGTCGAGCCCGGCCGTGTCACGGGCGTGTTCGTAGGCCTCCGCGGGCGTGCCGCTCCCGTCACTGAGCGCGGTGTGACTATGGAGATTGCCAAAGAACACGGCCACCTGCGGTTGTGCGGCTGGTCGCGCGACAGACCAGGACCCGGACGCGGCCAGGACCGCCGCAACGATCGCAATCCAGAAACGGGTCATCGTAAGCCTCCCTCTATGTGACTGCCGTGCGCCGGGCGGGCTGGGCTGGCTTACCCCGGGACTGCAGTGGAAGCCCGTAGCTCCCACTGAAGACAACGCACGCGCCGGCAATACCGAACACGGCACCTCAGGAAGGCCCTGGATGGACGAACAGGCGACAAGAGCACGCGGAAGGTGGAACGGAAACGACAGAAGAAGGGAAGAGAAGGAAATGCGCCGCAGGACTCTCTAGTCAGGCATCCGGAGAGGCCATCTGGGCGGCCATCCATGTCTCGGCCTCAGCCCAATCACGAAACACCTCGATCGTCATCCTCGTCGACTTTGCCAGAGCGGCGTACGTGCAAGCGCTGCCGTAGATGATCGGATCGGCTGCGACAATCGCGATCGGGCCACGAGGCTGGCTCTCGCCAGGAGGCACTTGTGCGTCCCGCTCCATATGCGCCTTGAGGTCCTCGACGCGTGGGTGTCCACGCAGGACGCGCAGATCGTAGAGCACGCCATAGCTCCACGCGCCTTCAGCGTGGTGCCGCTCAATGGCGGCTTCGGCGTCTGTCACCTGATACGTGGGGGGGAACGTGATCACGACGCGGCGACGAATGTCATCGCGTTCGTACTGGATGGGCATTTGTGCTGCCTCCGCGTGCAGTTTTATCCGAAACGTCGCGCCTCGACAAGTCACCGTGTGACACGCGGCCGGCCAGCGCGCGCGACGCGAAGCCTTGATTGCGGCGTTCGATGATGAGACACTTCCGCTTGTCATCCGTGGTTAGCGGACTCGCGGAGACCGTTCGCGATCTTGCGCCCCGTCTCGCGAACCGCGACGCGGCGGACGCCGAACGGTATCCGGCGGACAACATCGCCGATCTGGTCAGCGCCGGCGTGATCCGCGCGCCGTTTCCCGTTGCGGCAGGCGGCGCCGGATGCACGCTGCTCGACGCCGTCGATGCGGTTGAAGTGATCGCCTCCGCCTCGCCATCGACGGCGTTGCTCGCGGCGATGCCGATCGGATTGGCGGGCGTGTATTCCGTCGGGCCGGATGCCGCACCGTCCGCGCATCGCCGGGCGTGGGCCGAGCAGATCGAGCGCGTGGCGGCCGACTACCGCGCGGGCGCGCTCTACGCCGCGTGCAACTCCGAAAAAGGCGCCGGCGGGTCGCTGGCCGCGACGAAGACGACGGCGGAGCAGCGGGACGGCCGCTTCGAGCTGACGGGCGAAAAGATCCTCGCGTCGTTCGGCCGGCATGCCGACATGTTCTTCTCGACCGCGAAGGTCGATCCTTCGCAGATGCCGGGCTGCGGCGTCGTCGAGTTCTTTTTCGTGCGCCCGACGGCGCGCGGCGTGGAGATTCTCGACGACTGGGACGGCTTCGGCATGCGGTCGACCGAGAGCCACACCGTCAGGTACGAGGCGGCGCCCGCGGAGGGCATCGTCGGCTTCCCGAATTTCATCGAGACGGTCCAGCCGCTGACGTACTGGTTTGCGCTGTTCTCGGCGATTCCCCTGGGATGCGCCGCGGCGATCCGCCGCGAGCTCTCGACGCCCGTGCCCGAATCGCCGGCGCTGCGTCTCCGGTTTGCCGAGGCGCAGATGCGCGAGGAAGCGCTGCGCGCGTACCTGCACGAGACGGCGCGCGCATGGCGGCCCGGAGCGGGTCCCGCGTATGCCGCTCGCGCGCTCCGCACGAAGACCTACGTCACGCAGGAAGCGACCAAGCTGTGCGCTGAGCTGTTCGCGCTGAGCGGCGGCCGCCACTACAAGCGGGACGGTCGGCTTGCGCGCATGCTGGCCGCATCGTTTGCCGGGACGGCGCTGCGCCCTCCGCTGCCGCTCGCGCTCGACACCCTGGTGCAGCAGTTCTCGAACGAGTAACGTTCGGTCGACGGCCTATCCGTCTGGCACCCGGAGGCATCGGTGAGTCTTCCGCAAAACGTCATCGCGTTGATCTTCGACTTCGACGACACGCTGACCGACGATTCGACGACGCAGCTTCTCGAAACGGCCGGCATCGACTCGAGGGATTTCTGGGGGCGCCGCGTTGCCGCGCTCGTCGAGGACGGGTGGGACAACGCACTCGCATACCTGAACGTGCTTCTCGAAGAGACTGCGCCGGGACGCCCGCTCGCCAACCTGACAAACCAGAAACTGCTGGAGCTCGGTTCCTCGCTGTCGTTCTATCAGGGTCTCCCCGGCCTGTTCGACGACCTTCAGGCCATCGTCAGCGAGCACAAAATCTCATGCCCGGCGATCGAGGCGTATATCGTGAGCGGCGGCCTCGAAGCCGTCGTGAAGGGCTCGAGCATCGCCAGGCACTTCACCGGGATTTGGGGATGCTGCTTCGACGAGGCGAACGGCCGGGTTCACCGCATCCGGAACGCGATCTCCTTCACCGAGAAGACGAAGTACATTTACGCGATCAACAAGGGAATCGACCAGGAAGTCCGTCGTGACGCCTACGCGGTGAACCGGGCGGTGCCGGCCGACCATCGCCGGATTCCGATGAGCAACATGATTTACGTGGGCGACGGGCTGACGGATATCCCGTGCTTTTCGATGATCCAGGGCGCCGGCGGAGCGGCGTTCGGGGTCTTCGATCCGCAGAAGAAGGAATCGCCCAAGAAGGCGTGGGAACAGCTCGTTGCGGCGCGCCGCGTCAGCACGATGAACTCCCCGAGGTACGGCGAAAAGGACGACCTTGGCGCGTTGCTGCGTGCCGCCGTGCACCAAATCTGTCTCAGGATGGAGCTTCGGCGACAGATGCCAATCGCTTAAGATGTGGCGGTGACGCGCTTCGCGGGGTAAGGAGCGCAGCGACCTATGCTCTGGTGGTACTGGATTGTCCTCGGCCTCGCGCTCGTGGCGCTCGAGCTCGCCACGCCGGGCGGATTTTTCGTCATCTTCTTCGCCATCGCGGCGCTCGCCGTGGGTGCGCTGACGCTCGTGGGCGTCACCGAGACACCCTGGCTGCAGTGGCTGCTCTTCCCGGTGATCTCGATCGTCGGCCTGCGCCTGTTCCGCCAGCCGCTGATCGGGCGCATGGGCATGGGCGGATCCGGCAAGCGAAATCGACACGCTCGTCGGCGAAGTGGCCATCGCCACCTCCAGTATCCAGCCCGGCGAGCACGGGCGCGCGGAGCTGCGCGGTACCGGCTGGAGCGCACGCAACGTGGACACCGCGACACTTGCCCCCGGCCAACGCTGTCTCGTGGTGGCCGTTCAGGGCCTGATGCTCGATCTGCGACAGGAGTGACCCGACGTGGATGACGTTCTCATCGTCTTCGTGCTCATCGCCCTGCTGGTACTCTTCATCGTCTTCAAGACGGCGCTGGTGGTGCCGCAGCAGAGCGCGTTCGTCGTGGAGCGGCTCGGCCGCTATCACGGGACGCTGAATGCGGGCTTTCACATTCTCGTTCCGTTCGTGGACGTGATCCGCTACCGGCATTCGCTCAAGGAAAACGCGATCGATATCCCCGCGCAAGTGTGCATCACGCGCGACAACGTGCAGGTGGGAGTGGACGGCGTCCTCTACCTGAAGGTGCTCAATCCGGAGCGCGCCTCCTACGGCATTCAGAACTACAGCTTCGCCATCATTCAGCTCGCGCAGACGACGCTGCGCAGCGAGGTGGGCAAGATCGATCTCGATCGGACGTTCGAGGAGCGCACGACGATCAACCTCCAGGTCGTCGGCGAGCTCGACAAGGCTTCCGAGGCGTGGGGCGTCAAGGTGCTGCGGTACGAGATCAGGAACATCGAGCCGCCGGCCGACATCCTCGCGGCGATGGAGAAGCAGATGCGCGCCGAGCGCGAGAAGCGCGCGGTGATTCTCACCTCCGAAGGGCAGCGCGACGCCGCGATCAACACCGCCGAGGGCGAAAAGCAGCAGGTGATCAAGGCGTCGGAGGCGAACCGGCAGCAGCGGATCAACGAGGCGGAGGGCCAGTCGGCCGCGATCCGCGCCGTGGCGTCCGCGACGGCGGAAGGCCTGCGGCAGGTGGCCGCGGCGATCCGCACCGACGGCGGCATGGAAGCGGTGCAGCTCCGTGTCGCCGAGCAGTACGTGGCACAGTTCGGTCAGATCGCGCAGAAGACGAACACCGTGGTCGTACCCGCGAATGTGTCGGACGTCGCAGGCATGATCGCCGCGGCGATGAAGGTATTCAGCGCCACGAGCCCTCCGCAGCGTTAGCGCTGGCGCTATCGAGGCAGGACTGAAGTCCTGCGCTACTTCCTGACGAACTTCTGGATCGCCGCGTTGACGCTGTCCGCGACGTAAATCTCGCCCTTCGGGCTCACCGCCATGAAGTGCGCTTCGCCGAATTCGCCGACACCTTTTCCCGCCTTGCCGGTGGCCGCGAGAACCTTTCCTTCGAGGTCCAGCCTCAGAACCTGGCCGGCGAAACCGTTGACCATATAGATGTACTGGTCGCCGATCGCGACCCCGCAGGGCACACCGGCGTACTTCAATTCCCTGATGTACTTCCCGTCGGCATCGAAAATCTGGATGCGCTGATTCTCGCGATCGACAACCCAGAGCAGGCCTTTCGCGTCGATGGCGATACCGTGGGCCACCTCGAACTTGCCCGGTTCCTTCCCTTTTCCGCCCCACGACGTGATGAACTTTCCGGTTCTGTCGAATCGGAGCACCCGCGGATCGCCCATCGCCCCCGGCGTGTGCCCCTGCGCGACGAAGATGTCGCCATTGCGCGCGATCGACAACGTCATTCGGCTGATTCAGGCGGCGGGATTGGGACGCCTCGTTCCATTCGCCGGCTTCTCCCTTGACCCCCAGCGTCAGAAGGACCTGCCCCTGCGGGCTCAGTTTCAGGACGACGTGCGCGCCGACATCGGTCACCCAGATATTGCCCTCGCGATCGATGTGCAAGCCGTGCGACCGCGTCAGGAGGCCTTCGCCGAACGCTCGAACGAATTTCCCGTTCGGATCGAATTCAAAGAACGCATGGGTCCCGCGAGTGGCCACGAAGAGATGGCCCTTCGCGTCGAATGCCACGCTCGAGGGCGCCCCCATCGTCGTTCCCGCGGGAACCGGCAGCGGGTCGGGGACAGCCACGTACTCCAGCAACGGCGCATTCTGCGGAACCAGCAATGCCGGATCGGAAGGGCGCTGCGAGAAAGCAGAGCTGCACACCGACAGGATCGCGAGCGTGACGGCGGCCGTCCTCAGGTTGGTGATCATGCATCCTCCTCCGGACCGGAATACGTCCGGCCGTACGCTTCGTATTATCCAGATCCACCCGGGTTCTGTCACTTCCTGATGACGACCGCCGGGCCGGTCCGAGTTCGTTGATCGTATGAGTTAGCGTGCTTGCCTCAGGTGGGACGGAGCGATTACCAGGCGCGGTCTGCGGCTGGCGGCTCCCGGGTCTGCACCTTCCGCTTCCGCAGCAGGTCCCCGGCAATCAGCGGGCCGAGCGTGCGCGCCACATCGTACCAACCGAGCGGGGTGCTCTCGACGCGCACCCGGCCAGCGGCAATCGCCGCGCATATCGCGCCGGCGTCGGGGATGGCGTCCACGACCGAATAGGTCGTGCCGAGCTGGTGCAGCCGGTGAACGTCTCCGTTTCCGACGAGCGGCTTCCCGCGAAGTATGGCCCACCGTTCCGCGGCCCGGTTGAAGTTCACGTGCCGCGTGAACATTGCGTTGTATTCGACCCCGTCGAAGAGGTCGCGATGGCGGTCCAGCGAGCCCCTTAGACAACTCGACGCGGGAAAGAAGGGATGCGGCGCGATGACGAGCCCCCGCTCACGTTGCCGCAGGCGCGCGAGGTCGTCGAAGCTGCTGACATTCTCTGTCTGGTCGCTGAAGTTGAGCAGCAGGACATGGCGTCCCTGAATCGAGCGCTCCACGCCGGGAATCAGGACCACGCCACGCTCGGCGGCGTACGGAATCAGGTACCGGACATCGAGCTGCCAGTCGTGCAGCGTAATCGCGAGCGCATCGTACCCAAGCGCGGCCGCGCGATCGATCAGCTGCCTCGCCGAATGGGGCACATGGTCGATGGGATCGTCGGCCGTATGGGTATGGAGCTCGACCTTCAGCATCGACACCGCGATCTTAGTTCCGATCGAGCCGGTAGCCGCCGACGCGGAGTTCCAAGCCCATCAATTCCTCGCGAGCGTGAACCTGTGGCGCTGGGCCGTACACAATGACGACGCCGACTGCACCGTAAGTGCTTGCATTTCAGGGAAACGAATCGGCACACCGCTTGCCGTTCGACGTCGCACCTGGAAGGGGGGAGCCACAATGCGACGAACGCAGGGCGTGGACGGTCTCAACAAGCTGCAGGAGTTTCTGCTGGCGATGGCGCTTGGCGACCAGTTGAGCCCGCAACGCGCGGCGGAAATCAGCGGCCTGGATCCCAAGCGCTGCGAAACGCTTCTCGACGCGTTGATGCGCGCGGGCGTGATGATGCGTCTTCAGCACGATACATACGTGCGCTGCCGCCTCGAGCCGTTCGGGCGACAGTACGATCCCGCGACAGATCAGCCCCGCCCCTGACGCGAGGCGCCGGTCGCTTACCGGCGTGCATGAAGCACGGGGATACGCGACGCACGCCGGTGCGCCGGGATGCTTGCGGTGCTGATCGGCGTGCCGGTGATCAGCATCGCAACGACCGCCCCCGCGCGGTGGAAGCTCAGCATGAGGGCCTAGGGACCCAACTGAAGCGCGTGCGGTGGCGCGATCGGGTACCAAGCGCCGTTCGGGGTCTCCGCGAGGCTTCTCGCAAAAATCGCAGACCTCGAGCGCCCCTTTCCTCGTAGCAAAACTCCCCAGTTGCCCTCTCGGACTTGAGGTAAAGTGCCTCATCGATTTTCAGGGAGGGCTTATGAACCGGCTCCCGGCAATTCTCCTCGCCCTGGCGATCTCGACCCTGGCGCTCCTGGCTCAGAGCGGGCGCCCGGCGGAGCATTGGGTGGGCGCCTGGGCCACCGCGCTGGTCGTGGCCCCCGCACAACAACCAGCCGCCGCCGGCCGGGGCCAGGCGCCCGCGGTCCCGCCCGCCGCGACGCCGCAAGCCCCGCCGCTCCCGGCGCCCGCGGCCGCCGCGCCTGCCGGTCCGCCCCCGACGCCGCCGGTGCGCAGTTTCAACAACCAGACGCTGCGCCTCGTCGTGCGTCCGACCCTTGGCGGCGAGCGCCTGCGCGTGGTGTTGAGCAACCAGTTCGGTACTGCGCCGCTGGTCGTCGGCGCCGCCCACGTCGCGCCGCGTGGGCAGGAGTCCGCGATCGACGCGCAGGCCGGCCGCGCACTGAAATTCAGCGGCAGCGCGTCGACCACAATCCCGGCGGGAGCCGTGATTTTCAGCGATCCCGTGGAAATGGCTCTCCCCACCGGCTCGGACCTCGTCGTCGATCTGTACGTCCCGGGCGACACGGCGGCCAGCGGCTCGCCGGTCACCATGCATACCGGTGCGAACCAGACGAGCTACGTGTCTTCGACCGGAAATTACGCGGGCTCCGATACGTTCCCCGTCGCCACGACCACGCCGTCGTGGTTCCTCCTGGCGCGCGTCGAGGTAGCGGCGCCGCCGGCGACCGGTGTGATTGTGGCGATCGGCGACTCGATCACCGACGGGACCCGATCGACGCCGAACACGAACAACCGCTGGCCGGACCATCTCGCGAAGCGTCTGTCGCAGGCCGCCGGGCCGAAGATGGCTGTCCTGAACGCGGGCATAGCCGGTAACCGGGTGCTGCTCGACAACGCCGGCCAGAACCTGGTGGCGCGGTTCGATCGCGACGTGCTGTCTCAAACCGGGGTCACGCACATCGTCGTGATGGAAGGGATCAACGACATCGGACAGGGACGCGCCAACCCGCTGCCGTCAGCAGCGGATCTGATCGCCGCCCATCGCCAGCTCATCCTCCGGGCGCACGCGCGCGGCCTGAAGATTATCGGCGCCACGCTGACGCCGTTCGAAGGCGCGGGTTACTGGACGCCCGAGGGCGAGGCCAAGCGCGTCGCGCTGAACGAATGGATTCGTACCAGCAGGGAGTACGACGGCATCATCGATTTCGACGCTGCAACCCGGGATCCGAATCAGCCGACGAAATTTCTCGCTCCATACAATTCAGGGGACAACCTTCATCCCAGCGATGCTGGGTATCAGGCGATGGCAAACGCGATCGATCTGTCTTTGTTCGGCATGAAGAACACGGTCGCCGCCGCCCGCTGAGGAGTCGACATGAAACATCTGGCTTCGCTCGTTCTGCTCGCGGCCGTGGCATCGGCCGCCTGCACGCAGACGCCGGCTGAACGGCAGATCGTCAACGACGCGGCAGCGGCGATCGGAGGCGCTGAAAGGATTCAGGCCGTCAAGACGCTCGTCATCGAAGGAGGAGGATCCAACGGCAATCTCGGGCAGGACATGACGCCCGACGCGATCGGCCAGAGCTTCACCGTCACGGACTACAAGCGCGCAATCGACGTCCCGTCCGGCCGCGTCCGCATCGAGCAGACGCGCACGCCGAACTTCACGTTCTTCCGGGCCAGCAGCCCCAGAAGCAGGTGTCCGGCGTCGACGGCGCCGTGGCCTACAACGTGGCGGCCAACGGCAACGCGACCCGCGCGGGCGAGGTCGTCGCGAAGGACCGGCGGGCGGAGGGCTACCACCACCCGATCACTATTGTTCGCGCGGCGCTCGATCCTGCCGCCATGCTGTCGAACCCGAGGACCCTGGACAACCAGAGCGTCGTGGACATCACGACCGCCGACGGCCTGATGTTCACGCTGGCGATCGACGCCATGACGAAGCTGCCCACCCGCGTCGTCTCGATGACCGACAACACCAACCTGGGTGACGTGGCGATCGAGACGAGCTTCGCCGACTATCAGGATGTCAACGGGCTCAAACTTCCCGCCCTCCTGACCACGAAGACGGACAAGTACACGACCGCCGAGTTGCGGGTAACCAAACAAGCGGTCGATGCCGATACAGGCGATCTGGCGGCGCCTGCCGCCGCCGCAGCCGCTGCGGCACCCGTCGCTCCTCCCCCGATGGTTACCGTCGAGGAAGTCGCGCCTGGCATCTGGTGGCTCGCCGGCGGGAGCCATCACAGCGTCCTCGTCGAGTTCGCGGACCACATGACGCTGATTGAGGCGCCGCTGAACGACGATCGAACGCTTGCCGTCATTGCCAAGGCGAGGGAGGTCAAGCCCGACAAGCCGCTGACGCAGGTCGTGAACAGCCATCACCACTTCGATCATTCGGGCGGCATCCGCGCGGCGGTTTCGGAGGGCCTGACGGTCATCGCGCACAAGGCCAGCGCGCAGTACTTTCAAGACTCTGTGACGCGACCGCACACGATCGTGCCGGATGCCCTCGCGAAGAATCCCAAGCCGCTCAAGATCGAGACGGTTGACGAGGACCTGGAGCTGAAGGACGCGACGCGCACGGTCAACTTGTACCGCATCGCCGGAAGCCCGCACGCGGTGACGCTGCTGATGGCGTACTTCCCACAGGAGCGGATTCTCGTGCTGGGCGACGTCTACACGCCGGGAGCGGCGCTCACGCCGTATGCGCCGAATCTGATGGAGAACATCACGACACGCAAGCTGCGCGTCGATCGCATCGTTCCGCTCCACGGCATGATCGGCCCCTACGGCGATCTCGTGAAGGTGGTGCAGGCGGCCAAGCCGGCGGCGAACTCAACAATATGGAATGACCGGCTCGCTATCGTAACGTCGTAGTGCTGTCGCACTCGACAAGGTGGTCTGTGCCACCGAGATCGCGGGTTAGCGCCTTGCGGCGTCAGAGCCGCAGACGAAAGGAGCCGGTCGTGAAAAACGTTACCACGTACGTTGGGGTGGACGCGCACAAGAAGGACCTCTTTATCGCGATGCTGGTGGGGACCAGACGACGCCGGTGACGTGGCAGTGGCGAACGAGCCGAACGCGGTGCGTCGGTTGGTGCGGAAGCTCGAACGCGACGCGCCGGGTCCGGTCCGGATGTGTTACGAAGCCGGGCCGTGCGGCTACGCGTTGCAGCGCCAGGTGACCACCCCGCGGGTGAGCTGTCAGGTCATCGCGCCGGCGCTGATCCCCCGGAAGCCTGGCGAGCGGATCAAGACCAATCGCCGCGATGCGCGCAAACTGGCGGAACTGCTGCGCGCGGGCCTGCTGACGGAGGTCCGGCCGCCGACGCCGGAGGAAGAAGCGGTCCGCGATCTGTGTCGGGCGCGCGATGACGCCCGCGAAGATCTGCAGCGGTGTCGCCATCGTCTGGGCAATTGCTGCTGCGCCGAGGCCTGCATTACAGCGGGCGCAACTGGACGCGCGCCCATCGGCAGTGGGTCGACAGCCTGGAGTGGACGCAGCCGGCCGAACGCGTCGTCGTCGACGATTATCTGTTGGCGATCGATCAGCTCGAGGCGCGGCTCATCGAACTCGATGCGCGGCTGACCGAGATCGCCGCAGCGCGAGCCGTATCGCGAACCCGTCGGCTGGTTGCGGTGCTTCCGGGCATCGACACGTTGACGGCGATCCTGATCCTGGCCGAGCTGCATGACTTTCGACGGTTCCACTCGCCCCGCGCCTTGATGGCGTATCTCGGCCTCGTGCCGGGTGAGGACTCCACGCGGCGAGAAACATCGGCGCGGTCGGATCACGCGGACGGGGAACGCGCTGGTCCGCCGGCTGCTGGTGGAAACTGCGTGGCACTATCAACATCGACCGGGTATCGGGCGTCGCGCTCACGCGACGACGCAAAGGACAACCGAGCCGGGTGATTGCGATTGCGGACAAGGCGCAGCAGCGACTGTGTCGTCGCTTCCGACGCTTGGCGGAACAACACAAACCCGCGCCGAAGATCGCGGTCGCCATCGCGCGCGAGTTGGCCGGCTTCCTCTGGGCGGCGCTCCAACCGGCACCGGCGCGGCGAGCTAAGGGCGCGATTAGCGAGACGCGGCGAGAGCGACACCCATGACGCGGGTAGCAGACGGACCGCGAAGACGCCGGATGATCAAGGCACGATTGCGAGGATCGGCGAACTAGTCATGCGATACGGACGACCGTCCCAACTCGCGCCCCTAGACTGCACGTCCTCCCGACGAAGCACTGTCATGTGTGCTCTGCCGTGGGCGACCGCGGCAACCACCGTATATCAGCACTAAATTCTCAGATTAGAAGCGGCTCAGCGCGGTCTCGCCCTACTCATCGCACATCGACGGTCCCGCGCGGCATGTTCATGACGCACGCCAATGAGATCTCGCCCGCGCCAGGCGTGAACTCGATGGCAGGCAGGTTGAGCGGCAGTTCCCGCCGGATGTCAGCGCCGCGAAGGCAGAGCCGATCCTTCTCTAGTCTGGGAGTTGCTTGAAAGGGATTGAAGGGCCTGCAAGCGAAGGTCGCGGCAAGGAGTGCTAGCGCGACTCACATGGATGTGTAGACGATGGTCCCTCGTGGAACCCAAAGAGACGAGACCGTTTTCCTGCAAGTACTCGAAGATCGTTTCCGCTGCCAGGCAGTGGCCGTTTTCGTTCCAATGCCCACTACGAGATGGACCAAACCCGTGAAGGTACTTACCTGTTTTGAGATGGTAACTCGAGCAACGTCGGCATGAGCTTCAAATAAGAAATTCCGTTTTGACTCGCGAATTCCTCGATAATCCGGTCTGGTTTTCCGAAATCAAACGGAAGCCCATATGGTACTGTTCAACTCCTTCTGAAGCTCTGGATGGACCTGCGCCGCATTCGACAGAGACACCAAAACGAATCTGGAGCCGTGTTCTTCGACAGAGTTTCGGAACTTCAGAATAATCCCTTTTGTAATATCGAACGCCTCCTTCCAGTGCTCGCTGGGCTCAGGAAGGTATATGTTCAGCACGGAGAACTCGTCCAGCTTTGGCGCCACCTGTTCCCGCCGGCTTTCATAGAATTGTTTCTGGTATTGTTTCAACCGCAGATCCTCTTTCAGGAGGTAAACTCGTTCGGACACGAGGTTGGCGAGATACGACTTCTGCTTTAATTTCTGGAACAGCCGTCTTGGAAGTGTTCGACTCCTCTGATAGTCGTCGATGACCGAACGGTCCAGGACAAGGTTCTTGTTTTCGTCGAAGGCAAAATAGAACGCGTGGCTCCCCGGGCTGAGAAACCTAGAATTATCCGAAAAATCGTTACCTGTGAGAAACGCCAGGATGACCATGTCCGGAGAGTAGTCGACCCCGAAATCCAGGTATCTCATGTATTCTTCTGCGGTTCCGGAGCCGTTCATCCCTAGCGCTAGGACTTCAAATTTCATTGAGGTTGAGTTTTCGTTGAGCCTTTGTTCGAGAAGCGCAGGAAAGGAATCCGACAGAGCGACCTGAAACGCTTCCACGTAGGAATCGCCCAAAACCAGGATTCTAAATGTGTTGGGATCTTTCTGGTAGGAACGATCGTAGTCGCGGAAGCCATGGGAATTGAAGTAGCCCTCCGAAAAACCCTCCCGGCTGTTTCGGTAATAGGAATTGGGAACAAAAGTAGCGCCCTTATCGGGAATGAAAAGGACGTTCGATTTTGTATTGATGCGTGCAAAGGCCAGCCCTGTCTCGAAGGCAATCGCGACGAATACAAGGGACGAGAGCAGAATCCCAAACTTGAATGCGACGCTCTTGAAGCGAGCTCATCTGTTTCTTCCGATGAGTATACGAGGTGCTGGGCGTGATTGCTAAGGTCCGCGTCTGTCCTCGGGTTCAGGGGCGTCGTTCTTCGTCGCTTTCCAGCCATTCCCGAGCCGGCCGGCCGGCGAGCGCCCTGAGTGAGCTTAGCACGTTGCGGCTTTTGACCTGACGATCGCAGGGATCCGCTGCTCGCTGAATTCGCTCCGTTTCATCGGTCCTCCCGTGACCGGGGACTGATCGCGTGGCGGATCAGTATTTCCGACCTGAGATTCCGGAATTAACAGCTGTTTGAGGCGACGGCGAGGTTAAGATCGACGTGTAGTTTAGACGCTGAACAACATGAACATCCTGGGTATTTCGGCTTTCTATCACGATAGTGCGGCTGCGCTTGTGCGAGATGGGGACATCGTAGGTGCAGCCCAGGAAGAGCGCTTTACCAGGCGCAAGCACGACCCTTCATATCCCGAGAATGCTGCATCCTATCGCCTTCGGGCAGGCAAGATTGGGATCGCCGATCTTGACGCGGTTGTCTTCTATGAAAAGCCGATGCTCAAAGCCGAACGGCTCCTGGAGACTTATCTTGGAGTTGCGCCGAGAGGATGGGGTTCTTTCTCTGTCGCCCTTCCCACCTGGCTGACGGATAAGGGAAACATTCCTGGCTTGATTCGCAAGAAACTCGGCCGTGACTTCAAGGGACCGGTCCTGTTCACAGAGCACCATCAATCGCACGCCGCCAGCGCCTTCTTTCCCTCACCTTTCGACGAAGCCGTGGTCATCACCGCAGATGGAGTTGGCGAATGGGCGACAACCACTGTAGGGGTCGGCGAGGGAAATCGAATCACACTGCTTCAGGAGATCCGTTTCCCGCACTCGCTGGGTATGTTATACAGCGCGTTCACTTATTACACCGGGTTCCGCGTGAACTCCGGGGAATACAAGGTTATGGGCCGGCTCCTACGGCCAACCCAAATACGTACGGCAGATTTATGATCACCTTCTTGAACTTGGTGAAGACGGATCCTTCTGGTTGAATCAGGAATACTTCAACTACTGCGCCGGCCTGACAATGACAACCGAGCGCTTTCATAATCTGTTTGGCGGACCGCCGCGGCAACCGGAGTCTCGATTGACTCAGAAAGAGATGGACCTTGCCGCCAGTATCCAGGTTGTTACGGAAGAAACGATGCTTCACCTGGTTCGCGCTGCGCACAAGCAGACCGGCAAGCGGAATCTGTGTCTGGCCGGGGGGGTCGCGTTGAACTGTGTGGCCAATGGACGGATTCTTCGGGAAGGGCCCTTTGATGCCCTTTGGGCGCAACCCGCAGCCGGGGATGCCGGCGGTGCACTTGGAGCCGCTCTGGCGGTGTGGTATCAGATGCTGGATAACCCGCGAAAGGCAAATCCTGATGATGGAATGAAGGGCGCTTTGCTTGGCCCGAATTATTCCGATGCGGAAGTTCAAGATGCGCTGAGCCGAGTTGCGGGAGCCGCCCAAATACTTTCAGATGGCGACCTCGCCGATCGCGTCGCCGTCCTCCTGGGCGAGGGAAAAGTCATTGGCTGGTTTAACGGCCGCATGGAATTTGGGCCGCGCGCGCTTGGCTCCCGCAGTATCATCGGCGACGCCCGCAGCCAACGCATGCAGTCGGTGATGAATCTGAAGATAAAGTTCCGGGAGAGTTTCAGGCCATTTGCTCCGTGTGTTCTTCATGATCATGTTCACGAATACTTCGATTTGAATTGTGAGAGTCCCTACATGATGCTTGTGGCCGAGGTCGCGGAAGACAAGCGGTTGCCATTGCCGCCCGGAGCTCAATCATTGTGGGGAATTGACAAGCTCAACGTGCCTCGCAGCTCCATCCCTGCCGTGACCCACGTGGATTACTCCGCCAGGATTCAAACTGTGGATCCGGTTCGGCATGGCTTGTACTACCGAATGATGAAACGATTTTATGAAAGGACTGGGTGCCCTGTCATCGTGAATACCAGTTTTAATGTTCGCGGGGAGCCCATCGTCTGCACACCGGCGGATGCGTATCGCTGCTTCATGTATACCCACATGGATGCTTTGGTGCTGGGGAATCATCTGCTGCTCAAGGAAGAGCAGCCCGAGATGCAGGGAGCCACGGAGCATCTCGCGCAATTCGCGTTGGATTGAGAGAGAACATCCCATGAACTTCAGCGAGCTTCCTCATTTCCGGCGCGTGAAGTGGCACCCCGATCGGGGAGAGCTTCGAGGTTTTGCGATTGCCATGCTGGTCGGCTTTGCAGTGCTGGGAGGCCTCACTGTCTGGCGGTACCAGGGTGTGACTCGAGGAGCGATGGGCTTCTGGGGAATAGGTCTTGGCCTGGCAGTGGCGGCCTTGATTCCGGGCCTGAATCGTGTGGCCTACCTGGCGGTGTATTTGCCTGCCAGCTTTGTCGGGCATTATGTCAGCAAGATTGTGCTCTTTTTGGTCTTTTTTCTTGTTTTTGCCCCAATTGGAATTTTGTTGAGAGTGCTTGGGAAAGACTTGCTGCGCTTGCGGCCAGCCAAGCCTCGAGCCGTTTGGACATCCGTGAAATCCGTAAAGGGGTCAAGCCGTTACTACCGGCAATTCTAAGGGGTGGATGACAAATGAGTACAGACGTGCAGCTTGAAAGGAATCCCGGGTTTTGGAAGGATTCCGTTTCCTTCTTAATGCAAAACAAGAAATGGTGGCTCGTCCCGGTGGTCGTCGTCACCCTGCTGCTTGGCGGGCTGATCATCCTCGGCGGCACCGTGGCGGCCCCATTCATATACACGCTCTTCTAGAACGCGGATCACAGCCGCCCGGGCATGTCGGCGAGCACGTAGGCCATGACGGCGAGGGAGGCGATGCACCTGCGGAAATCCTGCAGGTCGATCTTGTCGAAGGTGTCGGCGTTCGTGTGGTGCCAGTCGAAATAGCGCTCGTTGACGGTGACCAGGCCGAAACCCGGAACGCCGGTTCGCATCAGGGGCCCGATGTCCGTTCCGCCGCCGCCGAGGTCGATGGCGCCTGCTCCGATGCCGTCGAGCAGGCGGGCGATTTCCTGTAGTCGTGCGGTCGCGCCGAGCACCCGCGGCGCGTTGTTTCCTGTTCCGAGAATACTGTAGGCAAAGCCGACCGGACGTTCCGCGCCTTCGTCCATCTCGATTGCGGCGACGTGTTTGTCAACGGCGGACCCGAGCGCGTCCCGGTACGCGTCGCCTCCTCGCGTGCCGTTCTCCTCATTCGTCCAGGCCACGACCCGAATCGTGCGGCGCGGCGTCAGGCCCAGCTGCTTCATCAGGGCGACGGCCTGCCATGCCGCGACAACCCCGCTGCCATCATCGTGAGCGCCCTGCCCCACGTCCCAGGAGTCGAGATGGCCACCGAGGACGACGACCTCGTCGGGCCGCTCGACGCCGACGATTTCGCCCATGACGTTCGCGGAGTCCGCGTCGGGCCGCGTTTCGGCCTCCATGCGAAGCTGGACGCGGACTTCCTGCCCCATCGCCGTCATATTCCTGATCCAGGCGGCATCCTCGACGGTAATGGCGGCGGCGGGGATCTTCGCAGCCCCGGCGTCGTAGCTCAGGCCGCCTGTGTGCGGGGTGTAAAGGCTTCGCCCCGTCACCGAGCGCACGAGGACGGCCACCGCGCCGAACCGGGCTGCCCGTGAGGCGCCGGCAGCGCGGTATGTCACGGACTCGCCGTAGCCCTCCCATCGCATGTCGTAGAGAACGATCCGGCCTTTCACCTTCTCCGCGCCGAGCTCCTCGAGCTCCGCGAACGTGCCGACCACGACCACGGGTGCGGTGATTCCGTCCGGCGGCGTGGCGATGCTGCCGCCGAGCCCCAGCATTCCAAGTGGCCGGTCGATCAGGCGCCACGACCTTGGCCGACTCGTTGCCCCTCACCCAGTGCGGAACCTTTACGGGCTGCATGCGAACGTTGTCGAGCCCGTCGGCCTTCATCTGCCCGGCGACCCAGGTCACCGCGCGTTCAAGTCCGGACGATCCGCTGAGCCTGTGTCCGATTCGAGTGGTGAGATAGGCGAGCTTGTCGTAACCGGCCGCATCGACCATCGCCGCGCCGATCAGGCGTCCCGCGGTCTCGCGGTACTCGAGGTCGAGTGGACGGGGGGTTGGGCCGCCACGACGGCGGCCACAACAAGAGCAGTGAACAGGGAGAGAAGGACTCGGGTCTTCGACCGCGTCACCTGCCAGAGTCCTGGCAGATGTACTCGAACACTTCGCCGTCAGGGATCCACTTCGAGGCGCTCTTCTCGGTAATCGACCACTTGCCGCCCCAGGGCTTGGTGAAAGCTCCCGGATCGTCGATCGTCACCTCGTAGGTCAATGTCGTGAGATTCGGCCGCGAGATGCGCTCGACGAGATGCAGTTTCTCGGTCGCCGGATAGTTGCCCGCGAGCCATTGCTTCTCGTTGAAGCCGACGGTGTCGATCACCAGCGTGTCGCCCTCCCATCGCCCGGTGGAGTGGCCCAGGAACGTGGGACGCAGATCATCGCCTGTAGGGTGCGGACGCCCATCCATGTAGATCTCGCGCCAGGAGTGCGCGCCGGCAATGTTGAGGATGAACACCTTCTTCAAATCGGGCACGTCCACGATCTCGAAGCCCGGCGCGTTGAAGAACGACGGCCCACTGCCCGGCTTGCAATGGACGAGCGGCGGGTACAGGTCGGTCTTCGCCGTTCGATACTCGTACACCGCTCTCGCCCACGGCTGCATCGGCACGTCGGCCGCGCGTGGCATGCCGCCGAGGCCCGGCCTGACTTCCCAATATCCCTTCTTGCCGGGCGCCGATCCCAGGTTGATTCTCCCATCGGGCCAGCGTGGCGGCGCGTCGGCTCCCTGGCCAGCGGCCGGCGCCGCGGCCTGGCCGCCGGCCGGTGCCGCGCCCTGGGCGAAGGACGGGACGGACAGCAACGAGGACACAGCCGCAGCCACGGCTAGGCCGCAGAAAAATCTGAGTAGCACTGGCGTTACCTCATGGTCAGCTTCTGGCCGGACGCCAGGTTCATTGATGTCGTCGGCATCGATCCCGCCGCAGGGGTTCCATCCTTGGCCATGGCCGCGCCCATCACGGTGACCTTGTCGCCGATCTTCAGGGTATCGCGCTTCCAGCCGCCCCTGACGAGGGCGTAAGGCGGACCCATCTCGACTCGATAGCTCTTCACCGCGCCGGCCTCGTCCTTCGCGTCGATCTGGACATAGGCGTGCGGATTCACCCAGTCGACCTTGGTCACGAATCCTGTGATCGTGATCGGTTTGTTCGAATCGTATTCCGCGTCGAACGAGTGATGTGCCGTCGCCGGCATCGTCAGCATCGTCACGCCGGCGACTATCGCGAAAACGAACTTGAGGGGTCTCATCGTCTTTCTCCTTTTTTCGATCAGCGGATGAAGGTCGACTCCGCGTTGTCCTCGCAGAAGTATTCCTTGAGATCTTCGTCTGGTACCCATCTAACGGTCCACCCTCCGGTCCAGGACCTCGTGTACGTCCGAGGATCGTCCACGGTTACGTCGTACCTCAACGTATTCAGATCCGGCCTGGAGAAGCGCTCGGTGAGATGAAGCGCTTCGGTATGGGGCAGGCCTCCACGCGTGAACCAGAACTTCTCGGTATAACCGACCGAGTCGACAACCAGCGTGTCCTTTTCCCACCGGCCAACCGAGGTGCCATAGTAGGTAGGCACGAGCTCGGCCGCCGCCGCCGCCGGACGACCATCGGTAGAGATGACTCGCCAGTTGCGGTTTCCGCCTCCGAGCAGCACGAGAATGCGACCCAGCTCGCGCTGCTCGACGAACTGAAAACCATTTGGCGTGTGAAACTGACGCGGCCCGCCGGCAGGCAGGCAACGGGCTACCGGATCGCTTCTCAGCAGCTCGCGCTGCCGCTGCTCGTACACGGCTTTCGCCCACGGCTTGAACGGCGCCACCTTGTCCGCATCGGCGAGGTTGGTCAACAGGCCATCCTCGTTCATGGGAACCTTCGAGGCCGTACTCTCAACCAGCGCGTTGGCGCTCGCCGCACCCCAATAACCCTTTCCTCCTGCGGGGGGCCCCAGACGGACCTGTCCGTCGGGCCACCGCGGAGTGGGCGCGGCGGCGGGCGCCGGTGGCCGTTTCGCCGGCGGCGCGAACACCCGCTTGCCGGCGAGGCTCACTGACGTGGCAAGAGCCTGCCGCTTCGCTCCTCGCGCCGGAATCCCTTCAACGGCAAGCATGTCGCCGATTTTCAGCGCGCTGCGCTTCCAGCCGTCCCGTTCGAGATCGAGCGGGTTGCCGACTTCGATTGCCCAGTTGGTCGTCACACCCGCGGCGTCCCGCACGTTGATGAACACGAATGCGTTGGGGTTGACCCACTCAATCCTCGTGACGGGACCCTGAAGGCTTACCTTTCGCTCGCGGTCGTAGGTAGCCGACGCCGATTGCTGCGCGGACACAACTGAGACCGCGAGAAGCATTCCCACCAGCACGGGCAGCGTTTTCACACGACGGTCATTCATCGGTCTCATCCTGCTCAGTCGCGGGTGATCTTGAAATTGCCGCTGGTCGTACCTTGACGCCACGTCCCCGCGATAGTCCGGTGTGGGGATGTCAGGTCCTCCAGCTTGCCTTCAACGATGACCCGGACCGGTTTTCCGGAAGCGTCCTTGGCATCGCCCTCGATACGAACGGTCCAGTTCATCACGTCCAGCACCACGCTCGCGAGCTGAATGGCGTCCGGCCCGGGGTTGATGATGCCTGTGACCTTGTCGCCATCCCAGTTCATGACGAACGTCAGGTGGTTCCGCTGGGTGGCGCTCGGACCCCAGTCGCCGCCCCAGGTGCCCGTCAGCGGATGCCCTTCCTGGGCAAACGCCGAGGTCCCGATAGCCAGACAGGCCAGCAAGCACAGTAGCGGCGGGAGCACTCGTTTACGCATTCATCCTCCTGCGTACCGGATATTAGCCCCTTTGGGGTGAAAACGCTCAGGAAAAATCGACTTTTGCCCGGGTTGCGTTATCGACGACAGCCCGTTTCACCTTGACCCCAGCGCCGCTTTCACGCGCTCCGGCGTGAATGGCACCTGACGGAGCCTCGCGCCGGTGGCATCGAAGATGGCGTTCCCGATGGCTGCCGCGACGACGGTCACCGCGGTTTCGCCAGCGCCCATGGTCTTGCCGTCAGTCCGGTTGATGAGCACCGTCTCGATCGTCGGCACGGCGTCGCCGACAAACAGCGGCCGATAGGTCTGCCAGTCGATCGAGGTCACTTTCTGCTCGTCCCATGCCACCTCTTCGGTCAACGACCGGCTGACGCCGTGCAGCGCGCCGCCTTCGAGCTGATTCCTGAGCCCATCCGGGTTGGAGATCGGACCGGAGTCGTTCGCGATGACCAGCCGCCTCACGACGATCTGTCCAGTGTCCTGGTTGACGTCGACATCGGCGACCATGGCGCAATACCCGTTGTCGCCTTCATACAGCACGCACGAGATGCCGCGGCCGGCGGCGACACCGCCAGGTCGAATCCCGGCGCGCGGCGACCGGCGCGTCTCCCAGCTCGCGGCCTTCGCCGCTGCCTGCACGACGTCGATCAGCCGGGGATCGCTCAGGTGACGAAGCCGGTACGCGACCGGATCCGCCCCCAGACTGGCGGCGATCTCGTCGATGAACGATTCGTGCGCGAAGGTGTTCTGCAGTCGCGAAGGCGAGCGCAGTGGTCCGGTGAAGAACGGCGACTGGATCTCGTGCGTGAGCACGCGCTGGCTGGCGACGGTACCTGTGCCTCCGCTCCGGCCGCCGACGGTGCCGGTCACGTACGAGGGAACCGCATTGTTGCCATTTGCGAAAGTCGCAGGCTCTGGCGCTGGCGTTCTCGGCACGACTCGGGCTGGCTCGAAGCCCGCCAGGGAGCCGGTGACGACGTTGCCGGGGGTGTTGGCGCCCGGCCGTCCGCCCAGAGTCGCCGACCACGATTCGTGGTCCCAAACGAGGATGTTTCCCTGGGCGTCGAGCCCGGCTCGCTGGTCGAGGACGTACGCGAGCCCGTAGTTCTCCCACGCCATCTCGTCCTTCCTCGCAAGCTGCACGCGGACGGGCCTGCCCACCGCCTGGGACAGAATCGCGGCGTCGTACGACACGGTATCGGCGCCGTTGACGCCATAACAGCCCGACCCCATTTTGAAAATCACGCGCACGTTCTGGGGTTGGAGGCCGAGCACCATCGCGGCGGTGCTCCGGAGAGGATGCACCGCCTGGGTGGGCGACCAGATCGTCGCCTTGTCGCCCTGAACATCGGCGACGGCGCACGAGCTACCAACTGATGCGTGCATCTGATACGGATAGTGATACGTGGCCTCGAGGACTCGCGCCGCCGCCGACAGTTTCTCGTCGACGTCCTTCGAATCGACGGCCAGCGTGTCCCGTGTCGGCTTCCGGGTCCGCAAGTACTCGTAGAAACGTCCCTGGTCCGGCAGTCCTGTCCCCGCCGTCCACGTCGCCTTCAGCTTCGCCGCTGCCTGGATAGCCTGCCACGGCTTTTCGGCGACGATACCGACGAAGTTGTTCCTGACAACGACCTTTACGACGCCCGCGACATCCTTCACCGAGTCCTCGTCAACGCCGACGAGTGTCGCGCCGGCAGCCGGCGGCCTGACCACCCTCCCGTGGAGCATGCCTGGCACGCGCACGTCGTGGACGTACTCGAATTGGCCCGTAGCCATGGCCGGAATATCCACGCGCTGGACTGGTTTGCCGAGAACGGTCCACTCCCGCGGATCCTTGCGCCGCGCGCTCGTGTTGAGCGGGATGTTGAACGTGCGTCCGCCAACGAGCTCGCCGTATGCGACCTGTTTCGACGCGTCGTTCCTCGCGCTGATCACCCCGTCTTTCACGACGAGCTGGTCGGCCGAAACCGCCAGACGCGTAGCGGCGAGTTGAACGAGCGTCTCGCGCGCCGTGGCGCCGGCGAGCGCCAGGTTGCTCTGGTTGAAGTTGGTCGGATGCGATTGTGCGCCCGATGTCGTCCCCTGATCCGGGGTGAGCGCCGTGTCGCATTGAATCAGCGTCACACGGCTGAACGGGACGCTCAGCTCTTCGGCGATCAACTGCATCTGTGCGGTGTAAAGGCCGTGGCCCAATTCGCACTTGCCGGTGTAGGCAGTCACACGGCCGTCGGCGGCGATCGCGATCCACGAATCGAGCTGGTTGCTCCCGGCCCCGTTGATCCCCTGCGCCGACGCCGACCGTGGCGCCCAGCCGAGGGTGTCCGCGACGGTCGCGGCGGCGCTGAAGCCCACGATCAACGCTCCGGAACCCTTCAGGAAGCGTCGGCGGGAGAATCCTGCGCTGCCGAGGGCCGCGAGCGCGTCTGCCGTCAGAGAGGGCTGTGGCTTCATGCGGTTATCCCTCTGCATATCGCTTGATGGCGCGCAGCATCCGGGTATGCGACCCGCAGCGACAGAGCACGCCGGACATCGCCTGACGGATTTCGGGCTCGGAAGCCTTCGGACTCCGATCGAGCAGCGCTTTGGCGGTCATGATCACGCCGTTGACGCAGTAGCCGCACTGCATCGCCTGCTCGTCGATGAACGCCTGTTGAATGGGATGCGGTTTTTCAACCGTCCCGAGCCCCTCGAGCGTGGTGATCTCGACGTCGGCAACGGTGTCGACCGGTGTCACGCAGGAGCGGATCGCCTGTCCCCTCGCGATCACGGTGCAGCACCCGCACTGCCCGAGACCACAGCCGAACTTGGGTCCGTTCAGCGCGAGATCGTCGCTAAGGACGTACAGCAGCGGCGTCGCGGGATCGACGTCCACGGCGTGCGTGCGACCGTTGACCTTCAGCGTGATGATGCTCATATCGAATACCTGTCGGAAGGCGGACCCCACACAGAGTTACTAAACCGGCTCCTGCAGGGACCGTGGGCTATTTTACTCCCGCGAGCGTATGCTCGTTTCTATGTTCAAGTTCCTGATGGTCCTCCTTTTGAGTTCTGCCGGGGCCCAGGATTTACCCACCGACAAGGCACTCGCCCCACAGCCGGCCACGCTGGAAGCGAATCAATTCGCGGCTCTGGCGGGAGCGAAAGTCAGCCGCATCGTCGTGAAGCAATACCGAGAGCGCGGGTGGACGGGAACGCAACGCGACTGGCCGGTTTACACGACTTCGTGTCGACCAGTGAGCGGCGTCGGTCGGTTCAGGGTCGAGGCGCGCTCACGCCGCCAGACTACTTCGCCAACCTGAGAACGTAGGGGACCGGGCCGACTGCGTCGATCCGCCATCCGTTCGCGGGCGTCGGCGACCAGTTGGGCGCGGGCATCGGGACGACGACCCACTGCTGCGTGCCCAGGACGACGCCGTAGGCGCGATCGACGAGCGATTCGGCATTCGCGCCGCCCTTCCAGGCGAGGCCGAAGTCGCCAAGTCCGGGCTCGACGTAGACCCCGAGCTGCGCGTCGCGGGGAATGAACGCCGCGATCCCGGCCAGGGACTTCGCGCAGGCGTCCTGGAGCTCCTCGGAATCCGAAGGTCGCCACCCTTCGAGGCCGGCCTGCATGTGGAAGGTGTACCCGGGCGTCAGAAGGTAGGCGATCGCCGCCGCCGACAGGATCACGTCACAGTTCGTGGTGCGGGCCCCGCCGCCGTATACGCCACCGAATAGCGCCGCACCTGTCGGATCCGTCCCACGCGCCACGAAATCCGGATGGCCCGGATCGATGAACCCGATCGGCTCATCGCTCACGAACGGCACGCCGAACCGGTTCTGCCAATCCCATGCGTCTTTCGTGATGCGCGGGCTGCGCTGGAAATCACGTTCGAGATCGTGCGCGGTGCCGTAATCGAGCACCGGATGGTTCTTCAGCGTGTCGGTTGTGCCGCGTGCCGGATCGAGACCGTAGGCCGACAGAACCCCGTGCCGATTCACCCCCTGCATCACCGTTACGACGTCGATCTGGTTGTACTCCGGCTCGTTGCCCACTTCCACGAGCACGTTCCAATGCGCCTGGGCGATGTCATACACGCGCTGGACGTGGGCCTGCATCACAGCAAGGTCGTCCCTATAAGTCAGCGGGACGTACTCGACGCGCAGACCGCGGTCGGCCAGGAGCGAAAAAAAGGCATGCAGTCTGGCGTCGAAGTCGGGGCGCTCGAACGGCCGCTGGTAGTTCGGCATGCCGTGGAGATCGGCCCCGAACCCGCCAGGGACCTGGCCGAACACACGGACGACGTTGAAGCCGCGTAGCACCAGCCAGTCGAGCACCGGCGTGATGTCGTAGCCGTTCAGGTACCTCGCGAACAGCAGGAACTGGCTTGTGCCGCGCCATCGCCAGACTCTATTGTCGGCGTCGTAAAACTGGCGGCCTTTGACGCGGAGGCGGCCGTGTTCGGGCGGGAAGGGACGCTGAGGAGCGGCCGATGGCAGGTCGACGTCCGACTTCTGGGCTTGCAGCATCTCCGTCGTGAAGCTGAGGGCCGCCAGCAAACTCAGCACCCCAACGCCCGCCACTATCGATCTCATCAGATTCGCTCTTGCAGGATAACCCGAACGATCGCGCTCGTTGCGAATCCGGGCTTGCGTGTTGCGAAAAGGAACTCGGGCCGATGCACGGATCTGCACAGGCAAACGCATAATTCACTGTGAAACAAGCAGTTATAACGAATGGTCGAGGTGGAACGGCGCTTGGACGAGACATGACTCTATGGCCCACGCCGACCCGCCATACCGGACACTCCAGAAGCCTCCGCCCACCTGTCCAAAGTGCGGAAGCCACCGTACGCAGATCGTGGGCCTGGCCGACAACGGCGGGACGATCGTGGTCCGGTGCACGGTGTGCGGCGCACGCTCGGAGCTGAAGACGGCGCCGGCCGCCGAACCGCGGTAAGCTTCGGCCCCTGACGGATTCTCCCCTCGCCTGCGAGGTTGCGATTGTCGGCGCGGGCGCCGCCGGCCTGGCAACCGCGATCTTCGCGCGAAGACACAATCCGGCCCTGTCCGTCGTCGTGCTCGAAGGCGCGCGGAAGCCTGGCGCCAAGATCCTCGTCAGCGGCGGATCGCGCTGCAACCTCACCAACGCCGTTGTCACCGAACACGATTTCTGGGGCGGGCGATCGCCGATCGTCCGGCGCGTCCTTCGGGCGTTTCCAGTCCCCGAAACAATCGCGTTCTTCCGCGAGATTGGCGTCCACGTACACGAAGAGGCCGACGGCAAGCTGTTTCCCGACAGCAATCGCGCGCGCGACGTACTGGATGCTCTGCTTGGAGCAACGGGGCGCACCGGTGCAACGCTCATCACAGGTCAGCGTGTGCACGACATCATCCCGGCCGACGATGGCTTTCAGGTGAAGACCAGCGGCGGCAGCCTTCTTGCGCGGGCAGTCGTGCTGGCGACCGGGGGGCAGTCCCTTCCCAAGAGCGGCAGCGACGGCACCGGCTTTACGCTCGCTCAGCGTCTCGGTCATACCATTGTTCCGACAACGCCCGCTCTCGTGCCGCTCGTCCTCGAAGGCAGTCTTCATGCCGGACTTGCCGGGATCTCGCAGATCGTCGAGCTGACGATCTGGATCGACGGTGCGGTAACGACACGGCTGAAGGGCGCACTGCTGTGGACGCACGTGGGCGTGAGTGGTCCCGTGGCGATGAACGCGTCGAGGCACTGGTTGAGGGCTCAGCTCGAAGGGAAGACCCCGTCGATCACGATCAGTTTTTTTCCCGGCGCGTCTTTCGACGACGTCGACCGCCGGTGGACGGCGCTCTCGTCAGAGCGGCCGGCTGTGTCCCTTCAGCAGGCGCTGGCGACAATGGTGCCGGCGTCGGTGGCCTCGGCGCTCGTCGCGCATCTGGATCTTCGCGGCGCGGTACCACTCGCGCACCTCACCCGCGAGGATCGACGCCGGCTGGCGCACGTGCTCGTGGGATTGCCGCTGCCGGTCGCCGGCACGCGTGGGTACAACTACGCTGAAGCCACGGCTGGCGGCGTCGCACTGACCGAGATCGACCCGGGGTCGATGCGGTCTCGGGTATGCCCGGGGCTGTATCTGGTGGGGGAAATTCTCGACGTGGATGGACGAATCGGCGGATTCAACTTTCAATGGGCGTGGTCGAGCGCCAGGGTCGCCGGCCTGGCGCTCGGTCGATTGAGTCGTTCGTCCTAAGCCTTTTCAGCTTTTTCCGCCTTTTCGACCTTCTTCTTGGTCGCCCGCTTCTTCGCCGGCTTGTTGGGCGCCGGCTCGTTGGTGGCCTGCAGCACCACGAGGCGGCTTGCAAACGTACGACGACCGTGCTCGTCGAAATCGATCACTGTGTGGTGCTCGTTGACCTCGACGAGCGTGCCGGCCCCGTAGGTGGCCTGCACAACGCGGTCGCCCTTGCTCCAGCCCTTCATCGCGTTACCACCGCGGCTCTCGTCGGCCGCCACCGCCGCCACCACCGCCGCGATTGCCGCCGTAACCACCACCACCGCCGCCGCCGCCGAAGCCGCCCTCGGGCTTTGGCCGTGCTTCGTTGACGGTCAGCGCACGGCCGCCCATCTGATACTGGTTGAACTCGGTTGCCGCTTTCTGTGCTTCCTCGTCGGTCGCCATCTCGACGAACGCGAAGCCGCGCGCGCGCCCGGTCGCGGCATCCCGCATCACGCGCACCGTCTCGACCGTCCCGGCCTTACTGAATAGCTCCTGGAGCTCTGCTTCGCCGGTAGTGTAAGGCAGGTTCCCAACATACAACCTTCGACCCATACCGTCTCCTCTTGCTCATCCCGGGTCCGCAACCCCGGCGCTCGAACCCGGGGCCCCGACCCCGGCGCTCGCTCCAAGGTTCTCCCCGGCGAGGTGGCGCACGTCGGCTCGGCGTTCACGTTGATGAGGGAACGAGTCAGGATTGAGGCTCGAATCGGCTCTCGGCGCGGGCGAAGCAGGCAGGGCTGACCACCAGACGCCGCGTAGCCTATCAATTCCCCCGATTGCAAGCAAGGGGGCGATTCTATAATTTCTTCCCCATGCGCGTCAGGCTCGGATCGGAACGTCTGCTCGAATCGGGAACGCTCGCCGGCCGCCGGGTGGGCGTCGTCTGCAACCCGGCCTCGATTGACGGCGAGTTCCGCCACGTCGCCGATCGGCTCGCGGCGGACACGCGGTTGCGGCTGGCCGCCCTGTTCGGCCCGCAGCACGGGTTCCGATCCGATGTGCAGGAAAACATGATCGAGACCGGCCACGGGCGTGACGAAATCCGCCGCGTGCCGGTGTATTCGCTGTATAGCGAAACGCGCGAGCCGACCGCCGACATGCTGCGCGACCTCGATGTCCTGGTCGTCGATCTCCAGGATGTCGGTACCCGCATTTATACCTACATCTACACGATGGCGAATTGCCTGCGCGCCGCGCGCCGGCACGGCGTGAAGGTGATCGTCTGCGACCGGCCCAATCCGATCGACGGCATTTCTGTCGAGGGGCCAATGCTCGATCCCGGATTCGAGTCGTTCGTGGGGCTCTATCCCATTCCCATGCGGCACGGGATGACGATCGGCGAGCTTGCGCGGCTCTTCAACGAACATTTCGGCATCGGCGCGGACCTCGAGGTCGTGACGATGGAAGGGTGGCGCCGGGAGATGCATGCAGAGCAAACCGGTCTGCCCTGGGTCCTGCCCTCGCCGAACATCCCGACGGTTGACAGCGCGATCGTGTATCCGGGGACCGTGCTGTTCGAAGGCACGAACGTCTCGGAGGGTCGGGGCACGACGCGCCCATTCGAGCTGGCGGGTGCCCCGTGGATTGTCGCCGAGCGATTCGCTGACGCGATCAACCGGATCGAGTTGCCCGGTGTGCACTTCCGGCCCGCGCTGTTCGAGCCGACCTTCCACAAGCATGCGAAAACCAGTTGTGGCGGCTGCCAGATTCACGTGCTCGACCGGCAGCTGTTCCGGGCGGTCGAGACCGGGGTCGCGCTCGTCAGTGCTTTCAGGGCGCAGGCGAGCGACAGGGGCCGCTTCGAATGGCGGCAGCCTCCCTACGAATACGAGCACGAGAAGCTGCCGATCGACATCCTGGCGGGGTCTGCCGATCTGCGCGAGCAGATCGAAGCGGGGGTGCCGGCCCGCTCCATCGCGCGGTCGTGGGAGACCGGCGTCGCCCGGTTCATGAAGGTGCGGGACGAGTTTCTCACGTACTAACCGCGACAGCACGCAAAAGATCGCAGAGCGTTCTGCTCGGCGCGCTCAGCGGTCTCTGCGGTTATCGCTTTTTCGCGGAGTCCCGCGCGACGAGAATCTGCTCGGCGTGCTTGTGCGCGTGGGTGGAGTAGATCTCGAGCCACCGCTCAACCGAGTACCGCCCGTGTTCGGAGTGCGTCCCCGCGCGCTGCCACTCTTGGTCGGTCATGCGGTCGAGAATTTCTGCTGTCGTGCGACGCGCCGACTTGAAGGCCTCGAGCGAGGCTTCGATGGGCCGGTCGTAGTGCAGGCGGCGGGCGAATTCGTCCTGGTCGTAACCGGCGATGCTCGCTCCGTCCACCGCGAGTAGCAGCCGCAGGCGCACGGCCGATGTCATCTCGCTGTCGGCGAGGTGATGCACCACCTCGCGCGCCGTCCACTTGGCTGGCGCCGGTCGCGCATCAAGGTCGGCGTCCTTCGCGCCGACCAGCGCCTCGGCGACGACGCGGTATCCGTCCTTGTACTGATCGATCAGGGTCTTGCGAGTCTTCGCGTCCATCCTCCTCCTTCAGCCTTTCAAATGACCAGATAACCAGATGACCAGATGACCAAATCGGGCAGCTCACCCCCGCGTCTTCGCGATTCCCGGCGCCGCCGCCTCCTGCTCGGTCGGCGGATTGAGATGGTGCGTAATCAGATGGTCGCGCAGCTGCTCGAACGCGTCGACCGGCGTATCGGCGTACTGAAGGAGATCGAGGTCCTGCTCCGTAATCGCACCCCATTCCGCCAGCGGCTTGAGGGAGAGCACCTCGTTCCAGAAGTCGCTACCGTACAGGATCACCCCGATCTTCTTCGACAGCTTGTCGGTTTGCACCAGCGTCAGGATCTCGAACAGCTCGTCACACGTGCCGAATCCGCCGGGGAAGATGACCAGCGCTTTCGCCAGGTACGCGAACCAGAACTTGCGCATGAAGAAGTAGTGGAACTCGAAGTGAAGGCCCTCGGTAATGTACGGGTTTGCGTCCTGCTCGAACGGCAGGCGGATGTTCAGGCCGATCGTCTTCCCGCCCCCCTCGCGCGCGCCGCGGTTGGCGGCTTCCATGATCCCCGGCCCCCCGCCTGACGTGACGACGAAGCGATGATTCTCCGACTGCAGCGAAACGCTCCATGCGGTCAGAAGACGGGCCAGCTCGCGGGCTTCCTCGTAATAACGCGCCCATTCGACCGCTTTGCTCGACTTCTGCAATTCGACCGCGTGTTTGGCGTCCGCCGTGCTCTCACCGCGGGCCCGCAGGGTCTTCAGCGCCCGTTCGGCGCGCTCACGGCTGTTGACGCGGGCGGAACCGAAAAACACGACCGTGTCCTGGATCTTCTGTTCCTTGAAGCGCCGGCACGGCTCGAGATATTCCGCCAGGATGCGGATCGGCCGCGCCTCGTTGCTCTCGAGAAAGTCCCTGTCGAGGTAGGCCAGCGGCTGTTGCGTCATCGCGTCATCAATGTACCACCCGCGTCGATCAAATGGATCTCGCCCTCGAATTGCCGGATTGGGGTGGCCTTAGTTTTCCAGACGTCGGACTTTCGTCGCGGCGCTGGAGCGGAATACCCAGAAGTTCCAAATATTAGGCAGATTGTGCCAGGCACGAATCCTGCTCGACCGTTCCATACATCTATTATGGCGAAGCCAGCCAAGACCCCCTCCGATCCCACTGACTCATCGGTAACTCGCAGCCAGTCGCCACTGCGGCTGGAGGAGTCGAGCCTGCTGGCTGGCCCCCCACTCACGACGCGCGAGTTGGCGAAAATGATTGGGATGAGTGCGACCTTCATCCGGGAGGAGATCCACGGTGGTCATCTCCACGCCGTCGTCGTCGGCCGAGGCCGAAAACGCGTCTACCGTATTCCCGCAAGAGAAGCGTATCGCTATATCAAGGATCTCGGCATCCTGTGAGATCCAGGCCAGACGCACGGCAATGCGCGTTATCCGCGTGACGCACGCCTGCGCGGCTGCACTCTAGACAACCCCCCCTAAATTGTTCTAAAAACCTCATCTCACTCGTACGGCGTTCGCCTTGCTTCCCCGTTTGGCTCGTCTCGGCACGAGGCGACACACGGTAGAGCTAACGGGCAACACGTCGCCCCTCGCGACTCGCGACTGTTACCGAGAGGGCGAAGCTGTGTGTAGGCCATGCCCAGCTCGAGCATAAATCCACGGCACATGGCGCTATAGAGTCCCATCTCCTTTCATGCAGGCCCCAAAAATGGCATCGGTTCCGTTCCCCCCTGTTGATCCCCAGCCTCAGTCGCCGCTGATCAAGCGAACGACCCCTCTTCCCTTCGCCTTGCCGGACCTTGGCGACGACGAGCTGAGGGAGATCAGCGAAGTTCTGAAGTCCGGCTGGATCACCACCGGTCTCAAGGCTCAGCTATTCGAACGGGAATTTGCGGCGTATGCCGGCGCCAAATACGCCGTCGCCGTCAATTCCTGCACCGCGGCGATGCATCTGGCGCTCGAAGCTATTGGTCTGGAGGCGGGCGATTTCGTCCTCACGACGCCGTACACGTTCGCTGCCACCGCGGAAGTGATTCGCTACTTCGATGCCGTCCCGGTATTTGTCGATGTCGAGCCGGACACGCTCAACATCGATCCGAGCTGCTTGATCCGGACGATCGAGGACCTGGAGCGCTGCTTGCGGGATGGCTGCAAGGCGACGAGTCCCGCCGTAGCACGGGCACTCGGCGAAAGCCTGACGCCGGCGCCCGGACGCCGCACCTCAGCCCGCCGCCGGCGCGGAGCCCTCAAGGCGGTGATACCTGTCCACATGGCCGGACATCCGTGTGAAATGGACGCGATTACGGCCATTGCTCAAAAACACGGGCTGGCAGTGGTCGAAGATGCCGCGCATGCCTGTTCGGCATCCTTCAAAGGGCGGGCGGTCGGGAGTGAAATGGCTGCCGGCGTGCCCTGGGCGACCTGCTTCTCTTTCTACGCCACGAAGACCCTTGCGACCGGCGAAGGGGGCATGGTCACCACCGACAACGAGGAGTGGGCGGACCGCATCCGCATGATGAGCCTGCACGGGATCAGTAAAGACGCCTGGAAGCGCTATACGGCGGAAGGCAGCTGGTACTGACGAGGTCACGGCACCTGGGTACAAGTACAACATGCCGGATATCCTCGCCGGGATAGGTCTGGCCCAACTGAGAAAAGTGGACACGATGCGGCAGCGCCGGGTGGAGATTGCGCGTCGATACAACGAAGCATTCGCCAGCTGCCCCGAGATAGAGATGCCAACCGTCCGTGATCACGTCGGCCACGCCTGGCATCTTTATATGCTTCGGCTGAACGGCGACTCGCTCTCCATAGGGCGCGACGAGTTCATCGTCAACCTCAAGAAGCGCAATATCGGTTCGAGCGTCCACTTCATCCCGCTGCACGTCCAACCCTATTACCAGGCCAAGTACGGATATCAACCGGAGGATCTTCCGGTCGCGCTGCGGGAGTACAGGCGGGAGATATCCCTGCCGATCTACAGTAAAATGACCGATTCTGACGTCCAGAGCGTGATCGACGCGGTCGCAGACATCATTGATGAATTCAGCATCGAGTCATCTTATGCGCTTGCTCGAGGTTAGCCTTTCGCTGCTCGGGCTAATCGCCTTGAGCCCCGTGCTCTGGCGGTGGCGCTGGCAGTGAAGTGCTTCTTCGCCGGCCCTGGTTGGCGGCCCCGACTGGGAAGAGACCTATCGGAGGGAGATCCTGCCGGCGAAGCTCGAGATCGAGCTTGACTATCTGTCCCGGCGAACGCTATCAAGAGATGTACTGATCCTGGCGCAAACCGCGTCGGCATTATTCACGAAGCCGGTGCGCTTGGGCGCCCACAGAGGTTCACGATGTCGGAGTTGATGAGGCGCGATCCGTCCAGCGCGCCCGTGGCTTACGAGCCGCAGCCGCGCCCGGAGAACATCTGGATTGACGGATATCTCGACGAGAAAGAGAGCGAGGCCGCCCGATATTTCAAGATCGTCCTGAGGCGGAAGTGGCTCGTCATCGCCGTCGCTCTCGTCGTTCTGGGTCTGGTCGGCGCATGGACGTACAACACGCCGCGGCAGTACATGTCGAAGGTGCGGATTCAAATCGACCCCGAACAGAACGTTCTGCCCTACAGGGAAATCTACGACTCGATCACCGCGGACCCGCGGTATCTCGGCACGCAGGCACAGGTGCTCAAGAGCGAGGTCCTGGCCCGCCGCATCGTGACGCGATTGGATCCCTCGTCGGACCCGGACCAAACAACGTGGCGGGCGAGATTCTTCGTCACGAATCTGATAGTGACGCCGATCGAAGACACGCAGGTCGTGGAAGTCAGCTACATGGCGGAAGACCCGGGCTACGCCGCCGCCGCCATCAATGCGCTGGCCGACGAGTATGTGGAGTACTCGTTTGAAACCAAGCACGACGCGACCACCAGGGCGAGGGACCTGCTCGAAAAGGAGCTCGTCAAGCTGCAGCAGAAGCTGGACGTATCCGAAAAGCAACTGGTCGAGTACGGCCTCGAGAGAAACATTCTGCTTCCCACGGAAAACGACAACGTGATCATGGAGAAGCTGAAGGAGCTCAACCAGGAGATGAGGAAGGTTGAGACCGAGGTCCTGTCGAACCAGTATCACGCAATGCGGGACATCACCCTCGACAGCTTCCCGGAGAAGCTGAAGACGAGTGTCCTGAAGGATCTCGATAGCCGCCGGTCGGAGCTCGAGCAGAAGCTCGCGATCGCGAGCCAGCGGTTTGGCCCCAAGTGGCCCGAGGTGCTATCGCTGAAACAGGAACTAGCCGACGTCCATCAGCAACTCGCGAACGAACAACGGAAGGTGCTCGAACAGGCCAAAGCCGAGTACGACCTCGCCGTCGCGCACCGCGAACGGCTGGCCACTGCCCTCACCACCCAGAATAGCCTGGCGAACCGGCTGACGCAGGACTCGATTCAATACTTCAGTCTCAAGCGTGAAGTGGAGACCACCCGGCAGCTTCACGAGGGTCTCCTTCAGCGCCTCAAAGAGACGGATATATCGGCGGGGCTCAAGTCCGCTAACGTCCACGTGATCGATCGCGGGCATGTGCCGACGCTGCCCTCTTCTCCGAACGTCCCACGCAACCTGGCGCTCGGGCTTATCTTGGGCCTCTCGGCCGGCGTCATGCTGGTTGTCGCCCTCGAGCATCTCGACCGGTCCGTCAAGAGTCCCGAAGACGTGGAGCGGGACCTTCGCCTGCCGTTCCTGGGCGCTATTCCAGCGTTTGAAAATTCATGGAAAGCGGCGACCGGCGGTCTCTTGATGGCGATCGACACGCGCGCCGGACAGGGCAGGGCTGCTGCACATCTGACTTCGGAAGCAGAGGTCTACTGGGAAAGCTATCGCTCCCTCAGGACTTCCCTGCTGTTTTCTTCCCCGGAAGGGCGGCCGCGCAGCATCATGGTGACGTCCGCCCTGCCTGGAGAGGGAAAGACCACCACAGCCGCGCCATTCACGCGGCCCGAGGCGGAGGATCACGGGCGGGTGCTCCGGCTGCGCCGCGGCTGGTGCAGGCGCTCCACCTGGGCGAGCAGATCCTCGAGCTGCGCCCGGAGGGTGAGCAACCCCTCGCGGACCGCCGCCACCCGGAGGCGCCGGCTCAGCGCCGCTCGGCATCTCGAGCTGCACGCCGCGGTCCTTCCCGCCGGCATCGGCTTTTCGCATACGGGGCATGGCTGCGGGAATCTACCACGGGGCTCGTGTGGCCCGCACATGGGCATAACGCGCGCTTTGGGCCCAAGGTCGATCTACTACGCCAATCCCGCCGCGCGCGGCGGAGTACAGAGACTCCCAGCAAGCGCGCGGGGACCCGGGAGCTACGGGGGAGGGGATCGTCGGCCGCTGTGCGTACGACCGCCCAGTCACGACGGACGCCAACGCCCCGCCAACGGCAGCTTGCCGAATCGCGGCGCGATCGGGTGGCGGTCAGGCCGCCCCTCAGCGGCCACCGGGGCCGCCTGCGAGGCTACGCGGGGCCTTGCGGGAGAGAGTCTGAGCTTGCAGGGCCGCTGTGTATTGCGCAAACGGACGGAGACCACCCGCGGTCGTAGGGGGTGGGGTGATCGGCCTGCCTAAGATCCAGTGCTGGTTTTAGTGCCGGTTCAGCATCCAAGCTGGGCCTAGTAGAGTCCACCCCGGCTTACCGCGGTGACCGCCAACTCATTGCAGCGGCTCACTCCGTCGTCATTCGTCCCCCTCCGTCCAAGACGGCCGACGCGCACTTTTAAGCAGGGAGTCCCGGTTGCGTTTCCCGGACGGCTCACCACAAGATTTTGCGCACCAGCACTTCCTCTCGCTACCGCTGCTCCGCCGTTGGTGCCGGTTGCGCGTTCGTGTTCCGCGGTCGGCCTCGCCAATCGTTCGACGGCGGCCTTCATGTGGTCCGGGCTCAGGTGGGCATCGCGCTGCACCACCATCACCTGGGTCTTCCAGCCCCCGCCGACTCGTTGCTCGAAGCCACCGACGGGCTGCGGGGCGCCGCCGCCGAGGTGGCTACCTCCGCCGTCGACGCGGCACGGTGGGCCGACCAGTGCTGGTAACCGACCAACAGAACGGCGACGGCCGGGATCGCCAGGAAGATGCCCGCCACTCCCCCAAGCTCGGCACCGCAGAGAATCGCCAGGATTACTGCCAGCGGATGCAGCCGCACGCCAAGCCCGATGAGTCGCGGATAGACGACGTAGTCCTGCGCAACGCGCAGCACGGCCAAGAAGAGCAGGACCGCCAGCGCGCCCGCGAAAGAGTGGAAGCTCGCCACCAGCACGGCGATGCCTGCGATCACCAGCGGCCCCCGACAAGCGGGATGAACTCGAGGAGGCCGGACAACAGGCCGAGCACCAGAGCATACGGCACGTCAATGACGATGAATCCTATCGTACACACAACGCCCACGAGCAGACAGGCCAGCAATTGGGCCCGAACGTATGAAGCCAGCACACGGTTCACGTCGCGAAGCAGATCATCGACCTGCCAGCGGAGCCGTCCACGCGGCACCAGTAGGAGCGCCTCTCGACGGAAGCTGTCGACGTCCTTCAGGAGGAAAAAGGCCAGGATCGGGACGAGGACAAGCCACGGAAGATATCCAGCAAAGTGACCAGGCCCGCCAGAGCGGTGCTCGCGTGGTGCCCGGCCGCCGCCATCGCGCGGACCGGCGCGCTGTCGAGCGTCTCGCGAACTGCCACTGGAAACCGCTGACCTTTAATGGCGACCTCCACCCCTGCACCGCCCTCCCGGACATGAACGACGTAGGCTGGTGCCTGTTCCGCGAACTGAGCAGTTCGAGTCCCTAGTCGGGGTAATGATCGATGGCGGCATTCCCCAGGGAGCCAAATAACACAAGATAGACGATCACAATGGCCAATCCGCGAGGCACAGCCCGCGTGCCCGGCCACGCACTTGTACCGGGCGACGGCAAAGGTCGACAAGCGGGCTCACGAGGTACGCGAAAAACACCGCCAGCACAACCGTCAGAATGACGCCTTTGAGAGCGTGAAGCAGCCACAGGACGAGCGCGACGGCGAGCACAATGAAGATCACGCGCAGGATCGCCCGTGCGGGCGGCCAACTCGCGGGGGCCGCGGTCGCGACCGAGGTGTCTCGATCCGGATCGGTGTGTCTCAGGGTCCGTGCTCGCTCAGCAGACCTCCCTTCAAGCCCTCGGCGGGGTGAATGAACGATCCCAGCACGGCCATGGTAGGCCTTCAGAGCGCACGGCAGTACCGCGAAGGGGCGACACGTGGTGCTGGGCGAGGTAGGCCCGGCCTACGGATTCGCGGTCGCGCTCCCCGTGGCATTGTCGCAATTACACCGGTGATTTCGGCGCTATTTTGGGCAAACAGCGGATGAAGACTGCTGGACGCGGGCCCGCCGCTCCGTCCAATAGAGCCAGGATGTCTTCACAGCTGCTCTCGACAACGTGTCGAACGGGGAGGCGCGCAGCAGCCTCGCCCGAATTGAGGTCGAGCGGATCACCGTCGATGTCGTCGGCTGCCTGCCGGAGCAGGGCGGCATCGCCCAACCCTGGGCCTCCATCGCACCCAGGTGGGCAGCGCCCGTGCGGATCCGACCGGGCGTACTGGTCCCGGTCTTCTTATCGATCGACGAGGCCGCGCGTCCCCCCGGCCCCGGCGCGCGGCCGGCGAAAGCGCCGTGCCAGAATCCAGGTCGCGTGAGGTGAAAGTCGGGTCCACCTACTGGGCAAGGACGTCGGCACACGTGGATGGCGTCGAAGGCCGGGGCTGGTCCCGTCGACGGCACCCCGGCTAGCGCGTCTCTCCCGAAGGGTTCAGGCGTGTCGCACGCGCCCGCCGACCACCCGGTACAGACCGAGGAGCACGATGGCACCCAGCACGGCCATGAAGAAGCCCACCGGATAATTTCGGCCATACCAGCCGAGCGCTCAGGCCGATCGAAGCCTCCTACCACCGCGCCGACGACACCGAGAATGATTGTGAGAAACATCCCACCGGGGTCTCATCCGGGCATCAAGAACTTCGCAACGATACCGACAACCAATCCGAACACGATCCACACGATGAATCCCATGATGTCACTGCCTTCCATTGATGAGCAAGCAGGGGTTGAGCCCACCCGCCTGCAGGTCTAGCGACGAATGGGGACGCGCGGCATGGGGATTAGTCGGCCCCGCTCGCTGTCCGCCAAGCGTCTTCTCGATCCGTCTAGCACCACACTTCGCAGGGCACTGAAACGTTCTGTATGGGACATTCATGCAGAGGGCGGCCTGCCCACTTCGGCAAGATCGTGACCCGAGTCGGCAGCTGAGTCCGCGGCCGCGCGGTTGCACTCCTCGTTGACGGTGCTGACCGTGGCTGGACCAGCACTACGCCTGGGGGGCGCGCGGGTCGCCTCGAGGAAGCCGGCGGTCGGGGCCGGACGCCACTGGGACCTCCGCAACCGACGGCGAGCGTCCATACGTTCGGTCGTCTCGCGCAGCCGAGTGCGAGCTCGTCGGTGAGCGCGCCCTCCTCGAGTCGCCACGTCCAGTTGCCCTCGCGCGCCCGGGTGTGTTCATGCGCGCCGTCGAGCCGAGCCCGAGCAAATCTTGAAGCGGGATGATGCTGACGTCGGCGACCGACATCTGGGCGGCGCGGATGAAGTCCCAGTGGATCTCCGCGCCGTCGCTGCCGAGATAGCGCAGGCAGTTCGAGCTCGCGTCGCTCCGCCGCGGTCGCGCGAGTCCTGCGCGGTGCGCGAACCATCCGACCACCGTGTCGTTGTCGTGCGTGCCGGTGTAGGCGACGACGTTTCGCACGTACTCGTGCGGCAGGTGCAGTCGTGCGGATCGCCGCTCCAGGCGAACTGGAGCACGCGCATGCCGGGCAGGCCGAAGGCGTCGCGCAGCTCGTGCACGTCGTCGGTGATCGTGCCGAGGTCCTCGGCCACGATCGGCAGATGCTCGGCGCCCAGCGCGGCCGTGATCGTCGCGCAGCAGCGCGTTGCCCGGCGCCTTCACCCACGTGCCGTGCTCGGCGGTCTCGTCCTTCGGCGGCACTTCCCAGCACGCGGCGAAGCCGCGGAAGTGATCGAGCCGCACGACGTCCACGAGCTTCAGCGTCTCGCGCACGCGATCGATCCACCACCCGAACCCCTCGATCCCGAGCCGCTCCCAGTCGTAGAGCGGGCTGCCCCAGAGCTGCCCCGTGGCGCTGAACGCATCCGGCGGCACGCCGGCGACGACGCTCGGACAGCCGCCGGGCTCGAGCTTCCACAGGTGCGGGCGCGACCACACGTCGGCCGAGTCGTACGCCACGAAGATCGGCATGTCGCCGATGATCCGGACGCCGCGCTCGTGGGCGTAGCGCCGTGAGCGCGAGCCACTGGCTCAGGAAGACGTACTGGAAGAAGCGGTGTGCGTCGACGCGGTCGGCGAGATCGCGGCGCGCCGCCGCGAGCGCGGCGGGGTCTCGATGCGCGAGCGGGGCCTCCCACGTCGACCAGACGGCGCCGCCGTGATCGTCCTTCAGCGCGGCGAAGAGCGCGTAGTCGTCGAGCCAGGACGCGGCCGCGAGCACACGCTCGTAGTCGCGCCGCGAGGGCAGTCGTCCGACGGCACGCGGGTCTTGAAGCGGTGGAATGCGCTTTTCCAGGAGCGCCCGCTTGTACGCGATGACCTTGCCTGGTCCGTGCGTAACCGCCGGGACACGCGGGCGGATCGTCGAGGTCCGCCTCGTCGAGTAGACCCGCGGCCACGAGCTCCGCCGGGCTCACCAGGCGTGACGTTGCCCGCGAACGCCGAGGAGGCAGCTGTAGGGCGAGCCGCCGTAGCCGGGCGGGCCGAGCGGCATGATCTGCCAGCAGGCTTGCCCGGCGCCGGCGAGGAAGTCGACGAACCGGCGGGCCTCCGCGCCGAAGTCGCCGATGCCGAATGGCCCGGGCAGCGACGACGGGTGGAGCAGGATGCCGCTCGACCGCGTCGAACCTCATGGCGATCGGCGGCCCCACGTCCGGCACCGCGGTGCGCACCCAGCACCGGAGCACCTCGGCCACGCTCCATGCCTGCGCGACCGCAGCCGCGCGCGCGGTACGGCTCCACCGCGTCGAACACCTCGCTGATGCTGCCGATGCACGCCTCGTCGAGGTGCGGGGCGAAGCCCTCGAGGAACCGGCGGGCGCCCGACTCGGTCCTCGGGATGCACCTTGAGCCACGCGTCGATGAACGGCCCGATCAGCCACGCCCACACCGTTCCCTGGTGGTACGCCGCGTCGCGCGTGCGCAAATCGCCGTGATACGTCGGCTTGAAGTCCGGGTGGTCGGGCGCGAGCGACCGGAGCCCGACCGGCGTCACGAGCTTCGCGCGCGCGGTGTCGACGACCGCGCCGCCAGCGCGATTCCTCGAGCACCGGGTGCGCGAGCGAGATCGCGATGAGCTGATTCGGCCGGCACGCGGGATCGTCCTTGCCGGCGAGCTCCGGGCTCTCCACGACGTCGTAGAGACAGTCCGCGCTCGGGATTCCAGAAGCGGAGGTTGAACGAGCGGCGACACTGCTCGGCGCGCGCCGCGAGCGCCTGGGCGCCGGCCTCGTCGCCGCCCTCGCGCGTCCAGTGCTCGAGGAGTCGCAGCGCGTTGTACCAGAGCGCGTTGATCTCGACGGCCTTGCCGCGGCGGGGCGTCACGACCCAGCCGTCGCACTTCGCGTCCATCCACGTGAGCTGGTAGCCCTCGGCGCC
>CAVVNL010000001.1:0-61516 GCA_963749565.1 uncultured Acidobacteriota bacterium | reverse complement strand
TGCGGCTAGAGGACGCTCGATACCAGAGAACAATCGATTCGAGGCGTGCAGGGGAAGCGCGAATTTCGCGACGGGCGCTTCGACCCGCGCCCTTAGCAGGATGCTGAAATTCGACCGTTCATGACCGTGTTATTCAACCGCTATCTCCGCCGGGTCAGGTTCAGAGGAACGGCCCCGGCCGCAGGCCGAGGCGCAGACCCCCAACAAGAGCGAGAGTCCCAACGACTCGTTTCACCTGGCCTACTTCCGAAGATCCGGCCTGGCGTGTCGCGGAGTTCGACGACCGATCCCGCCGGCCGCCGGCGTTCAACGTGGTCTCGGTCGATTCGTTTGACTGCATCGGCCACATCGGCAGCGCACTGTCCGCTTTTTGTCCGTGTCCTGATGCAGACAAGCCCCAATCAGCGCCTAGGTCATCTGCAGAAAAGGCCGGTTCTATTAGGGCAAATTGGGAGGAGCGCGTGCTCCTCCCACTCATGAACAGCCTTCGCTCGCGCGCGCGAGCTACGGCTGGTAAGTGCGTGCCGCGCGTGAGGCGACGGCTCTTTATGTGCAGCCCCTCAGAAGAAATATGACGAACAGGACCGACGCCGGCACTCCCATGAACCACATCAGCATGTAACCGATCGCCCCTTCTTCCTGACTCTCGCGGTAGCGTTCCATCAACGTCTTCATTGGTATCTCCCTCGCACCGGACAAAAGCAAATCGAATGCCGAGTTCAAGAACTCTTCGCGCGTACTCCGGCTCGAGGCGGATCCACGACAGAAAGTCGCGACGGGAAAACACTTTACGGTAAGCCTGAGGTGGGGCGTGCTGCGCGGCCGGCTATGTCCGCGACGAGGGATACGCGCGCTTGAAGGCTAGGAGCATCAGCGACAGGCTCAAGGTGACGACGTTGGTCACGATCATTGGCAATGAACCGAGCGCGACCCCGTACACGATCCAGAGGGCAAGGCCGGCGATCTGGGCGCCGAGCATGGCCGACGACAAGTCCGCGGCCGAACGCGTCCGCCACGTCTTCAAAACCTGCGGCACCAGGGCGAGTGCCGTGAGCGTTCCGGCGGCGAACCCGACAAGCTGGACCATCCGCAAAGTATGGCACGCCGGGCTAACGTAACTGGCAGGCCCCTCCGCGCCGGCGCGCACCCGGCGGTGCACGACGCGGGGCGGGCCGCTGCGCCCGCCCCGTCGTTGAAACACCGATGAATACCGACGCAAAGCCGATTTATTACTTCGCGGCCGCCATCCGACGCTTACGTCGCGCAAAGGCACCGGCAATACCGCTGCCGAGGAGCAGCAGGCTGGCTGGCTCGGGAACGGGCGCGGCCTCGGTGGTGATCTCGAGCTCGAAGTTGCGGAATCTCAGGGCGTCCAAGCCGACCGTATCCTGGATGAACAGGTCCCACGTTCCGAGCGCCAACTCACCGTTGTAGGCGCCGAGCGTGCCGGGTCCCGTGGGCCTGTACGTGCCTGCCACCGGGTCCGGGCCGAAGTTCACGACGAGCGCTCCGGCATCGTCGAACGTAATGGTGCCGTCGAACTGAATGGACCCGGCGCCCCAGCTGTTAGGCTCGATCAAATGGACCAGAGTTGCCGACGGGCCGGTCAGATGGAAGTGAATCTCGTTGTGAAAGGGCGTTCCGCCCGGGTACGGCGCATCGAAAAGCTCCCGTCGGCTTTCGCGAAGTTAATCGAGATGTTGACGTCGGTAATGATGCCGGTGTCGTAACCCAACTCGGCTCCCGTCACAGTGACGGAACGGGTGCCCGACGAAGCGTCGAAGAGCCCTGGCGTCGAATTGGTCAACGTAATCACCCCCGCGGAGACGGGCGCCACACTCCCCAACACGAGCATCAACCCGGCATACCCAATCGATCGTAACGTGCGTGTCATAATTGAAACTCTCCCCCACACAGACAAGTTGACGAGAACGAACCGCACCGTGCTACCGCAAGAGTCGTGCTTGTTGCGGCCGGCGGCATCGCCCACTGCGCACTGCGGGTCTGGCCGGAAAGGTTCGGGTATCTGGGAGTCGAATCACTTCTGAGTGAGTTGCCGCGCTGACGAACATCACAGGATGTTGCCGCTTGGCAGACTGTTGTCGGCTGGTTCCGAGCAGCGGACGGCCCGCGCCGTGGGTGCAAAAGCGACACGCCGGAGGCGCGCACCAAGGCCGGCTTCGATTTGCACGTCCCCGGTGCGCAACGGCGAACGTCTATTTCAGGATCGAGGTGAGCGTCACCTGCGCGCGGATTTCCATCTGGCCGGCGGAGATCGGCGGCGCATCGGACTCTGCTGCCTGCTCGCGCATCATCGCCACGCGCGGCATCGGGATCGGGCCCGCCGGCAAATACGCTGTGCGTCGATGCGAAGCACGCGAGCGATCGTCAGGCCGGCGGCAGCCGCCGCCGCCTCGGCGTCGGCGCGCGCCTCGACGACGGCGAGCCGCAGCGCTTCGCGTTCCAGCTTCGCGCGGTCCTTCAGATCGAACCGTATGCCGCCCACCGAGGTTGCGCCGGAGCCGACCGCCATCTCCAGAAGCTCGCCGATACGATCGATCGCGTCCACGCGAACCTCGATCGTGTTGCGCGCGACGTAGCCGCGCGACACGCGCTTGTTGTTCACGAAATCCCACTCCTGCTGCAGGTCGTAGCCGATGGTGCGAATGGCGTCGGCCGGAATCCCCGCGGCGCGAAGCTTGTCGATGACCGGGGTCATCGCGTCCACGTTGCGCCGCTGCGCCTCGCGCGGATTGCCGGCGCGCGACTCCGCGCTGATCGTGATCCAGGCGCGGTCCGGCACCGCCTGGACGAGGCCCTCGCCCGTGGTCACGACGACTGGTGGCGTCGGGAGCGGGAGGCTGCTGCGCGCCGGCGGCGCCAGGCGCGAGCAACAGAAACGACAACGACCAACAGGATCGAAAGTAGCTCCAGGGGCAGCGTCATCAGGTGAGTCACGATCGTGGTCCCTTCTCAGGCCTGGCTACCTACAACTGTAACCGAAACCGACCAGGCCCAACCGTCAAGCGCCCTTCGTCAGTGCCTTCCGCATGCTGCCCAGCGTGAACTCGAGCGATTCCCTCGGGATGCTCGTCACGAACGGCCCGACGATCCATCCCGAGACCGGCGGGAATCGCCCGGCTCAACGACACCGACTCGCACTGCACGTACGTCCCCTCGGCGCGCCCCTCCAGCGAACAGTAGTTGTTGAAGCGCCAGAGGAATCCGCTGTCGTTGCCGACGGGCGCTTCCGCCTCGGCCTTCGTGCCGGGCTCGCGCACTTCGGCAATCCGCGTGCTGTAGCTGCGGACGTGCACGCGCGACGGGGTGAGTTGCGTGTACACGCACGTCATTCTCGGTGTTGAGCACGACGCTGATCGACCTTTTTCATGAAGAGCCGGAGGTAGACGGTGAAGCGGTCGCCTTGCCGGTAGATCGTGCGGGATCGCTGCACGTTGGGTGCGTAGATCTCCTGATACCGATCGTACCCTTGCATCAACGCGACGGTTCGCTCGACGGTTGCACCGGGAATGAAGGTTGTCCCGGTCCAGTGATGAATCAAGCCGCGCGGTGATTCGATCGTCCGGCCTTCGTCCCGCGTGACGAGCCGGCTGACCACGATCGTCGCCGCGCTTCAGGCGCGCATACGCCTCCTGGCGGGCGGAGCCGCCGAGTTGATCCACCCACAGGAAGGGTGCTTGCCCACGCAGCTCGGTGTCCATCCGCGATTCGGTGAGGCGTACGTATCGATTGAATGCGTCGAGCGTGTCGGCGCGGAGCTCGGCGGCCTCGACCGGCGTTCGAGCCACACCAGCCGCCAGCGCCAGCATCAGCAGCGAGAAGCTCTTGCAACCCGTGGGATCCGGCTTCAGCCGGATTGGTCCGCCTGAAGGCGGATCCAGCCTGCTCGTATCTGTTCTGAACACCATGCGATCGGCGGCGATGAAGTTCGCAAAGGCGCAGACGCCGACGGTCAGGACGTTGGCGAGCAGGTAATGCATCTCGTCCGATTTCAATCAGCATCGGCATGATCAACGCGCCGCCCACCAGCGAGATGGCGCCGTTGGTCCCGTGGAAGCGGCAGAAACGCCACATTGTTTCCCGGGCTTCCCGGGCGCCGGCGCCGGCCGATCGGACCATGTCCACCGTTCGTGGCCGAAGAAGTTCAACACGATGGCGAGCTCGGTGGCCACGGCGGTGGCAGCGAGATAATGAACGCCACGACTGGTCAGCAGCCAAAGCGTCCCGAGTTGCAGAACGAACCCGGCTGCGCCGACGGCGCTGAATGCCGCGAACCGGATCTTCATGGCAGCGGCTCCGCCCGATACAGGAGCTGCGTGTTCCTCATGACGGACAGGAGGAGCGTGATGCGCGATGCCGATCGTTGCCACCGCCCCGCCCACATCGAACAGCCGATAGTGCTGACCCAGAATCTGCACTCTCGGATCGGACAGGAGGGCGACGGTGCCGGCCGCGAGCAGCAGGCGGAGCTCGGTCGGGCCGACGCCCCAGAAGGAGAGCCGGAACACCGCCAGACAGTACGTCGCCAGGTATATTTCGATTGAGAGCATGAAGTATGCGATCAGAAGGGCCATGGCGATGAACGGCGTCATATAGCCAGCCCAGGCAAGCCCCGTCACGACAAAGAGCACGCCGAAGCAGTCGACGATGTGATCGACGTAGAAGCCGTAGCGCGGCCGCTGCTGCTGACGGACTCGCGCGAGCGTACCGTCGAGGCTGTCGCCGAACCAGTTCAGGGCCAACCCCGCAATGGCCAGCAAGAGCAGGACCGGCCGGCCGGGCCCCCACGCGTAACAGAGGCCCGTGAAGGCCATCGCAGCCAGCGCCAGCGCCGTAAGGCCGTCTGACGTGACCCAGCCGGGCAGCCGTCGCGCCATCCAGACCAGGCAGCGCTTCTCCAGTCCAGCCAACGGATTAGTCGCCACCCTCATTGCCTCGGCAAACCCGATCGTACTACTCATGTGCAGCCCCTCCTGTCTTGGTATGTGCTTTTGCCCCCCATTCCGGCTCAGGCAAGTCCCAAGGCTCAGGTTCAGGCTCCATTCTCCTTGAGCCTTGAGCCTTGAGCCTTGAGACTTGAGAGTTGAAAGTTGAGAGTTGAAAGTTGAGCCTTGCAGGTCCCACCTGGCAGGAAGGCGTGGTAAGTTGCCAATGGAAGGAGCTCGTTATGAGACAAGCGTGGCGTGCACTGGCTGTGGGTCTTGCCGCTGGCCTCCTGACGGCCGGCGTAACGGCCCAGCAGCCTCCGGCCGGGCCGGCGGAGTTGAAGGTGGGCGATCAGGCCCCCGATTTCACGTTGCAGGCGAGCGATGGGCAGACCTACTCGCTGTCGAAGCTGCGAGGAAGGACGGTGGTGCTGGCCTGGTTCCCCAAGGCCTTCACCGCTGGTTGAACGGCCGAATGCCAGGCCCTCCGTGAGAACGGGCCATTGATTCGTGCGTTCGACGTCGCGTATTTCATGGTCAGCGTCGATACCCTCGCCGACAACACCGCGTTCGCGAAGAAAGAAAACGCCGACTTCCCGATCCTCGCCGACCCGACAAAAGAGACCGCCAGGAAATACGGCGTGCTGAGAGATCTTGGCGCGCTGGGCGAGGTCGCCAACCGCTGGACGTTCTACATCGGTCCGGACGGAAAGATTCTCAACATCGACAAGAAAGTGAATCCCGCCCAGTCGGGCGCGGATATCGTTGCGAACCTGAAGAACTTCAAGGTGCCCGCCGCCAAGAAGTAAAACCGGCAGGGCGGGTCTCCAGGCCCGCCCTGAATTCCAAACCGCCCGAGGCCCGGTCTGCTTTCTGTGAACCCGCAGGACGATCGATTCGAGCGGTGGCTGCTCGAGGCAGAGCGGCGTCACCTGGCGGACCTCACGTTCCCGCAGGTATCCTCAGGGCTCCGCGCGTTGTCATCGACTTACGTGGAGCGGCGGGGGCGTCTTGGTGAGCGTGGCGCGCTCGACGGCGCGGGCAAGCGCGCGGCCTTTGCGCTGTTTTACGCGCCGCTGCACTTTCTTCTCGTCCGCGCCGTCGTTCATGCGCTGCCCGAGGCACTTCAGCCGCGAGCGGGACGCGGTGCTCGTCGATCTCGGGTGCGGCACGGGCGCGGCAGGCGCCGCCTGGGCCAGCGCCTTCGCCCACCCGCCGCGCATCGTCGGCATCGATCGCCATCCGTGGGCGCTCGGAGAAGCCGCGCGAACCTATCGCGACTTCGGACTGGCGGCGCGCACGATCAAGGGAGACGTCGCGACCCTCGCCCTTCCCAGGGGGCCGGCGTCGATCCTTGCGGCGTTTACCATGAACGAGCTTCAGGATGCGCCGCGCGACGGCCTCCTGCAGCGGCTGCTCGAGCGGACCGCGGCCGGCGACCACCTGCTCGTCGTCGAGCCGATCGCCGGGTTCGTAGCGCCCTGGTGGGAGCGATGGCGGACGCGGATCGAAGCCTCCGGAGGCCGCGCCGATGAATGGCGATTCCGGGCCGCGCTTCCTCCCATCGTGGCGAAGCTCGATCGCGCGGTCAAACTCGATCACCGCGAGATCACGGCGCGATCGCTGTGGCTTTAGGGTGCTAGAATCCGCGGTGTAACCGTCCTTGACGAGGATATGGGCGGTTGGTCAGACTAGGCCGCCCACGAACTCTCGAATATTCGTGCGGGGGCCTCGAGGGCTCAGAACATGCGGGTTGATTCCCGCCCATTATGAGGCGCACATGGACGACGACTTCGACAACGAAATGGGTTTGCCGGAAGATGAGCTGACCGGCGACTCCGGGTCCGACCCTGCCGATCTCGGGTTAGGCGGCATGGACGCCGACGACGAGATGGACGGCGAGACGTTGGGTCGGCCTTCGGGCGGCGCTCGCGCCCGGGGCTCGTCCGGGTCGCGTCCGCAGAAGCGGGCGGCTGCGGCGCCCGCCGCGCGGAAGAGCGCGGGCGGAGGGGCGAGGAAGATGGGCGGCGCCAAGAAGAAGGGTGGAGGCGCCAAGAAGAAGGCCGCGGGCAAAGGCGCGAAGAAATCCTCCGGCGCCCGCAAGGCGTCCCGCAAACCTGTGCGCAAGGCAGCGAAGAAGGCAGCGGGCGGTCGGAAGAAGAAGGCCGGGCGCAGGCGCTAGCCGTCGCAGCCTGTGCACCGCGCGTCCGTGCGATATTCCAGTCAATGGTCGTCAGTCGTTGGTTCCAACCAACGACTGACGACCAACGATCCCCTCGCGCCCGGAGCCTGAACGTGCCTGCCGCGGTTCCCGCACACAACAGCTACGACGCGGTCATTCTCGGCGGCGGGCTTGCCGGCCTCACGCTGGCGCGGCAGCTGCACCTCGAACATCCCCACGTGCGGGTGCTGGTAGTCGAGAAGCGCAAGCACCCGGTCCGCGAAGCCGCGTTCAAAGTCGGTGAGTCGTCGGTCGAGATCGGCGCGCACTATCTGCAGGTCGTGCTCGAGCTCGAGCCCCACCTGCGCGCGGGCCAGCTGGAGAAGCTCGGACTGCGGTACTTCTTCCCGCAGGGCGACAATTGCGACCTTGCCCGGCGCGTGGAGCTGGGCCCCCCGATGTTCCCGCCGGTGCCGTCGTTCCAGCTCGATCGCGGCCGGCTCGAAAACCATCTGCTCGCCGAGTTGCGGAAGTGCCGTGTCGATGTGCTCGACGGCTGCACGGTGAAGCACTTGGCGCTCGATCCTTTGAATCACGCCGTCGGCATCGAAACCGGCGACGGGCAGGAGCGAGAGGTGCGTGCGCGCTGGCTGGTGGACGCCAGCGGCCGGGCCGGCCTGATTCGCCGCCGGCTCGGGCTCACCCGAACGGCCGATCACGGCGCCAATGCGTGCTGGTTCCGGGTTCCCGAGCGTGTCAAGGTCGACGACTGGAGCGACGATCCTGAATGGCGCGGCAGGGTGCCGAGCGGCCAGCGCTGGCTGAGCACGAACCACCTGATGGGACGCGGCTATTGGGTGTGGCTCATCCCGCTCGGATCCGGGAGCACGAGCATCGGCATCGTGGCTGACGGGGATCTGCATCCGTTCGCGCGGCTGAACAGGTTCGACCGGGCGCTCGACTGGCTGCGCGAGTTCGAGCCCCAATGCGCCCGCGTCGTGGAGACGTACCAGGATCGCCTGGAGGATTTCCTGGCTCTGCGTCACTACGCGCACGGGTGCGAACGAGTGTTCTCGCCGGAGGGCTGGTCGCTCGTCGGCGAGGCCGGCGTCTTCACGGATCCTTTCTATTCCCCCGGATCGGACTTCATCGCGATCGGCAACGACTGCGCCGCCGACCTGATCGTCCGCACCGCGCGGGGCGAGGACGTCCGCGCGCGGGCCGAGGCGTTCAATACGAACTACCTGCGTCTGTTCGACGCCTTCCTGCGTCTCTACAGCGGCCAGTATCCGCTCATGGGCAATGCGCAGGTGATGACGGCCAAGGCCGCGTGGGACAACGGCGCCTACTGGGCGATTACCGGTCTGCTGTACTTCCAGCGCCGGTTCACCCGTCCCGAGTTCATGCAGTCCATCGATCCGCTGATGCGCCGATTCTTCGTGCTGCACGCGCGCATGCAGCAGCTGTTCAACGCATGGGATGTCGCGGATCGAAGCCAGTACCGAGGACGCGTTCGCGAACGTCGTCGACGTGGACTTCCTGCGGCGTCTTCAAGCGAGCCTCGCGGCGCCAGCGATGGACGACGAGGCGCTGCGGAAGAAACTAGCGGCCAACTTCACGCTGCTCGAGACGTTCGCGGCAACCTGGCAGGCACTGGCAGCCGAGTGCGATCCCGCGCTGGCGAGGTTTGTCGCCACCCAGGATCGGCTTCTGGATCTCTCGCCGTTGGCGCTGCAGCCGGTTGCCGCGCTCGGCCGGCGCGCCGGCTAGGCGCGGCTCACACGGCTCTGATGACGAGGGCGGAGTCGCTTCCGCCGAACCCGAGCGACGCCGAGACGCCACACGTGATCCGCTTCTCCCGCGCGTCGTTGGCCACGATGTCGCCAGGACATTCCGGATCGGTCTGCATGTGGTGGATGGTTGGAGGGATCACGCCCCGAGACACCGTCAGGGCGAGGATGGCGGCTTCGATGCCGCCGGCCGCCCCGAGGCAGTGACCGAGCATGGATTTCACCGAGGTCATCGGAATCCGGTTCACGCGATCGCCGAACAGCGCTCGATAGCCGCGGGTCTCCGCACGATCGTTCTGAGGGGTCGCGGTGCCGTGCGCGTTGACGTGGTCCACCTCCTCCGGCAGTGCGCCTGCGTCGCGTAGCGCGTCGCGCACGACGGCGGCCACCGGCTTCCCGTCCGGCTCAGGCGCCGTTGGATGAAACGCCTCGCAGGAGAAGCTCGACCCGGCCAGCTCGCCATAAATCGTCGCGCCGCGCGCCCGCGCCCGTGCCATCTGCTCCAGGACCAGGATTGCCGCGCCTTCACCGATGTTCATGCCGGCGCGATCCCGGTCGAACGGCCGGCAGGGCTCCGGGTCCATCAACCTCAGCGCGTTGAAGCCGCTGAAGGTCAGGCGCGCGATCGCGTCGGTCCCGCCCGCAAGCGCCGCGTCGAGCCGGCCCATGCGGATCGCGTCGGCCGCCTGGCTGATGGCGATCGTGCTCGACGAGCACGCGGCGACCACGCACGAGCGGAGCCCGCCGAAGCCGAAGCGCGACGCGATGATGTCGACCGGCGTGCTCGAGAAGTGATTCCACGCCTGGGATGGCCGGGCGTACTGGATCCCGCGGAAGAGAGTGGTGTGCTGGTACGACTCGTTCCTCAGAAGATCGGCCGTGCCGGCGCCAAGCAGCACGCCGACTCGCAGGCGATCGCACGCGCCAGTCAGCAATCCGGCATCCTCGAGCGCTTCCTGCGCCGCCACGACACCGACTTGATCGCTGCGCGACCACCGGCGCCGCTCGAGCGGCGTCAGCTGCGCTGCGACGGCTTCCATCGGCACCTCCGCGGCGACGCGACTGCGGTAGCCGTCCGTGTCGAACACCGTGACGGGGCGGATCGCGCACGCGCCAGCGGTCAGCGCCTGCCACGTTTCCTCGCGGGTGGCGCCAAGGCCCGTGACGAGGCCAATTCCGGTGATTGCGACCCGTTCCCGGTTCATGTCTCAGCCGGCTGGATGGCCTCTGCCGGACGGTCGGCCCAGGACGACAATTCGCAGGCGGCCCGTTGAACCTCCTGCGCTTCACGCCGCTTGCCGGACGCCACGATCACCAGCGGCAGGAACTGGGCGGGAAGCGTAACCAGCGAAAACGCCAGGCAGCCGGTCCGGCGGAGCCCCCGGTGATCGCGCGGGCCGGCACCGAGCAAGCTTGCGCAGTACCTGGCGATCACCCCGTACGCGTCGCCGGCGACACTCGCTGAGCCGCCGTGGGCGCCCGCCGGGCGCGCGCGGCGCTCGCGGAGACTTGTCAGGAAGGCGGAGATCTCGTCGCCGCCAGCGCTGTCGTCCACGGGCGCAGCTTCTGTCCATGTCCGCCCGACCCGTCGCAGGGTGTGCGCGTCGCTGCCGCCGACCATCGCGAATCGAGATACGCCGCTACGCTGGCTGGCGATCCGCTCGACGAGCGCGTTGTGGGCCGGAAGCATCGTGCCGTTTCGCGCTTCGAGGCCAGGCACTTCGTCGAGAAGCCGCAGATAGGCGTCGAGCGGAAGCTGGCCCCGGTAGAAGTGCAGTAGATGATTCAGCGCGAAGAAGACGCCCGCCTCGCGCAGCCGTGCCGCCACCTCGTACACGTCGCGGCGAAGCGGCTGCAGCTCGCGGTGCAGCCGCTCGTCGAGCCCGTAGATGCCGAGGTGGACCTCGATATCGCCCTGGGGCAGCCGGCACGACATTTCCTCGGAAATGAAGAAATCCCTCGAGGATGGATTGCGGTCGAGGTACTCGAGACACCCGCCAATCGAGTCGTGGTCGGTGATGGTCACCAGGTCCATGCCGCGGGCTTTCGCGATGCGATAGACATCCTCCGGCCGCGAATAGCAGTCGCGGCTCTTCAGGAACCGCAGATGTCCCTGCTGCAGGGAGTGGCATGAGTGAACGTGGAGATCGGCTTTGAGAGTGCGCATGGGTTGTCAGCGGAGCGGCTTCAGCAGGAGGATCTGCACGGTGGCCGAGCCGATCCCCTGATACCGCTCCGGAAGGAAGCTCTTGCCGACGTCCACGCGGAGAATCGTATCCCATGGAGCACGCAGGTTCACCGCGACGCCTGTACCGGTGATCGGCTGCCACGCCGCATCGAGGACGCGGTCCCGGCCCCATGCCTGCTCGAGGAACAGGTCGAGACGGTACTGCTCGAAGATATTGAACGAGTACGAGCCGCGCATCATGCCGAGCTCTTCGAACCGCGCGCCGGACGCCGGCACCCCGTGGATCCGCGTGTCGTCGAACATCCCGAACTGGTACTTCGCGAAACGATCCAGATCGCGTCCGCCGAACAGGGCGCCGTTCAGATGCACCTTGTGGAAGACGTTGAAATAGAAATCGCGTGAGACGCTCGCGCTGTATTTCAGGTAGCTCGGGCGCGACGCGGGGTCCGGCTCGAAGCCCCACGCGCGCCATCCGAGTCTCGAGAACCACGTGCCGTTCAGCACGACGCTGTAGCCGCCCCGCCGGTACTCCCAGCCGGCGCCGAACCCGTTGGTGACGGTGCTGGCAGGGACGACGAACGCCTCCGACGTGGTGCGATCGGCGACGAACCCGTCGAATCTGAACTGATACTGGGCGCTCGCTTTCTGGAACGGCGTGAACTGCCACCCCAGATTGAGTCCGGTCGTGAGCGGCCACGTGAGGAGGCGCTCCTCCTCGAGTTCCCCCGAGGCTTCGTAGAGCCTGTCGGACGAGGGAACCGCGATCGCGAAGAAGTCGACGCTGGCGTCGAACGGCGTCCCGCCGAGCTTGGGCCGCTGGATGTTGCCGGCCGCGAGCACGCCGGCGAAGAGCACGGCGAGCTGCGTATCCTGGCGTCCGAGAAACTCGAAGTTCAGGTAATTGATCCCGAGAATGGGAAGAGGGAACGCATACGACGGATCGAGCGTCACGCCCATCGCCATGGCCCGTGCGGTTCGCGTCGCCCGTTCGCTGACGACCCGTTCCTCGCCCTGCTTCACGTAGTACCGCAGACCCTTGTCGGTTTCCCGGTACATCACGTTGTTGCTTTCGCGTGCGCTCCTGCGCGCCTCTTCGAAGGCTGGATCGTTGACGCGGAAATCCCCGAACACGACGCTCTTCTCGACCAGGATGTTCCGCCCGGCAATCAGGATGATCTGCCGGGCCGTCAGGCCTGCGAACAGAAACGCCGGGCTGTTGCCGACCGCTGTGATCGGCACGTAGGTCAGGATTTCCTCGTTGGATACGACCGGTGCCGAGAGGTCGGTCTGCACCGCGGACACCTTGACACGTGCGAACGTGTTGCGCTCGATCCACATCGTCCCGCGGTACAGCGACTGCGCGCTCCCCACGGGATCGAACCGCACGACATAGCAGTCGTACTCCCCGACGCGCTCGGTGCCTTCGAGCCGGTAGCGATAGTCGTCGTCGAAGCGCAGCTGAAGCGGCAGGGAGAGCACCTTCTCGGCCTGCAGCAGCGGAAACGGCGGCCGGTCGGCGCCCCACTTGGATCCGTTCACGGAGAACGAAAGCTCTTCCCACTCGATGCCGTCGCCTGCGACGTAGTACCGGTTGTCGGTCACCACGTCGTAGCCGGGGTCGGTCATCGTGGGACGGAAGTGCTGTTGCGTGCGCGCCGAGGCGATGTAATTGCGCACCAGCGCGTCCTGCGCCCGCTGCTGCTGCTGATGGCGGGCGACGATCTCCTCCACCGACAATCCACGTTCCGCCGAAACACCGCTCCGCTCGGCAAAAACCGCGGACGCGCCTTCGTTGAAATCCACGAACATCGGCCCGCCGGTAAGGGGCACGAGCGCCCGCACGCGCCCGGTCTCGGCATCGCGCGAATATTCCGAGGCTGTCAGCCTGGCACCGTCTTCCAGACGATATAGAACGGGGACGCCTTCGACCGGCAGAGTCAGCGTCACGTCGAGCGGGGTTTCCGAGGCTTCTCCCCAATACACCAGGTACGTCGCGAACGTCCGGTTGTCGAACAGCAGCCGATGCCGCGTCGAGCCGGTGACGTCGCGGCCGGCCAGCGACAGCGCCAGGCCTGCCGCAGGCGCGTCGAGTGCGGTGATGTCGCCGCCGAGAAGCGGCGCGATCGCTGCGAGCCTGCGCAACGCCGGCTGGATGAGCCCGGATGACCGCCAGGCGACAATGGCGACGTCGGTCCCGACCGTTTCGAGCTGGCTGTCGATGATCCGCCGCGCGACCGCCCCGGCCTCGTCGCCGGCGTCCCCGGCAAGGATCGCCAGGCGAGCGTCCGGATCGACTCTCAGAAGGTGGGCGGATGCTGCGGCCTGCCCGGACGTCGACGAAAGCACCAGGAGATCGACGTACGGCGCGAGCTCCGCCGTGTAGAGGGCGGCGAGCGCACCGGGTGACGACAGCTGCGAGCCATTGACAGCCACCCGTATCGACGCGCGCGCGGACCGCGCTTCGGTGGCGGCAACTCTGATCGTAAACGTGGCCAGCTTCGGCTCGGCGCCAGCCTCGATTTCCAGGATCGCGAGGCCTTCGCGATGGCGCGTCAACAGGCCCTGCAGCGCAGCGCGCCACGGTTCAACACCGTCCGCGGTAACGGGTGCCGTGAGGGCCAGCCAGATCGGCACCTTGCGGGCGGCATGAAGCGCCAAGCGCTCTTCGAGCGCGCGGTCGTCGACGTCGCCAGCCAACCGGACCGCATGAGCGAACGGCAGCGGGGCGGGAGAATCGATCGGCGGAAGCGAGATCGGCTCGTCAAGGGCAATTCGAGGGAGCGGCGGGGCGTCCTGCCCCTGCGCGCGCGGCGCGGCGGCGTGCATCAGGCAGGCGGCGACAATCGCAGGACCGAAGGTCTTTCGCACTCGCGCTGAAATGGAGCCGGCGCTCATGGTGACGCGTGCAGCGCGGGAATGTCCGACAAGGCGCCGAAATCGCCGGCTGGCAGGAGCGCGGCCAGGCGCTCACGGAAGCCGCCCAGACGAAAGTAGTGCGCGAAGCGGAGCCGTGGCGGGAGCGAGAGGCGCGGCGGCTCGGGATCGAGCTCCCACGGATGCACGGTCAGGACTGCCGGCAGGCCCGCGGCGTTGATCGACGCGATCGTGCGGAGCATCCTGCGCGGCGACGTCATGCGCAAGCCCCAGCCCCATCCGATCGGCATCGCGTGCCCGAAGCGGTCGACGACCAGAGGCGGGACCTCGAAGATGGAACCCGCCGGAGTGTGCCGCACGTGCGGCGCCCGCGGGTAGTCGACGCTGCCCACGATGCGGACAGGCGCCATGCTGGCGTCGAGCGTGATGCCTTCTCGGACGAGGCACTCGAGCGCCCAGAGCGATCGCTCGTTGATCGACCATTCGGGCGCCCGGAACCCATCGATGCGCTCGACACCCGCGGCGCGCAGCGCCGCGATGCTCCGTCTCAAGTCCTCGACGAACGCCGGCGCGTCGAGCTCGTACACGCGGGTGTGCAGGTGCCCGTGCGACCCGATGTCGTGGCCGGCCGCGCCGATCTCTCCGATCAGACCCGGATAGCGCTCCGCGATCCAGCCAAGAACGAAGAACGTGGCGCGGGCGCCTGCGCGATCGAGCTCCTCGAGCAGCCTCCGCGTGGTGACGACCACGCGCGAGGGCAGCGAGTCCCAATGCTCCTGAGCGAGCGGGCCGAAGCCGCAGATGTGAAACCACTCCTCGACGTCAACCGTGATCGCATTCGTTCGAGGCCGGGGGCTCGACGCCCCGGCGGACCGGATGCTCACGCGGGATTCCTCGCCGCGGTGATGTACTCGGCGATCGAGTCGACCGATCGCAGCACCTTGTTGCCGGTCTCCTCGTCGGTGATGGACACGCCGAAGGTCCGCTCGATTTCGAGGACGAGCTCGAGCACGTCGATGGAGTCCAGCCCGAGGCCATCGCCGAACAGCGACACGCCGTCCTCGATGGATTCGGGCGCGATCGGCAGGCGCAGGCTCCGGACAATCGCCTGCTTGATCTCTTCTTTCAGGCTCGCTGACGGATCGGACATGGATAATTCGCTCACAGCAGACCGCCGTCGACGCCAATCACCTGGCCCGTGATGTAGGCCGCCGCGTCGGAGGCCAGGAACGCCACGAGCCCTGCGACATCCCGGGGCGTCCCGGGCCGGCCGACAGGAATCGCCTTGAGATAACTCTGCTTCGCCTCTGCCGGCATCGAATCGAGCATCGTCGTTTCAATCAACCCGGGCGAGACCGCATTGACGAGCACGCCCTTTCTCGCAAGGTCACGGGAGAGCGCGCGCGTGAACCCCTCCAGCCCGGCTTTCGACGCGGCGTACCCGCTCTGACCGTAGAGCGGCATCCTCGCGCTCGGCGAGCTGATGTTGATGATCCGCCCCCAGCCCCGCAGCAGCATCCCCCTGGTGACCGCCTTGGTGCAGTGAAACGCTCCATGGAGGTTCACCTGAATGACGTCGGTCCACCGCGGTGTGTCCATGAACATGATGTGCACGTCGCGATTGATCCCGGCATTGTTCACGAGGATGTCGACGGGTCCCAGCGTGCTCGCGACGGAATCGAAAAACGCCGTGACGTCCGCTTCGGTCCCGACGTCGCACCGCTCCGCCAGGGCGCGCCCCCCGCGCCCGCGCACGGCGGCGACGAACTCCGCGGCTGCCGCGTCCTGCTCGCGATAGGCAATGGCGACGGCGGCGCCCCGCTCGGCGAGGAGATCCGCGATGCCTCGGCCGATGCCGCGCGACCCGCCGGTCACGACGGCGACACGGCCGTTGAGCTGCAAGTCGTCGAAGGTCACTGTTGACGAGGCGAGCACAGGATCATATCAGCCTTCTGGACGGGAATCCTCAGCACGGCGCTGACCATGGCCCCTCCGCTCGCGACGCTGTTGATCAGGACCATCTCGCCCGGCGCCTGCGCATTCGCATCTGCCAGCCGGAGCGGACGGGCGATCGGATCTGCATCGCGCAAGCCCGCAATCGGCGGCACTCGCCCGGCGGCTCCGCAAAGCACAGCCGCCACGCAGGCGGCGGCGCCCGACGCGCCGCTTTCGCCAATCGCGCCCTTGATCGACGTGACGATGGTGCGGGAGGCGCCAAACAGGCAACCGAGCGCACGTGCTTCGACCTCATCCAGGCGGGCGGTCGCATTGGCTGATGCATACACCACATCGATGTCCGACGCACGCAGCCCGGCGTCCTCGAGCGCGAGCGACATCGTGCGGATGAGCGGCTCCGGATCCGGAGGCCAGGCATTGAGCGCGCAGTCCGCGCTCGCCGCAGCGGTGCCCAGGATCTCACCGAGGCCCCGATCATTTCGAGCCTCCCGGGTCAGCCATAACACGAAGGCGCCTTCGCCCATCACGAAGCCCCTTCGTGATCGGCTGAACGGCGCCAGCGAATCGTCGAATGCGGGGGCGTCGCTCATCACGTCGAACCGATCGTGCGCGCGATAGAAGATGTCGTAGATCGCGTCCATCCCGCCGGCGCCCACCTCGTCCGCGCGACCCAGCCGCAGCAGGTCTACCGCTGTGGCGATCGCGGCCAGGCCCGAGGCTTCCTTCTGGCTGATCGTCGCGTTCGGCCCGCACAGCTTGTATTCGAGTCCGGCCAGCCCCGCTGCGGCATTGCCGACGGTGCTGTTGAAGAGCAGGGCGGGCGCTCCGGAGGGACCGCCACGAAACAGCGACTCCAGATACTCGTGGGTCGCCTGTCCGCCGGCGCTGTAGGTACCGAGCACGATGCCAGCACGGGCATCTCCCTCCGTCGTCGCGGCATACTTCGCGCCGTCCATGGCCTGCTGCACGGCTGCGAGCGCAAAGGGACCGGTCGTATCCATACGCCGCAGCTTCATTGGCGCAACCCACCGGGCGGGGTCGAACCCCGATACGCGAGCCGCCAGCCTCGAACGGCATCCAAACGATACGAACCTGGGATCTGCCGCGATCGCCGTGGCGCCGTCGAGGAGCGCGTCTCGAAATGCGGCCGCCGAGTCACCGAACGGCGAGACGACGCCGATACCGGCGATGGAGACAGGGTCGGTCACAAGGCGTACGTTATCATTCCGGATTGTGAAGGTTCAAAACACCGGCGTCAGCCTGCTGGTGTCGCTCGTCGTGACCTCAATCCTCGCCGCCACTCCAGCCGTCGGTCAGGCCGGCCTGTTCGACGAGCTGTATGCTCGCGGCCAGAAACAGAACGCCGGCCTCAAAACCCTCACCGCTTCTTTCGTCGAGACCTCGACCTCGCCGCTGCTGACCAGGCCCGTGATCGCACGTGGAACGGTGTTCGTCGAGCGCCCCTCGCGCGTCGCGCTGCGGTATACGGATCCGGATGCGCGCGTGGTTCTCATCGACGATGGTCGAATGACGCTGTCCTGGCCCTCCGCGAACCTCCGCAGCGTCAAGGACGTCGGTGCGTCGCAACGCAGGATTCAGAAGTATTTCGTGGACAGCTCGCCCGGCGAGCTGCGCAGCCACTTCGAGGTCGAGGCTCGCGAGGCGGACGATCGGCCCGGCACCTACCTGGTGACGATGGTGCCGAAGCGGAAGCAGATCCTGGAAGGCATGACGCGCCTCGAGCTGTGGCTGGATCGGACGTCGCTGCTCCCCGCAGCAATGCGAATGACCTTTCCCGGCGGCGACACCAAGCTGATGACGTTTGCCGACGTGAAGCCAAACGCGCCGGTCGATCCGGCCTGGTTCACGATCGGCGAGGGGCCGGGTCCATCCCGCTGAGGACGGCCTCCGGGCCGTACTCCGAGATGTAGTGCTCGGGAGACATCATTCGCTGCGTCCGCCTCAGCGCGCGAAGAAGGAACAGCATGTTGCGGGGGTCCACTTCGCGGAGCCAGCGCCACACGCTCTTCCTGCCTTTGAGATTCAGGACCGATCGACGCCACGTCTCGCAGTAGAGCTCGAAGAACCGTTCCGGTCCGAGCGCCGGCTCCCACAGGAGATGATGCATGTCGAAGTGCGCCCAGGGCCGCGACTGCAGCCGGGACCGCATGTCCTCGTAGTACGCCGTTCCCGGCAGCGGCGTGAGAATCGTGAACCCCGCCTGAAACAGCCGGTAGCGCTCGACGAATGCCCACAGATTCTCGAAGTCGGCCTCGCGCCATGCCGGGTCGATCACGAAGTTGCCGGTGACGCCATACCGCAACGAGCGCGCAACCTCCACGCCGTCTCCGGTTTGATCGACGGTCGCATCCTTCTGCAGACCGTTGAGCCCTTCGTTGGTGGCCGCCTCCAGGCCGAAGAAGATATCGAAGTCCTGCGCGATCGGGCGCCACGCCTCGAGCAGCTCCGCGCTGCGCGCGACCAGATCGACGCGGCTCTGCACGAGAATCCATCGCTTCCGGATGCCGCGGCGGCGCAGCTCCTTCGCCAGCGCGAGGCTGCGCGGCGGGTGGTGCCAGAACAGATCGTCGGCGACGAAGACGTGGTCTCCGGCCCCGGCAAAGTCCTGGCACACCGATTCGATCGAGCGCTCCCTGACCGACCGCGCGTGCAGCTGCCAGATCGAACAGAACGAGCAGCGGAACGGACATCCCCGCGCGGTCTCGATCAACCACGCGGGCCGATGGGCGAGACACGCGTACTGACGCCGCCACTGCGCGACGAGATGGCGCGCCGGCATCGGAACCGCGTCCAGCTCGAAGCTCGCGGAATCCGCGGGCGTTGTGACAACCTCGCCAGACGGTTCCCTTATCGTCAAGCCCGGAACGTCCCGCAACGGCCGGCCGGCGTCGATCGCATCGGCGATCCGCGGCATCGCTCTCTCTCCATCGTCGAGAATCACGGCATCGACGGGATCGAGCAGGAAAGGACGCGGGTAGGCCGCCGCGGTGTGCCCGCCGATGACGATGGGCACGCCTGGCGCGAGCTGTCGCACCCGCCGCGCCAGCGCCATGACGTCGTCGGTTTCGAGCGCGTGCATGGCCGCGATGCCGATGAGGCCCACCGGGCGTCGCGTGGAGCGCAGGTGATTCTCGAGCGGGCGGCTGAACCGCAGGTCGGCAATCGCCGCCGTGTGTCCCGCGGCTTCGAGCGCGGAGGCGATGTACTCCATGCCGAGGGGCTCGATGCGGAAGAACGGCCCGAGGCCGAAACGCTCGTTCCCCGGCACCGGACGCAGCAGGACTACGTGCATGAGGGCGGTGAAGGGTAACATGTCCCGGCGGCGGTCGAAGCGGACGCCTGGCCGACGGTTGATGAGCTCACTGGTTCCCGGCATTCTGTCGTGGTCGCGGCGCCACCGCGCGGTGGTACTCGCAGGCGCCGCATGTCTTGCGGCGGCGTCGGCCGCGGGCATGCGCGGCCTCAGCTTCGACACCGATGTCCTCAGCCTCTTACCGCGCGACGGGCGCGTCGTGCCGGCATTTCGATCGTTTGTCGAATCCTTTGGCAGCGCCGACGACTTGTACGTCGTTCTGACCGCGCCCGAAGGCCACGAAATCTCCGAGTACGAGGCCGATGTCGACGCGTGGGCCAGCCGTCTTCAGGAGGCGCCGGAAATTGCGAGAGTGGATACCGGCCGCGTTGACGCGTCACGCGACCTCAGCTGGCTCGCCGACCGTCGATTGCTCCTTCTTGCCGACGAGCCTCTTGGCCGCGCGCTCTCACGATTCAGCGGCGACGGCCTGGTCGCTGCTGTCAGGGGAAGGCGGGCGATGCTGGCCGTACCGTCGCCGGCGATTGCCAGCATGGTCAGGCACGACCCGCTCGGCTTGTACGATCTGCTGCGCGAGCAGCTCGGCGGCGCGCAGGCAGGCATCAACCTCGGCGTGACCGAGGGCGGATATGTGGCGTCCGACCTTCGCAGCCGCCTGCTGATCGCCAAGCCGGCGCAGCCGCCGTTCGACGCCGATTTTTCCCGCGCGCTGATGGCCAGGCTCGATGCGTTGCGCGACGAGATGGGCCATGAGGCTCCGTCCGTAGAGGCGGCGAGTCCCGAGGAGGAACGGCCGCCGCTCCAGGTGCAGTTCGCGGGAGGGCATCGGATTGCCGTCGAAACGGAGTCGGTGATTCGGCGTGAGAGCATCCTCAACACCGCAGGGTCGCTCGCGCTCATCCTGCCGCTGCTCTTTGTGGTCTTTCGCTCGCCCTGGCTCGTGCTCGTGGGTTCGATCCCTTCGGCGCTGTCGCTGGTTCTCGCCCTCGGCATGCTCGGTATTGCCGGCGCGACGCTGTCAACGGCGGCGACCGCATCGAGCGCGATGCTCTTTGGCCTCGGCGTGGATGGCGTGGTGCTCCTGTATGTCGGATACACGCTGGCGGTCCACGCCGGCGCGGAGCCGGCGGCGGCCATCGACCGCCTCGGTGGCCCGGCGTCGAGCATGCTCCTCGGGATGTGGACCACGGCGGCGACGTTCTACGGGTTGAAGTTCGTCGATTTTCCGAGCCTCGAGCAACTCGGCACGCTCATCGGCCACAGCATGGTGCTCTGCGGAATCCTGACGCTGGTGCTGGTGGCGGCGCTGTTGCCGCTTCGGCGTCCCGCCCGGCCCGTGCGGTCGCTCTCGATGCCGCGATTCGCGGCATGGGTCGCCCGGAGGCACACGGCCATTCTCGGCGTCGCTCTCGTCGCAACCGTTCTCCTCGCGGCTGCCGCCACCCGGCTGCGCATCAATCCGACGCTGGACCAGCTGCGGTCGGTGACACCAGGCGCAGAGCTTCTCCAGCGCATCGGGCCGATGTTCGGGTTGCCCGACGATGTCTATATCGTGATGGCGGGCGGAACGGACCTGCAGGAGCTGCTGGAATCGAACGAGCGGCTCCATGCCGCGCTCGCGCGCGCGTTGCCTGGAGTGGCAGTGCAGGCGCCGACCGCGCTGCTCCCCTCGCAGGCGACACAGGCGCGGCGCCGGGCACTCGTTCGCGAGCGGGGACTTTCCGCCCCGGCCGCGGCCGCTGCATTGCTGGAGGCAGAAAAGACAGAAGGGTTCAGGCCGGGATCGTTCGACCCGTTCCGGGAACAGCTTCCCGCGCTCCTCGAACCGGGTCACCTGACATACGAGGGATATGTCGCGAACGAGCTGGCCGACCTCGTCGGCCGGTTCGTTGCGCGCGCGGGCGAGCGCTGGCTGCTCGCGACGTATGCGTTCCCGTCACGTCCGGAGGAGGTCGAGGCGCTCGAGGCGCTCGTGCGCGAGCAGGACCCGTCGGCCACGCTCACCGGTCTTCCGCTCGTGAACCGGGAGCTCGCCGATCGTTTTCTTCCGGAGTTCGCGAAGGGACTTTCCATCGGCACGGTGATTGTGGTGGCGCTGGTGTTGATCGCGTTTCGCAATTGGCGATTGTCCTTCCTGTCACTGGCGCCGACGGCGATCGGGATCGTGTGGGCGGCCGGCGCGCTGGCGATGGCCGGGATTGCGCTCGATCTCTTCGCGCTCTTCGCGGTGGTGACGCTGGTTGGCATCGGGGTGGACTACGGAGTGCACGTCGTGCACCGCTACCGCGAGCGGGGCGACTCGCGGCAGGCGATCGAGGAACTGGCGCCGGTCATCCTCGTTGCGGCGGCGATTACGCTGCTTGGCTACGGCACGCTCGTCACCTCCAGCTATCCTCCGCTGCGCTCCATCGGTCTGGTGTCTGCCGTGAGCATCGTGACGCTCGCGGCCGCTTCTCTTTTCGTGCTGCCGGCGATGCTGGCGCGTTACGGGCGCGGACAGGACACCAGGTGAGTGCACAGATCCGGACCGTGGCGGTCATTCCGGCGTTCAACGAGGCCCGTACCATTCAGCAGGTGATCGACGGGCTGCACGGGAACGTGGATCACATCCTTGTCGTGGACGACGGGTCGACGGACGCGACCGCGAGCCTGGCGCGTCGGGCCGGCGCCGACGTCCTCGAGCACGGCACGAATCGCGGCAAGGGGCACGCGATCCGATCCGCGATCGAGTGGGTGATCGCTCGCGACTTCACGCACGCGCTGACGCTCGATGGCGACATGCAGCACCTGCCCGGCGAGGCACCATTGCTGCTCGCGGCGGCGGCCCGGACAGGAGTGGATATGGTGCTTGGCGAGCGCCGGTTCGGGCGCGAGGCGATGCCCGCGTCGCGGTACCACGCCAATCGTCTGGGAAGCCGCGTGCTGTCGTGGTTCGTCGGCAGTCGCTTCTCGGACACGCAATGCGGGTTCCGGGTTGTCCGCGTCGAGGCGCTTCGCGGAATCGCGCTTCGGGCGCGCGGCTATGACATCGAGACCGAGATGCTCGTGAAGCTCTCGCGCCGGCGCGCGCGCATCACCACCGTGCCGGTCACCGCCGTCTACGCCGGCCAGCGAAGCAAGATGCGGCCGGTGCGCGACACGACCCGCACCTGCTTCCTGGCTGTCTACTATCGCTACATCGAACGCATCTGATCGTGGTCCCCCGCCGCTGGACGCTTCACGGGCTCAACAACGGGGTCATCTTCAGCGCGACGTATCACGGCGTCCGCACGCTGCCGCGGGCCGTCTCGTATGCCATTGGCCACGCCGGCACCTGGGTGGCCTGGCGATGCATGACGAGCACGCGCCGGGCGATTGCCGATAACCTCTCACCACTGTTTCCTTCGGAGAACGCCGCCAAACTGGAGCGGCGCGCCCTGGACACGCTCCGAAGCTATGCCCGCGACGTGATCGATTTTCTGCGCGCGCTCGGCGCTCCGGCCGCGGACCCTCGCCAGCTCTTCGACATTGTCGACGAGCACCGGCAGGTGTTCGAGAGCCTGCTGGAGCGCGGACGAGGGATCGTGCTCATCACCGGGCATTACGGGAACTGGGAAGTCGGCAGCCTGTTGATTCGAAGCGCGCTCGATCTGCCGCTGACGATTGTCGCGATGGCGGAGGCGGACCCGATCGTGAACCGGATACGGCTGGAGATCCGGGAAAAGCTGGGCGCCGACACGATCGAAGTGCGACAGTCGCTGGACACAGCGCTGCGGATTCGCCGATGCCTGGCGGACAACCAGATCGTCGCGATGCTCGTCGATCGGCACTTCGGCAAGGACCGCGTGGCGGTCACGCTGTTCGGGCGGCCGGCGTGGCTGCTTCGAACGCCGCTGCTGATGGCGCACGTGGCCGGTGCGCCGCTCCTTCCCTGTTCCATCGAACGCATCGGCCCGGGCCGGTTCAGGGCCCGGCCCGGCACGCCCATTTATGTCGCCGCGGATATCCCGCGCGACGAGGCGATTGCTGCCGCGGCGCAGCAGGTGGCCGACGCGCTGGCGGCTCAGGTTCGCGAGCACCCCGAATTCTGGTACCACTTCTACAGATACTGGGACGCGCAGCGCGACGATTACGGCGGGCTCGCCTGACGCTGGGGCCCGATGGATCCTCTATCCCACGCGGCGTTTGGCGGCACGCTCATCGGCGCCGTTACCACGAACCAGTTTAACGGCCCGCTGCGCGCGTGTGTGGTCGCGGCAGCACTGGGGGCGCTGGCCCCGGATCTCGACGCGGCGCTCATGCCGTTCGGCTGGGATCGATACCTTCGAGCGCATGAGATCGGAACGCACACCATTGTGGGGACATTGGCGTGCGCGCCCGTGACGGCGGCGGCCGTCCGCTTTTTCAGCAGACCAGGCAGCTACTGGTGGTTGACCCTTTCGGCCTGGATCGGCGCCGCGAGTCACGTGCTGCTCGACCTCGTTTCCGGCGCACGGCTGCGTCCAGGCTGGCCGCTGATCGATACGCCGGTCAGTGTCCCGCTCGTCGCCATGGCGGATCCCTGGCTCCTCGCGTGCTGCGTCGCCGGACCCGCCGCGCTTTGGGCGGGTGGCTCGCGCGGGCGGAGCGCGGCCCGCGCGGTGATCGTCGTGATGGCCGGCTTTCTCCTCGCAAAGGCGATGCTCGGACGCATCGCGTTCTCGAGCTACACGGACGCGAGCGATCGATCCGCGGAAGTCGTTCTGGCGCGCGCGGTCGAAGCCAAGTGGGCGAGCCTGACTTCTTGGTACGTCTTCGATCGAACGGCGCAGCGCGTGCGCGTCTGGAACGTCGGCTCGGACGGCAGCGCCCAGGAAGTGCTGTCGTGGCCGGTCGGGTTGGAAAGCGCCGGCGCCAGTGGCTCGCGATCCCTCTCGACGGTTCGCAATTTCCTCCGCGCGCACGAACTGGGGTTTGCCGTGACGATGCCTCAGGATGGAGGCCGCACGCTGGTGCTGTGGTCGGATATCCGCTTCTGCTGGGATCCGGCGCCGCCCGGCGCGTCAAAGCTCGAGCCGATCGTTCGATCCGCTACCGAGGACAGGCAGCTCGCGTGCTCGCTCTGGTTCGGGGGCGAATTCGACGCCGACGGGCGCCCGCGACAGGAGATCGTCAAGGTCGGCGGCTTCACCCAGACTCGCCCGCCCGCCCGGTGAGCACGAACAGCACGTTGGCGAAGGGTGTTCCCTCGCCGGCGCCACGCACATTGACAGAGAAGCCGAGACGGGTGAAGCAGGCCGTCCAGTCTTCGATCGTCCTGAAATGAAACGTCTGCCGCCAGTTGCCGGTCAGCACGGCCTTCGCGGTGTTGCCGGCACGCACGGCGAGAAATCCCCAGCCGGCGGCTGCGTCCGGTTCTCGTATCAGGATCATCCCGCCGGGCTCGAGGCCCCGTGCCGTGGACGCCAGCAGCGCTTCCTGATCGGCGGCCGGCATCATGTGAAGAACGTCGAAGAACAGCACGACGCGCGAACCATTCATCGCGTGCGTGCGCGCATCGCCTTCGACGATCGTCGCGACACCGTCGAGCGCGCGGCGAGCGATCGCTGCAACGCGACGACGTGTTTCGATGCCGACGAGCCGGTCGAACACCGCTGGCGGCGGCCAGGATGACGGCCAGGCCCCCGCGCGCCGCGCCGCTTCGCATTCCGCGAGCAGCGCGAGCATCAGCCCCTGCCCGCAGCCGACGTCGACGAGCGTCCCCCCGAAGGAAGCCGGCATTCTGTCAGGACGGTGCGGTACAGCGGATCGCCCCGCAGCTTGCCGCGCGCGAACTCCCACGCGGTGATGCTCGTGGATACATAGCGGTCGGCGGCGCGGCGCACGAGCGCAACGAACTGCGGGTCGTCGTCGCCCGCACGGGCCATGAGGTACGTGGCCGCGGCGCTCAGGATCCCAAGCGCGCCGCCGACGGCGAGGCTGCCGACGATGAGATCCGCGCCGAAGCTCCAGGGCTCGATGTTCCTGACGGTGTCGAGGGTGAGCGCGTGCAGCTGGCCACGTCGCAACCATGCGCCGGCCTGGAGCTCCGTGAGCAGTAGAAGCGGCGCCACGAACGGGTTCGAGATGTTCGCCGCGAGATACATCTTCAGGCGGTTCAGTCCGAGGCCCCATCCGGCCGCCACGCAGAGGAGCAGATGAAATCCGTACAGTGGCGAGCAGCCGATGAAGACGCCGAGGCCAATCGCCGCGGCTTCCCGTGCAGGCCCGGCGCCTTCGGTCCGCAGCTCCCAAACGGCGCGGCGCAGGCGCGACGTCACCGCCAGTCGGCCGTCAGCCTCCACCAAGCGTGACGCTGCCAGTGGCAACGACCCGGCCATCGGCCGTCACTTCCCCTTCTATCTTGTAGAGACCGCCGAGCCGGCCGGCCACGCGCGCACGCGCCTCGAGGTAGGCGCCGGGACCGGCGGCGGCGGGAAACTTGAACGGCCCGAGGCCCGCAACCCGCAGTTGCAACGGGGCAGCCGGCTCGCCTTCCCGCGGTGCGGCCGCCGCCAACCCGCCGACCTGCGCCAGCATCTCGACGAGAATCACGGCCGGCACGATCGGCTGCCCGGGAAAGTGACCATCGAAGTAAAAATCTGTGGCGACGGCGGCGCGGCCGCCGGCCGCGCGCTCGCCGGGGACGAGCTCCGTGATCCGTTCGATGAGCCGCATGGGCGGTTGATGCGGAAGAAAATCGAGCGGATCCATCACGCCGGTTCAGTATACTTGCCACCCGATTGAGCGAAATCGTCGAACGATTCGACCGGATCAGGCGCGATAGCCCGAACCGCCGCCTGATTCACCTGCCGGCGGCCGGCGCGAGCCTCACAGCGGACGACATCTGGAACGCCTCTCTCCTCCAGCGCGCACGGCTTGAATCGCTCGGCCTCGGCAAAGAACACCTCGTCATTTCGGCGGCTGGGAACAGGCCAGGGGCCGTGTCGCTCTGGCTGGCGTGCCGCGGCCTGGACATGGCGCTCATGCCTGTCGATCCAGGCACGCCGACGTCCGAGATCGCGGCGCTGGCCGGACGATTCGGCGCCACCGTCGCGATCCTGCCGGGTTCGAGGCCAGGTATCGACGAGCTCGGAACCGCGACACCGTTCGACGGCCAGCTCGTGGCTGTCAAGGTGGCGAACGCCATTCCCGCACCGGAGATCTACCGTGGCGCGGCTGCGTTGAAAGTCACGTCAGGTACCACCGGCCTGCCGAAGGCGACCTTCACACGCGAAGCGCAGCTCGTGGAGGATGCGGTCCATATCGCGACGGCGATGGACATTCGCCCTCAGGACTGCCAGATCGCCGTGATCCCCATTTCCCACGCCTACGGCGTCGGCAATCTGGTGATGCCGCTGCTGCTCCAGGGGACGGCCGTTGTTCTGCGGGAAGCGTTCATCCCGCAGCAATTGCACGCCGACGCGACGGAATACGAAGCGCGGGTGTTTCAGGGGGTCCCGTTCATGTTTGCCCACTTTGCGAACAATCCGAACGCGATCCCCTGGCCGCGCGCGCTCGAGACGCTCGTCAGCGCCGGCGCACCGCTCGACCCCGTCATGGCGATGGCGTTCGCTCGAACCTTCGGCGTGAAGGTGCGCTCGTTTTACGGCACCAGCGAAAGCGGTGGCATCTCCTTCGACGACTCGCCGCAGGTCGATGTGGCCGCCACCGTCGGTCGCCCGATACCTGGAGTGACGATCACGCTCCGTCCGGAAGTGGGCGCGCCGATCGATGGCGGGCGCGTCCACGTGGCCGGCGCCGGGGTCAGCTCCGGCTACGCGGGGCAGGCGCCCGCCGATGAGGCATTCACGGACGGGGGGTTCCTGACGGGTGATTTCGGGCGTTTCGATGCCTGGCAGCGACTGATCCTCACCGGGCGTGTATCGTCGTTCATCAACGTTGCGGGAAAGAAGGTCCAGCCGGAGGAAGTGGAGCAGGTCCTGCGGTCGATGCGGGGAATCGAGGACGTCCGGGTGCTGGGCATCGCCGACGCGGTGCGCGGTGAACAAGTGGTGGCCTGTGTGGTCGCCGAGCGCAACGGGATGAGCGCAGCGGAGGTTCGACGGTTCTGCGCGACGCGACTGGCCGCGCACAAGATCCCCCGGACGATCGTCTGGCTGGAGCGGATTCCGCTGACCGAGCGCGGAAAGACCGATCGCGCGAAACTCGAGACGTTCGTGCGCGAGCACCTCGATTGGAGGGCCGAAAGCCGTGTGCTATAGTTCGCGCTGTTTTCTCAGCTTCGGGCAGCATCCCCTCGGCATGCCGTGCGAGCTCTTCCCGGGGAGATCGATCGGATGAACGTGTGGAGACCTGTCGAGATAGCTGTAACCTACGGCGCCCGGCTCGCATGGCCGCTGTTTCAGGCCGTTAACCGGCAATTCCCGTCACCATCCTTCCAGCCCAAGTGGGCGGCGGCCCCGCTCATGAAGAGCGCGGAGCGTTCCAGGCCCCAGCTCGGCTGGCCGAGGACAACCGATTCGCTTTGCCCCAGTTGCGTGCGCGAGGCCCGGGCTCGGATTCTGAACGGAGAGCAGTCGATTTCCTCTCTCGTCGAACAGAACGTCGGCGAAATCAAAGCCCATATCGTCGAGCGCGACGGCAAGGTGGTGGTCGAGAAGACCTGTCCGCAGCACGGAACGTTCACCGACACGCTGGCGATCAGCCCCGATTTCCTGCGCCGGATCGAGAGTCTCTTCCCGGGACGGGACTTCGATGCGATGACGGACAAACTGCACAACCACGGCACGTCCTCCATCAAGCACGGGCGCGGAGCGGTGCTGACGATCGACCTGACCAACCGCTGCAACATGATGTGCGACCCCTGCTTCATGGACGCGAATCAGGTCGGCTACGTCCACGAGCTGACGCTCGACGACGTGAAGCAGCTGCTCGACGATGCGCTGACCGTCAAGCCGCGGCGGCAGATGACGGTGCAGTTCTCCGGAGGCGAGCCCACCATTTCGCCGATCTTCCTCGACGCCGTGCGGTATGCGACCAGCATCGGCTACTTCAGCGTGCAGGCGGCGACCAATGGGATTCGCCTCGCCCAGGACCGGGAGTTCGCGAAGGCCGCGCGCCAGGCAGGCATGCGGATCGCGTACTTGCAGTTCGATGGTGTGGGGGAGGCGGCGAACGCTCACCGGAAGGTGGAGAACCTCTTCGACGTCAAGCTGCGGGCGATCGAAAACTGCCACGCCGCCGGGATCGACGTCTGCCTCGTCGTGACGGTCGTCAACACCGTCAACAACGACCAGGTCGGCTCAATCGTCAAGTTCGCCCTGGAAAATTGCGACAAGATCAGCTTCGTGTCGTTCCAGCCCGTGTCGTTCACGGGCCGGGACGAAGACATCTCGGACGCGGACCGCCACCGGAAGCGCTACACGCTGTCGCATCTGGCCGAGGACCTCAAGACGCAGACGGGTGTCACGGAGCCGCTCCGCGACTGGTTTCCGCTGTCGGCCTCCAGTTCGCTCTCGGACGTCACCGACCTGGTCAATGGACCGGGCGCGGACTGGGGCACCTTGAAATGCGGCTGTCATCCGGACTGCGGGATCGGTACGGCCTTCATGGTCAGCAAGCGCACGCGTGAGTGGGCGCCCCTCGGAGCCTTCGTCAACGTCGAGCAGTTCCTGGAGGATGCCCGAACGATCGCGGACAGCGCGCGCGGTCCCGGGCTCACCAAGCTGCAGGCGGCGCTGAGCCTCCTGCGGAACTACACGCCCGGCAAGTCGCCACGCGGCTTCCGGCTGGTCGACCTGCTCAAGAAGTACGACAAGCAAAGCGGCGGTCATCTCGGCGGAACGCTCGGCGCCTCCCAGAACGGCGACCGCAAGCAGGACGAGTGGCTGCTGATGTTCGTCGCCGGAATGTGGTTCCAGGATCTCTGGACGTACGACTTCAGGCGCACCGAGATGTGCATCATCCCGTACGCGACGCAGATGGGAGAGATCTCGTTCTGTGCTTATAACACCGGCGTGGGCTGGAGGCAGATCGTCGAAAAAATGCACCAGAACGCGACCGTTGCCGAATGGTACAAGGAGCACGGCAAGCACGCCGTTTACGCGAACCCCCGCAAACCGGTGCCGCTCGATTCGAATGTCCAACCCGTCTCGCTTCGGATCCCGCGAGAGGGCAGGCTCGTCGACTGGCAGCCGTCCAGACGGGCGGCCCGGGAGAGCGTGGGCGTATTGGCCGAAGTCGAAGAGCCGGTGGGTTGAACTGATCGGGGCGAGCGTGCCGCCCCGATCAGGACTGTCGCAGCGAGTTAGTTTCTGGCAGGAACGCCGAGGTCGCCGAGCTTGGCCGCCATCACTTCGGCCGACCGATCCGCGTGCGCGTTCACGTCCTTGTCGATAAACGCAATGCGGCCGCTCTTGTCGATGTAGAACGTCCAGCGGTTCGACACGCCGCGCGGGTTGAGCACGCCGTAAGCCTCCGCCACTTTTTTGTCCGGGTCGCTCAGCAGCGGAAAGTCGGCCTTCTGTGCCGCGGCAAACTCGGTATTTTTCTCGAGCGGATCGACGCTGGCCATGAAGTAGGTCGCGTCGTACTTCTTGATGAGATGGCCGTTCTCGGCCAGCGACTTGCACTCGATCGTGCAGACCTTTGTGAAGGCCGCTGGAAACCAGGCGAGGACGATCGCCTGCTTACCCCTGAAGTCCGCCAGCTTGTACGTTTTTCCGTCGCTTGCCTGAAGGGTGAAGTCCGGCGCCAGATCACCGATGTTGAGCTCCGCCGCGCGCGCCGGCGCTGCAACCGCTGCGAGCATTGCGATGCCCGTAATTGCCACCAAAACATGTTTCTTCATAAGTCCTCCGTCCATGAATGCCAAGCGTAGCATACCGACCACACTGGACACGTGGCCACTTATCGCGTGCCGGATTCCGGTTCGGCGAGTGCGCTGCTGAATGCGGTCCCGAACATTTCCCACGCCGTGACGAACAGCGCCGCCAGGATGGGGCCCAGGATGAAGCCCATCGCGCCAAACAGCATGAGGCCGCCGAGCGTGGAGAAGAAGATGAGCAGTTCGTGCATCTGGATGTCCCGGCCAACCAGCATCGGCCGCAGCAGGTTGTCCACGCTTCCGACGACGAGTGCGCAGAACAGCGCGAGGGCGATGCCGCGCCAGACCTCGCCCGTGGTGATGAGGATGATCGTCGCCGGCACCCAGATGAGCGCACTGCCGATGCCGGGAATGATCGACAGGACCGTCATCACCGTCCCCCAGAAGATCGCGCCGTCGAGTCCCGCGGCCCAGAACGCCAGCCCTCCAAGAATTCCCTGAGCGGCGCCGATCAGGATCGTGCCCTTCAGCGTCGCACGGGTCACCGACACGAATTTCTCCAGCATGCGTTCCTTGTCGGCTTCGGTGAGCGGCAGGTACGCAAGAATTCCCCGGAGCAGACCCGGACCGCCCGTCAGGAAGAAGAACATCGTGTAGAGCAGGACCAGGAACTGAAAGATGAAGACCGCCGTGGCGCGCGTGGTCGCCGAAAGCGCGGCGAAGAGAAACGCGCTCGTGCTGCCGACGAGCTCGCCTGCTTTGGTGAGGATCTGTGCCCGGTAAGGCTCGACCCGCGAGTAGCCGGGGACGGCCCGCAAGAGCCGGTTGAGCTCGCCCGGCTGTTCCACCAGCTGTTCGAGGCGCGGCCCGATGGTCTCGGTGACGCGCAGCGCTTCGTTCGCGCCGGCGCCGAGCACCAGGAGCAGCGGCGCAATCACGGTCGCCAGCATCAGCACGAGCGTAGCGATTGCGGCCAGTGCCTCGCGGCCGTGAAACCGGCGGACCAGCCACTCATAGACCGGATAGACCAGGCCCGTGAAGATAGCCGCCAGCAGGATCGTCAGAAGGAACGCGCGGATCATGGCGACGAACGCGGCCGAGATCGCCGTGACCAGAAGGAGTAGAAAAGCCTGGCGGAAGCGCGTCTCTGTCAAGGGCCGTAGCGACCTTTCGAGGTCTGCAGTGCTGCCCGCTTATAGAGACTGTCTCTTGCGCAACGTCGCGAACCCCGCCAGTGCGAGAAGACCGGTGAGCGCAATGAGCGCCCACGTCGAAAGCGTTGGCACGGGAGGAATAGGTCCCGCAACGGCGCAAGGGGCGAAGGTGATATTGTTCGTGTCCAGCGTCACGGCGCCGCCTCTCGCCAGCGCTCTCCCCCCGAGGATGTTCGCCCCGGTGTTCAAGGTGATGCTCGTCAGGGCGACCAGGTTGCCGATGAACGACGTCGTCGTTCCGAGTGTGGCGGAGCTGCCGATCTGCCAGCCCACGCCGCAAGGATTCCCGCCGCCGATCATGAGAACAGACGACCCGCTTGCCGTCGTCAGCGTGCTCCCGATCCTGAAAACGAAAGTGGCAGCTGGATTTCCCTGTGCGTTGAGCGTCAGGACACCGGTCAACTGAGCCGACGACGCAAAGCAGTAAACCCCGGAGGTGAGAATCATTCCTCCCAGGTCTTGTCCCGTCAACACCAGGGTACACGGCGCGTTCTCGAGCAAATTGTAATAGGTGGTGGTATCGTTCTGCGCCTGAAGCGCCACGGCATTCATTGCCTGGATTGTGCCCACGACCGTTCCATTAGGCGGGCCACCGAAGCCGACGACAGCCGAACCCGGGCTGACGCCCAGATTTCCCGTGACCGTGGTCAGGCCGGTGTTGGTGACGGTCGAAGCCCCAAGGACTGCGAAGGCCTGGGCCGTCCCGAGCGTCGTTTGGGCCCGGACGACAGCCACGCCGCTGAGAAGGGCGGCGAGTGCTACGCCCGAGACGAGACGAACGGATTTGCCCGGCATGAGAGGCTCCTAGGTGAAATTGGCGCGCAGCGCAATTTCGCGACATTGACGAATTCCGGCAATCGGTAGAATACGAACTCGTGATTTCGGCTACTGTTCAATTTTGAACAGTGCCGGGGGCCGCGACTCCGATAGCGTCGTAATTGGATGGATACACATGTCCCGCCCGCGCTCTACTCGGTCGATCTCGCAGAGTGCGAAGGTCTATCGAAGCTCAGGCCTGAAGAAATTACTGCGGCCTTCGGTGCGGCGCTGTGCCGCGCCGGCGCGACGATCGTCCACGGCGTATCCCACGCCTTTCCAGGGGCCGGCCTCACCTGTGTATTCATCCTCGCCGAATCCCATGCCGTGCTCCACACCTGGCCGGAAACGGGAACGGTGAACATCGACATCTTTTCCTGCTCGACAAGGCTCAGGAGCCGTGAGGCTATTGACGAGCTGCGCCGTTCCTTCGGCGCCCAACATGTCACCCTGCAGGAGATCCCCCGTGCCGACGGACACGGCCGCCGCCCGGACGGACGCAGCTAAATTCGCGGGGCGGGCGGTAGCGTGGAGCCTCGGCTTCTTCGGCGTGCTCCGCCTGAGCTGGATCGAGGCGCACGCTGTCTTGCCGTTCACCCGCGCGCAGGGAGCGGCGGCGGTGGGGATGTTCGGCACACCGGCTCTTCCGGTCGAGGTCACGCTTGCGTGCAGCGGGGCAGACGCGATGGCGCTCTTCCTTGGCGCTGTCTTCGCCTATCCGGTGCAGTGGCGACGACGCTTCGCGGGGGCTGCCGGGGGCGCCGTCCTGATCATCGGGCTCAACATCGTGCGGATTGGGACCCTCGGACGGGCGGCCGCATCGCCGGCGTGGTTCAACACGCTTCACCTCTACATCTGGCCCGCCGTCCTCATGCTGGCGATCGCCGGATATGTGTTTGGATGGATGCTTCTGGCGGATCGCCGTCAGGCGCTGGCAGAAAAAGCGGTCGCGGCCGGTCCGTCCGTCGGCGAGCGCCCGCAACCAACGCGCCGGTTCGCCCTCTTCGCCGCGGCATTCCTTCTCTTGTTCGTCGCGGCCTCGCCGCTTTATCTCGAGAGTGCCGGCGTGCTCGCGCTGGCCGCTTTCATCGCGCGCGCGGCCGCGTCGATCCTGAGCGGCGTCGGCGTCAGTGCGCACGCGGCGGCCAACGTGCTGTGGACGCCGCGCGGCGGGTTCCTCGTCACCCAGGAGTGCATCTCCACGCCGCTGCTCCCGGTTTACCTGGCAGCCATCTGTACCTATTCGACGACATGGCGGCGCCTGATCCTGGGCGTCGTCGCCGCCGCGCCGCTCTTCATCGCCCTTGGCATCGTGCGGCTCCTCGTCGTGGCGCTCCCTGCTGCGGTGGTCGCCTCGCCGCTGTTCCTCGTGCATGCCTTCTATCAATTGCTCCTCGGCGCGGTGGTGGTGTTGCTCGCTGCGCTGTGGCGCCACGGCCAGGGCGCGGCCCTGCGCCATGCCCTCGTCGGCCTTACCGTGGGCGTCGGGTTCGTCTATCTCCTTGGCCCGTTCTACACGCGCGTCGTCGCATATCCGGCGGGTCCGCCGCTCGAGGACCAGCAGGGCGCGATCGCGCTCCTTCCCGCGTTCCAGATCGGCCTCTATCTCGCGCTCTGGGTCGCGGCGTTCGTGGCCGTCGGTTGGAAGCGCTTCCTCGCCGGGCTCGCGGCCCTCCAACTCACACAGACAGCCGGTCTGCTCGCACTGCACGCCCTCGCCAACTATTCCGGGTTTGCGGCGCACGTGCGCGACGTCCGCGGCTGGGCGGTGGTCGGCCCCTTGCTGATCGTCGCCGCGGTGGTCAACGTTGGCCGGCCGCGGCGCTGAGGTCTCGGCCGTTCTGGCACTCGCCACGATCGTCACCGTGGCGATCGCTGCCCCGGTCCTGCGCGCGCCGTCCGAGCGTGTCTTCGGGATGGAAATCGTGGGGCGCCACCACGACCCCTTCACCGCGATGGCGCAATTCGAGCGTCCCGTCACAATCGGCGTGTATTCGCAGCCCCTCACCGACCTCATTGGAGCGCTGCTTGCCCGCCTTTCAGGTGGCGTGGCCGCCTATAACTGGCTCGTCCTCCTCAGCTTCCCACTGGCCGCGGCGGCCGCGTATCTGCTTGCCCGTCATCTGGGACTACTGCGGTCGGGAGCGGCTGTCGCTGCGATGGCCTACGCGTTCTCTCCATTCCATGTGGCGCACGCGGCTTATCACCCCCACATCGCACAGACACATTGGATCCCGCTGTATTTGCTTGCGTTGTGGCGCTGCCTCGACCACGCCTCTCTGCCAGCGGTCGGCTTTCTTGGCGTCGCGGCGCTGGCCGTCACGCTCTCGAACTTTTATGGCGGGTTGATCGCGGCCGTCATCACCCCGGTCGCCATGGCGGCGTATTGGCTGGTCAAGCACCGGACAGGCGCAGGATCGATGCGCCCGCTGCTTATCACCGCCGGGAGCCTGGTGCTCATCGCCGCGGCCGGGATGGCGTACGTCTGGTACGCGGCCCGCGACGTCGTCGTCGATCCTGCGGCGTATGCGTTCCCCCGTAGCGATTTGTTCCGCTATGGCGCGAAGTGGTGGAGCTACCTGGTTCCGCCGGTCGGTCATCCGCTCGTCGGCGAAACTGCCCATCGCGTCTGGAATGCGGCAGGCGTCCGGGAAGGACTGATTGAGCAACAGCTCAGCCTCGGCTGGGGTATCGTCGCGCTCGGGCTGATCGCGTCTTTTCGGTGGCTGGTTCGCGGGGACACCGCGAGAAAGGCCGGGCGGCCGGCGTGCCTCGAGCCCGTTCCGATTCTCGCCATCGTCGCCGCTTTCGCGCTCCTCTGCTCGCTGTCGCCAGAGCGCACCATCGGGACGATCACGTTCGTTCGGCCCTCCGCGCTCTTGTACGACGTTCTGCCGATGTTCCGGTCGTACGCGCGGTTCGGCGTCGTCGTGCAGCTCATGGCAGCGTTGCTGGCGGGCCTGGGTGTGGACTATCTCCGCCGCGCCGGCACGAGGCGCGCGCAGATTGCGTGCCTTGCCCTCCTGGTGCTGGCCGCGGGCGAGTACGCAGTGTCGCCGTGGGCGTTGTGGCGCGACGTGCTGCCCACGGCGGCGCACCGCTGGGTCGCGAGGCAGCCGGGCCGGATCAGCGCCCTCGACTGCACGCCGCTCAATCGGGAGTCCGGGTCGATTCCGTGGCTGACCGGGTATCGCGTGACGCTGCTCGGAAATGTCACGAGCGACTGCATGGAGCCGAATCTTTCCGAGAAGCTTGCGGCGATGAGCCTGACGCACCTGCTCGTGCGGCGCGAGACAAGCGCCGCGCAGTGGTTCGCCACGCACCCGGTAGATGGAGTGGATCTCGCTGCGACGTTCGACGATGGTGAGGTATTCGCGGTTACCGCGCGAGCGCCGGCCATCTATACCGCGTCCATGACGGGGTTCTCTCCGCGCGAGCACGATGCGGAATGGACGTGGCGATGGATGGGAAAGGGAGCGGACTGGACGATCGCGAACCCACGGGCGCACCCCGCCGTCGCGACCCTCGCGATCGAGCTGTCGGCGCTCCACCGTGCACGGCGCATGGAGGTGCGCCTCGACGGCCGCCCTGTGCAGACATTGGTCGTCGAGCCGTCTCGCCGCACGTACGAGATCGGTCCGCTCACGGTGAATCCCGGCGATCACATCCTCGCCTTTCATCCCACTGAAGCGCCGACGGTGGCCGACGACGTAATGGGCAATGGAGACCGGCGGCCGTTGTCGTTTGCCCTCGGCACGTGGAAATGGAGCGTTCGAGGCGATCGGCCGTGACGGGGCCGTCCACCTATCGGGATTTCTGGGCGGAGGTCGGCGAGCGCTTTCCGGATCTCGGCGGCGCGGCGTCGACGCGCTATTACGCGGACAACGAACAGCGCCTGTTCACCGAGCACCTGCCGCCTCTCGCCGGCTTGCGAGTGCTCAAGACCGACCTGTGGGACGAGGCGAAGAACACGCGAATTCTGGCGTGGGCGGCGCACCGGGGAGCGCTCGCGTTCGGCATCGACATCTCGGAGCCCACGGTCGTTCAGGCGAGGGCCGCGTTCACGCGCGAGTCGGGCCCGCTGCGCTCGGCAGCCGCCGACGTCCGGGCGTTGCCCTTCCGCGACGCAAGCTTCGACGCGATCTACTCGATGGGGACGATCGAGCACTTCGACGAGACGGAGCAAGCCGTGAGGGAGATCGCAAGGGTGCTGAAGCCTGGCGGGCGCGCGATCATCGGCGTGCCGAACCGCCACGACCCGTTCCTGCGCCCGCTCCTCGCCACGGCGCTTCAAGCCGTGGGGCTATACGCATACGGCTACGAAAAATCCTACTCGCGGCGGGCGCTGCGGGAGATGCTCGAACGCGCAGGGTTCAGCGTGGCGGCGGAGACGGCGATCCTGTTCATTCCCGGCGGATTGCGAATCCTCGACCTCGCGTGCCACTCCTGGTGCCGTCCGCTGTCGGTCGTGACGGCGGCGCTGGTGTGGCCGTTCGTCTGGCTCGATCGGCACGTGGCGGCCGTCAGGAAACACGGATACCTGCTGGCAACGGTCGCGATCAAGCCGCGACCGTGACGCTGTCAGTCTCGAGGTGTCAGTCGTGCAGGACGATGCTGAGAAGGGTGCTGTTGATCTTGAGCCCGCCGTTGTATTCGATGAGTCCAAGCTTCCGGAACTTGTTCATGAAGAAGTTGACCCGCGACCGCGTCGTGCCGACCATTTCGGCCAGCGTTTCCTGCGACAGGTTCGGCAGCACTCGCGCCGGCGCGTCGTCCTTGCCGTATCGCGCCAGCAACAGGAGCGTTCGCGCGAGCCGCTTTTCGCTCGAGTTGAAGAGCTGATCGACGAGGTCCTCTTCGATGCGAATGTTGCGCGCGAGCATGTGGGCAATGAAGCGATCGGAGAGCGCCGATTGCTCGTGCAACGTCCGCATCATCTCCCGCTTCGAGATCCGCAGCGCCGTTGTCGCCGTCATCGCCGCGGCCGTGCCCATGCGAAGCAGCTGCCCGGCCAGGCAGCCTTCGCCGACGAAATCGCCGGAACCGACGATGGCCACGACCGCTTCCTTCCCGGCGGAGGACAACACCGACAGCTTGACGCCGCCCTCCTGGATATAGAACACGCTGTTGGCCGGCGACCCCTGGGCAAACACCACCGCGCCGCGCGCGAAGCGCACGATTCGGCGCGAAACCCCGGCGGAATCGAGGAAGGAGTGGACGTCGAACGGCCCAGGTGGCTTTGCGGCCGGCTTCGCTGGCATCTTGTGGCCCGAGATCATCGCATGGGTGGCGGCCAAAAGCCACACAGAACGCCACGAGTCCCGCTTCACGCAACGATGTACGTAATTGCACAGACACGTTTTGGAGAAGGCGACACGATCTTCGGATGTCCGATTCACAGACCGTATCAGTTGCACCGAGGAGACCGATTCCTGGCGAGCGGGAACCAGGCATGTTGTCGCGATTTGGAAGAGTCGCTGCGAACAGTCCGAGCATCCCCGAAGGTCCCACCACGATGGACCCCGTCACGGTGGCCGAACGTCAGAGAGAGGGAGGCGGAGCCCCGAATGAACGGCGTGCTCCGCGCGAGCCATCGCGCTGGAACAGTCTGGTGGAATTCCTGAAGTCGCTTTGAGCGGCTCGTAGTTAGGCCAGCCCGCCGACGGAGACGTGGAGCCGCGGCAGGTCGACGGTGAAGATGCACCCCTTGCCAGGTAAGTTGCGCGTGCAGATGCGGCCGTTGTTCGCCTCCGCGCCCCACCGGCTGAACGAGAGGCCAAGACCCAGGCCCGTTCGATCGGCGCTTCGCTGCTCGAACGGCCGGAACAGTTCCTGAACGTTCCCGCCCGGCAGGCCGCCGCATTCGTCCTCGATCTCGATGAACACGCGCTCATCGGTGGCGCCGACCCGTAGCGTGACGGTGGTCCGGGGCCGGGTGAACTTGAACGCATTCTGCAGCAGGTTCGTCACGACCGCGGCGAGAACCTGCCGGTCGGCCTCGATCGACACGCCGTCCTCGACGGGCAGCACGGCGAGTTTGACACCCCGGGCGTTTGCCTCCAATGTTGCGGCCTCGCCGACCTCGTCGATGAATTCGGAAACCGGAAACTGCTCCTGGTGCTGGACGCCCTGCATGAGGCGCACCTCGGCGAGCGAGCGCGAGATGAGAGAGCGTATGCCGACGAGCCCGCGTTGGAGCACGGCCCCGGTGCTTCCTGCGACTCCAACGTTTCCCGTCTTGAGGACCTCGAACGCGATCAGCGAGGTGTTGATCAGATTCCGCAATTCATGCGCGAAGAAACCGAGGCGCTCGCTCGCGCGCGCGGCCTCTCCCTGTCCATCGAGGTTGGACTGATCCCGTTCGCGTCCATACTCGGTGACGGCGCCCGCGATGGCGTCGTCGAGGCATCGGTTCAGCATGCGGAAGTCTTCCGTGCTGATTGGCGCCTCGCGTTCCACCGCCAGCTCCGTGATAGCCTGACAGACGTCGCCATAGTCGTGGACTACCTGGGATACGGTGAACCCCTTCTGCAGAAGGTCACGCCCGTGCTGGATCGCGCTCTTGGCGATTGCGGGGCTCGATACCAGGTGGAGGCGCAGTGCGTCCGCCAGCAGATCGAGGAACAGCGGCACGCCGTGATCGATCTCGTCGTCGGTTGGCGGTGGGACCGATCGGGTGGCCACCTTCGCCCGGCACCGCGTGATGATCTCAACGCGGTTCAGGGAAATGAATTCGTGGAGCATGAGAAGCCGTCGCCGTGAAGCGTATTCCTGAGCATGGGCATTGTGATGTTCAATATTGAACAGCCCAGCAGTGACCTCACCACACTACTACATATTGTGGTTACAGAATGCCAACGGCTATAACTCGCGGTCGGCGGCTGAGTTGGGGCGATGATTGGGTGACCGTGAACGGGCTTGGAGGTCGCATGACGAGACTTGTCGCGATGCTTGCAATGGCGCTGATGTTGGCGCCGCCTGCGCCGGCCGCTCAGGACGACAGCCCCGACGCGCAGCAGGTTCAGCAGGTTCAGCAGAGGCTTCAGGAGATCCAAGAACGCCTCGAGCTGACTCCCGAACAAATCGAGAAGATCCGTCCCCTGTTAACGGAAGAGATTCAGAAGTTGAGAGCGCTTCGAGAGAAGTACGACGGGGACGAACAGAACCTTCTGACCCGATTGAGGATGGGCCGCGAGCTTCGCGCGGTTCAGAATGCGACCGACGAGCAGCTCAAGAAGATCCTCTCCGAAAAACAGATGGAAGAGGTGGGCAAGATTCGCGAAGAAGGGCGGGAGAGGTTTCTCGAGCGCGCGGGCCGGAATTAAATCATGGAGAGCTCTGACCCAATTCCCTCTCCGGCGGCTGTTCTCGGCAGCGTGATCAGGAACGCTGTTCCGAGCTCCTCGCTGGACTCGACTGCCACGCGACCGCCCATCGCGCGGACGCAATCCGCGACGATGGACAAGCCAAGCCCCACTCCGGTCACGCCATACAAGTCGTCGCGATCGGCATGGGCGCGCGAGAAGCGGTCGAATATCGAACCGATGCGATCGGCAGGGATTCCGATGCCGTTATCGCGGACAACCAGCCGGCATTCAGCATCGCTGTCGGGTCCGCCGACCACTTCCACGATCCGTTCGGCCTTTCCGGCGTCAGAGTACTTGATGGCATTCGACAGCAGGTTGACGAACGTCAGCTCCAACCGGCCGACGTCCACGGTCAGCGTCGGCAGATCGTCGGCAACGTAGACGCGGACGTCCTTGGACTCTGCCATCTCGCGCAACTGCCTCGCCGCCTGCTGGGCCACGGCGGTGACCGAGACTTCCTGAACGACGGGATCGTCGTCGCCTTCCCGTATGCGGGCGAGGCGTTCGAGCTTGTGCGTCATCTCGACCAGGTGCGCGACGTTGCGCTCCATCAACTCCAGAGTCCGGGTGACGCGCGCCGGCTCGATGGGCGCCTGTCGCAGCAGGGTCACTGCAAACTGCAACGATCCAAGGGGCTGACGCCACTCGTGCGTGGCCATCCGCGTGAACTGCTCCAGCCGATCGGCCTGTTCGGAAATCGTCGCGGCGTACAGGCGTACGAACGTTTCGACCGTTTCCTGCATCAAAACGTCCACCGACTGATGCAGACGGGCAACGACATCCACGCATTCGCGGGGGGATGGCGCCAGCGACGACCTGACGATCTCTTCCTGCACGAACGCGACGAGCACGCCGCCGAGCAGTTGGTACTCGCGCAGGAGCTGGTGGAGAGAGGCACGCTGATGGTGCCGAAGCGTGCCGAGCTCGCGGGCCTTCTCCATCACCAGCGTGTTGGCGGCAATCGCCTCTGCTTCGGGTGCCCGGAGGTACGCGCTGATGTCGACGATCAGCGCTGGAATGTGATCGAGCAGGCTTTCTGAGGGAAAGACTTCAGTCGCTTCGACGGGCAGCAGATCATGGAGCCGCTTGAACCACCTGCCCGCGAGCACCGCATGGTCGGCTCGCATACGCTCGGCGACGGACTCTGCAAAGCCTGGGGAAACCATCACGACACACACTCCTGTCCCGCGCCTGTCGACATCCTGGATACGAGGTAGGGAATGCATTATACGGTCTGGGTTGGTGGCCGTGGAGGCTCGCCGCCGGTTTTCGTATGTCTGTAGTACGTCGTATGTCTGTAGCACGTGGGATCCGGCTTTAGCCGGATTGCGCGCTTCGTCAGCGGCCCAGGGCGCCGCCGAACGCGTCCGAACGGCTGATTCGTGCGAGCAGCAGCACCGGCACGAGGCCAGCGGCCACAATCATCAGCGCCGCGATGGCGGCTTCTTCGTAGGTTCCGCGCACGGCCTCTCCGTACAGGTGCGTGGCGAGCGTCTCGAAGCCGAGCGGCCGCAAGCAGCAGGGTGGCGGGCAGCTCCTTCATGCAGTCGACGAAGACGAGCAGCGCCGTCGTGGCCAGGGCCGGGCGCAGCAGGGGAAGATGAACCCGGCGCAAACGCCCGGCAACCGTCTCTCCAAGCGTCCGCGCCGCATCGTCGAGCGACGGCGAGACCCGGCTGAAGCCGGCTTCGATCCCCCCGGACGCAATTGCGAGAAACCGCACGAGGTACGCATAGACAATGGCGGCGCCGGTGCCCAACAAGAAGAGCCCCGACGCGAACCCGAGGAAGCGACGCGTGCCCGCATCCACCGCCATCTCCACACCGCTTACGATCGGCAGCAGGCCGATCGCCAGCACGGTGCCTGGCACGGCGTAGCCGAGCGACGCAAGACGGGACAGCGCGGCTGGCACCGCGCCGCCGTCGATCCGCATCGTGTACGCCACCACCACGCCGGCTCCTACCGTGAGCGCCGTTGCCAGAAGCGAGATCGCAATCGTGTTGACGGTTTCGCTCACAATCGCCGTGGAGATGCCGGCGAAACGAATACGCCGGAGTGACTCGTCGATCAGATAAACCGCGGGAATCACGAAGCCGATGCCAATGGGGATCAGGCAGGTCGCGAGTGCCGCCGCGCTCTTCCACCCCGACAGACGGTGAGGTTCGAGCGGACGGGGATTTTGCGCATCGTTGGCGTACTGCCGCCGCTCGCGTGCGCGCCGCTCCAGGGCCACGAGCAGCAGCACCATCGCCAGCATGGCGAGCGCTATCTGCGCGGCGCCAGGCAGGTCCGACCGCGTCACCCACGTCGAGTAGATCGCCACAGTGAGCGTGCGGACCCCCAGAAATTCCGACGCGCCGATGTCGTTGAGCGCTTCGAGCAGCGCGAGGGTGAGGCCGAGGACGATCGCGGGGCGGGCGAGGGGCAGCGCCACCCTGAAGAACACCCCGCTGCGACTCGTCCCGAGCGTGCGCGACACGTCGATGAGATTCGCGGACTGCATCACGAACATTGCGCGCGTCGTGAGGTACACGTAGGGATACAGCACGAAGCCGAGAAGCGCGATGCAGCCCGTCATGGACCGGATATCCGGCAGTCTCAGATCGCGTGGACTGTCGATGCCGAGCAGCGCGCGGAGAGCCGTCTGGACCGGACCCACCGGATGCAGGATGTCGAGATAGGCGTACGCGATGATGTAGGTCGGTACGGCGATCGGCAGCAGGAGGGCCCAGTCGATGATCCGCCGCCCGGCGAAGTCGTAGGCGGTGACCAGCCACGCCGTGCAGGTGCCGATCGTCACGGCGAGCAGGCCGACTCCTGCCAGCAGGACGAGCGTGTCTCGAATTGCCACCGGCAGCACGAACGCGATCAGGTGCTGCCACAAGTCCCCGGAGCCCCGGAATGCGGCGAACACCAGCGCCGCGAGGGGTGCGAGAACGAGCAGGCTGAGGAGACCCGAAGCCGCGAGCCAGGACCCGGTCCCCGCCCGGCTGGGCCTCCTCTTCATCAATTGTGGATTATCGGTCGAAGCCGACCTTGTCGACCAGCTTGCTCGCCGCCGTGCGATGGCGCGCCACGTCGGCCAGCGAAATCGGGTCGACTTTGAGCGTGCCCATTGCCGCGATGATCGGGTGCACCACGGCTCCGGCCGTCACCGGGTACTCGTAGTTGGCTTCCGCGTAGATCTTCTGCGCCTCCGGCGACACCAGATATTCGAGAAACCGCACGGCCGCGGCTCGATTCGGCGAGCTCTTCGCAATCGACGCACCGGAAATGTTGACGTGCGTGCCGCCGCCCGCGAAGGTCGGCAGGATGACCTTGATCGCCGCGCCCCACTTCTCCTGTTCGGGACCGCCCGCTCCACTCCGCATCAGGCCGACATAGTAAGAGTTCGCGACCGCGATATCGCAGATGCCGCCCATGATGTCCCGCGCGCCGTCGCGGTCGCCGCCCGTCGCCGTGCGCGCCAGCCCGCTCTTGAAACCGTTCAACCAGGTTTCCGCCTTGGCCTCACCATGATGCGCGATGTACGCGGCAATCAGCGCCGTGTTGTAGGGATGCTGACCGGCACGCGTGCAGATCTTGCCCTTCCAGGCGGGATCGCCGAGCTGCTCGTAGGTGAACGTCGACAGGTTCAGATCCTTCTGCACGTACAGGACGCGCGCGCGCAAGGAGAGCGCGAACCACTCGCCTGCTTTCCCGCGGAGGTTGGCCGGCACGGCGCGCTCGAGCACCGCCGACTGCACCGGCTGGGTGAGCCCTTTTTCGACCAGATCGAACAGCGCGCCGATGTCGACGGTCATCAGCACATCGGCGGGCGAACGGAGGCCTTCGGCCGCCACGCGCTCGGCCAGGCCGTCCTTGATGAAGATGCTGTTGACCTTGATCCCGGTGGACTTCGTGAACGAATCCATCAGCGGCTGCATCAGGCCGGGCTCACGCGTCGTGTAGAGGTTGACTTCCTGAGCCGCCGCGGCCTGGCTGAGAGACAGGGTGGCCAGAACGGCGAACGCTGCGCTTCGAAAACGGGGGGCCAGTAAACGTGTCATGTCGTAACCTCGATCAATAGAGTTGACAGGCTTCGCTCAGCTCTCGTCGTCCGGAACCACGACGACGCTGGATGATTCGACTTCGAGATTGACCGAACTGCCGGCCACGAGCCCCGCGCGTCCGAACACGCGCAAGGAAACGGGCGCGGGGAGTCCCGCCACGTCGAGCGTCACGCGATCGATCTCGCCGCGGAACTGGGAGGCCAGGACGCGCGCAGGAATGCCGGTCGCCCCGGCGGCAACGCGGAGATGCTCCGGCCTGATGCAGACACGGGCGGCCGCGTGCTCCGCGAGATGCGGCGCGGCGAAGCTGCCGAGCGCCGTCTCCACGCGCCCACGGCGGCAGGTGCCGCTCAGTTCGTTGACATCGCCGAAGAACTGCGCGGCGAACGTCGATGTCGGATGCGCGTACAAGTCTTCCGGGGAACCGCACTGCAGCAGACGCCCGCGCCGCAGCAGCGCGATGCGATCGCCCACGCTGACCGCTTCGTCCGGGTCGTGGGTGACGATGATCGTGGTAGTGCGCGTGTCGCGAAGGAGGCCGATTGTGTCGCGCCTCACTCGATCTCGAAGCCGGTCGTCCAGGCTCGAGAACGGCTCGTCCATCAGCAGCACCTGCGGGCTCGGCGCAAGCGCGCGCGCGAGCGCGACACGCTGGCGTTCGCCGCCCGACAGCATGTGCGGATAGCGATCGGCGTGGAGCGCGAGACCGACGCGATCCAGCAGCGCGCCGACCGTGCGATCGGCCTCCGCGCGGCTGAGGCGCCTGAGGCCGAACGCCACGTTCGCGGCAACGGTCAGGTGGGGAAAAAGCGCGTAGTCCTGGAAGACCATGCCGACGCGTCGCTTCTCCGGTTCGACACTCACGCCGGGGCCCTCGACCTCGAACCCCTCGATCGTGATGCGCCCTCTTACAGGCCGGGTGATACCCGCGACGATGCGTAACAGCGTGGACTTTCCCGATCCGGATGGCCCGAGCAGGCAGAGGATCTCCCCGGCCCGGACGTCGAGAGAAACATCGTCCAGGGCAGCGACATCACCGAATCTGGCGCTGATCCCTTCGATCGTCACCCTCGCTGGAGCGCGGCCGGCGTGGAGCCCGGTGTGGAGCCCGGTGTGGAGAATGTCCGGCAGAGCCGGCATGGAGATGGCGTCGAGGCGCGGCGCGGGTGACGAGCCGGCGATTGTGAGACCCAATCTCATTATGATGTGCCTATTGAAGCACAGAAAGGCCCGGGTTGGCGAGTCCCGGTGGATAGGGTGTCGGTGAATGGGGGCTACGGGCGCGCCGGCTGCGATTCGTCCTCTGACACGCCCGCCGTTCGCACGCGCTGCAAATCCTCCGGTGTGCCGGCCAGCAGCAACCGATCCCGCTCCGAGAGCGGCCGTTGCGGGTCCGGCGCCGCGAGCTGCCCGAGATCCCTCGCCACCGCCAGCACGGTGACGCGAAACCGGGCGGGCAGATCCAGTTCCGCGAGGCTTCGTCCGGGCCAGCCTGGAAGCGACGCCACCCGCACTTCTTCGACGGCGAACTGCTCCTGCTGTGGTTGTTGTCCCTTGTAGTCGGCGATGGCGAGGTAATCGATGGCCCGGTCGAGCGCCGAGGGCTCGCCCGACAGGAACAACCGATCTCCGGGAAACAACTGAAACGACGGCCCTGGATTGAAGAAGCTGCGCCCTCCGCGACTGACCGCCAGAACGGTTGCGCCGAACTCGTCTCGCAAAGGGATCTCTGCGATGCGATGCCCGGCCCATTTCGACGTCGAGCCCAGCCGCGCCTCCCGCAGGCCCGGCGCTGCAATGGCGATGGCGCTCAGCCGATCCATGGCCGTCGTAATCGCGTCCGCGGCTTGCTCGGCGGCATCCGCGTACGGCCGCAGCAGGACATCCGCTCCCTGCAGCCGCAGCACGTCGCCCTCGTCCGCCGACCGGCACGCGACGGCGATCTTGCCGGTGTACCCGCGCTCGCGGAGATGCTGGAGCAACACCCGGCTGGTTTCGATATCCGGCGTCGTGCTGACCACCCAATTCACCTCGGCGAGTGGCAGGTGGTCGAAAAGCTCCGGATCGCTGGCGTCGCCGTACACGACGGAGACGCCTTCCTTCCGCCATCGGGCCAGCGCCTCCGGATCGAAGTCGACGCCGATCACCCGGCGATGTCGCAGGAGCAGATGTCGCACGATGCCGCCGCCGTACCGCCCGAGCCCAAGCACCACGACGTCGGCCTTCTGCGGCGCGCCGGTGTTCGCGCCGGCCTCGCGGAACGGCGTGCGCCGCTCGAATATGCCGAGCCACGGCGCCAGCCACTCGTACAGGCGGGCGGAATACATGATCATGTACGTGGACAGCGCGATCGTGATCAGCCCGACGGTCGTAATCAGCCCCATCGCCTCGGGTCCCAGATGACCGACGCTCACGCCCAGCGCAGCGAGGATCAGGGAGAACTCGCTGATTTGGGCCACCGTCAGCCCCGCGAGGAAGGCCGTTCGCTTCCGATATCCCATCATCCCCATGATGGCCATCATGATGATCGGATTCCCGATCAGCACGTACGCCGAGAATATCGTCGCGGCGCCGAGCGTCGCGCCCAGGATCGAGAGGTCCAATCGCGCGCCCAGGTCGATGAAGAAGAACAGCAGGAGGAAGTCGCGGACGGTCACCAGCCTGCTGCCGATTGCCTCGCGATAGGGCGTGGACGCGAGCGAAGCACCGGCGAGGAACGCGCCAACTTCCTTGCTCAACCCCAATACCTCGCCGATGGCCGCGAGGACGACGGCCCACGCGATGCCAGCCAGCACCAACAGCTCCGGCGAACGGGCCAGCAGGGTCGTCGTCGCCGGCAGCACGCGCACCGCGAGCACCGCGACCAGAGCGAGGAACCCGAGCCCCTTCACCAGAATGGTGGCGGCGTGCGCCATCAGGCTCTGGTCCGCCGACCGCTCGCCCCCGATGGCGGTGATGCCAATCATCACGAGAATCACGCAGAGGTCCTGCACGATGAGAAAACCGACCGCGATGCGTCCGTGGAGCGCATCGATCTCGTGCTTGTCCGACAGCAGCTTGACGATGATGATGGTGCTCGAGAACGTCAGGGCGACTGCCGCGTAGGTGGCGGTGAGCGTGTCCATGCCCATCGCGACGGCAATCAGGAACCCGACGACCGACGTGACCACGATCTGGCCGACCCCGGTAGCCAGCGCCACGGGGCCGAGCGTCCGGATGGTGTGAAAATCGAGCTTGAGGCCGACCACGAACAACAGCAGCGAAATGCCGATGCTCGCGAGCAGCTCGATCTCTTCGTGTTGCGTGACGAGACCGATTCCGGCAGGGCCGACCAGGATGCCGACCGCTATGAAGGAGACGATCAGCGGTTGCCGCAGCCATGTGCCGACAGCGCCGACGACGGCGGCGGCCAGGAGCGTCAGCGCGATTTCGGCGAACGCATTTCCGGGTGGCATGACCTGTGGCTCACAACTCCAGTCCAGCCGACCCTATCATGAACGCGTGACCCGCCCTGTTTACGGGAAGCCAGCGTGACCTACAGCCCGTGGTGCAACTCCATCTGCATTCGATCGGCATGCATCCCGTCTGACTGCGTTGCTCCTCCTCAAATATTCCCGATATTCTCGGTCGTCGCGCCTTGCCAGACGGCGCCTCGCCGTTCTCGGTGCAACGATGCAGTTGCACCGGACTGCTAGGCCTTCATCATCAAGGCGCCGAGATCGTCAGCAAGATCATCGGGACATTCCCAGTTGGGACAGTGGCCGATCTCCGGGTAGATCCGGAGCGCCGCGCCGGGGATGGCCGCGGCCAGCCGATCCTGATCGTCCCTGGAAAACAGGGCATCGCGGTCGCCCCAGAGCACGAGCGTCGGCGCGGTTATCCGCGGGAGATCTTCGGTGTCTTCGTATTCGAGCAGGCGGTCGAACGCCTCGCCCCAGAGACGCGCCGGCAGCTTCAGGCTTTCGGCGACGATGCGTTCGAAGAAAGGCGCGGGGAGCGGCTGATAGGCGGTGCTTGCCTGAAAGGCCCGGACGAACTCCGTCGGGATTGGATCGGCGATGTCCCGCAACGAGGCCTGCACCTCGAGGAGCACCGGGTTGCGTGGGGACCAGCCGCTGTCGACGAGCGCCAGTCGAGCGACTCGTTCCGGGTGCGCGATAGCGACGCGCCTCGCGACGAAGCTGCCATACGAGTGGCCCACCACGGTCGCGCGCTCGACGCCGACCGCATCGAGAAACGCCACGACGTCGGCAGCCAGATCAGGGATGCCATACCCGCGCTCCGGACGTTCGGAGTCGCCAAAGCCCCGCTGGTCCAGCGCGAAGAGGCGCAACCGCGGCGGCAGCAGCGGCATCACCCTGCTGAACGAGAACCACGAGTCGGGCCACCCGTGAAGGAACACCATCGCGTCGCCACCGGCCGGCCCCATCTCCGCGAAATGGAGCCGGGGGCCTGTGGCGAGTCGAGCTGTCGCGAATCGCACGATTATGTTTCGATCGAATAGATTTCCCGCCGGCCGTGATCGATCAGCTCGTGATACCCCTTCATGGCCTCCTGGAATTCCTTGATCTCCATCGATTTCCGCGACATCTCGGTATACTTTTCCAGGCTTTCCACTTCCATTTCAGAGACCACCGTCCAGTAACGTTCCGCGCTCACGTCGGTCATCACACGCATCGGACCAAATCCCATCTGCTGTCCCAGTTTGCCGAGAGCGAGAAACTTCTGGACCATCGGTCGCGCCTGCCCGGGCTTGCAGTACATGATGTCTCGGATGAGAAACATGGTGCCTCCTGTGCGCGGAAATCTAGCACGTTTGATCCATACTTCCTGAGTGAATCGATCGGCAGAAGACCGAAGAGGCTCCTATGTCTGACGACAAGGCTCCCACCGAGTCGAACCGTGTCAGGGCCGAGGAAAAGCGGGATGACGCCGAGGACCTGCGGGAGGAGGCGGATCAGCAGCGTGACAGCGCCGAAGGGCGGCGGGCGCTGGCGGAATCGGCGAGGAGAGACGCAGAACAGTTCCGGGTGCTTGCCGAAGAGGCCAGGGTGCTGCGTGAGAAGTTCCGCGAGGAGTTGGAGTCGGTCCGACAGGAGCGGGAGGCGCTTCGGACCGCCGCCGAGGAGGCGCGAAAAGCAGCCGAGGAGGCTCGCCACGCGACGATTGCCTCAGTCGCTGCCACAGCCGAGGCGCTGCGCATCAATCTGGCGCAGATGCAGTTCCTGGAAGACGCACGGAACACCTTGCGACAGTTGACGCCAGCCAAACCAGGTGACGTTCAGTAGTACGGTTATTCCCCCTCGCGCCGGGCGGTGACGACCTTGTGCTTCGGCGCGATGACTTTCACGGCATCCAGGATCTCCTTCGCGATGTGAACGAGCTGATCGCTCTCGGGATTCGACATCTGCCAGGACCGGCTCATGACGTTCGTCACGGAGAACTCCCTGACGTTCCGGTTCAGCACGGTAATCGATGTGCTGCAGTTTCGATAGCGCCGGCGGCAGCAGACTGGCCGAGACGCCATCTGACACCATGATTTGGAAGGATCGATTTGTTCAGGCTGGACGTGTATCATGTTCCAGCTTGCAGGGATACGAATCCAGCGCCTCGGGAGACAACGCAAACACAAATACGTGACACTGCCGGATTTCGGCAAGTATCTGGTCCCACCATGCCTGCCCGCCGGTGAGCTCCCGGTCCAGCCAGACCTGGTGGCCGAGCGCCGCGATGTCGTCGGCGAGCGTCTTGACGATCTCGCGATTCTCGTTGTTGTAGCTGATGAAGATCCGGAACATCCGCCCCCTCGAGTCTTCGCAGAGGTCGTCGGCGCTAGGAGTTTCGATTCGTAAGCGCTTCTCGAGAGCAAGTTCAGCGCCCCACCGGGGCTCGGCGCTTCAGATCCTCAAACCAGTTGAAGACCACGTTGATTTGATCAGGCAGGGGCGGCGGCGGATCGCCCAGCGTCACCATGACGAACCGCTTGCCATCGGGATGGATGTCGAAGGCTGACGTGTTTCCGGAGAACCGGAATCGCTCAGTCGAGAAGAGGGCGCGTGAGCGGCCGGGACGAAGCCCGGCCCGAGCGGTGTCGGTGCGACCATGAGCGACGTGGCGCCTCGATAGTAGAGCGCCGAGCCGTCCGGCGCCCACACGGGTCCGGCGCCACCGCCTTCCGACACCCTTCGTTCCGTGCCCTGCACGATCGGGTACGGCCGGACGTAGATCTCCTGGCGCCCTGACGCGTTCGACGCGTACGCAAGCCAGTGCCCGTCAGGCGAGAACATCGCGTGGTGCTCCTGGGCCGGCGGTCTGGAGAATTTCCACAGCCTTCCGGTCGGCCAGAGACAGCGTCCAGATGGCACGTTCCGGCGGTTTGATCTCCCAGCGAGAACACCAGTGTGCCCTCGCGGGAAATGTCGGTCGGCACGGTTTCGCCTTTGACGCCCAGGAATTCTGCCTCTCCGCTGCCGTCCACCGGTTTCCGGTAGATCCCTTGCGTGCCTTCAGTAGCGCCGTTGAAGACGATTGATTTCCCGTCGCGGGTCCAGACCGGGAAATTGTTCGACACTCGCGAAAGTGACCTGGGTTGACACGCCGGTCTCGAGGCTGACGACCCAGATGTGCGAGGTTCTTGCCGTCGAAGACCTCGACCGCGACGCGCGAGCCGTCAGGAGAAATCCGCGGCCGCCAGTAGTCGCGTCGCTGCGTCGGTCACAGGCCGGGCAACCCCCTGAGATCGACCATGACGAGATCGCGCGGGAATGACGGGCAAGCGTTCGGCGCTTCCGTGGACATACACCAGCATGCCGTCATCGGTGAAGCCGTAGTTCGCGGTGGCCGTGTTGCCGGCGACCCACACCTCGCGTCGCACGCCCTCGACGATGGGCACACGCCCTCCGATCACTCGACCAGTCGCCGCATCGAACGGCACGGCGAAGAGCGTCGTGTCGACGGCGTAGACCAGATGGCCTGTCGGCACATAGCGTCCGTCCTCTCCCGCTCACCACGACCTGTCTCCTGTCCGCTCTCGAGATCGCAGACGACAATTTCCGCGCCCTCCCAGCTCACTTCCCGTCGGAGCGACGAGTCGTGTGAACAGAACGCTGTGCCCGTCGGGGAGCATCTGAGGTCCGTGCACCCACCCCTTGCTCAATCGGAATGATCAGTTTCGGCGTCTCCGCCCTTCCGCGCCGGACGGTCCAGATGCCGTCGCGCTTGGCGTACAGAATCGTGCCGTCCGATCCCCAGCTCGCGCCACGAACGATCGTGGCCCGGTCCAGCACGATTGGCGTTCCACCGCCAATGTCGATCCTCTTGAGCCCTTCGTCTCCGCTGTCCCATACCCGATCGACCGTCCATCCGGCGAGAAGAACGGCGTAGACACCGCTCCCTCGGTCCCGCGAATCGGTTTCGCCTCCAGTTCATCGATCGGGCGAAGAAACAGTCTGTTGTTCGCCACGTAGACGATCGACGATCCGTCCGGCGCCACCGCGACGAGCGGACGATGTGGCCTGTGTGAACGATTGGCCGTTCAGGAAGCGTGTGCGTCAGCCGGCCTTCCAATCGCGGCGCCGACGGCCGCAGCATCCATGCGCTGACGCCGACCACGATGGCCGTGAGAACTGCGGTCGCGGCAAGCCACGGCCAGAGTCGGCGGGGCGCCGATCGATCGACCACGGGCGCGTGCGGTCGCCAACCCGCCGTGCGGATCGGCGAGGACGTGTTGAACGTCCACTCCTGGCGTCCCCGATTCCCTGTAACGGTTCCTGCCGTTCTTTTCCAGGCACCGCTCGAGCAGCAGTCGAAGGCGAGGGTGCAGATTCGACGGCAGGCGATGCCATTCGGGTTCGGCTCGCAGGACGGCCGCCAGGGTGTCGGACACCGTCCCGCCCCTCGAACGCTCGCCGGCCCGTCAGCATCTCGAAGAGCACGCACCCAAACGCCCAGATGTCGGAGCGCCGATCGACGACCGTCTCCACGCGCCTGCTCGGGACTCATGTAGGCGGCCGTGCCGAGGATGACCCCGGCCCGCGTCATGCGCCGGCCTCGTGATGGTCGGGGACTGCGAAAGCCGGTCCGCCGCGCGTAGCTCGACGGATCCGGCGCGAGCGCTTTGGCCAGGCCGAAGTCGAGCACCTTGACCGTGCCGTCCGGTCTGAGCTTGATGTTGGCGGGCTTGAGATCCCGGTGGATGACGCCGGCATCGTGGGCCGCCTCCAGCGCCTCGGCGATCTGCCTGGCGATTGGCAGGGCCTCGTCGAGCGGGATTGGTCCTTGCGCGATGCGGTCGGCCAGCGTCCGCCCTTCGACCAACTCCAGGACGAGCGCCCGCTCGTGGCGTCCGGCGTCAGCGGGACCCTCTTCCAGACCGTAGATCGCCGCGATGTTGGGATGATTGAGCGACGCGAGCACGTGGGCCTCGCGCTCGAATCGGGCCAGCCGGTCACCGATCGTTGACGAAGGCCTCGGGGAGGATCTTCAGCGCGACATCGCGGCGGAGCTTGGTATCCGTCGCGCGATACACCCGGCCCATGCCGCCTTCGCCGAGGAGGGCGATGACGTCGTAGTGTCCGAACCGGTCCCCGATGTTCACGAGCATGCGTTGGAGTTCTGACTTCGCCTACTCGACACGATTATAGGCAGCGATGGCCGGCGCTTCTAGTCGCATGAGGGGCGCCCGCGGCAGTGCAGGGTTCCGCCAGCGGCGTCGCCCACCTATAATCGCGGACTGTCAGATGGTGCTGCAACCGGGTACCGGCTTGGCCCTTATACGGTGGTGTCCGCGCTCGGATCGGGTGGGATGGGCGAGGTCTATCGAGCGCAGGACACACGACTGCACCGGGTCGTCGCCATCAAGACACTGTCCGATCGACTCGTGTCCGATGTCCAGGCGATCGAGCGGTTCGAGCGTGAGGGCCGCGCGGCCGCGTCCCTGAATCATCCGAATATCTGCACCATTTACGACGTCGGCACACAGCCACCGTTTATCGCGATGGAGCTGCTCGAGGGTGAGACGCTCCAGCAGCGGCTGACCCGCGGACCGCTGGATGTCCCCGCCGTCGTCGACGTCACGCTCGCACTCGTTGATGCCCTCGACGCCGCCCACGCCAAGGGCATCCTCCACCGTGACATCAAGCCCGCGAACATCTTCCTCACCGAGCGCGGGCCGAAGATTCTCGACTTTGGCCTCGCCAAGGCCGTGGCCACGGCGGCGACGCCCGACGCGACCGACAAGGTGACCAGGCCACGCGAGTCGCTGATCACCGACGAGGGCGTCGTGGTTGGAACGGTGGCGTATATGTCACCGGAGCAACTCCGTGGAAAGCCCCTGGACCGGAGGAGCGACCTCTTCTCGCTTGGGCTCGTCGTCTACGAAATGGTGACAGGGCGTCCCGCGTTCGCCGGCGAAACCAACGCGGTCGTCGCCGCGGCGATTCTGCAGTAAATGCCCGTTCGGCCGCGGCATATTCGAGACGACTTCCGGCACGGCTCGAAGACCTCATCCTCAAGACAATGGAGAAGGATCCTCGGGATCGCACTCAGACGTCAGCCGAGCTGCGCGCCGATCTCCGGCGTTTCAAACGCGAGCTCGAATCGGGCAACATCGCCGCTCCCGAACCGGTACAGAGAACGAGAGGGAGCGCCGCTCCAGGGTTGCAGGTCGATCGGGCGCGCGTCCGGCGATCACGCACGGGTGCTGCGGAGTCGCCGAGAGGCCATCGCGCGAGCGTTGGCCGTCGGCGCTGCCGCTCTCGCATTGACGATGGCAGGGCTCGGCTTCCTGTTGTGGCCGCGGGACTCGGCGCCAACGGGTGCGGCCTCGAACAGGCTGTTGCAGAACCTGCAGATTTCTCAGGTCACCGTAACCGGAAACGCATGGCGGCCCGCGCTGTCCCCCGACGGCAAGTACGTGGTCTACGTACGGCGCGACGAGCTGGCCACAAGCCTTCGGATGCGCCAGCTCGGCACAGACCGCGACGTAGAGATCGTCGCTGCGCGACGGGTCTGCCTATCTCAGGCGGCCATGGTGACGCCGGATGGAAGCTTCGTGGATTTCGCCCGTGGAAAGGCCGACGCGCCGACGCTCTGGCGCGTCCCGTTCCTCGGCGGCAGTGCCAAGAGGCTCCTCGACAACGTCGACAGCCCGATCGGGTGGTCGCCCGATGGCCATCGTTTCGCGTTCGTCCGTGCGGGCTTCGAGGGCTCGTCCGCCCTCCTCGTCGCCGATGCCGACGGCACGAACGAGCGCACGGTTGCGACGCGCAAACTGCCAGCACAGTTCCTGTCGTTCGGCAGTCGCGGGGGACTCCCAGCGCCAAGGGGCGGGCATGCATCCCGCTTGGTCGCCGGATGGAAAGACCGTCGTGTTGATTGGATTCGAGCCGGTTGCCGGCGTCGTGACACGACAGGCGGTTTTCGTGGACGTGGCGAGCGGCGCCGAGCGATCGATTCCACTCCGGGACGAGCCGCCGCCGACGGCATCGAGTGGCTCGACGCCGGCCACCTGATCGTGAGCGTGGAAGGACGAAACGACGCGGTCGCCCAATTGTGGGTGCTGTCATATCCCGAGGGCGACTGGTCGCGTCTGACGAACGATTTGAGCAACTACGCCAGCTTCGGCGTCAGCGCTGACCGCCAATCCATGGCCGTCGCACGATGGGACCACCAGGTCGCCATTTCGGTACTGGAGGGCGCGTCGAGCGAACCGTTCGACACTGGTCCCGCCGGCACCGTTTGTTGGCGTTGACGTGGCCTGGGCGGGGCGACAGGCTGTTCTACGCGCTGCTGTCCCCTGTGGACAATCGTCCGGCCGTGTGGGCGCTGCGGCGAGGCGAGTCGAATCCAGCAGAGCTCATTGGAAACGCGTACTCCCCGTCGGGGGCGGCGAACGGGCAGACGATTGTGTTTGCGAGGGTCGAGGACGGCCGCCGTGGTATCTGGCACGCAGATGGGGAAGGGCGAAGGGCCGTCGAGTTGGGCATGGCCAACTCCGGCCGGACGAGTCTGACACCGGACGGAAAGCACGTGCTTTACCTGTCGAGCGAGAGTGGGACTCAGGCTGCCTCGATCAGGCCGCTCGACGGCGGAACGCCGAAGCAACTGGCGAATGTTTACGCCTTCGAACCGGTGCCCTCACCTGATGGAAAGTCGCTCGCGTTCGTGTCGGTAGACGAGAAGAACCAAGCGGTGTTTCGATCTGTGCCCTGTCGGACTGCTCGTCGCGGCGAACTATTCCTGTGACGCGCGCCCACTGCGCTGCAATGGACGCCGGACGGTCGCGGTCGTGGCGTATTCCATCCTGTCCAACATCTGGGTGCAGATGCTCGACGGCGGTGCGCCGTCCCAACTGACGCAGCTTCCCCGAAGACGACCGCCGCATCGAGGACTTCGAGTGGTCTCTTGACGGTAAATGGCTCGCGTTCTCACGTTCGAAGACGACATGGGACATCGTGTTGTTTCGCGGCCTCTAGACCATTTGGCACATAGTGCGGCGGACGCCGAGGAACCCACGCAAACGAGGTTTGATGCTGGGGTGCCGCCTGCCGATTTCGATCCCATCGCTCGCTTCGCCAGCGACAAGTTCAACGGACACAGGGTTTTGCATCAATTGATTTAATCTTGCGCGCCCGCGAGTCCCCGCATACACTCGGACGAACTCCTGGGCAGGACGATATGATGCGAGGAATCGCCAAAACCGGAATCACGACGATGGCCGTCCTGCTCTGCCTCGTTGTGGCAAACGATACCGGGACGGAGGGGCGAGCACGCTCGGCGCGTCCCACGCCGGCGCCCGCCAACGCTCAGACCTCTGGTGCCGACGCCGGTCTCCCCGCAGCGTGCGCTCATCGATCAGGTACTGTATGGGCTGCCATAGCGACAGGGTTCGATCGGGCGGCCTGGCGTTGTCGGAATTGAATCTGGACGCCGTCGACCAGCACGCCGAGATTGCCGAGAAGGTGATCCGCAAGCTGCGCGGTGGTCTCATGCCGCCGGCTGGCGCCCGGCGTCCGGATCGTCAGTCTGTGGCGGAACTGGTCTCGTGGCTCGAGAACGAGATCGACACCGGGGTTGCCGATCGCCGGCCCGGACGTGTGGCACTGCGCCGCCTCAATCGCCGGGAGTATGCGTACGCCATACGCGATTTGCTCGGGTTCAATATCGACGCGAAGGCTCTGCTGCCGGACGACAACGTCAAGGGCCACTTCGACAACAACGCAGCCGCCCTGCAGGTGTCGCCCAATTTCATCGACCAGTACATCTACGCCGCGCGGGCCGTCGCGCTCGAGGCGGTCGGCAACCGCAAGGCTCCCGCCGTCACGACCACGTACGGCGACGTCGCCAACATGGTGATCTCCCTGCCGCCGGCCGGCGCTCCCGGCACCGGCAGGCAGCAGCATCGCCTTGAAGGGATGCCCTTCGGCACGCGCGGCGGCTTCATCGTCGAACACAATTTCCCGGCAGACGGCGAATACGAGCTCACGATCGGCGACATGGCGCTCGCGCGGGAAGTGCCGCGGATGGAATTCGAGAACACGGTGATCGCGCTGCTCGACGGCAAGGAGTTCTATCGCACCACGATCGGCGGCGAAGCCGACCACAAGGCGATCGACCAGCGGCTGGATCCCGCGGTCGAGGAAATCAACGGACGGCTGCGGAAGATCCGCTTTCGAGCCACGGCAGGGCAGCACAAACTGGCGGTCACCTTCGTGCATCGCAGCTTCGCCGAAAGCGACGAGCGTACTCGCACGACCGCGCTGGAGGGCGGTCAGGAGCGCATCCAGGCCGCGCATGCCTTGCAGATCCGCGGGCCGCTCTCGGTCACCGGCATGAGCGCGTCCGCCAGCCGCGCGAAGATCTTCATCTGCCAGCCCAGCGCGTCACGCGACGAGGCATCCTGCGCGCACGAGATCATCGAGAACCTCGCACGGCGCGCCTTCCGGCGCCCGGTGACCGGCGAGGATCTCAATCCCTTGATGGCGTTTTACAAGTCGGGACATGCGGTGGCAGGCTTCGAAGGCGGTGTGCGCGATGCGCTCAGCGCGATCCTGGCGAGCCCGCATTTCCTCTATCGCGCGGAGCCCGGAGACGGGGCCGGCGGGATTCGCACGCTGAGCGATCTGGAGCTGGCGTCGCGTCTGTCCTTCTTCCTGTGGAGCAGTCTGCCGGACGAGGAGCTCTTGACGCTCGCCACTCAGTCTCGCCTCAGCAATCGCGACGTTCTGGCCGGACAGGTCAGCCGGATGCTTGCCGACCCGCGGGCCAGGTCGCTGAGCGACGATTTCGCGTTTCAGTGGCTCAACATCGCCAAACTGGATGAGATCACGCCGGACAGAGGCCAGTTCCCTCACGCGAGCGGCCTGCTGGATCCCCGCGCGATGTTCAAGGAAGAGCTGCGGCTGTTCATCGACAGCGTCCTGCGCGGCGATCGCAGTGTGATCGAGCTGCTGACGGCGGACCATACCTTCCTCAACGAGCGCCTGGCGATGCACTATGGCATCGAGACGGTCAAGGGCAGCCACTTCCGCCGGGTGACGCTCGACGGACAAGGCGCGCCACGGCCTGTTGGGCAAGGGCGCCATCCTGATGTTGACCGCGTATCCCAATCGCACCTCGCCCGTGCTGCGTGGCGCCTGGATACTGGACCGCCTTCTCGGCACGCCGCCGTCCGATCCCCCGCTCGACGTCCCGTCACTGCCGGAAAACAAGCGCGGCCAGCCGGCAACAACACTGCGGGCGAGGCTCGAGCAGCACCGCGCGAATCCGACGTGCTTCGCCTGTCACGGCGTGATGGATCCGCTCGGGCTGGCGCTGGAGAATTTCAACGCGGTGGGGCAGTTCCGCGCCAACGACCCCGACACGCTGACGCCAATCGATGCCGCTGGTCAGTTGCCGGATGGTACGCCGATCAACGGAGCCGAAGGCCTGCGCAGGACGCTGGTCGCACGGCCCGATCATCAGTTCGTTCAGGCGTTCACGGAAAACCTGCTGACCTATGCCCTGGGTCGAAGCCTCGACTATCGCGACATGCCCACGGTTCGCCGCATCGTCGGTCAGGCGGCGGCGGATGATTACCGTTTCAAGTCCATCGTCCTTGGCGTCATTTCAAGCGATGCCTTCCGCAAGAGGGAAACCGAGGGCGCCGACCGGGCGCCTGTGAAGACCGCGTCAATCAGCAACGGAGGACTCTAGCCATGTTCGTGTTCAAGAAGCACCTGTCACGGCGCACCGTCCTCAAAGGCGCCGGCGCGACCATCGCGCTCCCGTTGCTCGATGCCATGGTCCCGGCAGGAACAGCGCTGGCGCAGACGGTTGCGGCATCCAGCCCGCGCCTGGGCTTCGTGTACTTCCCGCATGGCGCGCTCCAGGAAGAATGGACGCCGACGCGGACCGGCCGCGATTTCGAGTTTCCGTTCATTCTCAAGCCGCTCGAACCGCTCCGCGAGCAGGTGACCATCGTCAGCGGTCTGCGGAACAAGGGTGGGGAAAGCTCCAGCCCGCACGGCATCACCGAGGAGACCTGGCTGAACTGCGTCAGCCCGCGGCTGCGCAATGCGAAGACAGGGGTCGGCGTGACAGTCGATCAGATCGCCGCGCGGCACCTGGGCAAAGATACGTCGCTGCCGTCGCTGGAGCTCTGCGGCGAGGCGGGTGGCATGATCTCGTTCCGGACGCCTGATCAGCCGCTGCCGATGGAAAGCAATCCGCGGAAGGTCTTCTACGGCATGTTCGGCCAGGGCGATACGAACGAAGAACGCCGGGCCATTCTGAACACGACCAACAGCCTGCTCGACTACGTGAAGGACTCGACGGCCAGCCTGAACCGCACACTCGATGCCGGTGACCGGGTCAAGGTGAACGATTACCTGGATTCGGTCCGCGAAATCGAGCTGCGCATGGACAAGCTGGAGGCCGACGCCAACGCGATTCGCGAGCTGCCGGATGCGCCGCTCGGTCCACCGGAGGATTTCGGTGAGCTCCTCGACATTCAGTTCCAGATGATCGCCCTTGCCTGGCAGACCAATCGGACCAGAGTCGTCACGATGAAGATGGTCGAGGAAGCCAGCATGCGGACCTACCCGAACCTGGGGGTCCACGAAGCGTTCCACCCGACCTCCCACTGGGGTGGATTCCCGGACCGCGTGGCCAACCTGAGGCTGATCCAGAACTACCACACCGAGATGTTTGCCAAGTTTGTCCGGCGCCTGAACGAGATGCCTGACGGCAACGGGTCCGTGCTCGACCACTCGATCATCCTGTTCGGGAGCAACATGGCCAACAGCGACGCCCACAACAACGATCCGCTGCCGCAGGCGTTGATCGGCCGCGGTGGCGGCGTGAAAGGTGGGCAGCACCTGCACTATCCGCAGGACACGCCGCATGCGAACATCCTGGTCACGATGCTGCACCGCGCGGGCGTGCCGGTTCAGGACATCGAGAAATTCGCCGACAGCACCGGCGCCTTCTCGGAAGTGTGATCATGAAGAGCTGTCCGATCCTGGCTCGAACCATCGTCGCTGCGGCGCTGGTGACCGCCCTGCCCAATACGGCGGCCGCACAGGGCGCAGGGCGGGCTCCGCGAAGCGGACCCGCCGTGAAAGAAGCCGTGAAAGAGGACGTCAACCGTCGAAACGCCGATGGCAGCACGCCGCTGCAGTGGGCGGTCTATACGGGTGACGTCGCCGAGGTCGAGCGCCTCCTGCGCGCCGGCGCCGACGTGTCGCTCGCCAACAACTACGGCGCTACTCCGATGAGCCTCGCCGCCGAAGTCGGCAACACCGAGATGTTGAAGTTGCTGCTCGAAATCGGTGCGGATGCCGACTCGCCCAATCCCGACGGACAGACCGCATTGCTGGCGGTGGCGAGAACGGGCAACGTGAAGGCGGCGCAACTCCTGCTGAACGAAGGCGCGACCGTCGATGCCCGAGAAAAGTGGGGTGGACAGACCGCGCTGATGTGGGCGTCCGCGCGCCGGCATCCGGAGATGATGCAGCTGCTGATCTCCAAAGGCGCCGACGTCAATGCGCGCTCCATCGATCGCAACTACCAGCGTCACGTGACGGCCGAGGGGCGTCCCAAGAGCCTGGACAGCGGTGGATTGACGCCGCTGCTCTATGCCGCACGTGAGAACTGTATGGCTTGCGTGGAGGTGTTGCTCGAGAACGGCGCGGACATCGACCTGCCGGATCCGGATGGCGTCTCGCCGCTGCTCGTCGCGATCATGAATGCCAACTGGGACCTGGCCCGGCAATTGATCATGGCCGGCGCCGATGTCAATCAGTGGGACATCTATGGAGAGGCGCCCCTGTTCGCGGCGATCGGTTTGCGCAGCCGGATCGACGGCGGACGGGCATCCATCGATCCCCTGAACAAGACCGACGGCCTGACGATCGTCAACGTGCTCCTCGAGCGCGGCGCCGATCCGAACATGCAGCTCTTCTTCAGGCCGGCGAACGTATCGGGCTCGACCAATACACGGGGCTCCACGCCGCTCGTCCGCGCGGCCACCAATGGGGATCTCGAGATCGTCAATCTGCTGCTGAAACATGGCGCCGATGCCACCGTCTACTTGGCGGACCGGCAGACGCCGGTCCATGCGGTGCTCGCGGGCCGCTCCTCAGAGCAGCAGGCGCTGGAGCTGATCCGCGTCCTGCACAAGGCTGGTGCTGACGTCAACGTCGTCGCCCTGGTCAACCACGGGGAGGAAGTTCGGGGCGGCACGGCGCTGCACTACGCCGTCCGCAAGCGCTACAAGGAGGTGATCAAGGAGCTCGCCTCCTACGGCATCGATCTGAACGCCACGGATCAGGACGGCCTCACGGCGTTGGACTATACGCAGTCCCGAGGCTTCATGCCGTTCATGGCGCTGCAGACCCCCGTGTACGAGGAGGAGGCCGCGATTCTCCGCGACCTGGGCGCGACCAAAATGCGGGATCGAAGCCCCGTGTGGCCGGTCCTGGGCCCACCCCAGGGCGTCTGGGCGGACATCTGGCCTCTGGGTGAGTCGCGAGTTCATGAGCCGATCTACAAGCCCTCGACCGACTGAGAATCGGTGTTCGCGACGACGTTTTCTGCATGCTGGCGCGGCCGCGCTCGGCAGTGCCTTGGTGCCTGCGTATTCCGCCAGCGCGCAACAGATCTCTCCACGAATCTCAACCACCGTTCTGGGCGGCGCGACATTGCTCCAGGGTGCCGGCTGCAACGTGATCGCGATGCCCGGCCCAAAGGAACGCCGCCAAGGCGTTCCGGTAGACGGCGACGGCGCACTGATGATCGATGGCGGCCTTGCGGCCAATGCTGATGCCCTGCTTGCGGCCGTCAGGGACGCGACAGCCAGCAGTCGCATCCACACGCTGATCAACACGCACTGGCATCCCGAGCAGACAGGCGCCAACGAAGCGGTCGGTCGCAATGGCGGCGTCATCTTCGCCCACGAGAAGACGCGGATGTCCCTGAGCAACACGGTCCAATCTGTGACGTTCGAGGGCCGCCGGCCGCCTCTGCCCCAAGTTGCCCGGCCGAATCGGAGCGTGCGCAGTGACGGCTCCCTGGAGTTCGGCGGCCAGCAGATCGACTACGGCTACCTGCCCGCGGCCCACACCGACGGAGATCTCTACGTCCATTTTCCAGAGATGAACCTGCTGGTCGCCGGTGGAGTCGTGTCCGCGGAGGAATGGCCTATCCTCGACTACCGAAACGGCGCCTGGCTGGGCGGCCGCGTCCGCGCCGTCGAAAGACTCGCAGGACTTGTCGGTCCCGACACCCGCGTCGTGCCCGCCCATGGCCGCGTGATGACAGGCAGCGACATCGTGCGCCACCGCGATATTTATCAGAAGCTCTACCTCACCATGATTGACTACATGAATATGGGCCTCGGCCCCGAAGACGCCGTGGAACGAAACCCTCTCAAGCCATACCAGGCCGAATTCGGCGACCCTTCCGTCTTCCTGTACGGCGCCCTCCGGAGCATGTTGCTGGCTTACGTCCCGGATTGAGGTTACACGCGCCCCGGCCGCGATGGACAGGGCGTG